>CAWBVH010000049.1:0-99372 GCA_963792145.1 Candidatus Acidiferrales bacterium
ACAAGTGTGGCTTGAATCGGCACGCTGCGGCGTTCCAAACTGACCATTTACGACCGAGTCACATTGAAATCTCATTCGGTTCAATTTGGTGCGCTCCCTTCGTTCCTCCAGGCCCTCATCTACCTGTCCTAAGATGCTGATTGCTTCTCTGCTTCCGCCTTCTAAACTTTTTGCAATTTGCCCGTAAACGTTCGCCAACGCTTGGCTCTCACCAAGCTCTCACTACGAGCACGTTCGAGTCCGACTTTTTTTCACGGGGAATTACGTATCCAACTTGAAGATCTTTTCCATCAGCAGCCACTTCTCTCCCGGGCGAGCTTGCGGCAAAGGCTGTTGGAAGTTCCACATCAGATTTTCCCATTCTTGAACAGCCGGATTGTTTCGGTCGGACTCCGCCTTCTTCTCGAAAGAGAAAGACTCGTTCACTTCCAGAATCATCACCATTCGCGTTCCGAATAGGTAAATTTCCAGATCTTCGACGCCAGCATCGCGGATGCTCTTGGTGATAACTGGCCAGATGTTCTCGTGATAACGCTTGTATTCGGCGATCAACGCGGGATCGTTCTTTAAATCAAGTGTCAGGCAATAGCGCCGATTCATGCGGACAGGCCCTCGCTTTCCGCCGGTATGCCTATCAACGACGTCGCCGGGGCTGGTTTGTATCCGGACATGCCGAAATAGAGAATGTAGAGATAGCAGAGCAGCGGAACCACGAAGGCCCTCTGAATTCCTGCAGCGTCAGAAATTCGTCCCATGATCGCGGGAAAGACTGCGCCCCCGATAATAGCCATCACCAGCAGAGACGAGCCCCGTTTCGTCAGCGGGCCGAGATCTTTGATGCTTAGAGCGAAAATCGTGGGGAACATGATGGAATGAAAGAAGCCGAGCAACACAACGGCGGCTACCGGAAACACGCCAGATCCCAGCAAAACCACAGCGGCACAAAGAAAAGCCGCGCCGGCAAACAGCGACAGCAATCCGTGCGCCGGAACGCGCTTCATCAAGCCGGAACCGATAAAGCGTCCAGCCGTGAAACCGATCAGGTGGAACAATAAACAGTAGGCTGCAAGTTTCGCAGCTGTTCCGGGAATCGAAAACTGCGTGAGCCGAATTACGAAGCTCGCCACTCCGACTTGCGCGCCAACATAGAAAAATTGCGCGATGACTCCTCGCACCAGGTGCCGGTGAGCGAGTACGCTCCCTGCATCGGCTAGCGAAACGGCCGTGTCGCTTTCTTTGCCGGCCTCTGAAACGTCCGGCAAATGCGTGAACTGAAACACAACCGCTAACAACACAAAGATGCCCGCCATTGCCAGATACGGCCCCTTTACGGTGCTGGCTTCGCTGGCGCGAAAAGCCGCCAGTTGCGCCGAGCTCATGGCCGCAAGTTGTGCGGGTGCGTATTCAACTCCCGTCAGAATAAAGGTTCGCCCCAGAAGTGACGAAAGCACCGCGCCCGTCGCATTGAAAGACTGTGCAAAATTCAGTCTGCGTTCAGCGCTGCCGGCAGGCCCGAGCGCGGTCGCGTAGGGATTGGCGGCCACTTCCAGAAAACTCTGCCCGCACGCCATCACAAACAGGGCAAACAGAAAGAACCCGTACACTCCGTACGAAGAAGCCGGGAGAAACAGCACCGCGCCTGACGCACATAGCAGCAACCCCAGCAAAATGCCTTTCTTGTAGCCGATGCGCTCCATCGCCCACCCGGCGGGAAATGCAGCCATGAAATAGCCGCCGAAAAACGCCACCTGAATAAAAGAAGACTGAAAGTCGCTCAGCCCAAAGGCCCGCTTCAGATGCGGGATTAAAATGTCGTTCAGGTTGACGCCGAAGGCCCACAGAAAAAACAGGCTGATGACCAGCAAGAAGGGAAGCAGGTAGCGACGCTCGGTCAGCGGCGCAGGTTCAGCCTTGGGTGCAAACGGCAGCGGAGCGTGTGTCATTCGGCGTGTTCCTCAGGTAAGCGCGCGATCCAGATGCACATAACCGCCGTCCACAAACAGATGTTGGCCCGTCGTATGGCCGGATTTCTCCGACAACAAGAACACCACCGTGGCAGCAATTTCTTCGGCTGTGGTCATTCGCCGTCCCAGCGGAATCTTGGAGACAATTCGCTGCAGTTTTTCTTGCGGATTCGGATGCTTCGCCAGCCATTGTTCGTACAGCGGGGTCATCACTTCCGCGGGAATTACGGCATTCACCCGAATTCCAAGGCTGAGGAGTTCTGCTGCCCATTCTCGGGTGAGCCCCAGGATTGCGCCTTTCGACGCGACGTATCCCGAGGTTCCACCTTGCCCGGTCACCGCCGTCTTCGAGCTGATATTTACGATCGAGCCTCGCGACTTCTTCAGTGCAGGAAGCGCGAAGTGAGCCATGACGTAGTAGTGCACCAGATTGCGCTCCAGTGATTTCACGAATTCTTCTGGATTGCCGCGCTCCAGGCCGACTCCATCATTCACGCCCGCATTGTTCACCAGCGCGTCCAGATGCCCTAGCGTCTTGACGATCGTTTCAACCGCGGTGGCGCAAGCTTTAGGCACGCTCAGTTCCGCCGCCACAAATTCACATGCCATGCCGGCCTGGCGCAATTCACCCTGCACCGCTTTGCCGGTGTCAACATCCTTATCCACGATCACGGGAATCGCGCCTTCTTTTGCGCACTCCCGGACGATCGCCGCTCCGATTCCTTTCGCCCCGCCCGTTACGAGAATCACTTTGCCGTTCAGCTGAAGATCCATAACTCAGCCATGCAACCGTAGAAAGCCGCCGTCCAACGGATAGTCCGTGCCGGTGACAAACGACGCGTCGTCCGAGCACAGGAAAAGCGCCAGCGCCGCCACCTCCTCGGGCTCGCCCATCCTCCCGAGCGGCTGCGTCTTCGCCAGCTTCTCGTACATTTCCTGCTCGCGCCCGGGATAATTCTTTTTCAGGTAATCGTCGACGAACGGCGTATGCACGCGGGCGGGTGAAATGCAATTGCAGCGAATGTTGTACTGCACGTAATCCTTGGCGACGGAATAGGTCATCGCGATCACCGCGCCCTTGCTCATCGAGTAAGCGAAACGGTCGCCGAGTCCCGCGGAACCCGCAATCGAAGCCATATTCAGGATCACGCCTCCACCGTTGGCTTTCATGTGGCCGGCGCAAGCATGCATACAGTGGTAATAGCCTTTCACGTTCACGCGAAACACGCGGTCGAAGTCCGCCTCCGTCGTGCTCTCGACGTTGCCGATGTGCGATACTCCCGCATTGTTCACCAGGATTTTCACCTTTTCTCGCGCAAAGATCTGGCTGAACACCTCTTTCACCTTGGACTGGTCAGTCACATCGCAGGCGAACGCCGTGGCCTGCCCGTTATTCTTGGCAACATGCTGAACAGTCTCCTCCGCATCTTTCAAGTTGAGATCCAGAATCCGCACCGCCGCGCCACTCGCCGCAAAACGCTTAGCGATCGCGCGCCCAATACCGCTGCCGCCTCCGGTCACCACCGCTACTTTGCCATCCAGTCGAAAATTCTGCTTCGTTGCTTGCTGGCCGCTCAAAGCGAAACACCTCTTTTCCAGGGAATGAAATCTTCCTGACCCTTCAACTCCGCCTTGGTTCGCAATTCTCCACTGGCTACACGGGCCACCAGGTCCAGGATTTCCTCGCCCATTTTTTCAATCGTAGTTTCCCCGGAGATGACCGAGCCGGTATCAATATCGATGATGTCTTCCATCCTGCGTGCGAGCTCGGAGTTTGTGGACAGCTTCACAACTGGTGCAATGGGATTCCCCGTTGGCGTTCCCAGTCCCGTGGTGAACAGAACCACGCTTGCGCCCGCGCCAACCTGCGCGGTTACGCACTCCACATCATTTCCCGGCGTGCATTGCAGCTTCAATCCCGCACCCGTTGAATATTCCGGATAATCCAGAACTCCCGTGACCGGAGACGTGCCGCCCTTCTTCGCAGCCCCTGCTGATTTCATCGCGTCCGTGAGCAATCCATCGCGAATATTTCCCGGACTGGGATTCATCTCGAACCCGGAACCAACCGCCTTGGCGCGCGCGCCATAGCTTTGCATCAATTTCACGAAGCGGTCCGCCACTTCTTTGGAAACGCTGCGGTCGATGAAATCCTGTTCCGTACCGCACAGCTCGGGGAATTCGGAGAGAATTGTTCGCCCACCCAGCCCGGCAAGCAGGTCTGACGTGTGGCCAATGGCCGGATTTGCGGAAAGCCCTGAAAACCCATCGGAGCCGCCGCATTTCAAGCCAACACACAAACTGGAAAGCGGCGCCTCTGTCCGGACACTCTTGTTCGCTTCGATGAGGCCGAGGAACGTCTTTTGGATCGCCTCGCCCATCATCTGCGTTTCGCTGCCACTTTGTTGCTGCTCCAGAATCACCAGCGGCTTATCAAACTGTGGATTTCGCTTGCGAATCTCCTCGCGCAGGATGGGGATTTGTGCGTGCTGGCAGCCAAGACTCAGCACCGTGGCTCCAGCAACATTCGGATGGTGCAGGTAGCCGGCGATCAACCCGCAAAGATTGTTGGAGTCTTCCCGCGTTCCGCCGCAGCCGCCTTCATGCAGCAAGAATCGGATGCCGTCCACATTTTCAAACAGCGGTGCGCGACGGGGTGCTACATCGTTCCCGGCTGCATGGCCGCTCTTGAGTTCCTCGGTGCGGCCTTCCTTGTAGAGCCGCGCCAGCTCTGCCACTTGTTGTCGATAAATTTGCGGCGGCGCGAAGCCCAATTCCTCCTCGAACGCTTGCTTCAGTACTCCGATGTTTCGGTTCTCGCAAAAAACCAGCGGCACAACCACCCAATAGTTGCGCGTTCCCACCTGGCAATCGGATCGGTGATATCCGCGAAACGTCTTCCCTTGCCACTTGGAAACGTCAGGCGCGTTCCACGCGTATTCTCGCAATTTGTCGCGAAACCGAGCCGCTTCGTGATGAACATTGCACGTGGTCAGCAGCTCGCCTCGCCGTATCGGCTCGGCCGCTTTTCCCACCAACACGCCGTACATGACAATGTCCGCGCCAGTCGGGAAATCCTGCGTCGCAAACTTGTGCTTCGCGCGCACGTCGGAACCCAATACATACGACTGGTCTCCAAACGTTACCGCTTCGCCCTTGCTTAAATTCGACAGGGCAATCAGTACGTTGTCTCGTGGATCAAGTTGCAGGACTCGGTTCTTCATAGCGGAAGATCGATCTTCTCCGAGGCGAATTCGTTACTGTCGCGAGCGCCTTCCTCGCGCATTGTAGTACACGTGAAGCCTTAAGTCGCTCGCTCACCGCGCTTAGGCCTACAGTCGCCAGAAGCGTTTCGCGTTGCCGCCCAGGATGGCTTCGCGCTCCTGCTCGGAATGTTCGCTCAAATAGTCTTTCACGAGGCCCATCACTCGCGCGTATGATCCCGCCAGGGTGCACACCGGCCAATCCGAGCCAATCAACAATCGGTTCGCCCCGAAACGTTCAAATGCTACGTCTAAGTACGGCCTCATATCAGCGGGCTTCCACCGGTTCCAATCCGCTTCGGTAACCAAGCCCGACAATTTGCAGTATACGTTGGGATACGCCGCCAGCTCCGCAATCCCTTTCTTCCACGCGTTAATAGTCCCCGACTTGATCTCCGGTTTCGCTAAGTGATCCAGAACGAATCGCTGCTCGGGAAAACGCCGTACCAATTCTGCAGCTGCATTCAGATGCTTAGGATAAATCAAAATGTCGTATGCCAGGTCGAATTCAGCCAGCAGGGAAATGCCGCGCAGAAAATCCCGCTGCAGCAAGAAGCGATCATCCGGCTCGTTTTGCACGATGTGACGGATTCCCACCAGCTTGGGGTTTTGAGCCAGCTGCTTTAAATGCGCACCTGCCTGCGGCGATCGCAATTCCACCCAGCCCACCACACCCAGAATGAACGGAGATTGCGCCGCCAATTCCAGCAGCCATCGGGTTTCCTGCAAGGACTGCCGCGCCTGCACCGCAACACTGCCCTGAAATCCCTCGCGTTTCAATTCATGCCGCAGATCTGCAGGAAGAAAATCCCGTCGCAGCGGCGTCATCGTCTCATCAATCCATCGGTATTTCCGCGGGTCATAGATCCAGAAGTGCTGGTGAGCGTCGATGTGCATCATTGCGGTCCGGGAGGCTTGCTGTTCTGTTTCCTCGACGACGCGACTTTCTCTGATGAATCAGCTGAAATGCTAATACAACAGCCACGCGAATACACTCTCAACTGGCCCTCAGTGATAAGATGTCTCGCATCAACAGTCCTGGTGAGCGATGGCCTTCACAGCGCGTTCTGTAGCTTCTCCGCGAGTCATCAATATTCACGATCTTCGGCGCCTTGCAAAACGTCGCCTGCCTCGAGTGGTTTTCGATTACCTCGATGGCGGCGCCGAAGACGAGTTCACCCTGCGCGAAAATTGTCACGTCTTTGAGCAACTCACGTTTCGTCCGCGCTACGCCGTTGCCATGCCGCAGTGCGACCTGCGCACTCGTGTCCTCGGCGCGGACCTCGCATTCCCCGCGATTTTGGCGCCCGTAGGCTACAGCCGGTTGATGCATCCCGCCGGAGAACTTGCGGCGGCCTCCGCGGCGGGTTCCGCGGGCCTGATCTACACGCTCTCGACGATCTCGGCCCACAAACTCGAAAATGTTCGCGCCTCTTCCACGGGACCTGTCTGGTATCAACTCTATATTGTCGGCGGCCGCGATGTCGCTGAAGCAGGCATCGAGCGCGCGCAACGTGCCGGCTTTTCCGCGCTCGTCGTCACCATCGATACGCCCGTCGCCGGCCTGCGCGAACGCGATCCGCGAAATGGAATGAAAGAACTGCTCGGTGGCTCGATTCTTTCCAAGCTGCCATTTCTGCCGCAGATGTTCGCCCGCCCGGGATGGCTCGCTTCCTTTCTGCTTGATGGCGCGGTGCCGCAACTAGAGAACATCGTCATTCCAGGACAGGGCCCCATGCCGCTCATGGATGTGACCGCGGCGTTGGCCAAGGCGTTTGTTACCTGGGAAGATTTCCGCTGGCTGCGAAAAGTATGGACCGGTCCGATCCTCGTTAAAGGCGTGTTGACCGGCGACGACGCTAGACGCGCGGTCGATGAGGGCGCCGCCGCAATCATCGTTTCGAATCACGGTGGACGGCAATTGGATGGCGCGCCGGCAACTCTGCGCGCGCTTCCCGAAGTTGTCGCGGCGGTCAACGGACAAACCGAAGTTTTGATGGATGGCGGGATTCGCCGCGGCAGCGACATCGTCAAGGCCATGTGCCTCGGAGCCCGCGCGGTTTTGATTGGCCGCGCCTACGCCTACGGTCTCGCCGCCGCAGGCCAAGCAGGCGTCAACCGCGCGCTGGAAATTCTGCGCACCGACGTAGAGCGAACCCTTTTGCTGATTGGCTGCCCGTCGGTCTCTGCCCTGAACGCTTCATACGTGAACATCCCCAAGGAGTGGTGAAGGCGCGTGGCCGACAGCTTGATGGTGGAACGGTTCTGGGTGCCGCACCCTTCGGTCTTTGTTTTTTCCTTCAAAGCGAGCGGTTTTTCGCAAGGTGACGCTTACTTCGCGAGAGCGTTTCGAAATTCGCAGTTTCCTTGGCTCTGCCAGGATCTTCACGACCTGACTGGCATGGACATGGTGCCGCCCATGAATTCCGGCGCTGAAGCCATGGAGACTGCCGTGAAAGCGGCGCGCAAGTGGGGCTACCAGGTCAAAAATATTCCCGAGGGCCAGGCTGAAATTATCGTGCGCCGGCAATTTTCACGGACGCACCGTTACCATCGTAAGTTTTTCCAGCGATCAGGCCTATCGCGACGGATTCGGCCCTTTTCGCAGCATTCCCTTCGGCGATGCCTAGGCTTTGCGCAAGGCCTTCACTCCCAACACCTGCGCGTTTCTCGTTGAACCCATTCAGAGTGAAGCGGGCATCGTCATTCCTCCCGACGGCTTCCTGCGTGATGCCGCGGAGATTTGCCGCCAGAACCGCGTGCTTATGATGGTGGACGAAATTCAATCGGGGCTCGGCCACATGGGGAAACTGTTCGCCTATGCACGAAGGCACTCAGGCGGACGTCCTGATTGTCGGGAAAGCACTGGGTGCCGTTTCTATTATCCGCATGCTTGCCTCGAAGGAAATTCTCGGCGTGTTTAGACCCGGCGACCATGGCAGCACTTTTGGCGGCAATCCGCTGGCGTGTGCCGTCGCGCGCGCAGCAATCCGCGTTCTCATCGAGGAAAGGTTCGTTGAGCGATCCGCCGAACTGGGCAAATACTTCCTCAAGCAGTTGCGAGCCATCCGCAGTTCCGCCGTGAAAGAAGTCCGCGGCCGCGGCTTGTGGATCGGTATCGAACTGCACAAAGAAGCACGCCCGTACTGCGAAGCCTGAAAGAGCAGGGAATCCTCTGCAAAGAAACCCACGAACGGGTCATTCGCATCGCACCTCGCCTCGCCTAGTAATTACGCACGAAGAGATCGACTGGGCCACGGACCGCACCCGCAAAGTCCTCATCTAACGGCACCGAACGATTCGTTTTACCGGGCAACGCACCCTTGGTTGTGAAGGGCGCGGGTTTTGACTTTTCTTGGTCTTTCTTGTCTAGGGACCGCCTTCTGAGGCGGTCCGATCTTCGGTTCGCTTTCCGCCTTTGACGTCTCTCAAATACTCCCTGCTCTTGGGAAAAAACTTCTCCGCGCAACGTGCCCTGAATCGTCTACAATCAACCCACTTTTGTTTCCGGCTCGCACGCTCCACCCCGCCGGACACCCTGTTCGCTCGGCAGGAAGGAAACGAATTCCCAAGACCATCGATGAAACTCAACCCCTATCTGCTTCGCAGCACGATCGTGGCCGCCCTCGGCGGTTTGCTTTTTGGTTTTGACACCGCCGTCATCGCCGGCACCACGCATGCCCTCACCGAACTCTACGGTCTCTCGCCAACCACGCTCGGCATCACCGTTTCAAGCGCGCTGTTCGGGACGATTATCGGCTCCATGCTCGCAGGAATACCGGGCGACAAGTACGGACGCAGAGATAGCCTGCGTGTCATGGCCGTGCTCTACGTCATCTCCGCAGTGGGATGCGCCTTTGCCTGGAGCTGGACCACGCTGGTTTGTTTCCGCGTCATCGGCGGACTGGCCATCGGTGGCTCCTCGGTCCTCGGCCCCATGTACATTGCGGAAGTCGCCCCGGCCAAGTGGCGCGGCCGTCTTGTCGGCTTCTTTCAATTCAATGTGGTCTTTGGAATCCTGTTGGCCTACTTCTCCAACTATATGATCGGCTTGTTTGGATTCGGTTCGCAGGAGTGGCGCTGGAAGCTCGGTATCGCAGGCATCCCGGCCCTGGCTTTTCTCTTCATGTTGTTCTTCATTCCGCGCAGCCCGCGCTGGCTCGTCAAGCAGGGCCGCATCGCAGAGGCGCGCGAGGTCCTTCGCCTGATTGGCGAGGAGAATTACGAAAAAGAACTGCAGCACATCATCGAATCTATCGACGCCGAGCACACCCAGCACGACGTCTTTTTCTCCTGGAAGTATCGTTTGCCCATTTTTCTCGCGATTACCATCGGCATGTTCAATCAGCTTGCCGGCATCAACGCGATCCTCTACTACTTGAACGACATCTTTGCCCATGCGGGCTTCAACAAGGTTTCCTCAGACCTGCAAGCCGTGGCCATCGGCGCCACCAATCTTCTTTTCACTATGATCGCGATGTCGCTAATCGATCGCGTTGGCCGAAAGCGCCTCCTTCTCATTGGAGCTATCGGCACCGCTCTTTGCCTCGCCGGTGTCGCGCGAATTTTTCTCACCCACAAGCACGAAGACCTGCTCGTCTGGCTGTTAATCGGCTACATCGCCTTCTTCGCGTTCTCGCAGGGCGCGGTCATCTGGGTTTACATCGGCGAAGTTTTCCCCAACCGCGTGCGCGCCAAGGGCCAAAGCCTAGGCAGCTTCTCTCACTGGCTCATGAACGGCATCATCTCTCTGATCTTCCCCGTGATGGCGGCCCGTTCCGGCGGCTATCCGTTCGTTTTCTTCTCGGTCATGATGGTGCTGCAATTCTTCGTGGTGCTCTTCTTCTACCCGGAAACCAAAGGCTATTCGCTCGAAGAACTGCAAAAGAAGCTAGGCATAGCCTGAAGCTGACCAAAGCACCTAAGGCAACGTTGTCAGCCTGAAGGACGCGCAGTGTGCGGCCCCAAGGATCTCAACCGCTCCGCTCAGCAAGATCCCAACTGGTTAAGATCTTTGTCAATCTCCACAAATCCATAAGTCTCGCTCCAACTTTTTGGATTGCAACATCACTATAGGTTCGTTCACCAGTTCGTAGTCCTCCCAATCCGAATTCTTTTGTGCTCGATTATTTTTCACGAATTGCTGAAACCTTTTGCAAACTCGCCTCTCACATACCCGTGTCACCTCAACCGCGCACATTTCCATTTCGAAGGAGCATCTCCATGGGTAAAACAACGCGACGTGTACTGTCATTAATCCTGCTTGCCGGGGCAGCACTCACTTGCAGGCCCGTTTACGGCCAGCATGGCGATGAGCGGGACGATCACGGTCCAGCTGTCTTTGTCATGACCAATGCCGCCGACCGCAACGAAGTCATCTCCTACAAAAGAAACGCTGACGGGACATTAACCGAAGAGCGCCACTTTTCCACCGGAGGACGCGGCAGTGGCGGCAACAACGATCCCCTCGAATCGCAGGGCTCACTTACCCTCACTCAGGATCACTCCCATCTTCTCGCTGTGAACGCGGGCAGTGGCGACATTTCGCTGTTTCGCGTCCGTGGCTCCGATCTCGACCTCCGCGACCGTGTACCTTCCGGAGGCAGCGAACCGAACGCCATCGCCCAGCACGGTGACCTTGTCTATGTCCTCAACACCGGCGGTAGCAGCAGTGTAGTAGGCTTCCGGCTGCATTACGGCGAACTGAGGCCCATAGAGAGCTCCCTTCGCTTCCTTAGCACCAATACCTCCGGCGCAGCTTCCCTGGCGTTCAGCCACAATGGACAATTCCTGGCGGTAACCGAACGCTTGACCAACAGCGTTGATGTCTTCCTGGTTCAGAGTGACGGCACTCTCTCCCCCATCGTCGTGAATCCCAGCGCCGGACCAGGCGTATTTTCCCTCACCTTTGCGCCAAACGGCGCCGCCATTGTCTCGGAAACGGGCGCTGCAGGCGTGCCCAATGGTTCGGCCGCTTCCTCTTATGCGATCCAATCCAACGGAACTCTCTCGTCGATTACTGCCAGCGCTCCCACCCTGGGCGCGGCGAACTGCTGGGTTGCAGTTACTCCGGACGGGCGCTTCGCGTACTTCTCCAACGCAGGCACTTCGACAATCTCCGGATTCGCGATCGGCGCCACCGGGACTCTGACGGCGCTCCCCGGCACGGTGGTTGGACACAATCCCGCCGGAGCAACGAACCTGGATATTGCCGTCAGTGGAGACGGCAAGTTCCTCTACACACTGAATGCCAAGGTCGGAACGGTTGGAATTTTCTTTATTCAAAACGACGGCACGCTCGTCCCTGCAGGTTCTGCTGGCGGGATTACTCCAAACTCCGGATTCAACGGAATTGCAGCAGAATAAGCATTCGACGCAAACTGAGCTTTGGGAATACAGTCGCCCAACTCACAGTGTCATCCTGAGGGCCGCGCAGTTGCGGCCCGAAGGATCTCACCGGAAAATCCTGCACGATTCAGCGCTGAATCCAGCCCGTCACTTCACGAGTTTCGCGAGGTACACCCCGACAGCAGGAGTCCGGCTCCTTGCTTTCTGTCTCTAGGTTGTGCGTCTTCGCCGATGGTGGCATTGGCAACCAGGGCCTTCCGGTGGTGAATCCACGTTCGTCCCGCTGATCCACTGCATCGGAGTGCGTTCGCCGTCGCGGCCCTTTTCCAGCGGCCAGCCCAGCGCGCCGATGGGGTCCTTCACGTCTTCGCTGCAGTTTTCCGTCTTACGGCTTCGGGTGAGCGTTGCCCGATTTGCTTCCAAAATGTATCGTCAGCGTGGCGCGCGCGGTGGCCGCGGAGTGCACCCGGCAACGTCACGGTCAGCATTCCCGCGCCGTCGCTGGTCCTTCGTAAGTTTACCGCCCTCCACGCTGGCAATTTGTGCGCTGTTAAACACCGCCAATTCGTAGCTCCGTCCACTCGATCCCTCGACTTCCACTGTAAGCACGTCGTGGCCACTCGACCACGCCTCAGACAGAATTCGCAGTCCTTCGCTGCTGCTCGCCAACTCCGGCAGATGTGACGTGTAGCTCACGCTAAAATCATCGCGCATCTTGACGCGCACCGTGCTCGGTCCGCCATACGCCTTAAACCGCGTGATTAAATGCTGATCGCTGCTGTTTGCCTCTAACTTGAATGGCAACGGCCTCCCATTTAACTCCACGCTTTGTACTTCCGCCCGCAAACTCAATTCCGGCTGAAACAAGATTTCACAATCACCTGAGCCGGTGCGACGAACCTCAAGCACGATTTCTTCCGCGCTGCGCGTGAAATAAAAATCGGCCTTTGTATTTCCCGCCTGCACGTTCTCGACTCCAAAGGTCCGCCAATCCGCAGGCAACGACGGCGCCAGTGTGATCGTCTGCTTCGCCGCATCCACCTGCAGTCCCAGCATCCCGCGCAACAGCGGGCTCACTACCATCGCCGCGGACCAGATCTGATGCGGTGAACTGGTTACCAGCGGCTGGTAGTAGTCGCCCGAAAGAACCTCCGTGGTGTGGCCCGGAGATCCATCCAGCGCCAGCAATGCATTCGCGCGCAAATTCTGCAGCGCCGCATTCGGCTGATGATAGCGATATTCTGCCACCGCAGCCCACCCGGTGAACAGCGGCCACACCGACCCGTAGTGATAGCCGCCAGCACTGTAATTCGCGTAGCGTGGAGAAATGATGCGCATGCCCCAATCAGTAGCGTGCCCGCGCGCCGCCAGCTGTTCGATCATGGCCTTGGAATTCTCGGCATCCAACACGCCAAACCACATCGGCACCGTAGCCAGCACGCTCTGCTCGTCCACGCGCTTGCCGCTCTGATCCAACGCGAAGGCGTACGATTTCTTCTCCACGGACCAATACGCCTCGTTGAGTTTGGCCTTCTCCTTCGCCGATTCTTCCGCCAGCGCTTTGCCGTCAACGCCCTTGCCCGTCCAGTTGGCCAGCTCCGAGAGTGAGCGAAGCGCCTCCACCGCCAATGCACTCTGATACAACTCTGATCTAATCGGAAGCAGCGGCCCGCCTTCTACCCAACCATGCCCCACTCCAAGATTCTTCGGAAAGCCGGCATCGTAGGTGGATTGCAGAAACTGGTACGCTCTCCACAAATTGTCCCAGTGATCGTTCGCGAAGTTCACATCTCCGCTGCTGCGCACATAATCGTCCATGGCAATCAGGAACAGTGGCGTAGCATCCGCGGAGGCGAATCCGTACGGATAATTCCTGAACCAGTCGACCAGACTGGCGGTCTGCGCAATCTCATGCGGAATCTTTCCATCCGCGCGCTGAAACTGAACCAGGAACGTCAATGCCTCTCGCGTAGTCGCAAAATCCCCCGCGCTATTCAACGCGAACGACGTCCAAAGCGAATCGCGGCCGAAAAACCACGCGAAGCCCGGCCGCTGGCTCTCTCCCGAAGTGCGGTATCCGGCCACCAATCCCGTGCCCAAATAAGGGTTGGTCACCAGTCCTTGCAGCACGCTCACCCGCGACCAGTCGTACGCCGCTTGCAATTGCGCATCGGGCAGCGTCACGTTCACCGTGCGCTTCAGGTAGTCCGCATAATATTTCGCGGACTCGCTCTGCAATTCCGCGCCGTGTTCCAACAATGTGCGATAGGTTTTCTCTGCGTCGGCCACGCCGGTCACCGAGCCGGCAATCACCACCAATTTTGTGTCTTTGCCCTTGGCCGTTACGCCAAGCTTCAGCGTATCGACCGTCGAAGAAGCATAGTTGGTATCGAATACCTCCGACTCCACCACTCCGCTCGGTGATCCCACCAGTCCCGCGAATTTCTTGCTCTCTTCTCCCAACGAGAACGCGTGCAGCGCGGCATCCCACGACCCGTACGTAGCCCCCAGTCCCGCCGGCCACTCCAGCTGAAAATCCGGACGCCATGCCACGATGATTTCCAGTGGTGCTTCCGTTTCCACTTCAAAGCGAATCAGCGCACCCGGCTCGTCCACGGGAACGAAGAACGTCTCTTTCACGCGGAACGTATTGCCGCTGAACAGCAATGTGGTCGACTCTGGCCGCGCGATAATCGTGCGCACCATCGATTCCGCCGGGAAGTTACCCTCCGGCGTGCGAAACGTCACCGAAAAATTCCGAAACAGCTTCAGCGGGTAGACCCACGCTTCTGCTCGCCCAGACTCATTCCCGAAGATCGCCGCGCGCTTGCCCACCGCGCATAGAAATTCCCACGGCCGCGCCGGGCGCGAAATCTCCAGCGCTGGCGCGGTTTCGGCAGACGCCGCAGCCAACTTGTCGGGCATTTCGGGCAGCAGCAAAAATGCCATCACAACGCTGGCAGCAACTACACTTGCGAAACCGATTTTCTTGCGAATTTGACGGGACTTGACTCGATAAAGGAAACTCTGGAGGGTCTTCATGCGATTCAGTCTGCCTGTGGGCCGACTTGCAAAATCGCAGGCCGGTTAATATAAAAGAATTGAGCAGAGTCTAGCACAAGCGAAAGCTGGGAAGGTATCGACCTTTTGTCCTCGTCACGCCGCAGGTTTCTGAAATCGCTCAGCCGCTCGGCCCTGGTTCTCCCTTTCGAAAATATTCTTTCGCTGGCTCGGCCGCTCAGGGTCCCGCCGTTTCTCCAGGACGCCAGCGCTAAAGCACCTGCGCCAGCACCCCCACCGTCCGCGCCGCTCGGGGTCAATTTCGTCAACGTCGCGAAAGAAGCCGGCCTCAACACCAAAATGATTTTTGGCGGCGAGCACAAAAACAAATATCTGCTGGAGACCACCGGTTGCGGCGTCGCCTTCTACGATTACGACAACGATGGCTGGCTCGATATTTTCCTGGTGAATGGCACGCGCCTGGAAGGCTTTCCCGCCGGCCAGGAGCCCACCAATCGCCTCTACAAAAATAATCGCGACGGTACTTTCACCGACGTCACCGCTCAAGCGGGCCTCGTTCATTCCGGCTGGGGGCAGGGCGTCTGCGTCGGCGACTACGACAACGACGGCTTCGACGATCTCTTCATCTCCTACTTCGGCAAGAACGTCCTCTACCACAACAACGGCAACGGCACGTTTACCGATGTCACCGCCAAGGCCGGTGTCGCCACCGACGGCAAGCGCTGGAACACCGGTTGCGCTTTCGTCGATTACGATCGCGATGGCAAGCTTGATCTTTTCGTCGCCAACTACATCGACATGGATCTGGCCACCGCTCCCGTGCCCGAGTCCGGGCCTTGCCTCTACAAAGGCGTGATGGTCGCTTGCGGTCCTCCAGGCATGAATGGCGGCAAGAATATTCTCTTCCACAACAACGGCAACGGCACCTTCAGCGATGTTTCGGAAGCTTCCGGCATCACCAACGCCAACGGCACTTACGGCCTCGGCGTGCTCACTGCCGATCTCGACAACGATGGTTGGCCCGATATTTATGTTGCCGACGATTCCACCGCCAGCGCTCTCTACCAAAATCTCAAAAATGGAAAATTTCAGGACATTGCCATTGACGCCGGTTGCGCACTCAGCGCGGATGGCAAGCCCCAGGCCGGTATGGGCATTTCCGCCGGAGATTACGATCTGGACGGCAACCTCGATCTGGTGAAAACAAATTTTGCCGGCGACACTCCTTCGCTCTACCACAACCTCGGCGGCGCCACTTTTGAAGACGCCACCTTCCCCGCAGGACTCGGCCGGCACACGCAATTTCTCGGTTGGGGCGTTGGCTTTTTCGATTTCGACAATGATGGTTGGCCCGACATCCTCATTTGCAATGGCCATGTGTATCCGGAAGTGGAGCAACTGCGCACCGAAGCGGGCTACGCGCAGCGCAAATTGCTGTACCACAATATGCACAATAGCCATTTCGCCGACGTTTCGGAGGAAGCCGGCCCCGCCATTTCCGAGCCGTCTGCCTCACGCGGCTGCGCCTTCGGCGATTTCGACAATGATGGCGACATCGATTTCGTCATCAACTGTGTGAACGACGTGCCGCGGCTGGTGCGCTGCGATTCAACGCTGAAGCACAACTGGATCAAGGTGCGCACCATCGGCACAAAATCCAATCGCAGTGGCATTGGCGCTCGCCTGCGTTGCGTGGCGCAAATTCCCGGGGAAACCAAGCCGCATTCTCAAATCGATGAGGTGCGGAGCGGTGGCGGCTATTTCTCGCAAAGCGATCTGCGCGTGCACTTCGGCATCGGCAAAGCCGAAAAAGTCGATCTCCTCGAAATCAAGTGGCCCAGCGGCGCCGTAGACACCCTCAAAGACATCAAGCCCAATCAGGTGATCTACGTCAAGGAAGGCGAAGGTATCATCCGCAACGTAACCTACGACGCCGACAAAAAAGCCCCTCCAAAGAAGTAGAGCTTCTTTTGGAGCGCGGTGGCTAGCCACCGCTTTTACCCAAACGCTAGATCAAGTACAACCTTCAATACTTCCAACCGTGCCCCAACATGTGATTCCGAATCCCAAGACGTGTCATTCCGAGCGAAGCGAGGAAGCTGCTTTTCCCGCGTCCTACGGCAACCTCGTGCGTTATAGTTCCTCCCAGAGGCCCTCCATGAGGAATCGAACTCCAGTATTTCGCACGCGTGTTTTCGTGCTCCTGATTGCCTTTCTGTCCACAGCAGCTTTCCTACTAGCCGCGACCGAACAAGAAATCTGGAAGCGCGTCTCACAAACGCCCACGATTTCTCCCCAGGGCACGGGCTGGGAATCCGCAGGTACATTCAATCCTGCCGTCATTCGTCACGACAACAAGATCGTCATGCTCTATCGCGCACAGGATGCCGATGGCGTTTCGCGTCTTGGCTACGCCGATAGCGCGGATGGCATTCAATTCACCCGCAAGGCCGAGCCGGTCTTTGCTCCAGAAGTACCCTATGAAATGGGCGGCGGCGTGGAAGATCCGCGCCTCGTCAAAATCGACAATCTCTATTACATGACCTACACCGGCTACAACAAAAAGGACGCGCAGTTGTGCCTCGCCACTTCCCGCGATCTCATTCACTGGGAGCGCAAAGGCATTCTTCTTCCCGCATACAAAGGCAAGTGGAACGCCGCGTGGACGAAATCCGGCGCCATCCTCACCGAAAAAATCGATGGCAAATACTGGATGTACTGGCTGGGCACCTCGCGCGATCACAAGGACGAAATGGGCCTCTCTCACTCCTACGATTTGCTTCACTGGACCGAAGCGACAGAAATTCCGGTGCTTCCGGCCCGCCCGGGAAAATTCGATTCACGCGTCGTCGAGCCCGGTCCGCCGCCGATTCTCGCGCCCGAAGGAATTGTGCTGATCTACAACGGCGCCGACGACAATCTCGTTTATCGCACTGGCATCGCGGTCTTCGATCGCAAGGATCCGCGCAAGCTTCTCTATCGCTCCGAGCAGCCCTTTTTCGAGCCGCAACTCGAATGGGAAAAAGTAGGCCAGGTTCCCAACGTCGTATTTGTCGAGGGAATGCTGAAGGATGCCGACCGCTTCCTCTTCTACTACGGCGGGGCTGACAAATTCGTAGGTATAGCCGAAACCCACCAACTCATCAAAAAGTGAGCCTGTAGCGGCTGCCTTCTGAGCCGGGCGCTTTAATTCATGGACCTTCGTCTTGGCGGTACTATTGCGGCGACCCATGGTACAGCGAAGGTGCAACTTACACCTCGCGCCAAGACTCCGATTTTGTCATTCCGAACGGAGTCTGCGCAGTGAGGATCTCTGCGCCATCGCACGCCTTTTGTGCGATGAATCCCTCCTCGATTTCTGCTGCGAGAAAGTCGACCTCACCGGCACGTCTTCCGTCCCCTAGTTTCCTGATCTCTGATCCCTGCTAACTACTTCGTCGCCACCACTTTCCCCGCACCCTCTTTCAGCGCCAAAATCCGATCAATCCCCGGCTTCTCAAACATTTCCGTCAACCCGCTCGGCCAGCGAATCTCGATCCAATCGATCTGCGTCAGACTACCCAGCCCAAAATGCACGCGCCGGTCGTTGTTCGAAATGTAACTCGACCCGCTGCGCACCTCATCCACCAGGATGCGCGGCCCCACCTTCACGCGAATGCGCGCCCCCAACCCATCGCGATTCGATTTCACTCCCTCGGTCTTGATCGCCATCCAATGGTTGCCATTCTTCACCTGATTCATCAGCAAACTCGGCGGCGCGTTCATGTTGCTCACCACGGCAGACAGCTTGCCATCATTCCAGAAATCGCCAATGGCCAGGCCGCGCGAGGAACTCGGCGTGGTAATGCCAGGTCCCGCGCTGGCCGAAATTTCGCTGAACGTGCCATTGCCGTTGTTGTGATAGAAAATGCGCGGCTCTTCATAATTGCTGCCCAGATGCTGCTTGTCCACTTCCGGATAAACGTGCCCGTTCACCAGAATCAAATCCGGCCAGCCGCTATTCTCCGCGTCGAAAAACATCGTGCCCCAACCCAGGTATTGCGTGTGCAAACCTAATCCGGCCGCAAACGTGGTGTCGTCAAACGTTCCATTGCCGTTGTTGCGATAGAGCGTTGAGGTGTCGTCGGAAAAGTTCGTCTTGAAAATATCCAGGTGGCCGTCACCATTGTAATCGCCAATCGTCGATCCCATTCCGGCTTGTTCTTTGCCATCCTCATTAAACGCAGCCCCGGCCGACACCGCCGTGTCTGTAAAGGTCCCGTCCTTGTTGTTGTGATACAGAATGCTCGGCGTGCTGTCGCAAGCCACAAAAATATCCGGCCATCCATCGTTGTCGTAGTCGAACGGCGAAGCGCTGAGCGCATAGTGCCCGTTGGTCTTGTCGATGTGCGCCTTCTTGGTCACATCCTCAAATGTTCCGTCGCCCCGGTTGTGATACAGAATATTGGGCGACCACGGAAGCCCGCGCGGCCCGCACATCACTGGCACGCCCTTCCACAAGCATTCGGCGCGTTCGCCCGGCTTCGGCGCCGTCTTCACATCGAAGTCCACATACGTGGCGACAAACAAATCCACCTTGCCGTCGCGGTCGTAATCCAAAAACGCGCAGCCGCTTCCCCATGCTCCGCCCGTGCCCGCAACGCCCGCCTTCTCGCTCACGTCGGTGAAAGTTCCGTTGCCATTGTTGTGGTACAGGACGTTCTTTCCGTAATAGGTCACGTAGAAATCTTCAAATCCATCATTATCGTAGTCGCCCACGCAAACGCCTTGCCCCCACCCGGAATGCATTACGCCGGCTTTGGCAGTCACGTCCGTAAACGTTCCGTCGTGATTGTTGTGATACAGGTGGCTCGTTGGCGCTCTGGGCCGGGCACGCTTTCCAGCGTCGTTCCGTTCACAATAAAAATATCCGGCCATCCATCGTTGTCGTAGTCGAACACGGCCACTCCCGTGCCGGTCGTCTCAATGATGTATTTCTTCGTGTCCACGCCTCCGAACACGTTTTTCGCCACCAGATGTGCCTTCTCCGCTTCGTCCTTGAAACACACTATCGATTTTGCGCCTTGATTCGCCGCTGGCTGTTGTCCAACCGCTGTGCCGGCCGCCAACGCCAGCATGCTGAGAACAATCCCCTGAATTCTCCGCCCAATCTTCCGATGCAATTTGAAAAGGTTCATGAGTTCGGCAGCTACGTTGTGTACGCTCAACCTCCGTTAACGCTTCTAAGTCTCACAGAAATACGCGACCCGCGGCAAGCGCTCACGCGCTCTCTCTTTTTGTGCTTAAATTACTTCGACGCAGTGGAGTGTTGCGTATCTATGAAGTTTCGGTTTCGCGGTTTTTGTTCTCATCGCCCTTTTCTTGGAATTCCTGCTGCTTCTCACCGTGCAAGCGCAAACGCCCGGCAGCGCCTCCGCTCCACAGCCCACCGTTCCCGCGGCACCGGACCCCGCCTACGACCCCGCGCGCAAACTTCTGCAACAGGGCAAATACGACGAAGCCATCGCTGCTCTCACCGCTCTGCAGAGCCAGACTCCTCCGCCCAAAGGCCTCGATCACGAACTTGGTGTCGCCTATTACAAGAAGGGCGACTATCCCAACGCCGTCCGCAGCCTGCAAGCCGCGCAAAAGGAAGAACCCAACGATGGCGAAATCATCCAGCTCACCGGGCTCTCGCTCTATCTTGCGGGCAAACCTGCCGACGCCATCCCCTTTCTGGAAAAAGTTCAGACCTGGTATCCGCGCGCGAATGTCGACGCTGCCTATATCCTGGGCGTCGCCTACGTGCAAACCAAAAAATACTCCGAGGGACGCGCTGCGTTCGCAAAAATGTTTGGTGTGCCACCGGATTCGGCCGCCGCGTATCTGTTCGCCGCTCGCATGCTGCTTCGTCTCGATTTCGGCCCGATCGCGGAGGAATATGGCCTTAAAGCCGTGTCCCTCGATCCAAAACTTCCCCTTGCTCACCAGCTGCTCGGCCAGGCTTACCGCGACCTCGGCCGGTCCGAAGATGCGGAACGCGAACTCAAACTAGCCGAGCAACTCCAAGGACGCGACGTCAGCCGCCAGCAATAGCGGCCTGTGTAGGACCGGCGTCTGTTGCATTGTCATCCCGAGCGCAGCGAGCCAGCTGTTTCTAATCTGCCGCGGCCTTTGCCGCAACCTGCTCTTTCCCCAACCTCTCCACCATCTCCGTCGGCAACTCATTCAGGAATACCAGGAACACTCCATTCGTCCACCCGAATCCCACCACGTTGATCTGGTAGCCCGCTTTCACGGTCGCGTCGGTTGACCGCTCAACCGCATTGTATTTTTCCCGAATGGTCCCGTCCTTCCGAAAATTTTCCGCCACTGTGCTCAAGAATTCGTAGGACGTACGATTTGCCTCCTTCGCAAAACCGTACCGCCTCAGCCCCTCGATATCCACCAATTGCACCGGCGCCCACGCAAACGGCGCATCCCACTGCATGCCGGTATCGTAGGGACTCATCATGATTCCGCCGGGTCTCTCGAAATGGCCAAGCGTCTTTACTACCGCGGAAGCTTGCTCTTTCGATGGAACGCCCGCCCACAACGGATAAAACGTAGTCGCGTATTCGTAGCTCGACATCTTCTGCTTGACGAAATCGAAGTCGAAATATTCTCCCTTTTCTGCGTTCCACAAATATTTCTGAATGGCTTCTTTTCTCGCCGCGGCTGCCTTCTTCCACTCCTCCGCTTCGCTCGCTTTGCCCAGTATCCGGCCCATCTGTTCCAAATCCGTTTCCGTTTTGTACAGCAAGCTGTTCAGGCACACCGGCGCAAAATGATGCGTGTCGGCGCCATAGGGGCTGAAGCGAAACGAAATATCGAACCCCGATTCCCGCATCGAGCGGTCGCCCTTGTAGTATTCCCGGCTCAGCGACACTTCATCGACCACTTCGCATTTCGGCCCCTCCATGGTCCTGGGAATGTCGCAGAGCTGCAGCGAATACGCGGTTCCGGGACCCAGTGGCGCTTTGTCTCCCGGCTTGCGCTCCACCAGGTACACGTGGCCCTCCGGATGCTCCAGGAAATACTCCGCCACTTTCTTGTAGTGATCCGTCTCGTCCTTCAAGCTCTCCGGTGCCGGCCCCTCGCCGAAGTCGAAATAGCGCGATAGGCCCGTGTTCCCCGCCAGCATAGGCTCTTGCACCCACATTGCGTGATCTCTTACCGCGTATCCATACGCTCGCTCCAGCCACGCGCGATCTTCCTTGCCCTTCGTCTTCTGCGCGTCGTACACCGACAGGATCATCGACGTCAGAAATGGCGGCTGCGACCGGCTCAGGTAATAGGTGCGGTTAGCGTTCAGCACCGCTCCGTAATTCTCAATCTCAAAGAAAAAGTTCTCCACCATTCCCCGCGCCAGCTCGATTTTCCCCGCCTGCGCCAGCCCGCGAATGATGAAGTAGCTGTCCCATCCATACATCTCATTGAATCTTCCGCCTGGCACTACATACGGTTGCGGCAGGTACAGTACGCCGTGCGGATAAAACGTGTTGGTATCGATCTCTCCGAGTTTGTGAATCACTTTCGGCAGCGGTTTCACTTCCACCCCGCACTTGGCCTCCAGATCTTTCACGTTGGCCGGTATCTCGAAATTTGCCGGAACGTACAGAATGGATTTCGCCGCCAGCTTCGAATCGACGATCGTCGCACAATCGCTCATCGAACGCGTCAACGTGTCCCATCCTTTCGAGATGTATTCCAGGATTGGTTGCAGCCCGGCGTTGGTGGTTGCTTCCGCCGCTGCCTGTTGCGGCCTGGCCGGCGCCACACCAGGAAATGCCAGCGATGCGCACACCAAAACCAGAATTATCGGGAACAGTTTTGGTCTTATTGCACCCATTAGGTAACCCTCGCTTGCAATGAGTGTCGTTCCCCTCTAGCCCTTCGTCAATCGTTGATTTAGCATCAGTGCAAAATTGTCGGGACGGCACTACCAGATGTTGCAGGAACCTTCGTCCGTCATTCCGAACGATATCTGCGGAGTGCGGGATCTCTCTTTCCTGGGTTTGCGCCAGAGAGAGATTCCTCGCATCGCTCGGAATGACGTACCAAACCACTTCGCAACCCTAGCTCGTTAGCCGGTCCGCCGAGATCGCTCGCAGCGGCCAAATGATCAGCGAATTCAACGCTTCCAACTTTGCCGCGGGCACCACCGGCCGCAGTTTCCCCTTCGGCGCCTGATACACGCGCGCCGTCACCGCCACCAGGTCGTTAACGATGCATTCCACCACCGAAGCATCCAAATACAAGTGAATCTCGAGCTCCGTCACATCCGTCGCCGGCAAACTCGCGAACTGCGTGCCCACCTGCAATTCCTGTCCCGCCTTCGCAGGATCGTACGCCAATGACACTACCACCTTGTGCCCGTCGCTCAATTCCATTTGGAATGCCTTGGGCGCAATGCGCAACTCGATTTCCGCGGCCGCTTCGCTCAACTCCATTTTGCCAAGCGCTGTTTGCCGCGCCTCGGCTCCTTGTTCGTTTCCGGGAAGTGTCCATTCACTGGTTCGCAATTCTTCCACCTCAGGCAGCACCTTCATCGCCAGATTGCCTGCGGAATTCAGCGTCAACTCCCGTGGCAGAGACATGCATCCCGCCCAGCCTGCTGGACGAAACTGCATTTCTGGCCGCGTCTCCGGTATCCAGCCCCACAAAATTCGCCGCCCATGCTCATCCAGTTGGCTCTTCGGTGCGTAGAAAGCCCCATGATCCTGCATTCCGTGTTTCTGCGAACGAAACACCAGCTCTTTCGGATCCAGTTCGCCCGTTTCCCAATACACCTTGCGTTCCGTCGAGTACAGCAGCACGTACTTGTCGCCCAACGCAAAAAAGTCCGGACACTCCCACATCTCGCCGGAATCTACGGGATCTTTTGCCTGTTTGTTGTTTTTCTTTCCTGCGGCCAGTGGATGCAGATACTCCCACTTCCGCAAATCCGCCGCACGGTACAGCAGCACGCGTCCGCCTTCGCCTCGCTGCCCGCTGCCCACGCCCATACACCATTCGTTGCCGGAGTTCCACAGGAACGGATCGCGGAACCCGGTAATCCTCGAATCTTGTGGCGGCATCAGAACCGGCGCCGTCACCTTGTCCCAAGTCCTCAAGTCCGGATCGCTTGAGGTCGCCAGCATCTGTGTTTCGAGAAAATTGTGTGTGCCGTCACGCAGCGTCGCTTCCGCCGCCTTAACGCTCTTCACGCCGGTATAGATAATCGTCGGTGTCCCCTCGTACACCACGGCGCTTCCCGAAAAGCAGCCGTCTGCGTCGTATCCTCCCGGTGTCGGCGCCAGCGCTACCGGCAGATGTTTCCAGTGCACCATGTCCGGACTTACCGCGTGTGCCCAGTGCATGTCTCCCCACACCGCCGCGTTCGGGTTGTACTGGAAAAACATGTGGTACTTGCCCTTCCAGAAGATTGGCCCGTTTGGATCGTTCATCCAGTTGCGTTCCGGCAACAAATGAAACTGCGGCCGCAAGGGATCCGCCGCCATCTCCGCCTGCGTGGCTACAATGAGAAAATCGGGAAAAGAAGCCAGCGAGGCAATCGAAGGATGCACTGAAGCTATTGCCCCCGAACCACTCAGCATCTTCAAGAATTCGCGTCGTGAAGCACTCACAGCTTTCTCCGTCGTACCACTTGGCGCAGTGTAGCCCATCTTCTCGACTGGCGGAGGGAAGAAGCGGTTGGGGCTCATTCGCTCTTACTCTGGACGAATTCGCGCTCTGGCGGAACGTCGAGGAGGGTGTCCATTGGACCCACCGCGACTTCGCTAGCCTTGACGCCATAATCCTCTTCGGGTCCGCTCTGCTGATTGGTATTTTGGGGCGGTGACTTCCTCAAAGCCGTAGCCCGCGAACTTCGCCACCCGCAGCCCAAGCACCGCCGCGCCCGATAAACAGAACACAGCCTCGCGCTCCGTATCTCCGAGAAAATCTCCCAATGTTATACTCGGCGCATGTTTCCACGTCTTCCCCGCGCGCGATTTGTGCGACTGCTTTTTGTGTCCATCGCGTTTTTCTCGCTTGTCGCGCAGACGATGTGCTGCCAGTCGTCTTCCTCATCCGTGACTGATCTTGACGGCCACGCCCTGGATCCTTTTCATCGCGCGGCTGGAAAAGTTGTTGTCCTTCTGTTTGTGCGCACCGATTGCCCCATCTCCAATCGCTATGCCCCCACCATTCAGGCCATGAGCGCGCACTACGCAACCCACGCCGCGTTCTATCTCGTCTACCCGATTAAGTCAGAAACCACCGCGCAGATACGCGAGCACACCAAAGCGTATGGCTATCACCTTTCCATTCTCCGCGATCCGGACTACGCCCTGGTGAAGAGGGCTCAGGTTCACGTCACGCCCGAAGCCGCCGTCTTTTCTCCCCGTGGGCGCCTTCTCTATCACGGCCGCATCGACGACTGGTACGTCGATTTCACTCGGGCCCGCTCCTCTCCCACCACGCATGACCTCTCCACGGCGCTCGACGCAGCCGTTGCCGACAAGCCTGTGCCCATGGCCTCCGCGCCCGCGGTCGGCTGCTTCCTCCCCGGCCTTCCATGAAGCATTTCTCGAAAATGATCCCTCTGCTTGCGTCAACGCTGGCCGTTCTTTCTTTTGTTCTCGCCGCCAGCGTGCCGGACAGCACGCCGCAATCTCGCCGCGGCCTCGTCGACTGTCACGTTCAATCGCGATATTGCTCCCCTCGTTTTTCAGTATTGCTCGCCATGTCACCGACCCGGCGACGCCGCGCCCTTCACCTTGCTCACCTACGAAGACACCGCCAAATTTGCGCGTCAAATCGCCCTGATGGCCGAACGCCGCGTCATGCCGCCCTGGCTGCCGGCGTCCGGCGAGTTCAAGTTCGTCGGCGAGTTGCGTCTCTCCGACGAGCAGATCGCCCTGTTCAAGCGTTGGGCCGACCAGGGCGCACCGCAAGGCGACGCGGGCGACCGTCCTCCAGCCCCAAAATTCACGCCGGGATGGCAGCTCGGCAAACCCGACCTGATCCTTCACGCGCGCAAGCCCTACTTACTCGCGGCATCCGGCACCGACAACTACTGGAATTTTATTTTTCCCACGGACTTTCCCGATGTGCGTTGGGTGAAAGCCATCGAAATCCGTCCCGGCGAAAAGCGCGTGGTGCACCACGCCAATATTCTTCTTGACCGCCAGCATTCTTCGCGCGCCCAGGAAAAACATCCCGGTGAAGGCTTTGCCGGCATGGAACTGCGCATCGAATCGGAATCGTTCGATCCTGACAGCCACATTTTTTTCTGGAAGCCTGGCTCCGCTCCTCACGTCGAGCCTCCTAACATGGCCTTGCGCCTCGATCCCGGCAGCGATTTGGTTCTGAACACTCATTTGCAGCCTTCCGGCAAGGCCGAATCGATCCTGCCCAGCATCGGCATCTATTTCGCCGATCAGCCCGCCACGAAATTCCCCGTTCTGCTCGAACTTCAGAATGATCTTGCCCTCGACATCCCGCCCGGCGATTCCGATTTTGTTGTGACTGACTCATTTACGATGCCTGTCGACGTCGATCTCCTGGCCATCTATCCCCACGCTCACTACTTGGGAAGGGAACTGACCGCCACCGCTACTTTTCCTGACGGCTCCACAAAAACTCTCATCAATATTCCTCGCTGGGATCTGAACTGGCAGGCCGTTTTCTACTACACCGACCTGGTTTTACTTCCCAAGGGCACCGTCATCAACATGCGCTACGTCTACGACAACAGCGCCAGCAATATCGCCAATCCCCATCACCCTCCGCAGCGAGTGCGCGGCGGCAACCGCAGCGTCGATGAAATGGCCCATCTTTGGTTGCAGGTTCTCCCGCATGGTAACGCGGTTCCCGCCAGCGAAGCGGGCATGCTCCTCGATGAAGGGCTCTGGCGTCACGACGTCGCGCGCAATCCCGCCGACTTCACCGCGCAATACAATCTCGGCGCGATCCTTCAGCTGCGCGGCCAAACCAGTGAGGCGCTTCCGCACTATCAAGCCGCCGTTGCTCTTCGTCCCACCGACGCCATCGCCAACAACGCCCTTGGCGGCGCTTTGCTCGCTCTGGGACAAACCAAGCAGGCCATCGCCCCGTTGCAAGCCGCCATCCAGTCGCGCCCCAGCTATTTCTCTGCCTACTACAATCTCGGCAATGCGAACGCCACGCTTGGCCAGTTCCCGCAGGCCATTTCCCATTTCCGCAAAGCGGTGCAGCTGAATCCCGAGGATTCCATGGCCGAAGCAAACCTGGGTGCCGCGTTGGCGGAGGTTGGCGAACTTGCTTCCGCCAAGGCCCATTTGGAGCGTGCCCTGAAGCTCGATCCCCAAAACCAGCTGGCACAGGACGATTTACAAGAAGTCCAGCTTCGCCTGGCCTCTCCCGCAAAACACTGACCAAAAATAAACGCGATCTTTTTGGAGTGCGGTGGCTCGCCACCGCTTTTGAGCCTGCAGCCGCACGTCAGTTTTATCCGCGTTCCAGAACTTGCGCCTGCAAAGCAAATTGTCATCCCGCCTGCCCTGAGCGCGTCTCAGCGACGGCAGCGAACCGAGGGATCTGCTTAGCCGAAATGCCAAGATAGCCGCATTCGGCTAGCACATTTCCCAACGGTGCTAGTATGAAGTGAACGATTTATTCGGAGGTCGTGCCGCGTGCTCGGTTCGGGCGTTGCTTTCAGGAACCAGATTTGCTTCCCGCTCCTGGCCTTTTTTCTCGCCGCGTTTTCTCTGTTTGCCCAGTCCAGGACTGCTCCGGACAAATCGGACGCTTCTGCTCGCGCTACCGCAGCCACAAATGAAGGTCTCGCTGCTCTGCAGAGCGGTGATTACCCTGCTGCTCGCAAACAATTCGAAACCGCAATTCGTCTGAATCCTGATAGCCCCGAAGCCCACAACTACCTCGGCTGGGCCCTCTACGCCACGGGAGAAATCAAGCCGGCCATCGCAGAATTCGAAACCGCGATTCGTCTGGAGCCTTCCCTTGCGGAAGCCCATGTGAATCTCTCAGCAGCGCTTGCTCAAGCGAACGACCCACCAGGTGCTACTCGCGAAGCGCGCGAGGCCATCGCTCTCACTCCGCAATCCGCCGACGCTTATCACGCTCTCGCCCGCGCCCTTGAACTGTCTAACGACCTGGATGGTGCCACCGCGGCCATCCGTCATTCCGTCGAACTCGCTCCAGGCCGTTCCGATCTTCACGACGGCTTCGGCTCACTCCTCGTTCGCCAGAACGATCTCGCTGCGGCGATCGCGCAATTTCTGGAAGCCATTCGCCTCTCCGCGGATCTCGCCTTGGCGCACTTTCATTTGGGCGTGGTTTACTTCCAACAGAAGAACTACGCTGGTTCTGCCACTGAACTCGATCGCGCCGTCCAACTCGCTCCGCAAAATTATCTCGCCTCGTACTACCTGGGACTGGCGCGCAGCAATCTTGGTGACGCTGAAGGCGCCATCTCGGCTCTGCAGGCGTCCGTCAAGGTCAACCCGGATCAGCCCGACGCGCAGAACCAGTTGGGATTGCTTTTGCAACGTGTCGGGCGCCCGGATGAAGCAGCCGTTGCGTTCCGGCAATTCATTCGTCTTGATCCATCCAATCCCGATGCCCAAAACAACTTGGGACTCTCGCTCTTGCAGATGGGAGATGGTGACGGCTCAATTGCCGCCTTTCGCGAGGCCTTGCGTCTGCGCCCGGATGATCCGGGCTATCAAGGGAATCTCGGCACCGCCTATCTTCAGAAAACCGATTTCGTCGCCGCGGTCGCGGAATTTCAATCCGCTCTGCAACGCGCGCCCAACGATCAAACTCTCCACTACAATCTTGGCCTCGCCCTGAAGCTTCAGGACAAATTGCCCGAAGCCATCGCCGAACTCCGCAAAGCCGAATCCATCGATCCTTCTCAGCCCGACGCTCCCTATACCCTTGGCATCACTCTCTGGCAGCAAGGTGACCTCAATGAAGCCGTCGCCCAATTCCAGGCCGCCGTTCATGCCAAACCTGATTACGCTGAGGCTTACTACATGCTCGGCACCGTACTGAAGCAGCAGTCCAAGCTGCAGGATGCCGCCACCGCTCTCCGCGAGGCCATTCGCCTGCAACCCGATTTTGCCGGCGCGCACACCACTCTCGCGGCCGTTCTCCGTCAACTAGGCGACACCGTGGGCGCCGCCGAAGAAGCCCGCACCGGCACGGCGCTCGCCAAACGAAAAACCGATCTGCAAGCCTCCCTCTTCGCCACAAATTCCGGCAAGCGCTTGCGCCGAGTGGGCGATCTGGATGGCGCCATCTCACAGTTTCGGGCTGCCATCAATGCGGCTCCCGACTATGCTCCTGCGCACTACGAATTGGGTTTGGCTTTATTGCAGCAGGGGAAAAAGGAGGAAGCCTCGCAGGAATTTCAGAAGGCGGCTTCTCTGGATCCCAAACTCGTTCCGCCACAAATCTGATTTCCGCAAGGGCACGCCGTATTTCGCGATCCAGGCTACTTTTCCAGCACCCGCAATGCTACCAGTGAAGATCCCACTGGCACGCCGCGCGCCACCTTCACCTGAATCACTGCCTCAAATGGTCTCAGGTCGCTCGTCTTCCGCACCTTCATCCGTTCCAGCAGACTGCTCAGATAACTTGCGCGCGTGACAAACTCCACCGCGGCTTGCGTCCCGATCGTTGTCGTTCCCGCAAGGATCAATTCCGAATGCTCCGGATTGAGCCCGTGCACCAGCGCCACGACCGCGTAGTCCTCCGTCAGCGGAATTTTGCCTGGGGTCGCGATATACGTGGGCGGCTCTCCCTGCCCCGGATGTACATTCACGATTTCCATGTTTCCCGCGCGCGGTCCGTCATTTACTTTCCGAAATACGAATTCTTTGCTGCTGGGCACGTCCAGCAATGTCAGATTTTCGGAGGGCGATCCGATGAAGATCAAATCAGTGTTTTTTGCATCGTCGAGTGAAAACAAACTTCCTTGCTTCACGCGCAGCTCCGTCTTCAATTGTCCAAACACGCCGTCGAGCGCATGCACCGCCAGCACCTCGCCTACACCCGTATAGTGATCCAGCGTCGGTTCCTTCCCGTCCCGCTTGGCATCAAAATATCGCATTCCCGTATCCGGCCGCCCCACAAACGGCGCGTTGCTGAAAATTACCCATGGCTGTTCGTGTCCCGCCAGAAATCCTTCCCAGAACGTCCGGATCGTCGGCGGAACCCCAACCCCGCTCTGTCCAGCCGTGTGCTCTTCGCCCCCACGCCGCAGCAGCAGCCTGTCCAACGCCACCGACAGCGAACCGGCAAGCAGCATGGAGATAACTACCAACACGATGATCCAGCGGTTCGACGAGATCGTCTGCGAGCTTGCTTTGCTGGCTACATCACCGTTCGAACCTTCTCCCGTTGCCAGCGTTCTCGGGGTTCGTTCGTGGAATGTGAGACCGTAAGTCCCTTTGGGCAGTTCGACGACTATGGAATCTCCTGCACCCTCCGAGGCATAGTACCCGGCAAGTTTTGCTCGGAGACGCGCCGCTTGCACGCGAACCAACGAGTCCAGATGAGGATCGAAGCTCTCATGCCGCCCGAATACTTCGGTCGCGATTTGATATTCCTTAGGGAATGTTCCCGGACTCTTGGACGACTGCGCCGCCAAGTATCGCAGCAACTTGCACAGTGAATCGGAACCATGCAACGAACGGCTGCCCACAAGCTTCTCGATCTGGGCCTGCTGGTCGATCTTGCCATTCATGGGACACGTCGGCAGGATTGTAACACCGAGGTAACTTTTTTCGAAGCCTGTTGAGAAGACGCCCTTTAACCCCTGTAACTGTTTCAGAACCCCAAGAAACTTACCCATGCCCTCAAAAAACTGCTACAAGCCATCGCATAATTGGAGTGCAGTGATTTGGTTCCAGGTGTGTTTCGCCGCTTCGAGGCGGGCGGCTTGGAACCGCAGTGACGGGTGCTGGCGTTGCACTGCACCGAGTCGAGGAGTTGGGGGGGCTTTGGCTGTACTGCGTTCGAATCGATAGCCCTTTATCGGGCTCATTCTCCATTGTAATTCCACGCGGCTTTTGTCGCATGGGTGTTTGTGCATCCATGGAGAATCGGTCGCACGCCAAGCCGAGCCGTGTCTTCAATTTAGTTTTGCGGTTTGTGGTTTACCACCACTGCCGCGATGGGGAGGGTAAATGAAAGTCTTTGTGGCGGGCCTTCTGGCTCTGTTCTTGTTCTGCACCTTGTCCGTTAGTCCAGCCCGTGGTCAAGCAGTCTATGGCAGCATCATCGGCACCGTCACCGATCCTCAGGGCGCTGCCGTAATTGGAGCGAAGGTCACTGTTAACTCGGTGACAAAAGGCACCTCAGACGAAACCACCACCAACGATAGTGGCAACTACACGGTTACTCACCTCATCCCGGACACCTACAATGTGTTGGTCGAAGCGACTGGCTTCAAAGTCGCTAGCATTGGGAACGTTTCCGTTTCCGCTGACTTCAGCGTCAAAGTGGACGTTGCTTTAGAAGTCGGCGCCGTTACCCAGACGGTCGAAGTGAGCGGCGAGGTTCCGCAGTTGATGACCGACCGCGCTGACATCGACGTGACATTCAATCAGCAATATGTGCAGGATCTTCCGGTTCTCAATCGCAATTTCACCCAATTCTTACTGCTCTCGCCCGGCACGCAAAAACTGCCTGGCTTCAACCACGCGGCCACCGAAAACCCGCAAGGCGGTGGACAGATTAACGTGAACGGGCAGCATTTCAGCGGCACGGGCTACGAGTTGGATGGTACCGACAACCAGGATCCCATCCTGGGTATCATCGTCGTGAATCCGAATCTCGAAGCCGTTACGGAAGCGAAGATCTCGCTGCAGGATTTTGACGCCGAGAAGGGCAGGGCCATCGCCGGCCTTGCAACCGTGCAGACCAGATCCGGCACCAACGAGTTTCACGGCGCTGGCTTCTACTTCTACCGCGACAGCGCGCAGCAGGCTCGCGATCCTTTTACCAACAAGCCGGGTGTGGCTCTCCCTGCCGCCACCTGGAAACAGTTCGGCGGTGCCATCGGCGGGCCGATCATCAAAGACAAACTGTTCTTCTTCGGCGATTACCAGCAAACCAAACAGACTGCCGGCATTACGAACCTTTACAGCGTCCCGACACCCGAGGTTGTCACCAGCTGCAATCCCGCCACTAACGCGCAGAGCGCAACTCCCGGCTTTTGCGATTTGAGCCAGTATCTCAATGCCTACGGGACCATCGCTGGCGCGCCTGCCGGTCAGATCTTCGATCCCACTACCGGCAGTCGACTCGATGGTACGGGCCGCACGGCTTTCCCCAACAATCAGATTCCCATTGCCGAGATCAGCCCTAATATCGGCAAGGTCCTGGCTTTGTTTCCGAGCCCAAACACCGGCCCCAGCGGCGCTGTTAACAACAACTATGTTGCCTCGGGTTCCGGCCCTTTCAATCAATATGCGTGGGATACCCGCGAAGACTGGAATGCTCCGCACGGCATCCAGGTTTTCGGGCGATTCAGTTTTGACTGGTTCAATCTTTCCGGCAAGGGTGGTCTAGGCCCCCTAGGCAGCGCCGGCTTTGGTCCTGGCACGTTGAATGGTTCCTCCAACGTTCATAACTACAGCATTGCGGGCGGTTTCAACAAAGCCATCGGTACCAAGTGGCTGACAGATTTTCGTGTTGGCTGGTTTCAATACCATCCGGTCACCGCTTATTCCGACGCCAATCAGACTCCTATGTCCGACTTCGGTTTTCCGGGCTTGAATATTCCCGGGGAGTCTAACACCAACGGTCTCTCCGGATTCCTGTTCACGAACAACGGCGCCAATGGGTTTAACGGCGCCTTGGGGAACCCTGGCGGCGGCACCTATGCCTTTGGCAATGGTCTGAATGCCGCTCGTTGCAACTGCCCGCTGCTTGAAAGGGAGCGCCAAATTCAGTTTGTAAACAACTGGACGCGCCTCCTGGGAAATCACACCATCAAGTTCGGCGCGGATATACGCTACGCCACTAACCTTCGCGTACCCAGCGACCAGAGCCGCTCCGGCCTCTTATATTTCGACCAGCTGGGTACGGGCGACGGACCCTCCTACGGATTGGGAATCGCCACTTTCCTTCTTGGTGATGTCACGCAGTTCCAGCGCTTCGTGAGCACCACCAGCAACGCCATCGGCCACCAGTGGCGCAACGCCTTTTATGGTCAGGACTCTTGGCGCGTCAGCCAAAAGTTAACTTTCACTTACGGGCTGCGCTGGGAGATCTACACCCCGGAAGCCGTAAATGGTAAAGGCAATGGCGGATTTGCGAACTTGAACAATGGTACTCTTCGCATCGCTGGCTACAGTCCATGGGGATTGAACGGCAATATTGGAAACGATTGGAAAGCCTTTGCTCCCCGCCTCAGCGTGGCGTACCAGTTCAACGCAAAGTCGGTACTTCGTCTGGGCTACGGGCGCAGCTTTGATCTCGGCGTGTTTGGATCTACCTTCGGTCACGCCGTGACGCAAAGCCTCCCCGTGCTGGCAGCGCAAAACATTCAGGATTCAAATATCAGCTCCGGCGCGACCAACAACCGCAGCGCAGTTTTTAACTTGTCTCAGGGCCCGCCGACGTATCCTTTCTCCACCACTCTGGCCGATATTGGTGTTGGCACTCCTGCCGGCACGCTGCCCTTGCTCGGCCCCGATGGAACGGCGGGAACGTACATTCGACCTACCACTCTGCGGCTTCCTACGCTCGATGCGTGGAATGCCAGCTACCAACGTCAGCTCACGGCGACTCTCAGCCTAACGGTCAGTTATGTCGGCAACAAAGGAACACACGTCTTCGCCGGTACCGGCCCCTCGTACAACACGAACCAGATTGCCGTTGGCCCCGGCACAAACATCGTAGCCTTCACCTGCTCAGTAGCAATCACTCCGTGCCCCGCAGCGGACCAGGTCCCGAGCTTGGGAGGATTTACTCCTTCCGTACCTCCCAACAACCGCCGTCGGTTTTTCCAGAACGGAGTGCCTTCATTCACCTATCCAGGGTCCACCTTCACGACCGCTGGGGGACTGGTGCTTCCGACACCGGCCTGTTGTTCGGGCGACGTCAACAACTACTTCGGTAACGACGCCAACGACCACTACAACGCTCTGCAGATCAAGGCGGAGCAGCGTCTTAGCAACGGACTACAGTTCTTGGCCCACTATACCTATCTCTCATGCTAATGCTTACGACAGACAACTACTTCCCGGTCAATCGCGAAGTTCGCCTATGGGCCAAACCCATTCAACCGAAATCAGGTCTTCGTGGTTAGTGCCATCTACGATTTGCCCGTCGGCAAAGGGAAGAAGTTCCTCGGTAACGCTGGTCGCGTGACGGACCTGCTCTTGGGTGGCTGGCAGGCTTCCAACACTTTGACCTACGGCACAGGTCTTCCTTTTAGCCCCAACATCAACGAGTGCAGCACAGTCACGGACGCGGGGCCGTGCCGTCCGAATGTAACTGGACACGTTTCCACCGGCAAACGAACGGTCACTTCCGGCTGCAACTCGGGTGGCCCGTGCGGCGTCTACTGGTTCACTCCTGTTCAACCGCTCTCCTACAACCTGACACAAGCGGATATAGGCACGGATTCCTGCACGCTGGCGCGCCCGGTTTCAGGACCGCTGTCTCTCCCGGGCTGCGGCCAGATCGGCAATATGGGCTTCGATGCGTACCGGGGTCCGCACGCCTTCTACGATGACTTCTCTTTGTTGAAAACTTTCAACATCACCGAACGCTTCAAGGCGCAGTTCCGCTTCGATGCATACAATCTGTTCAACCACCCCGTGCTTGCCATACCCGGCAACCAATGCTTGGATTGCTTCGGGACTGCCAGCGCCGGCCAGATTACCGACATCGAAGCCGACTCGGCTCCCGGCGCTCCGGTCGGCATGCGCCAACTACAGTTCGGCTTCCGCTTCGTGTTTTAACACCCACACCCCAAACCGAAGAAGGGGAGCCCACCGGCTCCCCTTTTTCATTGGCGCCCGTCTTGCATATTGGCTAACTCACTAACTCACGCCGCCTCTGGACCTTTTTCCACCTCTTCCGCTAACCTCTCCCTCCATCCGCATTCCTGCGGCGGGCACATGGCGCTTTCACAAACCGATCCCTCCTGGAGCCGAGGGCATGAACTGGATTCAGGCCATTCTGACCATCCTCCTCGGCAATCTCATCGTCTTGATTCCCATGCTCCTCAATGCCCATACCGGCACCAAATACGGCATCCCCTTCCCCGTCTTTGTGCGCGCTTCCCTCGGTGTCCGTGGCGCCAACGTTCCCGCCATTCTTCGCGCTCTCGTCGCTTGCGGCTGGTTTGGCATTCAGACCTGGATCGGTGGTCAGGCCATTTATTCCATGCTCCGCATTCTCTGGCCCGCCTCCGCGAACTTCCACGGCGCGGCCTGGTTCTGTTTCTTTCCTTTCTGGTGCGTCAATCGCTCAGCCGCTCGGCTCTGGTTCTCCCCCTCGAAAATATTCTTCGCTGGCCTGGCCGCTCAAAGCCCAGGCGTTTTTCCAGGACTCCGACGCCAAACCTCCTGCGCAAGCCTCGCCGTCCGCGCCGCTCGGCGTCAACTTCGTCAACGTTGCGAAGGAAGCTGGCCTCAACACCAAAACGATTTTTGGCGGCGAGCATAAAAACAAATATTTGCTGGAGACTACCGGTTGTGGCGTCGCTTTCGACGAACACGACAACGATGGCTGGCTCGATATTTTTCTGGTGAACGGCTCGCGCCTGGAAGGCTTTCCCGCCTGCCAGGAGCCCACCAATCGCCTGTACAAAAATAATCGCGACGGCACCTTCACCGATGTCAGTGCGCAAGCGGACCTGATTCATTCCGGTTGGGGTCAGGCCGTGTGCGTCGGCGACTACGACAACGACGGCTTCGACGATCTCTTCATTTCCTATTTCGGCAAAAACGTCGCGTCCACGCCTCCGAACACGTTTTTTGCCACCAGGCCTGCCTTTGACACTTCGTCCTTGAAAAAGACAATCGGTTTCGCGTCCTGACTTGCCGCCGGCTGTTGTTCAACTGCTGCGCCGGCCGCCAATGCCAGCGCGCTGAGAACAATCCCCTGAATCCTGCGCCCAGTCTTTCGATGGAATTTGAAAAAGTTCATGAGTTCGGCAGCTACGTTGTACGCTCAAACTCTGTTGACTCTTCTATTATAAGTCTCACAGAAATGCGCGACCCACGGCAAGCGTTCACGCCCGCCTTGTTTTTGTGCTTAAATTACTCTGACGCAGTGGAGTGTTGCGTATCTATGAAGGTTCGTCTCGCGGTTCTCGTTCTGACCATCCTTTTCTCCGGTGCGCTTCCTCATCTCAACGCGCAAGCGCAAAAGCCTGACGGCTCCTCCGCTTCGCAGCCTACCTCCGCGACGGCCCCGGATCCTACCTACGACTCCGCGCGCAAGCTTTTGCAGCAGGGCAAGTATGACGAGGCTATCTCCGCGCTTACGGCGTTGCAAAGCCAGACTCCTCCGCCAAAGGGCCTCGACCACGAACTTGGCGTCGCCTATTACAAAAAGGGCGACTACCCCAACGCCGTGCGCACCCTGCAAGCCGCACGAAAAGAAGAGCCCAACGATGGCGAACTGATCCAACTCACGGGCCTCTCGCTCTATCTTGCCGGCAAGCCTGCCGACGCCATCCCCTATCTCGAAAAAGTACAGACCTGGTATCCGCGAGCGAATGTCGACGCCGCCTACATCCTTGGCGTCGCCTACGTGCAAACCAAGAAATATTCCGAGGCACGCGCGGCGTTCGCCAAAATGTTCGGTGTCCCACCGGATTCCGCCGCCGCTTATTTGTTCGCTGCGCGCATGCTGCTTCGTCTCGATTTCGGGCCCATTGCTGAGGAGTACGGCCTGAAAGCCGTGGCCCTCGATCCAAAACTTCCCCTCGCTCACCAGTTGCTCGGCGAACTTTATCTCTACCAGTCCAAAATCCCCGAAGCTGTTGCGCAACTCGAACAGGAAGTGGCCATCAATCCTGCCAACCCTGTCGCTCTCTATAAACTCGCCGATGCTTACACGCGCATCCAGAAGTTCGATGAAGCCGAAAAGCTTCTGCAGCGCTCCATCTGGCTGGATGCCACTTCCACCGGTCCCTACATCCTCATGGGCAAAGTGCTGGAGAAAAAAGGTGAGCCGCTGCTCGCCGTCCGCGCTCTGCAACGCGCCATCAACATGGATCCCAACAATTCCATCTCGCACCACCTGCTCGGCCAGGCCTACCGTGACCTCGGCCGTTCGGAGGATGCGGAACGCGAACTCAAATTAGCCGAGCAGCTCCAAAGCCGCGACGTTAGCCGCCAGCAATAGCCGATCCCACCCCAGGTAGTTGATTTGTGTGGGGACCGCTTTACCCCGAGCATCGCGAGGGGCCGGGTCGTTCAGCGCTTGCGTGGATTGGATGCCTCGCGGTAGACAAAAGAGCCCCACAAGGGTTCCCCCCCGTTTTATATTTTTTGGAGTGCGGTGGCTCGCCACCGCTTTTGCCACTGCAGATGAAGACGGGCTTTCTCAAGGAATTCGCTCCGTTCGTTCCGACCGAGTTAGGCACGCGCATCTCAGGGGATCTGCTTTGCCTCTCGCGCACCTCGCTGCCGTCCCAAACTCTTTTTTCGTCAATCCTCTCCTCTAGCGTAAGATGCTTCCATGTCAGACGGAAATTTCACCATCGTCGGTCTGGGTGAATTGCTCTGGGACCTCTTTCCTTCCGGCAAGCAGCTTGGCGGAGCCCCAGCTAACTTCGCCTACATCGCCAGTCTCCTTGGTGATCATGGCATCGTCGCCAGCCGCATTGGCACCGACGCGTTGGGTGACGATGCCAAGCAACGCTTTCAGCAACTCCGCCTTCCCACCGATTTTCTGCAGTCCGATCCCACCCACCGTACCGGCACAGTAAAAGTCCTTATCGACCCTCAAGATCAACCGCACTACGAAATCAGCGAAGATGCCGCCTGGGACTCTCTGGAGATGACCTCTCAGTGGCGCACGCTAGCCGCGCAGGCCGCTGCCGTCTGTTTTGGTTCCCTGGCGCAGCGTTCTCCCGCTGCCAGACGCACTATCCACGAATTCCTGGGCGCCGCCCGTCCTACCACCACGCGCATCTTCGACGTCAATCTGCGCCCGCCCTTCTACTCCAAAGAAGTCCTTGCCGATTCCATCAGGCGTGCCAGCATCATCAAGCTCAATCAGGAAGAATTGCCCGTCGTCCTCGAACTGCTCGAATCGCCCACGCCGCTTTCACCCGGCAAAGAAACCCTTGCGGCCGAATGGCTTCTCCACCTCAGTGGCGCGCAGCTCGTCTGTATTACCCGCGGTGCCAATGGCAGCCTGCTGGTCTCCAAGGAGGGCTTCCACGAACACCCAGGCTACGCCGTCAAAACTGTGGATACGGTCGGCGCCGGAGACGCTTTCACCGCCGCCCTCGTTCACCACTTCTTGCGCGGTGCTCCTCTTTCCGCCATGAATGAAGCCGCCAACCGCATGGGAGCGTGGTTAGCCGCGCGGCCCGGTGCCACTCCCGAAGCAGATCCAGCCGTGCTGGAAAAAGTCCGCAGCGCCCACCAATAACTCGTCTGTGAGCACTCCCGTCTTTTTGCGAGTGGCTTTGCAGATTGCGGAGAGCTTGCGCGACTACGCCTTCCATGGTTGCCGAACTGAAGTGCCGAGGCATCGAGCCTCATCTGGTTCCGGAGATTCTCGTGGCACCACCGAAGCAGTTGCGCGGCAACTTGGCACCGAGAGTTTTCACACCCAGGTTCTCCCGGTTCAGAAGGCCCAAGTCATTCGCGAATGGCGGGAAGGCGGCGCCGTGGTCGCTATGGTTGGCGACTGGCGCGAAAATCCATACGCGTCGTCGGTCAGAATCTTTTCGTCGTCGCTCTCTTCAACACTGTCCGCATTATTCTTGCCGTCAGTGAGCAACTCACTGCGTCTAAATCCCACCATCCCGTCATCGGAGTAATCTGCAGGACAATAGATCGCTCCGGAACCACCCATCGTTACGAGAATGGCACTGTCATCCTGAGCCGCGCGTCGTTGGCGCCGCGAAGGATCCCAACTGTAATGTATGCAAGGCTGTGCCTTAGTTGCGGGGACATTCCTTTTCTACTGGATCGCGCTAATTGCCTATCAATCCGCGTCCGCGCTGCGTCCGCCGCTGTACCACTCCATATACCATCTGCTCCGCCGAAATGATCCGTGGCACGCGCAACACCAACTGCAACTCCCCGGCCCACATCAGAATGTCCAGCAGTCGCGAGCGAGCCAGATTGCTCAAGTTCTGATGTTGCAGGCACACGATCAGTACCTGCTTCACTACTTCTTCAAGAATTTTCGGCGCGCCATCGTTTATTGCGGCTTCCCTGGTTTTGCCACGCACCGCCGGGTCGAGCCCTTCCAGCCTCCCGTAACACTGCTGCAAAAAATGCTCCAGGCAAAGCGTCACTCCGGCCAGCATCACTACACCGTTTTCCGCGCAGGTGATGGTCGTGCATTGTGCCGTTCCCGGTGCGTTCATTGGCCCCTGCTCCCGAGTTCTTGTCGCCGTCGCGTTCATGTATTCTTCTAGCTTTCCGCGTCCACTTTCCTGACGCACCCCGCACGCATTATTCAGCCCCGCACTCGCCCGCTTCATTCACCTCGCCTGCGAACTCCGCGCTTTTCGCCGTCGGCATTCCCGCCGGCCACGCGATCTGTGCGCGCAGCTTGTTCACGCGCAGTTGCCGGTCAATATAAGGATCCAGCAATTGCTCTACCCACAGCGCGTTTGCGTTCGCTTTGCTGCTCCGCTCCTGGCCTCGCCAGAATGTCACTACCGTCACCAGCCGCGCTTCCTCTTCAGACACCATTACCGCGCAGCCCGCAAATCCTTCCGACTTCTGCAAAGCGCTCCGGATCGCTCCCGGCAGCGTCGCCTGCAGCCTCACGGCCATATCCGGCACGGCCACAAACTCGATGCTTTGTGCGCAAACCTCTTCCAACCCTGGCGCGCTTTTCTGGGCCGGCTCCACCGAACGCGGCTCCATCCGACGTGTTTCCTTCGAATAACCCATAGAAGAAACAACACCGGAATTTGCGAATGCTCTCGCTTGTGTTGCCAATTCTCCTCCTACCCCATCTTCCTTTTAAGGAAGGGGCGCATCTCGCTGGTCAGGTTTGCGAAATGCGCCCGAGGGCACGTGGGGCCGGTGACCGTTCCCCACGAATAGACCTCCTGGTTTGTAGAGGTCTCTTTGATTAGGTAGTGCATCCAGAAGCCTTTTCGTTTCATCTGTCAGCGGGGAGAGTTCCATTGCGGCATTTCTTCTCCGACGATATACTCCCCCCAAATGGTTTGAGGTCAGGGTGGAACTGTATATATTCGATAAGTCGTACGTGGACCGTCTGCGGGAGGGAGACCCCGCTACGGAGCAGCATTTCGTAGCTTATTTTGGCCAGCTCCTCGGGGTCATGTTGCGCGCCAGGATGCTTCCCTCGGAGCGGGTCGACGACGTGCGCCAGGAAACCTTCATTCGCGTCCTCGCCGTCCTCCGCCGTGAGGGCGGCGTTCGCCAGCCCGAACGCTTTGGCGCCTTCGTTAACTCCGTTTGTAAGAATGTCTTACGAGAGAATTCCCGTGCCTACTATAAAGACCGCCCCCTGGAAGAGGGCCACCTGGACATTCCCGACAAAGTCATCGACATAGAGCGCTCCCTCATCAATCAAGAGACTAAGTCCCACGTTCGCGGCATCCTGGAGGAACTCAGCCCCACCGACCGAGACCTTCTGCGCGCCGTTTTCCTCGAGGAGGGCGATAAGGACGAGATCTGCCGTCGCTTTGGCGTTGACCGCGCCTATCTTCGTGTTCGCCTCCACCGCGCCAAGGAACGCTTCCGTACCCTATTCCAGAAGGATACGGCCCTCCCCCGCAGGGCCGCGGCCAAAGAGTCTTCGTGAAACGTTTTGCCATTCCCATGCACTACTCATTGGGACAGGGAATATGGACCACTTAGAAGCTAAGCGTCTACATGCGGCTGAAAAATACGTCCTCGGCGAGCTATCCGCGGACCAGCGCGATGCCTACGAAGAGCACTATTTCGATTGTGCCGAGTGCGCCGAGGATGTAAAGGCCACCCTCACCTTCGTCACTGCGGGTCGCGAGGTTTTCCGCGAAGAACCCGCGCCCGGTCGCTCCAAAAGAACTGGCCCCTCGCTCTCGCTGGACTTCCTGGTTCCGTCCCATGATTGCCATCCCTGCGATGGCCGTGCTCCTTCTTGCTATCGGCTATTATTCCCGAACATCGAAGCCGCAGATCGGTGTGATTACCGCCCCGGGCCAGACTATCCTCTCCAGCCCCTCTTTCGGTCTGCGAGGCGGCGATCGTCTGGAAAATGAAAAGACCGTTGTGCAGGTCCACGGCAACGATTCGGTTCAGCTTCACTTTGATTTTGTTCCTTCGCAGGTTCAGAACTTCTCTTCCTACACTGGCGAACTACGGGACTCTGCCTCTCGCGTGCTCCTGCAGTTCGACATCCCCCCTGACCGCGTCAACAAGGAAGTCAATCTGATCGTTCCCTCCGGCCTGCTTCGTCCCGGTGACTACACTTTGACCGTTTTCGGCCGCGAGTCTTCTTCCGCCGCCAAAATCTCGGTCGCCAAGTTTTCATTTGCTGTTCAAAACAACCCGTAATGTAATAAGGTAGCTGCTGCGATTTTCGTATCTCACTTGAGGAGTCCCCCATGAGTCCCCGTCCCAGGCAGTCCTTCGCATTTCACGCGAATGCTTATGCTCTGAACGCCAGTTTCCACCGGCCTGCTGCTTGTCAGATCGAAGCCCAGGCCGCCACTTGCGTGCCTATCTTCGGTGGCCACGCGCATTCTTGCGCCATGGATTTCTGCGTGCCCCGCCTCGCTCGCTTCCACTCCGCGCACTCCCACGTCTCCGGCAGCATGCAAGACGAGCGCACTGCCACCACGCAAGCCATCACCACGATCCTCGGTCTGAATATCATGGATGTCATCACCGCCGATCGTATCGTCGCTCGCCTCACTTCCGAACATAAGCTCGACGAAGCCGAAGGCCACATCCTGGCCCTTGGCAGCACCTTCGAAAACTTGCGCATTGCCGGCTTTACTTTCAATATTGTCCTGCGCCATGATTTTCTGCTTGAGTCGAAAACTCATGCAGACTTGGCCAACAAAATTCCTTCCCTCAAGAAGAGTGGCGGAATAGCGAATATCCAAGGACGGAGTGGCACTTTGCTCTCTGGTGGAGAAAATCGAGACGGACTTCCCCGGCTTGTCCGACGCGGACAAGAAGCGGCACATCATCGACATTCCGCACTTGGGCACGATTTCTTTCGCCGAGGTGCTCTCCCTCGAGGGCATGAAGACTCTCTCCATGCTGCGCTTCGATCTTGGCTCTCCCGATGGCGGAGGCGGAACCGCGGCGGTCGCCAGCCACCAACGGAAAGCTACCACCACCGACAGGCTAATCGCTGATCTGATTCCTCGGCTTCTCACTCTGCTCCTGATCAGCATTTTATTATGCGCTTGCCGGTCTGCTCGCGATGCCCAAGCCGCTGACGAGCGCATTCTTGACTGAGGATCATGCAGGGCGACCTGAACGGTGCGCTTGCCGATGTCAATCGCGCCTCGCAAAAATATGGCAACATCAGCCCGGAGTGGGACTGGCGCTTCCGCATCTTGAAAGCCGAGATTCTCGTCTCGCGCTCGGCTCCCAAGGAGGCTCTGGCTGTATTGCAAGGTGACCTCCCGCCGTCTCTCGCGTCCACGGATATCGCCGTCCGCAAAGCCCTGTATCAGGGCACCGCGTATCGCTATCTCCAGCAATCCGCACAAGCCGACGAAAAACTCGCCGAGGCCGAGAAACTCGCAAACTCCATTCAATCGCACTCGCTTTGTCAGGTTTTGATCGCCAGGGCAGGTTTGCAGTTCAACCAGGAAAAATTCGACGCCGCCGAAGCGCTCTACACTCGGGCCATCGCCCTCGCCAAGCAAAACGGTATGTGCCGACCAGGACGCCAATGCACAAGCCGCCCTCGCGGTTATCTCCGAGAAAAGGGATCGTCTCGACGAAGCCGTTGACCGCAACCAGAAAGCACTCGCTTCCGCTCGCGCTCTCAAGATGCGTGCCCTCGAAGCCACCATCCTTGGCAATCTCGGCTGGGCCTATTTCACCCTCGGCGACTATCAGAACGCCCTCCTGTTTTATCAAGCAAGGAGCGGAGGCCTCCGAGCGAACTGGACTGAACGGCTATTCCGCTTACTGGTACTCCGGGGTCGCGAATTCCTATTTTGCCCTTCGCCGCTACACCGAGGCTGAGGAACTGGCGAAACGCACACTCGACCGTGCAAAGAAGCTCGACGATCCGGAAACCATCACCCAATGCCTGAACTCCCTCGCGGAACTTAGTCTGCGTGCGGGCAAGCTTGACGATGCCGAAAAATACAATCACGAGGCCGTGCAACTCGAACAGCAAGGCCTCGACCATTTCGGCGTTCGCGAGTCCACCCTCGTCTCCGGCCGCATTGAAACTGGCAGAAAACATTTTGCCGAAGCTGAGAAACTGTTTCACCAGGTCAGCCAGGATCCCGCGGCCGAAACCGCGCTCAAGTGGGAAGTCCACGCCCGCCTCGCGGAACTATACGACGCCGAAAACCAGCCCGCCCAGGCCGAACAGGAGTTTCGCCGCTCCATCGAAACCATCACCGCCGCGCGCGACTCCATTGACCGCGACGATTCGCGCCTCAGCTATCTGTCCGGCGGAATCGATTTCTACAATGACTACGTCGATTTCCTCGTCCGACGCAACCGCCCTCTCGACGCACTCCGTGTCGCCGAAACCAGCCGCGCCCGCATGTTGCTCGAAGGCCTATCCCTAGACCAGAAATCATCTTCTAGAGCGATTCCCGTAGTGCAGCCCCAGCAACTCGCCAAGCGTCTGCAAGCTACTCTTCTTTTTTACTGGGTGGGGCAGGATCATTCCTATCTTTGGGCCATCACCCCCGTCAAAACTCAGTGTTTCGAAATTCCCAAGGCTTCGGATCTGGAGCCCCTCGCCGCTTCTTATAGCAAAACCATCCACGATCTCCGCGATCCCCAAGGGCCGGGCAGCGCTCAGGGCCAGCAGCTTTACACCATGCTTGTCGAACCGGCGCAGCAACTTCTCCCGAAAGACGGCCGCCTGATTCTACTTGCGGATCCAAGCCTCTCGGCATTGAATTTCGAAACCTTGGTTGTTCCCGGCCCATCTCCTCACTTTTGGATTGAAGACGTAACCCTGTCCAGCGCAAGCTCCCTCACTCTTCTTTCCTCTGCTGTGGCACGCCCTCGTTCCAAAGAAAACAATCTTCTGCTGGTCGGAAACACAGAGCCGGTGGAAGCCTTCCCGGCACTCCCGAAAGCTCCGGAAGAAATGCACCGCGTCGAAAGCTTTTTTCCCGCCGCCAAACGCGCTGTCCTGGAAGGGAAGCAAGCCACGCCCGCAAGCCTTTCTGTCGAGCCATCCTGAGCGCTATGCCTATCTTCACTTCGTCACTCACGGCACCGCCAGCATCACGCGCCCTCTCGATTCCGCTGTCATCCTCAGCAAATCTGGCGACTCCTACAAGCTCTACGCGCGCGACATTCTTCAGCATCCTCTCTCTGCCGAACTTGTCACCATTTCCGCTTGTGAAGGCGCCGGTGGCCGCGCTTATTCCGGCGAAGGACTGATCGGTCTTTCCTGGGCTTTTCTCCACGCTGGTGCTCACAACGTGGTCGGCGCTCTCTGGGAAGTGAACGACTCTGCCGCCCCGCAAATCATGGACATTTTTTATTCCGAAATGAGCAAGGGCAAGGATCCCGCCTCCGCTCTCCGCACCGCAAAATTAGCCCTTCTCCACAATCAGGATCCCGAAATCGTCTTCAAGAAGCCTTTCTACTGGGCCCCATTCCAACTCTACACCGGCTCCTAATTGCCTTTGTAGAGGCCGCTTTACGCCGCCGCTGTTGTAGCGCCGTTCGGAGGCGGGCGCTTTTTCTCCTCTTCGCACTCGCCTTCCTCTGTGCTCTCAGTGTCCTCTGTGGTGAATCACTCCGTCCTTACCTCTTCTTCGCATCCACCCGCACCAACAACGTTTCCGGCCCGTCCTTCTTCGCAAAATATTCTTCGCTCACCAATTGTCCCGGCGCGGTCACTCGCGTCACATTGCGCAATTTCATGCTCGTGCCCCCAGCCGTCAACTCCGACCGGTACACCAGCGCGTCACCCTCAAACTGCCCCGTTTCCACAATCGCCCCAGGGTAATCATTCCCGAACGCGTAGGCCTTGTAAGCTTTTTCGTTCGCATCCCACGTCAACATCAACAACCCTTCGAAATCCCCCATCGGCCCCGTCGAGTGAAACGTATTGATCAACGAATTTCCACCCGGCCCCAGCTTGCTCGTGTACACGCCCGTGTTCTTGCCACCCTTCGGATACGTTTCGGTGTAATCCCATTCTCCAAGGTAAAACTTCAGCCGCTCCATCTCCACCGCTCCGGGTCTTGCCGCCGCTGCCGAACTCTGTTCCGCTGGTTTGTCTTGCCCCGCGCCCATCGTCAGCGTCGCCGCTAGCATCACCACCAACGCCACCATGAAAACGGTCCCCGTACGATTTGCTCTGAACATCGCCGCTCTCCTCTTCATCATGCGCTATATGTCTTCTGGTTCCTGCGTCACGATGTGCACATCTACCGCTGGTGATTCCCGCAAAAAGCGATGTACTACCGACAAGTACAAATATTTCCGCCAGTCCCGTACCGCCGCGCGCCCAAAGATCACTTGTGTGATGTGCTTCGACCGCACGAAATCCGCAACTGTATCCGCGATGCTATTCCCCTTCAGTTTCTCCACGCGCGCGCCCAGGTTCTCTCCAAATCGCAGATTCGCTGCCAGCGCCTTGGGGTTTTCTTCCCTTGGCGCCAATTCGCGTTCTACGTGAATTACATATAATTCCGCGTCCATCCTGCGCGCCATTCGCGCCGCTCTCGCGATCAGGTACTGCCCCGTGGGATTTCCCGAAATGCACACCGCGATGCGCTCTCGTACCCCCCAGTTTTCCCGGATCTCCTTCGCGTCCATGTACGATTCCAGGCTGCGGTCCACCTGCTCCGCCACCTGTCGCAACGCCAACTCGCGCAACGCAATCAGGTTCCCTCGCCGGAAAAAGTTCTTTAGCGACTGCTCCACTTTCTCCTGGCTGTACACATCTCCGCGCTTCATGCGGTTCGCCAGCGCTTCCGGCGTCAAGTCCACCATCACCGTTTCCGTTGCCGACAGTGGCACCCAGTCCGGCACCGTCTCCCGCACCGTCACGCCCGTAATCGCGCGCACCGTCGGCGCGATACTCTCAATGTGTTGGATATTCAGCGTGGTGATGACGTCGATCCTCGCCGCCAGCAGGTCCTGGATGTCCTCGTAGCGCTTTCGGTGTTTGCTTCCCGGTATGTTGGTGTGTGCCAGTTCGTCCACCAGCACCACTTGCGGCTTGCGCTCCAGAATCGCGTCGACGTCCATTTCTTCGAACAGCGTGCCTTTGTAATCGATCTTTTTCCGCGGCACCGCTTCCAGTTGGCTGGCAAGCTCTTGAATCCCTTTGCGCCCGTGCGTCTCGATGATCCCGATCACCACATCTTCGCCGCGGCTGCTCCGGCGAATCGCTTCACTCAGCATGCTGTAGGTTTTTCCTACTCCCGGTGCGTAACCCAGGAATAGTTTGAACACTCCCCGTTGTTTCGGTGCGGGCGACGCCACCTCCAACCATTCCTCTGGCTTCTTCGGCAAGTGGTCTTTCTTCCCCCCGGTTATAAATCAGACTGAGTTACAATACGCCCATGGCCCGCTTTCTTGGTGGGCGCGGATTTGGTTTGGCCGTCGCCGCCTTCTTACTTGCAATCTTGACGTTCGCCTATAGCCGGGTTCTTCAGGTCAATCAGACCACCGTGGCCTTGTCATTTCTTCTCGCGATCTTAGCAGTTTCCGCGGTCTGGGGCATGGTCGTCTCCGTCTGCATGTCGGTCACTGCCATGCTCTTGTTCAACTACTTTTTCCTGCCTCCGATTGGCACCTTCACCGTCTCCGATCCGCAAAACTGGGTCGCTCTCGGCGCTTTCCTCACCACTTCCATCACCGGCAGCCAATTGTCCGCGCGCATTCGCAAGGAAGCCAATGTCTCCGACAGCCGCCGCCGTGAAGTTGAGCGCCTTTATGCCTTCAGCCAAAAACTCCTCGGGGAAGGCAACGTCATCCGCCTGATGAACGCCATCCCCAATTTCATCGTGGATTGTTTCGAAGCCGGCGCCGCCGAACTCTTCGTCCCGCAAAAAGACAAATTCTATCGCTCCGGCTATGGCGCAGCACAGATCGACGAAGGCCGCATGAAAAACGCCTACCTGCGCGACGAACTCACTTCCGAACCTCAACAGGCCTTGCACTTTGTTCCGGTGCGGCTCGGTGTGAAACCCATCGGCAGCTTGGGGATTTCCGGCGCCCGCTTCAGCCGCCAGACCATGGAGGCCATCAGCTCCCTCGTCGCCATCGCCATGGAGCGCGCGCGCGCCGTCGAACAGCTCGGCGAAACCGAAGCCGAACGCCAGGGCGAGCGCCTCAAATCCGCGCTCCTCGATTCCATCGCCCACGATTTCCGCACTCCGCTTACATCCATCAAGGCTTCCGTCACCGATCTCCTCGCTGCTCAGCCCAAACACACGCCGCAGCAGGGGGAGCTTCTTACCATCATCAATGAAGAATGCGATCGCTTGAATCACCTCGTCCAGGAAGCCTCGGACATGGCCAAGCTGGAGGCCGGCGAGTTCGAGTTGCACTTCGAATCCGTGCCCGTGGTGGCCCTGATTGACGCCGCGCTGCAGCACCAGAAAAAAGCCCTTGGCGACCGTCAAGTCATCCTAAATGTTGACTCCAATCTTCCTCACGTACGCGCCGATGTCGAGCGAGCCTCCGATATTCTCGTCCAGCTCATCGACAATGCTCATATCTATTCTCCCAAGGATCGCCCCATCACCATTTCCGCGGAACATCTCGGTGATTTTGTCGGCTTCAGCGTTGCAGACCATGGGCCGGGCATCGATCCCTTTGAGCAAGGCCTCATCTTCGACAAATTTTATCGTGGCCGCGATCAGCGCTACCTCGTCCGCGGTACCGGCATGGGCCTCCCCATCGCCAAAGCGATCGTCGCCGCGCATGGCGGTACCATCAGCGTTACCAGCCAGCTTGGCCACGGCTCCGTTTTTTCGTTTACACTTCCTACCGTGATCAATCGCGGAGAGCCTCAATGACCTCTGCCAATATTTTAGTTGTCGACGACGAACCGCAGATTCGCCGCACCCTTCGTACCACTCTTTCTTTCCGTGGCTACGTCATCCTCGAAGCGGCCACCGGCGAAGAAGCCCTCGATCTCGTTCGCAAGCAGAAACCGGACTTGGTGCTCCTCGACGTCAACCTTCCCGGCATCAGTGGCATTGAAACCTGCCGCGAGATTCGCCGCACCACCGACGCTCCCATCATCATGCTGACCGTCCGCAGTGCCGAGCGCGACAAAGTTGTCGCCCTCGATGCTGGCGCCGACGACTACGTCACCAAGCCCTTCAGCATTGAGGAACTTCTCGCCCGCGTTCGCGCCTCACTTCGTCGCCATGCCTCCGCAGAAGCTGCCCCGGCGTTCCAATCCAAAGATTTTGCCGTGGATTTCGAGCAGCGCCGCGTCACTGTCGCCGGAGAAGAGGTCCACCTCGCCCCGAAGGAATTTGAAGTCTTGAAGCAACTGATTGCCAATCAAGGTAAGCCGGTCTCCCACCGACGCTTGCTGCAATCTGTCTGGGGCCCCGAATATGGCGAGGAAACCGAAAACCTGCGCGTGGTCATCAATCAGCTGCGCAAAAAAATCGAGAAGGATCCTTCTCAACCAAAATATATTCTCACCGAACCCTGGGTCGGCTACCGCTTCCAGCCCCCCAAGCCTCCCGCCGCCAAAACTCCAGCTCGCTCCCCCCGCTAACATCCTGGTGTGATAGCCCAGGCTTCAGCCTATGAGAACGTCTGTTTTTGGGAGGGCACGGCTTTTAGCCGTGCCGTAAGCGGCGCTATTGAAAAATCCTCCCCCATTTGTCCCTGGCATTTTGATTGCTTCATGGGAAGCCGTCGGTTCTTGCGCGATCACCTGCGTCGTCACCGTGTCTCGCTGCACCACTCCGTCCGCGCTCGTCTTCTCCACTACCTGCGGCTCCATCAGCGTTGCATTCGTGTATGGCTTAAGGTTCTGCACCACTCCCTGTGACACCAGAACCAGCGCGCCCGCCAGGCATATATGTCATCCTGAGAAGCGCGTAGTTTGCGCGCCGAAGGGTCTCAACCTAAACACTTCCATGAATCCTTCCTGCGTAGCCGCGCCAACGCATTCAGATTGAGCAGGAACGCTCCCGCGCCGCCTTGTCCCTCCATCCATCTTGTGCCACACTCCCTTCTCAATGGATTCGACCGTATCGTCCCCCTCTGCTTCCAATCCTCCCTTCGAATGGTTTTTGTTACATGCGGGCTTCATCCTCATCGGCATCATCACCAATATCCTTGCTCCCTCTCTCCCGATCTTTTCCCGGCAATGGTCCCTGACGGATGCCCAAGCCGGCTTCTTCTTCACTTCGCAATATCTCACCAGCATGTTTGGCGTGATCGCCACCAGTTGGATGCTTCGCCGTTATTCCTTTTCTAAAGTGCTCGGTCTTGCCTTCCTCTTCCTGACTCTCGGCATGGCCTTTCTTGGGATTAGCCCTTGGACGCTCACTGCAACCTGCGTCGCTCTCAACGGATTCGGTTATGGCCTCGCCAATCCCACCACCAACTTGCGTGGCACGCAGCTGCCTTCAAAAAATGTCGCCGCCGCTGTTAACTTGCTGAACTTTTCCTGGGGCGTTGGCGCCGTTGCTTGCCCGTTTCTGGTCGCCGCTCTCGCTCCCCGTTACGGTGTACGCGGCTTGGCAATTTGTGTCGCCGTTCTCGCTTTCGCGCTTTGCGTGCTGCATTTTCGCCAGCCTTCTTCCGGTCCCTCCACCGCCAATTCCGCAAAGCGTTCGCTTGCCGATTGGCTCGCTTATCTGCAGCAGCGGCCCGCCATCCCCCTTCTCCTCCTCTTCTTTCTCTACGTTGGCACTGAAGTGAGCATCGGCGGATGGGTTGCCGCCTTGGAAAAGCGCTTACCCGGCGGAAATACCTCGTCTCTTGCGGTCGCTCCGTCGGTCTTCTACGGTTTCCTTCTCATCGGCCGCGGAATGGCGCCAATTCTGCTCAAGCGCCTTTCCACTTTCGCAATCTCGCTCACCGGACTCTTGCTCGCTGCGTCCGGCGCCTCTCTGGTTGCGTTATCTACCGTGCCCGCCACACTTTTCCTCGGTTCTGCCATCGCTGGCTTCGGCTGCGCTCCTCAATATCCGATTTTCGTAACTTGGCTCGCCCAAATCTTTCGCGAGGATTCCACCTGGCTGGGCGCTCTTTTCTTCGGCGCTGGCGGCTTAGGTGGAGCGGTCCTTCCCTGGCTAGTCGGCATCACCGCCTCGCAGTCGCATTCCCTCCGCGCTGCGTTCCTCCTCCCCCTAACCGTCAGCCTCCTCATGGCCCTCCTCTCCCTCCGCGCCCGCCCCCACCCGTCCGCTCTCGCGCCTCTGTAGCGGCCGCCTTCCGAGGCGTGCGCTTTCCGCTTGCTTCTAGCACCGTACCCCTTAATGAACTCGAGCGTGCCCCATCCTTCGCGCTCGTTGCGAAGGGGTGGGTTCTTGCGATCGAACGCCTGATCCCTCTTCTCTGCGCGCTTGGTTTCCTCTGCGCTCTCTGTGTCCTCTGCGGTGAATCACTCTTTGACCGAATGCCGATTGTGTCGCGCACCAAAATAAAAGGGCCTCGGCTCCCAATCGGGAAGCAGAGGCCCTAATTCCCCAAACCAAACCTTCTTACCGCTCAATGGTCAACGATTTCGCCAACTTAAAGTTGATTTTCGTTTCCGCTGGCAGATTTACATTCTGCCCGCCAGTCCCACCGGAAGCCGCCAACCCCCAACTGCGCCTATCGCTGCCCCGATTCCCGCTCCTTTTCCACCTCCAGCAAGCCCGCCGATCAATGCACCCGCGCCCGCACCGCCGCCGGTCACTACGGCCGTCCGCTTACCCTTGCCCTTTTCTGTATCGCTCCATGTGTGTGTCGAAATCAGATAGTCTTTCCCGCGGACGTCGAGGCTCGTCAGACGAATCGTCAGCAGCGCCTCTCCCTTGAATTTCCCCTGCTTCTTCGCATCCACAATCGTGCCGGTCACCTTGGCGCCCTTCGGCACCGCCACTTCTCCGTTCACCGTGATCGGCGCCGCCAGGTTGCCCTCAAAGTCTTCCCCAGCCTTGTTCTTGTACGAACTGATGGACGTCGCCAGAATCACCGGCAACGTTGTTCCCGCCGGCACCACTAATGGCGCGGGCGGTTCCGGCGGCGGCGCTGGCGCATTCGCCGGATTTGCGGCCTGAGCCTGCTCCTGCGTTGGAGCCTGCGCTGGCGCCTGCTCTTGCGCAGCATCCGGTGTCGTCACCGGCGTTTGCCCCACTGATTGTTGCGGCGTCGCCGTCTGGTTCGAAGGCGTGGCCGCTGGCGCCGTTGCGTTTTGCGCGGAATTCGTATCCGATTTGCCGCACCCTACCAGCAACAGCATCCCAGCCATTAGTGCGTGAATAGTCCGGTTTCTCATCGCAACCCTCCGTGTAATTAGCATTTCTCCCATTTGTGCTGGTGCCATTTTATCCTATCACTTTCCTCTCTTGCCTGTGTAGGGACCGCCTTCCGACGCGCTTCGCCAACACAAATGCTCCTCTTACGTTTCTCCGCTCGTGGGTTTCTCGTGTCGTCTGTGGTGAATCACTCGCTGACTGAATACCGCCTCGAGCCTCCCAACTCTCATGCAGTTGCGCCAAAATTTGGTCATCCCAACCAACGGGAGGGTCTGTTTTTCCCGCTCTAATCGCATCGCCCCTCTGCCTCATTTGCCGCCTCACCCACTCCCTCGATACAATTTCGCCATGCTCATGCCCGAAGCCCGTGTCGCTCCTCCAGTCTCCGCGCTAGAAGCCACGCGCTTGGCTCTCGCCCTCTACGGCGTCGACGCCTCCGCCCGTCCGCTCCCCGGTGAATACGACGACAACTTCCACCTCGTGTCCTCGGATTCCCGCGAATTCGTCCTGAAGATCATGCATCCCGCCCGCGAACGCGCATTCGTCGACATGCAGTGCCGCGCTCTTACTCATCTCGCCCAACGTGCTTCCCATCTTTCTCTTCCGCGCGTCTGTCCGACGACCACCGGCGAACTCTTCTCTCAAACCCAACTCCCCGATGGCACTTCTCGCTTTATCTGGCTTCTCACATTCCTGCCCGGCACTGTCCTTGCTCAAGCCAATCCTCATTCCATCGAACTCCTCGAGAGCCTCGGCCGCCTCCTCGCCGAAATCGACATCGCGCTCCTCGATTTTTCTCATCCCTTCGCCAAGCGCGATTTGAAGTGGGATCTCACACGTTCCCTCTGGGCCCGCGAATTTCTCACACACGTCAAAGATCCCGATCGTCGCTCCCTCGCCGCCAATTTCCTCGACCTCTTCGAACGCGAAGCCCTTCCTCGCATCCCTCACCTTCGTCGCAGCGTGATCTACGGTGATGCCAACGACCACAACGCGCTCGTCTCACTTCCCCGGTCGCAGCCCCGCCTGGTCCTTTCCGTCATCGATTTTGGCGACATGCACGAGTCCATCACCGTCGCTGAGCCCGCCATCGCCGCGGCCTACGCGATCCTCGGCCACGACAATCCTCTCCCTGCTGCCTCCGCCGTTCTTGCCGCCTATCACCGTGTCCATCCGCTCACCGAAGAAGAAATCGCCGCGTTCTTTCCCCTTTTGGCCGCGCGTCTTGCCGTCAGCGTCATCAACTCCGCGCATCGCAAATCGCTCGTCTCTGGAGATCCCTACGTCACCGTCACCGAAGCTCCCGCGTGGGCCGCACTCGAGCGCCTCGCCAAAATTCATCCTCGCTTCGCGCGCTACACTTTCCGTGGCGCCTGCGGTCTTCCCGCCGTCCCGCACGCTCCCAAACTGAATCACTGGCTCGCCCAGAATCAGCCGTCCGCCGCGCCTCTCATTCCACAAGATCTGCGTAAAGGGAATTGCCTCGCCCTCGACCTCAGTGTCGCCAGCACGTTTCTCTCGTCCGATCCCACGCACCTCTGCGAGCCCGCCCTCTCGCAGCAATTGCAATCCCTTCTGCGCGCGGCGAACGCCTCCGTCGGCATCGGCCGTTACAACGAGGCTCGCCCACTTTACTCCTCCCCTCACTTCGGCGACGCCACCAATCCGCTTGCCGAGCGCCGCACCGTTCATCTCGGCCTCGATCTCTTCGTCGAACCTGGCACTCCCGTCTCCGCCCCTTTTGACGCCACCGTCCACGCGCTCGCGAATAACGCCGCGCTTCTCGATTACGGCCCCGTCGTCATCCTTCATCACGCCCCTGCACCTGGTGTCGACTTCTTCACTCTCTACGGCCATCTCTCCACCGCAACGCTCTCTTCTCTCAAAGTGGGCCAGCGCATTTCCCGCGGCGAAGTCTTCGCTCATATCGGCAACGCTCGCGAAAACGGCGGCTGGCCTCCGCATCTTCATTTTCAAATCATTCTCGACCTTCTCGATCGTTCCACCGATTTTCCCGGTGTTGCCTTCGCCTCCGAGCGCCCTGTCTGGCTCAGCCTCTCTCCCGATCCGAATCTCATCCTCGGCATTCCCGCCAGCCATCTTCCGCCGCCTGCTCCCTCGCTCGAGGAAACCCTCGCCAATCGCCGCACCCTCCTCGGCAAAAATCTTAGCATCTCCTACACCCGTCCCCTGAAAATCGTTCGCGGCTGGAAGCAATATCTCTTTGACGACACCGGCCGGGCCTTCCTCGACGTCTACAATAATGTTCCTCTCGTCGGCCACTCCCATCCTCGCGTCGTTCGCGCCGTCCAAGACCAGCTCGCCATCCTCAACACCAACACCCGCTATCTCCACGACAACGCCAATCGTTACGCCGAGCGCCTCACTTCTCTCCTTCCCGCGCCTCTCCGCGTCTGCTACTTCGTCAACTCCGGCAGCGAAGCCAATGAACTTGCTCTCCGCATCGCCCGCTCGCACACGGGCCGCCAAGATGTTTTCGTCCTCGAGCACGCTTACCACGGTCATACCAACACACTCATCGACATCAGCCCTTACAAATTCAATGGCCCCGGTGGACGCGGCCAGAAGCCCTGGGTCCACGTCGCTCCCATCCCCGACGACTATCGCGGTCTCTATCGTCGCGGCGAACCCGACCTCGGCAAGAAATACGCCGCCCACGTCGCCGAGATCCTCGCGTCGCTAGAAAGGGAAGGGCGGGGCATTGCCGCGTACATTGCGGAAACTCTTCCCAGCGTTGCTGGCCAAATCGTCTTCCCGCCGAACTATCTCGCTGGAGTTTACGAACACGTCCGCGCGCACGGCGGTGTTTGCATCGCCGACGAAGTTCAAGTCGGTTTTGGCCGTTTAGGCACTCATTTTTGGGGATTCGAATCGCAGCACGTCGTTCCCGACATCGTGGTCTTCGGCAAGCCCATCGGCAACGCTTTCCCGCTCGCCGCCGTCGTCACCACTCCGGAAATTGCCGCGTCCTTCGCCAACGGCATGGAGTTTTTCTCCACCTTCGGTGGCAATCCCGTCGCCTGCGCCGCTGGTCTCGCGGTCCTCGACGTCCTGCGCGACGAGCATCTTCAGCAAAACGCTCTCGAAGTCGGCTCGCGTTGGATTGCCGCGCTGCAATCTCTGCAATCCACCTACCCGCTTCTCGGCGATGTTCGTGGCTCCGGCCTTTTTCTCGGTCTCGATCTCGGCAACGATCGCGATACTCGCGCGCCCGCCACCGACCAAGCTTCTTACGTCGTCAACCGCCTCCGCGATCTCGGCATCCTCGCCGGCACCGACGGCCCTCATCACAACGTCATCAAACTCCGCCCGCCTCTAATCTTCTCCGACTCCGACGCGACTCTCTTCACCACAACGCTAGCCCGCATCCTGGCCGAAGATCCCGCCATCCCATAGCGCACGCATTTTTTCCTCTTCTCTTACATCTTCTCTTCGCACTTGGGTTCGTCTGTGCTCTTTGTGTCCTCTGTGGTGAATCACTCGCATACCATCGCACTTCAATCCTTCTGCACAATCCCCGTCACTCCCGCAATGAACAGCGTCGCCAAAATCCACCCCAGCAAGATCTGCAATCGCAAGAATCCAAACAAAAACCGCGGCGAATTCATCCACCCTGCCGGACTCGCAGGCGCCGGATCCGGCCTCCAATAATCCGTCTGCCCCAACTTCACCAACGGCAACGAATTCTCCAACGAATACACCAGTGGCCCCAGCGGCTCATAAAATGCCGGCGCCTTGCCATTCTGTTTGAAATACGCATACGCTTGCGGATCCTTCGGCACCATCATTCCCGCCGTCCGTGCTCCCCAGTACACGCCCCAACCTAGCCGCACCAGGATCGCCAAGCCCAGTAGCGCGCGCATCGGATAATATCCATAGCCCACCACCAAGCGCAGCGGCCACCGTAACAGCACCGACGCTACGCTCCCTTCTTCCTTCCAGATGCGATCTTCCATCTCAAACAGCACTCGCCGCTCCCCGCGATCGAATCCCGCATCGTTCATCACTTTTGCTAATTGCCGGTAGGGCTGCGGCGTGAACGGCTGCTGCAGCTTCAGCCATCGCAACCGGTTCTTTGCATCCGTTAAGTCCGTCGCGATGTGCCCGTACACAAATCCATCCAGGTCCAATCTTCCCGCGCTCGGCCAACTCGCCGTATCGTCCTGAATCGCTCCCGCCGTTCCATTTCGCAAAATCAACGTCACGCCGCCCGGGTTGTTTACTCCCGTCCACACCAGCGTCCCTTTCACCACCGCGTTCACCATCCGCACTTCGCCTTCCGCGCTGAATCCGCTGCGAAACATCGCGTTCCCCTGCACGTTCATTCGGTCCGCATTCAACGCCCGTCCTGCCGCATTTTTGAACGATCCTCCATCGCATTCCAGGTTGTCTCCAATCTGCGCGCTCAGCAGGTTCACCTCGCCTTCCGTTCGAAATCCGCCGCGAAAAAACACGAATCCTTTCACGTTGATTCCGTCCGCATTCAACGCTCGCCCACTTCCGTTCTTGAATACTCCTCCATCGCAACTTAAATTGTTCCCGATCTGCGCCCCTGCCAGGCTCACTTCGCCTTCCGCTACGAATCCTCCGCTCAGCAGCGCGTTTCCCTGTGCGCTGATGCGGTCCGCATTCAGTGCCACTCCTCCCGCGTTCTTGAACACGCCCTGGTTGCATTCCAGGTTCCCGCCAATCATCCCGCCCGGCAGCCGCACCTCGCCTTCCGCGCTGAAGCCATCGCGCAGAAACACGCTGCCTTGCACGCCCGCGCGATCCGCGCTCAACGCCCTTCCACCTACGTTCTTGAACGTTCCGTCATTGCACTCCAGATTCCCGCCAATCTTCGCTCCTAGCAGTCGCACCTCTCCTTCCGCCACAAAGGCGTTCCTCAGAAACACGCTTCCTTGCACGCAAATTCGGTCCGCTCGCAATGCCTTCCCGCCTGCATTTCGAAATCTTCCCGCGCCGCAATCCAGATTGCTGCCGATCTGCGCTCCCAGTAGTTGCACTTCTCCCTCGGCGTAGAATCCGTTGCTCAGCGTCACGCTTCCTTTCACCGTCGCGCATTCCGCGTTGATCGACCGCACCGCGCACCCGCTCAAGCTCAACGTCGGAATTTCCAGGAATCGCAGCGTCGTCTCTCGCCGCAGTCCGCAGCACGTCAGCACCAAGGGGAAGGGAACTGTCACGAACGACAAATCCAGCTCGCCTTCGATCCGCGCTCCATGCGCCTGAATCCCTCGCTGGTCAACGTATTCCCTTGCGTCGCGATCAATGCATAGCCAGCGAATCAGTTCCGCTCGGATGGCCCTCGCCTGGCCCCACATGTCCGATTTCCTGGCGTCGTTCGTCGGATCGGCATCTTTCTTACTCGGCCCGCACCACGCCATTTCTCCCGCAGGCGCCGCGCGCAGCAATTTCTCCTCCGCCTCACGCAAGGGCACAAACTGCGTCTGCGCCAGCGCAATCAGTTCCTCCGCCCTCTTCTGCGCCGCCTCGCTCATCGCTTCCTCGCATACCACCACCGCACTGCCTGCCTTATATCACGCCAAGCGGCTTTTCACGTGAATCTGTAGCTCACTCCTTCAGGGGTGAGGCTTTTCTCTTGGGTTGCCCATGCAGGGACCGCGAGCCGAGGTGCCCGTTTCTAGTTTTTCTTTGGCTTGTGCAGCGGCCGCCTTCTGTCAGCACTGTAAGGGCGGCGGCAGCTGTTTCCGTCATGAAATCACAATCTATGAACTTGACGGTTTACCGCGAGTTCCGAAGGGTGCTCTTACGATCCAACCTCACGTCCATCATCTCTTCGCACTCGGGTTTCTCTGTGCTCTCTGCGTACTCTGTGGTGAATCCATGCCAAAGCGCCTACTACTATCTTCCGGCCCTCTTCACCTTCGGCGCTTCCGTCGCCGGCACTTCTTCCCCCAGTGCGGTCGCCAGATCGATTTGATGGTCCTGCTCGTCCACCAATATCTGCCGGATCTGCTCGGCCATCGCATACTCTCCCAATAGCTCGCACTGCTGCACGCGTTCCCGGTAATTGCGTATCGTTTCCGTCTCATTCGCCAAATCGGCCCGCAGCATTTCTTCTGCTTTTTCCGAAGTCTTCACCGGTTTCGGCGTCGCGATCGGCATTTTCCCGAGGTAATCAATCTGCCGCGAAATGATCAGTGCGTGGTCCAGTTCTTGCTTGGCATGCAACGCAAGCTGGTCCGCAATGTTCATGTATTCCGCGCCCTTCAATACCTGCGAATAAATCACGTACGAGATGATTGCCTGATATTCCCGGGCCAGGTCTTCGTTCAGGTAGTCCGCCAGTTGGTCGCGTGAAATCGTTTGTTCCTGTTCGCCTGATCGTGTCGCCGCCATATAGTCTCCTCATCAGCCGGAATTTGCTTGGGGCCATGGGTTCGTGCATGGTACGCCTCTTCTTCACGCGACACAATCCATTATGCGCCTGAGTCGGCTCGCCGCCTATTTCAGCACCAACAACTTGAGTTTCGCTTTTTCCAGCTTGGAATTGACTCCAACCAGGTCCTTCTCCACCACACTCTTCCACCGCGCGAGCGCATCCTTACTCGCCGTGTCCCACGCTTCCGCCGCCTTCCCCAAATCCGATGTCGGCGCAACGTCCGCGCTTTCCGCCACAACCAACAAGCCGGTCAGCGCCAACTCCACCCGCGGAAGCGGTTCCCGCGCGCTCCCCGGAAGCGCCAGCCCGAACAACATAAAATAGTCGTCTCCACCATCGCCCTGTGCCGATTCCGTCTTCTGGCGCAACTCCTCCAGCACCGTAACAACCTCCTTCTTGCCCGCGGCATCTTTTTGTCGCTCCTCAATCTGTTTCCGTAGATCGTTAGCCTGCCGCAACGCCGCAGACACTTCCCCAATTCTCTCGCTCAGTTGCGAGGCCAGCGCAAACTGGCGCTGCAGTGCTTCTGGAGTGGCCTTTACTCGCGGGTCCATTTTCACGGTCAACGGTTGCGTGCTGCTCTTTCCGTTGGCCGTTAGCTTCACCGAATAGTTCCCTGGCACCACGAGACGGCCCGGCCGTCAAGTAGTACGACGTGCGCGCCCCCTCGGGCAACGCATAGTGCAAATCCCAAACGAATCGATGCGCCCCCGCTTCATTCGGCAGAGGCTCCGGCTCGTGCACCCAGTTCATGGTAAATGCCACCGACTCCGGTTTCGTCGGGGTCAACTTGTCGTCGCTCGAAAATCGCCGAACCAATTTCCCCTCGGCAGTCAAAAATTTCCAGTTGAACAGGCGACGTCGATTTCTCCTTCAAGTAATAGTCCAGCACCGCGCCGTCCGGCGGATTCTCCGCCAACGCTTCGTCCGTCGGCACGGGCGTGCCCTGATCCCAGCCCGGCCGCACGCGATACGCCGTTTCCGGAGCGAACAGCCATGCCTCGCTCGCCTCCAGTTTCCGGTCCACGTGCCGCAGCGGCGTCATGTCATCCAATATCCAGAACGCTCGCCCAAACGTCGCCACCACCAGATCATTCTCGTGCACCACCAAATCGCGCACCGACGTAACCGGCAGGTTCAACTGCAGCGACTGCCAGTCTTCTCCATCGTTGAACGAAACATACACGCCCGTTTCCGTGCACGCATACAACAGCCCTCGCCGCACCGGATCTTCCCGCACACAGTTCAAGAAACTTCCTTCCGGAATTCCGTGTGAAATGCGCTTCCAGCTTTTGCCAAAATCCTGCGTGCGATATAAATACGGCTTCACATCCTCCAGCCGGTGGCGGTCCACCGCCGCGTATGCCGTCCCCGCATCAAAGTGCGATGCCTCAATATGCGTCACCTTGCTCCAGGCCGTATTTTCCGTCGGCGTCACATCCTTCCAGCTTTTTCCCTCGTCCTGCGTAAGCTGAATCAATCCGTCATCCGTGCCTGCCCAGATTTCTCCCCCGCGCACGTACGACGGCCCAATCGTATAAATCACCCCGCGCCGCCTGTTCGCCGGACCGTCCGCCGCCGTTGCCGCATCCAGGTTCGCCGGCACGCCGGGATCTTCTCGTGTCAGGTCCGGGCTGATCACTTGCCACGAATTGCCACCGTCCGCCGTTCGAAACAGTACTTGCGAGCCAAAGTACAGCACGTGTGGATCGGTCGGCGAAAACACCAACGGCAAAGTCCATGTCCGCCGGTACGTGCCCGCATGTGCCAGCATCGGCGGCATCTGCTGAATTTCTTCGTTGCTCAAATCCTGGCGACTCACCGTGCCGCCATAGACCACGTCCCGACTCAGCGGGTCCGGCGCGATGTACCCGTTTTCATCTCCCGCATCCATCGGACGCCAATCATGAAAATTCAGCGAAGAGTATTTGCTACGGCTCGGTGTCGCTGCCGCGCCGCTATCCTGCTGCGCCCCAAATACCCAATACGCGAACTGATTGTCAGTCGCCACATGATAGAACTGCCCAGTCGTCTGATTGTTCCAGGAGCTCCACGTCTCGCCTCCATTGCGCGTCACAATCGCTCCCTGGTCGCAGCCCAAAATCATTCGCTGCGGGTCGTCAGGATCAATCCACAATTCGTGGTAGTCATCGCCACCCGGCGCGCCCTTCCACGCCTCGAACGTCACGCCGCCATCCCGCGATCGATACGCGGCAACGTTCGGCAAATACACCGTGTCGGGATCTTTAGGATCGACGCTCACTTCTCCGAAATACCAGCCGCGTTCCCACACGCGCTTATCTTTCGAAACACGTTTCCAATTCTGTCCGCCGTCGTCGGAACGATAGAGCCCACCTTCTTTCGCGTCCACCACCACGTAAATCCGTTGCGCATTGCTCGGCGCAAACGCAATCCCTATCCGCCCGAGCCCCTCCATGGGCAGTCCGTGCCCGCTTACCTGTTCCCAGTGCTCGCCGCCATCCTTCGACCGGTACAGCCCGCTTCCCGGCCCATTTGATGGCGCGTACACGCTCCACGGGGGACGCCGCGTCTGCCACATCGCTGCGTAAATCGTCTGCGGATTTCCCGGCTCGAACGCCAGATCAATTGCGCCGGTGTTTTCGTCTTTAAAAAACACGCGCTGCCAGTTTTTCCCTCCGTCATTCGACCGGTAAACGCCGCGCTCTGCGTTCGGCCCGTACGCATGCCCAGCGCCGCCACAAACACGCGATTCTCATCGTTCGGATCCACCAGAATCCGCCCGATCTGCCTCGACTCGCTCAATCCAATCCGCGCCCAAGATTTGCCGCCGTCCGTCGACTTGTACATTCCATTCCCGCCGGAGATCGACGACCGCATGTCCGCCTCACCGGACCCCACGTAAATCACCTCGCGGTTCGACGGCGCCACCGCGATCGCTCCAATCGACGCCACCGGCTGCGCATCGAAAATGGGTTTCCACGTCCGCCCCGCATCGTTCGTTTTCCACACCCCTCCGCCCACCGCTCCAAAATAGTAGACTTCCGGCTCACCGCGCACTCCGGTCACACCCAACACGCGCCCCCCGCGCGCCGGCCCAATCGATCGCCAGCGCATTCCCTCAAACAGCCTCGCATCGAACAGTTCCCCACTCTGGGGCGATGCACTCACCTGCAGCGCGCTGCCCAAAACGCACGCCAGCCCCAATACCAGGCCCGCCCACAATCCACCGCCGCTCACGCAACTCTTCATTCAGTCCTCTCCCTGAACCTGAATCACAGTTCCCGCAAAGTAATCGGAAGTCTCGGGAGTATATCTCAACCCCTAACCGAGCGAAGAATCTACCAACCAGTGCCAACACTGTCCGGCGGCGCGACAATCCCATCCCACAACCGGACATTTTCCCTCATCGCTCGGCATCCCGTCCCTGCCAACCTCTTCTTTTCCCGTCATTTATCCCTCCCCTACGCTGGCAGCACCAATTGCTCCCTCTTAGGCGGCGAGGTTCACCTCTCCGTTCCCATCTTCCTAGCCTGGAGGCGCGTCCCATGAAAAAGATCGATCACATTCGGGAAAAGGTCCGTATCCTGCCCACCTCGCAATACCTTTCCAAAATGCACGATGCCGGTTGGAATCTTGTCGCTTTGGAATGGGAACGTGAAGTGGAGGTCTCTGGCGAGCCCCCCGAACCCACCGTCGAAGAGGTCGGCTCCGAGGAAATCCCCTTCGGACTGCGCATCGCTGCCGACTGCCGCCATTTGGAAGACGACCCTCTCGAGATGCAGACCCTCAAGTTCCTCACTGAACTCATCGTCCAGGACGTCTCCTTCAAAAGCATGGCCGACGCTCTGAACATCCGCGAGTATCGCACCCGCGACGGCCGTCCCTGGAACGCCGCCACGGTATTCAAGCTCACTCCCCGCCTGATTGAGGTCGCCCCGCGCATCATCTCCGGCAACGAGTGGGACAAGCGCAAAGAGCAAATCTCCCGCGTAACCTGGAACTCCTAGGGCACGTTTGACATCAAGTACATTTGTCATCCCGAGCGCAGCGAGGGAAGTGCTTTTCGCTGCACGTGAGGAGGAGCAACAGGCAGCTCCACACGCCGCCCTTGCCTGTGGGGAGGCTTCGAATCAAAGCTTAAGAATCTCTCGGAGAACAACGGCTAGGTGAGCTTGTGTAGGGGCGGCCTTCTGAGGGATGCGCTTTTTCCATCATAAAATTGAGCACTTATGGTTCTCTCTTACGTCTTCTCCTCGCACTTGGATCGTCTGTGCTCTCGGTGTCCTCTGTGGTGAATCGAAAACGTAACGCCACCCGACCTACGGCGCATCCCAATCCAGCCCGTAAATCTCCTGTATGCTCGCGTCTCGCACCAGCAGCGGCAAATCCTCCGGCCCCAGCCCGCTCCAATTCCCGAACGCTCCTCCCGCCGCCTGAAACCCTTTCATGCTGAACAGCCGCTCCAGTTTGTGATCCGAAACTTGCACGCGGTAGTAGCCCTCTGTGTTGTCCTGTCTCCCGTTAAAGTACAAATACCGCCCGTCGCGCGACCACGTCGGATACGCCACAAAAATATTCGCCACCTCCGTCCATTTCTGTGTCGCTAAATCAAAAAGCTTCAGTTTCAGCGAATCCAGCGTAATGGCTGCAATACTCCGTCCGTCCGGCGACCAGCGAGGCGAATACAGCCCGTCCGATCCCGGCAGTTTCGTCGCCTTTCGCGTTTTCAGATCCAGCGTGTACACCGCCGACCCCTGATTGTTAAGCGAATTCTCTCCGAACGCCATCGACTTCCCGTCCGGCGACCAGCTCGGGTCCGCCAGGTTGGTATCGTTACGATAGATCAGTTCCGGCGTGCCTCCCTCGGAAGGCAGCACATAGATTTGCCAGGGTTCGCCGGGAGGATGCCCAAAGAACGCAATCTGCTTGCCGTCCGGCGACCATCTCGGCAGGTACGCCATCATGGGCGGGAAAACCAGCTGCAGCTTCTGGCTTCCGTCAACTTTGCTTCTCCACATCGTGCCGTCAGAGGCATCGTTGTACGCCACCCACTCTCCATCCCGCGAGAAGTCCAGCCCCATCGCTGATAATCCCGAAAGGTACGGCGCGAATTGCCCCGATTTCGCGTCGTAGCGCACTAGCTCTCCGCGCGGCTTCCATCCCTGCACGAATAATTTCTTGCCATCGCGGCTGGCCACCGGGCTGCCTACATTCATCGGCCCCGTCGTCAACTGCACCGGCTCCTGCGTCTTTGAACCGAAAAGCCCGCCACGTTCGCGCAGTGCCCAGATATTTGCCGTGTCGTCGCGAAACGCCTGGAACACGTAATATCTTCCGTCCGGCGTCCAATTGCCACAGCATTCGTTCGGGGTGCTATTCCATCCCGGAAGTAATGCGTGCAAGTTCCTGCCGTCCGCCGACGCTTGCCAGATCGTCCGGTTATTCGTCTGTGGATCGTTCAACGTAAACCTCAAGATCGACCCATCGGGCGACCAGCGGATGTCGCTCGGCGTTCCTGCCGTCGTCAACACCCGGTGCGGCTCGCCTCCATCACTCTTCGCCACACCAATCTCGTTCCCCTTGCAGTACGCCACCTTCTTCCCATCCGGCGACCACGCCCCTGCGTGCCCGTCAAGTGTTCCCAATCGCCGTGGCGAGCCGCCCAGCACCGGCACGCTCCAGAGCGGTCCGTCGAGCGATGTCCCATGCGCCGTATTCATCAACAGCGCCGATCCGTCCGGCGAAATATCGAACACATTCGCAAATCCCGTGTTCTCCAACGACGTTGGGATCGCAAACGTCTCGCCACCCGTCACAGACGTCTGCGAAAGAATCGATTGGCTTTCGATGAAGTACAGCCGCGCCCCGTCCGTCACGATCCCCGATTTCGGCCGGTTCGTGTTCGTCAGCTCCACGGTTCGCAGCACTCGTGGTGGTACCACCGGCCGCGTAAGTGCATAGCCGAGCATTGCCGCCGCTGCGATCGCCGCCACGCCCGCCACCACCGGCCATTTCTTCCACTCACCACCGCGATGAACTCGGCGAGCCTCTGGCAGCGCACCCTGCACGGAACTCGTGGCTCCCGAAAGACTGGAGTCAACGTCTCGCCTCAGTCGTTTCAGGTCGCTGCGAAGCTCGCCTGCCGTTCGGTAACGCAGCTCGATGTCTTTTTCCAATGCCTTGGACAGAATATTTTCCAGCGCCACCGGCACGCTGGGATTGATTCGCGTTGCAGGAGTCGGCGCGGCATGCAGTATCCCATCGAAAACCAGCGCCACCGTCGATCCGTTGAACGGCAACACGCCCGTCGCCATTTCGTAAAGCACTACACCCAGCGAAAACAAATCCGTGCGCGAGTCCAGCTCTTCGCCTCGCGCCTGTTCCGGTGACATGTACGCCACTGTGCCCAGCGACATCCCCGTGCTGGTGATCAAATCGTCGTCCAGGTAGTGCGTGTGTGTGCGCATCGACGAATCGCTCGTCGAGTCCGTCGTCGGTTCCCGGTACGCCGTCAGCTTGGCCAGTCCGAAGTCCAATATCTTGGCAGGCCCGCGGTCCACCAGAAAAATGTTCGCGGGCTTTATGTCACGGTGCACGATACCCTTGGCGTGCGCGGCTTCCAGCCCGTCGGCAACCTGAATCCCGATGTCCAGCAATTCCGGAATCCCAAACGACTTCTTCGCGATCCGGTGCTTCAGCGTCTGCCCCTCCAGCAACTCCATGGCGATAAACGGACGTCCCTCGAATTCTCCGATGTCGTAAATCGTGCAGATGTTCGAATGGTTTAGCGACGAGGCCGCCCGCGCTTCACGCCGAAATCGCTCGATCGCTTGGGTGTCTGGCGAAATGTTTTCAGGAAGGAATTTCAGCGCAACGTTCCGGCCCAGCCGCGTGTCCTCGGCTTTATAGACTACGCCCATCCCTCCGCCGCTCAACTTTTCCACGACGGTGTAATGCGAAATAGTGCGACCAATAATTGAAGGCGTAGCCGTCACTTTCGGTGCAGTTTATCCTATCTCTTATAAGCCAGGCAAACCACAGTTGCCCGCAAGTCAAACATTAGTCGGCCCCCCCTAGTTTCCTGTAGCTCACCCCTCTCATTTCAGAGGTGAGCTGTTCGCCTGTGTATCGACGACCCAGCAAGATTCTGCCCGCCGCTGTAACAGGAAGGCGGATGCTTTTCTCTTCAGTGTAGCGCTGGTTTTTGTGCCCGGTAAGCTACAAGATTCGTTCCAGCCGGGACTTTGGGAAGACCGGGTCTTTTTATTGGCTTTGGGAATTAGGGTCGAAGACGATGGAGACGTCCACTTCCGATTCGGCGCTTTCAGGTGCGAACAGCCACTGCTTCACGGCCTTCTGCGCACAATTGGCGAGGATCGGATTTCCTCCAACGATCGAGGAATCGCGGACGGTTCCGTTTGCGTTAACGTACACTCGCAGTTTTACAACTCCACCGATCCCACGCTGCTTCAGTACCTCAGGGTATTGCGCCGGGACCTTCTTCAGAATTTTGCGCGTGGTGGTGGTCTCTTGCGACAAAAGCGCGCCGGTGCAGAGCAGGCACAGCAGACCGCACGTCAGGCCCCGCGCCAGCTTGTTGTGATTTCTGTCTCCGCTCATAGACTATCCTTGTCGCCCGGGCAGGGGGCGTCTTGGAAATGGCAACTTCGCTGTGGGAAAAATGGGGCACGGACAAGGCCAGTCCGAGATGAATCTCGGCGACATCTCCAAAGAGACAATACCAGCCGGCGCTTCATGCAAGCCGCGGATAATAGGCGTGTTATTGGAATGCCGATTTGTTATGGCCAAGCGTACGCGACGGTCTTTTTCCGCTCAATCTCACTTCGTCTATGAGCTTGAGACGGCTTCACCGTCTGGGTGAGAAGACCAGCAGATGAGAGACTCTGGAGACTTCAGGTGTGTCGGTTCTCCCCCGACTTTAAGGGAGATGAATCGCCATTGCGGTGACCGACGCGGGCGGGAATACGTGCGTGATCGCGCCGCTTCGTACGGTGACCTCGGCGGAACGTGGAACGACCGCTTCGCGGTTCGCGAATGTGTTGCAGGCGTGGATGTGCGAAGCCGCAAGGACGCGAACTGTGGCTGATGCAGCCGACGCTCCGGCCAGAGAGATTGTGGTTTCTCGAGCTTGCTTGGTGTCGGGATTTACTACCGTAAGCAGCAAATCTTTGCCGCGAATGGATGCCGAACCATTCAAGCCAAAGAAGGTTGCCGGTTTGCCATCGCGATCGTACTGCACCTCGGGCGCGGAGAAGACCGAGCGGACCAGTTCGCCACCCTGGTGGCCAGAGTAAAGATCGAACACGTGGCCCACGGGGGTGATAACGAAGCGGTCCTCGTGTGCCAGGTACAAGCTGTTGAGGCAATTGATCAGTTGCGCGCAGTTGCCCATGGCCACTTGCGAGGCGTGGCGATTCAGGATGTCCAGGGTGATGCCGCTGAAAACGGCGTCGCGCTGCGTCGGCGTTTGTTCCAGCAGGTCGCCGGGCGTGAGTTCACTTCCGGGACGATACCAGGGTCCCCACTCATCGACGACGAGTTTCACGTGGCGGTCCTTATCGAATTCACCCATGGCCTGCCAATGCGATTCGATCATGGGCTCCAGTCGCTGGCCTTCGCGCAGAAGTTCGTACCAGTCGGTGACATCGAATTGCAGGGCATCGCCTTTGCCCTTCTCCCAGTCGTTGGTTTTCCCGCGGCTGAGATTCCAGGCATAGTGATGTAGGCCGATGCCATAGATGCTGTTTAACTGTTCTTTTCCCTTGCGAAGGACTTCCTCGAAAAAACCCTTCGTCCAACTGAGATCGTCGGCGGCCGGTCCGGAGGCGATGAAGTCGAGAGGCTTGCCGTATCCCGGCACCCAGGCGGTGTAACGGCGAAATTCCACTGCGTATTCCTGCGGAGTAAAGTTGCCTCCGCAGCCCCAGGATTCGTTGCCGACGCCCCAATACCGGACATTATACGGTTCGGGCGAACCCACCCTTGCGCGTTCGTCGGCGAGCGTGGTGCTGCCGGCAGGGGAGTTGCAATATTCGACCCAGCGATAGAATTCTTGCGCCGGGAGGGAACGTACATTCGCTGCAAGATAGGGCTGCGCACCGATCTGTTTGCAGAAACGTGCGAATTCATTGGTACCGAATTCATTGGGCTCATACCTGTGCTTCGCGGGAGACTGGTCACTGAATGCCCAGAAATTCGTGCGGCGCGGGCGCTTGTCGGTGGGACCGATGCCGTCGCGCCAGTCGTAGCTGTCGGCGAAGCAGCCGCCGGGATAGCGAATCACCGGAGCCTTTATCTTTTTCATGTGCTCGACCAGATCGCGGCGAAGTCCATCGATGTTGGGGATCTTGGAATTGGGGCCGACCCAGATGCCGTCGTAGATCACTCCTCCAAGGTGCTCGGTGAAGTGGCCGTAGATGTTGGGGGAAATGGTACCCTGCGTCTCTCCCAGCAAGATTTCAATCTTTGCTTCAGAAGCGCTTGCCGCTAGGGAAGGGAATCGCGAAAAACAAAACGCAGCCGTGCCTGCAAGCGTGGATTGCAGAAATCCGCGGCGAGTTTTCAAGGTAGTCTCCTGTGTAACCGGGAATTGTGTCACGAAATCGGTTGGCGGAAGAAGATACCGAACATCGAAGGAAGGCGGGCAAAAAGGAGGTACGGCAAAATTCCTATTGCCAAGCCATAGGAGTTGTGGCACCTTCCCTATGGCAAGGCCATAGGAGCGTTATGGGCGACAAAGCAGATGTTTGGCAGGGCACGCTGGCGTTGATGATCCTGAAGACGCTGGAGTCGATGGGCGCGTTGCACGGATACGGGATTGCCCGGCGCATCGAACAAATCAGCGGCGACATTCTTTCTGTGAATTACGGCACGCTATATCCAGCGCTGCTCAAACTCGAACAAGAAGGCTACGTAGCCTCCGAGTGGGGCGTTTCCGACAACAACCGCCGCGCGAAGTATTACAAGCTGACGCGCGCGGGGCGCAAGCAATTGGAAAAAGAAGCGCGCGATTGGGAACAGACCACCGCGATCCTGGCGAAGTTCCTGTCGGCAGCGGAGCAATCCTGATGCGCCCGTTACGTGCGTGGTTGGTGAGGCTGGGCGGGTTGTTTCAGAAGCACCGCCGCGATAGCGAGCTGGCGGATGAGTTGGAGAGCCACCTCGCGATGCACATTGAGGACAACTTGCGGGCGGGCATGTCCGCTGAAGAGGCGCGGCGCGCGGCGTTGCTGAAACTCGGTGGCCTGGAACAGACCAAGGAAAATTATCGAGAGCGAGGCGGCCTCCCATTCCTCGAGACCCTGCTCCAGGATTTCCGTTTCGCTCTGCGCATGTTCCGCAAGAATCCGGGAGTTACGGCAATCGCGGTTCTTACCCTTGCGCTTGGAATCGGCGCGAACACAACAATCTTCAGTTGGGTGCGATCCGTGCTGCTGAACCCTCTTCCCGGTAGCGGCGACCCGGAACGTGTGGTCGCACTGGAAACCCTTGCGCCCAACGGTGACTGGCTGCCAACTTCCTATCTGGATTTTCGGGATTTGCGGGAGAACTGCAAGCTGGTGGAATCGATGTCGGTAACCAAGCCCATGGTGCTTGCGGTTGGAAATGACAGTAGCGTCGAGCATGTGTGGAGCGAAGCTGTTTCAGGAAACTTTTTTGAGTTGTTGCAGGTCAAGCCACAGGCGGGCCGGTTCTTTTCCACCGCGGAGGTTGACCACGAGCAAAACGCTCATCCGCTGGTCGTCATCGCCCACTCCTTCTGGATCAACCATTTTCACGGAGATACTGGCGTCATCGGCGCAACCGTACGCATCAATCAATTTCCTTACACGGTGATCGGCGTTGCGCCCAACACATTTCACGGCTCCATGGCGGGGTTGTCTTTCTCCATGTGGGTGCCCGCCACAATGTATGGCCAATTGAGCTCCACGGGCGATCAGACGCTCCGCGATCGAAAGTGGCGGACATTTCGCGTGCTTGCCCGCCTCTCCCCGGGCGCGTTCATTGAGCAGGCGCGGGCCGAAGTTCAGTCACAGGCAAACCAGATGGCCCGGCGGGACGCCGATACCAACGAAGGTATGAGCGCGACGCTCCTGCCTTTGTGGAAAGCTCATTACGGGATTCAAAATTCCCTGCTGGGCCCGCTCAGTAGCTTGATGGCGGCTGCGGGCGTTCTGCTGCTAATCGTTTGTGCGAATGTGGCTAATCTGCTGCTGGCCCGAGCCACCAGCCGGCAAAAAGAATTTAGCGTGCGCCTGGCGCTGGGCGCGCCGCGCTCTCGCTTAGTTCGCCAGCTTCTGACGGAATCACTGCTCATCGCCGCAGCCGGGTCGGTGGCGGGACTCGCGTTTGCGATTCCGCTTGGCGGCTCCCTCAGCGACCTGCTTCCGCACAGTTCTTTGCCAACGCTGACGCAAGCTCCCATCGATGCCGGGGTGCTGTTTTTTATGATCGCGCTCACATGCGTGGTGGCTTTGTTAGCAGGAATCGCTCCCGCGATGCATGCTGCCAAAAGCAATGTGCAGGCAACACTCAAAGAGGGCGGCCGAACCGGCGGGTCAAGCGCTCGTTCGGTGCGTCTATTGGGCTGGTTCGTCACCTCTGAAATGGCTCTTGCAACCGTGGCGTTGATTGTCGCCGGGCTGTTCGTAAAAAGCTTCCATCACGCCAGCGAGATTCGTCCGGGATTCGACCCCGATCATGTTGCCATCGCGCAACTGAGCCTGAGTGCGGCAAACTACGACGCCGAACAGGCGAACTCATTTTGCGTGCGTTTGCGGGAAAAACTCGAAGGCGCTCCCGGCGTCGCTGCCGTCAGTTACACGGACTACCTTCCACTGAGCATCGCTGCCGGCTCATGGGAGGACTTGCAGGTCCAGGGTTACGTCGCCTCGCCGAGCGAGAATATGAAAATCTACCGTACCCTTGCTGCGCCCGGGTATTTTGGGCTGATGAAAATCCCGCTTCTGGAGGGCCGGGACTTCAACGCGCGCGACGACATGAAAGCGCCGCCAGTGATGATTGTCAACCAGGAGTTTGTGCGGCGATTTATCCCGAGTGGTACCGCGATTGGGCGTCGCGTGCAGGGCTGGGGAAAGTGGTTCACCATTGTCGGCGTGGCTTCCGACAGCAAGATTTACCGGCTCACCGAGGCTCCCATGCCGTATTTCTACGTTCCCATCCGCCAAATCTATCGCCCGGAAATGGGTTTGGTCTTCTTCGTCCGCACCTCCGGAACGATGGATGGCGCGATCTCAACGTTGCGCCGAGAGGTTCAGGCCGTCGACCCTACGGTTCCTCTTCTTGAAGCCACTTCTTTAAACGATGGCATCTCTCTGTCCCTATTCACCCAGAGAATTTCGGCCAGCCTCCTGAGTGTTCTCGGCAGCGTGGCTTTGTTTCTGGCCGCTCTCGGACTTTATGGGGTGATGGCTTATTCCGTGGCGCAGCGTACCAATGAAATCGGCATTCGCATGGCGCTCGGCGCTCAACGCAGCGACATTTCTCGTGTGGTGCTCGGCCAAGGCGCAAGGCTAGCGGGAATCGGTGCCATCGCCGGTGCGGCGATGGCATTCGCTATCACGCGCTTGCTCTCCAGTTTGCTCTTCGGCGTCAGTGCCAGCGATCCGCTGACATTTGTAGGCGTTGCCGTTTTATTGGCGATGGTCTCTTTAGCTGCGTGCTTCATCCCCGCCAGGCGGGCGATGCACGTCGATCCCATGGTCGCTTTGAGGTACGAGTGAGGTGCACATGAGAAGCTTGCGATCGTTGTTGCTGCGCCTGCGAGACTTGTTTCGGCGAGAGAAACTCGAGCGCGAGCTTGACGACGAGCTCGCCTCGCACCTCGCCATGCACATCGAGGACAACCTGCGGGCGGGTATGTCGCCGGAACAGGCCCAGCGCGCGGCGCTGCTGAAACTCGGCGGCGTGGAGCAAACGAAGGAGAACTACCGCGAACGCGGCGGGCTGCCGGTACTGGAATCCTTGCTGCAGGATTTGCGTTTTGGCTTGCGGATGCTGCAGAAAAATCCCGGTTTTACGGCAGTCTCAGTTCTCACTCTGGCGCTCGGCATTGGTGCAACGACCGCCATCTTCAGCGTCATGAACGCGGTGCTGCTGAGGCCCTTGGCGATGGAAGACCCCTCTCGCGTGGTGTACCTACAGGAACAGTGGCGAGACCTTTTCCCGGGTCTCTCGGTAGGAAACTTCATCGAGCTTCAGCAGCAGAGCTCTTCGTTCACAAAACTTTGCGCCTCCAACAACGCGAGCTTCAACCTGGCAACCAGCGAAGCGCCCGAGCGTGTGGAGGGCGAACAGGCCACAGGGGATTATTTCGCCACCTTCGCGGTCCAGCCGATTGCCGGACGTGTGTTCACGGCTGATGATGACAGGCCCGGGCGCGCGCAAGTGGTGGTCATCAGCGAACGGCTGTGGCGCACGCATCTTCACTCCGTCTCGTCGATTGTGGGCCAACCACTACGTGTGAACGGCGCGCCATACGTCGTGATTGGCGTCATGCCGAAGACGTTCGATCCGCTTTTGGATAACAGCGACATTTGGATTCCGCAGGCGTTCACAGCGCCGCAACTTGCCGATCATGACAATCACTATTTGAATGTTATGGGCCGGCTCAAGCCTGGTGTGCCGCTCGAGCAGGCGCAGTCGGAACTGAGTGTGATCGCGGCGCGGCTGCAGCAGAAGTACCCGATAGACGACAAGGAGCGAAGCTTTCACGCGATGCCACTGACGACGGCGCTGCTCGGGGATCAGCAACTGGTCTTGCGGATGATGCTGGCCGCCGTCGGATTCCTGTTGCTGATTGCGTGTGCGAACGTCGCGAATTTGCAGTTGGCCAGGTCGCGCACGCGGCAAAAGGAGATCGCGCTGCGTGCCGCACTCGGAGCTTCGCCGCAGCGTATCGTGCGGCAACTGCTCGCGGAAAACGTCTTGCTTGCGCTGCTCGGCGGCGTTGTCGGTGTCTTGCTGGCCTTTGCGGGTGTGTCGTGGATCGTCACGCATGGGCCGGCAGAAGTGCCGCGCCTGGGAGAGACCAGCATCGACGCAAGAACGCTGGTGTTCGCGTGCGCCGTCAGTTTGTTTTCGAGTTTCATTTTCGGGCTTGCCCCGGCGCTACGTTCCGCTTCAATGCGGCTCAGCGAAGCCTTCAAGAACGGTACTGGCACTTCGAGCGGCAGCCGTGATCGTCTTCGGAGCGTTCTGGTAATCGGTGAAGTTGCGCTGGCGCTGATGCTGATGGCGGGGGCGGGATTGTTGATTCGCAGCGCGCTGCTGGTGGCGCATCTGGATCCGGGTTTCGATTCGACAAACCTCATTGTCGGGCGCGTCGGGCTTTCCGAAGCTGGTTATCACGATCCAACCGTTGCGCGGCAGACTTTCGAGCGCATGGTGACGGCGATGGGTGCTTTGCCAGGAGTGCAATCGGCTGCGGCGGTTTCGCGTGCGCCACTGGCGGGCGGAGGCAGCAGCAATGGGCTCCTCCCGGAAGGTAAGGCCCTGGACCCGACGAACCTCGTTAACGCGCAACTGCAAATCGTTTCCCCCAGCTACCTATTTACCGTGCGCATACCTTTGAGGGCTGGCCGCGACTTCACCTCGCGGGACACGCGCGACAACACGCTGGTGACGATCGTAAATGAAACGCTAGCTCGCACGATGTGGCCAGGGGAAAACCCACTCGGCAAGCGCTTCGCATGTTGCGAGGTTGGAGCCAAGGGACGCATGGATCCCGTTTGGCACGAAGTCGTCGGCGTCGTGGCAGACGTGCGTGCCTGGGGTCTGGATCGCCAGATTGAGCCGCAGTTTTATCTTCCGATGGCGCAAATGCCACCAAGCGCGTGGGATTGGGTTGGGCGCACCATGGACCTGGTGATGCGGACGCAGGGTAGCGCGATTCCTGTTCACGAACTGCAAACTACGGTGGTATCTGTTGCGCCAGGAATTCCGATCTACCAGGTCTCCAGCATGCAGCAAAAAATTTCCGGCACGCTTGAGCGGTCGCACTTCGATACGTTCCTGCTGGCCATTTTTGCCGCCACAGCCCTGTTGCTGTCATCGGCAGGAATTTATGGAGTTCTGTCCTACACGGTGGCACAGCGTACGCGCGACATCGGCATCCGCATGACGCTGGGCGCGACGCGAGCGCAAGTGATGCGCGACGTTCTTGGCTATGGCGTGCGGCTGACGAGCCTGGGACTGCTGATCGGGCTTGCCGGAGCAATGTCGGGGACACGATTGCTTTCGTCCTTGCTTTATGGCGTGGGTTCGACGGACGCGATCACGTTCTCGGCTGTTTCGGTGTCGCTAGCTGCTGTTGCGTTGCTGGCGTGCTATGTCCCGGCGCGGCGGGCGACGCTTGTCGACCCGATGATTGCGCTGAGGTACGAGTGAGATGCACATGAGAAGCTTGCGATCACTGGTGCTGCGCCTGCGCAACTTGCTTCGAAGAGAGAAACTCGAGCACGAACTTGGCGACGAACTCGCCTCGCACCTCGCGATGCACATCGAAGACAACCTGCGGGCGGGCATGTCAGCGGAAGAGGCGCGGCGCGCCGCGTTGCTGAAACTCGGCGGTGTGGAGCAAATGAAAGAGTCGTACCGGGAACGGTGTGGGTTGCCGCTGGTGGAAACGCTCTGGCAGGATTTGCGTTTTGGCGTGCGCGTTCTGCGGAAGAACCCCGGATTCACCGCGGTTGCCGTGATCACGCTCGCTTTGGGAATTGGGGCGAACACGGCGATCTTCAGTATCGTGAATGCGGTGATTTTGCGGCCACTGCCGTATAAGGATTCTTCACGAATCGTGGTCTTTCACACCAAGACCGCGATGTTTCCCACGTTTACGTTGAACCTTTCGTGGCCGGCGTTCCAGGAAATTCGAACGCAGGCTAGCTCGCTGAAAGAAGCCGCGGCCTGGTGGGAGACGGAAAAAAAACTGACCGGGGCGAGCCAGCCGGCGGTGCTGAAGATCGCCAGTGTGTCCGACGGATTTTTTGAATTGTTGGGCGCCAAGGCGGAGCAGGGACGGTTGCTGCGCGATGACCTGAAGACAGATCAGAATCGGGTGGTGGTGATCAGCGATACCCTGTGGCGCACGCGTTTCGCAAAGGACCCCGCAGTAATCGGGCGACCGATGACCCTCGACAATCAGGTCTATACGGTAGTCGGCGTGACGGAGAAGGGGTTTGCGTTTCCGGAGGACGCAGAAGTTTGGACGCCTCTCGCTTTGACCGCGGACGTCCAGGAGAATCCGACGTTCTTTATGTTGGGGGTGTTCGGAAGATTGCGGAATGACCTGAAACTGGAGAGGCTCCAAGCGGAACTGGGCATCATGGCGCCGCGACTGGAAAGCCGGCTGGCTAAAGAAAAGCCGCAGCTCGCGGGAGACTACAAGTTGTTGGCCGAAACGCTTCTCGACAGCCGAGTGCAGGACGCGCGGCAGAGCTACCTGGTTTTGTTGGCGGCGGCGACTTTTGTGCTGTTGATCGCTTGCGCGAATTTGACGAGCTTGTTCCTTGCGCGCGGTTGGGGAAGGCACCGCGAAATGGCCATGCGGGCCGCGCTGGGTGCGTCGTCGTGGCGGCTTCACCGGCAGGCACTGGTAGAGAGCTGCCTGCTGGCATTGTTGGGCGGCGTGGCAGGGATCGTGTTGGCCATGGCCGGTCTACACCTTTTTCGGGCGGTCGCGCCGAGCGACACAGCACGCTTAAACGAAGTATCGACGGACGCGACGCTGCTGTGGTTCGCCCTGGGAAGCTCTCTCTTATCCGGCGTCGTGTGCGGCTTGGCGCCAGCCCGGCGCGCGGCACGAATGACGCCGAATGACCTTCTAAGGGATGGGAGTGGAGGCGGCGTTAAAGGCGGCTCGCGCTTTGGCAATGCGCTCGTCGTCGTTGAGGTGGCGCTGGCATTCATCCTGCTGATCGGCTCGACGCTGTTGATGCAGACACTCGCTCATTTGCTGCACCAGAATCCCGGCTTCCATACGGATCACCTGCTGACGTTCGATTTGCCCCAGCTGCAGACTCTGAGCGAAAAAGAAAAAGAAGAAAACAAAACCGGACAGATTTCCCGGCTAAAGGAAATATTGGCGGAGGTGCGGCAACTTCCCGGAGTCGCCGATGTCGTGGCAGCAGACCACGGAGTGCTGAACGGCCTGCGAGCCTCCCATGCGGGCATGAAGTTAGAGGGCGCGCTTCCGGAAAATGAGCAGGTCACTCAGGGAGTAGTATTGCGGCAAGTGTCACCTGGCTATTTCCGAATGCTGGGCGTTCCGCTGGTCCGCGGGCGGGAATTCGAAGAACGAGACTCGACGAGCACACAAAAAGTCATGCTCGTGAATGAATCCATGGCCAAGAAATTCTGGGGCAGCCTGGACGTTGTCGGAAAACGAATGAGTATTTCGACAGACGCCCAGGGAAATCCCGAATGGAACGAAATCGTCGGTGTGGTGGCGGACATTCGAGATCTGGACGTGCAGAGTGAGCCGGAACCGGAGTACTATCCCGCGCTGTTTCAGTGGGGAATTGGTTCGCAGCACTTGATTGTGCGCACGCAGGTGAATCCCGATGCGCTGGCGGGCACAATCTCACGGCGCATTTGGGCGAGCTTCCCGGATCAGCCATTAACAAACGTAACCACGTTGACGAGGACCATCGCGGACACCGTGGGAGACCAGCGCATGCACATGTCGCTGCTTGGTGTGTTCGCCGGGATTGGCTTGGCGCTGGCACTGATTGGAGTTTATGGCGTGGTGTCGTATTCCGTGGCACGGCGAACGAAGGAGTTTGGCGTGCGCATGGCGTTGGGTGCGGGGTGGACGGAAGTGCTGCGAATGGTTCTGTGGCAGGGGCTGAGCCTGGTGGCGTTGGGCAGCGCCATCGGCGTTTTGGGAGCGCTAGCAGCGACGCGCGTGATAGCAAGCGAATTGTACGGCGTAACGCCGAGCGATCCGTGGACTTTTGCGGGAGCGGTGGTGCTGATCCTGGTTGTCGGAGGCTTGGCATGCTGGATTCCCGCGCGGCGAGCGACAAAAGTGGATCCTCTTGAGGCGCTGCGATACGAGTGAGGTGTAACGATGAAGACGGTTCGTTCCTTGATTCACCACTTGCGCAACTTGTTTCGTCAGGAAGAGCTCGACCGCGACCTGAGCGACGAACTTGCGGCGCACCTCGAGATGCACATCGCGGACAACCTGCGCGCGGGCATGTCTCCGGAGGAAGCGCGGCGCGCGGCACTGATGAAGCTAGGCGGCATGGAACAAACGAAAGAGTCCATCCGCGACAGGCGCGGCTTTCCGTTTCTGGAAAGTCTTCTCCACGACCTCCGGTTCACCCTCCGGATGCTGGCAAAAGATCCTGGATTCACTGCGGTAGCCGTATTGACGTTGGCCCTGGGCATCGGAGCAACCACGGCGATCTTCAGCGTGCTGAACGCCGTCATGCTGCAGTCGATGCCGGTACGTAACCCGCAAGAACTAGTGGTCCTGCGATGGTCGGCGCACAATCGGCCGCAGGAGATTGGCAGCAGCAGTTTCGGCGATTGTCATCGCACGGAGTGGAACGGAACGCTCTCGGCAGGCTGTTCGTTTTCCTATCCGATGTTCAAGGAGATTCGCGCGCGAGCAGATGTCTTTTCCAGCGCCACGGCCTTTGCGGGGCCCGGACAACTGGACCTAAGCGGAAATGGCGCAGCGAGCATCGCGCGCGGCGAACTCGTCTCTGGCGATTACTTCCAAACGCTTGGCGTGTCGCCCGCACTTGGGCGAGTGATTGAGCCGGCGGATGAGAAACCGGGGGCAGAACCGGTGGTGGTGCTGAACTATCGGTACTGGCAAAGCGCATTTGGAGGCTCGACGGCAGCCATCGGCAGAACGATACGGCTCAACGGTATTACCCACACCATTGTCGGCGTTACGGATCCGCGGTTCACGAGAATGACGCCCGGTAAATCAATCGACCTTTGGCTACCCCTCACCGAGCTTGTTCCTTTGGGACTCCATTGGGGTCGCGGAACAGAAGATGCCAGCAATTGGTGGCTCACCATCGTGGCTCGCCTGAAACCGAAGATGCCAAGGGCCAAAGCGCAGTCGCCAGTGAGCCTGCTGTTCCGCAATGAAGTTGTGCACGGCGAGAAGCCTGCGTTGAAAGATGCGGACAACCCGGAAGTCTCTCTTCTGCCAGCGGAAAAGGGGCTGGTGGGGATTCGGGAGAGTTTTGCGGAGCCCCTGTATATTTTGATGGCCGCAGTCGGCATTGTGCTGATGATCGCTTGCAGCAACGTGGCGGGCTTGATGCTCGCGCGAGCTGCGGCGCGTAAAAAAGAAGTGGCAGTGCGGCTTGCATTGGGCGCGGGGCGAGGGCGGGTGATTCAGCAACTTTTGACCGAGAGCGTGGTTCTCTCGCTCTGTGGTGGTGCGCTCGGTGTGCTGGTCGCTTATTGGGGCGCAAGAGCACTGGCAGCGTTTCTTGCGGCGAATTGGTATTCACCGCTGCAAATTGATTTGCGGCCGGATGCGCCGGTGCTGGTCTTGACCGTTACGGTGAGCCTTTTGACGGGGATTGTTTTTGGTCTGGCGCCAGCGTTTAGCGGCACACGCGTAAATGTCACGCCAGTTCTAAAGGAAAATTCCGGTAGCGTTTCTGGCGAATCGCACGCGGGCCGGCGCTTGGCACTTGGCAGCTGGCTGGTGGTTGCGCAAGTTGCGCTGTCTGTCGTCGCGTTGATTGGCGCGGGTTTGATGGTCCGCACGGTGAATAATCTGAGAAACGTCGACGCGGGGTTCGACACCCGCAACATCTTACTGTTCGGGATTGATCCGGCGCTGGCGGGCTACAAGGACGAGAAAATTGGCAACCTCTACGACGAACTCGAGCGGAGGCTTGCGGCGCTGCCAGGTGTAGTTTCGGCCAGCTATTCGTCGGATGTGTTGCTGGACAATGGTCTATGGACTTCTAACGTTCACATCGAAGGGCACGGCGACAAATCAACGGTCGAAACAAATATGCTGGGCGTCGGACCTGAATTTTTCGAGACCATGCGGATTCCACTGATGCAGGGCCGCACGCTGCGGCCGCCTGACTTCCATTCCGGGCGATCCGTTGCCATTGTCAATGAGGCTTTCGTGCGTGAATTCCTCGGAGGCAGACAACCGATTGGTGTGCATTTTGGAGGAACCGGTGATAAGGACCTCCGGGATCCTCAGCGGGAAATCGTCGGCATCGTCGCGGATGCAAAGTATGACGATCTGCGGAAGACTGTCGTGCCGACGGCCTATATTCCCCTGACCGAGGGCCAGGCCCACTTTACGTTACGCACGGGACCTTCGCCCGGTGCGCTGATTCCAGCGGTCCGGCGCATCGTCAATGATCTGGACAGCGAGCTGCCCATTTTCGATGTGCGCACGCAATCGCAGGCCATCGATCGGCTGATGTTCAACGAGCGACTGCTGGCGCGTTTTTCTTCGCTGTTCGGACTTCTGGCGCTGACGCTTGCCTGCATCGGGCTCTATGGCCTGGTGTCTTACGAAGTGGCACGGCGCACGAGAGAGATCGGCATTCGCACGGCGCTGGGCGCGCAACAACGCGATGTCCTGCGCATGGTTGTCGGACGCGGATTCCTGCTGGTCTTCGTTGGCGCGTTGGGTGGGATACTGATCGCCATCGGAGTCACGCGATATCTGCAGAGCCTTCTGTTTGGAGTTCGCCCCACAGATCCATTTATTTTTCTGGCGGTGTGCCTGGTGCTCGCGGTGGTCACGTTTCTGGCGTGCTTCGTTCCAGCGCGACGGGCCACACGGGTTGATCCAATGATTGCGCTACGGTACGAGTGAGGCACAACGATGAGGATGATTCGCTCCTGTTTTCACCGCTTGCGCAGCTTGTTCCGCAAGGAGCAGCTCGAGCGCGAATTTCGCGACGAGCTTGCCTCGCATCTCGAAATGCACATCGCGGACAATCTGCGCGCCGGCTTGTTGCCGGAGGAAGCACGGCGCGTGGCGCTGATGCAACTTGGCGGCATGGAGCAAGCGAAAGAGTCCTATCGCGAGCGGCGTGGTCTGCCTCTGCTGGAAACTCTTGGCAGGATTTGCGTTTCGGCCTGCGGATGCTGCGCAAAGAATCCGGCATTTACCGCGGTTGCGGTGTTGACCTTGCGCTCGGCATCGGCGCGAATGCTGCGATCTTCGCAGCTGTTAACGGTATTTTGTTGCATCCGGTTGGCATTCCTCACGCAGACCGTGTGATGGCAGTGCGCGTTCGTTACGAGGCGCTAAATATCCGCAGCATCTTTCTTTCCGGCACGGATTTCCGGGACATCCAAAATGCGACGGACATTTTCTCTACCGCCGCTTTGCAGACTCCGGCTGACTTCAACATTATTCTGGATTCCGTGCCGCGCCGCGTCGTTGCCTCCAAAGTGTCCTGGCAATGGTTTGACGTATTTGATGCCGAGCCGTTTCTGGGCCGCGTCTTTCTCCCGGAGGAAGACCAGCCCAACGCTGCGCGCGAAGTCGCTCTTTCATATGGCATGTGGAAAGCTCAATTTGGTTCCGATCGAAATATTGTCGGCCGCACCATCGCGCTGAATCAGACGCCCTATCGCGTGGTCGGCGTAATGGGGCCCGATTTTCAATTTCCGAACCCGACCGATCTCTGGGTTCCGATCGCTCTTTCCCGGGAAGATTTCGCCCCAGACAATCGCTCTAACGAAAATTACTTCGCGGTCGCGAAGCTAAAATCAGGTGTTTCTTTCGGCCAGGCTGCGGCGTACTTGCATGTGCTGACCAATCGCGTGCTGCAAGATCCGTCATCGGGATTTGCCAGAGATTCGGGTTGGGCCATGTTCGCGGTTCCGCTGGCGGAATTTCTCTACGGTGATCTTCGCGCTCCGTTGTTGATTTTACTGGGTGCTGTCGGCGTGGTGCTTCTGATCGCTTGCGCGAATGTCGGCGGCCTTCTCTTAGCCCGGGCTTCCAGCCGGGTCAGGGAATTTGCCGTTCGCAGTGCCCTCGGCGCCTCGTCATCACGTTTGATTCGACAAACACTGGCAGAGAGCGGACTCCTTGCCACGTTTGGATTGCTGCTGGGGCTCTTCATCGGCTGGCTGTCGCTGGGGTTTTTGCGAGCTTTCGCGTCGGCAAGCCTTTCTTCTGCGATGCCCAGTGGAATGGACGCTTACGTTTTTTTCTTTGCGGCCGCTGTTGCAGCCGTTTCGGTGCTCGTGATCGGCGTGGTTCCCGCGCTCCAGTCTTCACGAATCGACCCGCAAAGCAATTTGAAATCGGGGAGAGGGACCAGCACTAATTCACTTGCAAGCCGGAGATTCCGGAATGTCCTCGTCAGTGGGCAGTTCGCAATGGCGCTGGTGTTGTTGGTTGGAGCGGGCTTGTTGCTGAAGAGTCTCGCCAGAATTCAGCAAGCCGACGTTGGGTTCCGGGCTCGTGGCGTGATGACTGGCGCGCTTACGCTGCCCGGGAATGTCTACGGCACTCCGGAGAAACAAGTCACATTCTTTCGCAATGTTCTAGAGCGATTGTCGAGTCTCCCGGGCGTTGCTTCCGTAGCTGCGGGATACCCGCTGCCGTTTAGCGGCGCGGGAGCGACCGCGTCCTTCGCCATCGAGGGTCGGCAGGTTCCGGCGGGTGATCCGGGCTTTCATGGCGGAATTGCCTGCGTCACGCCCGATTATTTTGCTGCGATGGGTATCGCGGTAAAGCAGGGGCGGTCGTTCATGGAGCAAGACCGCATCGGCTCGCAAGCGGTTGTGGTCATCGACGAGAATCTTGCGCGGCAATATTGGCCGAATGGCGATGCAGTGGGCCAGCGCATGCGCCGCAACGACAGCGACCCTTGGGCCACGATTGTTGGTGTCGTCGCGTCCGTGCGGCGCACACGGCTGGTGGGCGCGGAGTCGGATACGGAAGGTATCATCGGTGCCGGCAAGGGTGTTTACTACTATCCGCTCTTTCAAGTGGGGAATCCCGATATCTACGGGACGGGTCCGGCGGCCACATTTTTGGTCGCACGCACCAGTGGGAATCCCGTCACGTTGGCGGTCACCATTCCCGCCGCCGTGCGAGAAGCTGATCCAGCGCAGCCTGTTTTTGATCTTCAGACGATGGAGCAGCGCATTGCTGCTTCTCTGGGACCGCGGCGCTCGGCGATCGACCTGCTCAGCTTCTTCGCGATGCTCGGGGTGACGCTCTCCGCCATTGGTCTGTTCGCTCTGGTTCGATACACCGTGGTGCAGCGCACTCAGGAAATCGGAGTGCGCATCGCGCTTGGCGCCTCCGCCACAGATATTCGCTGCATGGTCTTGCGTCAGGGCTTCCGGCTGGTTGTCACGGGGCTCGCTGCCGGGGGTGTTGCGTCTTTCGTGCTTGCGCGTGTTTTCAAAACCGAGCTGTATGAGGTAAGCGCGACTGATCCACTCACCTATATCGCGGTTGCTGCGGGCCTCGTCCTGGCAGCATTGTTGGTGAGTTGGCTGCCAGCGCGGCGCGCATCCCGCGTCGATCCGATGGTCGCACTGAGGTTCGAGTGAGGCACAACGATGAGGATTCTTCGCTCCTGCTTTCACCGCGTTCGCAGCTTGTTTCGTAGGGAACGACTCGAGCGCGAACTTCGCGATGAGCTTGCCTCGCATCTCGAAATGCACATGGCGGACAATCTGCGTGCCGGCATGTCGCCGGAGGAAGCGCGGCGCGTGGCGCTGCTGAAACTTGGCGGTATGGAGCAAGCGAAAGATTCCTATCGCGAACGCCGTGGGTCACTATGGGAATTCTCGCCGGATTGACGTTGCTTCTCGCCGCCGTTGGTACTTATGGCGTTCTGGCACGCTCGGTTTCGCAACGCACGCAAGAGATCGGAGTCCGTTTGGCGCTGGGAGCAGGCCGGCGAGACATCCTGGGCCTGATCCTCGGACGGGGGACGAAGTTGACCCTGATCGGGTTGGGCATCGGAATCACGGTAGCGATGGCGCTGACGCGGCTGATGCGTAGTCTTCTCTTCGGAGTGAACTCGATGGACCACTTTACGTTTGTCAGCGTTGCGCTGCTTTTGACGTTCGTCGCAATGCTGGCCAGCTATATCCCGGCGCGGCGGGCGATGCGCGTGGATCCGATGATCGCCTTACGGTACGAGTGACGCCGATGTGCGGAGAGTAGACAAAAGAAAGCGACAGTGTGCCGGATCGGGGCAAGGCAATTCGCGATACGGAAACGGTCAGAAGAGCAGGTGCAGAACGAAGTTTTGCACGTAAGGAAAAACCTCGCGAAAAACCAGCAGGCCCACGAGCAGCCCGGCCATGCCGTAATTGTTGCCGCGGATCCAGTCGAGATAACTCTGCGCGCGGTTCTCGCTCATCAGAAGCATTATGGCAGTGCTGCCGTCTAGAGGGGGAACAGGAAGAAGATTGAACGTGCCCAGAAGCAGATTCAACATGAAAGTGATCTCGAGAACAACTAAGAGAAGATTGGGAGCACCGGTCACGGGGTCGCTGTGAAAAAAATGGAAGATACGGCCGACATGAATACCCAGGGCCGCGAGGAGCATGAGAGAAAAGTTGGCGGCGGGTCCTCCCAGGGCCATCCATGCTGAGCGGTGAGGATGGCGGCGCTCCCAGAGGGGGTCATATGGTGCGCTAGCCCAGCCGATCATTCCGCCAGAGAAGAGGAAACTGACGATGGGAATGACCACCATGCCGAAGGGAGATCTGCGGATGTGGGGAATTGGATTGAGGGAAACTTGTCCGCCAAGCGCGGCGGTGGTGTCTCCGCCCATTTTCGCGACGAACGCGTGCGCTGCCTCGTGGCATGTAGTGGAGAAAAGGAAAACCACATAGGAGATGAAACCTGTCATGAGCATTGCTGGGGAGAGGTCAGGCATAGACCTGTCAGGTTAGGGTTTCGGCGAGAGGAAAGCAAGCCGAGGCGGGGACGAGGCGCGCCGCGGACGCCGCGGGGCAAAAGAATGAAGCAAATCTTAAGGGACTTTTTATCATCGCGCTGTGGGCTTTTTCTCTTTATCCAAACAGTGGTTTGCGGGATCGCGCTGGCCCCAGAACAAGCCGTTTCGAAGAACACGATCAGTGGTGAAAATCAGTGGACGAGCCTTTAATCCCCGCCCGGTTTGCGGTATCTTATCAGCACTACGTGTGTTGGCCGCCTACTTGATTCGCGCTTAGGATATTGGAGTCGAGGCCTAACATGATAGCGTGTATCCTAAGCGCGACCGGCCGGATCGAAACAAATCCCCTTCGACTTAAGGATATGGAAAGGCCAGAACCGGGCCTTGGAGAAGTGCTCGTGCGCGTGAAACTGTGTGGCGTTTGCCGCACCGACCTGCACGTGATCGAGGGCGAACTTCCTCCGAAAAAATCGCCGCTGATTCCCGGCCACCAGGTTGTGGGAACGATCGAAAAACTCGGTCCCCAGGCAAAACGCTTTCCTGTGGGGAAACGCGTAGGCATCGCCTGGCTGCATAAAACGGATGGCACCTGCGCGTACTGCCATCGCGGTGAGGAGAATCTTTGCGACGAGCCCCAGTTCACAGGTTATACAGTGGACGGCGGCTATGCGGAATACGCAGTTGCGCCGGAAGATTTCATTTACGCGATTCCTGACGAGTTTGCCGACGATCAGGTGGCGCCGCTCATGTGCGCGGGAATCATCGGCTACAGATGCCTTCGGATGAGCGCGATCTCCACGGGAGAGAATCTGGGGTTTTACGGCTTCGGGGCGGCGGCACACATCGCGATTCAGGTGGCGCGGCATTGGGGGGTCGAAGTGTATGCGTCGACTCGCGATGAAAGACACCAGAAACTGGCTATGGACCTGGGAGCAAAATGGGCCGGCGGAACGCTGGAACCGCCTCCACAAGAATTGGACGCGGCGATTGTGTTTGCTCCAGCGGGAGAGATTGTACCGGCAGCGCTGAAAGCTTTGCGCAAAGGCGGGCGACTGGTTCTCGGTGGAATCCACATGAGTACGATCCCAGCGTTTTCCTACGACTTGCTGTATCAAGAGCGCATGATTCGCAGCGTCGCCAACAACACCCGGCGGGACGGCGAAGAGTTTTTGCGGATCGCGGCGAAGATTCCGATTCGGACGCGGGTGCAGGTATTTGCGCTGGCGGAAGCGAATGTAGCCCTGAACACTTTGAAAAACGATGCCATCTCGGGGGCTGCAGTTTTGCGGGTGGAAGGCTAGCCGGCCAGGCAGGGAAATGAAAAACAAAATACGCACAATAGTTATTTGTTTGGTATGTCTCTTCGCGGCGGGATGTTCGCCGGGTAGCACGCCAGGAAATCCTGCCGCAACCGCGGCGAAACAGTCCGTAGCAGAACCCCTCAGCCCCAGTGGCCAGCAACAGTTGCGCACAATCGTGGACAGCGACCGGCTGGCCGATTTGCAGTGGCCGGATTTCTCCGATTATGGGAAGTGGGTGAAAGAGTTCTACGAATCCAGCAGCTACGGGCTGGCCTGGACTCACGGAGGGAAACCCACAGCTCAGGCGCGGGAATTGATTGCGATTCTGGACGACGCCGAGGAGAAGGGGCTGGACAGCAGGGATTACGACGGCGGCCGCTGGAACGAAAGGATCAAGTCACTGGATGGCGCGGCAGTCCCGGATGAATCCACGCGGGTGAAGTTTGATGTTGCGCTGACGGTTTCCGCGATGCGCTACATCTCTGATCTGCACTTGGGAATGGTCGATCCAAAGATCCTACATCGCGATTTTGATCCCGAGGTCCATAAATATGATCTGGCGGAGTTCTTACACCGGCAGGTGATTCCCGCTGCAAGCGTAAAGGACGCTTTGCAGGAAGTGGAGCCGCCATTTCCGGGCTATCGCAGAACACTGGGAGCGCTCCACAAATACCTGCAGCTGGCGAAAGACGAAGTGCCGGATCCGCTGCCCACCGTAAAGAAACCGGTCGACCCGGGTCAGAATTACGAAGCTTTAGGAAAACTGGCCGCGCGGTTGAAGTTTTTAGGGGATCTGCCAGCGACGGCGAACTTGCCGCAGGATTCGCAAGCGTATCAGGGAGAGATCGTCGAGGCAGCGAAGCGCTTCCAGGGGCGGCACGGATTGGAAACCGACGGCAGGCTTGGCCAGCAGACAATTGACGAATTGAATCGCCCTTTGAGCTTCCGCGTGCGGCAATTGCAACTCACGCTGGAGCGCTGGCGTTGGCTTCCACACAGTTTTCAGCAACCCCCGGTTGTCGTGAATATTCCTGAGTTCCTGCTGCGCGCGTATGACAAAGACGGAAATCCGACGCTGATGATGCCCGTGGTTGTGGGGAAAGCGATGCGCACCGAGACGCCGGTGATGGAACAGGACATGAAATACTTGGTGTTTTGGCCGTACTGGAATGTTCCGCCCAGTATTCTGCGCAACGAGATTGTGCCCAAAATCGCGAAGGACCCCGAGTACCTGACAAAAAACAACTATGAGGTGGCTACGTATTCCGGTCAGGTGGTAACGGATGGCGTGGTGAGCGAGGACGTGCTGGCGCAGTTGCGCGCGGGAAAGCTGATGGTGCGGCAGAAACCCGGCCCGAAGAACGCCCTGGGTCTCATCAAGTTTATTTTTCCGAATAGCAACAATGTCTATCTGCATTCCACGCCTTCGCAGAGCCTGTTTGCAAAGAGCCGGCGGGATTTCAGTCACGGGTGTATCCGCGTGGAAAATCCGGCAGCGCTTGCGGAATGGGTGTTGCGCAACAATCCTGGCTGGACGCGCGAACGAATCGACGCAGCGTTCAAGGCGCAAAAAGAACAGCAAGTGAATCTGATCAATGCCATCCCGGTGCTAATCGTTTACGGGACGGCAGTAGTTCCCGAGGGCGACACCGCGGAATTCTTCCAGGATATTTACGGCTTTGACAAAAAATTGGAAAAACTGATCGCGGATGCTTACGGAAGTAAAGAAACAAAGAAGTGAGGAAGTAACGATAGGCTTCTAGTTCTGCGAGGAAGTGCAGCCGTAACACCAGGTGCGCACGCGGCCTGTGTCTACGTGGACGAAACCGGACCGTGGATAGTAGCCCACACCGCCTCGGCCGAGCCGCAATGCGGCATTCCGCAGCGTGAGAGTATCAACGCCGGGGATACGAATATCGATGGCGTGTGCTTGCATGTGCAGGCTGCTCCTAGCGACACCCGAAGAGCGGGCGCGAAGGAACTCGTTGCTCCAGGAAGTCCTGTAACCGCAGATAATCTGAATTTCCGCTCCGGGATGACCGACTGACGCCGCCAGATCCGACAGGATGTCGAATACGCGCGGATCGTAGTGCTTTACCTCTCCTGTGCGATGATCGCGAAGGAAATAATCGAGTTGTTCTTCGGCTTCCGGAAGGAAGGTGTCGCCGCGCCGGTAAACGATGTCAATGCGTTCGCCTGTGTGCATGTGATACAGGCGGAGGCGATGAACATTAGCATCGGGGGAATCGGCCGGCGATGCTCCACTGGTCGGCAATGACGCCGCAGCGAACATGCAGGCGGCAAGAGAAAGCAGAGCAAAGGTCAAACGCAATATTCCTCCAACGAGTGGCTGCAGGGCCGGGAAGATCAGCAGCAATAACCAGTCTACAGGATTTCGACGCAGACCACGAATCGAGGAGACGGTAACAAGGCAAAGGTGCGGCGAAGGCGGTTATCGGCAAAGAGCAGAAGATGAAAGAGGTGGGTTTTGTGTGATTTGCCGTCACAAGCTGGGGTATATCACGCAGGGAACGTTCAGCCGGCAGAGCCAAGCACGCTCGTCGTCACAATTCTCATAAGCTGTAGGTTATTGTTATATAAACGGTTAGTCGTGCAGTGGTCAGTTTTAGTCCTGTTCTCGGTTCGCGGCATACCGGGTGCATTTAATACCTACGGAATTCGGGCCCCCGAACCAGCGGGTTGCTCGCTTTGAGGCTCGTTGTGTCCGCCGGGGTTTCGCAGTTTTCGTGCACTTGGACCTGCTACACGGAAGCACCGGCAAGTGCCAAATCGGGGAAAAGCATGACGGTGAACATCACAAATCGCTCCCACCGAGTCGCCTATATCGTCGGGTTCCTTTTATTGGCCGTGGCGCTCACAACCGCGCTGGTTCTGGCGGCAGAGCAGGACTCGCAGAGCGAGAAGGAAGCGCTCCGTCAGACCATTCTGATGGGGAGTCACTTGCTGCCACAGAGGCCAATCGGATGGGAATGCATCTAGTCATCTCGCCACGATCTTCACGAATAATACTGCTCAGTCTGGCTGCGATTTTCTTCGTTGCGGTGCTGACGCTGCGCGCGGATATCCATCCCGTGCCGCTGGAAAAGAATGCCACGTCGGCACAGTGCCTGGAATGCCATGCAGAAAAGGCGAAAGGGAAATTCGTTCACACCGCGGTCTCGGCGGGATGCACCAGTTGCCATGAAGTGCGCGTCAACAAGGATGTAACGCGCGTGAAGTTGGTGACGACCACGCCGTATAGCTTGTGCTTGACCTGCCACGCCGACAAAAACGCCGCCGACATCAAGGGCACCGTCCACAAACCGGCGGTGCGCGATTGCCTGAAGTGCCACGATCCACATCAATCCGACAACAAGTTTCAGTTGGTGAAAGCGACGGCCGGGGATCAGAAAGAAAATCTTTGCCTGGGCTGTCACACCACGGGTTTGAATGTGCCCGAAAAAGGAAGCCGTCACACCGCGTTGGACATGGGTTGCGAGACTTGCCATGTAACGCACAAAACCGGCGAGCGCGGCAACCCGGAATTTGATTATCACTTGACGAAGGCGCCGCCGGCTCTTTGCGTGGATTGCCACGATCCCAAAGACGCAGGCCTGCAGAAAGCGCACCGCGACCAGCCGTTCGGCTCGGCAAACTGCATTGAGTGCCATGACCCTCATCAGTCAAAACTGCCGAAGCTCGTGGCGAAATATCCGCATCCGCCGTTTGCGGACAAGCAATGCGAAGTGTGCCACACGGCCGCGAAGAACGGGAAAGTGGTACTCACGCAGGCGGACGCCAAATCCCTTTGCGTTACGTGCCACGACGACAAGGCCAAACAAATCGAGAGCGCGAAAGTGCAGCATCCCGGCGCGATAGGCGATTGCACCGATTGCCATTCGCCTCACGCCAGCAAGAAACCAGGGTTGCCGAAGACCGACGGGGTGACCACCTGCCTGGCTTGCCACGCTGATATCGCGGAATTGCAGAAAAAGGCCGTTCACCACCAACCAGCGCTTGTGCAGGGTTGCGGAACCTGCCACGAACCGCACGGGGGAGACAACGAGAAGTTGTTGAGAGCGAAAGGGAATGCGCTTTGTCTGGAGTGCCACGGGCCGGACGCGGTTCCGCAGCAAAACCAGGCGACCGGTACCTTTAAGATCTTTGCCGGGAAAGTCGGAACTGCCCGACGACTACTATAAGAAAAACCAGGTTGTGGTGCTGCCATTGAAATACGGGAGAGGGCATCCAACGGCGGGACATCCGGTGTCGGACGTCGCAGATCCCACCAACGTAACAAAGACTCTGGCGACTTTGACGTGTCTGTCGTGTCACCAACCGCACGCGTCAGCGAAGACCGGTCTGCTGGTGAAGGACCAGGCAAACAACATGGCGTTCTGCGGGAGTTGCCACACCGATATGAAGACCAGGTGAGGACGGAACGAATGAGGAGACTAAAGATGGTTGGAACGCGCACAAACTGGATGCGGGACGGACGGACAATCGCGGCGATGGCGCTAGTGCTGGGGTTTCTGTGGGCGCCGCTAACTGCTGTGTATGCAGACCAAAAAAAGAAGAAGTCCACGTCATCTGCGGAACAAAGCAAACCGAAGGTCGTGGACTACTCCAGTATCGTCTGGCCGAACCCGCCGGCGATTCCGCGAATTCGCTATCAGGCTTGGTATGCGTCGGACAAGGTGCAGCGCAACATAAAAGGAAACGTTAGCAAAAAGTCCGGTTGGATGGATCGGCTGGCAGGGACACAGACAGAGGAGGAAGTCTACAAGCTGCCGTTTTCGCTTTTGGAGCCGTATGGGTCGGCGGTGGACTCAAAGGGAAACCTGTACGTCGCCGACCAGAGGGTCGGCGCCATTTTCATTTTCAATACGGATACGCGAGCCGTGGAATTGATCAAGAACGGCGTGCATGCGCACTTCATGCGAATCATCGGATTGGCGATGGACGACAATGACCGGCTGTTCGTGTCCGACCCCGGGCTGCGGCATGTTCTGGTGTTCAATAAAGAGCACAAGGCCGAAGACGTCATTACCGAAGGAATGGTTAGTCCCGGTGGATTGGCGATTGATACGCAGAACCGGCTTTTGTACGTGACGGACCTGGAGCTCGACCAGGTGCTGGTCTATGATGCGGACAGTTTCAAGTTGATCCGTAAGATGGGCACTGCGGGGCACAAACACGAACTGACGGAACCGGGTGATTTCGCAAAGCCTGCGGGCGTGGCAGTTGACGGCGAGGGCAATCTGTATGTGGCAGATACCTGGAACAACCGGATCGAGATCTTTGACGCGGACGGCAAACTGATCAGCACATTTGGTAAAGAAGGCGACGGTCCCGGTTACTTCGGAAGGCCGAAGGGCGTCGCTGTCGACAGCGACGGGCACATCTGGGTGGCGGACGGGATGCAGGATCGCGTTCAAGTGTTCAACCGTGAAGGCCAGTTGTTGATTGCCCTGGGAGGACACGGGCTACTTCCGGGCCAGTTTCAAGGACTCGTCGGCATAACCATCGACAAAAACAACCGAGTTTTCACGACGGAAATATTCCCCGGACGCGCGCAGCAATTTCTCTATGTAACCGAAGCGCAAGCGGAAGCAATTGAAGAAGCAGAGAGAAGCGGAACGGTTGAAGGGCGCAATTGTAAAAGCGGAACCAGCAGCGCCAAGTGCTCCTGCAGCCCCGACAGCTCATCAACAGCAATAGACCGTTGGTCCCTGGTGTGCTCCGGCGACGCGGCGGCCTCCGGATTGCCGCGTATTTTCAGTGGTCATTGTGTCGTACATCACATCCCCTTTGTGACCCACAACACATTAATTTCACAGCACTTACTTGAGTGATTTTTCATCACCGCTGGGGTATATCGCGCAGAAAAGCCGTTGCTGAGATGGACTTGCAGCGTCGCATATCACATCATCTTGGTGCCTAACTTCCATGCTGCAAACATTTTAGGTCACAGATGTTACGTACTTGTCACATGGGGTCGGTTCGGCACACCGTTTGCACTTAGGTACCAGAAGATAGGCCCGCACTTGGCCTCAGATATTCGAAGTGGACGAAACGCGCAGCTAGACAAATGGAGGTTTTAGACTTTATGAAGAGAGTAATTCTGCTAGGGGTATACGCACTATTGAGCGCGGGATTGGCGATGGGGCAGTCTTGGACCCCCCAAGGCGACGTCCTCGGCGCCCACAACAACGGCGGTCGCGGATGCGCGGGCTGCCACCAACCGCACAGCGGCGCGCGTTCGGTTCGGGCCAAGCGCACTATGCACCTGACACTGGCGACTATGCCTTATGGGGACAGGATGCCAGCCCTCTGTACGGCGCAACGATTGCGTTCGGTGATGACGGCGGCTTCGTGGAAGTGTTGCCATCGACTCTGACAGCGGCCACGCCGGAAGTGGGCGGAATCCTTCTTTGCCTCAGTTGCCATGACGGCAACGTGACGCCGAATAACATGATGACGAACCAGCTATATGAACAAAAGGTTGGTCTTCTGACGAACACTGTCTACGGAATAGTCCTATCCCCACGTTGTTGGGCAAAGATGGAACCACGGGCGTGGGCTCCTCAACGGGTGGCAACTACAACAACGATCACCCGGTGGGCGTGCAGGCAACGATCCGGGCGAGCACGGCGAATGGTCTGGTATTCAGTGGCGGCGTTTTCACGGTCACTCCGGGAAGCAATTACGACAAGTTCGTTCAGAACTACGGCTGGCCAGCTTTGGCGCCGGGAACTTGGAGCAATCCCTACGGCGTCAATGCAGCAGGTCAAGCCGTACGTACTTTGCACCACCTGCCACAACCAGCACGTGATGAACGTGTACGCATCGACGGCGAAGAGCCCAATCAAGGGGGATGGCGGCGGGAAATACTACGCCACGTACTTCTTCATCAATGGACCCTACAACCCGAACATCAGCAGCGTACACCAACCTGAACGCACCTTCGACCACTCAATTCTGCCGCCAGTGCCACTTTGGCGAGGCCAACGAAGCGAACAACCAGTTTGGCGTAACGACCGTCTTCCAATGAGCTAGTTGAATCACGGGGGAGAGAAGCGATTCTCTCCCCTTATTTTTTGGAGTTTTTGAATTGAGGGAGAAAATGAAGTACCTGGTAGTTTTCGCTCTACTACTGGCCACCGCAGTCACTGCAAGTTCCCAGGTAGCTTCGCACGCGCCCACCGGCGCAGCCCAGCCAAAAGCCAAGACCGAGTCGCCGACGCAAGTCAACGACAAACCCGTCGCCCGAGTGAACGGCGCCGTGTTGACAGACCGTGACCTGCTGCGAGAGATGTACCAGATTTTTCCCTACGCAAAACAGCACAGTGGATTTCCCAAAGCGCAAGAGGCCGCGATTCGCCAAGGCGCTTTGGAAATGATTATTTTTGAAGAACTGGTTTATCAGGACGCGATCCGGCTGAAGTTGGCGGTACCGCCGGAACAAACTGCAGCGCGCTGAAGCGGACTTCCGTAAACAATTCAGCAGCGCGGAGGACTATCAACAGTTTGTACAAGTGGAGATGGGCGGATCAAAGAACATGGTGCGGCAAAAGATCCAGCGCTCCCTGCTGATTGAGCAAGTCTTAAAACTGGAAGTGCAAGACAAGTCGGCCGTGAGCCTGGCGGAAGCCAAGGCCTACTACGTCAGCAATCCCGCGAAGTATCAGGTGGCTGAGTCATTCAACTTCCAGTCGATCTCGGTCTTGCCGCCGCACAATGCCGGCCCGGAGCAAGTAAAGAAGGAAAGAAGCACGCGCAAGAGGCGCTGACTCAGGCGAAGGCGACCAACAGCTATCAGGGTTTTGGGCTTTTGGCAGAGAAAATCTCCGAGGATGATTTCCGCGTGAATATGGGCGATCACAAGGCCGTGGAGCGCGACAAATTGCCACCGGAAGTGACAGCCGCGCTGCTGGCGATGAAGCCGGGCCAGGTGAGCGAGCTGATCCAGATCGAGCAGGCGTTCACCATCATCCGTTTGAATGCGCACTCTCCCGCGCACAAATTGCGCTACGAGGAAGTGAAAACGCAGCTGCGCACCGACCTGCAAAAGAGCAAGTACGAGAAGTTGCGCGCGAATCTGGATAAACAATTGCGCGCGAATTCGAAAGTAGAAATTCTCTAGCATGCCGGGAGCATCCACCGACGCGCGAAACGACCTTCTGAAGAATTGGCCTGCCAGGAACCTCGTGGTGTCTCCTGCTTTCCTCGCCCGCATTCGGCGGAGAGTTGTGCGGACAAATTGCGTATGGAGTTGATGAGTTATTCAGCACGGAGCCATGCGTGAGATGCCCCAACGGCCTCTCGATGGACCGCTCTCCGTTCGCCGCCAACATCACTAAGCTCCTTTATATCTGCTGCTTAGACGAGTGTGACCAACGAACAGATTGGCATGTCTTGTGCACTCATACAGTGTGTTCGCGAGCGGACAGCCAAGCTCAAAACACTCCGGACCAGGGAACAACGAATTGAAATGGGCTGCTATTTGCGTGGGCTGTCTAACGATTCTCGCTGCTGCGCCTCGGGCATCCGCCCAGGTGCAACTCGGCAATGAACTCCGAATGAACGCCAGCGGCCTGCTGACGTTCGGCTACAACGGAAATTATGGCAACGTGATTTCGTCCAACCATGGGTTGAATTTCGGAGCCGATGGCAATCTCTCAGGGTCGTATCACGATCCGAATTTCCTGAATTTTACGGTTTCCCCCTATTACAACCAGTCGCGAGCCAACTCGAGTTTCCAGTCGCTGACCGACAGCAGTGGAGTAACCGGGACAGTGAACTTATTTTCGGGCAGTCATTTTCCGGGTTACGCGAGCTATCGATATGACCACGACAGCACGGGAACATTCGGGGTAATCGGACAGCCAAATGTTACGACGGTCGGGAAACGGGCAAGGATTTAGCGTGGGCTGGAGCGAGTTGCTGCCAAAGTGGCCGACGTTGTCGGTAAATTACACGCAGGGGAGCGGCAATGGCACGATCTACGGCACAAACCAGGAAACCGGATCAGATACGCATTCGTTCAACGCCCACTCCACGTACCTGCTGGGCGGCTTCCGCTTGATCGGCTACTACGACCTTACGAAATACGATACGCAGTTCCCGGAATTTCTGACCGGAGTGCAGGGAACAGACTTTTCGAATTCCCGCGTCAGTGATTTTGGGTTTAGCGGAACGCACGATCTGCCGTGGCACGGCGCATTCTCTGCAGGCTACAACTACACCGACGTAAAAAGTGATTTTGGATCAACCATCGGACAGAATGCCAATACCTCGAGCTATACGACCAACTCCGAGACCGCCGCCGTCACCTTCCATCCGACACTCAACCTGGGATTGTTCGCAAACGAAAGTTACATCAGCAACTTGTCCGGATATTTTTATCAGGCCCTGATAGGCACCGGCAGCGGCGCGCCTCCCGTGGAACTAGGAACGGGATCGCACTCGACGACATTCGGCGGGGGCGCGAACTACCAATTCACGAAGGACTTGTCGGGCGTGGCGCAGGCGACCTATTATGATCAAGCGTATCTGGGAAACAGCTATACGGGCACGTACGTCAGCGGCACGTTGAATTACGGCCGGCGGTTGTGGAACCTGTTCACATTTTCCGGTTCGGTGATCGAAAGCTCCAACGGGCAGGGAAACAATGGGCTGGGATTCATCGCGAACGTGAACTACTACCACCGCTTTGGCTTGTGGGAAACGTCGGGAGCGTTCAGTTACGCGCAGAACGTGCAATCATACCTGATCACCTATACAACGTCGTATTACAACTACAACGGAAACATACACCGGCGGTTCTGGCACGCGGCGCAGTGGACGGCGGCGTTTAATGGGAGCCATAATGGATTTACGAATCAGCCTGGGACAAGCAATCATACTGAGGTCTACTCTTCGAGCCTCTCCACCAGGCTGATGGGCATCGGCGGGAACTATTCGAAAAGCGGACGGAACATCAGTGCTGACGAGCAACGGCCTTCAGCCGGTGCCGCCTACGCCCGGACTGCCGCCCGCATACTTGATTGTTTACAATGGCACCAGTTACGGCGCGGGGCTCTCCTTGACGCCAACATCGCGGTTGACGCTCTCGGCAAACTACTCGCACACGGTCAGCAGCACGTTGAGCAACTCGATCCTATCGAACAACAAGACCCAGATATTCGCGTCGCAACTGCAGTACCGCTTCCGGAGGATCAGCCTGTTGGCGGGATATACGCAATTCTCGCAAGGAATCAGCGCTGCGGGCACTCCCGCGGCCCGGGATTCTTCGTTTTTCGTGGGCGTGTCGAGATGGATCAACTTTTTCTGAGGAAGCACGCGCAAAGTACGTTGGAAATTGCTGGCGGCATGCGTGGCTAGCGTGCTTCTGGTAATGCCTGCCTGCGGCGAAGAAAGACTCCAAGAAAGATGCGAAAGGTCCGGCGATTCCGGACCTGCTACTGGATGGCGGCCGGAAACTGAGCTACGAGCGCAGTTTCAGTTCCGAGCAAGAGGTGAAGCCGAAGAAAGGCTTCTGGACAAAAGTGGTGGATGTGGTGGTGGGAGCGCCGACCTACCACAGCATGGTCAGGCCCTACAGCATCACCACGGATTCACGCGGGCGAATCATCGTCACGGATCCGGGCGCGCACGGCGTGCACATCTTCGATTTCGCGAAAGAGAAATACAAGTTTATTTCGCGGCTGGAGAATGGCAAGGATCCGCTGAAATCGCCGCAGTGTGTGGCGGTCGATGCCCAGGACAATATTTATGTGACGGACTCCGAAGCCGGCAAGATTTTCGTTTTTGACGCCAATGGAAAGTTCGAGCGAACGATTGGCAGCCTGAAATACGGGGAAGGGTTCTTCAAACGGCCGACGGGCATCGCGGTCGATTCGGCGGCGCAGAAAATCTACGTGAGCGACACCCTGCGCAACCAGATTTTCCTGATGGACATGCAAGGCAGCGTGTTGAAAAAGATCGGCCAGAACGGTACCGGCAACGGCGAGTTCAACTTTCCCACGGAGTTGCACCTGGACGGACCCAATCTGATGGTGGTGGATGCCATGAACTTCCGCGTGCAGGTGCTGGACCGCGCGGGCGAGTTCCAATACGCCATCGGAAAAATCGGAGATGAAGTGGGCGGGATGTTCCGGCCAAAGGGAATCGGGATCGATTCCGAGGGGCATCTGTACATCGTCGACGGAATGTGGAGCGTGGTGCAGGTGTTCAATCGCGAAGGCCAACTGCTCTATTACTTTGGGCAACTGGGGACGGGACCGGGTGCGTTTCAGTTGCCGGCGGGATTGCGCATCGACGGCAACGATCGGATTTACGTGGTGGATTCGCTGAACAAGCGAGTGCAGGTGTATCACTACTTTGGACTGCCGGCACACCCGGGAGGAGGGGCGCAGTGAAGAAAAAGACTGTTGCTTGCTCTGCTTGTGTGCCGGCTTGCTCTGGCCAAGGTCGAGTGCGCAGGTGAAAGCCCCCACGATCCAGAGCGATGCGCTGGGCATGCACAATCTCAGTCCGGGTAGCGGCTCGTCGGTGACGGTGCAGGGCAGCCTCGGTTGCACGTTTTGCCACGCACCGCACAGCGGAATCGGGGGCAACACGCCGCTGTGGAATCAGACACTGTCCACACAGACCTACACGCCATACACGAGCACCACCTATCAACAACAAGGCAGCACGCAGCCGACGCTGGGCAAGTCGACGAGCCTGTGCTTGAGTTGCCACGATGGCACCGTGGCCGTGGGACAGACGGCGGTTTTTGGAACGATCCCGGCGACAGGTTCCATGAACAACATGGACGTTCTGGGGACGAACCTTACGCACCTCGCATCCCTTCAGCCTGGTGCTGCCCATGAAAGACTCCGCGAATCTTGTGGCAACACTGGTGCCGCAACAGAAAACGGCCGACCCGACGGGGAAGATCAAACTGATCAACGGAAATGTGGAATGCATCAGCTGCCACAATCCGCACGCGCAGGCCGTCGATACCGTGGCGCAGAAATTTCTGGCGAAGGACAGTTCCAACGGGCAAATGTGCCTGGCTTGCCATGATCCCAATCGCGTAATGAACGGGCAAGTGAACCTGCTGGCGGGTGGACAGAAAGTATTCACCCGGCGGCGGCAAACCAAGTGGCTGCTGACGGCGAACGTAGGAAGCTACGGCACCGTGGCGCTGAATGCCTGTACGTCGTGCCACATGGAACACAACGCGGGCGGGCCAGCCCGGCTGCTGAGGCCGGCCACACCGGCAACGCCGGGAGCGGACGCGACAACTCAGGCGTGCATCACCTGTCACGCCGGCGATGGATGTTGCTCCGGCGGCTCCGAACGTTTATGCGGAGTTTTCCAAAATCTCGCATCCCTTTCCCGCGGGGAACAATTGTCATGACGCAGCGGAAGCCGTGGTCGTGAACAACAACCGCCACGCGACGTGCGTCGATTGTCATAGTCCTCACGCCTCCAACCCGGTGACATCTTTCACCCCGCCTCCAAGTTCGCCCCCCGCAAGCGAGAGTGACCGGGGTCAGCGCAAAGGATGGTGTAACCGTCTTACGTCCTGCCGTCAACCAGTATGAGAACTGCCTGCGGTGCCATGGTACTGGCGGTAAGCAGCGCTACTGATCAATACGGATACTGCCCCGCGAGGCTGGTGTCCGCTCCGGAGATCCGCTGAACGTAATTCCTGAATTCGCATCAACTGCCACCTCGAGCCATCCTGTGACGCACGATCGCATGAGTCCGCTGCCCCAACCCAGCCTGCTCACCAATATGTTGAATCAGAATGGCACGGCATCGCGCTGCTCATGGGAGTCAGGATTCTCTGCACCGATTGCCACAACAGCGACGACAACCGCGAGTTTGGCGGCAGCTGGGCCCATCGGCCCTCACGGTTCCTCCTACTTCCATATCCTCGAGCACAACTATCAAATCAGCCAGGCGACCATCCCGGGCGGGACGGTCACAAACTCTTTCCCAGTCCAGACCTCAGCCTCACGGCCCTTATGGGATGTGTGCGAAGTGTCATGATTTGAGCAAAGTCACTGGCAAATACCAGCTTCGCCCAGCACAGCAGCCACGTATCGCAAGATGGGTTTTTCCTGCTCGGTCTGTCACACCCCACATGGTATGTCGCTGGGCTCCGCCGGTATTTCGGGCCAACGGCTGGTGAATTTTGACATCAACGTGGTTGGATCGAACAACGCTCTCCGATTTCCTACAACCGGTGTCGCGGACAGCTGCGTCCTGATGTGCCACAACGCAGCACACAATCCGGACGGTACGGTGAAGGCAAATATGGATGGCCAGCCCCCGCGGGAGCCGAACCCCCATCAAATAGGAAGTAAGGCAAGTGCTGCTGCCTGAGAGCGCACTCCCGATGCTTGGTGGATTTGCTCGCCACGCGTTGGCGCCGAGGGGACTTCAATGGCGGTTGCGGAAGACGGTAGGGTGTCGCGTTTCTTGGCGTGGTTCCTCGGGCTGGTTTTGTTGTCCTGCTTATGACAATGGCGATGCTGGCCGTCCTACCACTCCAGTACCATTCGACATACGCGCTTGTCGTATGGGTGGAAGTGTTAGTCGGGACCATTTCTGCGATGATCGCATTTGTGGTTCTGTTTCTAAACCGCAGCTTGCGCCATCCGCAAGAAGTGGCAGGCGTTTGTATGGATGGCTTTCCGCCTGCTCGGTGGTAATTTGGTGTGTGTGGTGGGCGCTTATGGCGATGACACATCGTGGGAGCGGCTAACCCTTGCGATGCTAAAACGCCTACAGGGTCGGAAATCAGAGGTCTAATAGTTTCGCCGCGATGATTGGGCTAAATTGTTGAATACAGAATGCACATTCTATTCATCGCGTTTGTCTCGTTTGTGGCTTATGCCACCGGAGTTGTGACGGTACGGCGTTGGCGTGCAAAAGGGCCAGTTGGAGCGGTGCGTCCGCTGGAAGTGCTCCTCGCGTTTGAGTCGTGGTGAGCAGCGTGTTCTTGCGGAGGCCGTATTATTCCGCTCGATATGTTGCGCTGTGTGCCTTGGGGATGTGGTTCGTCGGCGGGGTGGTAGGGAGCGCGATGCTCCTTCGGAAGAAACATGCCGCGGCGGGCACACGGGAATATGAAGAAGAGCGTGGAGCGCCCGGAGACGTCAGTCTGTGGAAGCGTTGGCTGAACGCTTCGCGGGCTGTGGTGGACTACGAATTTCGGCTTATGCTGCTGGCCTGTTATTTGTTGGTTATCGGCCCATTCGCGCTCGTGTTTCGGCTGAGAAGAGGAAAGACCACCGGCGCCGAGCTGGGAACGACGTGGGTGCCGCGCGGCCCTGCATCTGGGATTGAAACAGCCCGGAGACCCTTCTAGATGAATATCCTCGGATCTCTCGCTACTACCACGACGCAGCGGCGGCTCTGCTGCAGGACGGAGTGCTGGTGGCCGCGGCGCAGGAAGAGCGCTTCAGCCGCATTAAGAATGATCCGTCGTTCCCTCTGCGTGCGATCCAGTTCTGCCTTGCGACTGGCAAAATCAAACCACAGGATGTGGACTATGTGGTGCTCCACGAAAAACCGATGCTGAAGCTGGAGCGATTTCTCACGTCCACGCTCGCGTATTGGCCGAAGGCGGGGAGCTTATTCCAGGACGGCAGCGTAAGTTGGATGAAGCAGAAGCTGTGGATTGGGGCACGGGTAACTGAGGAACTGGGAATTCCGCGGGAAAAGATATTGTTTGTGGAGCACCACATGTCTCACGCAGCGAGCGCGTTTTTCTGCTCGGCATTCGAGGATGCGGCGGTGCTGACGGTAGACGGAGTGGGGAAGTGGGCGACCGCCACGATGGGCGTGGCCAAAAGTTTGCCGTGTGAGATTAAGCTTTCAGACGAAATGCGATTTCCCAATTCGTTAGGATCGTTGTATTCGACGTTTACCGCGTTCCTGGGCTTCGAGGTGAACGAAGGCGAATACAAAGTGATGGGCATGGCGCCGTATGGGGAGCCACGCTATTTGGAAAAGCTAAATAAAGTGGCGCATTTCTTGACGATGGAAGTTTGCGACTGGAGCCGAGCTATTTTTTCTTACCAATATTCCTCGCAACGCAGTTTTTCGCGCCGATTCGTGGATTTGTTCGGAACGCCGCGCGATCCGAAGTTGGAATTCGTTACCGGCCGCGCGGATACCGGACAAGGGCCGGAAGAATTGATGCAGCAGAATCAATATTATGCCGACGTGGCCGCGAGTGTGCAGCAATTCACCGAGCAGGCACTCGTCAAGATGGCCGCGCATTCCCAGCGCACCGTCGGCGC
>CAWBVH010000050.1:0-53463 GCA_963792145.1 Candidatus Acidiferrales bacterium
GGATCTAGCCGAAGTTCGTCACGGAACCGCCGAATTCTGCGATTTTGATGTCAGATGGCGCAAGTCTTCTGTTTACAATCGGGATTTTCTGAAAAGCGATGTAGTGCAGACCTACCCTCTTGAAGCCGTCCATGGCTGATGACACGATCGGCCCAGAATGTTTTTGCGGCCGAACCAGCGCAGCAAGGACGGCAAGGACCACACCTATTGGTCGCTGGTGGAAACGGTGCGCACGCCGGATGGTCCGCGTCAGAGAACGCTGTGCTATCTGGGCGAGCTGAACAGTTCGGCGCAGGCGCGCTGGCTGAAGACGGTCGAGGTCTTCAATGAACAGGGCGAGGCGCAGCAACTGAAACTGTTCCCGTCGCATGTGCGAGCCGCCGGCCGACGATCCGCAGGTGGCGCGCGTCTTGGTGAACAGGGTGCGTCTGGAGAGGACGCGCCAGTTCGGCGCCTGCTATCTGGGACTGGAGTTGTGGAAGCGTCTGGAACTGGATCGCTTCTTCGAGCAGGCCGTGGACGACGATCCGGCCGACGTGCCCTGGTCGCGCGTGGCGGCGGTGCTGGCGATCAACCGGCTGTGCGCGCCCGGCAGCGAACTGGCGATCGAAGCAGCGCTGGTATCCATCGACGGCGCTGGATGATCTGCTGGGGATCGAAGAAGGCAAGATCAACGACACGCGCCTGTACCGCTGTCTGGATCGGATTCTGCCGCACAAGACGAAGCTGGAGCGGCATCTCAAGCAGCGATACGGCGAGTTGTTCGGAGCCGAGTTCGACGTGCTGCTTTACGATCTGACGAGCACGTATGTGGAAGGGGCGGCGGAGAAGAATCCGATGATGCGCCGCGGCTATTCGCGCGATCATCGTCCGGACTGCGAGCAGATGGTGATCGCGCTGATCGTCAACAGCGAAGGCTTCCCGTTCAGCTACGAAACCTTCGACGGCAACCGCGCCGACGTCTCGACCATGGAAACGATTCTGCGCATGGTGGAGCGCAAGTATGGCAAGGCGCGGCGGATCTGGGTGTTCGATCGCGGCATCGTGAGCGAGGAGAACCTGGCGGCGATCCGCAAGCGCGGCGGGCAGTATCTGGTGGGCACGCCGCGCAGCCAGATGAAGCAGTTTGAAGCGGAGCTGCTGAAAGACGACTGGACCCAGGTGCGGCCCGAAGTGGAAGTGAAGAAGGTGGCCATTCCGCAGGGCGAGGAGACTTACATCCTGTGCCGCACGGCGGGCCGCAAGGAAAAAGAGAAGGCCATCCGGAACCGTTTTTCCAACACGCATGGAGGAGGCGCTGAAAGCGTCTGCAGAAGACCATCGCGGCGGGCCGGCTGAAGGACCGCAACAAGATGGAGCGGCGGCTGGGAAAGATTCAGGCCCGGCATTCCAGGTGAACGATCTGTATCGACGTCGCTCTGCGCGACACGCCCGAAGGCGTGCGTCTTGTTCTGGGAGATGAAAGAAGACCGCAAGGTCTGGCGCGAGTCGCGGGAAGGCGCCTACCTGCTGCGCACCAATCTGCAGGCGGACACGGCCGAAGAGCTGTGGTCGAAGTACATGCAGTTGACCGAGGCCGAGGCATCTGAAAGGGATTTCAGCCGTTCCGGCAGGCTGAGTCCTAGTTGGTGAAGCAGGGATTTCTGTTCGGCTGTAGGTTCCGTGATCCGGCGCAGTCGGATCTCGCGCCCATCCGTCGTGGGAAGGACGATGTCGGCGCTCTGCAATGTGGATAGCAGCGCCAATGCTTTCCTGGGCGAGAACGGCTGAGCGTTGTCGTTTCGCGCGCTGAAGAGCGAGCTTTCGATCCGGCCTTTGTTCCATCAGAAGGAACCGCGGGTCAAGGCCCATGTGCTGGTGGCTTTTCTCGGCTATGCCTTGTGGGTGACCCTCAAGCATCTGCTGAAGCGTCGACCTGCCATCGTTCCCCAGCCCTCGGCTAGTGGAGTCAAAATGTAGTGCAGACTCAGCGATCGCCTGAACTGATTCTGAAAGCAAAATAAAAACTATCGGCCGTCAGCACATCGTAGTGGGCCCGTGGAACGAGGTTGCGGGCAGGGATCCTCGGTGTTGCCGAGTTTGCATGCGGCGATGTTAACTGGAATGTTACTGTCGATCTCGGGACAGAGTAATGCCGAAGTGTTGGCGAGGAAGACGTGGCGGCGACTGGGGGACATCAAGAGGGGCGCGATGCCGGGCGGGTGACATACAATCGGGCTGCCAGAGGGAGAACCCTTTGGCGGGAGCCGGTTTATGAGACTCGGAATCCGGAGAACGTTCAAGATCCTCGCGCCGGGAAACTCACTGCGGAAGAGAGTGGCGCTCAGTCTGGCCATCGCACGATTGATTCTGGTACCGGTGATTTTTCTGGCGGTGTATTACCTGTTCGAAATGCGATGGATCGTAGACCGAATCGTCAATGTGGATGCGCCGGCAGCGACGCTGGCGCAAAAGGCGTCGATTGAAATGCTGGAGGCCCGGCGCGCGGAGAGAAACTACCTGCTCCTGCATGATGCAAGTTATCTGGCGGCAAACCGTGAGTCACTCGGCAAAACCAAGCAGATTGTGAGCCAGATACAGGAGCTCGAGCCGCAAGAGATAGGACAAACACAGAAGGCGCTGGGTTCGCTCGGTGTGTATGAACAAAGATTCGGGACGGCAGTTTCTGTGATGGAGCAGCCGGGGCAGGGAGATGCGGACCGCATTCGAAGCGTAGTGTGGGCGTACGAAAAGGATCTGGACGATTTGCTGCGAGGAGCACGGTTGAAGAAGCGTGCGCAACTGATCGAGGAGCTGCGGAACCGCGTAGGGTCGTTCGACGCGCAGATCTCAGAAACTGTGCAGGAAGGAAACCCTGCGCTGAGGCAGGTCACCGCGGACTTGCAGAGTTCGAGTCAGGAAGTGCTAGGATCGCTGACCGAGCTGAAAACAGAGAACTGGAAGCTAGTGGAAAGCGATCACAAGGAGGCTCGACGTCTGATGCGGTCGGCGGAGTGGGCGCTGAGCATTGTGTCCGCGATGACGCTGATGTTCAGTTTGTGGGTCAGTGTTATTTTGCCGAGGCAAGTTGTGAAACCGCTGATTAGCTTGCGAGAGGCGGTGGATCACGCCGCACAAGGGAGCGGCGCGGTCGATCTTGAGATCAAGGGCCGAGGCGAAGTGGCAGAGCTAGCAAAAAGCGTACACAACCTGATTGTGCATCTACGTCACACCACGTGATTTGGTTGTGCGAGAATCGCTTGGCTTTATTTGCCGGCGCTCGATAGGCGCTTGACCAATTCGTAGAGAAAGGCCTGGCCTTCATAGAAAGACTCGATGCCCAGGCGTTCGTCTCGGCCGTGGAAGCGTATGTCATCGCGGTCCATGAAGAAGCCCTGGATGCCATATGTGGGAATGCCGGCGGCGCGGAGGTAGCGGCCGTCGGTAGCGCCCATAACCATGATGGGAACGGTAGGGACGCCGGGCCACATGCGGGTGGTGATGTCACTGACGACCTTGAGCACATCGGGGCGCAGTGGGGACGCGACTGCTTTGCCAAAGTCGCTCAGTTGTTGGACGATGACCTGCTCGTCCGCCACGACTTTTTGCAGCGTGTTCAGAACGTATTCTGGGGAGTCCTCCGGCAGGACGCGGCAGTTTACGGTGGCGGTGGCGACCTGCGGCAAGGCGTTGATGGCGTGGCCGCCCTCCAACATGGTGGCGACGCAAGTGGTCCGGAGAGTGGAATTCCAAGCGGGCGATGCGGCAGCGACTCGCTGCATAGCTTCCTGCGAACCGGAGGCGATCTTTGTGAGCTCGTCCTTGATGGGACCAGTTTCGATCGTTGCCATTTGCTGGAAGTAGGCAGCGGTGACTTCGTTGGTTTTCAGAGGAAAACCGAAGTCAGCGAGACGCTGCAAAGCTTCGGCGAGACGGTAAATGGCGTTGTCGCGGACCGGCATGGAGCTGTGGCCGCCCTTGTTGCGCACTTCGAAACGGAAATTTAGGACGTACTTTTCGCTGACCTGTAGGTCGTTCGAGATTTTCTTGCCTTTGGATTCTTCGCCCCAGCCGCCTTCGTTGAGAGCTAGCTCTGCATCAATGAGATCGCGGTGATTCTTGAGGAGCCAATCGACACCGTTATACGGGCCCCCGCCTTCTTCGTCGGCGGTGAGGGCGACGATGATGTCGCGGTCGGGCTTGAAGCCTTCGCGTTTGTACTGGATGAGATTGGCGATCCAGACAGCGGCCTGTGCTTTGTCGTCACCGGTGCCGCGGCCATAAAAGAAGCTATCGCGCTCGCTCAATTGGAACGGGTCCATACTCCAGTCTTCGCGTTTGGCTTCGACGACATCGGTGTGGGCAAGGAGGAGGATGGGTTTGCGGGCGCCGGTGCCGCGATAACGAACGACGAGATTCGCCTTCTTGGGAATTGCGCCGCCGACGAAGATGTCGGAGTCTGAGAAGCCCACTGCTCTTAAGCGAGCGGCAGCCGCTTCAGCAACCGGAGTGGTGGAACCGGTCGTAAAGCCTGACTGAATTTCGATGAACTCTTTGTAGATGTCGTGGGCAAGCTGTTTTTCGGTGTCCGGGCGCGTAGTTTGAGCATTCGCCGCAGGGGCGCAGAAAAAGACGAGGAGCAAGATCTTAGAAGCGAACCATATTTTTGCGCTTTGCATCGTGGGATTTTTGCACGGCGAGGGCATTCGCGCAACTTTTCGACGTCTACCGAAGTGCGAAAATTTGCGAAGTGCGTAAATACCTCAGACGGCTTCGACGCTTAGCCCCACTTGCGGCCTTGCTTGGCGAGCGGGAGGGAACGGATGCGTTTGCCAGTGACGGTGAAGCCGCGAATGGATCTATCAGGATCACGACTAAATGGCGATTGCTCGGTGCCTGGTCGATACCAACATTCTCCTTCGCATGACTCGCCGTTTGGATCCACTGCACAGGGTTGTTGCTGTGGCGCTTGCGCGCCTGGCGGAACAAGGCACAGCGCGGTGCTGTACGCACCAGAACACAGCGGAACTCTGGAATACGATGACGTGCCCTGCTGAGCGCAACGGATTGGGATTGTCCGTCGCTGAAGCGGAGCGGGAGGTCCTTGCGATCGAAGTAGGCATGAGCCTGCTGCCGGAAAACGAGCGCGTCTACCGCGAGTGGCGCCAGATTGTCGTAAAGCACGGTGTCATGGGAGTTCAGGTTCACAATGCACGACTGGCAGCGGCCATGTATGTTCACGGCGTCAGGCATATCCTTACACTGAACATGGCAGACTTCAGTCGCCTCGACGGCCTCACGGCATCCGGGCAGTGTTCAAACGTGAACTCGGGCATTCTGCAACGGAACTGCGCTAGACTACGGTCGATATCGGACCTGAGTGCCAGGGCATCCGAAGCAGAGGCTTCGGGCAATAGAGGAGATCCATGGCCACACCGAAACCGGCTATCACGGACAAGCAAGCTCCCCGAGAGTTCTTCAAGGGACAGTTGGCTGGAGAGACTCCTCTTAGTCTTGCCACGGCGCAGCGCCTGTTTGCTGCGGCCATCGAATTAATGGCGACGAGGCCCTGGGAATTCTTGGAAGATCAACATCTGGTTCTTCTGAAGAGCCCCCTTTCCAATGAGACTTGCTATTGCTCCATTATGGGAGCGCTCGGAGAAGTGTTTTCGCTGCACGCTTACGTTGGTGATGAGAGTTATCGGTTTTTCAGGAAAATAGCCGCAGGAAAGTCCATTTCGATTGGGGAATTCTACGGGTCGCTTCGCGGAGTCTTTGTCGAATTCGTCGGGCTCTCGCAACTGACTTCGCCAGACCGCGAGTTGGCTCGAACGTTCGGGCACCCTCTAAAGAGAGGCTTGAAAGTGCCGATGTTTCGCGCTCTTCGACCAGGCTATCACCCGTGGTACCCCACCGAAAACGAGGGAGTTCTTCTGTCTGAATGCATCGGCGGCGTGCTGGCTTTCTGCGAGCGATTGCGGAAGAGTGATGCTCACGATTATTGGGAGGATGACGGGATGTATCCGTTCCTGGTGCCGGTCCAGGTCGAGCCGGAACGCAAACGATTCGATATCGAGATGGTGACAATTCCTGAGCGGCTGCCGGCGACGTCGCAGCCGACCAAGCTGGACGAGGATCGAATCCGGGAAATACTCCAGAAAAACTATCCGCGACAGGGGGCCCTTGAGGTTGAGCATTTTTACGCTGCCGGGATGGTCGGGAAAAGAGACGAACGCAAAGCATGCATCCGCATGGGCCTGGTGGCCGATGCACGAAGCGGATTTGTGTTTGCGCCGGAACTGGCGATGCCAGAACGAGCCACGGCGGACATCATCGCAACCGCCGTGTTGAACGCTATCGAAACCGCGCAGCGTCTGCCGCGTGAAATTCGCGTCGATCAACATGAGTTCAGGACATTTCTGGAGCCACTGGCAAGCGCATTACGGCTCGCGGTTCGAACGGTCAAGCGCTTGCCCGCCCTGCAGCAGGCCAAGGAGGAGCTCCTGGCGATGATGGGGGACCCTGGGCCGTTTATTTCTTAATCGCAAAAATGACTAGGGCACATGTTTTTCGTGCCGCCGCAGGGCTTCAATGGGGTCGCGCTCAGATGCGCGTGACATTATGCAGATAAGCGACTTCCAATATGAGTCCCTTGGAGGCTGCGATGAGTCCTGCCAGACAGGGCACTTCTATCGGTAAACGCTCGGGACCTATCCCACCTGTGCTTGCTGGCCAAGCGGACCGCAAGTTTCTAAGTTTCCGATTTCCTCGTTAGTTAGGACTTGGCGCACTGACAGAGCTAATCCACGTCCCTAAACTGACAGTCATGGGAGTGCACATTAAGCCGGAGACAGAGTCGCATCTGGCTGAGCTCGTCTCGTCCCTACCGAAAATGCTATCCGGCGCGAATGCCTTTGAAATCAGCGACATTGAGAAGATGAACATAGCGGCGCATCAGCCGGGCGTTTGGCACGTAGCAATGTTGCATGCCCTGTGGTTACGCGAAATAACAATTCGCCATGGACTGCCAGAACGATCCAGTTGATTCTCGCGCTCGAACGCACGCACTACGCCCCGGCGATAGTCACGGTAAAGCAGCTTGGCAATCTTTGGCGCACTTCTACGTTTTCCGGACCTTACAGCGCTAAGGCTTATCAGGCACCGGTGGCGAGGCGGTTGTTGAAATTGATGTCGGTCGATCCTCGCGGTGACTAACGGGTTCTACTCCGGCTCCACGAAAGCCCCTTTGCCCCGGATCAAGAATCTGCTCCGGGGCCGATGGCAACGACGAAATAGGTGGCCGGCGTTGCACCGACGTTCTTAATTCCGTGCTCGTCGTTCGAATGTACGAATCCCACCGATCCAGGCCCCAAACGATAGCTCGTTCCGCTCACCGCAAGTTCCACCGTTCCTTCGCGAATCAGCCACATTTCCGAGTGCACATGGTGGTGTGGTGGATGCGGTGCACCGCCCGGTGGCAAGGTCGTTTCATGAACTTCCAATGACTCCCCTGTCGCTAATCTGCCTTTCAGCACAGCCCGGAACTGTGCATTATTCGCCGTTCGAACGGGCAAATTGTCGAACGGATACATGGCCGACGGGAGGGAGCTCTGCCGTGCGGATGGTTCCTCCACCGAGAGCAATGCAGGTAGCAGCGCAACGGGAAAGACTGAGCATAATTCGCGGCGAGTTAGTGGCATTGTGTCTCCTCGGAATTAGCATTTTGCAACTTCGATTGTCCTGTCACTGGGATCTGATCCCCCAAGTCCTGATGATCAAGATCCATTGGCCGATCCTATCACGCACAACTTTGCGTGCGAGGGCCATGGTGAGGGCAGATGCCCAGTGAGTCCATGGAATCCGCCCCGACGGCTGCCGGTCAATTGGACCAAATCGGGAGTTGACCACAACCGCGAGGAGTGGCATGTATACTTCACGCATGAAACCTAATCCTGGAGAAACGTTTGTGCTCACGGCAATCCCACAAGGATTTTTGGGCGACCTGCCAGAGGAAAACCAACAAGCAATGAGGGAAATCGTGGGCAAGCCAGTCTTGTTGAACGAATACGACGACGCAGGAAGGGCCGAACTTGAGTTCAACGACCGCGACGGACAACCTCACTTCATATTTATCGCGACGGATTTCATTAAGGCGGCGTACTAAAAGCAACCTTAACGACATGACGAGAACCGTGATGAAAACAGGAAAGCCGTCGCCGCCTCAAAGCGGAATACGGAAAACTGTTCGATTTCATGCATGGGACCGAAACAAATTTCACAGCCAAACGCTGTGATGTAAACTCTCTCGTGTCCACTGGTACAAAAACTCGGGCTGGTCATAGCGGTCCCCGCTTGGCCGGAAAGGAGTGAAAATGTTATTTCCATTGAGCGATGGAGTTTGGGGCATGTTTTTTCGAGGAATGGTCTTTGGTTTTTCCGGCGGGCTCGTTTTAATCCTTCTTTTCTTATGGAGCAGCGGAAAGTACGGTGCGCTTGCGGCGTTAAGACCGATTGGCTTTGTGTACTTTGGCTGGCCTAGAGATTGGCATCGCCTTAATCGGAGCGATTGCGTCCCTTGCCTTGAATGCCCTGCAAGGCTGGGGGCACCACATGGTCGACCAATCGAAAAGCGGCGGCGCGTCACAGCACCCCGGTTGGCGGGACGTTTTTGGGTCCCAGTACCCAAGTAACCGGCTTTGCGACATTACCGGCCAATCGCTGCCCGTTCTCATGGTGTCTAGGATGATGGACGTTTTGTGGAGTGACCTGCACATGACGCACCAGAGCAGATCTTCAAAGAGCGGTGATTCTTTTTATCGACCTTTCCGCACCGCCTGAACTCAAAAGATCTTAGCCGGAAGCGGAGATCCTTCCTCATGAAACAAAAATCCGGCTGAAAAAGAATAACACTTCTCAGAAAAACCTCTTTTAAAAAAGAGATTAAAAATATTGGCCGGTAATAAACGACTAATCAGTAGTTAGACGCTTCGACGCGGTGTAGACCCTGGGGTGATCGAAGAAAAAGCGCGACTTGACGAGTCGTACACTCCGATTCCGCTAAAGCATTTGGCTTCTTGTCAAATTGAAGGCTCAAGATGAACGGTCAACAAAAGAAGGAGCAGTATTCTGGAGTGCGAGATCAAGAGATCCGTGCGGCACTGGATCAGCATTGGGCGGCGTCCGACGCCAACGATTTTGAAACGGAGCACCGCATCTATCACGAGGACGCGGTGCTGGAATACCCGCAGTCAGGCGAGCGAACCCGCGGTCGACGCAACATACAGAACCAACGCTCTAGTCAGCCGAGCAAAAAGCGGTTTGCTGTCCGACGAATCATTGGCGGCGGTGATCTTTGGATCACTGAATTCATCCTGACATATGACGGCAAGCCGTCCTATACCGTGAGCATCATGGAGTTCAGGGACGACAAGGTTGCGCGGGAAACACAATACTTTGCGGATCCATTCGTGGCTCCCGCATGGCGCGCTCAATGGGTCGAACGGATGGACACATAATCTCGAGGCGCGAGAATTCGCCAACGACACCGCCATATGGGGTATCGTTACAGCACATCCTCCGATGGAGGGACAAGAGGTGGATTGGAAACAGTTTGCGCTGCTGGGTAGCAGTGATTTGGAACCATATGCCATCCTGCTGGTACGCGTTTCGCTCGGGCTGTTCTTCGCCATCTCCGGGGCAAACAAATTGTTTGTCGCCGGCAGCGCGCAAACTATGTACGAAACGCTCGTTGAGGCCAAAGTCCCGTTCCCCCACCTGATGACTTATTTCGTGTCGGGTGTCGAGTTCGTTGGCGGATCCTTGCTGACCGTGGGGTTTCTTTCGAGCCTGGCCTGCGTGGCTTTATTGGTCGATATGCTTGTCGCCATCCTGACCACCAAGCTTTCCGCCATGCCTAAAGGACTTTCGCCTCCTAACTGGCTCGACGATTTCCTCTACCTTCCGGAAGTCCTGTACGTGCTCTTCTTTATCTGGCTGATCTGCTCTGGTCCGGGAAAGTTCAGTGTCGATTACTGGCTCGCCGGCAAGTTACGGAGGTGATCGATCGACGAAGCAGCTTGTTGCTAGACAAGAGCTTGATGGTCATTACCAGAATTTTTCAGCCGCAGGACTGGCGCTCACTTCGCCGAGTAGCCGGGCGCCATTGCTGGCGCCCAGCCCTCTAAGAACCGGACTTGAAGGTTTCCCATTCATCCGGCTCGAGCACCCAAAAACGCCCCCATGAACAACGAGGACGCGGCCTGAGGCAAAACGAATCAGACCTACTCGATACTGACTTGCTGCCGATTCGCACGGCGGAGGGAATTCCGCCCGCTGTGTGTGAAGCCGCACCAACGGATTGCCCCGTCGTCATTTGCTTTGCTTCATGCATCGGTTCCTCAAACGTTCTCGAGTTGAGCACCAACAGGAAGTCAGCTCCGTTTCCGGCGAGGTGATCTTGTCCCAACCTGGCGACGCAACCCCTATCTGCCCAGTTACAGGGCAGCCTTCGCTTGCTCCCATTTCCGTTACCCGCAGTGCCATCGGATTCATCTTGCGATGGTCCTTCCCCTTGCGAGGAGCGCTACGGGCTTACCCTGTTCCGCTGAAATGACGCGATCGGTTAGGTCTGCTCTATACGCCGGCAATGTTTGATTACCCATGGCCGAGGACTCGGGAGCCTGGGCACTCACTGCAAGAAGAGCCGCGCAGCATTTTAGGCTCTCTTCGCGTGACGACGCTTACGAGCATTTGTATATTCTGAACCGAGTAGCCAGACCCCATTGCTGGGGCCCGGCCCTCTAAGAACCGGACTTGAGACTTTCGTACTCATCCGGCTCAAGCCCTGCGAACGCCTCTTTGAGGGAGACGCGGCTTCGATACGGAAAGGTGCTGACGGTGAACCCTGTCGTGGCACTCTGGATGAAGCAGAACGCGGTTTTTCGCGCTCTTCGAACCACCCTTCACAAGAGGGACGCAGTGGTGCAGGCGCCAGCCCGTGATCCGAGTGATTTTGATATTGCAAACAGCGCAGAGACCGCGTTGCTCCGTCCAGAGAAAGCGAAGAGTCGTGGTACCCCGGAACGTGTCCAGCATATGAGAACCTTCCCGATCTTCGAAATAGGTTTCGTAGGCAGGATCGTAAGGGTTGGCTTCGCCTTGCACTTTAATGTGTCTTTTAATGGGGGTGCTCTTTGCGCGGTACAGCCACACCTTGCGAGGCTGTCCCTCGTCATCGTAGCGTTCCCCGAAGAAACACCGGTTGTGTCTCCGACTGCGCTCATAGTATTTCTTTCTGAGCCAGGTCGAGGACTTCTTCGGATGCCTTCTCCGTGCCCATCGCCGCAGACTGTGGAAGATAGAATGATCAACGTATGAGAAAGTACGTTTGGCGACCACGTGCCGATGATAGTTAGCCCAACCCCGAATCTTGGGGTTGAGTTGATCGATCAAGTCGGCGGCCGACATGCCAAGCCCGGCTTTAATTGTTGCTCGGATTCCTGCCAAGAAGGTTTTAACGTTCTTCTTGGACGGCTTGATGAGCAGTTTCCCGTTAGGGTAGCGGCGCACGTTTTGTCCGAGGAAATCAAAGCCTTTCTCCACGTGCGTAATGACAGTCTTCGTGGGAGAGAGTTTGAGCCCACGTTGTTGAAGAAATTGCTCAACGAGGGGTTGGACCTCTCCTTCCAGCAAGTCTTTCGATTTACTGGTGACGACAAAATCATCCGCGTAACGAATGAAATTAATAGAGGGATATGAGCCTCCAAGGGACTTGAGACGCCTTTTTGCAGGGTATTTCTCCTGCAAGAGTCGCTCAAGTCCATCCAGCGCGCAATTGGCGAGCGCTGGGGAGACAATACCGCCTTGTGGGGTTCCATCCGTCGTTTCGTGGAGGACGTGTTTTTCCATGTATCCGGATTTCAACCATTGTTGGAGAATGGCGCGGTCCATAGGGACATGCGCCAGAAGCCAGTCATGGGAAATTTGATCAAAACAGCTTTTGATGTCCGCTTCCAAAATCCACTGCGTGTTCGGTGCATTGGACAGCGTGATGAAGCACTGTCCAATGGCATCAGCGCAGGACCGTTTCTGACGAAACCCATAGGAGTTTCGATCAGCGTTGGTTTCCAGCACCGGATCGAGTGCCAGCAAATGCAATGCTTGGTGAGCTCGATCGATCATGCAGGGAATTCCGAGCGGACGCATCGTTTTGCCGTCTGATTTCGGTATATAGACACGTCGTAGAGGTTGCGATTGATAACCTCTACTCTTCAATGCATGTACAGCCCGAATTTTATCTTCCGGTGTTTTCCAGATTACCTGGTCCACACCTGGAGTTTTCTTGCCATTATTTTCCGTCACTCGTCGAACGGCGAGAACCTTGCCGCTGTAAGAGTGGGTCAGCAGACGTTGTAAAGATTTCACTTTGTTCCATCTGCCAGCCTTCGTTGCTTGCACGATACGCACTTGGAGTCGGCGAACGTTGCGGTGGATGGTCTGCCAATTGATGGCATACCATTCCGCCGCTTCGCAGGAGACCGCACCAACAGTTTTGGCTGTCGTCATCTGCCTTGTCCCTTAAGCCGATTAATCAAGTTCTCTCGTGTGCAGCACCACGGGGAAGTCTGCCCGCTTTCGCGTTCGGTGATGTTGTCGATAAGACGGACGCAACCGATATCTGCTCCATTACAGAGCAGCCTTCGCTTCCTCTCCGATCTCCTGCCCGCACCGCCGTCGATCCTCCTTGCGGTTGATCTTTCCCCTTTTGTTTTCGGGGAACGATACGGGTTTATCCTGTTCCGTTGAAGTGACATGACCATAGGTTAGGTGCTCTCTTTACGCCGGCAGCGTTGTTTGCCCATGACGGAGGAACATGGAGCCTACCGTACCCGCTGCAAAGGAGCGCCGAGCATCTTCCGCTCCCTGCTGATGACGGCGCTTACGAGAATTTGCATATGCTCACCGTACTATTTGACCCTTGCCCTTTGCCGCCGTGATGCTAGCAGCTGCACCGTTCCCTCACGGTTCAGGTGCCAACCTTGCGGTTGCAGGATTCGTTGTCGGAACGCTCTCTGACCAGTTGTTGCCTCCCGGCCATAGTTCGTAGGGTACCCGCCATGGGAGACGGGATTCGATCGAGAGAGGACTTCTCTCCATGAATAGTCACTTCAACAGCTTTCAGTTCGCAGCCATGCTGACCAAGCCTAGGCCCGTCTCCGCCTCGATGCTGGCAGATACACCGTTGCCTCGCGGCTCCGATGCCGCTCTTGCGAGTGTGGGTACATTGTCCGAGGGTTCCAGAACAGTTCGTTACCTCGCCGCTCTGCCTCGTAGGGTAACCGAGTAGCCGGAGGCCATTGCTGGCCTCCAGCCCTCTCAGAACCGGACGTGACGGTGTCCCGTCATCCGGCTCAAGCCCTTCGAACGCCTCTTTCAGGGAGACGCGGTTTCAATACGGAAAGATGTTGGCGGTGAACCCTGTCGTGGCACTCTGGATGGACCAGAACGCGGTTATCGGCATTCGTGGAACCACCCATCACTCGAGGGACGCAATAATGAATGCGCCATCCCGTGATTCGGGTGATTTTGGTATTGCACACGGGGCAGACCCCGCGTTGGAACTTCCAGAGAAAGCGAAGAGTCCGCGTACCCCGAAACGTTTCCGCCAGATAGTCTCCTTCGCGTTTTTCGAAGTAGGTTTCCTGGGCAGGATCGTACGGATTAGCGGCGCTCTTGATCTTGACGTACCTTTGAATGGGCGTGCTACTGGCGAGCAGTAATCGCACTTTGTGCGTTTTACCTTCGTCGTCACACGACTCACCGAAGAAGGTCCAGTTGTTCCCTCCGTGCTGCTCAAAATATTTCTGTTTGAGCCAGCCGGAAGATTTTTTGGGGTGCCTTCGCCGGGTCCATTGCCACAGACGAATGAAGATGGCGTAGTCCACGTGTGAGAAGACGCGTGCACTCACCACGTGCCGGTGATAGTTGGACCAACCTCGTATCTTGGGGTTGAGCCAATCGATCAAATCGGCGGCGGACATGCCCAGCGCGGCTTTGATGGTTCCACGGATTCCTTCCAGAAAGGTCTTAACGTTCTTTTTGGAAGGCTTGATGAGCAGTTTCCCACAGGGATACTTGCGCACGTTTTGTCCGAGGAAATCGAAGCCCTGCTCCACGTGTGTGATGACCGTCTTCGTAGGAGAGAGTTCCAACCCCCGTTTTTGCAGAAACTGCTCCACGAGGGGTTTGATTTCTCCTTCCAGTAGTTCTTTGGTTCTACCGGTGATGACGAAGTCATCCGCATAACGGATGAGATTTACACAGGGGACTTTACCTCCGAGAGACGAGAGAGGCTTTTTTGTCGGGAACTTTTCCTTCAAGAGCCGCTCCAGCCCATCCAGCGCGCAGTTCGCGAGCGCTGGTGAAATAATTCCACCTTGTGGGGTCCCATCCGTCGTTTCGTGAAGGACGTGTTTTTCCATATATCCGGATTTCAACCACTTTTGGAGAATGACTCGGTCCATGGGGACGTGAGCCAAAACCCAATCGTGTGAGATTCGGTCGAAACAGGACTTGATATCGCCCTCTAAGATCCACTGCGGATTTGGTTTGGACAGTGTTGTGAAACACTGTTTTATCGCATCCGCGCAGGACCGCTGCTGGCGAAACCCATAGGAGTTATGGTCAGCAGTGGTTTCCAGCACGGGATCGAGTGCAAGCAAATGCAACGCCTGTTGGGCTCGATCTTTCATGGTGGGAATTCCGAGCGGGCGCATCGTCTTCTTGTCCGATTTCAATATGTACACACGTCGAAGAGGCTGAGGTTGATAGCCTCTCCGCTTGAATGCATGTACTGCCTGTGCCTTCTTTTCTGGAGTGTCCCAAATTTCTTGGTCCACGCCAGGGGTTTTCTTGCCTTGGTTTTCCGTCACTCGTCGAACGGCGAGAACTTTGCCGCTATACGAGTGAGTCAGCAAGCGTTGCAAGGCTCTCACCTTGCCCCACCGGCTGGCCTTTGTTGCACCGAGTAGCCAGACCCCATTGCTGGGGTCCGGCCCTCTAAGAACTGTGCATGCAAGTTTCCCCGCACACAGCTCAAGCACTGCGAACGCCTCTTTCAGGGAGACGCGGCTTGGATACGGAAAGGTGCTGACGGTGAACCCTGTCGTGGCACTCTGGATGAAGTAGAACGCGGTTTTCCGCACTTTTCGAACCACCCTTTACGAGAGGCGTGCAGTGGTGAACACGCCAGCCCGTGATCCGAGTGATCTTGGTATTGCAAACAGCGCAGAGGCCGTGCTGTTCCATCCAGAGAAAGCGAAGAATTTTGGTACCCCGGAACGTGTCCAGCATGTGAGAACCTTCCCGATCTTCGAAATAGGTTTCATACGCCGGGTCGTACGGGTTGGCTTCGCCTCGGACTTTTATGTGTCGTTTGATGGGTGTGCTGCTGGCGTGGTACAGCCAAGCCTTGCTAGACTGCCCCTCGTCATCATATCGTTCCCCGAAGAAACACCAGTTACGCCCCCGATTACGCCCATAGTATTTCTCTTTGAGCCAGGTCGAGGACTTTTTCGGGTGCCTTCTCCGTGCCCACCGCCACAATTTATGGAAGATAGAATTATCAACGTGTGTGAAGGTACGTTTGCTGACCACGTGCCGATGGTAGTTGGCCCAACCCCGAATCTTTGGGTTGAGTTGATCGACCAAATCGGTAGCAGACATGCCAAGCCCAGCTTTAATCGCAACTCGGATGCCATCCAAGAAGGTTTTGACATTCTTCTTGGAAGGCTTAATGAGCAGTTTCCCGTTAGGGTAGCGGCGCACGTTTTGTCCGAGGAAATCAAAGCCTTTCTCCACGTGCGTAATGACGGTCTTCTTGGGAGAGAGTTTTAGCCCTCGTTGTTGAAGGAACTTCTCGACGAGGGGTTGGACCTCTCCTTCCAGCAAATCTTTCAATCTACTGGTGATGACGAAATCATCCGCGTAACGAATGAAGTTCACGGCGGGACATAAGCCTCCAAGGGACTTGAGACGCCGTCCTGTTGGGTAGTCTTCCTTCAGGAGTAGCTCAAGCCCATCCAGCGCACAGTTAGCGAGCGCTGGGGAGATAATGCCGCCTTGAGGAGTTCCATCCGTCGTTTCGTGGAGGACGTGTTTTTCCATGTACCCAGATTTCAACCATTTTTGGAGAATGGCTCGGTCCATAGGGACGTGCGCCAGAAGCCAATCGTGGGAAATTTGATCGAAACAGCTTTTGATGTCCGCTTCCAGAATCCACTGTGTGTTCGGCGCCTTGGACAGGGTGATGAAACACTGTTCAATTGCATCGGCGCAGGACCGTTTCTGACGGAACCCATAGGAGTTTCGATCAGCGTTGGTTTCCAGCACCGGGTCGAGCGCAAGCAAATGCAGTGCTTGGTGAGCTCTATCGATCATGACAGGAATTCCGAGAGGACGCCTTTGGCCATCGGATTTGGGTATATAGACACGTCGCAGGGGTTGCGATTGATAACCCCTGCTCTTCAATGCATGTACTGCCTGGGTTTTATCTTCCGGTGTTTTCCAGATTTTCTGGTCCACACCTGGGGTTTTCTTGCCATTGTTTTCCGTCACTCGTCGAACGGCGAGAACCTTGCCGCTGTAAGAGTGGGTCAGCAGACGTTGCAGGGATTTTACTTTGCCCCATCTGCTTTCCTTCGTTGCCTGCACGATACGGACTTGGAGTCGGCGAACGTTGCGTTGGATGGTCGGCCAGTCAATGGCATACCATTCCGCCGCTTCGCTTGAGATCGCACCAACAGCAGTCGCTGTCGTCATCTGCTTTACCTCATGAGCCGATTAATCAAGTTCTCTCGTGTGCAGCACCATGGGGAAGTTTGCCCGCTTTCGCGTTCGGTGATGTTGTCGATAGAACGGACGCAACCGATATCTGCTCCATTACAGAGCAGCCTTCGCTTTCTCCCCGATCTCCTACCCGCACCGCCATCGATCGCCCTTACAGTTGATCTTTCCCCTTTTCGGGGAACGATACGGGTTTATCCTGTTCCGTTGAAGTGACAAAGCAATAGGTTAGGTGCTCTCTGTACGCCGGTAGCGTGGTTTGTCCATGACGGAGGAGTGCAGAGCCTACCGTACCCGCTACGAAGGAACGCCAAGCATCTTCCGCTCCCTGCGTATTACGACGCTTACGAGAGTTTGCATATGCTCACCATGCTATTTACTCTTGCCCTTTGCCGCCGTGATGCTAGCAGCTGCACCGTCCCCTCACAGTTCGGGTGCCAACCTTGCGGTTGCAGGATTCGTTGTCCGAGCGCTTTCTGACCAGTCGTTACCTTCCGGCCATGGCTCGTAGGGTGCTCGTCATGGAAGACGAGGTTCAGTCGAAAGAGTACTTCTTTCGATGAACAGTCACTTCAACAGCTTTCAGTTCGCAGCTGCGCGATACGCACTTGGAGTCGGCGAACGTTGCGGAGGATGGCCTGCCAATCTATGGCATACCATTCCGCCGCTTCGCTTGAGATCGCACCAACAGCTTGCGCCGTCGTCATCTGCATTACCTCATGTGCCGATTTGCCTTGTTCTCTCGCGTGAAGCACCTCAGGGAAGTGGGCCCGCTTTCGCGTCCGGTGATGTGGTCGATGCGAACTGACGCAACCGGTATCTGCTCCATTACAGAGCAGCCTTCGCTTTCTCCCTGACTGCTGTCCGCACCGCCATTGGTTCATCTTGCGATGTACTTTCCCCCGGCTACGGGGGAGCGGTATGGATTTATCCTGTTCCACTGGAATGACGCGATGGGTTAGATCCACTCTTTACGCCGGCAGCGTTTGTTTACCCATGACGGCGGACGAACGAGCCGCCGTACTCACTGCAAGAAGAGCCGCGCAGCATTTTAGGCTCTCTGTCCCTCACGACGCTTACGAGTGTTTGTGTATTCTGATCATATCCACCAAGCCTAGCCCCGTCTCCGCGTTATGCTCGCAGATACACCGTCGCCTCGCGGTTCTGGTGCCAATTTTTTTGCAATTGTGGGTACATTGTCCGAGGGCTTCGAACGGTTTGTTGCCTCGCCGCTCCAACCTCGTAGGCTACGCGCAACGGGATGCGCGGTTTGATCGATCCTCCTTGTCAAACAATCATTACCAGCAGCTTTCCAGGTCGCAGCGTTCGATGGGACGAACGGTCTGCTCCTTTCTCCAGACATTCATCATCCGTAGCTGTGCAGGTCACAGCGTAGAGAACTCGAAAGGAAGCCGTCACCACGATGAAAAAGTCGCAAGCCACAATGGCCTGAGCATGATTTCGTACGAAGGTCATCCAACGTTGAGATGGAACTCGTTTTCCAGGGCCAACGTCAGTGGGCATATAGCGCCTCACCGTTCGCGGGGATACTCGAATTCCTAGTTTGAGAAGCAACTCGGCAGCGATGCGCTCCTCTCCCCACGTTTGGTTCTGGTGGGCCATCTTGCAGATCAGTTCCCGAAGTTGCCTGGGCACGCGGGGCCTCCCTCGCGGTCTCGACTTCCATCGCCAGAGCAACTGAAAACCCTTGCGATGCCAGCCGAGGAAGGTCTCGGGCTTGACGTTGATCAAGGCATTCTGCCATGCAAAAAGCCGCGAGAGCAGAACCATAGATAGTCGAGTGGCGTCGGTCGCCCGTCGCGACTTAGCCTCGCGCTCCAAGTAGAGGGCCAGCTGTTTACGGAGGAAAATATTTTCCGCTTGAGGGCAGCGCTCGAACGCGTCCCCAACAGCAGGAACTGCAGAGCGTCCTGGGCCAGATCGAGAAGTATAGAAACCAAGCGAAGCAGGGAATGAGCTGTTCTCATGGAGCTGGGAGCATGCCACGAGTGTGCTGGGAGGAGCAACTGTGTGGTTCATGCGAATTTGTGACTAAATTCGCGGTGTACGGATTTTTTGCGGAGCACAGGACCTCAGAGATTTCAGATGCGCCACCGCACCAGGTATTCCAATGATGCCGAGATGTTGGGAAGGGAGGCTGTGAACTTCTTACGCTGACCTGCGCGCGTCTGAACCTCGATGATCGCTTCGCCGCCGATCCGCTCGATCTGTCCGCAGCACAAGCGCTCGTCCCGACCCTCGGCAATCCGATCGATATCGGTCGCGATTAACTGGAACTTTAGGGTGGAGCTCCCCAATTTAGTACCAGGATGTTCATATAGCTATCGACCAGAACGGGTACCGCTTGGGTTTCGATGTTTCTAGTAAGGCCACGTCCACCCCGCCACACCCGGCTCGTCTATCCCGTGTTCGTGGGCGTAATTCACACACTGGATTTGCAGATTGCGGAATTTCTCTTTGGCATGACCGCCGATCTTCTGAAGCTTGTGAACACGATCGATGGCATCGATCGCCAAGCTGAAACGGTCGATTTCGTTTGAGATGGCCAGCTCCAGGGGAGTGTTGATATTGCCCTTTTCCTTGTAGCCGCGTACATGGAACCCCTCATGGTTCTTCCGGCGGTAGGCTAGGCGATGAATGAGCCAGGGATATCCGTGGAAATTGAAGATCACTGGCTTATCTGTGGTGAAGAGAGAATCAAAGTCGCGGTCCGAAAGCCCATGCGGATGATCCTGCTTAGGCTGCAATTTGAACAGATCCACCACGTTGACATAGCGAATCTTGAGATCCGGAAATTGCTCGCGCAAAAGTACAATCGCGGCCAGCGCTTCTTGCGTGGGAATGTCTCCTGCGGACGCCATAACCAGGTCAGGTTCGCTTCCCTGGTCGTTGGAAGCCTTTTCCCAGATGCCGATGCCTTTTGTGCAATGAATGATGGCTTCTTCCATGGTCATGTACTGCAGGTGCATCTGCTTGTCACAAACAATCACGTTCACATAGTTTTCGCTGCGCAGGCAGTGATTGGCGACGGAAAGCAGGGAATTGATGTCGGGGGGCAGGTAAATTCGGGTGACATCAGCACTTTTATTCACCACCACATCGAGAAACCCGGGATCCTGATGTGTGAAGCCGTTATGGTCCTGTCTCCAAACCGTCGAGGTTATCAGCAGATTCAAAGAGGCGATATCTTCCCGCCACGACAGGTGGTTGCAGATGGAGAGCCACTTGGCGTGCTGGTTGAACATGGAATCAATGACGTGGATAAAAGATTCGTACGAGGAGAAAAACCCATGCCGGCCAGTGAGCAGATAGCCTTCAAGCATGCCTTCGACGGTGTGCTCACTGAGCATCTCCATGACTCGGCCGTCCTGGGCAAGTTCTCCGCCATCCATGTCCTCGGGAAAATGGGCGGCGTTCCAGAATTTCTTGCTGACCTGGTAAATGGCATCTAGCTTGTTGGAAGTATTTTCATCCGGGCCGAACACTCGGAAATTGTTCATATTCGCTTTCATGACGTCGCGGAGGAAGGCGCCGAGCGGGCGGCAATTCTCCATTTGTATCACGCCGGGTTTTTCGAGCTCTGTTCCATACTGGCGAAAGTCCGGCAGGCGAAGATCGCGCTTCAAGTGACCGCCATTCGCATGGGGATTTGATCCCATGCGGCGCGTGCCGGTGGGAGCGATCTGCTTTAGTTCGGCATGCAGCTTGCCCTTCTGGTCAAACAGTTCCTCCGGCTTGTATCCGCGCATCCAGGCTTCCAATTCGTGCAGGCGCTCAGGATTTTTCTTCACGTCGGCCATCGGCACCTGGTGGGCGCGCCAAAATCCTTCCAGTTTGTGACCATCCACTTCACCAGGAGCGGTCCAGCCTTTTGGGGAGCGCAATACGATCATCGGCCAGCGCGGCCGCTCTGCGACTCCGGAAGCGCGTGCCTGTTGCCGGATTTTTCTGATTTCCTGAACGCAATGCTCCGTTGTTGCCGCCATCGCCTGGTGCATGCTCTCGTGATCCGAGCCCTCGACAAAATAGGGCGTCCAGCCATACCCGCGTAGGAGACTCTCGAGTTCCTCGTGGGTGATGCGCGCCAGAAGGGTTGGATTGTTAATTTTGTAGCCATTCAAATGGAGAATGGGCAGGACTGCACCATCCCGAATGGGACTCAGAAACTTATTGATGTGCCAGGAGGTGGCCAGCGGGCCTGTTTCCGCTTCCCCGTCGCCTACTACCGCAGCGACAATCAACTCTGGATTATCAAAGGCGGCGCCACAAGCATGAGAGAGCACGTAGCCAAGTTCACCGCCTTCATGTATCGAACCCGGTGTTTCGGGCGTGCAATGACTTCCGATTCCGCCAGGGAAAGAGAACTGTCTGAAAAATTCATGCAATCCCTCCTCATCTTCGCCCTTTTCGGGATAAACCTCGGAATACGATCCCTCCAAATAGAGGGGCGCCAGAACGCCTGGGGCACCGTGGCCGGGTCCAGCAAGGAAGATCATGTCCAGGTCATACTTCTTAATCTGTCGCATCAGGTGAATGTAAGCGAATGCCAGACCTGGACTCGATCCCCAGTGACCCAGAAGGCGATTCTTGATGTGTTCAGGCTTCAGGGGTTCGCGAAGCAAAGGATTGTCCTGCAGGTAGATCATGCCAAGCATTAGATAGTTGCAGGCGCGCCAAAAGGCGTCGGTCTTTAGCAACTCCTCCGCATTCAAAGGCGCGCCGGACACCGTCGAGCGGGCCTTTCCAAATGCGCTCAAAGTCAGTGGGGCATGAACTGTAGTAGCCATCGTTGGCCTCTCTTTCTGTCGAAGAACTCGGTTGCTGTTCTGTATTCTCTCCATTGAGACAGGTAAATCTTGCATGGGGTTGGGTTACAGAACAGCTAGGGAAATCCCTAGCTTCGGAGATTTGAAAGTTCGCTGGGAACACTGCTATTCACCAATCGATTTCTAGATGGCAGTCGAGTTCAAAGCAACTAGGGATTCTCCTACCTGTCGTTCGCCAAATCGTCGTGCACCGACATTAAAAGGATTTCTTTCTCCTTGGCGGAGGTTCTTCGGTTTGGGATTGCATGCTGATTCGTCGATCCGCGAAAATGCTCGCAGAGAACGTGGACTGTGCCTGGCCGGGTTTCAAAAAAGAATTTGGCTCTCAGAAAAACAGCTCTTGAATCTACGCTGCCACCGCATAACGATGGTGCAGCCCGCCGAGTCTCGGAAAGGATTGAATCTTCCTTTCACGCGCAGAGCGAATTTCTGTAGGCCGACTTGCTGGCGTGTCCTTCGCGAGTCCAAGATGCGTCCGGTCCTCATGATAGTAGAGCAGGTAGGAAGACATCAGCCGTTTGAGATGCCGCTCATTCAGGATGATCACGTGGTCCAGCAAGTCGCGTCGGCAACTTCCCACCCAGCGCTCCGCAACACCGTTCTGCCACGGACTGCGAAAGGCCGTGCGAGTTGGCTCGCTTCCCATGTCCCTCACAGCCGAAAGCACCTCGGCTCCAAACTTTGCGTCGCGGTCGAGTAGCAAGAATCTGTGCGGCTGTTGGTAGGCCCATGCTTCTCGCAATTGCTGTACAACCCAAAGTGCATGTGGGATTTCGCGTCACATTGAAATGCAGGATCTTCCGCCGGTCGTGGCCGATGACGAAAAAGCAGTACAGAACACCAAACGTGAGCGTTGGGACGGTGAAGAAATCCATTGCCGCAATGGCCTCGCGATGGTTTCTGAGGAACGTCAGCCAGCGCTTCACGGAATCTGGATCTCTCGGAGCTCGCCGGATCCATCGCGAGACACTCCTTTCCGAGAGCTCGAAACCCAGCTTGAGCAGTTCGCCGTGAATGCGCGGTGCTCCCCAGGTCGGATTCTCAGAAACCATACGGAAAATCAAGGCGCGGACCTCTTTGCTGACACGCTTCCGTCCCCCTACCTGGCTGACTCTGGAGACCCACGTCCAATACAAACGAAACCCCGCGCGATGCCAGTTCACGACGGTTCTAGGAGTGACCAAGATGAGCGGCTTGGTCCACCCGGACCAGAACGTTCGCAACGCAACCCAGAACAGCTTGTGCAGGGCAGTTAATCGACGGCGAGGTTGTTGCGCGTGCAGAGCCAGCAATTGCCGACGGAGAGCCAGGTTCTCGAGGACGAGGTCCTCCCGGGAACGGAAAACGCTGACCAACCAACCGAGGAAATGTCGGAGCGACACGATCATGGCAAGAATTTTAGCGGAAAAATCCGAATCGAGCTTTGCGCCAAGTCATTCATTTTGCAGGTGTACGACGCATTATAAAAAGGCGCCCCTTTGGATGTAAGTTTGTGGCGTTGGCCTAGGAGAAGAAAGGAGCACCTGTCATGGAAAGTACAAAATACGTTGGACTGGACGTTCACAAGGAAGCGACCACTATCGCGGTGATGAATTCCGCCGGCAAGCTGATCATGGAATCCATCGTCGAAACAAAGGCGATCACCATTCGACAGTTTATCCAAGGGCTGCACGGCGACTTGCATGTCACGTTTGAAGAAGGAACCTGGGCCGCATGGTTGTACGACCTGTTAAAGCCCTATGTGACGAAAGTGATAGTGTGCGATCCACGCAAGAATACCTTGCTGAAAGTAGGCAACAAGAGCGACCGGATCGATCCCAAGAAACTAGCCGAGCTGCTGCGCAATGGATCGCTTTCGGAGGTCTACCACGGGGAGAATGGCGTACGAACATTGAAAGAACTGGCGCGCAGCTATCTGACCATCAGCAAGGATCTCGGGCGCGTCATGAATCGCGTGAAGGCAGTGTATCGGAGCTGGGCCATTCCTTGTGCAGGCACGCAAGTCTATGCACTGTGCCACCGTTCGGAATGGTTGAGCAAGATCACTGAAGCTGGCGTGCGCCGTCGCGCCGAGCACTATTACCAACAACTGGACGCGTTGCAGAGCTTGCGCCGTGAAGTGCGGAAGGATCTTTTGCTCGAGAGCCGGAAGCATAACGCAACCAAATTGCTACGCCAGGTCCCTTGTATCGGTCCGATTCGGGCGGCTCAGTTGGTCGCATTGATGCAGACGCCCCATCGGTTCCGTACCAAGCGGCAACTGTGGACCTATAGCGGCCTGGGGTTGGAAACGCGCGACAGTGCGCAATACTGCTATGTCGAAGGACAGCTGCAACGCTCCAAGAAACCGCAGCAACTTCGCGGACTGAATTCCAATCATAACCACGACCTGAAAAATATCTTCAAGGGTGCCGCTACGATGGCTAGCGTTTCCGCCGGACCTTTCCACGATTTTTACCAGGCTTTGCTTACCAAGGGGATGCGCCCAACGATGGCTCGCCTCACCTTGGCGCGGAAGATTGCCGCGATCACGTTGATCGTCTGGAAGAAAGGAGCACGTTTGTGCGCCGGGATAAACCGGCATGAAGTAGAGAATGCAAGAGTCTTACGGGAAGGGACTAGCGATTCACCCGGCCCTGAGTTTTGCGCTGGGCACCGTGAGGTGCACAGTGAAGCATAAACAAGGGCATAGGTGGGCTGGGTATTGAGCTCCGAAAACCTGCAATCAGGACGCCGACGTCATAAACGTGGACGGAAGGCAACATGACTGGGGACGATAGCGCGAGCCCCCAGGCAGTCCTGCGTAGTCGTAGACCCCAGACACGCCTAGAAACTTCATGCACGAGAACCGGGAGACCTCGGAGATGCCTGCTGCGAAACACTGCGGCAGGACGGCGGGAGAAGGCAGTAGCCGTACGGCCCGCATGTACATCTTCGAGGAGTCGGACAGCGGAATAATACCTATGAATCATTCGAACAAGGACGGGAAACCGTACGCGGAGAGTGAGGAGGGAAGGCCGCTGATCAAGGAAAACACTCACCAACCTAGCACGTACCCGACGCAGAGCGAGAAGCGCGTGTCACAGGGGTTGGCGGGTGTGCGGAAGGCAGCAAAGGACAACAAGGAGATGAAGTTCACCGCCTTGCTCCACCATCTAACCATCGATCTGCTCGGGGAGAGCTTTTACGCGTTAAAGCGGAAAGCAGCACCTGGCGTGGACGGCGTGACGTGGCAGGAGTATGAGACCGGGCTGCAACATCGACTCGTCGATCTGCACAGCCGGGTGCACCGCGGGGCGTATCGAGCAAAGCCATCGAGAAGAGTGTACATAGAGAAAGCAGATGGAAGGCAACGTCCATTAGGGGTCGCGGCGCTGGAGGATAAGGTTGTCCAACAGGCCGTGGTCACCATCCTCAATCAGATCTATGAGGAAGACTTTCTCGGCTTCTCGTATGGTTTTCGACCCGGACGCAGCCAGCATCAAGCGCTGGACGCGCTGTCATATGCGCTTTTGCGGAAGAAGGTGAACTACGTTCTTGACGCCGACATCCGAGGGTTTTTCGATAACCTCGACAAAAGTTGGTTGATCAAGTTCGTCGAGCATCGCGTAGCTGACCCCCGGATCCTACGGCTGATCCAGAAATGGTTAAATGCCGGGGTGATGGAGGAAGGCAAATGGTCGGAAATGAAGACAGGTACTCCGCAAGGGTCGGTGATTTCGCCGACGCTTGCCAATATCTATCTGCATTACACTTTCGACCTCTGGGTGGACGTCTGGCGTACGAAGTGTGCGCAAGGTGACGTGGTGGTCGTTCGCTACGCGGACGACATCGTTTTAGGATTCCAACATCAGGCGGAAGCAGACCGTTTTCTAGAGAACTTCCGGGAACGGTTGGGAAAGTTTGGGTTGGAACTGCATCCAGATAAAACGCGCCGGATCGAGTTCGGGCGGTATGCCGAACAGAACCGGGAACGAAGAGGGGAAGGAAGACCCGAGACGTTCGATTTTCTGGGATTCACGCACATAAGCGGGAAGAACGGGAAAGGGTACTTCACGGTGAAGCGCAGGACGATCCGCAAGCGTATGAGGGGCAAACTGCAACAGATCAAGCAGCAACTCCGCAAGCGCATGCACGATCCAGTGCCACAAACCGGCGAATGGCTCAAATCGGTCGTGCAGGGCTACTTCAACTACCACGCGGTACCGGGAAACATGGACAGCCTAAGAGTATTTCGAGCGCGGGTGACTCGTCTTTGGCGACGGACATTGCTCTGCCGCAGCCAAACGCACCGTCTCCCTGCGGCCCGAATGTATGCTCTCGAGGAACGCTGGCTTCCCATACCGCGCGCGCTCCACCCTTATCCCGAGCAACGCTTCGCCGCCAGTCATCCGCGATAAGAGCCGTATGCGCTAACGAGCGCATGTACGGATCCGTGCGGGGGGTACCAGGCAACTGGTATCCCTACCGCGACCGACCCCCAACATTTGAAACAACAAGCAGCTTGAGCGCCTCTGGCAGAGAGTCCGTTCCATCCTGGGGATCATCATCCTTGACGGTTGGCCAATCGGCCTCTTGAGATGCTCGGGATCGAGGGAGAGTATCCACCAAAACGTTCAGACCACTGTGGACTTCAAACACGGAAGTCTCCGGTACGACCCTATGCCCCCTCGCACGACCGAAGAAAGCTATAGGCCACGAGTCTCAGATAGGACCATGGTTGGCAATTCTGCAATCGTTATGCTTGTCAGTTTCAAGAAACGAATGGGCGCCGTCACGACAGGGAAATGGAACCACAGGGAGGAAGAGGAATCTCAGCGTTTCGTGTGACGAAACGAAGCACGAAACTACGTCGCCTGAGCAAGACCACTCGCCCATCGCGAGTGCACGTTCAAACGGTTGGGCTGAATGCCGAGACGAAAAAAGTGTCGGCACCGAGCCGACGGAGAGAAATATCTCTTGACATTCCTTTTTATAGGACGTTTTGGCGAGGCACAGCATTCTAAACGGGGGCAGAGCCGTGCAATCCGACGTCAGAGAAGCGGCCCTTAAACAGCACTTCAAATTCGACGCTGTTGGTGCCCATTACGCGGGAACCATCCAAGACGCGGCATTCCAGTTGGAAATGGCCGACGCGATTTTGGTAGACCAACTGTCGAATGTTTTCCACGGCTTTGTTTTGAGAAAGCTGTGTGACTTGCGCTTTTTGCTCAGGGGTCATCGACTCTACAAGCTTAGCGAGAAACCTATGCACCTCTTCATCAAGTTCCTTGGAGTCGAGTGGAATAAGCACATCGAACTCGACCCATTCCGGCTCCGGGTCGGGTCCGAACCCGCCACCTCCGCCGCCAACGACGTGTACTTCCGAGGGTACTAATTTCTTCGTACCATCCGCCGAGATTTCATAGGTGGTAGTGGCTACTTTAAGACCGTATCGGGGTTCGCCCCCCGGTGTGGTCGGGAATGGTCGCGCCGGGACGCGACACGTTATGCGGATGCCACCCAGGTTGCTAACCTGAGCGAGTCTGGGGGATGACCGGCTTACAATATTTTCTTTCGCAAGCTCACAGGAAGGGAGTGTGTCTGTAGCAAATGCAACAGAAGCGAAAAGTAGAATTGGCGAAAGCATTATGAATCGCAATCAACACACTCCGGGACCGAAATAGCGAGTTCGCAATACGGATTCGAGCAAAGACAGGCCAGAGTCTACACCCGAACGGCGTGCGGCAAAAAGTCGGCAAGGTCCTGGGAAACAGCGTACCCGTCCATGTGGATTTCAAGTTTCCGGTACGCGACTTCCCAGGCAGTTGCGAAAAGCCGTGTTCACAGCGATGGTTCGAGAGCCTGTCTATTTTGACGATGCGTCACAGTCGAGAGCCGCGCCAAGGAAAATCACGCCTGCGTCGTCGCTGAAAGCCGCTGGTTTGCACCATGTCGCCTAAGCTCGACTTCATATCCTTACCGAGATCACTCATTGTGAGAGCAATTCTGAATGCCTTGGTTCTGATCGCTGAGGCAGTCCTAGGAAGCCACCAGTTTGTTACGCACGAACAATTCCGAGTTTTTCATGCTTTTTTCAGAGTTACCTGAAGGAGTCTGGCATTGAACCTCGTTCAAATATTGTAGAGTTCGCGGTCGCCGCAAGTCGGCACAGTCTCGCGCCCTTTCGACCTGGAGGAAGATATGGCCTCTATAATTCGCGCCAGCGTACTGCTCCTCGCGTTTCTCGGTAGCGCGTGGGTCCTAGCAGCCCAAGTCAGGATCGAAAACCCGAAAAAGCTTCCCGTGAAGGACGAAGAGGTCAACCTCCTGTACACGATGGTATGCGAGCAGGTGGCGCAAGATTTTCACGTTCGCAACTACAAGAATCTTGAGGTTCCGCTGACCTTGGTGCTAGGTGAAGAAGCCGAACGCTACGTAATTGACCATCTTACCGGGGCAGGCACTATCTATTTGCGGCAGTGGGACGAGACACCCTTCGCGAGTGCGGCGATCCTGATTGCTTTCCATCATGTCCTGACTAACGGCCAATTCCAAGCAGAAGTCAAAAATGTTTTAACACGATTCTCGAAGATAGCTCCTGAAACCCTCACCGCAGCAAGGAACCGCCGGTAGCGGGACGCGCAGCCCAACGTTATACGGTCAAGTCCCGATTACGCCGTTCCCGTCAATTGGAAGTACTACTTCACATCTCCGAGTACGCGAACATCAAATCAGGACTTGGCAATAGTTTTGCTCACTGGAATCGGAGTACGATGTGCGCAGCGGGTGCACTCATCGAGATGCCCGCCGAGCGCAGCCGTGCGACACCGTGCAATCGCCCGCAGCACTTTGACATGCTTCCAACGGATCCACTGGCGGTTTCGCTCGACGAAGGCAGCTCCAGCAGTGCGGATGAGATCGGCAATCTCGAGCGCCGGCGGGGTCACTGGAGCACCTCTGACCCACACTTATATCAAAACCGCCTGGCAATCACTGCTCCGCTCGCTCATGCGTAGCGTCTGCCGCCGGGCGGCTACGTCCTAACGCCGTTCCCGTCAATGTGAAGTACTGCTTCACATCTCCGAGTACGCGAGCAAATCAGGCACTGACTTTGAGTTGTGTGACCCTACGCACTGTTCTTGCGGTCAGCATCGCCGCGCCGATTCCGATAGCCGAATAAATCGCGACAACACCGATTGTAATTAGCCACCTTGAAGCGCTGGAGTGACCCCTATTCGCGCCGAGAATCATGGCTACGCTCCATGGGAGGAGGCTCAGTGCAGCAGTGATTGATGTCTTATTCCTATCGACTAATCCGACGAGTATGCCAACTAAAACTGTGACTACTGGCAATTCCGGGGGGATGTGTAGGGCTGCCACGGTTGGCGAACCGGCCATCGTAAGCATTTCAACAAAAATGGTGAAGGCAAGACTCGCGAAAATTCCGAGCACCACTGTGAAGACCAATTTCATGCACGCCTCTGTCTTAATCCTCACTTGGCACACTGCGTGTTCATTCAAATGGTAGTTGTGGACCGTCAGAGTTCCAACCGTACGGTTGTACAGGTGAGGATAAGTGGTCAACGCCGCCGCTGCCGTCAAGCGCCTGACAAAAACGAGGAAACAGTCCACATCGGTACTGGGAGGAACTTGATTGTCCGGTTTTGCGACCAATCAGGGGTCAAACGCGTGCGGCACAATCTAACCGCAGGTCTGATGCTGATGGGTTAGGAGTCGCGTGGGTGTTATTATTTCCTGTACGGACTCGGTTCCACACTTCCCATCATAGGTTCACTTACGCGTTACACCGAGTAAGGACATGCAAAAACTCCCGAAGGTTCTCATTGTAATCACGGTCGTAGTCGTTTTGTTTATTCCTTGGACTCAGCGCTCATTGAACCCGACGGTCGGATCGATCTTGCTTATTTGCAGCCTTAGCTATGGAATTTCCCTTATCTTCGGCGCTGACCATCCAACCGAGGAAATGTCGGAGCGATGCGATCATAGGCGGAATCATATCGGAAAAGTCCGAATCTAGCTTTGCCCCAAGTCATTCATTTTGCAGGTGTACGAGGTTTTGGCGAGGTACAGGCCTTGATGGTTGCCTGCACTAATCTCCCGCCTGAGAGTTTCACCAGAACGTGATCGCCGACTTTATGTTTGCGCATATTCAGCACACCTAGCTTAGATCGCGCACGGCGTGATCAAAGGCTGCGACGGACGCTACCGTCAGAAAGCTCCTCCGCGCTAACCGAAAGGATAGTGGGCACTAACCATTCGGTTAGCCCCGGGCGTCTAATTACTTTCTTTCGCCCCCTTCGCTCATTTTTGGCCTTGCTCCTTAACTCCCACTGAATCTGCTGCTTCACCTTCCTCGCTTTCTCTTTCTGCTTTTCCGATGTGTCTGGCACTCCGCCTGCAGTCTTTATCCGCGTCGGCAGTTGGAAAGTCAAACACGAGTCAGGTCTTCGCTTCCGACACAAAGGAGACTTTATGAAAAACCAACGCTCTATCCTTCTCGCTTTGACTGTCCTGTTGCTGGCTACGGCCGCTCAGGCTCAGACGACCAACGTAAAGGCTAGCATCCCCTTCGACTTTGTCGTCGGCGACCACGCCTACACTGCTGGTGAATACACCGTTAAATCCGTGTCCCAAGGCAGCGCCGCCATTCGCATCGACAGTGCCGACGGGTCTGAGAAGGGCATTACCCTCTCTAACGCATGCAGTAAGGCTCAACCGGCCGTCGGAACAACCCTCGTTTTCCATCGTTTGGGTAACAACTATTTCCTCTATCAGATTTGGACGGAGGGAAATTCCGCTGGCCGCCAGGTCCGTGTGAGCGAAAAGGAAGCCCAGCTTGCCAAGAACTATGGCGAGCCTGAACTCGTGATGGTTGCCGCAAACATCTCCCACTAACCCCAAGACACCCGCCCCCAGGTGTCACCCCGAAAGAGGGAACGTCTCCAAGCGTTCCCTCCTTTTATTTGGGGCGATTCATATTTCAGGGCAAGACAGGCCTTAAGCCCCCGGGATGATCGGGGGACGGCAAGAAGAAAGAGGTGTTGCGGTCAAGAGACGGAATAGGCCGCTGGCGCAACCACGGCTGAAATACAAAACCCCTGGGGGATGATCTCCTCCGGGGGCTATTTCTATTTCCAAATCAATTTCTCTTCCCACGATGGCCGCTTGCAGATCGGACAACTCCGCTGGACCGCCATCAGATCAACTGCGAAATCATTTATATTTCGTTCGGTTTTGTCGTTTTTGGCTGGCTTTTTCTTCGCTTCCATTCTTTTCGTGCCTCGTCCAGTTGAATCGCAAACACTTCCTGAGGTGGTTGGCCTGGATTCGCTTTCGGAGAGACCATATGCTGAGTTGCCTGCCCGAACTTGCGTAGCTCCACATCGGACATCTTTTGGAGGCGTTCCCGTAGTTCGTCAACCTTGAACGGTGTCGTCTGAATGCCCTGTGTCATTTTCTATCTCGCTTCAGCGGATCGTGCCTGCCCTGCGACCTGAACTTTATCCAGATCAATTGTAATCGTCTCGCCGTCCTTCGGCCATTTATCGCGGTGCTGCTCGCACCATGTCTGAATGAAAAACTTGACGCCGTGACGACTATTTTGTGTAGGGGTAATTCCTACAAAGAAATTCCGCACATCCTCTCCGCTAGTCTTTACTTGATAGATGCGGGGCTCTGCCACCCTGTTGACAATTTGGATTGAAAAGACAAGATTAGCTTTTTGAAAAGGCTGGGGCTTCATACCTCATCTTAACTGGGGAAAAGGATTCACGGCAAAAATCGTCGGGCAGTGGTGCTTTTTGAGTACGCCGAAGCCATTACGCCGGACACGGGCCGGGAACGGTCAAGTTGTTTTGGGAAGAGTGGGAGAAGAAAAAGTAGACTGGAGCTCCGTTTCCTGCCTGCTACTAAGCCTCGCCGCCTTCCTCACCCGGTTCACGCACACACGAATGCCAATCTTCGTCCTCAGCATGTGCGTCGCAAAACCATCTTTTGCAAGTAGGGCAGTGCACCGTTGCCGGATAACCACACGGCTCATCATTGGGCGACACACCCTGACACAGGCGCTCGAGGTCGGGGCCTTCCTGTTCGTTGAATTCTTCGATCATCTGCACACCTTGGGCTAGGATTATACGCGTTCCTTTCTCTCATGCATGCCGGGGTGGGTGCGGGGTAAGCGAACTGGGAGCAACAGCAATGCAATCAATTCAGTTGACGACCTTGAACGTAGATGAACTGCGAACGCGGCTCAGGAAATGTACAATGTGCCGTGCTTCCCCGCATCCAGCCCATGCGGTTAACCAAGATCCCCAAAGCCTTTGACGATCCCGACTATGTATTCGAACTCAAACACGACGGCTTCCGCGCGATCGCCTACATCGACGCCGCCAAGTGCAAGCTTGTCTCGCGCAACCTGAACCACTTCAAAATCGTTCGAGTCCCTGAAGGAATCGCTCGGGAAAATGCCGGTACAGAACGCTATCATCGATGGCAAAGTCGTATGTCTCGACAGTAATGGCGTCAGCCACTTCAACGAACTAATGTCCCGCAAGGGCAAGCCCGTCTTCTATGCCTTCGACTTGCTCTGGCTGAACGGCGACGACTTGCGCAGCTTGCCCCTCATCGAACGAAAACGTCGCCTGCATGAATTGGTCCAGCGCAGCCGGTGCCACGCGATCATCTACGCCCAACACATCGAAGGCCTGGGCATCGGTTTGTTCGAGGAGATTTGTTCGAGGGATCTGGAAGGAATTGTTGCCAAGCGCAAACGAGGAGTTTACAAGAACAACGGATTAGGCTGGAAGAAGATCAAGAACCCGAAGTATTCTCAAGCAGAAGGCAGGCACGATCTGTTCACGCGAGTGAAGAAATGAACGGCATCAAACTAGAAAGCTTCGATATCGAAACGTTGCGCCAACGCTTGCGGAAGATGACAGATGCACAACTGCTGGAGTTCGGACGCGCTGCACGGCAGTTATGCAGTCCGGAAGCTAACTTCGGCAAGCCACCGAGGGAAGTGTTCGTCATCCAGTTGAAGGAGGCGCGTGCTGAATGGAGAAGAAGGCATCCGAAAAACTCCCCGGCTGCGTGTCAGTACGGATATTTGGCAGAGTACTTTCTGTGCGCGTCGAACGCCAAGGCTGCGTAAGTCGAAAGGTCGGAAGACTCGCCCGGTGGCCATGAAAAATCGAAAGTCCCCCGCCCCTCGGATAGGTAGTGTCCCCTGTGTAACGTCCCTTAAAGGCATTTTTCAACGGGCAACGTCAACTCTGGAAACGCGCGGCTCCGCTTCGGGGCGAGAGCTTCCGGAGAGAACCCGTTATTCCGGACAAGCCCTCTGAAACCGTCTTCCGTTCACACGCTGGCCGGGTTTGACGATGATCCGGATATTCACGTGATGATGAACATGCACCGGGAAGCTCTCGACATGCAGATCCCAGGATTTCACTGCCGTCAGTGGACCAGGGTTGTGGACACTTCCCTGCCTAACCCGTCGGACATCGCTGAACCCGGCGCGGAGGTGGCATGCCCAGGTCATTCATACCGAGTGAACGGACGCAGCATTGCGGGTTACTGGTGAATAAGCCGGGCCTAGAGCGTGATGGGCTTCAGGACTGGTGGTGAGGAGACTTCTTGTTCAGGCTCCGCAGCAACAGGCTGGCGCTAGGCGGAGCCTTGACCGCTCCCTTCAGCACAATATCGTCCGCCTTGATTTCCTTGCCGTACAGTTTGGTATTGGCATCATTGTCCGCGCGCAGTGTGGAGCCTTCCAGCGAGACGCCAGCGAATGCGCCGCGCGCTCGGGAATAACTGAGAATCTCCGCGCGCATGGTCGCGTCCGTTTCGGCAGAAGCACTGCGGCCCTTCGGTCCTGCCGCGGCAGAAGCATCGGCACCCAGCTTGACCTTACTGGTGAGGATTCCTTTTGCGCTGCGGTCACTCATGAGCAACAACACGAAGTCTGTTGCTTCACCGCCAATCTGGAAACCGACGCTGCCACCTTCCAATGCCATCATGGTCGGTGCGCCCCAAGGACCGGTAAATTTCGCGCCGCCTCGGCACGTCATGACGCCACGACCATAGCTGCCGCCGACAACGAAGGCTGCCTTGAGGACGGAAGGCAATACAACGACGCAATAGGCCTTATTCAAAAGGTCCTGAGGTATGTCATCAGGTATATTCAGAATTTCCGTCATCACCTTACCGGAATTCTCAACGCGATCCACTTCCTTGGTGTCATCCGCTGCAAGCAGCGTCGAGGCCGTTGAGGCAAGGAACAACACTGCGAGCATCGAAACCCAAAACTTTTCCATACTTTTGCTCCTGATATAAATGCCGAGACCCCTCGGACGGTCGGCAGGGCAGGGGTAATGCAAAGCATTATAGGCCAGAATCGAGAACGAAGGAAAGGATGCCATCAGTGCGGGCTCGAGTGCCTGACAACATGGTTGGCCACCCGAATATCTCGAAGTCCCTGTGCTGAAGATGACGGAAACGCCACACCGACCTCCCTTAATGTCCCTTAGAGGATCTTCAACGCCCAACGTCACAGACCGCTCAACTCCTCGGGGGTGAGAGATTCACGGAAACATACACTGCTCTGTGAGAATCAGTGTTGAGCAGATCCGGGTTTTCTTGCCGATGCGGATTTGCTCCCCTTGGGTGTTCAACAATCGAACCAAAGTTGAACAGTAGAAACCAGTGTGGGCGGCCGTGCTTATTCAGCGAGTTACGGTGACGGCCGGAAGGACGATTGTTGAACGTGGCTTAATCCCGATTGACGGGCATTCGGTTTAGCGGCTTGAGATTTCTAGGAGTGGGGAACGTAATCCACGCTGCCGAGCCGCTCCCTCATCTTATCGGCTTCCGACAGCGGATAACGGAACGCCAGAAATCCAGCTTCCTTCTTGGGGTCGGTCATTATTTCGGACGGGTCAAACCCGCCGTAAAACAAAAACATCTCCGGCTCTGGGCCAAGCTTCGGAATTTTCTCGCAGTTAATGGCCAGCAACCTGGCGTTCACATGTGGCCCGGCGAAGAGACACGCGTTTCTTTGGGCACCATCAGGGTCCGTCATGAGAAGCGTGGGACCAATCGTCGGCGTCGGATTGTTGAAACGTAATTTGTTTACGTCAAACCACCGGCCAATGAATTTAATGGCGTCAGATGGTTCTACCTGAAAGTCCACCACGGCTCGTTTCGGAGACATGCCGCTGTCTTTAACCGGGTCGGCAACCTCCAACGCATGCAATCCTTGAATGACCAGTGAGAAAATGTGTCCGTGTTGTTTATCGAGAGCAACGGATTGGCGTTTGATTGATATGGTTTTTCCGGTCTTAGAAAGCACGGCAGTCCCACTCGGGTGGTGAGAATACTTGACGTCCTGCGACGCGACCTTGCCTCCATTTTCAAGATTCACCTGAGATTCTCGCGTCCCGGTTGCAGGAATCGATGACGAAGATAGAAGTCCGACCCGGTGCGCGAAATACGGAAACGTAATGAATAAACTGCCGTCCCGGCCAAAGACTATTTGAAACGCCTTTGCGCGCAGGTGTGTCTGGCGAATTGTTACGCGGGCCGCTTTCACTGCTTGTCACCTTGTGAGAGCGAACCGAGTCTTACTCTCGGAAACGCAGGATCACACCTGGTAGCAGGGAAACGATCGGGGAAGCGTTTTGCGATTGGGAAACAGCGAACGATTTCTTGGAAGTTCTGCTGGGGTCGACCGAATATCACAATCAGCGTGAGACTCAGATAAATCAGGCGGCCAGCGGCGTCTGGTACAGGGCGCGACAGTGGGGTTGCCAACGAATCGAGCGGAGATTTGCGATTGGTCGAGACACGGACGTATCCGGCGTTCGTCCTTCCAGTGAATCATGCGTCCGATGGTTGTTAAAGTAGGTCCTGAAATCGAGCAGCTTGTTTTCGAGATCTGCCGTAGTCCAGAACAAAATGTGATCCAAATACTCCCGTCGAACGGTGCCGATTAGCCTTTCCACGAATGGATGAGACAGCGGAACGTAGGGGACGGACTTGATTTCTGTCACTTCCAGTATCCGCAGGTTGGCTTGCCACTGGTGGAACCGATAAAGCGGATCGTTATCGGAACTGAGGAAGTTCGGCATCCAGCGTTGCCCTCGAATGGCACTGTTGAACATCCTACAGAGTGCGGCACCATCGACGGTGCCGGCATGGACGCCGAAGCCAATGATCCGGCGCGTGTATTGATCCATGACCACAAGGACCCAGTGGGTCCGCATCGTAGCCGATTCGCATCGGAACAGATCCATGCTCCAGAGGCTGTCTTTCATGTGGCCTAGCCTGAATAATTCGCGAATTTAGAGACACGAAAAGCCTCCCTCATGGTAAAAAGCTGTTGTTCACGCAGTCTTTACACCAATCCGGAGGCTTTCGTGCCCGAGCATACCACGACACAGTGTGTTCTCTTCCCAGGAATTTTTGAGCGACCTGTAATTGCCAAGTTCGATCAATCGCAAGGCAGCTCCGATGGGGGAGCAGTGTTGCTCAAAGCCGCCGACCGAGAGTTGGGTTTAATAACGGCGTTGGCAGCTTGTCTGAAAGACGACCGCCAAGAGGCTAAGGTCCGTCACGAAATCGATGAGCTGCTCACGCAGCGGGTTATGGCCATCGCCTGTGGCTACGAAGATGCCAACGATGCCGCCCGACTGGCGTGCGACCCGGTGCACAAACTCCTGGTCGGTCGTGATCCCGTGGAAGGGGAAGATTTGGCTTCGCAGCCGACCCTTTCGCGGTTTGAAAATAGCGTGGATCGTAAAGAATTGTTTCGCATGGCCGAAGCCCTGGCGGACACGGTAATCGAACGCCATCGCAAGCGGCTGCGCGGTCGGGCTCGGCTGATCACCCTGGATCTGGATCCGACCGACGATCCTACGCATGGTGCGCAGCAATTGACGTTTTTCAATTGGCATTACGACACCTACTGCTACCTACCGATGGTAGGTTTTCTGACCTTCAACCACGAGGTGGAGCAGTATCTGGTCACCGCGGTGTTGCGTCCGGGGAACGCGCCGGGCTCGGCGGGAGCAGTGGGACTGCTGCGCCGTTTGATCGAGCGGCTGACGGAAGCTTTTCCGAAGGCCAAGATCCGGGTGCGCTTGGATGGAGGTTTCGCAGCGCCGGAAGTTCTGGATTTTTTGGACTGCGAGCCGAAAGTGGAATACCTCGTCAATTTCGCAAGTAATGCGGTGTTGAAGCGTAAAGCCGAGTCGGCCATGAAACGCGCCCGTTGTGATTCGAAGATCTCCGGGCAGACCGAGCATGTCTACGCTGAATGTCAGTACCGGACGCGCAAGACCTGGCCGTGGAAACGTCGCGTCATTTATAAAGCGGAGGTGGTGCGGGCGAGGGGCAAGAAACCCAAGGACAATCCGCGCTTCGTAGTGACCAACATGAAGCAGAGTCCACAGTGGCTCTACGAGGAGGTCTATTGTCAACGAGGGGACCTCGAAAACCGGATCAAGGAACTGCATTACGGGATGGAAATCGGACGCACCAGTTGCACGAGCTTCTGGGCCAATCAGTTGCGTGTCTTGATGACCGCGGCAGCCTACGTGTTGATGCAGGAACTACGCTCCGGCCTGGCTGGCACCGCTTCTGCGCGTGCACAAGTCTCCACGTTGCGAGAGCGTTTTCTGAAACTCGGAGCTCACGTGATCGCGTCGGTACGTCGCATCGTACTGCACTTGCCGCGGTCGTTTCCTTATCTACATAGCTTCCATCGCCTCGCTTTGAACTTGGGCGCACGAAGTGGCTAGTCGACCAGCGGAACGTCGCAGGAAATTTTTACTCGTCACGTGACGATACTGGTGTCACCCTTTCAGCGAAAATTGTGCCTCGCGACTTACCTAAATGCTTCAGAATCAAGCACTCGGTTCCCTGGGAATTTTCGTGTGGTCAAGTAGGGTCTTACGACCGAAGAAAAACAGAAAAATCGCTCACGAAATCACTCTTCGTGAATAAAGCAGGCTAGGAACGTCAGCCAGGAGGGGCCATCGGAGTGCTGTACCGGTCGGTAGTGACGGGCGAGAATCCTGCGAACGACGTCTTTGTCGATTTGGATGTTGAACGCCAAGGCGATCTGTTGTGCGATTCGCGGAGAGCCCCAGTTGGGATTGCGTTGCTTCATTTCGACGACCGCATGAATGAGATCTACGGTCGGGCCTTTCGGGCCGGGCTTCCGATGGCGGTTCGGTGAGAACAGCATGCGGTACTTTCGCTTGCTCATGGCTTTGTGAAGGGCTAGCAGGGTTGAAGGCTTCAGAACAATTGCGGAACGGAGAAGACGAGTAGGACGGATCAAGAGCGCCATCCAGCCGGCAAGGATGCGGTCCCACGAGGATAGATTGGGCGATCGTTGCCGGGAGCGATTTACGATCAGGAGCTGGTGTTTGAGCAGAAGGGACTCGGCAACGAGGGAACGGACGCCGCCCGGCTGGAACAACTGGGTCAGGACCGCGATTAAGTGGATGAGAAGGACGACGAGATGACGCATTGAAGAATGGTAGCAGGGCAGGGAATCCTAAGGAATTATGGGCGAAATAACAATTCGCCAGGCACACGTCTCAACCTACACGAAGCCCCTGGAATACCCCGATTTCGTATTTGTCGGAGCAGACAATAGTTGACTGCCCCAGACCGCTGCAGGCCGGGGTGCCCAAGCCTAGTTACGGCACAAACCACGCCGTCAACTTAGATGGATACCGTGCGCTGGCCATCAAAACGGACGGCAAGCTCAGCCTCTATTCCCGCAAACGGAAGTCGTTCAACCGTCAATATTAGTATGTCTTCGACGCGCTTCGCGATCTACCTCGCAATACAGTCGTAGTTGGCGAAATCGGAAACGTTCTGAATACCCTTTCAAGCACATCTTTCACGATCCGCGACTCATAATCACGCCCAGAATCGCGCAAATATCCGCTACGTCTCCATAAAGGTCGTCCGATGACGCAGCGAGCAACATGGGACGAATCCGGCTTCGCAAAAACCTCGCGCCTTCAGGCGCTCAACAACAATCGGTCAATCCTCGCGACCATATCCTTCAAGTAGGTTTCATCTCCACCTTTCAATTCCGCAATCACATTTCCTGAATATCCCACATCGGCAAATGCTTGCCGCACCGCTGCCCAATCAACATCGCCGTCGCCCAGGTTCACCCACTCGTATCCGTTTTCCCGCCGCTTGAAATCTTTCAGGTGCACTTTCAAAATACTCGGCCCCAGCACATGAATCCAGTCCTGCGGGTATCCATACAAGACCACGTTTCCGACGTCGAACCACGCCTTAACCCACGGGCTCTGAAACTCGCCGATGTAGCTCGCCATCTCCAGTGGGCTCAGTAAAAATTTGTTCCACACTTCCTCGATCGCGATCACGACCTTCTCTTCTTCCGCCACTGGCAGCAGCGTTCGGATCTGCTGTTGCGAGCGCGTCCACGCATCGCGATACGAAGTCTGCGGATTCACCACCGCCGGCACCAGCAGCACGGCATCCGATCCCCATACCTTCGCGTTTCGCAGCGAAGTCCGCATTCCCGCCATGCTCTTCTCAACCACCGCCGGATCGCTCGAAGACAGTGGATACTTCCAGTGATCCATGTTCATCACCGAGTCGATGCGAATCCCCGCGGCGTCCGCCGCTTTCTTCAACTCCTCAGCCTGACGCGGGTCCGGCGTTGTCGGCGCCTGCACTACGTCCAGCCCCACCTCTTTCGCCAATTTGCAGCGATCGGCAAAACTCATCTTCGCCGGCAGCATGTCGAACACCACACCCTTCTTGAGCGACAACTTGTCGGGGCGCGGCGAAGCTCCCCTCGCCGAACTCACAACCGCTGGCGATGCTGCCGGCAAAGTCTGTGCCAGCGCGCCGCCAGCCAGCCCGACTGAGCACGTCGCCGCAACCGACGTCTTCAAGAATTCACGCCGCGACGAGATTCCAGACGATCCGCGCATGATTTCACCTCGCTGCAAACCAAACTGTGCAACCTACGCCAAATGTTCCAGATTGATCTTCGGGTCCAAGACTTCCTTCGACTTCAGCAACTCCTCCCACGTCACCTCGTGCCCCGTGTAGGCCGCCAATCGCGCCATCATGCACGAAAGCGCCGACTCCGCGCCCTTTGCCGACTGATTGTGGAATTGCCCGCTCGTAATGCTCGCCACAAACGCCTTCTTCTTCTCCGGGTCCGCCTGCTCGAGATTCGAAGTAAAACTTCCCGTCGCCGAAAATGCCGCCGGCTGGCCCGGATTCTTCATCGACGTGGGATCCTGCCAAGGCTCGTCGCCCCAGATCCCCAGAGGTCCCACGTACGGCGACAGCGAAGTACCCTTCGTGCCGAAAAATCTCTCCGACACGTCCCACCAACCCTTCGCAAACTGTGTCGAGCTGAAAGTCACATCCACATTGGTCGGATAATGAAACACCACATTGTAATTCCCGAACACGTCGCCGTCCGCCGCCGGACGCCCCGCGCGCCCGCCCGTCGCCGTGGCCTTCTGCGGATGCGCCCGCAGAATCCAGTTGCAAATGTCTACGACGTGAATGTTCTGCTCCACGATGATGTCGCCGGATAGCGCGCGATCATACACCCAGTTCCGCAGCCGACGTTCCACCGGCGAAGCATTCGGCCACACCGGCCGGTTCAGATATCCCGTCAGGTAGTAGGCTTCGCCGCACACGATGTTCCCCAGCGCGCCGCCATGAATGCGCCGCACCAGTTCCACGAACGGGGGACAATCGCGAATCTGAAACCCCACATCCAGGCTCAGCTTTCCTTCCGCGCGTTTACCGACGTCGATCACCTTCATTGCGCCGGGCACGTCCACCGCCACCGGCTTCTCGAGGTACACGTGCTTTCCTGCGGCCACCGCCCCCTCCAAATGGTGTGGATGGAAGTAAGGCGGCGTCGCGATCACCACCGCGTCCACTTCCTGCGACGCCACAATTTTTTCGTACGCCTTCGGCCCCACGAAAAGCTGCGACGGATCCAGCGCCGTGTAGCCCATCGCCGTTTGTTTCTTGTCGAACGCCGCGCGGGCCACATCCAGCTGATCTTGGAACATATCCGCCAGCGCCACTACGCGCGCGCCACCCGTATCAACAAGGTTCGTCGCGTCCTCGGTTCCGCGTCCGCCACAGCCCAGCACTCCCACGCGCACCGCGGAGTTCGCCGCCGTCCCGCGCACCAGGCTCGGTTTGATCAGCATTGCTCCTGCCGTTCCCGCCGCTACGCCAATGAATTGCCTCCGGTCCATCCGGTCCGTGTCTTCCGAAGGATTCATGTCCCGCCTCGCTCCGTCTTCCATCTCCGCCTCCCGCAACTCTACCCGATCAACTTCTCCAGATATTCTTTCGCCGCGCGCACGTCTTCCATCTGCTGCGGACCCGAAATCTCTCGCTCGATGGTCACGGCACCACGATAATTCATTTCTTTCAGCCTCGCGATGATCCGCGGAAAATCCACTTTGCCCTTTCCGATCGGCACTTCCTCGCCCAAGTCCTTCGGATTCGTCGGCCACAAACCGTCCTTCGCGTGAATCCCCTGCACATACGGCCCAAGAATCTCGATCGCGTCCACCGGATTCGCCTTACCGTACAAAATCAAATTCGCGAGATCGAAATTCACGCCCTGGTTGTCCATCCCAACGTCGCGAATCGCGCGCAGCAGCGTGATCGGCGTCTCTTGTCCGGTCTCGTAGCGGAAGTTCTGCCCGTTCTTCCGGCAGTAGCCCGCCACGTCCCGCATCGCCTCCACCGTCTCCTTATATAAAAGTTCGTTCGGGTTCTCCGGAATGAATCCGCAGTGCGTCTGCACCGACACGATTCCGCACACCTTGGCCAAGTTTGACGCCTTCTTGATGTGCGCGATGCGCGCCCCGCGCGTCTCTCTCGGCACGATGCCCACCGTCAGGGGCCCACCATAAAAATCCCACACCTCGCGCCCCGGCCCGCCCACCACCAGCGACGTCGCCTCGATCCCTCGCGCGTCCAGCACCGCTCGAAGCCGCGCCGCGATCCCCAAGTCCACGTCGCTGGTGAACACCTGGCACGTCGGCAGCCCCAGGTCGCGCACCTTCGCCATCGCCGCGTCGGGATCTTTGCCGATGTCGACGATCAGCCCGAGCCGCAGCGGCTTTTTTCCAGCGTTGACGTCGCTCGCTTGCGGCGTGCTCGAGCCCGCCGCGACTCTTTCTGTGTTCGCGCTTACCGTCGCTGCTGTCGGCGCCGGAGTCATGCCCATCGCAAGCGCCCCCGCCGCCGTCTGCAAAAACTCCCGCCTGTTCCGTCTGTTCATCTTTCCACGCTCCGTTACTTTGCCTTCCGCATAAGAATACCCTTCCACGGTATCCGCACCTCGCCGTCCGTGTGAATCTGAATCTGCAACGCTACACAAAACTGCTCCAACAGCGCGAATATCGGCTTGAGTGGGCCGAGAAAATCGGTATGGGTTTCGAGCTTCCGAAGCGCTCGACTGGACAACTTCTTCAATTCAGAAACACGGGTTAAGTCTTTTAGAATCTGGTGGACGAGAAGGGATTCGAACCCTCGGCCTCCTCGTTGCGAACGAGGGAAACGCTAAGCTAAGACGTGGCAGTGCAATCACTTAGCGTTTTCGGTGAGGGCCAAGTTGGCATACTTGGCATACCAGCTAGAAGTTCAGGATACATCCGCGAAACGGGAGAATGTGAAGGCGGCCGGAGGGCGTAAGTTCTATGAGTGGCGACCGCTTCCAACACAAGCGCCTGAAGCTAAGGCCCGTTCGATAGGCTTCTCCATTCCCCGAATTGCCTCCGGGATCATGTGGCTGTGGCTCGCCAAAATTGGGAGCGCATTTGAAATCAACATCCAAAGAGGCCGTCTCGTCCTAACAGGGGGCAATTTGCCGCGCTTTCATCTTGCAATCCCGTGCGTCCTAGTTAGACTAAAGTGGGCCTTGTTCTTTCCTTGGAACGGGCTCAACCTGGAACGCGATTCTCGATAGGAGGCACAGAAATGCTGGCTGTAGCGCATCCATTCCTGCGCCGACTTGCCAAGCCACTGGCAATCGCTCTTGGTGTGCTGTCCCTTCTGTTCCTGCTCCAAGTCAGCACCCACTCGCACGCGAACGGTCAGGACGAGTCGGCCTGCCGTCTCTGCCAGGTGGCACATTTGGTGATGGTACCGGCGGTTTCCGCGCTGCAAATGAGCGCCCCGCTCGTATCCTGCGGTCAGGTGACGGCCACCGTCGCCATTCATCTTTCGGAAGCCTTCTCCGAGCAGTCTCCCTCCCGCGCCCCTCCCTCTCTGTAAATTCTCAAGCAGCTAATCTCTGGAATTGATCCCAGCGCGGCATCTGCATTTGCTGCGCGACCGCCTTATTTTTTTGCGGGCCTACCACTCCCATACCAAGCGCTCCCTACGGGGTCGGAGGAATCATGCGTTTCGTTTTTCGAGGTTCTGCTTTCTTTGCTCTCGGTCTTATTTTGTTTGTTGTTGCTGCTTCTGCACAGTTAGGTAACTCAGGCTCAATCGAGGGTGTGGTTAAAGATCCTTCGGGTGCTGCCATCGTGAATGCCACGGTGGAGATTAAAGATCCTGTTAGCGGCTACCTGCGAACCACAAACACCAACTCCGAAGGCGCATTTCGATTCACCAACGTGCCCTTCAATCCTTACCACCTAACGGTGAACGCCGACGGCTTCGCTCCTTTCGCTCAAGATGTCCAAGTCCGCTCCTCGGTACCTGCGACGGTGGAAGTTGCTCTGAAGATAGGGACGGAAGCAACGAAGGTTGTCGTCGAATCCGGCGGAGACCTGCTAGAGAACGATCCCACGTTTCACAGTGACTTGGATCGTAACAGCTTCGCCAGGTTGCCGCTGGAAAGTCCGTCATCTTCCGTCAGTTCTCTCGTAACCCTTACAACTCCTGGAATTGCCGCGGATTCAAACGGTCTGTTCCACGGGTTGGGCGATCACGCGGAAAACTCGTTTTCCGTCGACGGCCAGCCGATCACCGACCAACAAAGCAAAGTCTTCTCCAATCAGATTCCGTCATCGTCCATTCAATCCTTGGAGGTAATTTCCGGAGCGCCACCGGCGGAATTCGGAGACAAGACCAGCCTGGTGATTAAAGTGACCACGCGATCAGGCCAGGGTGTTACCACGCCTCATGGCTCTGCTACGGCTTCCTACGGATCATTTGGCTCCGCAACCGGGGCTTTCGACCTCGCCTATGGCGGACCGAAGTGGGGGAACTTCATCGCCGTGGACGGCCTCAATACCGGCCGTTTTCTCGATCCCCCGGAATTCTCCGTTATGCACGCCAAAGGTAACCTGGAAGATGTCTTCGACCGTATTGATTATCAGTTTTCGGAAGCCGACACTGTCCACCTGAATCTCGGTTTCACACGCTCCTGGTTTCAGAATCCGAATTCGTACGACAACCTCAACATCGGCGTTACGGGCGGCCCCGACAATACCCCGGTTGGGCCGACAGACCAGCGCTCCAAGATCCAAACCTACAATATCGCCCCGACTTGGACACGCCTCATCAACCCGAGCCTGGTGTTCACCCTCGGCGGCTTCGTGCGGCATGACGGCTACAACTATTACCCCAGCGAGAATCCCTTTGCGGACCTTGGTCCGCTTCAGTCAGAGAGCGTTGCTCAGAACCGATCTCTGACGAACGCCGGCGCCCTGACGTACCTGTCTTACGCAAAAGGGATACATAATGTGAAAGCGGGAATCACCTACGAGCAGACGTTCCTTACAGAGAATGACCACTTTGGGGTCGTCAACCCGACGCTGAATTCGCCTTGTCTTGATGCGTTCGGGAATCCAGTTCCCGGGTTCACAAGCCAGACGCAATGCACGGGTGCATTGCAGCCAAATCCAAATACGCCCAACAATCCCAACGCCACGGCGCCTTATTTCTTCCCCGTTCTGGTGCCTTACGACCTTACACGCGGCGGAACCAGCTACTTGTTCCACGGACACTCCGACGTAAAGGAACTCGCGCTCTACGTTCAGGATTCCATCACCTTCCACAACTGGGCGTTCAATGTTGGAATTCGTGGTGATCTTTACAACGGCATCTCCATCGCCCGCCAACCTGAACCCCGCCTGGGCGCCGCCTACAACATAAAGAAGACCAGCACCATTCTTCGAACTTCGTATGCGCGCATCATGGAAACGCCTTTCAACGAAAACCTGGTGATTGCCAGCACAGGATGCGGCGACCCAGTGGTCAATGCCATTGCGACGGGCTCGCAGGGCTACCCGTGCCTTACTACGCCGCTAAAACCTTCCTGGCGCAATGAATTCCACGCCGGTTTCCAGCAGGCCTTTGGGAAATACCTGGTCGTCGACGCGGAATACATCTGGAAGTACACGCACTACGGGTATGACTTCAGCATTTTTGGAAACACGCCAATTTTCTTCCCAGTCGAATGGCACAACTCCAAAATTCCCGGATACGCCATCCGTGCCACCGTTCCGGAATTCCACGGCTTCACCGCGCTGGTCGTCATGTCCAGCGTGGCCGCGCGTTTCTTTCAACCCCAAATGAGCGGAATTGGCGTTACCCCGGCAGGCCAAGGCGGAACGGGCGTTTTCCGCATCGACCACGACGAGAAGTTCAACCAGACCACGCACCTGCAATACCAGCCGTGGAAGACTGGACCTTGGGTTGGCTTCAACTGGCGGTATGACAGTGGCCTCGTAGCCGGAGCAGTTCCTTTTGGTGACGGCATCAACCCGGTGGACGTGTCAGGCCTGACTCCAGACCAGCAGTTCCAAGCTGGGCTTGCCTGCGGTGGCGTTTACGCAACCCCGACGACGCCCATCAGTTCGTCTCTCGGCGTGAATCTGTGCCCCGGATCTCAGTACAGCTCCAAGTACCTAAAGATACCGGCGCCGGGCACCGAGAACGACGACCACAATCCACCGCGCGTTGCCCCACGCAACCTGTTTGACCTGGCGGTCGGTCACGACAATCTGTTTCACGGCGATCGCTACCGCTGGAGCGCGCGCTTCACGGTCATCAACGTGACCGACAAAATCGCGCTCTACAACTTCCTCTCCACCTTTAGTGGAACCCACTATGTCACGCCTCGAGCGATGACCGGCGAAATCGGCTTCCACTTTTAAAGCGAGCCCTAAACAGCGAACACCCGGCGAGGCTTTCGATTGGAACACTTGCCGGACCTCAACCCTTGGAAGAAGGCAAATAAAAGCACGGCCAAGTTAGTTTTGCAGGTCATTACCCGTACTCCTGGTTTGAAGAAAAGATTCGCGTGAGGCCTGAGAAATGGGCAAGCACGCCAAAATAGAACAGGGCCAACAGGTCGCAAGTGTTTTTGTGCCGATCTCGCGTAACGGTTTGTCCAAACAATTGGAAAGCCACGAATGGCGCAAGGACCTTCTGATGTCCTGGCTGTTTCAGACGTGCATCCGGTTGCAAACGTCACTCGACCGTCGCTTCCTGAGATTTGGCATGACCGTTCAGGAAGCCAGTGTGCTTCTTCGCTGTATCGAAGCCAGAAGCATCACACCAGGGCAGCTCGCGGTCGCGCTGGGAAGGGATAAAGGCATGATCACGCGGTTTATCGATCGTCTTGAGGCCAGCCGTTTGATCCTTCGCCGCATCAATCCGCGCGATCGCAGGTTTTCCGTCATCCAGCCCACCGCAAAAGGGAAACAAGTAGCTCGGGACCTGGCAAATGTCTTCGACCACATCCGAAAAGAACTCTTCGCGGGAATGCTGGAAAAGGATGTTCTTGGGTTATCCCGCATGATGGCACTGCTACACAAAAATGCACTCGGCATTGGGTCCCGGCAAAAATGCGACGTAGTGCGCCAGCGCAGCAGGATTGGCACGCGCAGGATTAAAGCGGAAACGCAACAAACAAGTCAAACCTACTCGCCGCGGACATGTTGACGCCTTCCACTAGCGCACAACAGGACCGCATTCAAATAATGATGAACTAAGAGCTCTCGTACGATGGTTGATGCGCTTTCAGATATGCTAATCGAGCAAAATGATTGGATTTCTCTCCTGAAAACACTCCCCAGACGTGGTCCATTACATTAGCCACGAGGAAATTGGGGAAAGAATGCTTGGGGTGCCGACCCACCTTTGAGGAAACGGGAGTCCCAACTAGGGGATCGTCTTCGACCGGACTTTTCTATTTGATATTGGTGCTGATCTCGGTTTGGAATCAGATTTCGTTCAGAAGTTCTCCGCGTAAATGTACTCTGTATTGGAAGGAGTTGTGGTATGTCCAACGATTTAGAGGGGAACCTAGATGAAAGGCTGACCAGGATCGAGCGCGAGTTGGAGCGTCAGAAAACAGGGCTCGGACTACTCGGTGTTAAGCCTTGTAGCCGTTGCGCAATCTTTCAGCGGTCCGATCACGGTGCCCTATTCAGCTGCGGCGAGTTGGTTTGCTTTAATTGTATCCAGCAATGGTGGCTGGACCGCTGTCCAAAGCTCAGCCCCAACGATCGGCTAAGAATCGAGAGCGAGCTTTGTCGGTGGTTGCTCAACCATCACCAGGGAGAATTGATTCGGCGGTTAGACGATCTGCCCAGTCCTGAACAACTGCGGATAAAGCTGGTCATCGGCTGCGAATCATGTAATAGCGAAGGGAAAACCCATTCGGGAAGGAAATGCACTCAGTGCGACGGCCGAGGATCCCTGTGGGTGGTCGTACGCACCCCGGGTTTCGAGTTAACCTCAAAGAATAAGTAATTGACAGAGTAGCTCTGCACCACGCATGTTATCGGTCTCTGCTCAATGGTGTAGACCCATGATGTGGGAGACGTCCAGTGAACGCGACAAGAGCCGCCTTGGTAGCATCTTTGTTTGTCTGCACTGGGAACGCCTTCGCTCAGTCGATCGACAGAGAGCCTGCCGCCATCGTGGAGCTTGGTGGAGCGGCTAACTGGAATGTCAAAGACGGCGGTTCGAGCTTCGGTCCCAGTGTTGCGGTTGAAGTTACGCCGATAGAGAAGTGGCTCGAACTTGAGGCGGGAGTTACGCCGCTTTTCAGCAGGCACACGACTGAATGGGATATCGACCTGCTACTCAAGAAGCCTTGGACGCTCTCGAAAAAAGTGGAGTTTATGATTGGTGTTGGTCCTGCTTGGGTGCATACGAGGAAATACGGCGTGACGACGAACTCCGTCAGCGGTGAAGCCGTACTGGATTTTATGTTCTGGCTGTGCATACCGAGAATTCTGTCCGTATCAACCAGCATACTTGTGGCACGTTAATCGCAGATCTCGTTGATGCACTTTCCTTGTTGGCCAGCACATCTCAGTCTAAAGACTGGAAGCCTCTGCCTCGTCCAGTCGTCGAGTGCATCAAAGTGCTGGGAGTTCGTGTCGCGAAAGAAACCGGTTTTGATCAGCAAAAATTTTGTTCGGCTAGATCAAGGAGAAGCGGCATTTCCACTCAGGAAGACAACGTCGAGGCAACCGGCTTGCTCCGGCTAAGCGGCGCGTCGCTGATATCGGTGGTGTAATCCCCCGACCTGTGGAATCGCTACCACGCGCCCCTGTTCCGGTGGTTCCACTGCCCTGGACTCCGGGGCGTCTTTGCCCAAGGCCAAATGCGTACGTGACCACTGATAGTAGGCAAAATAGTTGTGCAGCGTTCGCCGCAACGATCTCTCATTCCACACGATCACGTGGTCTAGGCACTCGCGTCGGATGGAGCCCACCAGTCGTTCCGCAAACGGATTTTGCCAGGGGGATCGCGGAGCAGTAAGTACTTCCTCTATTCCCATATGTCGGATCATGGCCGCGAAGTCTCTCCCGTAGATGGCATCTCGATCGCGCAGCACATATCGCGGCGCGGCGTCCCAGGGAAAGGCTTCCCGCATCTGCTGCATGGTCCACTCCTCTGTGGGATGTTCCGTCACCCCGAAGTGCAGCAACCGGCGTCGCTCATGCGAGAGCACCACGAAGACGAACAGGACCCGGAAGGTCGCGGTCGGCACGGCGAAAAAATCGATGGCCGCGGTCTGCGCCAGATGATTCGTCAGAAAGGTTCGCCAATTCTGGGAAGGCGGTTTGCGGGGCCGCGGTAAATATCTGGCCACCGTGGATTGCGCCACGGCAATCCCCAACTTAAGCAGTTCTCCGTGAATGCGGGGTGCACCCCACAAGGGGTTGGCTTGGCTCATGCGCCGAATAAGCTCACGAATGTTCGCCGCAACTTCTGGCCTGCCGGGAAGGCGGCGCGATTTTCTGGTCCAATGCCAGGCGAAAGCTTTGCGGTGCCAACGGATGACCGTGTCGGGCTGAACCATCGCGAGACATCGCCGCCAACCGGACCAGAATCGGTACAACAAAACCCACAAGAGCCGGTCGCAGCGGTGGAGGCGCAAGCGACGCGGCCCGTTTTTCTGGAAAACTGCAAGTTGGTGGCGAAGCGCGAGGATCTCCGCCTGTAGGGCCGCACGGGTTCGAAAAGTGGAGGCTATCAAAGCGAAAAAGGCGACAAAAAGAGAGCTCATCGTGGTAGCCACTATGATCTCACGAATGGTCGGAACCCCTGTGTTTTCAGATCGGACGGAGTTTTCGGTATTCACAGCAATACCGGTGGCAAATGCTTGACCGCGTCCAGCAGATCCACCCGACTCCGCGTCAAGCTTTGCACCATTTCTAAGGAATCGTTGCCCAGCACCAACAGTTCTGTAGGCGACGCCAGCCGGGGAGACTGTGCCTTCAAGAACTGCTCCACTTCGTAGCGGATGTAGGCGAAATCCTCAAAACTCGAATTCAGCAGGTCCATCACGAGAATGGTCTGTGGAGCCTTCCCATTAGGATTTTCGTCTTCACCCTTGGCACCCATCACGTGCGCTTCTGGCGCTTCAAAAGAAAAGATCGTCTGCGGTATTTTGTCCTCGGTAATGGTGAAGTCGTCTTTCGTCAATCCACTCACCACCGGATGGCCTTTTTTGTCCAGCACCGTCACATCCAGGAACACCAATGCCGATGTCACCTTGATCGTTGGAGTGGTAGGCGTTTGTTGTCCTTGCGCTCTTACACCACGAAAGGCAATAGCCACAAACAAGACCGCCGCGCACAGCAACGCTAGCGAAAGCCTCATGAGTGCCCTCGAACGCGTGCTCCGAATCTGTCTACTACTGAGACATGTTTGTTGCAAAAAGCGTTTCACTGATTTTCGACCGAATCGGTGTGAATTCGCGTTCGGCAACCTCTGTCGGGAAACCGGACAAGTTGCTCCCAGTACCGAGAACGGAGCGAACTGTCTTGAATTAGTTTGAACGGTTTACTTGCCGCCTCAGGGTTTCCACCACTAGACCGACCAGTGCATAGGTGGCGATGTTTGCAGCAAGAACCGAATAGATGCTCACGGGGTAATGGGAGCCGACAATCGCAACAATGGGACAGGTTAGCCGAACAAGAGTGGACACCAGAGGTGCAATTGGCAGGTCCTTGTTGGCCATGAAGAAATAAACTGCCCACCCACTCGCAACGAGAAAACCAGCGGCCGCCCATATTGCGATTCGGTATTTCATGCTGCACCTTCCGCTGTTCTAGCCGAATAATCTCACAAAGTCCTGCATCTGTCAGGCTAAGTCCCGATTTGTGGCGTAATCGGAAATGTGAAGTAGTACTTCACGCATTATAAAAGCGCGCCCCGTTTTGATGTAAGTTTTTAGCGTTGGCCTCAAGAAGAAAGGAGACCTGCAATGGGGAGTGCAAAATATGTTGGGCTGGACGTTCACAAAGACACGATCTCTATCGCGGTGATGAATTCCGCTGGCAAATTGATCATGGAATCCATCATCGAAACAAAGGCGATCACGATTCTACAGTTTTTCCAAGGGCTGCACGGCGACGTGTATGTCACCTTGGAGGAAGGAACCTGGGCCGCCTGGTTGTACGACCTGTTAAAGCCACATGTGACGCAAGTCGTGGTGTGCAATCCACGAAAGAATGCCTTGCTGCTGAAACAAGGCAGCAAGAGCGACCAGATCGATGCCAGGAAATTGGCCGAGCTTTTGCGCCTTGGAGCGCTTTCGGCGGTCTACCACGGAGAGCATGGCCTGCGCATGTTGAAGGAATTGTCCCGCAGTTATTTAACCATCAGCAAGGATCTCGGGCGGGTGATGACGTGCGTTACACAAATCGAAATTGGTTGACACTTTTTCTTCCCTCGAGGCGGAAGGTCGAGAAAGCGGGATGTTGTAGTGCAGATCAACTCGCCAGTCCTTGACCACGACCTTGTCCAGGACCATGCGCATGAGCTTCTGTTTGTCCTCGAAGGAAGAGTGTTGAGCACGATCCGACACCAAAGCTCGAAACTCCTCGAGGTCACGCCGGATATCGCCTTCTTGCTTTTGCTCGCGAGCCATCTTTTCCAGAAGCTCCTTCTCTCGATAGAGCGTATCGAGCTTTGCGTCCACTAATCGTCGGCGCTTCTGCAACTCCGGCAGTTCAATCGTGCCGGCCTGATAGGCATCCAGAAGCCGCGTTATCTCTGTGTTTGCCAACTTGATCTGGGTCGCCAGCTTTTGCCCTTGTTCGCTCAGGCCAGCCTCTTCTCCATTCCTCCGGTGAATCCTGCACTCCCGATATGCTTCTAGCACCAAGTCCGGATCTTGCAGCCGGGTGCTCACTTCTTCCCAAACCAGTTCGTCCAAGGCATCGGCGCCGATGCATCTCTGTGAGCATCGCTTCTCGATCAGGAAGTGTTTCTTCGTTCCTGGACAAACATAATAATGACTGCAATTGGGATTTGCCGTATTACTGCTGACACGGCAACTTAACCCGCAGTGCCCACAGCGGACAAGCCGCCGTAGAAGATAAGCATCCTCCTGCAGATTCCGCGGAGAGAATCTCTGATTATCTTTGACCCGGATCCCGGCTTGATGAAAGGTCTCCAAGTCGATGATGGGAGGAATCGAAATCGGGATCCACTCCTCCTTGGGCCGAAGAATGCGTTGGCAAGAAGGCCTCTTGTGACCATGCGTCCCTTCGATCGCTGCACAGTTGTGGCGGTTGTAATACAACGTGCCAACATAGGCCTCATTATGAAGAATTCGATCCACGGTATAGAAATTCCATTCCCGACCACCACCCGGCGCCGGAGTTCCCTGCAGTGTGAGTTGCTTAGCGATCTGGCGAACCGTCCCGCCTTGCTTCGCATAGAGATTAAAGATTCTGCGAACCACCATCGCTTTGTTCTCATCGATCTCCACATGTGGCGCCACACCGTCACGACGTGGAATGCGCACATAACCGAAAGGGGCTCTCCAGGTAACAACCTCACCACACCGAGCTCGGTAGAGCTTGCCGCGCCGATTCCTTTCGACAATCTTCGCCCGCTCAAACTCAGCTACGGCTCCGGTGATTTGGTGCATGAGCTTCGAGAGCGGATCGTCGGCCGCACCGCCCTCCAGGAAAATCGTCTTCACTCCGAATCGTTCCATCTCCTCCAGAATGAGGGCCTGCAGCACAAACTTCCGCGCCAGTCGATCGGTACAGTAAGTCAGCAGCACTTCGAATCCTCTGCGCTCCGCCAAGTCACGCATCCGATCCAGCGCGGGACGATCCAGCCGCGCCCCGCTGTAGCCCTCATCCGTGAACTCCTCGACGATCTCCATCCCATTCTGAGCCGCGTAGTTCCGCAAGGCTTCTAACTGCGAACCAATCGTATGTTCCTTCTCCTGCCTCTCGCTGGAAACGCGGGCGTATATGGCGACTCGCATCTTCCATCACCTCCCGGGTAAGGAATTCATAAACCTCAAGAAGTTTCTCGCGATGAAAGTCTCTCGTCCCGCTCCAGGCCGGACGGGGAACACTCTGTGCGCAAAGAATGAAGGGAAAATCCGGTTGCCCGCCGGGGAGCAAGCTGGCCACTCCATATCGGCGAACGCGCTCCAGGGCCCAGGAAGCCGGCTCCGAGTTCTCGAGTGCCTCGCAACGCACATTTTCATAAATCCCCTGCACGGGATCGTCGCGCGCGACGAATGCTTCTCGCCAGCTCTTTCTGCGGCGAGCGCAGTTTTTTTTTCAGTCCCCGCAGCACGGTCGTCCGATGAATCGCGATGCCATAGCGCTCCTGAATCAAAGCCGCCATGTGCCCCGGGTCGATCGCGGGATTCTCCTTTTTCTGCGCGAGGACGAACTCTAGGACTTCGCCTTTCAGTTTGACCGGGCCTTTGCGGCCTCGCTTGCGCGGCAGGAAAGAACTGAATCCTAGCTCCTGAAAAGCCTGCTGAATCTGATAGAAACTTTCTCGGCTAAGGCCGAATTGGCGGCACACCTCGGCCACCGCGTCTTCATCGACCGAGTGGGCGCGCAACATCTCGTATTTGACCTGCGCGAAGTCGTAGGGGTCGAAGAAATCCGTATGGAAGAGTTCCGAGCGCACGGCTTCCGGATGCGGGTTCAGGGTCCCGGAAGCCAGCAGGGCCTTTCGTTTGGCCGGAGTGATCATGAAAGACCCTATAATACAGCCGATATCATATGTCAAGTACTTAATGCACATTAGATCGCTACGGTCAATTCTTGCCGGGTTATGCTTATATTTGGCGACCAATATGCGGTTCACAGCGATTCTGCCTCCGGAAAGTGCGCACAATGGGTGACATATGTGCATTTATGTCTTGACGTCCTTTCCTTCTTCTTCCCCTCTGGCTAACCGCCATTGCTTCCACGGTCTTGCGTATAGCGGGTGGTTCTTCGGGCTGGTCAAAAAGCTCACCGAAAACGCCAGATGGGGATTTATGTCACGC
>CAWBVH010000051.1:0-34830 GCA_963792145.1 Candidatus Acidiferrales bacterium
AGCAGACAGACGGCTCCGATCCGGGCGGGTTGGCGCCGTTTTTATTGACGAGTGGAACTTCCTGCGAGTGAGTTCCGTAACTGATTCCAGACCGATGGGAGGTACACTCTTAGCTTGTTCATTTGCCGGGAGGATGTATTCATGAGGATTGCGCGAGTACTTGTGTTCGTATTTGTGTTTCCGCTGCTGCTTAGTGCGCAGACAAAACACACGCCGACGTTGGATGAAACGGTGAGCCTGAAGACGATTAATACCGCGAGGATTTCGCCGGACGGGAAATATGTGGCGTACCAGGTGCGGCAAGCGAACTGGAAAGACAATGAGTTTGTGACGCAGATCTGGATCGTGAACGTAGCAACAGGCGCCAATTTCCAGCTCACACGCGGAAAGAAGTCGGCTGGGCAGCCGGAATGGTCGCCGGATGGGCAGTGGCTGGCGTTCGTGACGGAACGGGAACCGGCGGCCATCGAGCCACTGACGATCGAAAAGAAGGAGGAGACGAAAGAACTGAAAAAGGAAGAAAAATCGCAGAAGCCGGAAGAAAAGAAGGAAGAGAAAAAAGAAGAAGGGAAGGAGGAGGGCGGCGGCAAACAAGCCGATCGCCAGATCTGGGTGATTTCTCCGGAAGGTGGAGAGGCGTGGCAGTTGACGAAATCGGAGACGGATGTGGACGGCTTCCACTGGTCGAAAGACAATAAATCGATGGCCTTTACGGCGAACCCGCCGGAGTCGAAGGTCAGTAAAGACCGCAAAGAGAAGTTTAGCGATTACGACGTGTACGAGAAGGATTACCAGCAGAGCCAGTTGTGGCTGGTGGACGTGGCGGGCGCGTCGAAGGAGCTTTTGCCAACGAAGGCGAAGAGGCTCACGACCGATTCCAGCTTAAACATCAATTCCTTTGCATGGTCGCCGGATTCCACGCGCATTGCCTTCAGCGCGACGAAAAATCCGTTGCTGGCGTTCAGCGGCGAGGAAGACATCTATTTGTTGGACCTTAACTCAAATAACTCCGTTAAGAAGATTGTGGCTTTGCCAGGGCCTGATGGTTCGCCGATGTTCTCCCCGGATGGGAAGCAATTGGCTTTCGGCACATCACTAGGTCAGCAATACTTCTACTACACGAATGGGCATGTGGCGGTGGTGGATCTGGCCGCGGTGCTGGTCAAACCTGCTACAACCGCCGCGGATGTGCGGGACCTGACAGCCAAATTCGACGAGGACGTACAGCCGATCGATTGGGGACCGGACGGAATCTATTTTGCGGCGGAGCAGAAAACCAACGCGCACATATATCGAGTAAATCCCGGAATCGCTCGAGATCCAGAGGATCACTTCGCCAGACACGCTGCTGATTGAGGATGGATCGTTCACAAAAGATTTCAAGACGGCGGCGTTTATCACGGAAGACGCCACACACATGACGGAATTGTATGTGTCGGCGACACAGCCCTTCGCGCCACGGAAGCTGACGGATATTACGGCGCAGGTGAAGGACTGGAAGCTGGGCACCGTGGAAGTGGTGTCGTGGAAGAGCCAGGACGGAGCGACGATTGAAGGAGTCCTGCACAAGCCAGCGGATTACGACGCGTCGCGAAAATATCCGTTGTTTGTGGTGATTCACGGGGGGCCGACGGGAACGTCGCAGCCAACTTTGTCGCCGGATGAGTACGCCTACCCTGTGCAGGTATTTCTTTCGAAGGGCGCAGTGGTGCTGGAGCCGAATTATCGCGGCAGCGCCGGATACGGAGCGGAGTTTCGGGCGCTGAACGTGCGCAATCTGGGCGTAGGAGATATGTGGGATGTGATGAGCGGAGTGGACTCGATGATTGCGAAAGGGATTGCCGACCCGAACAAGATGGGCTCGATGGGCTGGTCGGAGGGCGGATATATCTCGGCATTTCTGACGACGCACACGGACCGATTCAAGGCGATTTCGGTAGGAGCAGGAATCAGCGACTGGATGACGTACTACGTCAACACGGATATCACGCCATTTACGCGGCAGTATTTGCATGCGATGCCGTGGGACGATCCTGAGGTTTATGCGAAGACTTCGCCGATTACGACCATCAAGCAGGCCAAAACGCCGACGCTGATCCAGCAGGGAAGCAACGACAAGCGCGTGCCGGTGCCGGACAGTTTTGAATTGTACCGAGGTTTGCAGGATCAGGGAGTGCCGGCGCGATTGATTCTTTACACCGGATTTGGGCACGGAGTAAACAAGCCGAAATCACGACGGGCGTTGCTGCAAGCGAATCTGGACTGGTTCAATTTCTATATTTGGGGCGAGGCCATTCCGAAGGATTCGCCGTTGTATGGGGCCAGCGAATTGGAAAGCGCGAAGTGACGGATTGACGTGGTGTGGGTGGCCGACGGATGCGTTGGCCATGTTCATCCTGTAGCTCAGGCCTTCAGGCCTGAGGATTTTTCGATCGTCGGAGCCCGTTGTTCGCGGGCGGGGATCGCAAGTTTCATGGTGCCATCCAAGCGTGCTTTTTCGTCGGGATGAAGGGGACGATGTTTGCCCTTCGGCAGGGCGCCTAGCTGTAGCGTGCCGATGGCGACGCGGATCAGGCGAAGAACCTCGATGCCGAGGGCGTCGAACATGCGGCGGATCTGGCGGTTCTTGCCTTCGTCCAAAACTAATTCCACCCAGGAATTCTTTTCGCCCGAGCGCAAGAGGTTAACGCGCTTGGCGCGGAGAGTCTCGCCTTTCTGAGTTTCAATTCCACGAAGCAAGGCGTCGATCAACGGCTGACCGGCAAGCACGTTGATCTGGACATGATAGGTCTTGTCGAGATGTGTCGCCGGATCAGTGATGCGGGCCGCCCATTCGGAATCGTTGGTGAGAAGAAGCAGGCCTTCGCTGGCTTTGTCCAGACGTCCCACAGGAGCGAGCCACTGCAAATCTTTGGGCAGGAGGGAATAAACGGTGTCACGGCCTTTTTCATCGGAGGCGGTGGTGACAACGCCGCGGGGTTTGTTGAGCAGGAGATAGAGCTTTTCGGCAGCGGCGATGCGGTGACCTTCGACTTGGATGCGATCGACGCCGAGGCGCACGGGAGTCGAGGGATTTGTCGGACGAGCGCCGTTTAGGGTGACCTTGCCTTGGCGAATTAGCTCGAAAGCCTGGGAACGCGAGCAGAAGCCGAGTTTGGAGAGGGCGCGGGCCAGGCCGACCCTTTTCGAGGCGCCGGGGGAGGAAGGACGCGTTTTGTTTGCAGGGCGCATGGTGACGAAAGAGAGTTTAGCGTGGAATTGGCGTGAGAAAGCGCAGAGAGGCTGGCATGAAAGCCAGCGCTACATTTGAGAATCAAGAGGACACCATGCGTGCGAGATCGAGGGGCGATTAGCTTTTCTTTTCGGCGGGCGCGGGTTCTGGGTGCTTCACTTCGCCGTAGCGTTGCGCGAGCCAGGCGCGAACTTCCTTGGGATCGTATTTGAAAGGGCCGTTGCCGCCCTTGTAAGAAATCTGGCCGCTTTCGTCGATGATGTAGAGCCGCTCGGGCCATGCGGCGTAGGCATCATTAGCGGCATTGGTCATTTCATCGATGCCAAACGGTACGGGATATTTGAAGCGCTTGGTGAAATCGTTGGCGATGGCAACGCGATCGTTCAAGTTCTTGGGCTGCACGTAGCAAACGTCGTCCTTATCCTTTGCATTGGACTTCATGCGCCACTCGTCGAGGGGATGAGCCTCGCGAATATAGATAGTGAGGAAATCGACGTGATCCTTGTAATCGTTATAGAGCTGAACGACGTCGCCAACCTGGCGACGGAAAGGCGGTCAAGTGAAACTGCCGAAGACCAGGACGAGGGGACGACCAGCGGTTTTCTCCCGAATGTGAAAGCTGCTGGAGCCATCGAGCGCGACAAGCCGCGCATCAGGAGCGTTGTCGCCCACTTTTAGGTTGCCGCGATGCATGTGGGGCAGAGCGTAGCGGACCATGTAGAAGGCATCTTTAGGGCCGCCAGCCATGAAGCAGAAAAGGATGTAGACACCCACCAAAAGAGCGGCTAGAGCGATGACCGTCCATTTCAGAATTGGGTTCAATCGTTGTCCCTTTAGTGAGGTTCCCCGGCAATCAGTTTATCGCGGAGTTGCTGGTAACGCGCAAGAGCTTTTTCAATGACGACGAGGGCAGCATAAGCGGGCTTGATGTCCTCCACTTGAACCTGCTTGCCCTCGAGTTGCTTGTAATCCTGGAAGAAGCGGCGCAAGACGAGGAGGCGATGATTCGGGAGGTCGCGCGCTTCGAGATACTCGCTGAATTCGGGATCGTTGGTGGCGACGGCGATGATTTTGTCGTCGCTGGCGCCGGAATCGATCATGGTCATCACGCCGATGGCGCGTGCCTTGATGAGGGCGAGCGGTTGGACAGGTTCCTGGCAAAGGACGAGGACATCGAGAGGATCGTTATCTTCCGCGTAAGTTTGGGGGATGAAGCCGTAGTTCGCAGGATAGAAGACCGCGGAGTGAATGATGCGGTCGACGCGGAGCAGGCCGGTGGTCTTGTCCAGTTCGTATTTCACATTGGAGCCGAGGGGAATTTCGATCAGGGCTTGAAAATCGCGCGGTAATTCTTTGCCGGGGGAGACGTCGTGCCATGGGTGCATCGAGAAAATGGTCCTCACACAGGAATTGAGTGCGAACTATTATCGCCTGAGAGCGCAGGGAAACGTAAGGGGAGTGTTGAAGCGGGTGGAGCGGTGGCGGTGAACGGAAAGCCTCATCCCTAAAGGGATGAGCTACGGTAAATTTGTTCTGACGGATCGCTGGAGAAATTTATAGGATTGGCTGGTTCCGGTCACACTCCGCCATGCGGTGCGATCCTTTTGCTTCCTCAGCTGATAGCAGGTATTAGGCAGCGCAGAACGCTGCTGCGCGCCGTGTAGTGTTCACTCGGCGGCGAGCCGAGAGTCCAGGAAGAAGCTGAGTCGTTCTCCGATGGCGCCTATTTCAGGTGACAGGCGCAAGAGTTTTCGCTCATCCGCAGGTAGTCGAATACCAAACGCACGTTACGCGTGAGTTGTCGCATTTTCTGCGCCACACCTCCTCGGCCTTTGGATTTGAGCACGCCGATGGCGAAACGGCGAAGCCGGGTGATGTTTTCCGGGCCATGGCCGGTACGGATGCGACTGCGGTCCTCATCATAGTTCCAATCGATCATGTAGTGGCAACTCTCGATCACCCAATGCCCACGGTTGACCTGGAGCACGCGTTGCGGGCCGGCTTGTTTCCGAGGGCGGCTGGTGAGGCCGTAAGAAACTTCCCGAGAGCTCTCGCCGCTCTTTTTGTCCGTGCGGTGCCGCTCGATGACGAACGCTTGGCCCACATGAGGAAAATCGAGATAACGGTTCAGTTCCGTGGTCGTCCAGATCTTGCGGGTTTCGATGCGTCCGTGGTCTGGAGGGGTATGCTCGACAAAATGCGGTTGGCCGCGATCCCGGAAATAGAACTCTAAAGCTTCCAGAAGACCGGGTTGATTTCCTTTGACCGTGAAATAGTAATGCGCCTTGCGTGTCCCGACCAGATAATCGGCTAGTTCGCGCTGCGTCAGCAGGGCATCCCCACTGACATCCTTGCCCTCAATATCGATGGCCTCGAGCAGCGGGATAGCCGTCTTGATCTCGTTGGTGCGTTTGACTTCTTCCTTTCCCTTATCCTCTATGGGCAAGGTGCCCACTTTTTTTGGGTGTAGCAAATCTTGCTTTGATGACCGACAACGCTCATCACATGCGTGCGCTGGCCCTGCTCATCCAGGGCGTTGCACATGGTCTTGCCGTCGATGGCCAGACTCTCATCCCCTGCGCCATAGCGTTCGTTCCAGCATTGCAAGGCGCGATCCAGATCGGCGGGCGTGACGCGGATTAGCACGTTGCGGAGGATGGACTCGCTGGGCACGACATAATGGCCCTGTTCGCGACGGCAACCGAAGCGCTCCCGCGATTTCTGCCCGAGGCTTTGGCCCAATCCGCAATGGCCTTGTACCCGCGCATCCCGCAGAGTACGGCCCCGGCGGCTATCCCCAGCACCGTGGACAAACGATGTCGCCGCCCTTGGGTCCGGCGCGGATCGGGAAGCTGCGAAAAGAAACAGGGTAGCGAGCGCATCTGCTCGGCAGTGAGCCTCATGGTCGTGCCTCCTAGATGATAGGGTGGGGAAAGAATCGCGCGGCACAACAACCGACGGGCATCGGCCCGCAGCAGTTTGAGAAAGACCATCTTGGGGGATTCGGGTGTGGCCGTGTATCCCACACGAGTCCGGCGAAATCCTCGCGTGTTCCCGACATAGATCCAATTCGCCGCCCGATACACCGTCCCGCGATGACGCTGCGGGTTGACAAAGGTTTCCAGCAACACCACGCCGTGCCCGAACGCTTCTTCCCAATCCCTCGGCAAACGCCTTTGACAGAGAGAGAGAACGCGAGACCCCAAATTGAACAGGTGCCAGTCGGGAAGAATCAGAAAGCGGCTATTGTTGACCACCAGCTTCAAGCGGGCATATTGCTGGCGGAAGCTCCAACCGATCCAGCGATCGCGTGCGGCGCATTTCAGTGCCGAGGCCGAAAAGCTCAACAGCGCGACCCATTGCTCCCGCCAGCTCGCCACGTACCAAAGCGTTTCTCCAATCTTGGGCAAATGGCCCAGGTAGTGATGCTCTCCCATGAGCTCCTGGTAGCGGGACTGTTCGCTGGAATGAACGAGCCGCACCACCATCTCGCGCAGTTCCGTACGCGCAGCAGAGTCACTGTTCTCGGGACGCATTCAAGAGCGAGGATAGAGGGGCAGGACAGAGATGTCCAGAAAAATCTACAACCGTTTAAGTTTTATGGCCGTTAGCTGGCTGGACGAATCCACCCTGGGGATGAGCTACAGGAAAGAGAATCAGGTACAGGTTACGCGGATTTTTTGGACCATGCGCCGATTATGGCTCCCATGAGAACCAGGCCCGCGAGAGGATAGAACTGGTTGATGGCGAAGAGCGTTCTGGGCCGCATCTCGTACATGTAGGTGGTGAAGGTGATGGGACCGACGAAGCCAATCCACAAGAGCACACCGACGGAAGCGCCGCGGCCAATGGTGTTGGCATTGCGCCAGATGCAGATTTGAGCCAGCGAATAGGCAATCAAGATATTCAGGAGAAAGCTGATGACGTAGGGGAGGACAGGATTCATGCTGCGAGCCTGAGCGTCGCTGATGCCTTCAAGAGCCATCCAAGGTTTGCTGAAAAGGACGCCGAACCAGACCGCACCGAGGAGCCAATAGGCGATGGCGGCGACGATAACGGCGGCGTAATTTGTGCGCATGGGAAATCCTCCGAGGAATGGGCAGAGTCTGTATCGCGAGGAGGGCTAAGTCAAGCGGAATGCATTTGAGAGATCAGATATCAGCGATCAGGAACCGTGAGCGTGATGCCTCACTACGAGCTCTGATCACCGATTCCTAATAATTGATTGCTGATAATTGCTGATCACTGATATCACGCCTCACGCACGGGCTTTGTCGATTAGTTCCTCGAAGATGCCTTTGGATTTGAGGATTAGCTCGATGGCTTCGCGGACCGCGCCGCGACCGGCGAGCGCTTTCGTGGTGTAGTGCGCGACTTTCTTTACTTCGGGAACGGCATCGCCTACGGCGACAGCCAGACCGACGCGACGCATCAGAGGAATGTCGGGAAGGTCATCGCCAATGAAAGCGACGGCGGAATCCGGGACGCCCGCTTTCTGGAGAATCTCCTCGTAGGCGGGCATCTTCAAGGCAATTTTCATGTACACGAAATCCATTTTCATCTCGCGGGCACGGCGAAGAAGCGCAGGGCTTTCACGGCCGGTGATGCAGCCGGTCCGCAGGCCGGCGGTGTGAGCAAGGGTGAGACCCTGTCCATCGTGAGCGTCGAAGGTCTTGATTTCCAGAGCGCTGCCGTCGGGCTGGGAGAGCAGAGTGACGCCGCCATCGGTCATGGTGCCGTCAACATCCATGAGGATAATCTTTATTTGAGCAGCGCGCTTTTTGAGGGCAGGTGAGATCTTGAGGGTGCGAGACAAAGGGGCCTCCGTTGGGTGGTGAATCTGCGATTCTAGCAGGGATAGAGGAGTTTTCAGTTATCAGTTTTCAGCGATCAGCAAGAAAGAAAAGGCTTTACCACAGAGGACACAAAGGGCCACAGAGGTCAGAGGGATAAAAAGGGCTTGACCCTGACGTAACGTCAGGCTGCAAGCTGCGTGAGGAGGAAGCCGTGAAAACCGGAACCAAGGATGTTTACCACGCGAAGGAATTTGCAGAGCTGGCTGGAGTGACGGTGCGGGCGCTGCATCACTATGACCGGCTGGGGCTGTTGCGGCCGAAACAGCGGTCCGAGGCGGGCTACCGGCTCTACAGCATGCGAGATTTCGCGCGGCTGGAACAGCTCGTGGTGCTGAAGTTTCTCGGCATCCCTCTGAAACAGATCCGCGCGTTGCTGGAATCCGAAGCAAACCTGGCCGGGGCGCTGCAGCGGCAATTAAATGTGCTGGCTGAGAAGCGCCTGCAGTTGGACCGGGCGATTCGGGCGATCGGCAACGCGCAGCGGTCGCTCCAGTCGCGGAACGAACCGGACTGGAAACTGTTTCAACTCATCGTGCAGGAGATTGAAATGCAAAAACAAATGGAATGGAAGGGAAAGTATTTCAGTCCGTCGGCGAAGTTGAAAGTCGCGGCCCGAAGGAGCGAGTTATCCGCCGAATTTCTGGAGAAGGCGAACAAGGAATGGGCGGAGTTTCACGCGGACGTGCAGGCGTCGTTGGGTGAAGACCCAGCGGGGCCGAAGGGACAGGCACTGGCGGCTCGCTGGAAGAAGCTGATCGAGGATTTCACGGGAGGCGATCCGGAAATCCTGGAAGGACTGAAGGCGATGATGGCGGACAGGGCCAACTGGCCAGCGGAGGCAAAGGCAGCGTCGCTCGCAACACCGGAAGGAGAGGAGTTCATCAAGAAGGCGGTGCGAGCGGCCAGGTACAGCCTGGTTCCGTAAAGACCTCGAAGAGAGTAAACAGGAGATTGCCCTCGCGGAGAATGCTTCGCGAGGGCAATTTTGTTTTTGTGCGCGCCTTTCAATCAGAAGGAAAGGGTCATGAACACGGCAGCACGAAGCACGCGATGCCCTTAGGTACGGGCCAGCGAGGCAAAGGCCCGAGGAGATCGCGAATGCGAAGGTTTTCGCGCCGGTCAGGAAAAAGAGGCAAGCGAGGCAGCCGACGTCAACGAGGGTGCCCCAGACGGTCCCCAAGCGCCTGCGGCTTTCCAGGGAGAAGCGTTGCCTCGCAGCCAAAACACGGCGGCAAAGCTGGCTTGGCTGAGGAGCATAAAGAAAATGCCCGCGGGAAGGAAGAGAAGCGGGCAGCCCAGCGCAGTTGTCCAAGGGAGATATGCCTAGCGATTTCTTGAGGCGAGTTTAAAAGAAGCGGAGAGGGAGCGGTGGGAACAGCAGCGACGGAAATTCATGATTTGCCCCAGAACTAAATGAGTTCGAGGGTCCAGAGGTCGTGGAGGTGGACGACGCCGATGACTTTCTGCGAGGGAGGGTCGACGACCACGATGGACGTGATTTTCTTTTTTTCCATGAGGTTGAGCGCTTCGCTGGCAAGGAGTTGGGGAGCGATAGTTTGCGGCGTGCGCACCATGCAGTCACCGGCGGTCATCGAGAGCGTTGCACCACCGTGTTTTTCCATGAGGCGACGCAGATCGCCATCAGTGAGGATGCCGGCGAGTTTACCGTCGACGGTGAGAACCGTGGTCATGCCGAGCTTTTTGGCGGACATTTCGTGGAACGTGGCGGGCATGGGCGTTTGTGGGGATACGTGCGGCATGGCGTCGCCGGAGTGCATAAAGTGTTCGACGCGGAGAAGTTTATGACCGAGGCGCCCAGCGGGATGGAGGGCGGCAAAATCGTCGGGCTTGAAGCCGCGGCGTTCGAGAAGGGAAATGGCGAGGGCATCGCCGAGGGCCATCGCGACCGTGGTGCTGGCAGTGGGAGCGAGGTTGAGGGAGCAAGCTTCTTCTTTGACGCTGACGTCGAGAACAACGTCGCTAGCGCCGGCAAGAGTGGATTTGGGATTGCCGGTGAGAGTGACGATGGGCATTTCCAGACGCTTCAGTGTTTCGAGGAGATTGAGGATTTCCTGGGTTTCGCCGCCATAGGTGATGGCGAGCAGGGCGTCACCACGAGCAAGCATACCCAGATCGCCATGGAGCGCTTCGGCAGGGTGGAGAAAAAAGGAAGGCGTGCCGGTACTGGAAAAGGTGGCGGAAATCTTGCGGCCGATGAGGCCCGATTTGCCCATCCCCGTGACGACAACGCGGCCTTTACAGGAGAAGAGAAGATCGACGGCACGGTCGAAGGAAGCGTCGAGGCGAGCGAGGAGATCGTGGAGGGCCTGGGCCTCAATGTGAAGGACGCGACGTGCGGAGTCTAGGCTCATAGGGACGTGACCCGTGCCTCGTGACTCGTGGCTCGTGATTCGTGATTTGTGACTTGTGATTCGCTTAGGACCAAGGTGCGACGCACGCTGGCGGAGGCCAAGCAGGAGAGGGAAGAAAATTCTGGACGCGGAATCATGAAGGGCTCCAGCGACGTACTAGGGTGGAGAGTTCCTTGAGGCGAGAGAGGAGTTGGGGAAGTTGTGCGAGGGGCAGGGCATTGGGACCATCGGAGAGAGCGGCTGCGGGATTGTCGTGGGTTTCAAGAAAGAGGCCATCGACGCCGGCCGCGACTCCGGCGCGGGCGAGCGGCTCGATGAATTCAGGCTGTCCGCCGCTGGCATGGCCCTGTCCACCAGGGAGTTGAACGGAGTGAGTGACATCGTAGACGACGGGATAGCCGAATTTGGCGAGGACGGGAAAGGAGCGCATGTCGACGACGAGGTTATTGTAGCCGAAGCTTGCGCCACGTTCGGTGAGGATGATTTTGCTGTTGCCGGAGGAAGCGATTTTTTCGGCAACGTTGCCCATGTCCCAGGGAGAAAGGAATTGAGCCTTCTTTACGTTGACGATGCGACCGGTTTTGGCGGCGGCGATGAGGAGATCGGTCTGGCGCGCGAGGAAGGCGGGGATTTGCAGGATGTCCGCAACTTCGGCGGCGGGAGCGGCTTGGGAGGCGTCGTGGATGTCGGTGAGGATCGGGAGATGCAGATCGGATTTGATTTTAGCGAGGATGCGCAGGCCTTCGGCCAATCCAGGGCCGCGAAAGGCTTTTACAGAGGAACGATTGGCTTTGTCGTAAGAGGCTTTGAAGATGTAAGGGACGCCGCAATCGGAGGCAATCTTGCGAGACACGTTCAGCCATGGTCCGCGTATGAGATTCGGATTCGATGACGCAAGGACCGGCAATGAGAAAAAGCGGATTGCCAGCGCCGAGGCGGAGGGAGCCGAGAGAGATTTCGCGGGTCGCAGTCATTGATTAGAACGACGATATCACAAGCGCGGCCAGCTACGTTCAACGGTCAGAGTTAGAAGCGGCGCAACAGTTGTGACGTTGGAGCGTAAGAGCCCACCCTTCGCAACAAACGCGAAGGATGGGCCACCCGCAAGGTCAGATGAGTTGTTAGGTTGGAAAGAGACCCCAAGAGCCCACGCAAGGCAGAGTACGGGGCACGGTAAGGCTGCTAAGTTACACAAACCCTTGAGGGGAGGTATGCATCGATGTTCACGTAGTTGGCAAATCCAAGCTAAGGACTATTAAGAAATTCCCACGGGCTGGCATAAAAGCCAGCGCTGCATTGAAGAAAAAGCGCACGCTTCCGGAAAGCGGCTGCTACACGGTGGTTACGCGGAGGGTTGGGGGGCAGCGCGAAAGACAGGGGCTGGCGGCTTGGGTTCGCCGACGGCGGCTGCGGTTGTGGGGCGCTGCTTCTGGAGCTTGTGTTCGAGGGAGGCGCCGATGAAAGCCGCGAAGAGCGGATGGGGCTCAAGAGGCTTAGACTTGAATTCCGGGTGGAATTGGCAGCCGAGAAACCAAGGGTGATCGGGCACTTCCACAATTTCAACGTAGTTTTCGTCGGGAGTGCGGCCGGTGATTCTTAGGCCAGCAGCGACGAGGGTCTTTTCAAATTCGCGATTAAATTCGTAGCGATGGCGGTGGCGTTCGCTAATTTCAGTTTTGCCGTAGGCTTTGTTGGCAAAAGAGCCGGGTTCGAGGAGGCAGGGCCAAGCGCCGAGGCGCATGGTGCCGCCCATTTCGTCAACGCCAAGGAGTTCGCGAAGTTTGTAAATGACGCGATAAGGAGTCTGCGGATCGAACTCGGTGCTGTCTGCCTGGTTTAGGGCGGCGCGGTCGCGGGCATATTCGATGGTGGCGCATTGCATTCCCAGGCAGATTCCAAAGAAGGGAATCTTGTTTTCGCGGGCGTAATGGATGGTGTGGACCATGCCCTGAATGCCGCGCTTGCCGAATCCGCCTGGTACCAGGATGCCGTCGTAGCCGCGGAGAACTCTTTCGGCAGTCTCCAAGCTGTCGATTTCCTCGGATTCAATCCAATCGATGACGGTTTTGTGATTGTGGGCGAGTCCGCCATGGAGAAGCGCTTCGCGCAAACTCTTGTAGGCATCTTCGAGCTGAACGTACTTGCCGACAATACCGATGCGCACTTCGCCTTTTGGATGATGGAGGCGCTGCAACATGTCGAGCCAGGGCTGCATGTTGGCGGGGCGATCCTCCAGATGGAGCAGGCGGGTGATCTGCGCGTCGAGACCTTCCTTGCTGAGCTCCACGGGGACTTCGTAGATGGTTTTCACATCTTCCATGGAGATGACACAGGATTCGTTGATATTGCAGAAGAGAGCGATCTTGCGCTTGAGGTCGACTGAAATGTGGCGATCACTGCGGCAAAGCAAGAATGTCGGGCTGAATCCCGATGCCCAGCATTTCCTTGACGCTGTGCTGCGTGGGCTTGGTCTTGAGCTCACCGGCAGCGGCGATGTAAGGGACGAGCGTAACGTGAACGAAGAGAGTGTTCTCTTGGCCAAGCTCCAGGCGCATCTGGCGAATGGCTTCGAGGAAGGGAAGCGATTCGATATCGCCGACAGTGCCGCCGATTTCGACGATGACGACGTCGACACCTTCGGCGACGCGTTTGATGCAGCGCTTGATTTCGTCGGTGACGTGAGGAATGACCTGGACGGTTTTGCCGAGGTAGTCGCCGCGACGCTCTTTGGAGAGAATGGTTTCGTAGATACGGCCGGTAGTCCAGTTATTGTCGCGAGTAAGCTTGGCGTGGGTGAAGCGTTCGTAGTGGCCAAGGTCGAGGTCGGTTTCCGCACCGTCTTCGGTAACGAAAACTTCGCCGTGCTGGTAGGGGCTCATGGTGCCGGGATCGACATTCAGGTACGGATCGCATTTTTGAATGGTGATCTTGAAACCACGACTTTCGAGGAGACAACCGATAGAGGAAGCAGCAACGCCCTTACCAAGAGAGGAAACAACACCGCCGGTAACAAAGATATATTTTGGCGCCATCCGGGTTCTCGCCTCCGCAGGAGCGGATTTGAGCTTGTTAGACCTCCGCAGGATTGACGTACATACAATTATGTTCGGAAGGTGGAAGTCTGTCAATGCAAAGTCTTGAGAGCGCAGAATCATAGATTTTTCTGAATGGATGCGACCTTGGTGAGTCGGAGCGGGTTTGAGAGCGGTGGGAAGTGCGGTATGTTCTGTGTGTGGGCTTCGTTCTCTTGAGAGAAGAAGGCCCAATTGATCTGCAATCGTTCAACTGGAAAATAGAGGCCGCGGGATCGGGGAGCGGTGAGGGCATGACGCAAAGTAAAATTGTGAAAACGAGGTGGATGCTTGGCTGGCTGGCGGTAGCTGCACTTATCGGCGGCGCGATGATCCTGAGCGGTTGCGGCGGATCCGGTAAGACGCCACCGCCTCCCACCGGGGGCTTTTCTGTCGCCAGCCTGAAAGGACAGTACGGGTTTTCGATGAGCGGACTGGACTTGAGCGGAGCGTATCTGGCGCGAGCCGGGAGTTTCGCGGCTGATGGGAACGGGAAGATCACGGCAGCGTTGGAGGACGTGGTCGATCTGGGAGCCACGCCGACCGCGTCCACCGTGGCGTTTACGGGAGGCACGTACGATATTCAGCCGAATGGCCGCGGTGTAATGATCCTGCAGAACCCAAATGGAGGGGGACTGCAGCTGAATTTCATCCTGAATTCAACCAGCCAGGGCGAACTGCTACAAACCGATTTGAATGCGGCGGCGAGCTGGAGGATTCAATCTTCAAACGCCGGCGAACTTCACCGCGGCCGCGATAAGCGGGAGCTACGTGTTCGATCTGTCGGGCGTTTCTTTTTCTTCGACGAACACGGTGGCGCCGATTACCACGATCGGGCAGGTGGCTGCGGACGGAAATGGAAATATCACCAGCGGAACAATTGATGTGAAGGACGGAAACACCGACACAGCTTCGGGAGCCATCACGCTGACGCCCGGGACGTACCAAATGGATCTGACCAACGGGAACGGGGCGAATTTTGGACGCGGAACGATGACGTTCAATGAGCACACTTTCGCGTTTTACATCGTCAATAGCGGGAGAGTTCTTCTGTTGGAAGAGGATACGTTAGGCGGTTCGCTAGGCAGTGCGTTGCAGCAATCCGGAACGATTCCGACGACGAATGCGGGTTTCACGGGAAGCTTCGTGTACATGGTGGGCGGCTCATCGGTAATGGGCTCGGAAGGAGCGCTGGCCCGAGCAGCGAGGTTCACGGCGGACGGCCAAGGGGGGATAAGCGCAGTTTCTTTGGACGATAACAATAATGGGAGCATCAACCACATTGCTCCGGGCACGAACCTGACGGACGCGACTTACGCAATCGATACGGCACATGCGGGGAGCGGGCGCGGCACGTTCACGTTCAAGGATTCTGGGCTGGGCACGTTTACAAACGTGTTTTACATGATCTCGCCTACGCAGGCGGTGGTGCAGGATATTAGTCCTGGACTGATTACCGTTGGCCCAATGCTGGCGCAGAGCGGGTCGCCATTTACAAATGCGAATCTGGCGGGCAATTACGCTTTGAGCTGGGATGGAGTGCAATTGGGCGTGACCACGTCGATCCCGTTCCAGGAAGACCTGGTGGGACAGTATGTATTGTCGAATGCCTCGAGCAACAACATTACCGGAGTGGTTGACTACACGGAACTGGGATTGAGCAACAGCACGTTTTTGAGCGACATCGGACTTACAGGGAATCTGAAAATCACGGGGGACGGAACGAACAGGAACAGTCTGCAGGTGGTGACCGGAGGGTCGTCGTCGACGACCTTTGATTTTGAGGGATATGTGGCGAATTCCACAACGATGTTCATCGTGAGCACGGATAACAGCAGGGTGGTTGCGGGAGTTGTGACGCAGCAGACGCAATAGGGTGTGAGGTGGCCAATGCGGCACCGTTTGGGGCGTGCCACGATCCCTCTACTACGGCGCAGCAAAACAGCGCCTCGGGTCGGGATGACAAGATGCTCGCGGGACGGACCCGAGATGGCGGCGTAAATCCGCCCCTGCGGAGCTCGGCGGTGGGACCGCGCGTTATTTCTGAAGTAGCTTCTCGACGCGAGTTACGTCTTCGGGTACATCGACGCTGACGGCGTCGTGTTCTACCTCGGCGACACGAATCTTCCAGCCATTTTCCAGCCAACGGAGTTGTTCGAGTTGCTCGATTTTTTCGAGCTCACCCTGGGGAAGAGTAGGGTATTCGAGCAGGGCATCGCGTTGGAAAACGTATAGGCCAAGGTGCTTCCAGTACTTCACATGGACTTTTTGCTGGGTGTCGCGCACCCAGGGGACAGGCGCGCGGGAAAAATAAAGAGCATTGGAATCGAAATCAAGGACGGTCTTGACGACATTGGGATCCATGATGTCGGGGACGTGACGAATTGGCGTGGCGACGGTAGCGATCTGTGCCGGGGGATCCTCGAGAAGCGCTGCGACCGCGGTGTCAATGGCGACGGGATCGATGAGGGGCTCGTCGCCCTGAACGTTGACGAAGACATCGCCGGGTTCATGTGCCGCCACTTCGGCGATGCGCTCGGTGCCGGTGCGGTGGTCGGAGCGAGTCATTCGGGCTTCGCCGCCAAAGGCCAGCACGGCGTCAACAATGCGTTGATCGTCGGTGGCGACAAGAACCCTGTGGACGGTCTGCGCGAGCTTGGCTTGTTCGTAAACGCGCTGCACCATGGGCTTGCCGGCCAGGTTTACCAACGGTTTGCCGGGCAAACGGGTGGCTGCGTAGCGCGAAGGAATCACGACAACAACTTGTGGATCGCTCATAACAAGAACCTCGTTCCAGCAGTCCTGAGGCGATGCTAGCACATACAGCAAAGAGCGGATTGCGGGGCTGAAGTGGGCAGGGAAAGAATGCAAGAGGAAGCTTGCCTTCCCAAAGCGGGTGCTATGATGTAGTCTCCGCGCAGCCCTCTCGGGAAACCCGGGAGTGATGGGGGCGCAGTGAAACGCGATTGTTCAGGAATTCGCGTGTTAACCGGTCTGGTGTCTTTCCGTCTGGTTGCTTGTCTGGTGCTAACGGCCCTCCCAGTTGCTGTGCTTGCGCAAGATCCCACAAACGAGCCGAGCAGTGCCAAGCTACCGCCGCCCCCGAAACTTGTAGATACGACACACGACACACCTGCGGTGAAGATCGTGCCGGGCAAAGTGATCCGGACGGACGTGGACTTGGCGCTGGTGAACGTGACGGTGACGGACCCGTACAACCGGTTGGTGACGGGGTTGGAGCAGGACAACTTCCGGGTGTCAGAAGACGGGACCGAGCAGGAAATTGTGTCGTTCTCGTCAGAGGATGTGCCGATATCCATTGGCGTGATTTTTGATTTCAGTGGAAGCATGTCCAACAAGGTGGATAAGGCCAGGGAAGCGGCGCTGCAATTTTTTAAGACGGCAAACCCGCAGGATGAATTTTTTCTGGTTAGTTTTAACGAGCGGGCGGAACTGACCAGCACGTTTACGAATAGCGTCGAAGACCTGCAAAGCAGAATGATGCTGACTGCCCCAAAGGGCAGGACTGCCCTATTGGACGCTATCTATTTGGGATTGAGCCAGATGCGGGGTGCACATAACGCCAAACGTGCCTTGCTCATTCTTTCCGATGGAGGAGATAATCATAGTAGGTACAACGAAAACGATATCAAACGGTTGGTGAAGGAAGCCGATACCCAGCTCTATGCCATCGGCCTATTTGACCCGCTGGGGTATCGCAATCGAACGATGGAGGAGCTCAACGGGCCGTCGCTGCTCGCGGATATCACGGAATTGACGGGTGGCCGCGTGTTTGCCGTGGAGCATCTAAATGATCTACCGGACATTGCGTCCAAGATCGGCATGGAGCTACGTAATCAATATGTTCTGGGATACCGACCAAGCAATCACGCACACGACGCGCGGTGGCGAAAGATCAAGGTTAAGCTGCGCGCGCCCAAAGGACTTCCGCCCCTCACGGTTTACTCAAAAACCGGCTACTACGCGCCTGCGCACTGACTTTCGCTGCGGCGCGCGTAAAGCTGCGTCCCTGTTTGCTATCTTCCTAATTCAGATGGTTCTGGGTGCGGGCGCGCTATTTGCGCAGATACCGGTGCAGAATGCGCCACCACCGCCGCCTCCAGAGCAGCAGGGCACAGGGAACGCGCAGTCCGGGAGTCACATCAAGGTGGACGTGAACCTGGTGGTTCTGCACACGACGGTGCTGGACGATCGGGGCAAGTTCGTCGAGGGATTGGCGCAGGATAATTTTCGGGTTTATGAAGATAAGGTGGAGCAAAAGCTCTCAGTCTTCAAGCGGGAAGATATTCCGGTGAGCATGGGGCTGGTGATTGACAACAGCGGAAGCATGCGGGATAAGCGGCCGCGCGTGAATGAAGCGGCGCTTACGTTGGTGCAGAACAGCAACCCGCAGGATGAGGCGTTCGTCGTTAATTTCAACGACGATTTCTACTTGGACCTCGATAAGGACTTCAGCAACAGCATTCCCGAGTTGAAGGAAGCGCTAGAGCGCATTGACGCGCGAGGAAGCACCGCGTTGTATGACGCTATTATCGGTTCTATCGATCACTTGAAGAAAGGGAAGAAAGAAAAGAAAGTGCTGCTGATCGTGACCGATGGCGAAGACAATACCAGCCGAAACTCGCTGGAAAAAACCATTCGCGAGATTCAGAAGACCGATACGGTGATTTATACGATCGGGCTACTGGGCCAGGAGAGCAAGCGCAGCGCGAAGAATGCGAAAAAGGCGCTGATGGAGATTGCGCTAGCGTCGGGCGGGCTGGCCTATTTTCCGGAGAACGTGGAAGACGTACACTCGATTTGCGAACAAGTAGCGCACGATATCCGGCACCAGTACACGCTGGGATACTACCCGTCGAATGCGACGAAGGACGGAACGTTCCGGAGCGTGCACGTGGACGTGATTCCGCCACATGGGAAAGGCAAACTGGTAGCGAGGACGCGCAATGGGTACTATGCGCCGGGGGCAGCAAGACCTGCTACTGCTACTGGGAAATAGGAAGTAATCAAGTAATGAGGTAAGGACCACGGGCACCTGGATTGGTGCCCGTTTTTGTTTGCGTGGATGATTTAAGAGAGAGAGCTTAGAAAACTGGTGCCGTGGGGGATGGAGGCGCCGAAGATTTCGGCGATGGTCTGGCCCATGTCAGCGAGAGTGTCGCGGACGCCGAGATTTGTGCCGGGAATGTGGGACGGCGTGAAGGCGAGGATGGGGACGTACTCGCGGGAATGGTCGGTGGTCTCCCAGCGCGGATCGGGATCGCAACCGTGGTCGGCGGTGATGATCAGCAGGTCGCGGGCGCTTAGCAGGGGAAGATAGGTTGCGAGGCCGGCATCGAATTCCTCCAACGAGCGGGCAAATCCTTCCACGTCCTTGCGGTGGCCAAACAGCATGTCGAAATCGACGAGGTTGACGAAGATCAAGCCAGTCTGGCGCTCGCGAGTGGCGAGAGTGAGTTTGTCCATGCCGTCGGCGTTGGACTTTGTGGTGACGTAGTCGTTGACGCCGCGGGAATTGTAAATGTCATGAATTTTGCCGATGCCGAAGACGGGAATGTTGCGCTGCTGGAGGACGTCGAGCAGCATGGGCTTGGGCGGGTCAACAGCGTAATCGTGACGGCGCGGCGTGCGCACAAAGTTTCCCGGGCTATCCGGTGAATGGGCGAGCGATGACGCGGCCAACGCGGTGCTTGCCATCGAGTAATTTCCGGGCAATTTCGCACATGCGATACAGTTCGGGGACGGGAATCACGTCTTCATGCGCGGCAATCTGGAAAACACTGTCGCCGGAGGTGTACACAATGGGTTTGCCGGTGCGCACGTGTTCTTCGCCAAGCTCCTTGAGGATTTCGGTGCCCGAGGCAGGCTTGTTGCCGATGGTTTTGCGACCGATCTGCGCTTCGAAGGCGGCCATGATCTCGGGGGGAAAGCCGTGCTTGTAGACGGGAAACGCCTGGTCGAGCCAGACGCCCGCCATTTCCCAGTGGCCGGTGGTGGTGTCCTTGCCAGGAGAGCGAGTGGCGCCTTTGGCAAAGGAGGCGCGCGGCGCGGCGGGCGGATTCAGATGTTTGAGCGGGGCGATGTTGGCGAGGCCGAGTTCGACGAGGGTGGGGATGCGTAATGGGCGCGACTCGGCGATGTGGCCAAGCGTGCTTCGGCCGGTGTCGTCGTAGTCGGCAGCATCGGGGAGCGCGCCAATGCCAACGCTGTCGAGAACTATCCAGATCACGCGTTGAATTGCGGTCATACGAAAAGTTCCTGATGTACTTTGCGAACTTTAACACAGCCAGAAAGATAGCAGCAGTATCAGAAACGAGAGGACCCGACCTCAAGGGCTGAAGCCCCCCGTGTCCGAGTGTTTCGGCACGGCTGAAGCCGTGCCCTCGCGAAGACCATTTGCTGGCCCGTTTCAAGCGAGACGCGAGGAATTGACGGAGGGACTGGGGAGGCCTAGTATCGCTGCAAACGAGTGAGGGTGAACTTTTTTCACGATTTTTGCGTATGGATAGAGTGGAGGGGTCTGTCATGTCTGAGCGACGAGAACGAGTGGGAAGCGGGTCAGTGGTGTTCCCGCTGCTGCTGATCGGGTTCGGGGCGCTGATGCTGCTGTGGCGCTGGATGCCGAATTTTCATCCCTGGCACGTGTTGTTCCGTTACTGGCCGCTGTTTTTCATCCTGATTGGCGCGGGGATGATTCTGGATCGCACGCGGCAACATCAGGTGCAGACACAGGGGGAAGCGCGGCCGTTTCCCATCGGAACCGCTGTGGGAACGCTGCTCTTTCTGCTGGTGATCGGCTACCTGCTTTATCACGACCACTCCTACTACCCGCGCCAATTGAGTGCGGATACGAGCCGGTCCCATGAATCGCGCAACGTGGAATTGCAGGGAGCGAAAGCCGTTCGCATGTCGGTGCAGATGCCGGCAGGTGAATTGCGAATTGAGGGCGGAGCGCAGCAGTTGTTCAACGGGGATTTTTTTCATGCGGGTTCGTGGTCGGAGCCAAACGTCGATTATACGGTCGAGGACGGGGTTGGAACGTTGCGCGTGGAGCAGAACGGAGGAGGAACGCACATCGGGAATTCAGACAATACCTGGAACTTGAAGGTGACCGACAGCACGCCGCTGGAGTTGAAGATTGATATGGGGGCGGGGCGTGGAGATTTTCGATTGGCGAAGGTCGACCTGACGCGGTTGGAAGTGAATATTGGCGCTGGGCAGGTAATTGTGGATTTGACAGGGGAGCGGGCGAAAGATTTGGAGGCAACAATACAAGGCGGAGTTGGAGAAGCCGTTGTGAAGCTACCGAAGAATATTGGGGTGGTGGCGACGGTGCATGGTGGGTTGGGGTCGGTGGACGTGCGTGGATTGACGAAGGATGACGACAGATACGTCAACACAGCTTACGGGAAATCGCCGCAGACGTTGCGGCTGACGGTTGAGGGCGGGATTGGGCACATCAAGCTGGAGCAGGAATAGCCCGGGGGGATTTTTGCACTACGCCCCCACAGGCTGGCATAAAAGCCAGCGCTACATTGAAGAAACAAGACGGGAAAACCAGCTGACTGCTTGTTCTTTCTTCGAAGAATTTGCCGAGGGTGGGGAGGAGACGTATAATTTGAAGTTTAGGCAGTGTGCGCAAAGCGCGCTGACTGAGCTTCCCTTTGGCGACAAGCGAAACGACGCATCCGATCGTGCAAGAGCAAGAAGTACTACTGGTGCGCGGAGCGCGCGTCCATAACCTGAAGAACGTCACGGTAGAAATCCCACACAACGCAATGACGGTGGTAACCGGGGTAAGCGGATCCGGCAAATCGTCGCTGGCGTTTGACACCGTATATGCCGAAGGGCAGCGGCGGTACGTGGAGTCGCTTTCGGCGTATGCGCGGCAGTTTTTGGAACGGATGGAAAAGCCGGATGTGGACGAAATTTCGGGAATTGCGCCAGCGGTAGCGATCCGGCAGAAGAACTCCACGCGAAATCCCCGGTCGACGGTGGCGACCTCCACGGAAATCTACGACTACTTGCGGTTGCTGTTTGCGCGATGCGGACAGACGTTTTGCATCAAGTGCGGAAGCGAAGTGCGGCGGGATTCGCCCGAAGATATCGCAAACAAGGTGCTTGGCGCTGGCGCCGGGGCGCAGGTTCTACGTGATGTATTTGTTGCGCGTGGCCAGCGCGGAGCCGCCGGCGACCGGGAAGCGTGCGTCGAAAAAGAAAGCGGCGGCGCCCGCGGCAGAGACGCTGCGGCTGACGCTAACGGAACTGCAGAAGCGCGGATTCAACCGGCTGTATCAGGATGGACGGGTACACGAGTTTTCCTCGCCGGAAACGTTGCTGGATGTGAATTTTGCGAAGCCGGTGTATGTGCTGGTGGACCGGCTGTCGGTGAATCCGGAATCGCGATCGAGGCTGGTGGATTCGATTGAGATTTGCTATCGCGAAGGCGGCGGGGAAGCGATTCTGGAATTCATCGCGGACCAAGCGGGAAACGCCGCGGAGCGGCTGACGTTCAACGAAAGATTTGAGTGCAAGAACGATGGCACGTTGTACCAGGAGCCGGAGCCGCGGCTGTTCTCGTTCAACAATCCATATGGGGCATGCCCGCGGTGTCAGGGCTTCGGCAATACCATTGATTTCGATTTGAACCTGGTGGTGCCGGATCCAAGCAAATCGCTGGATGACGGCGTGATCGAGCCGTGGACGAAGCCGCGCTACCGCGTGCTGATGCAGGAAGCGCGAAAGTTCGCGAAGACCCGCGGCATCCCTACAAATGTGCCGTGGCGGCAACTCACCGCCGAGCAACGACGGCTGATTCTGGAAGGCGACCCGGCGAAACGACTTCGAGGGAGTAAAGGGATTTTTCAGTTGGCTGGAACGCAAGAAATACAAGCTGCATGTGCGGGTATTTCTGAGCCGCTACCGGGGGTATGCGACTTGTCCGGAATGCGGCGGGACGCGGCTGAGAGCGGAAGCGCGCGCGGTGCGCATCACCGGGAAAATCGATCACGGATTTGTGCAAGCTGACAGTGAAAGAGGCGCGGGTGTTCTTCGGGAACCTGCAGCTCACGGAGTCGCAGGCCAAGATTGCGGACAAGATTTTGGAGGAGATTCGGTCGCGGCTGCAATTCTCTGGATGAAGTAGGGCTGGACTACCTGACACTGGACCGGCTGACATCGACACTATCCGGAGGCGAATCACAACGGATTCAGCTGGCAACGTCGCTGGGCTCGCATCTTGTTGGGCGCGCTGTACGTGCTGGATGAACCCTCGATTGGGCTGCACCCGCGAGACACGCACAGGTTGATCGAGATTCTGAGATCGCTGCGCGACTTGGGGAATACCGTGCTGGTGGTGGAACACGATCCAGACACGATTGAGAGCGCCGACCGGATTCTGGATCTCGGGCCAGGAGCGGGAGAACTCGGCGGGAAGCTGCTGTTTGCGGGGACGCACGCGGAAATTCTGAAGGATCCGAAGTCGATTACGGGCCGCTACCTGAGCGGGGAATTGAAGATTCCGGTTCCGGCAACGCGGCACAAGCCGGCAGGGAAATTCCTGAAGCTGGGCGGCGCCACATTGCACAATCTGCAGAATGTGGACCTGATTTTGCCGTTGGGGATGCTGACGGTGGTGACGGGAGTGAGCGGGTCGGGCAAATCGACGCTAGTACACAATGTTTTGTACCGTGCCCTGGTGGCGAAGAGGACTGGCGCGAGCATCAAGGAATTCTGCGACCGGCTGGAGGGCGACGAGCACATCACGGACCTGGTGATTGTGGACCAGTCGCCGATTGGGCGAACGCCGCGGTCGAATCCTGCCACGTATCTGAAGGCTTTCGATGCGATTCGCGAAGTGTTTGCGGATACGCCGGATGCAAAGAGACGCGGCTATACGGCGGGACATTTTTCGTTCAACGTGCCGGGAGGACGATGCGAAACCTGCCAAGGCGACGGAACGGTGACGGTGGAGATGCAGTTCCTTGCGGACGTGGAACTAGTTTGCGAAGAGTGCCGAGGGCAGCGATTCAAGAGCAGCGTGCTGGACGTGCGGTACCACGGAAAGAACGTTCACGATGTGTTGCAAATGACGGTGCGGGAGGCGCTGGCGTTCTTTGTGAACGTGCCGAAGGTAGTGTCGAAGCTCAGAATTTTGAACGAGATCGGATTAGGTTACCTGAGGCTAGGACAATCGGCGACCACGCTATCCGGTGGCGAAGCGCAACGTTTGAAACTGGCGTCGCATCTGACGCGGACGGAAAATCGCGGCATCCTTTATATTCTCGACGAGCCAACGACGGGTCTGCATTTTGACGACATCGCCAAACTGCTGGCGGCGTTTCGCAAATTGCTGGAGTCTGGCGGCTCGCTGCTGGTGATCGAGCACAACCTGGACGTCATCAAATCGGCTGACTGGCTGATCGACCTGGGGCCTGAAGGCGGCGATCAGGGGGGCAAGATCATTGCTACGGGAACGCCGGAACAAGTGGCGCGCAACACGCAATCGCATACAGGGAAATATCTCGCACGCGTGCTGGCGAATGGGAACGGCTATGCAAAGCGGCCGGGCCATGGCGCATCCAAATCAGTGGAAACCTCGAAGGGAACAGCAAACGGAGCAAATGGCTTAAGAACGGAGCCATGATGGGGCGTGGTTCTAAATCGCAAAGACTCACCATAGCAACAGGTGCGGTCGCTGTTGGTCTGCTAGGACTGGCGGTGCGAGTCGATGTGCGGTGAGTGCAGAGTCGCTGCGCCAGCGATGGCAACAGGCACAAGGCACGCAGGGCAAAACGCAGAAGCTAAAGAATCCGCTGAACGATTTGCTGGAAGAAGCACGAGCGGCGATAGACAAGAACGACTACGACGCCGCGATCCCACCGCTACAGAAATTCCTGGCCGAGCAACCCGATGTGGCATACGCGCACTTCCAGCTTGCGTATGCGTATACAGCGCTGAAGCGTCCGGCGGAAGCGCGAGCGGAATACGAGCGATGCATTGCGCTGGACCCGAAAATGGCCGAGGCGCAGTTGAACCTGGGGATTCTGCTGCTGAACGCGGACCCTAAGGCGGCGATCGCGCCCTTGAGCAAAGCGGTGGAGCTGCAGCCTTCGCAGAGCCGTCCGCGATATTTGCTGGGAATCGCGCAAGAGCGAGCAGGAGATCTTGCGGGGGCGGCGCAGTCATTCGAAGGAGTGACGCACCTCGATCCAAAAGATGGGGAGGCGCTGACGCATCTCGGCGGAGTGACTGCTGCGCTTGGGAAAACCAGCCGAGGCGGAAGGAAAATTCCGGCAGGCGTTGGAGATCGAGCCAAAATCGCCCGCGGCGCTACAGGGGTTGGCACAGAGCCTGGAGTTGCAGAAGAAGCCCGAAGCCGCGGAGGCGTATCGAAATTATCTGGCGGTGCAGCCCAGCGATGCCGCCGCGGAACAGCGCGTGATTCATTCGTTGCTGGAGGAGAAGAAGTACGATGCGGCGCTCGCCGAGTTGGACAAATTGCCCAAGACAAGTCCTCCCAGCCTGGAAACGCTAAAGCTGCGCGCGGACATCCTGATTGGACAGAAAAAGACAGACGAGGCGATTGCGGTTTTGCAGCAAGCCATTCAACTGGCTCCCAACGATGCGCAATTGCACGGAGGGCTGGGGCGGCTGTACATGGACAAAAAGGACTACGCGAGCGGGGAGAAGGAATTGAAGGCGGCGCTGAACCTGGACCGCAACAACGTCGTCTACTGGAAAGACCTCAGCTCCACGTACTATCTGGCAGGGAATTATCCGGCGGCTTTGACGGCAATGGATTTGATCGACAAGCAGGAAGCGCCGGGCGCGGGAGCATGGTTCATCCGGGCGCTCTGTTACGATAAACTGAACCAGGCACAATCCGCCCTCGAGGCATACCGAAAATTTCTGGAACTGGATCAGAACCGGAATCCCGACCAAGTGTGGCAGGCTACTGAGCGAATTCATGTTCTTGAAAAGACGGTGCAAAAAAAGAAGTAGGGGAAGAACGAGGCCGGGATTCCACAGTGCAGGCGCGGTCTTCCTTTTGTTTATGGTGTGCGCACCGCTGATGGCCGTGGAGCGGCTGCAGGATTTGCAGGAACGCTTCGACAAGGAGGCGCATGCTGGCAACAAGGTGAAAATTCTGGATAAACTGGGGGCCGCGCAATTCGCCGCGGCTTCGAGCGCGGCGAAGGCGGAGGATTACAGCACGGTTGGACTGACATTTGAGAAATTCCGGGACAACGTGCGCAGCTGTTTTGACCTTCTTACGAAACAGGAGCCTGATGCGGAGAAGCACAGCGAGGCCTACCGGCGTTTGGAACTTCAGACCAGGCGAGCGTTGAGGGAGGTTGACGAAATGCTGAACCTCGTGCCGCTGGAAGTGCAACCGCCGCTACAGTTGGTGAAACAGGATTTGCTGAGCATGGACGACAAGCTGATTCAACTTCTGTTCCCACGCCGCAGCAAAGATACGGGGCCAACGCCACCACCTCCGGAGAAGAAGCCATGATGATTCGAAAACCGGTGCCCTGGATTGCAGCTATGCTATTGCTGGTTTTCGCGTATACGCGGCCTGTTTTCGCGCAACGGCCAGATAAGGATTATCTTTCCGGTGTTGAGGCAGACAAAATTCGCGATGCGGAAACGCCAAACGAGCGCATCAAACTGTTTTTAGAGTTCGCGCAAGACCGGTTAAAGAAGTTTCAGTACGAGCTGGAACACCCTTCACCCAATAAGCACACGGAGATGCTCAATTATCTGATGAACTCGTATATTGGTTGCGTGGACGACGCGGCAGACATCATTCAGGTTGGATTGGAGCATCAGGACAGCATTCGCGAGGGAGTGGATCTGATGGCCACGCGGACAAAGGAGTTTCTGCCGATCCTGGAGAAAATTAAAGTGGGCAGGACCGGACGTGGAGTTGTACAAAGAAAATCTCGAAGATGCGATCGAGGGCACGCAGGACGCCATGAACGATGCGGAGAAGGCCAAGAAGAAAGCCGCGCCCCCGCCAGTGAGGCGCAAGAATTGAGCCCGCGCCGGCGCAACGCAACAAGGGTTCCCGGCGGAGAAGCGATGTTCCTGCGCATGTTCACGCGGATCGGGTGTGAGGAACGCCCACCGCATTTTCATGTGGAGTTCTATCCCTACAGCAGCCTGGTGATTACCATACGGCGCCGCGAGGAAGTGCTGTACGTGCGATTTTCAGATTTGTTGCGGCGGGCGCCGGTGAGCGTGCTGGAGGGCGCCGCAGCTTTGTTGCTGGCGCGCGTGTACCGTAGAAGGACACCGAGGGCGCTGGTGCGTCCGTACCTGGAGTATGCGCGATCGGACCGCACACGCAGCCGGATCAGCCAGATGCGCAGCCGGCGGGTGTGCCTGGCGCATACGGCACCGCAGGGACAGCAATATGACCTGGTGACGTTGTTTGACCAGCTCAATCAGAGGTACTTCGCGGGTGTGCTGCAGCGCCCTCACGTCGGGTGGAGCACGCGAAGCTGGCGGCGGCAGTTCGGTTGTTACGACCCGGGGCCGAATCAGATTCTGCTGAATCGGCGGATGGACCGGGCGGGGATTCCGCAATTCGTTGTGGAGTACGTGCTCTACCACGAGATGCTGCACGTGAAACACCCGACGCGGCGCTCTGGGTGCAGCCTGATTTCGCACTCGCCGGAGTTTCGTGCGGAGGAAAAGCGGTTTGAGCAATTTGAACCGGCGAGGAAGTTTTTGGACCGGCTGGCGCGCTGAAGGTGGCGGAAGGCGTTGAGAGCCTGGGCGGTATTCAGGTTGAGAATCCTTCGGTGCGCAAACTGCGCGCGCCTCAGGATGACAATGGTTCCCGTGGTTATGGCGGTGATTGTGTAACAGAAAGCGCCCGCTTCGGAAAGGGGCCGCTACAAAGACAAAGCAACACCCTCACCCCTAAAGGGGTGACCTGCAGGATATTCAAGACTGAAGTGAACAGCGAGGGATGCTACTGCTTCTTTTCTTTGTCGATTTCTTGATTTAGTTTTTCGATTCTCTTGCGGACCTTGTCTCCGTCTTCCGCGTGAGGATAGAGATCGAGGTATCGCTGGTAGGCCTTCACCGCAGGTTTTTTCTTTCCCTTTTTTTCGTAGGCTTCGCCTAAATAGCGAAACGGTATGGCATAACCCGGTTTCGCCAGCACGGCATCGTCGAAGCGATCGATGGCAGCGTCGATATCGCCCTTGTGCATATAGTATTTGCCGACCTCGATGTCTTTTTCCGCGCGCAAGGGATCCCAGGTCGGCTGGTCTGGCGCCGATGTTGTAGCGGTGTCAGTATTTGGTTTCGGCTTGGGCTTAGGCGTATCCGGCGGTTTGGGAGGAGCGCCGGGCGGCACAGGATCCTGCGCGCCAGCGGGCTGAGCTTGGAAGCACAGCCCGCTGGCGGCAAGAAGCAATGCGAGGCACGATCGCGAAAGGTATTTCAAGTAGAGGGTTTCTCCTTCCCCTGCGATTCAGTCACAGGCGGGAGAAGTTGCCTGAGCTATTTTGCGATCAATTCGTCGACGAGGGCCTGGGCTCCATATAGTTTTTTCAGGCATTCGGTCATTGCGGCGGTATGAACCGCGACAGTGCGATTTTGATAGGAATCGTAAACGAAATCACCGACCAGCGACTCGATATCGCCATCGAAGACAAGACCGACGATGTCCCCATTGCGATTGACTACAGGGGAGCCGGAGTTTCCGCCGATGATGTCGTTGGTGGTGACGAAATTGAAGGGGGCGGCGAGATCCAGTTTGTCTTTGCCGTCGATGTAGCGCTTCGGGAGATCGAATGGCTCCTTATTGTCGAAGCTGGCGGCGCGATCGTACAAGCCGTAGAGGGTGGTTTTATAAGGAGCGATGGTGCCGTTCATCGGATAGCCCTTCACTTGGCCATAGGAAAGACGCAGGGTAAAGGTCGCATCGGGATAAGCGTTTTTGCCGAATACGGCGAAACGCGCCTTGCCGAGTTTTTCGCCGGCGCGCTGCTGTTCGCTTTGCACGTTCTTTTCGAACCAGGTAATTTGCTCGCGACGAATGGGATCAATCTTCCGCGCCATGACGATCAAGGAGTCGGTGGATGCATCGATTGCCGCCTGACCACCATCGACGAGGGCTTTGCGAACGGCAGGATCTGCCAGCTTGCTGCCGGTAATGAGTTCGGTGGCGGCCTGTTGCGGCGTGCGGCCATTCAGGACGGCCTTGACCCACGGATCATCGGCGCCGATTCCGGCGACATCTGCTTGCAGGGCACTGCTCATCCGGACGATTTCCATTTCCGGATAGATCGGAGCTGGGGAGAACAAGCGATGCTTCAGGGATTCCAGCTGGGATTCGTGGTAGCCGGGAAGGCGCTCGCCATCGGGCTTTTTGATTTCGGCGACATAGGTAACGATGTTGATGGCGAGTTGCGCGAGCTGGGAGTCGACGGCACGGAAAAACAGTTGATTAACGCGAGATTTCTCTTTTTCGATGGCTCTGGCGTCCAAGTCCCAAGCGTCGCCATAGTCTTTTTCCCATTCCGGATTGGCGGCAACTTTGGCCTTGAAGTCTTCTTCTTCCTTACGCTTTTTGTCCATCAGGGTCTTGCTCTGCAGACCTTCTTCGCGACCTTCAAAGACTTTTCGGCTGTTTTCCATACCAAAGATGAGCGTGGTGGCCTGGCGCGTCTGCTCGGGACCCCGCGCTGAGTAATCTTTCAGGGTGGCGATACGGCGCTTGAGGCTCTGAATGATCAGCGCGGTCGAAGTATCGCGATCGAATTCCAGTTCGGCGTAGGTGCTGAGGCGTTGCGTAGCGCCCGGGTGGCCAGAGACGAAGACCAGTTCGCCATCACCGGCGCCCCTGGGATTCCATGTGAGGTAATCCTTGCTATCGATGGGCTTGCCGTTCTCGTACACGCGGAAGATGGCCATGTCGAGGTCGTAACGCGGGTAAGTGAAATTGTCGGGATCGCCGCCATAAAACGCTGCCTGTTGTTCGACGGCAAAGACCAGACGGACGTCGGTGTACTTCTTGTAGCGGTAAAGCCAATATTCGCCGCCGGCATAGAGTGTGACGACATCGGAACGCAGACCGGTCTTTTGCGTGCTTTCGTTCTCGATGGCGGCGATGGCGGTCTTGCGCTTGGCGAACTCCTCCTCGCTGGTCTTGGCGTCCTTGATGGAAGCGTTGACCTTGTCGGTGACATTTTCCATGGAAACGAGGACGTTGACTTCGAGATCGGGCGATTTCATTTCCTGATCGGGCGTGGCGGCATAGAAACCGTCGCGGACATAGTCATGCTCGGCGGTGGAATTCTTCTGCAACTGGCCGAGTGCTACGTGGTGATTTGTGAGGAGCAGGCCATGGGGACTGACGAAAGAACCAGAACCGCCGTCATTGAGGCGGACAGAGGCTAAGCGCAGATGATCGAGCCATTGCTGGGTGGGAGTGAAGTTATATCTTTCCTGGAGAAGCTTGACAGGGGGATTATCAAACGTCCACATACCCTCATCGGCGAAACCGGCCGGAGCCAAAAGAGCAGCGGCCAGCAGCGCCGCGGAAACCTGGCGCACGACAAAGCTGATGTTCACGGAGTGTTCCTCATTTCAATTGGAGTGTAAGGTCCCTGAGCGATACGCGGTGGGGAAACCCATACCAGTATATACGAACCGAGCGCACCAGGGCATTTGACAGCGCGCTAAAATGCTCGGCGGTGAGAGTTCTGAAGTGATTCGGGGAGAGAGGACAGAGACCCAGTGGAATCGCACGGAACGGGGAGTTCTTGTACAATTCTAGCCAGCGCGAATAAGAGAATTGTTTGCTTCAGGGAAAACGGGGTAGGAATTCATGAATAGACTCCGCCGGATTTCTCTTGTTTTGTGGGACCGGGGGCATTGGGCAGTTCTGCTAGGCACCCTGCTTTTTCTATGTGCAAGCCCCGGGGTACGCGCGCAAGAAACGGGGACTGGCGCGGGAAGCGGAGCGCCAGCAGCTTCAAGTTCGCAGAGCCCTCAAGGAACCGCGGCATCGGAAGCTTCAGCGAAAGCACAAAGCGACACCAAATCCGAAATTTCCACGCAGGACACGGGGACGACCTTCAAACTAAGGGTGAACCTGGTTCAGGTACACGTCACGGTGCGAGATGGGAAGGGAAACCCGATCCCAAACCTGAAGCGTGAAGATTTCCAGGTCTTCGACCAAGGGAAGCTTCAGCCGATCACCGTGTTTGCGGTGGAGACGCGGGAGTCAAGGAGAGAAAAGGCGCTGGCGGCAGCAAAGACGCAAGCAGATGCGAGCGGTCCGGGCGAATCGAAAACGGTGCTGCCGGACCGGTTTGTGGCGATGGAATTTGACGACATTCACCTGGCGACAGAAGACGCGGCGTATACGAGGAAATCCGCGGAGCAGTTTCTCGATAACCTGGCACCAACGGATCGCGTGGGCATTTTCACGACGTCCGGAGAGGTGGACACAAGAATTCACGAGCGATGTTGCGTTGCTGAAACAGAAGTTGCTGGGCATCATACCACGACCAAAAGTGGGGCACACCTCGACGAACGATTGTCCGGATGTTTCGCCTTACGTAGCGGACCTGGTGCAGAATCGCAATGACCAAATGGCGTTTCAAGCGGTCGTGAAGGACGCGTGGCAGTGCGCCTATAACAACGATCCCTTGATGTACACCTCGGCGGTGAGCCTGGCACAATCGACGATTCCGCGAGTAGCGATGGAGGCGGACGCAGACAACAATTACACCTACCGAACACTTCAAGACACGCTACGAAGGTTGGCGGCGATGCCGGGAGAGCGGGTGATGCTGCTGGTTTCTCCCGGATTCATCATGGGACTGCAGACCAGCGACTTAATGATAGTTGTCGATCAGGCCAATCATGCGAATATCGTGATCAACACGCTGGATGCGCGCGGGTTGTATACGCCGGATATGGGGGATGTTTCGCAACGGCGCACTGGCATAGCGCAATTAGGGAGCTACCGGATAGCGGCGCAGACTGAGCAGGCGTACGTGCTGTCGGATTTTGCTTACGGCACCGGGGGAGCGTTTTTTCAGAATTCGAACGATATAGCCGGTGGCATGAAGATGATCGGATCCGCGCCGGAAGTGTCTTATGTGATCGGTTTCTCTCCGCAAAACGAAAAGATAGACGGTTCGTTCCACACCCTGAAGGTGAAACTTACTGGTAAAGAGAAATATACGATCCAGGCGCGCCGGGGATACTACGCGCCGCGAAAACTGAACGACCCGAAGGAGCAGGAGAAGCAAGAGATTCAGGAGGCGATCTTCTCGCGGGATGAGATTATGGACCTTCCGCTGGAATTGCAGACGCAGTACTTCAAGAAGGACGCGGCCGAAGCGCAATTGAGCGTGGTGTCGCGACTGCAGGTGAAAGGCATGCATTTCCGGACGGCCGACGGGCGCCACAACGATAGCTTAACGTTTGCCACGGCGATTTTTGACGACAATGGGAACTTCGTGACCGGCGGCGAGAAGATCCTGCAAATGCACCTGCTGGATCCAACCTACGAGAGGGTGCTGCGGACAGGGTTGACCCTAAAATCGAGCTTCGACCTGAAGCCGGGCAAATATATGGTGCGACAGGTGGTACGCGATTCCGAGGGGTCGCAGATGGCGGCGCGCAATGGCGCGGTGGATATTCCTTACTGACGTTTGTTTCACGCAAGAGCTATGGTTGAGATCCTTCAGAACGCAAGCAGCGCGCCCGACAATGCGTCGGAATCACAGTTCAGGTTGGTTGCCACCGGCAAGAAAAGTCTCACCCCTGAAGGGGTGAGCTACAGGTACTCCAGGGAGGATTTGATGAGGAAGCGGGTTCCGTCGTACGGATTTCCCGCGCCTTCCCATTCCATCGAGCAGTAGCCGCGATAGTTGCTAGCCTTGAGGATCGCGAAGGTCTTCTTCAGGTCGACGCGGACGACCTTGCCATTGTCGCCGGCCTCGGAATCTTTCACGTGACAGATGTTATAGGCGAGAGGGAAGAGAGCCGTGACCGCGTCGTAGTTGAATTGTTCGTTGCCGGATTGCATGGAGTTACAGAAATCCGGTAGAGCGTGAAGGTAAGGGCTATTGACCTTCTTGATGACCTTAACGAGGAAGAAGGCATCTTCGCTGGCGAGGTTATCGTTTTCAAGGTTCAGCAGGATATGCTTCGACTCGGCGTAATCCACTAATTTTTGCAGTTGTTCGGCGACAACGGCGACATCCGGCTTAGCATTTTTCGCTGGCGCGATGGAAGTGCGAAGGCTGGGCGAGCCGATGATGACGGCGATGTCCACCCATTTTTTGCCATTGTCGACGGCCTTTTGACGGGCGGCGGGATCGGCATCGTAATAGCTGAAGGAATTGTCGACGGGGATGTTGACGACGTGAACGCCAGCTTTTTCGATGGTATCGCGGAAACTGTGGAGATGAGCGGCGTCGGTGGAAGAGAAGTGCAAGCTGAGAGGCTCGACGCCCGGAACGTCGAAATCCTTTTTCACTTTTGCCGCGAACTCGCGGAGGTCCATGCCGGGATGCTTCTTGTCACGATCCTCATTGGTGGGGCTGTCGATGTAGGCCCGGAAAGGCCAGGTGGCGACCGCCAAGCGCTCTCTTGCGGCGGTCGGGAACTTCAGGTCCGGGGCGGTAACAGGACTGGTGGAGCTTGCGAGAAGTTCACTAACTTCCGGCCACGTTCCCAAGGTGACGGCGGCCGCGGCGGCGACCGTAGAGTTCCGCAGCATCGTGCGACGCGTGATTCGTTTCATGGTGTCCTCATTTGGAGCGATACTAGTTCTTGTTCTCTGGCAGGAGTGTAAAACAGAAACGCAGCGTGCGGTAGTTCACAGACGTGGCTCAAGAAAACGGCCGCCTCGCGACGGCCGTTTGGGAGCCCTTACGGTTTGAGTGAAGTTAGCCGTTCCAAGGCTCGTCGGCGCTGCGGCCGTAGATCGAAGGAACCTTTGAGCCCACAGGCCGCAGGTAGGCGGCGAGTTACCCGCGATGGTGGACGGAATGGTTGCTGACGAAGCCGAGATAGAAGACCGCAGGCATCTTGAACACGCCAGCGAAATCAACGGGCGTGCCAACTGCTCGGGAGTCATGGCGCGAACGTGATTGGCGGCGCGCAGGAAATTTGTTTCGTACCAATTGACAAGGTCGGCGATGTTCCTGGATTCTTGTTTGAAGCGGGGCCATTTCAAATTTGTGATCGGCGATTTCATCGAGCATCTGCACGTCGCTGGAGGCGAGGTGCCAGGCAAGTTCCCCAGCAGTGCGTGATTTGGAGTCGAGGCGGCAGTCGCGGTTCGAATCGGGCACGGTCGAGAGGACCTCCTTCGTTACTTGCAGTTCTCTCTCCAATCCCTGAAGCATTAGTTCTCGCTGAGCAACAGCAAAATCGGGTGTAAGAGCGGGTTGTGGTGCGCTCATGAATCCTCCTGAAGTCCGGAGTCGTTATCCTTCAACTCCCGGGCACCGGGATTCAACACCCTTGCGCGGAAGGGAGGCAGAAAGAGTTGCGCAGCGGCGAGAAGGCGAGACGGCACCGAGAATACCCGTTTGACGGAGCCCGGAGATGGCCAATTCGCGTTGAATTGCCAGTGGCCTTAAAATGGTAGTAAGGGACGCAGGCGGCGTTCCGGAAACCCTTAAGCATGGAACCCCGTGAAAAAGCGTTGCAGCTACCCGAAAAACCAGGGGTGTACCTGTTCAAGGACGCCGGCGGAACGGTGGTGTATGTCGGGAAGGCGCGCTCGCTGCGCAGCCGTGTGCGCTCGTACTTCCTGGAATCGCGCTGGATGGACGCCAAGACCGGATCGTTGGCACGCGAGATCGCGGACCTGGACACGGTGGTGGTCGATAACGAGCGGGAAGCGCTCGCGCTGGAACACAGTTTCATCAAGCAGTACAAACCGAAATTCAACGTAATCCTGCGGGATGACAAGACCTATCCGTATATCAAGTTCACGGCTTCGGAAAAATATCCGCGTGTGTATTTCACGAGGCGGGTGAAGAAAGACGGGTCGTTGTACTTCGGGCCGTATTTTCCAGCGGGCCTGGCGCGGCGCATCCTGCACTTCATCCACAAGCGATTCCTGGTGCCTTCGTGTTTTGTGGATTTGACGAAGAGCCATCCGAGACCGTGCCTGCAGTACTACATCAAGCGCTGTCTCGGGCCTTGTGTCGCGGGGTTGACAACCGATGAGCGTTACGCGGAAGCGGCACACGATGTGCGGTTGTTTCTGGAAGGGCGCC
>CAWBVH010000052.1:0-203023 GCA_963792145.1 Candidatus Acidiferrales bacterium
CCCGTGCAACACCCGACCAAAAGAAGCCTCGTCCTCAAATCTGACCGTGAAGTGAGTTCCTACGGGAGTGGAACAGTCAAAGCACAACTCCTGTTCTTCTTTTGCTCGGAGGGATGCTCCGGCGTTGCCACCTTGTTGCTCCAAAGCAATTTCGTGATTGTCCATGGGCAACGACTGCTCAAGCGCGTACGTGAAATCATGAAACGCTAGGTATAGGGGCACTTGATGACCATGCACTCGTTTAGTTCGTTCAACCAAGCGCGAGCCATTGCCGACAAGTACGCTCGGGCCATCGAGCGGACCATGTACGTGATCTATGAAGCGAATGAGTTTTATGTCGCTACAGAAGAAGACTTGAGCACCTTCTTCGTCGGGCTATCCGACAATCAGATCCGTTACTGCACGGCGGAGAAAGCGAGCTAGCGGGCCGCGGCGTCTCCGCACTCACTCCACCGCGGCCATTCCTTCAAAGATCAAAACAGTCAAGTTGGGAGAGCGCTGGTGGCAGCTTACCGCATCGAAAACCACGATGCGGGGAGTTTGGGGGCGCAATCATCACTCATACCAAATATGAAAAGTCCAACATCATCGTCGAATTGTGCCACATAGCCGTGGCCGAAGCAGAATTTCGGAGCGCGTTGCGCGGAGCGGAAACTGCGGTAAGACCGCTCAGCAGCCGTTTCAGTACGAGAGGTTCCGAAGAACTTGAGCATGTCCGTCACACAAATTCTTGTAGTTGATGATTTCCTGCCCTGGCAGCGCTTCGTTTCCATGATGTTTGAATCTGAGCCCGATCTCAGGATCATTTCTGTGGCGTCCGATGGATTGGAGGCAGTACAGAAAGCCAAAGAGCTGCAGCCTGGCGTGATTTTGATGGACGTCAGCCTGCCCGGAATGAATGGTTTTGAAGCGACGCGGCAAATTCGCATCTTCTCTCCTGGTTCGAAGATTCTGTTCTTGAGCGAACATCGTGGCTCGGACCTCATCCAGGCCGCTTTTGACGTTGGCGCCTCTGGCTACGTCCTGAAGTCCGATTCCTACTTGGATCTCGTTCCCGGTATCCGTGCTGTTCTTCATAACCAGCAGTTTGTCAGCCAAAGTCTGACGGATTGGCGCCAGAATCCCGGCTCTACCGTTTAGAGATTTCGAGTTTGGAGCCGGGGTACGAATCGAAGCTTACGAGGCACGTTTACCTCAAGCGTAGTGGGAAAAGAGCTGGGAAACTGAACGCGCTCACATCAGGCGCAACAACAGTCGTTCGGGCGATCGGAGAAGAATCGCGCCGCGACGCTTAACCAACGCACGGTCACGTTGCCACTCACTCATAAGGCGGCTCGCTGTGAAAGGCGTGACGTTTGCCGCGTTGGCCAACTCCTCGTTTGTGATCCGGACTTCAACACCGCCAGGAACTTTCTTGCCGATAGTCCGTCCAAGAGTGACGAGTACTTGAGCAACCCGACGTCGAGCGGTGTAGCAAGCCAAACTTATGTAAGATGTGAGATGCCAAGTCAGGAAGTCTGACGCAGTTAACAATGCGTTCTCTAGCAATTTGGGATACCGTTCGACAAGGCCCCGAATTGCTCCGCGATCCCAAACTAACACCAAGCTGTCCGTTACCGTTTCTGTGCTGAAGAGATAAGAAGCTTGGCTCGACAAAACGGTCCGACCCCCAAACAGATCTCCTGGTCCAAGCCACTGAAAGAGAAGCTTCCTACCCTCTTCTGTAACAAAGAAAAACCTGGCCAGTCCTTTCGTCAGCAGGTAAAAATGGTCGGCAGGGTGATCCTGATTTGTGATTACTGTATTGGCGAGGAATCGGCGTTGTGTTGCAGCCGCTAAAATTGTCTTGCGATGAGCGGGAATCAATCCAGCGAGAAATTGCGATCTCACATCCATGGGCATAGCCGCAATCCCCGAGGCAGGCATACGCGCGTCTCCCTAGAGTGAAAATTGGCCTACTCCTAGCTGTCCTGGCAGCTAGGGGAAGAGGATCCTTCTGTAGGCTACAGTTGACTGGAGCATAGGACCGCCGAGCTCCGCTGGGAACTGTCAAAAGTGCCACTGGGATGAACTCACCCGAGAAACTCTGGATTTCAGTGCGTCTTGGGCAGCCCCTTAAAATCCGCAAACACATATTTAACATGGTCAACTCCTGGTTGAGCAGGCCGATCTGTTGATCGAGGTGTTGCAACTGCTGCAGCGCCATCTTCAGGAGCCGTCGGTACGCGGGTCTAAGGGTCCATGCACGCGCCGAGCACATCACACAAATGTTCCAGCCGTGGCACACAAGTGCTTATCGGCCAAAACCGCCAGTGCCGCGGGGTTGTTTTCTCCCTCGGCGAGCGCCTCCAGCATCCGCCGGGCACTAGCGCCCAGCAGATCGGACACTAAGCTCGACAACTTAATGTGCGCCTCTTCTAAAAGAGATGCCAATTGGTTCTGCAACCGTCCTCGCTCGCGCCTCAACTGGTACTTCTTGCGCGTGACTGTTGAGATTTCCAACTTCTTGCTGGCACCTTCTGCGTCACACGGAATCACTTGCTAAGCGCGATTCAGTTCAGCAAGATGAATCCATGACATTTCCATATTTCACTAGTCGTCAGGTCTTTCGCTCCGCGCTTCTTTCTTCTTTTTGTTGGCTGTTCTCACTGCCAGTGGCGGCAAGTCCGTCAAGATGATCACGAGTTGGTTCAACCCAAATTACGAGGGACAGACGTTCCACAGAATCCTGGTCATCGGCGTCGCTCAAAACCCGGAGGTGCGCGCCGACTTCGAAGATGAAATGGCCGCCCAGATTGCGCGTGCAGGCATCGAGACCATTCCTGGCAACCACATCCTGTTGCGTCCGGACCCTAACGTGAAACTTGACCTCGACTACTTACGTGGGCAGATCCGCGACAATCACATTGACGCTATAGTCGTCTCGCGTCTGCTGAAGGTCGATAAGAAAGTGACGATCGTCCCGAGCTCGACCTACATTGCCCCGTACCCCTACTACTACTCTTTCTACGGTTACCTGGGCGCTGTGTATCCCATGGTTTACGATCCGGGATATACGCGGGAAGATACGACCGTTAGCGTTGAGACCAACGTCTACGCCACAAGCAAGCCAGACGGTGACCTGGTGTGGAACGGCGTCAGCAAGTCGTTCAATCCGAAGTCAGCTAAGAAAATCGCCGATGGCCTTGTCAAAGAAGTTCCGAAGCAGATGGAGAAAGACGGGCTGCTACCGAAAAAAGTTTCCTCGAACTAACTACGACGATCCGCGACTAAAGGCTGGACACAGCCGGCCTCAACCGTGATTTGCAGAAAATATTAGGAGGGTCCGAAATCGATTTGTCGGGAAGCTTCGTTGGGGCTTGCCGCCGATTCCGAACGGCTAACGCGTAACTCTTCCATCATCGCGATAAGGTAAGGTTAGCCGACCAATACGGGGGACATTACTATGCCAAGCGGGACCTATTGCCGACGGGTGGTTTGGTTTCATTCCTGTTCGTTCGTTAGTCGCAGTTTGCTGGAGATTCGCGCGGCCTGCGCGAGGAGGTAGTTTCGCTCGGGGAGGCTCCCTGTCTTGCCAGCCGCCGCGCGGTAATGTCTAACGGCACCCGCGTGGTCTCCAGCGAGTTCGAGCAGATGTGCTCGGACAGCGTCCAAGCGGTGATGATCAGCACAGGCGGGCATCCGTTTTGAGGGCGTCCAGCAGCTCCAAAGCCCTTCGTTGGGCCGTGCACCATCGCTGCAGCGATCGCGCGATTCAACGCGACCATTGGGTTGTCGGACATGCGTTTGAGCAGATCGTAAAGCCCCAGGATCTGAGGCCAATCTGTGTCCTCGACCCGGGCGGCTTCGTCGTGAACGGCGGCAATGGCGGCTTGCAATTGGTAAGGGCCGACGGCGCCCTTCGGTAACGTGGCCGAGAGGACCGCGACTCCCTCGGCGATCTGTTGCGCGATCCCAGAGAGCTCGGTCTTGCTGCGACGAGCGGGATCAACTCGCCTTCGGCGTTTGTTCGCGCCTGGCGGCGGGCGTCGGTCAGCAACATGAGCGCGAGCAACCCAGCGACCTCCGTGTCGTCCGGGTTGCAGTTGATGGACGATCCGAGTCAGGCGCATGGCCTCATGAGACAGGTCGGCGCGGCGCAAATCGGGTCCGGCGCTACTCGTATAACCTTCATTGAAGATGAGATACAGGACGTGCAGAACCGCACGAAGGCGCTGCGCTTGCTCCTCGGTGGTCGGCAGTTGGAACGGGATACCGGATTCCTTGATGCTCTGCTTGGCGCGGCTGATGCGCTGAGCCATGGTTGATTCGGGGACGAGAAACGCATGGGCGATCTCCGCCGTGTTCAAGCCACCTACGGCGCGCAACGTCAGCGCAATAGCCGAAGCCGGGGTCAATTCAGGGTGGCAGCACATGAAGAGCAGGGTGAGCGTGTCATCCTGATCCGATTCGCGAGCGGCATCGACCGGAGGCGCGAGTTGGTCCATCCGAGCGCTGCTTCACTTTCGCGATGGCGACGCGCCGATTCACTGCGAATGTGGTCGGTCATGCGACGGAAAGCGACTTGCGTTAACCACGCGCGCGGATTGTTGCGGCAAGCCATCGCGCGGCCACTGCGTCGCCGCAGCGAGCGATGCCTCCTGCACGGCATCCTCCGCGGCCGCGAAGTCACGGAATCTGCGGACAACGATGCCGAGGACCTGCGGTGTCAGCTCGCGCAAGAGCGGCTCAATCGGAGGGTCTGAAGGCTGTTGTGTCACCGGCGATTTGCCTTCCAGGATCTCAGAGTCCCAAATCAAAATAGCTGCCCAGCACTTGACGCACCTCGATGAGCATATTGCTCGGGGCAGCACCGGGGCCAGGTGCTGCCGAAGCCCGCGCCGCGATCTTATACGCCTGCTCCGTGCTCTCCACGTCAACGATCCAGTATCCGGCCAGAAATTCTTTCGACTCCGGGAAGACACCGTCCGTAATCGGCGTGCCATCCTTGCCAGCGCAAACGAGTTTGGCTTGGTCGGGCCAGCCCAGGCCTTCTGTGGCGACATATACGCCTTCGTCCTTGAGCTGCTTGCTGAAAGCGCGCATGAAAGCGACGTTGGCCTCCATATCCTTCTTCGACCATTTGGCGAATTCGCTAAAATGGGCCTTCGTGCCGTTCATCATCAGAATGTATTTCATACGTCGTTTTTTCTCCTTTCGTTTTCGAGCTAAGTTTGCGCTTTCATAAGGTAGTCGAAGCACGCGAGGCGCTCTCGACCTGGCGTTACTACGATTTGGCGGAAAGGCTCACTATCTGGCGGACTTCGATCGGCATGTTCGTGGGCACGCCGCCGGGTCCTGGAGCGACTGAAATCCGTGAGGCAATCTCGTAGGCCCGCTCGGGGGTTTTGACGTCGACGATCCAGTAGCCGAGTAAAAACTCCTTGGCTTCGGGGAAGATGCCATCCGTGATCGGCATGTCGGCTTTTTGTCCGCGCACGACTATGGCCTGGTCCGGGCGGGCCAAGCCTTCCGTGCCCACAAACTCTCCGGATTCGGTTAGCTCCGCGTTGATGCTCTTGAGGACTGCCATGTGGGCATCGATGTCCTTCTTGGACCATGCGACATAGGTGTCGACACCGGCCTTCGTACCGCTCATAAGCAATATGTATTTCATGTCCTTAGTGCTCCTTTCTATTTGGTCATTTTGGCGATAGTTGCTGCCCTTTCATACGGTAGTCGGGGCAGGCAAGGGATTCTCGACATGCCGCGAGAACGAATTTTCAGCAAAAATCGTTGCCAGCTTGATGTCGAATTCGCGCCGCCAGGATCGACTTCCCTACGGAGGTGCAAAAATGACGGGTGATACGGTGGTTCTGGATGTTAGCCGCGACTGGGCTACGGTCTGCGATGTGCAGGAACGGTTCATGCAACACACCGGACCAGCAGTGGATTCGCTGAGTTACAGCGCGCGTTGTCGGCAGGTGCGGGCGTTGGGTGGGGACTTTTACGACTTTATGCCATTGCCGCATGATTGCCTGGCGCTCGCTGTAGGAGACGCCTCGGGAAAAGGGCTCGCCGCCGCTTTGATGATATCGAACGTCCAGTCCTCGGTTCGCACCGCGGCGTCGTTCGCCGGAAGCGACGGGCCGGCGGTACTCACGGCAGTAAATCGGCAGGTTCACGCATCCTCGCTGGAAGATCGATTCGCCACATTATTCTACGGCGTTTACGACGGAACAAAGCGCAGGCTGCAGTATGTGAACGCCGGCCACAATCCCCCGATGGTGATTCGACGGGACGGCTCGATCATCTCGCTCAAAGCAGGTGGCGCGCCGTTAGGAATATTTGCGGATTCGAGCTATGAGCAGGGGACCGTTGAGCTAATTCCCGGCGATCTGATTCTCGCGTATACGGATGGAGTGATTGAGGCGACAAGCCCGGCGGAGAGTGAATGGGGAGTCGAAGGCATTCGAAAGGCGGCTACAGGGAGCAACGCCCTAAGCGCTGACGAAATTGTCGACGCGATCTTTACATCGATGGACGAGTTTTCGCTGGGACGCCAGACGGATGACGCCACGGTTGTTGTGGTGCGGGTGCGATGACAACCTGATGTGCTGGTTGTTTGCAGATCGTATGGAAAGTTTTTTTCTCTCTGCGTCACCAGCGAAGGCGGCACCGGATTTTTCAGCGAGGCCGTGAACAGCGCGCCGAAGCGCGCTCTCTGCCGGTACGCTGAACGCTCCGGACATCCTCCAATCCGCCGCGCCATTGCTGTATCAATGATGCCCGGCTCGACAATCGCCACGCGCACACCAAACGTTTTCATTTCTCCCGCAAGTGCTTCGCTCAGCGCTTCCCACTCCTAACGGTCACTGCCTGCGAGTAGCCAACGCTGGGCGGCAACGTATCGGATTTGATGAATTTCACAGCTGTTTCGGTGCGGTTCATGTTCTGATTCTTCCTTTACTGATCGAATTTCACTGCCATGGGCATTACTCCAACCAACGCGAGACACACTACGGCTGACAAGGTTTTCATCGAGAAGCCTCCTTGTACTCCAAGGCGGAATACGCCAAGCTGAACTAACGAGCCGAATTGCTGAAGAAGGGTTGGCATATTTGGCCAGGTCCTGCGTAGTCGGGTAACCGGACACTTGGGTAGCCGGACGACCCGCTGAGAATTGGAGGCCAGACAGCGCCAATACGATCAGTATGAGCGGAAGCGGTATGCGGCGAGTGACACCTACCGATCAGGGATGCATCGCCATATAGACTGTCAGTGCGCCCACTAAGATTCCCGCAATCAACATGGCCGCAACTCCGACAGCAAACCAGACGGATTGCCGTACCGCGTGGAAGGAAGTATTCCCGGATTCAGGGAGGGATCCCGCACGGGATTCCGAATCGGCCGCGAGTTGAGCGCGGGACTCGCGCGCGGAGGGTTGATTGGAATATTCCGTTCTGGCGACAAAGGCATAGCCTCTTCGCGGAACGGTCTCCACAAACGCCGGTTGATTGGTGGAATCGCCAAGGACCTGGCGCAATTTGTTCACGGTCGTATTCACGTTCGCATTGTAATTGACGTGCGAATCCGGCGGCCAGAGGCGAGCACGCAGGGCCTCGCGTGTCACGACGTCACCTGGCTTCTCGATGAGAATCAGCAAGACTTCAAAGACCTTGCGCGGCAGAGGCACGCGTATGCCGGAGCGGAAAAGCTCCTGGCGTTGCAGATCGAGGTCATAGGAGCCGAAGCGGACATAGCGCGCGGGAGGGTTGGCGAGCGGATTCAGATCATAGTTGGATTGCGAAAACTGCATGGGAATCAAGCGAGTGTTCATAGTCAACACACCTTAAAGAGCTCGTAAAACGGCCACTCGCTGGAGGTCACCGTCGAGACCTGTGCAGGAACTTGACACTGCGTTGATTACGCTTATATCTTGAGATGTATATGCAAGTCAAGAGAGCGAGGGTCCTTCAGATGCGAAAGGGTGAATGTAAACTGGATTTGACTGGGACCGGATATTGCGCGTCGTTCAATTTCAGAAGGACGGCGCGAGCTGTAACGCGCATGTACGATGCGACCATGCAGAAATCGGGGATCCGGTCGACGCAGTTTGCGATACTGGTGGGCATTGCAAAAAACCAGCCGATTGCCATCGGGGCGCTAGGGAAAATTCTAGTTATTGAGCAGACAACTCTGACGCGGAGCCTGCAACTGCTGCGGAAGGAGGGCCTGATTACGACCTCCAAGCGATCGGCCATGCGACAACGTTTCCTGGAAATGACGCCGAATGGGGAACAAGCCCTAGCGCGAGCACTTCCATACTGGCGGAGAATGCAATCAGAGTTTCAATCGGCGGTCGGACCGAGTTACTGGACCAGGCTGCGAGCAGAACTGGAGCGGCTGGCAAAGCTAGCGGTCAGACTGGAAAATGCGCGCATTCAGGCCGGGGGCTGAATTGGAATCGAACGCGACCAGTGTGTGAATAGATAGGGAAAAGGCTGGCCCTAGCAGGTGGCGGCGGCAAGAGCGATAGCCCGGCTGGTCAGGCGCCTGGTGAATGGTTTCCAGTTCAGCTCCGCCTTTCTTGCACAGACGGGGCAGCCGGTGACGATTCACGGTTCCCGAACTTCGGTGTGTCGCACCTACATCGGATCCGTGGAAGTCGCGAATAATCCGAACACAACAAACGGATGCGCGGCGAACACACTCAATCCACCGGGCTTCGATCCAGCCATCGGGTATGCACTGATTAATCCACATGCGAAATACATCGTGGCCGGCCCAGGAGTAACAGTAAACCTCAGGCGAAACACGTTCATTTCGCCGGAGTTCAGCACGTGGAACATGTCGGTGTCAAAGACGCTCCATTCCACGGAGGGGACTCATTTGCAAGCGAGAGTGGATGCCTCCAACGTACTGAATCATTAAAGTTACGATTTGAGTAATCGAGAACGTCTTCAACACCACCGGCCCAACCACAGTGACAATAACGCAGGAATATGCGCTGCCCTCTGATCCCGATTTCCAGCAGCCCTCGGCAGTCTTCAACGGGGGAATTCGTTCGTTGACCTTGGGATTGAAACCAGTGTTTTAAAGAGAGAACAAGACTCGAACCGAAGGTGGCGCGCTCCCTGGGCGCGGACAGTCGCGTGTCTTCGATTTTCATATTTATTATTGAACTTCGGAGAAAGTTCCGTTTGTTTATCTAATTGATTGGCCATGGGGTCAGCTAAGTAGTTGAAACTACATGCAGATTGTCGACGGGTCCAATTTGGTATCTTTGGTCAGTCCCATGCAGGAGACACCCTCCGAAGATATTCTCGCCTGGTGGTTAGCAAAACTCTAATGGCTTAGACGTTTCTCCTTAATGGGGGGTGTACATGTCTTCTTTTTTGAGAGAGGAGTACCGGGGCTATTTGTGCTTTTTGTCAATCATGATCTATCTCCTGGCAGCACTCGGAGCGTGGGGACAGGCCGCCGCAACGGGATCAGTACAGGGAACCGTTACGGATCCGACCAATGCTGCAGTAGCTGGCGCGACCGTAACTCTCAGCGACACGGGCACGAACGCCGTACGAACTGCAGTCGCAAATGAGGCTGGACGGTACATCTTTCCTGGTGTTCCTCCTGGAATTTACGACGTATCGATAGCCAAGACGGGATTTCGCACCACAAGGTTTGTCAAACAGGAAGTCACGGTTGGCGCCACACTCAACTTAGACGCCAAACTCGAACTCGGTTCACAGGTTGAAACCGTCGAGGTCCAGGCCGCGGCGGGCGCCGAGTTGCAAACCATGAACGCCACCATTGGCAATAACATCAGTGGCGTCGCGTTGTCATCTCTTCCAGGTCTCGGCCGCGACGTCAGCACTTTCGTCACGCTACAGCCAGGGGTGGCCCCGGACGGCAGCGTCGCGGGTGCCAACCAGGATCAGAACACCTTCCAGCTAGACGGAGGCAATAACTCCAGCGACATGGACGGGACACAGAATACTTATACGCCGAGCTTCGCCGGTGACCCGAGCGGCGGCGTGGTAAATAGTTATGTCACGGTTACTGCTGTTAGCGGGGCCCCCGGCGGTGGCGGACCATCTGGTGTGATGCCCACTCCAGTGGATAGTATTGAGGAATTCTCCGTGGGAACGACGAATCAGACCGCGGATTTCAACAGTTCCGCCGGTGCGCAGGTGCAGATGGTGACCAAGCGCGGCACCAATAACTGGCATGGCACGGCGTATGAATACTACTTGGACAACAACTGGAACGCGAACACCTTTGACAACAATGCCTCTAACACGCCGATCCCCAGCTATCATTACAACCGTTTTGGCGGCGCTGTCGGCGGGCCTGTGATTCCCAAGGAAGTGCTTGGTGGAAAGTGGTTCATCTTCGCCAATTACGAAGGCTTCCGTTTTCCGAACTCCACTACCGTGACTAGAGCGGTCCCTTCCGACGGGATGAAGTTGGGACTGCTGCAGTTCGGAGGAACGGTTTACAACTTGAACCCGACGGCCACGACCTATCCATCCAGTCGCGCCGGCCATCGGAGCTTTGGTACCTGGTACGACATACCCGGGTTCGGGCACAACACTTGACCCGCGGGGCTTGGGGATCAGTCCCACGGTTCAGGCGATGTGGCAGTACATGCCGCCATCAAACCAAGGAACGGCGTGCCTCGGCCTCTCCCGGTGCGACGGTCTAAATGTTTTAGCATTTCGAGGCCAGGCGGCGCTGCCCTGGAGTGACAACTTTGGCGTGGTTCGCCTCGACCACGACTTCGGGCCTAAGTGGCATTTCAACTCTACTTACCGCTACTACCACATGGAGCGAGCCACGAACGATCAGGTGGACATTGGGGGGTTTTTCCCGGGTGACAAACTGGGTGTCCCCGCCTCGACTTCGAATCGCCCACAGGTCCCTTGGTACCTCACGGCCAGTCTTTCGACAAACATCACGAACAACCTCACGAATAGCTTCCATTACAGCTATTTGCGCAATTTCTGGGCCCGCGCATCCAACGCTCAGCCCCCGCAAGTCGCGGGCTTGGGTGGGGCCATCGAACCGTTTGGCGAGAACCGGACCAATGTGCTGGCACCGTACAACCTGAACACACAGAACGTCCGCACGCGGTTCTGGGATGGCCAGGACAACATGATTCGCGACGACCTTACATGGTTGAAGGGCAGACACTTCTTCCAGTTTGGCGGAATCTATCAGCGCAATTGGAACTATCACCAGCGCACCGACAATGGCGGCGGCATCAACTACCAGACCGTGTACGCGATGGGGGCAGGCGCAGGCTCGGGCAGTACCAACGGCATGAACATGAATGGCTATATCCCAGCGGGCCTTGGGTCCAGTTGGTCGCGTGACTACGCAATCGTGCTGGGCATACCCAGCCTCACGCAAATCGCTTACACCCGCACGGGTGCAAACCTGACGCTGAACCCTCCGAATACTCCGGCGTACGACCAGAGCACCATTCCCATGTCAGCGGGAGTATCGCCGACGCCGAACCCATGCTCGCGTGACGGATCAAGGTCCCTTCGTTCTTCTTTCCGTTGCAGGATCCTGCTGCAGGCCACAACTCCCACGCCCGTTCAGCGACAGAGTAGGCCGCGAGCGTTCTCCGGTTAGCTTCGCTGCGTTGTTTGTGGCCGAAAGGGACGATACATCGATCCGTTCCTGAAATGGAGGTATAGGATGCTCAATCTTGAAACGCAAGCTCACATTCGTCACTTGTACTACGCCGAACACTGGAAGATCGGCACCATTGCGGAACAACTTGGTGTTCACCACGACGCTGTACGCCATGCCATACAGACCGACTACGTTTCATCGGGATATGGTTCTGCGGATCTGCAATACCGATGACTACCTGGAGTTCGTTCGGGAAACTTTAAAGAACATGCTAACTAAGAGACACGCGCATTTTTCAGATGTTCTGCGATCGCGGCTACACAGGGAGCGTCGTGCAGTTACGGCGCGTGGTGGACCGCTTGCGTCAGGTGCGACGGGAAGCGTTTCTGCGATTGTGCCTGTTTACCGGAGAGCAGGCGCAAGCCGACTGTGCCCATATCGGCGAAGTTCGGGTTCGCCGTGCACGCCGGCGACTCTCCTGCTTTTAGATTACTCTTTCTTACTCGCGTGCTCTCTACATGGAGTTTTTCTTCGATAAAAAATGGAAAACTTCCTGCGCGGGCACGTCCATGCTTTTCAGGCCTGGTCTGAAACTCACCGCATCACCCTTATACGATAATCTCAAAAGTGTCGTGTTGGAACGCCGCGGCGACGCCATCCTCTTTAATCAGCGACTTCTCGAACTCAGTGGTCACTATCACTTTCTGGACAGGCACTGCCAGGTGCGCGCGGGAAATCAAAAGGGTCGGATAGAACGTGCCATCCGCTATGTACGCGAGTCATTCTGGGCCGCCCGTACCTTCAACACTTTGCAAGAGTGCAATCGTCAGGCCCTGCTCTGGCGCGACCAAATTGCTCATCAACGTCCTTGGCCGAGAAATGATTCCAGAACCGTTGCACAAGCGTTAGAAGAAGAACAGCCCCGTCTGCTTCCTTTACCGTAATATCCCTTTCACCACAGATCTGGTTTGTGCGATGCAAAGCAAGAAGACCATCTACATCCGCTTTGATCTGAACGATTACTCGATAACAACTCGCGCCGTTGGACGTCACCTCTCGCTGGTAGCTTCTGACTCGCAAGTCCGTATCTTGGATCGGACGCAAGAACTGGCTTGCCACTATCGTTCCTACGACCGGGGTCAACTGGTGCTGGACACGACTCACCACCAGGAACTGCTGCAGGAAAAGCTTAAGGCCCGAGGCTCGACTAAGGGAGGACGCTAGGAACAGGCGGTGCCGGAAAGCGCGGCCTTGCTCGAAGCGGCTTTCGACCGCGGAGAATCGAAAAGCAGCCAAACCGCACAACTTCTGAAACTGCTGAACAACTACGGGCCCGGAGAGTTGCGCGAGGCCATCAGTGAAGCGCTGGAACATGGTACGCCCCGAGTCTCTTCCGTAGACTTTCTCCTCCGCAAACACCAGCGCTCCAGACAACGACGGGCACTCGCGCCGGTCGACCTCAGTCAACAACCGGAACTGGCTGCTCTCGACATGCAACCCCAGAACTTGGAGGTCTACGATGAACTCAACAAGCAAGACGACGACGAAAAATGATCTGACGGCTCAACTTCAGCAGATCGGCCTGCGGGCTCTACCAGAAAACCTGGACGACTTCCTCGCCCGGGCGAGCAAAGCACGCTGGTCCTCCCACATGCTTTTGGAAGAACTCTGCCGAAGCGAGCTACAGGAACGTTCCCGCCGTAGCCTGGAACGGCGGATACGCCTGTAGGCGATAAAAAGCTTCAAACCCTTGGCAGACTTCGAGTGGAACTGGCCAACCAAGATCGATAGAGATGACATTGAACGCGCTCTCACCCTGGACTTCAAGCAGCAAGCACGCAATCTGGTGCTGGTCGGCAGAAAAGGCTTAGGAAAAAAACTGATAGAAAAAAACATATGCCATGCGACAGAGCTCGCCGGAGACTAGGTGCTGTTACGCACCGAAAAGGCGATCATCGAAGATCTCCAATCCGAGAGCATCGAAGGGCGCCGACGCAAACTCTGTGGTTATGACAACGTTGGACTTCTTTGTATCGATGAAGTCGGCTAATATATTATGACGACAAGGCCACTGACATCCTCTTTGAAGTGATCAATCGCCGTTATGAACGCAAATCTCTGATCGTCACCACCGACAGAATTTTCGAGGAATGGAACGAGGTCTTTCCCAATAGAACGTGCATCGCCACCATGCTGGACCGTCTTCTGCATCACGCCGATGTCACGGTTTCGAAGCGACAGCTACCGGGTCCGTGAAAGCGGACAGGAAACGGCGGCGCGCCGGAGGAAAAAATGAAACACAGTCTGACCGATTCCCCACTCCCTACGTCAGCAGAATCCTTGCGCTGTACCACCATTCCGTTCTACAACTTGTATTTCAGCGATTCCTGGCGCATGAAGCCCACCTTCACCCTCAGTTACGGCTTGGGTTGGACACTGGAGATGCCGCCGGTTGAGAAAAATGGAAAACAAATCGTCCTGGTGGACCCTAACAATAAGCCGATCGACACCATGGCCTATTTGAACAGTCGCGAGCAGGCCGCCCTTGCAGGGCAGGTTTACAACCCTGACGTTGGCTTCACCCTGGTCCATAATGTGGCTGGCCACCCGAAGTATCCCTACAATCCCTACTACAAATCCTTCAGCCCACGTGTTGCTGCAGCTTGGAATCCGAGCTTCGACTCGGGGCTCTTAGGTGATGTTTTTGGGCGAAACAAAACGGTTGTCCGTGGCGGCTATAGCATTCTCTACGGGCGCCTGAACGGTGTGGGCTTGGTGTTGGTACCGCTTCTGGGAACCGGCCTCATCCAGGCAGTCCAGTGCTTTGGTCCGTTGATGGACGGTACGTGTAGCGGGGGGACGGGCACTCCCGCAAATGCCTTCCGCATTGGCCCGACCGCCAATGGCTTCAATGGTCTGGTGGCGCCGCTTCCTGCTGCGAGTAAGACTCTAAGCCAACCGGACTACCCTGGAATTAATGAGATTGCCGCGGGTGCCGGTGAAGGCCTGGATCCGAACTTCCGACCCAGCATGAGCCAGCAGTTTGACTTCACCATCCAGCGCCAGATTAACAGCAAGGTTATGGTCGAATTTGGTTATATGGGTAGGAAAATAACGCACGAGTTCCAGCCCATCAACATTAACGCCGTCCCCTACATGATGACCATCGGAGGCCAATCGTTCGCCAAGGCCTACGGCCAAATGGTCTGGCAATATTGCGGCGGCAACGCTGGTCTCGCTGGTGGCAATTGCGGTGGATTCGGTGCCAACGTCACGAATCCGAATTCGTTAACACCGCAGCCGTTCTTTGAGCACGCCTTGAACCCAGCTTACTGCGCGGGTTACGCAAGTTGCACGGCAGCGGTGGCTGCGAAAGAAGGCGGTTACAAGCTAGGTAACCCCAACCCCAGCGACATACTCTCAAGCAACATCACACAGAATAACCTCTGGGCGCTCTGGAGTGACTTGGACAACGGCGCATTCAATTTTCCCCGGACGATGATGAACACTCCCATCAACTGCCCTACCGGAACTGAGATCGGCTGCAACGGACAGTTGACCTCCGGCGTGGGTATGAACGCCAGCGTCGGCTACGGAAACTACAACGCTGCGTTCATCACCGTCAAGATGTCCCAATGGCACGGTCTAACATTGCAGAGCAACTTCACGTATGGAAAAGCGCTGGGCACCGGTTCGGAGGTTCAGGCCACCAGTCAATTCACCGTCCCGGATGCCTACAACCTGCACGGCGCCTACGGGTTGCAGCCTTGGGATCGCAAATTCTTGTGGAACGTCTGGCTTGTCTATGAACCGTCCTTCTACAAGAACCAGCATGGCTTGCTGGGACATATCGCGGGTGGTTGGTCCTTTGCGCCCATCATCACTGTGGGCAGCGGCCTGCCGTTAGAGGTCCAACCTACAGACGCCTTCGCTAACGAGATCTATGGAGGCGGCCAATCCTTTGGCGAGGGCGACGGCGGCAACTTCGCCGCGTTACAAAACGCTGTCCTCATCTGCCCGAATGATTTCGGCAGCTCGCGACACAATAACCCTGTGCCCAGCAAATTAGGCTTGGGCTCAAATTTCTTCGGCCCCAGCATGTTCCAGAACCCAGATTATTCTTATACCTGTTTCCGTAACCCGATCTTGGGTATCGACGGTTCAAACGGAGGAGGTGCCGGGATTCTGCGAGGCATGCCCTTCTGGAACGTGGACTTCAGCGTTAAAAAGAACGTAAGAGTTACAGAACGTGTCAACGTGGAGTTCCAGACCGTCTTCAGTAACCTTTTCAACCATAACCAGATGTCTGATCCATACTTGATACTCGGCGATACCGGCGATTGGGGCGCGGTGGGCGGCTTCAGTTCCGCCTATAATGGACTTTCGGCGCAGATAAGCACGCCGCGGGCGATTCAGTTCGGCCTGCGCGTCAGCTTCTAACCCACTTCTGCGGTTCTCACGAGCCGCCCTTCTCACAATACTTCTGAAAACAGGGAAAGCCTAACCAACCTTCCCCGTTTTTGTGTGCCTGTGAAACCAATCGAGGCTGCACCTGGGGACAGTCGTGATGTCATCGTGCACCCTTCGCGGCTGATTTCAGAGGGGAGTCGCTCAATTGAATCACGTTCGCAATTATTGCATTTTCGACATGGGAGACGATACAAAGAGAAACTCCCGTCTTCTCACCGCAGTCTTGACCAAGTGCCAATTCCCTTTCAAATTTCGCACTGAGATCTAATTGGGTGAAGTCTTTGAGCCTCTCCGTGAGGCAGAAGGGGTCTTGATCCGTCTAAGCACTCTGGTATCGTACTCAGATCGCCGGCGGGTCCTTCTACCGTTCCCCGGCGACTTCCGCATCCATCAGGGCTGAGGAGGTAAGGAACATGCACACTCTGTGGCAGGACATGCGTTACGCGGTGCGCCTCCTCACGAAGAATCCTGGATTCGGCGCGATTGCCGTGCTGTCTCTGGCGCTGGGAATCGGCGCCAATACCACCATCTTCACCGTGATCAATGCGATTCTGCTGCACCCTTTGCCCGTCAAGGATATTTCGCGCGTCGTGCAGGTCGACACCATTGACACCAAGACGCGCGTCACTGCGGCGAATGCCACGAAACTGGGCATGTCCTTTCCTAATTACCAGGACTACGCGCGGGACAACCAGGTGTTCACCGCCCTCGGCTGCACCGTTGGTCCGCTTCCCTTGACCTGGAGCGGCGGCGCGGAGCCCAAGCAAATTTTCGGCCAGCTGGTCAGCGCAAACTACTTTGACATTCTCGGAATGCGACCCGCCGCCGGGAGATTTTTCTTGCCCGATGAAGACACGAAGCTGGGGGGCAACGACGTCGCAGTACTCAGCTACAGCCTTTGGGCCAATAAATTCGGATCCGATCCGTCACGCTGTCGGCAAAGTTCTCATGCTCAACGCCACTCCCTACACCGTAATTGGCGTGGCACCTCATGGCTTCAAGGGCGCGTTCACGTTTGGGGATGCCGAGCAGATCTGGATTCCCGTCAGTATGTATCCTCGCGTGCTCGCGGGCTTCTTCAAAGACAACTTTAACGACCGCAGATTTCTGACCACCGCGATGTTCGGACGGTTGAAAGACGGCGTGAGCGTGGCTGCCGCGGAAGCTTCGCTGAAGACCCTGGCCACGCATCTGGAGAGCGCGTATCCGAAAGACAACGCCAGCCGGAGCGTGGCGCTGACTCCTCTCGCTGATGCCGCCGTGGGCGTGAACAACCGCACTCAAATTGTGCTGGCCGGCGGAATGATGATGGGTATCGTCGGCCTGGTGCTTCTGATCGCTTGCGTGAACCTCGCCAATCTTTTGCTTGCCCAGGCCGCCAGCCGCGAAAAAGAAATCGGCCTGCGCGCGGCGCTTGGTGCCACCAGTGGCCGAGTCGTGCGGCAGTTGCTCACCGAAAGTCTGGTGCTCGCGATCCTGTCGGCGGTTGTTGGCTTTGCCATCGCCTATGGTGGTCGCGCGGCGCTGTGGTCCTTCCGGCCACCTTTCATCGCGGATGGCGACATCGATCTCAGCTTCGATTCCCATGTTCTTTTGTTCACTGTGAGCGTGGCGCTGCTCACCGCTGTGCTGATTGGCGTCGCCCCAGCGATCAAGGCCGCCAAACCCAATTTGATCGAGACCCTGAAAGTCGGGGGCCGCGGAGGAACCGTTGGCTGGACGCGCAATCCCTTTCGCAGTCTTTTGGTCGTACTGGAAATTGCTCTGGCACTTGTTGCACTCGTCGGCTCCGGCCTGTTCATTCGCAGCATGCAAAACGCGCAGCGCATCGATCCCGGATTCGAGTCCAAGAAGCTTTTCGTGTTCGCGTTCGATCTGGGAGCGTTGCATTATGACGAAGGCCGCGCGCAGCAGTATTTTCGCGCCGCGATCGAACGCGCGAAGGCTGCTCCTGGCGTCGAGTCGGCGACCATTGCCTCTAATTTTCCGCTCGGCGGAGGACTTGCCCGTACCGTTTTCCCCGAAGGCCAGGACGAAGCCTCCGGCTATCGCGGCACTTTGACGGAGCTCAACGACATCGCCCCGAATTTCTTCGAAACCTTGAGAATCCCGTTGGTCGGTGGGCGCGAATTCAGCGATGCCGACCGCAAAGATACCAAGCAAGTGGCCATAATCAACGAGGCGATGGCCAAACAGTTCTGGCCCGATCAGAATGTCGTGGGCAAGCGCTTCCACTTCTTCGGAGAGACACAATTGCGTGAAGTCGTGGGAGTGGTGCGCAATACCGTTGTGAATAACATCGGCGAAGAACCTCAGCCGCTGGCCTATTTGCCGCTCACGCAGGACTTTTCTCCCGCGGTCACGATGCAGGTGCGCACAAGCGGCCGGCCCGAAGCGGTCATCTCTTCGGTGCGCAGTCAGGTGCAATCGTTGGACACAAATCTGGCGCTGACGAACGTGAACACCATTGAAGAATTGATCGACCAGGGACTGTGGGCGCCGCGCGTTGGCGCCGCACTCCTGAGCGCCTTTGGCGCGCTCGCGCTGCTTCTTGCGGTGGTAGGTGTCTACGGCGTGCTTTCTTATTCCGTAAACCAGCAAACGCGCGAGATCGGCATCCGCATGGCCATGGGCGCGCAAACCGGCCGCGTCTTGCGGCTCGTGGTAGGGCAAGGAATGCGCCTGGCGCTCGCCGGGCTTGATTCTGGGCCTGGTGATTGCTCTCGCAGCTATGCGCGTCCTATCCACGCTGCTGTTCGGAGTCAGCGCCCACGATCCCCTGATCTTCGTGGGCGTTTCGCTCGTTTTAGCGGCCGCAGCGATCCTGGCTTGTTACATCCCTGCCCGTCGCGCCACGAAAGTCGACCCAATGGTCGCTCTGCGCTACGAATAATCGGAACCCAGATACAGAAGCCCGGTGCGGAGACGTCCCCTTCCCACGCACCAGGCTTCTACTGTGCCTCGACAAAATGCTCTAGCTCAGAGCAGCTCGCTGTCTTCTTCAGAACGAGAATTTCAGCGCCAACTGCACAATGCGGCCGGGCCGCGCCGCGGAAATCTGGCCGAAGTTGGGCGAGTTGATGTCGTTCACAGGCAGCAGGAAGTTCACGTTGTTGAAGATGTTGAAGAACTCCGCTCGGAACTGGAGATTCATCGATTCGCGAATCGGAATCATCTTGATTGCAGAGAAGTCCCACTGTTGATACGCGGGGCCGTTGACGATATTGCGCCCGGCATTGCCAAACTGACCGGCTTGCAGCACGGGATCCAGTTGCTTGAACGCGCTGACGTTGAACCACCGGTCCGGTGTGTGTGGCCCGAAATTTGGATTGCCCACCACATCGGGCCGGTTGCCGGGAAATCCGGAAATTTCCGGCGCGCTGCCCTGTAGGGATACGTTGGCGGAATCGTACACCGTGAAGGGAGTGTTACTCATGAAGGTGGTGATGCCGTTGACCATCCAGTTGCCCAAAATGTGTCCGTACCAATTCTCCGGACGGCTGAACCACGGCAGGTTCCATTGATAGCTGATGACGAAGCGGTGCCGCGCATCGAACATGGAACGGCCATGTTCGGCTTTCAGGTCGAAGGGGTTCTGCGCCAGGTCGTTCTCTCCCGCGGTGCTTTGCGAAGCCGAGCCCGTAATGTTGAAGGTAGAGACATCGTCGAGGGTCTTCGAATAGGTGTAGGACGCGAGAAATGAGAGGCCGTGACTGAATTGTTTCCGCAAGCTGGTTTGCAGCGCGTTGTAGGTGGAATTGGCGATCCCTGAAATCAAGCCGGCCGAGGAGTAGGTGCAGGGCTGCGATAAATCCGCCACCGTGCATCCGGAGTAGAGACGCCGCTGGTCCGCAAAATTCGCGTTGTCCTGCGGCGACAGGTTCGGATCGTAGACGGTTGGATTCCCTTCGATAAAACGCGGTAGCTTCGTTCCCTTCGTGCCGATGTAGCCGACCTGCAGCAGCCAATCTTTGCCAAAGGCCCGTTCGATGTTCAGGTTCCAATCCTGGGCATAGGGCAAGCGCAGGTTCGGGTCCAGCGTAAGAATAGTCATGGGCTGTGCGAAAGTGCCGTTAAATGGATTTTTGCCATTGTACGGATCCGCAAAATTCGGCACGTTGATCTGCGGCGTTTGCAGGTAGGGCGGCGCGCTGATCGGCGCCTGCAGCGGACCTCCCTCGCCCGTGTAGTAGGGATCGTAGAAAATGCCATATGCGGCGGTCACCAGCCAATTGCCCTTGCCTGTCACATCCCAAGCCACGCCTACGCGAGGGGCAAACGCAGTTCTTTCCGTGGGAATCAGCCCGCCGGGAACGCCCTTGTCTCCCGGATAAAGCAGCCCTTCCGGTGCAGTGGGAAATACGGTGGATTGGCGGCCGGGAATCCACAGATTCTGGCGATTCTTCACTTCGGTGTAGGGTGAAGGAACCTCGTAACGCAGGCCATAATTGATGGTCAAGCGCGGGGTGATCTTGTAGGTGTCCTGCGCATAAAGGTTAAAGGCTTGGCCGCGCAAACCGCGGGAGAAGTCGCCGCCGCCCTGCAGGAAGAAAACGGGCTGGCCAAACAGGAAACTGGCGAATGCGTTGCTGAATGGGAAAGTGGAGAAGACAAAGAAGCCGTTCGTGGCGATGCCTTGCAAGACATCGATCTGATCGTACTGGTAGCCGCCGCCGAATTTGAACTGATGGCGCCCCTTGATCCAGGTGAGTGAGCCGGAGAAATCATAGGAATTCTGATACGTGTTTCGCGGGCCCGTGATGGGGTCGCCGATGGAAGCATAGCCAGCCACCTGGATGAATGGCGGCCCGATGGCTTGTGCCAGGGAGGGTGCGTACTGGAAGCCGAGGCTGGACGGAGTCGTGTTATTCAGATGCTCGTCGACCAGGAATTTATTGCGCAGGAAGGAGAAGCGCAGCGTTCCCACAAGCGTGGGCGCAAAGGTGTGCGTCTCTTGCGCAACGAAATTCTGCGCGCGCTGATTCTCGCCCACGGGGAAGCCCGGAACGTTTGCTCCAGCGGTGGAAAGTGGATCGGTCTGGCCACGCTGGCTGAAGCTATAGCGGAAATCCATTTGATCATGCTCAGTGAGGTACTGATCGAGGCGAATACCGAATTGATCCTCATTCGACGTCAAAGTCTCCGTGCCGACAAAGGTGAATGGACCGGAATTGGCGCGTGGATAAAACGGCAGCAAATTCTGGGAGAGGGGATTGATGAACGGGAGTTGATTGAATGGCAGTGGTTGCGGCGGCGAATTTGGCGGGACAAAGAAATTGAAGAGCTGGCCGCCGGTCTGGCTGATTTGACCGGTGGAATTGTCGATGCAGTTGCCCGCGGCGTTGAACGTCCCATTGTTCAGAGGACATAAGTCGCCAAAATTGCCCTGGCGCTCGGCATCCGACGGCACCGTGGACCGCGCCGTCTCACCCTGGCTGTTGCGAATCCCTTCATAGTAGCCGAAGACGAATGTGCGGTCCTTCTTGATCGGCCCGCCGAAGGTTCCGCCGAACTGGTTGCGGTGCAGCGGCTCGACGCTGTCCGCAAAGAAACTCTTGGCGTCCATGGCGTTATTGCGGAGGAAGTCCCAGGCAGACCCGTGGAAATTGTTGGTGCCGGAGCGAGTGATGATGTTCGTGGTGCTGCCGGTGCTGTGTCCGAACTCCGCGTTGGCCGTGTGCGTGAGAATACGAAATTCAGAAATCGCGTCCACGGGCGGCTCGAGGACGAAACCTCCATCGACGCCATTGAAATTGTTGGAACCATCGATCATGAAATTGTTCGATTCTGGCCGCTGACCATTCACGGCGTAAGCCTGGCCATCGCGCAGAGTGCCTCCTGCCTGCGCCAGTCCCGGGGTGATTGGCACAACGCCCGGCTGGAGGACACCGAGTTGCGTGAAGTGACGCCCGTTTAAGGGGAGGTCGAGAACCTCGCGGTCGCCGACAGTCGTGCCCAGATTGGTTGTTGTGGGCTCGATCATCGAAGCGTTGGCGTTCACTTCCACGGTCTGCGTGGTAGTGCCGACCGCCAACTGCACCGTGACGCTGGCGGTCTGATTGACGTGCAGCGTGATGCCCTCTTGCACAAACTTGCGGAAGTCTTTCGCCTCGGCTTCCAAGCGGTAGTTGCCAACGGGGAGTTCCACAAGGATGAAATTGCCCAGAGCATCAGATTGCGCTGTGCGAGAGAAGTCGGTGTCCACCTGAACGGCCGTGATCGATGCATTGCGAACGACGGCGCCGCTGGCGTCGATGACTCTTCCGCGAATGCTCGCGGTGGTCTCCTGCGCTTCGCTGCTGGCGCCAGCACAAAGGATGATCAATGACAACAGAAAAAAATTACCTGCCCACTTCGTACGCTTCACGATTCCCCCTTCGTATGCAATCCCCTGGCGGAGATTGGCCACACCTGCATACACGCGTCCGTCAACGCGCTGCCCCTCGACGATGGAAAGTTGGGTGATTATCCGCGCTGAGCCGCACAGGGACAATAATATAAAAGGATTACGCAGAGCTCTGGTTGCCGTGGCCCTGCTTGTTGTGGCGCAGTTCGTCTTGTTCGACGATGCGATATGATTTCTGGTTCGCTGGCATGGCGGATGCAGACAATCAGCGAGATGGACTGGGAGAGTCATGATCGAAATTGAATGCCGAGGATTGTTGTTGGACATGGACGGAGTGCTGGTGGATTCGACGCCGGCGGTCGCGCGGGTGTGGTCGCGTTGGGCGGAGATGCACGGCCTGGATCCAGAGAGCGTGGTCAAGCAAGCGCATGGGCGGCCGAGCCTGGCAACGATTGTGGAACTGTTGCCGAATGCCGGCAGCGAAGTCCATCGCCGTGAAAATCACTGGATGGAACAAGGCGAACTGGATGATTTTAGCGACGTGATTGCTCTGCCCGGCACAAAGGAATTGCTGAGTGCGCTGCCGCCGAGCCAGTTGGCGGTGGTTACCTCCGCGATTCGAGCGCTTGCCGAAGTGCGATTGCGTGCGGCGGGTTTGCTTCCCTACGTGCAGAACATGGTGACAGCCGACGACATCCATCGTGGGAAGCCCGACCCGGAGCCATATCAGAAGGGAGCGGCGAAACTGAACCTGCCGCCGTCCGAGTGCGTTGTCATCGAAGACGCGCCATCCGGCGTGCGTTCCGGAAAAGCGGCAGGCGCCCGGGTGCTGGCCGTTCGCACGACGACCGGGGATGAAGAGCTTCTCGCCGCCGGCGCCGACTGGATCGCGAATGATTGCGCTTCACTGCGAATTGACCCAAAAAGTTCGGGCACCAAGATAGTGCTGCAGATTGCGGACGATTCTCGCTCCCGGCGTATGCCCAAAATGAGCTAGGTCGCGTTGGGCCAACACACCGGATTCAGCGCGACGGGACCACTCGTGAGACCATGGCGGAATGATTTGCTTTTTGGCCCCACAAACGTATGATGACGCCTGCTGCTGAAATCACTTGAGACTCCACATTGTCCATTTCAACTGACGCGGTTTCCACCGAGGCCAGGAGGCCAGCAAGGTCCTCCCGCAAAGAACGTGGCCGGCTGCTGCAAATTCTGGGCGTGGGTTTCGGCATTGCTGTGGCTGTTGGCAATACGATCTCCGCGGGAATTGTGCGGACTCCGGGAGATATCGCCGCGCGACTGCCCAATCACTGGTTGTTCTTCAGCGTGTGGATCGGCGGCGCGCTGTACGCGCTGGTGAGCGCCTTCCAACTTGCCGAACTCGGCTCGTGTATTCCAAAAAGCGGGGGCCAGTATAATTTTTCGCGCCGGGCCATCGGTGATTTCGCTGGATTCATCGTTGGGTGGAGCGACTGGCTGTCCACCTGCGGAACCACCGGCGCAGTTGGAATTGTAATCGGCGAGTACATGGCGCATCTGTTCCCTTCTTTCGATGGCGTGCTAAGAATCAAGATCACGGCGGTCTCGGCGATTGTTTTGTTTGCGCTGCTGCAGTGGAAAAGCATCAGCATGGGAAGCAAAGTACAGAATTTCACGACGGTGCTGAAGGGCCTGGTGTTTTTCATCATGGTGGTGACGTGCTTTGCCTTCGGCGGCAATCTGCGGCACACGGCCGAAGCAGCGATTGCGGCGAAACATGTGGCACCTGTTGTCATTCCTGTTGGCGCGGCTTTGATCACTGCGTTGCTGTTTGGGATTCAGGCAACGATCTACACCTATGACGGGTGGGACGGGGTCATCTACTTCGGCGACGAAATCAAGAATCCCGGGCACCTGGTACCGCGAGCTATCTTTGCCAGCTTATTTTCCATCGTGATGATTTATTTGTTCATCAACGCGGCGGTGCTCTATGTCCTGCCGATGAGCGAAATCGCGGGTAACAATTTTTCGCTGGGTCTGGCCGCGGAACGGGTATTTGGCGCACATGGCGATTTCATTTTTCGCTCCATCATGGTGGTCGCGCTGTTCAGTTCGCTCAACGCACTGCACCTGATGGGCGCGCGAGTGATCTACGCGATGAGCCGCGATGGACTGTTTTTTCGCACGGTTTCGCGCGTCAATGCGGGCGGAACTCCAACCGTGGGACTGTTGCTGAGCGCACTGGTCGGCGTGGCGTTTGCTATTTTCAGTTTCGAGCGCGTTATTGCCATGCTGGCGTTCTTTTTCGTGACCAACTATTTGCTTTCGTTCGTGTCGCTGTTTCTGCTGCGTCGCCGCGAGCCGGAGATGCCGCGACCGTATCGCGCGTGGGGGTACCCCTGGACGACGGCGCTGGCGTTGCTCGGGTCAATCGGCTTTCTGGTGGAGGCGATCCGCGAAGACCGCACGAACAGCCTCCTGACGCTGGTCGCGCTGGCTTGCAGCTATCCTGTCTACCGCGTGCTAAAGATGGTCTCCAGCAAAGGGTCTCCGGCCTCCGCGGAATGAAAAAGGGGCGCAGCGTGCGCGCCCCGGTCTGAAGTAATCCCAAATTATCCTGATGACGTGTGGCCTAGCTGACCTTTTCCGCGACAGCTTTCGCCTGCAGGAAGAGCAGCAGATAATCCTTGCCGCCGGTTTTGGAATCGGTGCCGGACATGTTGAATCCACCGAACGGATGCGCGCCGACCATTGCGCCGGTGCACTTACGGTTCAGGTACAGGTTGCCGACGTGGAACTCTTCCTCGGCGCGACGAATCTTGTCGGGATTCTTGGAATAGACTGCGCCGGTGAGCCCGAATTCGGTGTTATTAGCAATTTCCATGGCGTGATCGAAATTCTTCGCCTTGATTACCGCGAGCACGGGCCCGAACACTTCTTCCTGTGCCAGGCGCGCCTTGGGATCCACATCGGCAATGATGGTCGGCTCGATGAAGTAGCCGTCGCCCGGCGCGCGGCCGCCGCCCGTTAGCACTCGCCCTTCCTTCTTGCCGACATCGATATAACCGAGAATCGTTTTCATGGCGGATTCGTTGATGACTGGGCCCATGTAGTTATTGGGATCGTCGCTGGGACCGACCGTGATCTTCTTGGTGCGCTCAACGAGCTTGTTCAGGAAGGTGTCGTAGATCTTTTCGCTGACGATCACGCGGGAGCACGCCGAGCATTTCTGCCCCTGGTAACCGAATGCAGCCTGCGCCGTGCCTTCTACCGCGGCGTCGATGTCGGCTTCTTCGTCGACGATCATGCCGTCCTTGCCGCCCATTTCGAGCACGGTGCGCTTAATCCAGATTTGCCCCGGCGAGGCTTTGCCGGCCAACTCCGAAATGCGCAAGCCCACTTCTTTCGAGCCTGTGAACCCGACATAGCGCGTCTTGGGGTGCTGCACGATGGTGTCGCCAATCACGCCGCCAGAACCAGTGACGAACTGCAAAGCTTCCTTGGGCACACCAGCTTCAAACAGGATGTCGACAAATTTCGCCGCGATCGTCGGTGAATCCGCCGCGGGCTTTAGTACCACGGTGTTGCCCGTGACCAGCGACGCAGCTACCAAGCCTGCCATGATGGCGCAGGGGAAATTCCAAGGCGGAATGATCGCGCCCACGCCGAGGGGAATGTAGGTGAGGTAATTTCGTTCGCCACGCATGGGCGTGAGTTTCTGCGGTTCGGAGAGGCGCAGCATCTCGCGGCCGTAAAACTCGCAAAAATCGATGGTTTCCGCGATGTCGGCGTCAGCTTCGATCCAGCTCTTGCCGACTTCGTAGCAGACCAGCGCGGCTAATTCAAACTTCCGTTCTTGGACTAGCTGCGCCGCCTTGAAGATGTACCGGACGCGCTGCTCGGCCGGCACCTTTCTCCAGGTGTTGAAATAATGGTTTGCGGCTTCGATTGCCTCGACGGCCTGCTCCTTGGAAGCATCCTGGAACACGCCAATCACTTGCAACGGTCGCGAAGGGTTGGTGGATTTGCGCTTTCCAGTGGTGATGATCTTTTTGCCGGCGATCCACATGGGGTACTCGCGGCCAAATTCCGAGGCTACCTTTTTCAGGGCCTCTTCCATTTTTTTGCGGTTGTCGGGCTTCGAAAAGTCGATAAAGGGTTCGTTGGTAAATTCGGGCACATGCAGCTTGGCTTCGGCAGTCGCCATAGTGGTCTTCCTCCTCAATAGGTAACGTTCAATTATAGGGCGGTGGTTGGATGCCTACAAGCAGGCCATTTCGACACCCCAGTGCGCTTGCCAGCGCCGGGCAGAGCTAAGAATTGGCAAGCGCGCCGTATTGTTCCTTGGTCAAAGGCACAACGGACAGGCGCCCGATCCTGACGAGAGGAGACGTGGAGAACAGCTTGTTGGCCTTGATCTCGCTGAGCGGGACGGGCTTGGCCAGCGGCTTCCCTGCCTTGATCTTCACCACCGGATTCTTTGGACTAGAAACTTGCACCGCAACCACGGAAGCCGTCCCAACCGCGCTCTTCTGGTCACCGGTTTCATAGATAATCAGGCGGTCGCCAGGCTTCATCTCGCGTAGATTTTTCAGCGCCACGGGATTGGAAACGCCATCCCATTCCGTCGCGCCATCCTTCTGCAAATCGGCAAAGGAATACTCTGTGGGCTCGGTTTTTAGCAAATAGTCTGCCACGCGCTCCTCCATGAGTGGATATGAAAGGTTAACCGCCTGGGCGTCCGGCACATTCCGATATAATACCTAATTCGGCTTGGTATCAGCAGCGGAGGGAGCAGCGGCGGGCGTGGCAGGCCCCAGGCTCTCACCCCCCATCCGCGGCCAGGGATACCATCGCGGCGCACAACAGGATCATTAGTCCAACGAACTTGCATGCTTGCATCGTATGTCTCCGCATTAGTGCGAACTCCGCCGAAAATGGCTGAAGATCTGTTCGACTTCGTAAGAAACCCTGAATCGCCAGAGAAGCCCGACGCTACTTGCGTTCAAGCCAAAACTCGGCTCGAATCCGATGGAAGGACCCTTGGCGCATTGAATTGAACAATCGGCCCCAGATAGTGTGAGGTTCCGTTCAACCCGAAGCTTTGGGTGGTGCCGAGTCCTCCGTATAGCTCGAGTCCGGCAACGAAATTTTCACGGCAGAACACACATGATTTACTTTTGGCTTGGAGCGTCAGCGGCCGGCTGACCCCCAAGGCGTAACCAAATTCCCAAGGATCGCTATAGTTCAGTGGTTTCTCCGCAATGAAATTTTCGGAAATATTCCAGCCGTGGGTGTTGCTGGAAAGGATGAGCTTCAACTCCAAGGCTTGTTCCTTCTCGGTCCGCGCCTCGGCATTACTGGTGTAAAGGTCCGCGACGGAATCGTGGTTCACCACTTCGAGAAGACTTCGGTCGGCTCCGTTGATGCCTTCGAACGCGACATAGAGGACCGGGTTGATGAAATAATTCCGCATCAGCGGGAAGCGATTCTCCCAGCGGAATCCGGTGAACACGGTTGAGTCGTTTTGCGTGTACTGACCGTAGAGATAAACCTCGGGTTCTTCCAAGGCGTCTAGCGTAGGACTAAAGTATTTATAATCAATGGTTTATGAAATGCCTCAATTGAGTACTCCCGGTCCGATCCAATCCGGTCAGATCAATTAGTTCTTGTTGTTGTTTCAGAATACTGTTGCCCCATTCAGCCAATTCTGCCGCTGCCTCGGCAAAGATCTTCGTGTGCTGGTCGATGTCCATAGGAGTCGTGTCCGGGCACATCAGGGCCATGTTGTGGAAGGGCGTCAGCAACACGCCACGGTTCAGCGCGTAGAGGTGCAGGAAGCGCTCTAACTCGAAGTCTGCAGCAGCGGCCGATTCTCCGCCATTGCGCGGAGGCTTCTCGCAGAAGGTGTATTCAGCGCGGCAACCCAGGCGCTGCACGTTCCATGGCAGGCCGCGCTTTTTGATTTCGGCGGAGACGCCATCATTGAAACGCACGGCAAGTGGGACCATCTTCGCGAAATTTTCGGGCGTGAGGATGTTTTCGAGCGTGGCGCGCATCGCGGCCAGAGAAAGGGCGTTGCCGGCCAGCGTTCCGCCGATTCCGCCGACGTCGCAATCTTCCAGATGGATGCGCGCCGAGATGCGATGCGCGACCTCTTCGGAGCAGCCGTAGGTCGCGCCGGGAATGCCGCTGCCAATGGCTTTCCCGAAAACGAGCATGTCCGGATCGAGCTTCCATTCCGCCGTGCAGCCTCCCGGCCCCGCGCAGATGGTGTGCGTCTCGTCGGCGATGAAAATGGCGCCGTATCGACGGGCAAGTTCTCGCGCGTGCTTCCAGTAATCTTTGTCGGGAAGAATGATACCGACGTTGGTCATGGCCGGTTCAGCAAGGATGCAGGCAACATCGTGGTGCTTGAGGGCATCTTCCAGCGCATTGAGGTCATTGAATTCGACGACGCGCGTAGTCTCGGCGGGATTCACTGGTGGGCCAATATTGCTGCGGCGCGGGCCAACGATGCCGTCGTGAAGCGCGGCGAAGGATTCGTCCACGGTGCCGTGATAACAATAGTGGAAGACGAGAATCTTGGAGCGTTGTGTGATTTCGCGAGCGATGCGGATGGAAAAGCGGTTAGCGTCCGTAGCCGTCAGCGTGAACTGCCAGTGGGGCAGGCCAAAACGCTTCTTGAGGTCTTCGCCAACATAAAGCGAATCTTCCGTGGGAAGCATGAGGGTGATGCCCTCGCGCACGCGGCGGGCGACGGCTTCGGCGACGACGTCGGGGGAGTGGCCGGTCATTGCGCCGGTATCACCAAGGCAGAGATCGACGTAATCACGCCCGTCGACGCATTGAAAATGAGCGCCCTTGGCTTTGGTGACGAACACCGGGAAGGCGCCAGCCCATTTTTTCATCCAGTTCATGGGCACGCCGCCGAGAAGTGAATTCTGGGCGCGGCGGTAGAGTTCAGCGGAGCCGGGATGCTCGGCAACGAAGCGCTGCGACTCGCGCTCCTGCAGTCTGTTCAATTTGTCGCGATCGATCGTGACCATAAGGAGTTTGCGTAAGGGGCTGACGCGCTAGTTATCTGAGTTCGTGAATGATTTCCTTGGCGGCGTTTGCACCGGAAGCGCCCGTGAGGCCATTGCCAGGGTGCGTGCCGTTGCTGCAGAGAAATAGCCCTTTTACCGGTGTCTGATAGCGCGCCCAATCCAGCACTGGCCGCATGGTGAAAATCTGGTCGAGCGCGATTTCGCCGTGAAAAATATGGCCACCCGTGAAGCCGTAGGTGGATTCCAGGTCGCGGGGCGTGATGACATGCGCGCCCTCCACGATACTTGTCAGATTCGGCGAATAAGCGCCCAGGGTCTTAATGACAATGTTCACCAAGTCGCCTCGACGCTCGCTCCAGTTCCCCGTCCGCAGATTGTAGGGAGCGAATTGGAAGCAGGCGGAAAGAACGTGCTTCCCTTCCGGCGCGAGAGATGGATCGAGCACGGTTGGAATGGTGACGTCGAGAAAGGGAGCGGAGGAAATCTCGCCGTACTTGGAAGCGTCAAACGCGCGCTCGAGGTAATCGATCTCATGGCCAATGTGAATGCGGCCAGAGAGCGCCTGGCGGAAGCCGTCGGGGCCAACCGCATTGGCGAGCGATGGAAAGTTCGGCAAGTCGCCCAGTGCCAGATGCACCTTGGCCACATTGCCAGCCATGCGATAGTTCTTCATGCGTACGGCAAAGACGGGATCGAGGTTGGCCGGATCGAGGAGGCCGAAGAACGTGCGTTTCGGGTCAACGCCGGAGACCACGGCTTCACTGGCGATTTCTTCCCCGTCGGCAAGAATGACTCCGGTGACGGCACCATCCTTGGTGCGAATCTGCGCCACTTCGGCGCGGGTGCGAATTTCCGCGCCGGCAGCTTTGGCCGCTTCCGACAAAGCGCGAGTGAATTCGCCCAAGCCTCCGCGCGGGAAAGACGCGGACCCAACCGGATGCGCATCGGCAGCGGCACGCAGTAACAGAACAGCTGTTGAACCCGCGGACCACGGACCCAGCCTGGAGCCAAAGATGCCGCGCGCCGCAATGACGGCCCGCAGCAATTCCGTATCGAAAAACTCGGAAACAAAATCAGCCGCGGCCATTGGACCCCAGCGAAGCAAATCGAAAATGCCAGTCTTCCCGAGGCTGCGGATGCTGCGCCCGGCCTTGAACAGATTCCAGAGGTCTTCCGGGGAAGGATTGTCGATGCCCGGCGGTGTCATCGAGGCAATCTGGCCGAACACGTCCGCCATTTCCTGGAGCGATTCCGCAAACTGGGTATAGCGTGCGCCGTCCTTCGCCGACAGGTGCGAGATCGATCCGGCTGTCTTCGCGGCGTCCTCGTAAAAAACCAGGGCGCGGCCGTCGGGAGCAGGCGCAAACAGCCGCGGCTCCGGATGCAGGATTTCCAGCTTGAAGCGGTCCAGGCGAAGGTCCTTGGCCACGTCGGAACGCAAAGGGCCGAGCGTGTGCGAAAGCGTGGAAGCCTTGAAGCCGGGATGAAATTCTTCCGTCACAGCGCCGCCGCCCACGATCTCGCGCCGCTCCAGGACAAGCGGTTTGAATCCACCCTTCGCCAGATAAAATGCGGTGATCAGCGCGTTATGACCACCACCAATGAGCACAACTTTCTGTCCGATGGGCATGGTCAGTTGGCCGCCTTCTTCCACTCTTTCAGAATGACCTGGCTGGCGATGCGTCCATTGGCGCCCATGATGCCACCGCCAGGATGGGTAGCAGAGCCGCACATGTAGAGGTTGTCGACAGGAGTGCGGTAGTAGGCCCAACCGGGAACCGGCCGCAGAAAGAAGAGCTGCTCGAGCGAGAGTTCGCCCTGAAAAATATTGCCTTGGGTCAGACCGAATTCGCGTTCGAGATCGAGCGGCGTGAGCACCTGCTTGTCGATGATGATGTCTTTGATGTTCGGCGCGTGCTCGGCGATGGTGTTGATTACGTTGTTGCCAAAGGCTTCCTTCTGATCGTCCCAGGTGCCCTCGGCGAGCTTGTAGGGCGCGTATTGGACGAAACAGGAGAGCACGTGTTTGCCCGCGGGCGCGACCGAGGGATCCGTCAGGCTGGGGATGACCATGTCGATGTACGGCCTTCTGGAGAAATGGCCGTACTTCGCGTCGTCGTAGGCGCGCTCCATGTATTCCATGCCGGGCGAGATGGACATGGCGCCGCGCAGATGCGCACCTTCGCCGGGAAGCGCGCGGAAGTTCGGAAGCGCATCGAGCGCCAGGTTGACCTTGCCCGAGGAGCCGCGGAATTTGTAGCGGCGCACACTTTCCAGGAAGTCGGAGGGCAGCTCTTTCGGTTCAATGAATTTTTCAAAGGTCAGGTAAGGATCGACGCTCGAGGAGATAACGTTGCAACTGATTTCTTCGCCGGAAGTGAGCACCACACCGCTGGCGCGATTGTTCTTGATGAGAATCTTCGCTACCGAGGCTTTGGTGCGGATTTCCACGCCGGCTTCGCGCGCGGCTGAACCGATGGAATTGGAAATTTGGCCGGTGCCACCGCGGCTGAATCCCCAGGAGCGGAAGGCGCCATCGATTTCGCCCATGTAGTGGTGGAGCAGAACGTAGGCGGTGCCGGGCGAGCGAATGCCGAGGAACGTGCCGATAATGCCGGAAGCGGACATGGTGGCTTTCAGCACGTCGGTCTCAAACCACTGGTCGAGGAAGTCGGCGGAACTCATAGTCATCAACTGCACCAGGGTGTAGCGCTCGTCGGAAGAAAGTTCCCGGAAGCGTTGCAGCATGAAGTTCAATTGCTTCAGATCCTTCGGATTCAGCGTGGTGGGGTCCGGAGGAATCATGGAGAGCATGGGCTTCACGAAGCGGCACATGGGCGTCATCATCTTAGAGAATTCGTCGTAAGCCTCAGCGTCGAGGCGTGAATGGCGGCGAATTTCGCGCTGTGTTTTGGCGTGATCGTTGACGCGCCAGAGATAGTCGCCGTTGAGCATCGGCGAGAAGGTGCCGTCGAGAGGAAGAATTTCCAAGCCGTAACGCGGGAGATCGAGTTCACGGATAATTTCAGGGCGAAGCAGCGAGACCACGTAGGAACACTCGGAGAAGAGGAAGCCGGGAACGATTTCTTCGGTAACGGCCGCGCCGCCGAGGACTCCGCGGCGTTCGAGTACGAGGACCTTCTTGCCTGCTTTCGCCAGATAGGCGGCATTCACCAAACCGTTGTGGCCGCCGCCGATGACGACCACATCATAGGACTGAGGCATTCGTTATGACTCCAGATGAAGAGGACGACAGAAATGCAACACGGTTCACATCATTCTACTGAGAGGCTGCCCGGTTCACAAGCGCACGCGCATTGATAAATCGCGAAGCCAGCTTGCGGTGCCGCGAGAATCAAACCTATAATTCAGAGACACGCTGGCGACATTCGCCAAGGCCTCATTCTCATTTCCGCATTTCCATCGGAGGGACCGTGCCCGTCGGAACCGCATTCCATGAGAGAACCCTCGCGCTGTGCGAGAGCCTGAACTTCAAAGAATGGTCGGGCTACTACACCGTCGGCGCGTACGAGATGACGCACGAGCACGAGTACAACGCGATTCGCAATTCCGCTGCGCTCATCGATATTTCGCCATTATTCAAGTACCGCGTCACGGGCCGCGATGCGACAAAGTTGGTGAACCGCATCATCGCGCGCGACATCAACAAAGTGGCGGTCGACCAGGTGATCTACTGCTGCTGGTGCGATCCCGAAGGCAAGGTGATCGACGACGGAACCATTACGCGACTCGGCGAAAACGACTACCGGTGGACTGCTGCCGACCCGAGCTTGCGATGGTTCAAACAGAATTCGCTCGGCTTGGATGTGCAGATCGAGGACATTTCGGAAAAGGTTGCGGCACTGGCGTTGCAGGGGCCAACCTCCGGGAAATTGCTGCATGCCGTGGCGGACGCGGATATTGCCAAGCTGAAATATTTTCGCGTGGCGCACGGAAAAATCGCAGGCGTGCCAGTGGACATTTCGCGCACCGGGTACACAGGCGATCTGGGCTATGAGATTTGGGTGCCGTGGATCGATGCGGTGAAGGTGTTCGACGAATTGATGAGCAAGGGCCGGCCGTTCGACATTCATCCGGCAGGAATGGTGGCGCTGGACATCGCGCGAATCGAGGCGGGACTGATTCTGATTGAGGTGGACTACATTTCGAGCAAGCGAGCACTGATCTCTGAACAAAAGTACTCACCAGGTGAAATTGGGCTGGGGAAACTGGTCGACCTGAAGAAAGAGAATTTTGTGGGACGCGCAGCGCTGGCTGAGGAAGCAAAGAAGGGGCCGGCGAGATCGCTCGTTGGGCTGGAGATTAACTGGAGTGAAGTGGAAGCGCTGTACGAGAAGATTGGCATGGCGCCGCAAGTTCCTGGGACGGCTTCAAGAGTGGCCGTGCCGGTATATCGGGGTGGGCGGCAAGTGGGCAAGGCGACGTCAACGACATGGTCCCCGACGTTGAAGAGAATGATCGCGTTGGCATCGGTTAGCCGGGAAAGCGCCGCGCTTGGGGCAACGCTCAGCATGGAGTTGACGGTGGAGGCGGCGAGAAAGACGGTTTCGGCGAAAGTTGTGGCGCTGCCGTTTTTCAATCCTGCAAGAAAGACTGGCGCGCTGGCGCTCTAGTGAGAAGCGGCAAAGGCGGCGACTTTAGCGAGCAACGCGTCGAGGTCTCGGCGATTCAGTAATTTTCCATTTACAATCACGGCGTCAATTTTTTGCGTGTTGCGAATGTCGTCCAGAGGATTCGCGTTGAGAAGGACGAGGTCGGCGCGTTTGCCGGGAGCGATGGTCCCTTGTTCCGCGGCGCGGCCCAGGAATTCGGCCGGCTTTACGGTTGCGGCTTGAAGCGCCTCGAGCGGCGTCAGGCCTGCCTGCACAAAATAGTACAGATCTTCATGCAAGGCGAAACCCGGGAAAACATTTGGCGCGGTGGTGTCTGTACCAGCCATCACCGGCACGCCAGCGGCGTGCATCTGCTTGAATACTGGGAGAGAACGCTTCGCGAGTTCCCCCCGCATCTGAAATTCCGCAGTTCCCTGGTTGGCCAGATTTTCGCGACGACCCGTGTCCCAGATCTTGCGCACGTTGGCGGGGACGTATCTCATGCGGGAATCATTGGCCAGATCGGTTTCGGGCGTGAGAAACGCAAGGTGTATGAGCAGGGGAAACGTGGGCACCTGCCAAGTGTGATTGGCGACAAAAGTCTGAAACAGCTGCGCGGCTTTTTTTTCGGAATGGGAATCCAGAAGATCCTGCTGCCAGGTGCGCAGACGCTCGAGGGATTGGTTTACCGAGCCGTAGGGGGACGGGGCGGCAAGTTGGCGGCGGCGCAACTCATCCTCGCGAGTGGAGCAGGCCAGCAGCACCCCCGTGAGATGCTCGATGCTGGATTGCCCCGCTTCGGAAGCGGCGCGCGCGGAGATGGCGTCTGGAACATGGCCAACGTAGCGCATCCCTGCGTGGCGCGATGCGTCGGCGATGGCGAAGTACGCGGCAGGCTGCAGGCGGGACTGCACTTTGATGAAATCGACGCCATCGGATTTTAGCTGTTGCACCGCGGCGATGGCGTCTTGTGCATTGCGCACAATGATGGACGGCTGGAAATACGGCGGATCGCCGTCGAGATACGGACCCGTGAAGAATATCTGCGGGCCGATGCGATTGCCGGAAGCGATCTCCTGGCGCAACTGTTTCAGAAGAGCGACGCTGCCGCCCATATCGCGCACGGTGGTGACGCCGTTGGCAATGAGAAGCGGAAGAATGAATTCGCGGCTGCCGGTGGGTTCGCCAGCGCCCATAAGGTGGAGGTGCATGTCGGCGAGTCCGGGAATGAGAAATTTGCCGGAAGCGTCGATGATTTTTGTACCGCGAGGGATACGAAGGGATGAGGATGGGCCGACGGCGGTGATACGCGAATCAGCGATGACGACGGTGGAATCGCGTTGGGGAGGCTCGCCGGTGGCGTCAATTACCGTGACATGAGTGATGGCGAGGCTGCGTGGTTGCGGCGGGGAGCAGGAAATCAGCGAAATAGTCGAGATGAATGCGAACAGGAGACAAGGCAGCGATCGGAGACCTGGAAGATTCACTCGATGATTATAGCGTGCGGCGGACAGCATCGTTTCATGACGCGATCGTAACGAAGTAATTGAGATTCTTCGGGCATCCTCGTCGGATGCCCTCAGAATGACAAGTCGGGTAATTTTTAGCTTTACTGATTGAGGCGATTGTATTTCTTTAGGACAGCTTTCAGCTGGTCGTGCGGCAGAGCGGTAACGTGATGATTGTCGATGCCGGTCATGGATTCGGCGGCAATCATAGCATTGATCACGGCTTCCTCAGTGGCTTCGACGGTGGCAGCGAAGACGGCATCGAGTGAATCGTTAGGAACCATCTTGACGTCCACGGGCTTGGTGGCGGAAGAAGCGCCGGAATTCGCGGTGGAGAAGGCAATGAAGATGTCGCCGGAACCGTTGCCGGAAATGCTGCCATCGCGGCCGATGCCCAGAGTTGCCCGGTGCGCGAGGCGCTTGAGCTGCGTGGGGAGAAGGGGCGCGTTGGTGGCAATCACAATGATGATGGAGCCTTGCTCGGAGATTGGCGAAGGCTGGTAGGCGTATGGATCCTCCGATTTGATTTCACGGCCGACGGGAATTCCGGCGACGCGGAAATTCTGGCGCGAGCCGTAGTTGCACTGCACCAGCACGCCGATGATGTAGCCGCCATCTTTGGCCGGAAGCACGCGCGAAGACGTGCCGATGCCGCCCTTGAAACCGTTGCAGACCATTCCCGTGCCGCCGCCAACCGCGCCCTCTTCGACGGGCCCGGAATGCGCGGAATCGATGGCGTGGAAAGCGTGCTCAGGCTTCACGTGGAAGCCGTTGATGTCGTTGAGCCAGCCATCCCAGGTTTCGGCAACGACGGGCAGCGACCACCAGTAGCCAGTGGCGTCGGGCTGGCCATGATTAACGCGCCACTGAATCACCGCATCGCGCACCACGCCGACACTGTGCGTGTTGGTGATCATTACGGGGCCTTCGAGAAAGCCCGATTCTTCCACCCACGCGGTGCCTGTCATCTCTCCATTACCATTTTGCGAGAACCAGCCGGCGAAAACGGGATCCATCATGGTGTCCTTGCCACGAGGAAGAACCGCGGTGACGCCGGTGCGAACGGGACCTTTGCCGATGACAAGCTTGCCGTCGCCGGAGATCAAGGTGGTGTGGCCGACGGCAACGCCGGGCACGTCGGTAATGGCATTCAGCGGGCCTGGGCGTACCATCAAAGGGAACGCCGAGATCACGCGCGCGTGGTTTCGCGGGAGCTTTTTCCTGAGCGGAAGCAGTTGTGAAGCACAAAATCAGGGCCAGGCACAATAGGAATGAAGACGCGAGTCGGCGCATGAATAAAATCCCCCGGAAAAAGAGCATAGCCCTTCGGATGCGGGCACTAGCGAATCAGGATGAAAAAACTTTACCGACGGCGAATTGTAGCGCATCGGCAATCAATTGGCATTCCTGCGAGGTGAGGATGAAAGGCGGCGCGAGCAGAACATGGTCGCCGCGAGTGCCGTCGAAGGTGCCTTGCGAAGGATACGTGAGGACGTTCTTCTCGAGAGCAGCCTGGCGGATTTTTTCGGCGATGCCGGTTTCTTTCGGGAAAGGCTCGCGCGTGGATTTGTTCTTCACGAATTCCACGCCTTGCAGCAGGCCGAGCCCACGAACCTGCCCAACATGCGGATGATTCTCGAGAGCGGAGAGGGCCTCGCGAAGCGATTCCCCTGCGGGAGTGACGCGCTCGAAAAGCTTGTGAGTTTCCAGGTAATCAAAGACGGCGTTGCCGGCAGCGGTAGCCACCGGATGAGATTGATAGGTGAATCCGTGCATGAAAGCGGCGGTGCCCTTTTCGAAGGCTTCAGCGACATGCGGAGCGACCAGAACCGCCCCCAAAGGCGCGTAGCCGCTGGCGATTCCTTTGCCGGTGAGAATAATGTCGGGCTCCAGACCCCAGTGGAGGCTGGCAAACGGCCGGCCCGTGCGGCCCATGCCGGTCATTACTTCATCGGCGATGAGAAGGATGCCGTGCTTGCGGCAGATTTCGGCAATACGCGCGGTGTAGCCATCGACAGCGGGAACAGCACCAAGCGTTGCGCCCACAACCGGCTCGAAAATGAATGCAGCTACAGTTGATGAATCATTGGCGCGAAGGAATGCGTCGAGATCATCGGCGCAGGCCAAGTTGCACTCCGGATAAGTTTTGTCAAAAGGACAGTGATAGCAGAAACAGGGCGCGACGTGGCCCCACTCGGGAATCATAGGAGCGTAGGGCGCGCGGCGGCCAACGTTGCCGCTGACGGACATGGCGCCGAGTGTGCTCCCGTGATAGCTCTGTTTACGCGAAACGATACGGAAGCGGGAAGGCTGCTTCGTTTCCAGGAAATACTGCCGGACTAACTTGATCGCGGTTTCCGTGGCTTCGGAACCGCCAGAGGTGAAGTAAACGCGTCCGCCATGCTGGAAATTGCGAGGCGCGATCGCCAGGACGCGCGCGGCGAGTCTTTCGGCAGGCTCAGAGTGGAACTGCGAAGTGTGCGCAAAGGCGATTCGATTGGACTGCTCGGCCATGGCACGGCCAATTTCGGGCACACCGTGGCCAATACTAACAACGGCGGCCTGGCCGGAAGCGTCAAGATAACGACGACCGTCGGAATCAACAATCCAACTGCCTTCACCGCGGACAGCGACGGGATATTGTTTGCGGAGATTGCGAGAAAATAAGGAAGAGGAATCGATCGCCGTACTCATACAGAGATTGTAGCAAACCAGGGTACGAGACGGGCGTAACGGCCCCGAGGCAACAGGGTGTGTGATAATCTTTCGCGGGTTCGGAGGAAAATTCTTCATGAGGCATTTTGCGGGACGATTCATAGGGTTTGGCGCGGCAATTCTCCTGCTGAGCGCCAACTCTGTATTGGCGCAAGCGGAGAAGGAACCAGTGCGGATTGCAGTAGACCTGCGGGATTCGCCGCGTCATGTATTTCACGCAAAATTGAAATTCCCTGTGAAGCCCGGGCCGCTGACGCTGGTCTATCCAAAGTGGATACAAGGCGAGCACGCACCGACGGGGCCGATTGTAAATTTGACGGGATTAAAGATGTTGGCCGGCGGAAAAGAGGTAGTGTGGCGGCGCGACGAAGTGGACATGTACGCCTTCCATTTGGATGTACCGCAGGGCGCGGAGATGCTGGAGGTGAGCCTGGATTATTTGTCGCCTCCGCCGGAGAGCAGCGGTTCGCGTGACCGCTCCGACGCGACGGCGAAAATCGCGGTACTGAACTGGTATTTGGTAACGCTCTATCCGCAAGGCATAAAAACGGACGATCTGACATACGAAGCGAGCTTGCAGTTGCCCGTGGGCTGGAAATATGGAACCGCATTGCCAGTGGCAAAGGACACTCCCGAAGAAATTGCGTTTGCGCCGGCGACGTTGACAACGCTGATCGATTCTCCGCTGATCACGGGAGAGTACTTTCGCAATATTGATTTGGCGCCAGGGCAAAAACCCGAACACACCATCCACATAGCCGCAGATGGACCGGCCGCCCTTGCCGCGAGCACGGCGGAAGTGCAACACCTGCGGCAGTTGGTGGCAGAGTCGGGCGCGCTGTTCGGCGCACGTCATTACCGGCGCTACGATTTTTTGCTGGCGTTGAGCGACAAGATGCCGCCCGACGGAGTGGAGCATCACGAATCGAGCGACAATCGCACACCAGAGGCGCTGTTTCTCGATCCCGACGTCCGCGAAACGCAGATGGACTTACTGGCGCACGAGTTCACGCACTCCTGGAACGGAAAATACCGGAGGCCCGTCGGGTTGGTGGCGCCGGACTACCAGACTCCACTAAAGGGCGATTTGTTGTGGGTATACGAAGGACTGACGCAATACTACGGCGTGATGCTTTCGGCGCGCTCGGGATTCTGGACGCCGCAAAGATTGCGGGAGTACCTTGCGGCGACCGCAGCATATTTGAATGACCGGCCGGGGCGAACGTGGCGTGATTTGCAAGACACGGCGATCTCGGCGCAAGTTCTCTACACTGCGCCAGTGGCGGGATCATCCTGGCGGCGCAGCGTGGATTACTACGACGAGGGCACACTGATCTGGTTGGAAACCGACACGATCATCCGAAAAGAGAGCAACGGAAAGAAATCGCTGGATGACTTTTGCCGCAAGTTTTATGGAAGAGAGAACGGCGCGCCGAAAGTGGTGCCGTACACGTTTGGCGATGTGGTCGCGGCATTGAATGAGGTGACTCCTTATGATTGGAATTCGTTCTTCACGGAGCGATTGACAAGCCACGGACCGGGCGCACCATTGGGCGGCGTGGTTAACAGCGGCTGGAAGCTGGTTTTCACTGAGACCATGAACGAGCACCAGCGCTCGGAAGAAATGGTAAGCCAGGAAGTGGACGTGGAATATTCGCTGGGCTTTCACGTCCATGCGACCGGGGGCGAGGAAAGCGATCGAATACTCGATGTGATACCAGGCTCGCCTGCCGACAAGGCCGGGCTTGCGCCGGGAATGCATCTCCTGGCGGTGAACGGACGGCGCTGGACTCCGGAATTGCTTCGCGACGCGATTAAACGCGCGGGAAACAACAAGGAGCCCATCGAACTGCTGGCAGAGAACAACGATTATTTTCAGACTTATCGCGTGGAGTACCATGGCGGAGAGAAGTATCCGCACCTGGAGGCCACTAGCGGGAAGACCGATGTGCTGGCGGAAATCTCGAGGATGAAGGCGGCACCAGCGGCGGCGACGACTCCAGCAACGGCGACAAACTGACGGATCCCGCGTAACGGAAACATGTAAGGGAAAGAGGAATGCCCGGGCGTGAAGCAGAGGTCGCACGGACTGGTTCGCACCATCGGCCGCTGGAGCTTAACGGCCTTGATGGTGAATTCGATCATCGGGGTCAGCATTTTTCGTTTGCCGTCGTTGTTGGCGGAAAAAATCGGAGCGTATAGCCCGCTTAGCTGCCTTGCGGCGGGTGCTGGAATCCTGATCATTGCGGGATGCATCGCGGAAGTTTCGTCGCGCTACGAAGAGACTGGCGGATTGTATCTATACGCGCGAGATGCGCTGGGGCGCTTCGCGGGGCTGCTGGTGGCGTGGCTGACGTGGCTGACGCGAATCGCTGCGCCCGCGGCGGCGGCAAATTTGTTTTGCACTTATGCCGCACAGTTTTTTCCTGTTTTGGGCACGCGGACGGGCGAGCTGGCGGTTCTGGCGGTGCTCATCGGGCAACTGGCAGTCGTCAATTACACTGGCGTGAAGACTGGCGAGCGCGTAAGCAATTTTTTCACGGCGGTGAAAGTTGGCTTTCTGCTTCTGTTTGTGATTGCTGGATTGGTAGCGCTGATTGCGCGGCCGGAGATTCGCGTGCCGCTGGTGTGGCCGGCGGCTTCGGCAAGGAGTTGGTTCGATGCGATGCTGCTGCTGGTGTACGCGTATGGCGGATTTGAGGGCGCGCTTTCGGTGGGTGGCGAATCGACGAATCCGAAGCGAGACACGCCGATTGCCTTGTTGACGGCGCTAGCGCTGATTGCGCTGATCTACACGGCGGTGCAAATCGTCACGTTGAAGACACTGCCGGACGCGGCAGCCTCGGTGAGACCGCTCGCGGATGCTTCGCAGGGATTTCTCGGACCCGCAGGAGCAATGGCGATTGCAGCGGCTGCGCTGGTCTCGGCATACGGGTATTTGAGCGCGAACCTGCTGCATGCGCCACGCCTGACCTTCGCCCTGGCCGAAGGCGGCGACTTCCCTTCGTTTTTTGGAACGATTCACCCGCGCTATCGCACTCCCTACGTCTCGATCGTGGTCTACGCGGTGCTGGTATTCCTCTTCGCGGCATTGGGAACATTTCAATGGAACGCCGTGCTTTCCGCGGTGTCGCGGCTCACGGTATATGGCGCGATGGCCGTGGCAGTGCCGATTCTGCGTCAGCGGCGGGATGACAAAGCGCGATTCCAGCTTCCCTTCCCATACTTTTTTGCGGGCTTGGGGCTGGTTTTTTCCGCGATGCTGTTGACGCAGATGCATCGCGGCGAGTTCATCGTGGTGGGAACGACTTGCACGATCGCGCTGCTGAATTGGTTTTTCGTGCGGCGATAAGAGTATAAGAACCTGGCATTCGCGGAGCGCTCGTGACATTATGAAATGTTTTGGACATGGGTGGGAACCAGGCTGTCTGGTTGGAGGGAAAAATGAATCGTACGGCGACGCGCAGTGGGTTATTGCTGTTGATGCTTGGGATGGCGCTGAGCGCGGACGCGCAAGCGCCCGCGAAACATCCGCTGGCGTTCGACGACCTGATCAAGCTGCATCGCATTGCCGCCCCCGAAGTGTCGCCGGACGGCAAATGGGTGGCGTACGGAATTTCGACGCCGGACATGGAAGCGAATCGGGGAGTCAGCAACATCTGGCTCGTGAGCACATCGGGAGGCGATGCGATTCAGTTGACGCAGAGTGGAAAAGATTCGGCGCCATCATGGTCACCGGACGGGAAAACGTTGGCGTTTCTGTCGGGACGCGATGGCACTTCGCAGGTGTACGTAATTTCCATGGAAGGAGGCGAAGCGAAGAAGCTGACGACGCTGTCGACGGGAGCGGATTTGTTCAAATGGTCACCGGATGGCAAGAGCATCGCGTTTACGTCAGGGGTGTACGTCGATTGCAAAGACGATGCGTGCAACAAGAAGCGCGACGAGGAAAAGGAAAAGAGCAAGGTGAAGGCGCACGTCGCGGACCATCTGCTGTACCGGCACTGGGATCACTGGTCGGAGGGCAAGCGGAGTCACCTTTTCATCCAGCCTGTGGAAGCAACCACGGCGGCGCACGACCTGACGGAGGGAGCGGACTACGATGTGCCGCCCGACCAGCGAGGCGGCGACACGGATCTCAATTTTTCGCCCGACAGCAAAGAGATTTGCTACACCGCGGTGACCGACAAGATGGAAGCGACCAGCACAAATGGAGATCTGTTTCTCGTGCCGGTGACCGGTGGCGAATCGAAACGCATCACCACAAATCAGGGCTTCGATGGGAATCCGGTGTACTCGCCCGACGGAAAATATATCGCGTATCACGCGCAGATGACCGCGGGCTACGAAGCGGACCGCTGGCAAGTGCTGTTGTACAACCGGCAAGCGGGCCAGAGCGAAAACATATCGGCGAGCTTTGACCGCAGCGCCGGTGAGCTCTCGTGGTCGCCGGACAGTAAGACGATCTACTTCCTGGCAGAGAACGAAACGCTGCAGCCAATCTATGCGATGGAGCCACGGGCCGGGGCAACGCCGAAGAAACTGCTCGATGGATTCAACGCGGCATATTCGTTCAGCGGCGACGGGAAAATCCTGGTGACGGAACGGACCAGCCTGACCATGCCGGGCGAGTTGTTTGTCGCCGGGGGAGACGGCAGCGGGCTGAAGCAGTTGACGCATGCGAATGATTCGATTCTGGCGTCCGTGGAAATGAATGCTCCGGAAACGTTCTGGTTTGAGGGCGCGGAAGCCACCCGGGTGCAAGCCATGATTATCCGGCCGCCGCAATCCGTGCCGACCAAAAAGTATCCGATGCTGGTGCTGCTGCACGGGGGACCGCAAACGATGTGGTCGAACGCGTGGGGCTATCGCTGGAACGCGCAGCTGTTTTCCGGCGCAGGCTATGTGACGCTGATGATCAACCGGCGCGGTTCCACCGGTTACGGACAGAAGTTCACGGATCAAATCACGGCTGATTGGGGCGGCCGTGCCTACGTGGACGTGATGAAGGGGATAGACGCGGCAATCCTCAAGTATCCGTACATCGACAAAACAAAAATGGCGGCGGCCGGCGGCTCGTATGGCGGATACATGGCGGACTGGTTGGCAACGCACACGGACCGCTTCAAGGCGATCGTGAGCCACGCCGGGGTATACGACAAGGTTTCGATGTATGCCACGGAGGAGCTGTGGTTCGAGGAGCACGACTCCCAAGGCACTCCCTGGACGGCGCCGGAGAACTACAAGAAGTGGTCGCCCTCAACCTATGCGGCGGACTTGGGAAAATACAAGACTCCAACGCTCGTGGTGGCCGGAGAGCGGGACTACCGCGTGCCGTACACGCAATCACTGGAATTTTTCAGCGCGCTGCAGCGGCAAGGCGTGCCGTCGAAGTTGGTGGTGTTTCCCGACGAGGGGCATTGGGTGCTGAAGCCGCAGAACAGCCAGTTTTGGTACAAGACGTTTTTGGATTGGCTCGCGGAGTACGTGAAGTAATTCCATCCGGCGGTGAGACGACATATTTTGTTGAGATCTTCGGCGCGCCAAACTACCCGCGGCGCAGGATGGTGAGGGTTGAATCAGGTTGCGGCGAGTTTTTGCAATGTGCGGCGCAAGAAGCGAAACAGGTGGTACAGCAGGTAAAGTGAAATTGCCACGAGGATGATTACGACGACCACGGCAATCGTCGGATGAGCCGTGGCGAACCAGGTCAGCCACACCGCCAACATATCTTCCCCAAAACTGAGCGCCCAGTTGCTGAGCGGCTCCGGCGACATGTTTGCCGCGGCACGCGCGCTGGCCTTGGTGCCATGCGAGGTCAGGGCGATGCTGCCGGCGAGCAAGGCTGCCGCCCAGCGCCAGGCTTCGGGAGCCGCGGCGGTAGCACCAAAGGCCAGCAGAGCTGCGGCGGGAGGCCGGATGAAGGTGTGGACCGCCTGCCAAATGGAATCAACGTAGGGAATCTTGTCCGCGAGAAACTCCACCACATAGAGCGCCACGGCAATACCAAGGACGATCGGGTGCGAGAGAACCTGCAAATGCGCCGGCAAGTGAATCACGCCAAAGCGTTGCAGGAGGCCCAGCGTGGCGACGGTTGCGTAAAGGTTCAGGCCAGAGGAAAAGCCGGCGCCAAGGACAAGACTGAGAGTTTGAATTGGATTCATGGCCTCGCGAACCCACAAATCGGTAATCAGGCGGCTAAATCCAAGGTACCACGAATGTGGACGGAAATGGATGCGTGGCAGGATTTCAAGCGCAGAGCGGGCGATCGACCAGTGATCCGAGCTGGAAGTTTGTGGCGTTCCAGAAAAAAGCGTCCCGGCCACGAGGACCGGGACGCTGGGCGGAAAAGCGTAGGAATTTACTGGTATTGACCCGGCAACAACAGGCGTGTGAAACCTGTGGTGTTGACGTCGCGGAACAACGGGGTGCGCGGCGGCAGGAGGGTCGGGTTCAGGAAGCTGGTGTCAAAGTTGTAGCCGCGGCCCGGCGGGCTGTATACCACGGTGCAGCACTTGAAGGTGCCCGTGGCCTGGCGGTTGAAATAGAGGCTGACAATGGAACCACGGTAATTGAGTTGGGCGCCGCCCCAGTTCTCGATGTAGCGGAGGAAGTTGTGGACACCACCGTCGGTGCCAAAGTCATTACCAGTGCCACCGGGCTGCGGGAAGGAAAGGCCTTTGCCGGCGATGATCGCACTGCGATACCAGGACGTGTTGCCGGCACGGAAGGTCATGCTGTAAATGCCGTAATTGTTGGCCGCGCCAGCGACGTTAAGGCCTGAGAAGGAGTTAGCGTCGTTCCAAAGATTGGACAGAAGAGTAACGGCGTCGGCGGCGATCGAAGTGGGGACACCGGGATCGTTCCAGCCACCTAAACCGGAATTGGCATTGAAATCGCCTTGGACGTATACCGGATTCTCTATGGCAAATGTTAGACCGCAAGAGACGCCGGAAGGGCATCCTCCAACGGCAGTTAGAAGGTTGCCGTCGGTGATCTTAACCGCTCGGCGGAAGAAGAGAGGAGGATTCTCGCGTGCCGCATTGGCGTTTGTAGCATAGACCATCGGCCAGACGGCGGCCGCCCCCAGCATACCCAGGGGCAACAGTGCAAGGGGCAACCGCGACGACTGCCGTACCGAGCATGCCCACGTTGTAAAACCCATAGACGCCGTACTCGAGGGCACCCGGCGCAGGGCCCCCAAGCTTCAGAATGTGGGAATCGTCCTGGACACCATAGAGGTACTGGAGAGCCGTGCCGTCCAAGTCTTCGCCGGTATCCAGTGCGTTATTGGGACAACCCGTCGGAGCATTGTTCGGATTGACGAAGTCGGTCCAACCATATTCGCCGGTCTCATGCTGGTTGGGAGAAAGCGGAGGCCAGTTACCCGCCCAAGTCTGGTTCTGCACGTAGTTGCCACGGCGGTCTGAGATATAAACAACAAAGTTGTTGGGCGAGTTGACGGCATCTCTTGTTAGCGCCCCACTGGCGCCAATGGCGCCACCAAACCACCTTGCAAGGTTCTTGGCATCCAGTTCAACGTAGTGCATAACGCCATTTACGGCGGGATACAGATTTCTCACGTTGCCGGTCGTATTTGTATCGGGTGCCGTGTCGCGAAGAGTGCCCTCGCGGGGATCGAAAAGAGTGTTTGGCCAGAAGTCAGAAGGAAGCATGGTAGTTAGCGCGCCGCCACAAGGGAGTGCAGCCGACCCATTGGAAGGATTGTCTCGCACGCGTTCGAGACGAATAACCGCATTGGGATGCGGCTCCTGGCAAGGTTGATTAAGAGGTACCTGGGAGACCAAAGCGATCGATCCAGCGGCGCTGGGAACGGGAATAGGTGCGTTGAGAGCCTGTCCCAGCGCGCCTGGACCGGCCCATGGGCCGGCAGCCTGAGGATTGATGTTCTTTCCAACGTAGCCGAGTCCGAGGATTTCCAGCGTGACGTCTCTCCAAGTTCCACAAGGATTGCCGTAGGAAGTCTGTTCTTCAATCTTGATATAGCCCTTAATGATGGGTTGTTTGTAGGGCAGCCAATAGCCGTCAGCGGCCTGGTAACCAGTAGCATAGGTGCTAGCTGTTCGTGCGCCCGACCACGCCAGTGGCAGTGGAGTATAGTTGGCACCCGCTGCAGTCATATTGGCCCGGAGGGTGGTCGCGTTAGCAGTCGCCCAAAGGGCAACCGGCCCAGCCAAGTCCTGGAGGTTGAACGGTTGCTTCGAGTTATCAATACACGGAAGACCCATAATATCGCCTGGATCGTCGGACAACAGAATCTTCAAGCTTGCCTGCGCATAGTAACGCTCGGCCGTGATGTTCGCGGATTCACCGGCCTTGGGGCGGCGAATGATGTCGATGGATTGGGTGGTGCCGCCGCCGATGGTCACGATGCCAAGATTCAATTGCTTCGCACCGGTAGAGGCATTGGGGAACGTGCTGCCTTTGCCGTCGATGAGGTTGCCAGCGTAGTTGGTGGAACCAAGGGAAATAGTCCCCCAATTGGGATTGGCCCCGGAGCCAATCGTGCCAACAAGGCTGCCTTCACTCATGCCGAGAGCCCGGAAGTTGCCGGAACCCGGTGAGGTGGTGATATTCACGGTTCCGGTATAGTTGGTCGCAGTGGGGAAACCGTTGGAAAGGTTGGTGCGGATGACGTCTTTGAAGGCGTCGACCTTGTCGGACATAGTCAGGGTTGAACCCGAGGCCAGCCAAAGATTGCCGTTGGTGTGCATACGGCCGCCAAAATTGAAGTTAGGGCCTGCGAAGAAGGCACAGTCCATGTCGCAGAAAACACCGAATTGGAACATGGGGATGCCAACCGTCTGGGTTGTGCGGCGCAGAGTAACTTCCTTGCCATCCGTTGTCCGCGCATTCACCAGCAGGGTGTACTCGGTAGCCATGGCGGTCATGCCTTGATACGCGCCCGATTTGATGGTGCTGATGTTGGGAGCGGGATTGCCATTGCCGTCGAGCGCCTGCGGCTGGATGGAGTAACCGCTGGAGCCGTCACCCTTCAGGAACTGAATTCCCTGCAGAACGGGAGGGGTGCTCGAGATCGCATTGATCTGACCGATACTCGGGGAATAGTTTTGCGAGAACAGATTGCCGAGATTTGCGGTCATTTTTTCCATGCCCGCTTCCGCGCCGTAGAACGCGCGGACCTGATCATTGCTGGCCCCAGAGAGCTGGATGTCCGTGTACAGCAGGACAGTGAAGCCCACGAGCAAGCTGGACATCAGGAGGAGTAGCAGGATTGTCGTAATCAGAGCAATGCCCGCGTCGTGACGAACGCGTTTCGATCTCGCAATCAGGTTCAAGCTCATTGACAGACTCCTCTTAGAAATATTTATTGACATACGCCATGCTGCGCACGCTAACTTGGCTGATGAGATTGTCTCTGGTATAAAGCGTCTTGTTGCCTTGACGAACCAGGCTGTTCGAACGTGCGCCGAGGTAGATATTGACGGAACGGATCTGTGCTTCGGTGTTGGTGGCAGGAACGCTGGCCTGATTGACAGGGTTGTTTACGCCATCTACGAAGTTGTAGGTGAACTGCATGTTTTCCAAGGTTTCCCCGACCGGGCTACCGGGATTGAAATTCACGCGGCGAATCAGGCGAACGTGCGTGGTATCCGCAATGTTGTCCAGGTAATAGCTGATCATCCAGATTCGGGTGATGCTCGTTGGCGGCCAGCAATTGGCAGGCGTGGTGCAGCCCGCGTTCCTGAGCTGCAGCACAGTGCCACTGGGATCGTTGCGGCCATTTAGACCGAACGCATCACCAGTAGCAAAATTGATTACGTTTCCGGCAGCCGAGGTGACGAGCTGCAAGGCACTGCCCTTGGTGTTGCTGAACATGATGAGATCGCCGGGCGCAAGCTGCGCGCCGGATTGCACCAAGTTCGCCAAGTTGATGCATGTCGGATCGACAGTGAGGGACTGGCCATTCACGGCAATAGAGGCGTTAGGGCAGCCAGGGTCGGGCGCAAGGGGTGGCCTGTTAACCGTGACGCCATCCAGCCCCTGACTGTTATCCGCATAGAGCATGGTGATCTCATCCGTGAAACTCGCCGGATTGGAAGGATTGCCGGCGGTCGCATCCGGAGAAGTAATGAGCGGACCCAAAGCCTGGCCGGGCTCAATGGCGGGAATGACGAAATTGCATTGCGGGAAAGTGGTACCACCCCCTAAGGAAGGCCGATTCAAGGCCTGGCCCGCGTTGCAAGTCCCCGCACCATTGGGGGTATTCGGAATCGGAATACCCGTGGTTGGAATCCCTGAACCTGCCTGAATCAAGTCCTGCTGAATGAGGTTCAGGCCAGCGCGAAGATTGTCGGTCATGTCCGAGGCGAGAGAGATTTGCTTGCTAGATTGGGAAGCATCTTTGAAAGCGCGCAGCGCAGCGTAGAGAAGCACCATGGTAACGGACATGGCGATCATCAGCTCGATGAGTGTGAATCCGGCAAGTTTGCGTTTTGTGTTGTGGCTCATAGGATTCCTCACGCCCACCCTGAGATGTAGCTGACCAAGACAAATTGGGTAGTTCTTCCCTGATAGATATAGCTGACCGTGATAGTCACCTGATTTAGTTTCTGCGTGCCGTTCACCGGAGTGATGGCGATGGTGCGGGTCATCCAGGGATTAAGGTTGATAACAGTGTCGTCGGCAGTACCGAGAATATTGTCGGCGCCGGGACCGGTGACAATCACATTCGGGATATTGCAGTTGTCATCCGCCGGTACCAAGGACGCCGTCTGGACCCGCATCACAAAGCCGCTGGGGACCATCGAGAAACAGGCCCCCCTGGCTGACGTTGGCGATGTTGGCAAAGGTCAGCGTACCCGAGTCGCGGGCAGTAAAAATCGTTTCCATCGCTTCCTGGGCCTTCTGTTGGGCGATGAAGGACATCTGGTTGCTATTGGAAGCTTGAATGCCTTGGGTGTAGACGGCGGCGACGGATAGGATGCCAAAGGAAAGAATGACCATGGCGATCATGGTCTCAAGGAGAGTAAATCCGCGTTCGCGTTTGTTCGATCGGATGTCGTTCATGCGCATCTTCTCCTTATTCAACCCACGCCGAGCCGGTCCAGCTGTACGGCCGGACGCGCCCAGTACCGCCAAAGATGGTCACCGCGCGGGCAGTGAAAGCCTGATTGGGAACTCCGATAAAGATCGTGCCGTTCAGAGGGGAATAGACGGAGTCCGTGAACGAGCCCGTGGAGCGGAACTTCATGATCGGTGGCCCACCGCTGACCATCGCGCCGTTACTACCGATATAGATCGGGGCACTGTTGCCGAAACCCATCGGGGTGTCGGCAACACCCTCGAGTACAAACTGTGTACTTTGAGGGAGCGCAACGCTGATCTGTGCCTGTGGTTGATCACCTGCAATGGTCACGACCTGATAGTTAATGTGTTGGACCTGGTCCGCTCCCGTGAAGGACTGGTCAAACCACACCTGGACGTCACGGCGTTCGGTGATGGCCAACTGGCGTGCCTGGCGAAGGGAGCTCACAACAACGTCCTGAGCGGTATCCGCCTTGTAGTTGGGCATCATGTTCGTGGACTTAAAAATCGCGAAGCTCATCATGACCATCATGATCCCGATGACGACCACAGATTCCACCAGCGTGAACCCGTTCTCTTGATTCGTCGTGCGTCTCATAGGCAACTTCCTTTTGACCGCAAAAACCGTCTTCGAATAAAAGTACGGGCCGAGTCCGCGCGCTTTCTGGGCGCTTTGGACTTGCCCTGGGGCCGGAAAGAGAGCAGAGACAGCGCTTTACGCCGGGTACGCCTTCTCTGCCGGTATACAGTCCTACCGTATGTGTAACGCATTGATCTGTAACGCAACAACTGGACGAAGGGACTGGTTCGGAGCAGTGGGAAGTCACCCGTCCCTAAGTTCCAGCCGGACAGTTACCATCGTTTGCGGGAAAGAACCGAGAGAAGACGCGGATCTTCGCCGAGAGATATGCGGTAAACAACTGTAAACACGGTAGATAATGAGTATCTGGGAATTAAGGGAAGGTCAGCAGCGGGATTCGATACGACTTGTGGATGGTATGGGGCGCTTCAGGGGTTCCAATCACCATAGTACTTTGCTGTTGCTGCGGCGGCACAAATAGCGCGCTGTGCGAGGCGTTGCGGCTTCGTTACAAGCGCGTGTCTGTCTGGAGCGCATGTGCCTCGGCCATCGCTCTGGCAATCTTCTTCATTGCATCGGGTAGGTTGTTTGCGAACGCAGATGCCACTTGCGACCGGTAAGCCTCCGCGTTTTCACCTTCGAGTGTGATTCGTTGCGAGATGCGTGTTCGCCCGTCCCGTAGTGCATCGAACCGCCATTCAAAGGAAAGAACGGCTTGTGCGAGTGGCATGGCAATCGTAGCGGCACTTGGCGGACAAACGTCCCGTAGAAACCATTCGATAGGCGGCCGATCCGGAAATCGGGTGAGGCCACGGGAACCCGCCTCAAACGGTCCTTGCAATTCGAATTCTGCAGGTGGGTCAGACCAATTGGAAACCGTCGTCCAATATTTCCACGCAAAAGCTGGACTGGCGGACGTTTCTACGCTGTGGGTGATTTCCCATGCGATGTTTGCCATAAGCTGCCCACCCTCGAATTTTGCAGAGCGAATCGGCCGCGAATGCATGCTGGATGTCGAGCCGAGTGGCGCTCAGGAAAAGTCCAGTTCCAAGTCGTCGACGTAGCACCAGCCCCAAGTCTCGCCGGGCTCGAGCGACTTCATGACCGGGTGCTTAGTGCGGTGGAAGTGCTTGGTGGCGTGTTTGTTTTTCGACGAGTCGCAGCAACCGACATGGCCGCACTCCAAGCACAACCGCAGGTGCACCCAGCTGTCACCCATCTTCAGGCACTCTTCGCAGCCCTTGGTGTGCGGAGTGACTTGCTTGATCTGGTCGAGATGCTTGCAGGATTGCACGGTTACCCCCTCCAGGCGCATGGCCCCGGCAAACGAAATCGCGAGCCCTATGAAAAGATAGCAAATCTGCCATTCGATGATTCTTGCCTTTTAGAAGTTACCTCCGCCGAGCGTGCGATCATGGCACTAAAATCAGCGCAATTTGCGCAATTCCATTAAACTACATTTCCCAGGCCGGATCTTGCTGATCGAAATGACCAAACTAGCGACCAATTCCCAGCAGAATTCAATCGAGTTTCGCGGCGTTTCTTTTCGCGTTAATGGAACTTTGGGGCGGGAGATCGTCTCCCGTGTCAACCTAACCGTTCCCCACGGCGAGACTATCATTCTGCTGGGGCGAAGCGGAAGCGGTAAGACGACTCTGCTGAAGCTTATCAATGGGATGTTGTTTCCCACGGAAGGGGAAATTCTGGTTCAGCAACGCTCGACGCGGCAGTGGGACCTCATCCGACTACGACGGACGATTGGCTACGTGATTCAGGAAGCGGGATTGTTTCCCCATTTTACGGTTGCCGAAAATGTGGGCCTGGTTCCCACTCTGGAAAACTGGCCACGAGAGCGCATCGACACACGTGTGAAAGAGCTGCTGCAACTTGTTGGCATGGAACCCACGGAGTTCGCCCACAGGCGCCCGCACGAACTCTCCGGCGGACAGCGCCAGCGCGTCGGCGTTGCGCGTGCATTGGCCGCCGATCCGCCGATTCTTTTGATGGACGAGCCGTTTGGCGCTCTGGACCCGGTCACGCGAGGGGAGCTTCAGCGCGAATTCCGCTCTCTCGCACGCCGTCTTGAGAAAACGATTGTCTTCGTCACGCATGACCTGCGAGAGGCGCTGCTCCTGGCTTCTGAGATCGTCCTGCTGCAATCTGGCCGCGTGGTGGCCAGCGCGCCGCCTGGCGACTTTCTTCAACTCGCGGATCCCGAAGTTCGCTCCTTCGCTGCTTCCTTAGCGTTAAGCCAGGGAGAACCCGCGTGACGGCTTGGCGCTTTTTCATCGAGCATCGTGAAGAAATTCTCTCGGCAACCCTGGATCACGTGTGGCTGGTGCTGATCGCCATACTCATCGCCATAGCCATCAGCGTGCCGCTGGGAATGTTCATTGTGTACCACAAGGCCCTGCGCACGCTCGCGCTTGGTATCGCCAGCATTTTGCAGACAATTCCCAGCCTGGCCTTGTTTGGATTTCTGATTCCCATTCCGTTCATTGGAGGCATCGGCAAACGCACCGCGATTGTCGCGCTGGTTCTCTACGCGCTGCTGCCTATTCTGCGGAATACCTACGTTGGTCTGACGTCGATTGACCCGGCGATTCTTGAATCCGCCGAAGCGATGGGCATGACCCGGGGACAAATCATGTTGCGGGTGCGTTTTCCCTTGGCTCTTTCGGTGATACTCGCCGGAATTCGCACTGCCACGGTCCTCACCATCGGCGTCGCTACCATTGCCGCCGCAATTGGCGCGGGCGGACTTGGGTCGTTCATCTTTCGAGGAGTCGCCATGGTGAATGACGCGTTGCTTCTGGCGGGAGCAATTCCTGCCGCTCTTCTTGCCATTCTTGCTGATTTTCTCCTGGGACTTATTGAACGTCGGCTGAGGGTAACGTGACATGCGCCATCCCGTGCAACGGTTCAATTGCTTGTGGGTGGTGCTCAGCATCACTTGTGTACTCTCCTCCTGCCACAAGGCGCCCGAACGAAAGATCACTATTGGTTCCAAGTTCTTCACGGAACAAGTGATTCTGGCGGAGCTTCTGGCGCAACACATTGAGGCGCGCACCGGGATTCTCGTTGATCGGAAAACAAACCTGGGCGGCACACTGCTGGTTCACAAGGCTTTGCTTGCGGGAGAGTTGGACCTATATGTCGAATACACGGGAACCGCGCTCACTTCCGTCCTGAACGAGAGGCCCTCCGGTGACTCGTCCGCTGTCTACGCGCGCGTTAGATCGCTCTACGCCGAGCGATTTCACCTTGAGGTTACCGAACCGCTCGGGTTTGAAAACACGTTTGCGATGGTGATTCGCGGCGACGATGCTCAGCGATTTCATCTCCGCACCATGTCGGATCTCGTGCCCATCGCCCCGAAATGGCGCGTCGGCGTAGGTTACGAATTCCTGGAGAGGCCGGATGGTTTCCGGGGTTGGTCAGAGAGGTACGGACTTCACTTCGCGGACAAGCCGCGCGTGATGGACCTGGGCCTGATTTACCGCGCGCTTGTCGATCATCAGGTTGACATCGTCGCTGGAAATTCCACCGACGGGCTCATCGACTCTCTCGGCCTCGTCGCACTGCAGGACGACAAGCACTACTTCCCTCCCTACGATGCGGTGCCCATCATTCGCCAATCGACCCTCGCCCGGTTTCCGCAACTTCGCGGAGCGCTTGCGGAGCTCGCTGGCAAAATTTCAGCGTCGGACATTCGCCGCCTAAACTATGCCGTCGAAGGCCAGCTGCAAGATCCCGCAGAAGTCGTTCGTCAGTTCCGCGTGTCCCACGGATTGTAAGAAGGTAATTGGGAGGCAGCGCGGACGCGGACCCGGCGCATCAGACAGGAAGACGGACTGTCCAAACAGCCGGTGCTGGTACTGGGAATCACGTCCCGCGAAGTAGCTCGGTGCTGTTCCACCGAATTGACCCGAACGTGGATGCGGAACGTGAGTTCATCGCCGGGAATCTGGCGGAGACGCGCCAACTGGCACGCGAGCAGTACGTGACCAGCGCAACGCCGGTGTTCAGGGCGCAAACGGAAGACCGGACAGCCATATTACTCCGACAGCAGAATGCTCCTGCTGGAGTTGAATCCTGAAACCGCTCCGACGGCAGTAGGAACGCAAGTTGCTGCCAAGATACCCGTGAAAGAAACTGGTGCCACAAAGGCCGATACCGCGCCGGAAAAATAAGGCCCCCCGGGAACAAGAACCACCAAAATTGCAGTGTCGGCTACAATGCTCTGCGGAGGAAACATGTCCACATCCCGCAGGCAATTCCTGACCGAGACTTCTCTGGGACTGATCGGCGCCGCCGCCAAGCTTCACGCCAAACCGCAGGACCCCACAAAGCTGCCGCCCGGCGCGCCGTCCGCGTTCGGCGCAGGTCCCGGTGCTGGTCCCGAAGTGAGTGCCAAAACATTTGGCGAAGCGGAAAAGCTGGTTCAAGTGGAGTTGACTCCCGCCGACCGCCAACTTGCTGCGGACAGTTGGCGGCAAACCATGGCGGCGTTGTACGAGCGCCGTAGCGGGCCGCGAAAGTTGGCGCTGGAGCCAACGCTGGCGCCTTATTCGCATGTCGACTCCGTGTTGCCGGGCGAGAAGGCCGGACCGGCGAGCAATCGCTTTGTGCGTAGTGCGGCCGATCCTGGCCCGTTACCAGCCAACGATGCTGACATCGCGTTCGCCGGCGTGGCGCAGCTTTCACGATGGATTCAGTCGCGCAAGCTCACTTCGACGCGCTTGACGGAAATTTATCTTCGCCGCATCGAACAGTACGACCCCAAACTACGCTGCGTGATTACGTTGACGCGCGAGCACGCACTGGTCCAAGCCAAACAAGCGGACGCGGAAATTGCCGCAGGAAAATATCGCGGAGCCCTTCATGGAATACCGTGGGGCGGAAAAGATCTGTTGGACACCGCGGGAATTCCTACGACGTATGGAGCCGAGCCCTATCGCCACCGCGTCCCCGAGCACGACGCGGCTGTAGTGAAGCGGCTGAACGACGCTGGAGCGGTGCTGATTGCCAAACTGAGCTTGGGCGCGCTGGCACTGAACGATATCTGGTTCGGCGGACAGACGATGAATCCGTGGCTGCTGGAGGAGGGTTCGTCGGGCTCCAGCGCCGGGCCGGGCGCGGCCACCGCGGCGGGACTGGTGGGGTTCGCGATCGGCAGCGAAACAGGAGGCAGCATCGTCAGCCCTAGCATGCGTTGCGGAGTGACGGGATTACGCCCGACGTATGGCCGCGTGCCTCGCACCGGCGCGATGACGCTGTGCTGGTCGCTGGACAAGCTGGGGCCGATGACGCGCAGCGTGGAAGACGCAATGCTCGTGCTGCAAGCTATTTCAGGGCCGGACCCGGGCGACGTTGCCAGCGTGCCGTGCAAGCTGGATTTCGATGCGGCGGCACCGGTGAAGGGTCTGCGCGTTGGTTACTTCCCTGCCTGGATGAAACAGAATCCGGCGACGGACGTTGATCGTGCTGCGCTGGCGACGTTGCCAAAGCTGGGCATGGTTCCCGTCGAAGTAGCGCTTCCCGACTGGCCCTACGGCACGCTCAATTTGATTTTATTCGCAGAAGGCGCGGCTTCATTCGAGGAGCTGACGCTCGGGCATGACATCGATCAACTAAAGATGCAGACGCTGGACTCGTGGCCGAATCTTTTCCGGCAGGCGCGATTTCTGTCGGCGGTGGATTTTGTGCAGACAGATCGTTTTCGCCGAAAGGTAGCGGAACAAATGGCGGAACTGTTTACAAAAGTGGATCTGCTGCTGGTTCCCTCGCTGCGCGACGAGATTCTCACCATCACCAACAACACCGGGCATCCTTCGTTGACGCTGCGCGCGGGGTTCGTTGAAGTTGGCGAGGCGCGCAGCGATTGGGCGCCTGATCCGCGGCATCCGCTGCCGAAATTCTCGCCGCCACGTCGAGTGCCGCATGGCGTTACGCTGATCGGCCGCCTGTTCGACGAAGGCACAGTAGCGCAGGCAGGCTTGGCGCTGGAACGAGCATTTGGCGTGGCTTCGCAGCGTCCCCCCGGCTTTTGACCGAGATGCCGGCGATAATTTCGGCGAATAATTGCAGCTTCAAAAGCGGTGGAGAGCCACCGCACTCCAAAACAAAAAGCCCGCCGCGGTTTCCCGAAGCGGGCTGAAGAATGTTGAGTTGTGGAGGCCGCTTAGCTTTTGGCTTCGACGGCTTCTTCGACTTTGCTCTTCTCTTTCTTTTCCTTCTTCTTGAACTCGTAGGTGACGAGTTCAAGAATGGCCACCTTCGCGCCATCGCCGACGCGGATGCCTGCGGGAATAATCCGCGTGTAGCCGCCCGCGCGATCCGCAAATTTCGGCGCGATTTCGCTGAAGAGCTTCTTGGTAACGGCGGGCGTCATGATATAGCTGGCTGCCTGGCGCCGCGCCTGCAAAGTGTCTTTCTTGCCGAGGGTGATCATCTTTTCCGCTACGGGCCGCGTTGCCTTGGCGCGCGTGAGCGTGGTGGTGATCCGTCCGTGCTCGAAGAGGTTGGTGACCAGGTTGCGCAACGTCGCGCGGCGGTGCCACGGGTTGCGTCCGAGTTTTGAGCCTGACTTCAGATGTCGCATCGTTTGTCCCTTTAAAAAGTTCTCAGTTGTAACTTGTAAGTTCTAAGTTTTGAGTCAAACCAAGAACCCGTGTTCTCTGGAATCCGCTCGAAATCCTAAGCGTCCGAAACTTATTACTGAAGACTGGTAACTTAAGACTCGCTATAGGCCGACGGACTCGTCGGAACTCGGCATAGAAGTCTGGCTGGGGAGCGGCGGCCAGATAATGCGGCCGTGCTCATCAAACTTCATGCCCAGGCTGAGGCCCATCTTCACCAGTATATCTTTGATCTCGTTGAGCGATTTGCGGCCGAAGTTCTTGGTCTTCAGCATTTCGTTTTCGCTCTTCTGCACGAGCTCGCGGATGGACTGAATGTTGGCGTTCTTCAGGCAATTGTAGCTGCGCACGGAAAGCTCCAGCTCTTCCACGGAGCGGTCCAGGTGCTCGAGGCGCGGATCGTGAACGATGTCCTGAGGCAGCTCGACATTGTCGACCGGCTCTTCGAAGTTGATGAAGATGGTCATGTGATCCTTCACCAGCTTCGCGGCATAGCCAATCGCGTCCTGCGGCGTAAGCGCTCCATTCGTCCACACTTCCAGCATCAGCTTTTCGTAGTCGGTCATCTGCCCAAGGCGGGCCGATTCCACCGAGTAGTTCACCTTGCGCACCGGCGAGTGCACGCTGTCCACCGGAATATACCCGATGGGCAGGTCTTCATCGTAGTTGCGGTCAGCGGCCACATACCCGCGGCCGTTCTTGACGCGCATTTCGATCTGCAGCTTGCCGCCTTCACTGACGGTGGCGATGTACACGCTCTTGTCGAGGACCGCGAAGTCCGCGTCTTCCTCGATCTGTGCGCTGGTGACCACGCCAGGCTGCTCGACGTTCAGGTAGATGGTCTTCGGCAGGTCGTTATTCAGCTTGATGGGCACCTGCTTCAGGTTCAGGATGATATCCGTGGCATCCTCAACCACACCGGGAATCGAAGAAAACTCGTGCAACACGCCTTCGATTTTTACCGCGGTGATCGCCGCACCCTCAATGGAGCTCAGCAGCGCGCGCCGCAGTGCATTCCCAACCGTTGTGCCCCAGCCGCGCTCGAATGGCTGCGCGGAGAACCGCCCGTACTGCTCAGTGAGCGATTCCGGCTCAGATGCGAGACGCTTCGGTTTTTGAAATCCCTTCCACATCGTGTTCCTTCCTTCTGCGGTTAGCTGTAACTAACCGCCAAAAACTCTTCAAAGTTCCAAGTTATAAGTGCTAAGTATTAAGTAGAAATTCGCTATGAACTTAAAACTTAGAACTACTTCGAATACAGCTCGACGATGAGCTGCTCGTTGATGGGCGGCGTCTGCACGTCTTCGCGCTTCGGCAGGGCCACCACCTTGGCCTTGAACTGCTCGCGCTCCTGCTCCAGCCACGGCACGGCGCTCTGGCTTTGCGCAACGTTGCGCGCTTCCAGGACCATGGCGTTCTGGTGCATCTTTTCTTTGATGGCGATTTCTTCGCCCACGTTCACCTGGTACGACGGGATGTTCACTTTCTTCCCGTTGATCCGCACGTGACCGTGGAGCACCAGTTGGCGCGCCTGGGAACGGGAGGACGCCAAGCCTGCGCGCCACACCGTGTTATCCAAACGTCGCTCCAGCATGATGATCAGGTTTTCACCCGTCGGGCCCTTGGCGCGTTCCGCTTTTTCAAAATAATTGCGGAACTGACGTTCAAGCAGACCGTAGGTGCGCTTGGTCTTCTGTTTCTCGCGCAGTTGCAGGCCGTAGCCGGCAACCTTGGCGCGCCGCGACTGCCCGTGCTGTCCCGGTACAAAGTTACGCTTCTCAATCGCGCACTTGTCCGTGAAGCACCGCAGGCCTTTTAGAAATAGTTTCTGCCCTTCCCGGCGGCACAGGCGGCAGACTGCATCTCGATGTCTTGCCAACTTCTATTCTCCCTTCAGCAAACTGTTCGAAAACCGTTTTCAAAAACCCTCAGGTCCCAAAGGCCTGAGCTACAGGCGCGGGGCTCAGACGCGGCGGCGCTTCGGCGGACGGCAGCCATTGTGCGGCATGGGCGTGACGTCGCGAATGGCCACAATGTGCAATCCCGCGGCAGCCAGGGCGCGTACGGCGGACTCGCGGCCGGAGCCTGGACCCTTCACCTTGACTTCCACGCTCTTCATCCCGAACTGGTCGCGAGCGGTGCCGGCGGCAGACAACGAAGCCTGCTGCGCGGCGTACGGCGTGCCCTTGCGCGAACCCTTGAAGCCGATAGCGCCGGCGGAGGACCAGCAAAGCGTGCGGCCATCCGGATCGGTGATGCTGATCTGCGTATTGTTGAACGACGCAGCCACATACACGATGCCGTGCGGCACCACGCGGCGCTCTTTCTTCTTCTTGAATTCCTTTTTGCGTTTACCCGCAGCCGCTCCCGGCTTCGCTGGTACTGCTGCTGCGTCGGGTGCTGCGTTCTGCTCTTTAGCCACGTTTCACTCCAATGAGTTACCTAAAACTTAAACTAAGAACTACCTCAGCCCTTCTTGCCCTTAATCTGCTTCTTGCCGGCAACGGCGCCACGGCGCGGCCCCTTGCGCGTGCGCGCATTGGTGTGCGTGCGCTGCCCGCGAACCGGAAGATTGCGGCGGTGACGAATCCCGCGATACGCCTGAACTTCAATCAGGCGGCGGATGTTCATCTGGATCTCTTTGCGGAGATCGCCCTCCACGCGGCCTTCCTGCTCGATGACGTTACGGATGCGGTTGACTTCGTCCTCAGTCAAGTCGCGAATCTTTTTCGTGAAATCGACATTGGCCTTTTCGGCAATGCTCTTCGCGCGCACCTGCCCGATGCCATAGATCGACGTCAACCCGACCCAAAGGCGCTTTTGCGGCGGAAGATCAACACCTGCGATACGTGCCATGTTTTTCTGTCCTCTCAAAAACTAATTACTAAAAACTTACAACAGACAACTGCTTATCCCTGCCGCTGTTTGTGCTTCGGGTTTACGCAAATCACCCGAACCACACCGCGGCGATGGATCACCTTGCACTTGTCACAAATCTTTTTTACGCTTGCCCGAACTTTCATACTGCTTGCTCCTATTTGGCCGCCTGAAGGTAGCCGCTACAAAACTCGATACGCCCAAACCTGGCCGCTACTTGTAGCGGTAGACAATCCGCCCACGAGTCAGGTCGTAAGGCGAAAGCTCCACCGCGACCTTGTCTCCCGCAAGAATGCGGATGAAATTCTTTCTCATCTTGCCGGAGACATGCGCCAGCACCTGGTGCTTGTTCTCCAGCTCCACGCGAAACATCGCGTTGGGCAGCGGTTCAATGACCGTGGCCATGACCTCAATCGCGTCCTCTTTGGGATTACCAGAGTCGCCTTTCTTTTTGTCTTCAAACGGCTGCTTCGCCATATGCTCCTGTTGTCGTAAGTCGTAAGTTCAAAGTAATAAGTTCTAAGTAAGGCGATTTCCTTACTACTTAAAACTTACAACTTAGAACTTTCTTCTCACCAGCTCGGCCCGGTCATGTCCTTCGGCCGGGTCAAAATCCAAGGCCCGTTCGCGGTTACGGCGATGGTGTGCTCGAAATGCGCCGACGGACTGCCATCGGCCGTTTCCGCCACCCATTCGCCACGCATCTGCACTTCCGGACGGCCAGCGTTCACCATCGGTTCGACGGCGATGACCATGCCTTCCTGCAAACGCGGACCGCGTCCCGGCTCACCGTAGTTCGGGAGGTTGGGCTCATCGTGCATCTTGGTGCCAATGCCGTGACCCACAAATTCCCGCACTACCGAATAACCGTGCAGTTCCACCCAGCTCTGCACCGCGTGGCCGACATCGCCAAGGCGGTTGCCCGGGCGCATCTTGTCGATCGCGCGATCCAGCGATTCGCGAGTCACATCGAGGAGCTTCTGCAGCTCAGGGCCGATGTGTCCCACGGGCACGGTAACCGCCGAATCCCCGAAGTAACCGTCGACCTCCATGCCAAAGTCGATGGATACGATGTCGCCCTCGCGCAACTTGCGTTTGGCCGACGGTATCCCGTGTACGATCTCGCTGTTCACCGAAGTGCACAGCACGCAGGGATACCCGCGATAACCCTTGAACGCCGCCTTGCCCGGACCCTTGGCGATGATCTCCTCGGCTTGCTGCTCGAGGTCCATCGTGGTCATTCCAGGTTTGACGGCGTCACGAAGTTTGTTCAGGACTTCGTGAACTACCTGGCCCGCCCGGTACATCTTTTCCAGTTCCGCGGCGCTCCGTAATTGAATGGCCATCTTACCGCGCTCCGCGAATACTAGCCAAAGCCTGCAGGATGTCCGCTTGCACTTCCTCGACGCTCTTGCGCGCATCGACGTCGTAAAGAAACCCAAGCCGCCGGTAGTACGTCACCAGGGGCGCGGTCTGTTTCTCGTACGCCTGCAACCTTGGCTTTACGACTTCTTCGCGATCGTCAGGCCGCTGGTACAGCTCGCCGCCATCGATATCGCAAATTCCCTCGACCTTCGGCGGACGATCGAAAATATTGTAAATCTCGCCGCACTTCTTACAGATCCTTCGCCCGGTCAACCGCCGCATGAGCACCGAGTGACCGATGACCATGTGAATCACAAACGGCTGATGCAAGCCATTCTGCTTCAGCAATTCACCCAGATACTTCGCCTGGGTGACGGTTCGCGGAAAACCGTCAAACACGCAACCGTGAGCACAATCGGGCCGCTCGATGCGCTCCGCGACCATCTTCAAAACCACCGAGTCCGGCACCAGTTCGCCGCGCTCCATCAGCGGCTTGGCCTTCAATCCCAGCGGCGTGCCCTTGGCGACGTGTTCGCGAAGCATGTCGCCCGTCGAAAGATGCGGAATGCCAAACTTTCTGGCCAGCTCTTTCGCCTGCGTGCCTTTCCCGGAGCCCGGAGGCCCGAGAAAAATTACCGCGCGGTCGAGTTTTCCGACAGGACGCTCTTGCAGCGCCACGATGTCGTCTCCCTTAGCGGCGGCCGCGCAAACGGCCCTTCCGCGCAAAACCCTCATAGTTGCGCATGACGAGTTGTGCCTCCAACTGCTGCACGGTGTCCATCGCCACGCCGACCACGATCAAGAGAGAGGTACCGCCAAAGTAAAACTGCACGCCAAGTCCGTTCAAAATCCACTGCGGCCAACGGTCGAACCAGTTGCCGCCCAGCCATGTGGGCAGGTGATTCAGGTGGATACCGGCAATCATCCATTCCGGAAGCAAGCAAACCAGCGCCAAATACACCGCGCCGATAAACGTCAGCCGCTTCAAGATCATGCTGACGTATTCCGAGGTGCTGCGCCCGGGACGAATCCCCGGAATGAAGCCGCCATTCTTGCGCATGTTGTCGGCGAGTTCCGTGGGATTGAACACGATGCCGACATAGAAAAACGCAAACAAGATAATCAGCGAAACATAGATGAGCGTGTACAGCGGTTCGCCCCACTTCAGCTTTTCCGCGATGTTCTTGACGAACGGCCAACGCGAGCCCAGCATCAGCGCGGCGGTCGCAGGAAATGCCAGCAACGAGCTTGCGAAAATCGGCGGAATTACGCCGCCGGAATTCACGCGCAGGGGAAGATACGTGGATTGACCGCCCATCATACGGCGTCCTACCACGCGCTTGGCGTACTGCACTGGGATGCGACGCTGCGCACCCTCGACAAACACGATGAAGGCCACGACGGCAATCATCAACATGACCAGGAGAATGATGGCCAGCGGCGTAAACGCGCCCCAAGCCTGCGTCTTGGCCTTTTCATACAGGTCGAAGATGCCGCGGGGGAGACCGACCACGATGCCGACGAAAATGATGAGCGACATGCCATTGCCGATGCCGCGGTCGCTGATCTGCTCGCCCAGCCACATGATGAAGGCAGAGCCGGTGGTCAGCGTCAGGATCGTCATCAGCACGAAGGGCAATCCCGGATGATAAACGAGCGACTGGCCAGCAAGGGATTGCGACTGCAAGGCTGTCGCGATGGTGGTGGACTGCACGATGCTAAGAACAATCGTCAAGTAGCGCGTGTACTGCGTGATCTTGCGGCGGCCGAGTTCGCCTTCTTTTTGCAGGCGCTCCAAGTACGGGAACACCACGGTCATCAACTGCAGGATGATCGACGAGGTGATGTACGGCATGATGCCAAGGGCGAAAATCGTCATACGGCGGGCATTGCCTCCGCTGAACAGATCGAAGATGCCCAGCATGGAGCCCGCAGCCTGCTTGAATAATTCCGTCAACACACCCGTGTTGATCCCAGGCGTGGGAATGTGCGCACCGAGCCGATAGACCGCGAGGAGTCCCAGCGTAAAGAACAGCCGGTTCCTCAGATCTTCGATCCGGAAGAGATTCGCGAATGCGTTCAAGAATCGGTTCATGCGGATTCCTCGGGTAACCCGATTACGCTACCACCTCAAACGTGCCGCCAGCCTTGGTGATCTTCTCCTTGGCCGCGGCGCTGAATGCATGAGCGTGAATGGTGAGCTTGGTCTTCAACTCGCCATCGCCCAAAACCTTGATGGGATCCGTGGCGCGGCGGATGAAGCCATGCGCGCGCAGCAGTTCCGGTGTGACTGTTTCGCCCGCGGGAAACACGTTCAGTTCCTCGAGGTTGACCACCGAATAGGAAACCCCAAACGGATTGTGGAAGCCGCGCTTCGGTATGCGCCGATGCAGCGGCATCTGTCCGCCTTCAAACCCACGGCGTCGCGAATATCCCCGCCGGGACTTCTGTCCCTTGTTGCCGCTGCCCGCGGTCTTGCCCAGCTTCGAGCCCATACCGCGGCCCACACGCACTTTGCGTTTGCGCGAGCCCTTGGGCGGGTGCAGCACCGAGAGAGAAACGGTGTTATGTTCTTTCTTGCCTTTGTCAGCCATAAGTTATTTCACCACTTCCACGAGATGGCGCACTTTGTGGATCATGCCGCGAATCGCCGGCGTGTCCTCGCGCTCGACCACCTGATGCAATCTGCGCAGCCCCAGGCCGCGAATCGTCGCCCGCATATCATCGGTGCAACTGATGAAGCTCACCACCCACTTCACTTTTACGGTTCCCGCGCTCTTCGCGCTTTTCTTTTCGCCTGCCATGAATTATTCCCCCGCCGCCTTTTCTAGCTTCTCTGCTTTTGGCGGGCGGCCGCTGATTTCTTCCAGGGTCTTTGAGCGTGTTTCCGCAACCTGGTTGGCGTCCTTCAGGCTCAACAGCGCCGCGAAGGTCGCCTTCACTACGTTGTGCGGGTTCGAGGTGCCGAGCGACTTCGTCAGCACGTTCGCAATGCCCGCCACCTGCATCACCTTGCGCACGGGGCCGCCGGCGATAACGCCAGTGCCTTCCGACGCGGGCTTCAGCAGAACCTGCGCCGAGCCGTAACGTCCGGTGACCTGGTGGGGAATGCTGGTGCCCTTCAGGTTGAGCTTGATCAGGTTCTTCTTCGCCTGCTCAATGCCCTTCTTGATGGCCATGGGAACTTCGCGGGCTTTGCCCATGCCGAAACCCGCGTGGCCGTGGTTGTCTCCCACCACCACAAGCGCAGAAAAGCTCAGGTTCTTGCCGCCCTTGACGACCTTGGTGACGCGATTGATCGCGATCACGTCATCCTTCAAATCGGAAGGATTAACTTCCAGGAGCCGCCGTACCGCCAGACTATCGCGCAAAATTTGCTTCGACATTTAGAACTGTAACCCCGCTTCCCGCGCCGCATCCGCGAGCGCCTTGACGCGGCCGTGATACTTATAACCGCCGCGGTCGAACACCACTTTGCTGACTCCCGCTGCCTTGGCGCGTTCGGCAATGATCTTGCCGATGTTCTTGGCAGCCGCGATGTTGCCACCGCCCTTCAAGCCCTTTTTGGTTTCCTTGTCGACCGAACTGGCCGAGCACAGCGTGCGGCCGCCACGATCATCGATGACCTGCACGTAGATGTGGCCCACCGAGCGATACACGCACAAACGAGGGCGCTCCGGGGTGCCGGTAACTTTCGTGCGCACGCGGGCGTGAACCCGCTGGCGATGCGCATCCTTGGACAACTTGCGAACTGGTACCGATGCCACTGTCGTATCTCCCTTACAGTTTTAAGTTCCACTTTCTTTACCGATAACTTAAAACTGACAACTGAAAACTCTTTACGCTGCTCCAGCCTTCGCCCCAGCCTTGCCAGCCTTCTTCTTCAAGCGCTCGCCGGTAATCCGAACGCCCTTCTGCTTGTACGGGTCGGGCGGGCGGAGCGAACGAAGGTCCGCAGCCACCTGGCCGACTTGCGCTTTATCGGCGCCGCTGACGACAATGTGCGTCTGCTTGTCGATGGCGATCTGGATTCCCTCGGGAATCGAAAATTCTACCGGGTGGGACTTGCCGAGGGCAAAGGCCACGGATTTTCCCTTTACTTCCGCGCGGTAGCCGACGCCGACGATGTCCAACTCTTTCTTAAAGCCGTGGGTGACGCCCTGGACAGCGTTGGCCAGAAGCGCGCGCGCCAGTCCGTGGAGCGCGCGATGCTCTTCACTGGTGCGCACGGCCGTGAGCACGCCGTCTTTCTGCTCCAGCTTGATCACGCTGGGCACGAGCACGCGCAGCTTCCCTTTGGGGCCTTGCACTTCGACCTTGCCGTCCGTGGTGTTAATCTTCACGCCGGCAGGCACTGGAATCGGTTTGCGACCAATACGTGACATCTTCTCTATCCTCGTCTCTCGAACTCGTTCACTGGCGCTTTGCCAAACACCACTACCAAATCTCGCAAAGAATTTCGCCGCCCACGTTGGCCTTGCGCGCGGAACGGCCCGTCATCAAACCTCTCGGCGTGGTCAGGATGCTGATGCCCAGCCCGCCGACCACCGGCTTAATGTCCGTGGAACCGAGATAGCGGCGCTGTCCGGGTTTGGAGATGCGCTTCATCCCGGTAATCACGCTGCGGCGGTCCGGGGTGTACTTCAGGAAGACGCGGAGGGTTTTGCGCGTCTTGTTCTCGTCCACCATTTTATAGGTCGAGATGTAGCCCTCTTCCTTCAGGATGCGGGCGATCTCGGTCTTCAACTTCGACACGGGAACGTCCACCCGTTGGTGCTTTGCGGCACTCGCATTGCGAATGCGCGTCAAGAAATCTGCGATGGGATCCGTCTGCATAACTCTCCTACCAGCTCGCTTTCGTCACTCCAGGAATTTCTCCCTTGAGCGCCATGCCGCGGAAACAGATACGGCACATCTGGAACTTGCGAATGTATCCGCGAGCGCGGCCACAGCAGCGGCAGCGATTGCGCACACGGACCTTAAACTTGGGCTTCTTGAGCGTTTTGGCGATTTTTGCGGTGCGTGCCATTTATTGTGCTGCTCCTTTTTCCCGCAACGGGAAACCGAGACCCTTCAGCAGTTCGCGGCCTTCCTCGTCGTTCCGCGCCGTGGTGGTCAAGGTGATGTTCATGCCCTTGATCTTGTCCACGCGCGTGTAGTCAATCTCCGGAAACACCAACTGATCCTTCAAGCCGAGCGTGTAGTTGCCGCGGCCGTCGAAGGCATTGGAGGGCAGCCCGCGGAAGTCGCGCACGCGGGGCAGCACCACGTTGCACAGGCGATCGAGAAATTCGTACATCTTTTCTCCGCGCAACGTTACGGCGCAGCCGATCGGCATGCCTTTGCGAATCTTGAAATTCGCGATGGACTTCTTGGCCTTGGTGATGACCGGCCTTTGCCCGGTGATCTGGCCAAGTTCCACGGCGGCGGTATCGAGCAGCTTGGCGTTCTGGCTGGCTTCGCCGAGACCAATGTTCAAAGTGATCTTGGAGAGCTTCGGCACGGCCATGATATTTTCCCAGCCAAAGCGCTTCATCAGCGCGGGTACCGTTTCCTTGCTGTATTTTTCGTGCATCCGACTCTTCATTCCCGTTGTCCTTCCGAAACTTTACTTATCCAGCGTGTTGCCGCAGCGCTTGCAGGAGCGTACCTTGCTGCCATCCGGCAGAACCTGCTTGCCGATGCGCGTGTGCTTGCCGCAGCTGGCGCAAACTACCTGCACGTTCGAGACGTTGATCGCGGCTTCCCGCTCCACGATTCCGCCCTTGATGTTCTTGGCCGGGTTCGGCCGTGTATGGCGCTTGATGATGTTCGCGTGTTCCACGATCACCGTGTTCTTCCGCGGGTTGACGGAGAGCACGCGCCCGTTCTTGCCCGCGTCGCGCCCGCTGATGATGCGGACATTGTCGCCCTTGCGGATGCTGATGATGTACCGCTTCACTTCCCGTGTCCGTGCCATTGCTTACCAAACCTCCGGAGCCAGCGAAACGATTTTGGTGAACTTTTTTTCGCGGAGCTCTCTTGCCACCGGGCCAAAAACGCGCGTCCCGACGGGCTCGCCGGCATCGTCAATCAGCACGGCGGCATTATCATCAAAGCGGATGTACGTGCCGTCTCTCCGCCGCTGTTCCTTGCGCATGCGCACGATCACGCACTTCACAACTTTGCCTTCTTTGATCTGGCTTTCCGGCGTCGCTTCCTTCACCGACGCGGTGACAATGTCGCCCAGTCCCGCTTTCAAGCCCGCATCGCCACCGATAGGGAGAATGCACATGAGCTTTCGTGCTCCGGAATTGTCGGCAACCGTCAGCCAGGTTCGCATCTGAATCATGATTCGGCTCCCCTGTCCTTACTTCTTGGCCGACGCGGACGGCGTCAGCACTTCTTTCAAGCGCCAGCGCTTCAGTCGCGAAAGCGGCCGCGAGGACACGATGCGTACGGTGTCGCCGAGCTTGGCTTCGCGCTTTTCGTCGTGCGCGTAAAACTTCTTGGAAATCTTCAGCACGCGGCGGTACTTCGGGTGCTGCACCAGCCGCTGCACTTCCACCACGATGGTCTTTTCCATTTTCGCGCTGGTGACTTTGCCGGTCAGCACGGTGCGATTGCCGCGGCTATTGTCCACCGCCGGTTGTGTTTCCGTTGTCATTACGCCTTACCTGCCTTCGCCGGTACTGCTTCGCCGGCCAGTTCCTGCGCGCGCAACAGTGTTTTCACCCGCGCGAGATCCTTTTTCGCTTCGCGGAGGCGCTTCAACGCTTCCGCTTGACCGGTGCTGAGCTGAAAGCGCAGCCGGAAAATCTGTTCGGTCAAGTCCTTCTCGCGCGCCGCCAGTTCGGTTGCGCCTTCTTCGCGAATCTTCTCAATACGCCGCGGCATTGCTACAGTCCTCCCGTGCGAGACACAAATTTTGTGGGAATCGGCAGCTTGTGCGATGCCAGGCCCAGCGCTTGCCGCGCCGTGGCTTCGTCGATGCCCGCCATTTCAAACATGATGCGGCCGGGCTTCACCACGGCAACCCAACGTTCCGGAGCGCCTTTGCCCTTACCCATACGAGTTTCGGCGGGCTTCTTGGTGAACGGCTTGTCCGGAAAAATGCGGATCCACAGTTTTCCGCCGCGCTTGATGAAGCGCGTAATCGCCACGCGCGACGCTTCAATCTGGCGGTCGGTGATCCACGCGTTTTCCATCGCTTTCAGCCCAAATTCACCGAAAGCCAGGCTTCCGCCGCGCCACGCCTTGCCTTTGCGGCGGCCGCGCTGCTGCTTTCTGTACTTCACTTTCTTCGGCATCAACATCGGTTTCTTCTTCTTTCCCGTTATCAGTAATCAGTCAAAAACTTCTCTACGCTGCGGCTATTGCTTCGGGCTTGTCATTCTCTCGCTTGTTGCGCTTGGGAATGTTTTCGCCCTGATAAATCCAGCACTTCACGCCAATGACGCCGTAGGTGGTGTTGGCTTCCGCGGTGCCGAAGTCGATGTCGGCGCGAAGCGTCTGCAGCGGCAAACGGCCCTGCAGGTACCACTCTTTGCGCGCGATTTCCGCGCCATTCAAACGCCCGGCGACACGCACCTTGATGCCCTTGCAACCAAAACGCAGCGCCGAGTCCACGGCTTTGCGCATGGCGCGGCGGAAGGCTACGCGCTTTTCCAGTTGCAGCGCGATGGATTCCGCCACCAGCGTGGCATCCAGCTCCGGGCGGTGCACTTCCACGATGTCAATGTGCACTTCGCGCTTGGTGCGCTTGCTGACTTCCTGCTTCAGCTTGTCGATTTCCGCGCCCTTGCGTCCGATGATGATTCCGGGACGCGCGGTGGCGATGCGCACAACCAGCTTGTTGGCTGCGCGCTCGATATCGATGGAGCTGACGCCCGCGCTCTTCAGCCGTTCCTTCAGCTCTTTGCGCAGCTTGACGTCTTCATGCAACAAGTCCGCGTAATCGCGGTCCGCATACCACCGCGACTTCCAGGGCTTGTTATAGCCAAGCCGAAATCCGTACGGGTGCGTTTTTTGTCCCATTACTTCTTTCCCTTCTTCCCGGCCTGCTGCTTTCCGGTTAGTGCCTTGCGCACACGACGCGCGGTTCCACGCACGCCCTTCTGCGCTTCCATTTCCGCCAGGTTCGCGGCAACACGTTCGGCCGCAGCGGTGTGGTGCTCCGCGACTCCTACCCAGATGTGCGAAGTGCGCTTCTGGTAACGGAACGCGCGGCCCATCGGCGCCGGACGCAACCGCTTCCATCGTCCGCCCTCGTTCACAAAACACTTGCTCACATAGAGCTGGTCGACATCCAGCGGCGCGCCGGAATCTTCGGCTTTGCGCTCCGCGTTCGCGATGGCGCTGCGCAGCACTTTTTCAATGTGCTTGGCGGCGCGCTTCGGCGTGTAACGAAGCGACTGCAACGCATCCTGCGCCTTCCGCCCGCGAATCAGGTCAATCACCAGGCGCATCTTCTGCGGCGACATGCGCACATGCCGCGCCAGTGCGTGAGCTTCAATCAATCCTGCGTGTGTCTGTGCGTCTGCCATAACTTATGCCTTCGGCGCTGGTGCTGATGGCGCCGCGCCGCCTCCCGCTGCTGGAGCCGCACCGGCCGCCTTTTCCAGGGCTGCCTTCACCGAGTGGCCCTTGAACGAGCGCGTCGGCGCGAACTCTCCCAGCTTGTGCCCGATCATCTGCTCGGTCACATACACCGGGATAAATTTTCTGCCGTTATGCACGGCGATGGTGTGCCCGATCATATCCGGCACGATGGTCGAACGGCGCGACCACGTCTTCACTACTTTCTTTTCGTTCCGCGCGTTCAGTCCTTCGACCTTGTCGCGCAGGTGGCCATCCACAAACGGCCCCTTTTTCAATGAGCGTGCCATCGGTTCCCTATTCCTCCACGCGGCGCAAACGGCCCCACTGGGCGTGCCGCATCTTTTTAAATCCACGCACCGGACCAGGCACTCGGTGCGACTTCGGACAGAACGGACAGACAAATCGCGTGCCCAGCGCGTTCGGAGTGCGATCCACAATCACCGCCCAGCCGGGCTTGCACAGCTTGTACAGCATCGGCTCGAGTGGTACGACTACCTTCGCCGCAGGTTTGACAGCGGCCTTCGCCACCGTCCGCTTTACCGCTCGCTTCACAGGGCGCGTCCGGCGTCCCGCTCCGCGTGTTGCTCGTGTCCGTGTCGCTCGCATGTTCCCGCTCCACCCAGCCAGTTCTGCCATCGCCAGCCGGGATCTGCGTTCCTTGCTTCGTTTACCTTGGGCGCTCTCGTTCAGGATTACGCCCCGTCTGTCCAGTCGCCAGTTAGCAGTCGCCAGTTCTAAGTAACGGCTCTCGGAACTTAAAACTTAAGACTGAAACTTTCTCGCTTCACTACCATCCGACTCTTGCTGTCCTTCTCAGATGCAAAACTGAAGACTTACAACTGAGAACTGAAAACTCGTTTTACTTGCGACGCTGCTCAATCATGCGTTCGGTGCGCTTGTTGTGCCGCGTCTTCTTTCCCAACGTCGGGAAAGCCCAAGGCGTTTGCGGGTGATTGCCCTTTACTTTGCCTTCACCACCACCGTGCGGGTGATCCACAGGGTTCATAGCCACGCCGCGAACCGTCGGCTTCTTGCCGCGCCAACGCGTGCGGCCGGCCTTGCCGTACGTTTCGTTTTCGTGATCGAGATTGCCTACCTGGCCGACTGTCGCCATGCAGTCCAGTGAAAACTTGCGAACTTCGCCGGAAGGCATCTTGACGAGAGCCAGGTCGCCTTCTTTGCTGAGCAGTTGCGCGGCAGCACCCGCGGTGCGAACCGCCTGGCCTCCGCGGCCGGGATACAGCTCAAGATTGTGCACCATGGTGCCGGGAGGAATATTGCGGATCTTCAGGGCATTGCCAGGAAGGATGTCCGCGGTTTCGCCGGTCGAAACAGTGGCGCCAACTTCCAGGCCCACTGGGTGCAGGATGTAGCGCTTGTCGCCATCCGCGTAGTGCAGCAGAGCGATGTTGGCGCTGCGGTTCGGGTCGTACTCGATGGACGCAACCTTCGCGGGCACGCCGGTCTTGTCGCGGCGGAAATCCACGGTGCGGTACTGCTTCTTGTGTCCGCCGCCGCGATGCCAGATGACGATTTCGCCCTGATTGTTGCGGCCGCCCGAGCGCTTTTTCGGCTCGAGCAAGCTCTTTTCGGGCGTCTGCTTGGTGATGTGGCTCTTATCGAGCACCGTCATGAAGCGACGCGACGCGGTATATGGATTAAAACTCTTGAGTCCCATCTCTGCCTCTACCTTCCAAATCTTTCCGCCCCGTGGCGGCCCTTCCTCGTGATACCCAATTCCCTACAGATTCTCCGCGTACTCGATCATCTTCTCGCCCTCGGCGAGCTTGACGTACGCCTTCTTCCAATCGCGCCGGTACCCTTCGTTCTGCCCACGGCGGCGCATCTTCCCGTGGAAATTCGCCGTGCGCACATCCGAAACCTTCACTTTGAAGATCTGCTGCACCGCTTCCTTGATCTCCGTCTTGGTAGCGGCCGCGGCAACTTCAAACACCACGGTGTGCTGCGTTTCCTTCACGCCGAGTCCCTTCTCGGTGATGATGGGACGCCGGATAATCTGATAGTGAGGGGCTGCCATTGCTTATTCCTTCCCCTTCTTAGTGGCCGGCTTCTTCGCGGCTGCCGGCTTTTTTGTGGTCTTCGCTGCTGCCTTCGGCGCTGCTTCTTTCTTCGGAGCTGGCGCAGGGGCAATCGATTCCACGTGCGGCGCTTCGCACCGTCGGGCTATCCGGATCGAGTGCGCGAACCAGCCGCGCTACCGCATCCTTGGAAAGCACCAGCCGATCGTGGCGCAACACATCGTAGGGCTGAAGCGCGTTCGAAGCAGACAGCTTCACACCTTCCAGATTGCGGCTGGCGAGTTCCAGGTTGCGATTTTCGCCATTGGCCACCAGCAAGGTGGTCTTTTCCGCGTTCAACTTGCCCAACGCCAAACGCAAAGTCTTCGTCTTGTGGGTGTCGAGCGACCACGCTTCGACAACCGTCAACTTTTCTTCCGCAAGCTTCGCGGAAAGAGCCGAGCGCAGCGCGCCGAGCAACATCTTCTTCGGCAACGCGTAGGCATAAGATCGCGGGCGAGGTCCGTGGACCGTGCCGCCATGGCGCCACAAGGGCGAACGGATCGAGCCGATGCGCGCGCGTCCCGTTCCCTTTTGCCGCCACAGCTTGCGGCCTGCGCCGCTGACTTCGCTCTTTTCCTTGGTCTTGTGCGTGCCGCGGCGCAAACTGTTCAGATACCAGCGCGAAGCCTCGTGCAAAAGGTTCTGGTTCACTTCGGCGCCAAAGACCGCGTCCGCCAGTTCGACCTGGCCGACCTTTTCACCACTCAGATTGACTACATCTACGACCGGCATATCTTTTTCTCTCTCAATCTTTCAGTTATCAGTCATCGCGATCAGTCAGTAACCGCAGATCCTTCTTACTTTGCTGCCTTCTTCGCCTTCAGCGCTTTGCGAATAAAAATGTATTGCCCGCTTGGCCCCGGAACCGATCCGCGAACCAGCAGCAGGTTCTCGTCCATGTCCACTTTGATCACTTTCAAGTTCTTTGCCGTCACCTTGGCATTTCCCATGTGCCCCGGGAAATGCTGGTTCTTCCACACGCGCGAGGGGAACGAACTGCCACCGATCCCGCCAGGCGCGCGATGAAACATGGAACCGTGGGTTGCGTCGCCGCCGGCATAGTGCCAGCGCTTCACGCCGCCCGCGAAACCGCGGCCCTTGCTGACGCCGCTGACATCAACCAATTCGCCGGCCTTGAAATTCTCCACCAGCACGCGGTCGCCGACCTTCGTCTCGTCCTTCGATTCTCCAATGCGAACTTCCTGGAGAACCTTCACCGGCGCAACGTTGGCCTTTTTGAAATGCCCAGTCATGGCCTTGTTCACGCGCTGCGGCTTGACGAATTCCACCAGGCCGAGCTGCGCGGCCTCGTAGCCGTCCTTCTCTTTCGTGCGCCGCTGCACCACAACGCAGGGACCCGCCTGAAGCACCGTGCAACCTACCAGGTTGCCGTCTTCAGCGAAGACTTGCGTCATGCCCAACTTGATTCCGATAATCCCGTCGACTGCCATTGTCTCGTCTCTCTCTTAGCAGCTTGCCGTTTCGGTATTGGCTGCGTGAAGCGTTGAAATTTTCCTACTACTCGATTCCCAGCCTTACTTGCTCGCGTGCCCGAACGCCTTGATCTCCACGTCCACGCCGGGAGGCAGATCGAGCTTCATCAGCGCGTCAACCGTGTCCGGAGTGGGTTCGAGGATGTCAATCAGCCGCTTGTGTGTGCGCATCTCAAACTGCTCACGCGATTTCTTGTCGACGTGAGGAGAACGCAGCACGGTCCAGCGATTGATAGTCGTCGGCAGAGGAATCGGCCCGGCAACATCCGCACCGGTCCGCTTGGCCGTCTCCACGATTTCCCGCGTGGATTGATCCAGAATTCTGTGATCGTAAGCCTTCAAACGAATTCGAATTTTATCGCCTTGTTTCATAAAGTTACTCGATGATCTCCGTGACGGCGCCGGCGCCGACAGTGTGGCCGCCTTCGCGAATCGCGAAGCGCAACCCCTTCTCCAGCGCTACCGGCGTAATCAGCGTCACTTCGCAGCTTACGTTGTCTCCCGGCATCACCATTTCCACGCCTTGCGGCAGCTTCATGTCTCCCGTCACGTCCGTGGTGCGGAAATAAAACTGCGGACGGTAGCCCGAAAAGAACGGCGTATGCCGGCCGCCTTCTTCCTTCGTCAACACGTACGCTTCCGCCTTGAACTTCGTGTGCGGCGTGATCGAGCCCGGCTTGCACACCACTTGCCCGCGCTCTACATCGTCTTTTTCCGTGCCGCGCAACAGCAATCCCACGTTGTCGCCGGCAATCCCTTCGTCCAGCAACTTCTTGAACATCTCCACGCCCGTCACGACTTTCTTCTGCGTCGGACGGAAGCCCACGATCTCGATTTCTTCTCCGGTCTTCACCTTGCCGCGTTCGATTCTTCCGGTCACCACCGTGCCGCGCCCGGAAATCGAGAAAATGTCTTCGATGGGCATGGCGAACGGGCGGTCCACATCGCGCACCGGCAGAGGCACATTCGCGTCCACCGCCGCCATCAACTCGTCAATCTTCTTTTCCCACTTTTCGTCGCCGTTCAGCGCCTGCAATGCCGAACCGCGAATCACCGGTACCGAATCGCCGGGAAATTGATAGCTCTTCAGCAATTCGCGTACTTCCAGTTCCACCAGTTCCAGCAACTCCGCGTCTTCCACCATGTCGCACTTGTTCAGGAAGACCACGATGTACGGCACACCGACCTGACGAGCCAGCAAAATGTGCTCGCGCGTCTGCGGCATCGGTCCGTCAGTCGCCGCTACCACCAGGATCGCGCCATCCATCTGCGCCGCGCCGGTGATCATGTTCTTGATGTAGTCGGCGTGCCCCGGGCAATCCATGTGCGCGTAGTGCCGGTTGGGCGTTTCGTACTCCACGTGCGAAACGGCAATGGTGATGCCGCGCTCGCGCTCTTCCGGAGCATTGTCAATCGTGTCGAACGCGCGGAACTGCACCTTGGGATTGTGCTTCGCCAATACCTTGGTAATCGCCGCCGTCAACGTCGTCTTGCCGTGGTCAATGTGACCAATCGTCCCGATGTTCACGTGCGGCTTGGTGCGCTCAAATTTTTCCTTCGCCATTTGCTTCTTCAGCTCCTCACTCGATATCCAGCAAAAACAAAATCCGTTTCGTTACTTTTCGCCGCGGTACTTCTTGATGACTTCGTCCGCGAGCGCCACCGGCAATTCCGCGTAGTGCGAGAAGTGCATGGTGAACGTGGCGCGGCCCTGGGTGCGGCTGCGCAAATCCGTGGCGTAACCGAACATCTGCGCCAGCGGCACTTCCACGCGAATCACGTTGCTGCCGGCGCGGTTTTCCGTGCCTTGAATCGCGGAACGCCTTGAATTCAGGTCGCCGAACACCTGCGCCATGTATTCCTCGGGAACCACCACTTCCACTTTCATGATGGGTTCCAGCAGAACCGGCTTGGCCTTGGCGCAGGCTTCCTTAAAAGCCATGGAGCCGGCGATCTTAAACGCCATTTCGTTGCTATCCACATCGTGATAGCTGCCGTCGACCAGCACCGCGGCAACATCCACCATCGTGAATCCTGCCAAAATGCCGTTATCGAGCGCTTCGCGGATACCCGCTTCGATTGGCGGGATGAATTCACGCGGAATCGAGCCGCCAACAATTTTGTCAATAAACAGGAAGCGGTGTTCCTTGTCGAATTTCCATTTGCCGGGCGTGCTGCCGGTGACCGACTTCGCCAACTCATCCAGATCGTCGGTGGACAATTCCTTCATGTTTTCGTGATCGGAACTTGGAAGGGGATGCAGCTCGATCTTGCAGTGGCCGTATTGACCCTTGCCGCCGGTCTGCTTGATGTACTTGCCTTCGGCGAGCGCCTTCTTGCGAATGGTTTCGCGATAGGCCACCTGAGGCCGTCCGACATTCGCCTGCACGTTGTACTCGCGCAGCATGCGGTCGACAATGATTTCCAGGTGCAATTCACCCATACCGGAAATCAATGTTTGTCCCGTATCCGGTTCGGTCGAAACGCGGAACGTTGGATCTTCTTGCGCCAGCCGCTGCAGTGCCACGCCTAGCTTGTCCTGGTCCGCCTTGGTCTTCGGCTCGATGGCCACCGAAATTACCGGGGTCGGAAATTCGATCGATTCCAGAATGATGGGCTTCGCTTCGTCGCAAAGCGTGTCGCCGGTATTGACGCTCTTCAGGCCGACGCAAGCGCAAATATCGCCGGCACAAACGTCCTCAATTTCCTCGCGTTTGTTCGCGTGCATCTGCATCAACCGGCTGATGCGTTCGCGCGTACCCTTCGCGGCGTTCAACACATAGCTTCCAGACTTCAGAACGCCGGAATAAACGCGGATGTAAGTAACGTGGCCGACGAACGGGTCGGACATGATTTTGAACGCCAGTGCGGCAAAGGGCTGGTCGTCAGAGGCGCGCCGGAGAATCGGTTCATCGTTCTCGGGATTAATTCCTTCCACGGGAGGAACATCAATCGGCGAAGGCAAATAATCCACGATGGCATCCAGCAAAGGCTGAATTCCTTTGTTCTTGAAGGCGGAACCGGCGAGCACAGGAACGATCTTGAGCGCCAGAGTCGACTTGCGAATGGACTTGCGCATCTCGTCGATGCTTAGCGTGCCTTCGGTGAGGTATTTGTCGAGAACCGCGTCATCGTGTTCGGCGATGTACTCGACCATCTTGTTGCGATGCTCGTCGTAGAAAGCCTTGTCAATCGCAGAGCCCTTCAGCGCAGCGGCAACATCGGGACGCGACGCCACGAAGTCCTTGTCCCAAAGCTTTGCGACGTCAAAAATTTCGAACTTGGCGCCCAAGGTTTCTTCGAGCCACACAACCACTTTCTGCTCGATGAAATCGATGACCCCAATGAAATTGTCTTCGCGGCCGAGAGGAAACTGCAGGGGCACTGGGTGCGCGCCCAGGCGCTGGCGAATGGTGCGAATCACGTGGTCGAAATCGGCGCCCATGCGGTCCATCTTGTTCACAAAACAGATGCGCGGAACGCGGTACTTGTCGGCCTGACGCCACACTGTTTCGGACTGCGGTTGCACCCCGGCGACGGAATCAAACACGCACACGGCGCCGTCCAGAACACGCAAGGACCGCTCGACTTCAACAGTGAAGTCCACGTGCCCGGGCGTATCGATAATGTTGACGCGATACTTCTTGTCGAAGCGCGTCCAGGAAGCGGTGGTCGCGGCGCTGGTAATCGTGATACCGCGCTCGCGCTCCTGCTCCATCCAATCCATGGTGGCAGTGCCTTCGTCCACGGAACCGATTTTGTAGGTCACACCGGTGTAAAACAGGATGCGTTCGGTCGAAGTGGTCTTGCCGGCGTCGATGTGCGCCATGATCCCGATATTGCGGGTATCTTCGAGTTTGAATGTACGGCTCATGTTCCCTTGAACAGCCCTTTTCTCCCCTGATCGCGTTGCAACTGCTTCCGTCACGTTAAACCTGCTCCCTGTCCTACCAACGATAGTGTGCGAAAGCCTTGTTGGCTTCCGCCATGCGATGAACGTCTTCCTTCTTCTTGATGGCTCCGCCACGGGAATTCGCCGCGTCAATCAGTTCGTCAGCGAGCTTGTCGACCATGGTTCTGCCGGCGCGTTCGCGCGAATACTGCAGCAGCCAGCGAATCGCCAGAGACTGCCGGCGGAACGGATTTACTTCCACCGGAACCTGATAGTTCGCGCCGCCCACACGCCGGGTCTTCACTTCCAGCACGGGCTTCACGTTCTCCAGGGCCTTCTTGAAAACCTTCAGCGCATCGTCGCTGGTCTTTTTGGCCACCTGATCCATGGCGCCATAGAACACGCGCTGAGCGGTGCTCTTCTTGCCTTCCCACATCATCGAGCAGATGAACTTCTCCACCAGATCGCTACCGTAGACCGGGTCGGTCGCTTGCACGCGCCGGCTGACTATTCCTTTACGAGGCATTGCTTTTCATCGCTCCTAAAACTTCTTACTTCTTACTTGAAACTTATTACTAACAACTGCGAAACTGTTTTACTTCGCCGCCGCGCCGGCTTTTGGCCGCTTCGCGCCGTATTTCGAACGCCCCTGCTTGCGATTTTCCACGCCCGCCGCGTCCAGGGTTCCACGAACGATGTGATAGCGCACGCCAGGCAGATCCTTCACACGGCCGCCGCGCACCAGCACGATGGAGTGCTCCTGCAAGTTGTGGCCGATTCCGGGAATGTAGGTGGTGACTTCCACGGAGTTCGTCAAGCGAACGCGCGCCACCTTCCGCAAAGCGGAGTTCGGCTTCTTCGGCGTCTGGGTGTACACGCGAATGCACACTCCACGCTTTTCCGGGCAGCCCGCCAAAGCAGGCGACTTGGTCTTCGTCAGGACCCCTTCTCGACCCATGCGTACAAGTTGCGAAAACGTCGGCACAGTATTTCCTCTTTTTCCTTCGGTGTATCGCGAGAACTAAGAGCGAAGCGAAGTCACCGCACATTGCGCGCACAAATTGGCGTGGCTCACGCGGCGCGCAGAGAAAAGCGCGAGAGCACACAAAGGTGCTGAAAGGTTCCCTGCGACTCCGGAGATACCAGCAAGAGACTCCGCACGCACTCCAAGAGGCAAACGTTCCGCTCTTGGTTCCGAATCGGAGAGGCTTACTCGGCTTTTCGGGGCTGGCGCCCCATTCCGGCCGCTCTTCTGTCCCATTCCGTCGATCTTTGTTCCGGGACTGAAGAATTCCCTTCCAACCAACCACCCCGAACTACGAGGCGGCCGCACTGCTTGGGGAAAAATCCCCTGACAAAACACAAAGTATAGAGAAGAAAGCCGGTTCTGTCAAACAACTTTCGAAACAGGTCAGTTGAAAAAACTGTGGAAAAGATGGGTTTGGCAACAAGTCTGCCTAGGCGCGCCCGTTTTGCGCAAACTTTTCTCCGTTCCTGTGATCAATTAGAATACCCTTACTATTACTACATGCCCTCTTTTCAATTACTTGCGGCGCCTTTCCCGTCCAGGCCCATATCCCCAAACGGCCAGAGGTTGAATGATTTCAGCATGTCATACTGGTCCTTATCACGAAGCATCTTGGCCGTTTTCTCCGCAGGCCAAGGCGTCGCGAACCTTTCTGGACGGTCGGCGAGCCAGAAAGCAGACAACGCCAAGATGGTCGCGTCCTGCGCCAGCACATCCGGCTTCACTTCTTCCAGTGAATCCGCCGCGGAATGATGCGTGTATTTGTAATCCGGCGAATCCTGATCGAGATTAATGCCGGGCAGTCCAGCCAGGATGAACGGGCCGGTGTCGGTGCCGAATTCGATTTTTTCGCTCACCTTGATTTCACGAATGTTGGATAGAGAATCCGCAAAAGGTTCGAATGCCGCGACCAGGTCGGAGCGTCCTCCGAGTTGAAATTCTTTGATGGGTCCTTGGCCGAAATCGAGCACAATGTCCGCCAAGATGATCTTTCATTTCGCCCTGGTGCTGTTTCACGTAGGCCAGCGAGCCGAGCAGACCCTGCTCTTCTCCCATGAATAACACGAAGCGAATGGTGCGCCGCGGCTTCATACCACTCTTGATGATCGCTTCGGCCGCAGCCAGCACACTGACTGAGCCGACTCCGTTGTCGGTCGTGCCTTCACTTAAGTCCCAGGAATCGAGATGCGCGCCCGCGACGATGACTTGCTCCGGGAATTCGTGGCCCACAATTTCACCGACGACATTGGCGCTTTCGACCGGCCCGCTAAAGGAGTTTTGCACGTTGATGCGCAGCCGAACGGGCCTGCCGGTCGCCAGGTAACGCTCGACCTGGCTCTGATCTTCGCGGGTCATGTCGACGACCGGAATCGCGAAATCCGCAGCAAAACCAACGATTCCCGTGTGCGTCAGGTTCATGCCGTCGGCCTTGAAGCCCCCTTGCCCGCCAATCACGGCGACGGCTCCGGCCGTTTTCCGCGGCGTTCAGAAAATCACCGTACTGCGCGAAAATCAGCCAGAAGCTCTTCTTTGGATTGCCCTCGGGCGACATCAAAACAATCTTGCCTTTGAATTTTGATACGTGCTTGATCTCTTCGTCGAGATCGAAAAGATTCGCGGTGGCCACCTCGGCTTCCACGCCGCCTGCGGGCGTTGAGCCCGTCCAACCCATGGCGGCGATGCCAAGCGTGCGGTGCTGCGGCGAGATCAGCTCCGCCGCGGCGCTCCCGCGGGTCCAGCCCTTCCACATGGTCCACTTTTCGTCATGGACATTTTGCAGCCCAATGGCTTTCATCTTCGCGAGGCTCCAGTCGATGGCTTGCTGCGATTGTGGGGAGCCCGTGACGCGCGCGCCGACCTGATCGCTCAATTCGGTCAGGTATTCGAACGCGTGGGAATCCATGATGCCTTCTCCTGCGATCCGGGCGAGAGCCGGCTTGGTGCCATCCTCTTCCGGTCCTTTGGGCTTCATCACGTCGTTGGCCCAGCCCGCGGAGCCCCCAGCCAGAACCAGCAACGTCAACCCCAGCACGCGGATCTTCATACCTGCAGTCTCCTTGAATTTCAGTCGAGGCGCGAACTTTCACTTTAACATGCTCTGTTAGACGCACCAGCCGGGCGCGGGCTAGTGTGCTGCCAAACAAGGCACACGGCAGGTGCTTGGGCCGAAACGCTTCGACACACTGAACTTTACCCTCCACGTTCCTGGCCATACACTTCCAGCGTGACAGTCTTCACGCAAATCAGGAAATTTCTAGCGGTGCTTTGCCTCCTGCAGGCGAGCCTGTTGGCTACTGCCGCGCAGGAGCCGGCTGTCAAGCCGGCGGAAAAGTCCGAGGAGAAGCAAAAGCCGGCCGAGAAATCCACGCTGCCGTTCCAGATTCAGTTACTGGAGACGCGCGTTCGCTTTGAAGCAAATGGGGATTCCCGCAAGGAAGTCCACACGGTGGTGAAACTGAACAATATTCTTGGCGCGCGAGAGTTTGCCAGGCTCGCTTTCGATTACAATCGCGCGTTTCAGCAGCTGGAAATCCCGCAGGTGCGAATCACGCACGCCAATGGCGGCACGTCGGAAGTTTTGCCAAGCGCAATCAGCGACGCCCCGAATCCGGCGGTGGAGAAGTATCCGGCGTATCAGGATGTGCGCGTCAAATCGATGCGCCTCCTCGGCCTGCAAGAAGGCGACACCGTCGAATACCGCGTCATTACGACGACAGCACATCACCCTCTTGCGCCTGATTTCTGGCTGGAGCATAGCTTCGACCACTCCGGCCAGGTGCTCGAAGAAGTGTATGAGTTGGATCTGCCCACCTCGCGCGAGGCGACGCTATGGACTTCTGAAGATTCGCAGTCGTTCGAAGAAAAGAAATCTGGCGAGGACACTGAGTCGCGGACACTTTATCTTTGGAAACACTCAGTGAGTCCAAATGAAGAGAAGAAACCGGAGAAGGTCACCGCTCGCAGCTCGCCACAAAGGAGTCTTCCATCTTTCCTAACGGAAGGCGACTTGGCTGTAACAACATTTGCAAACTGGCCGAAGTTCATGGTCGCCATACAGAAATTCTTTCCCTACGAGAGCCCGGCAGCACCGGGAATCAAAGACGAAGCGATGAAGCTGACGGCGGAAGCGAAGACCACCGAGGCCCGTTTGCGCGTGCTATACGAGTTTGTGGCGCAGAAAGTTATTACAGTGGATTTGCCATTGAGCGCGACGGGACTCGCCACCCGCATGCCACAGGACGTTCTGGCGACTGGCTATGCCACACCGGAAGACAAATGCACGCTGTTGATTTCCCTTGCCAGAGCGATTGGCCTCCCGGCTGAACCTGCCTTGACGGGACCTGCTGCGTCGTCGGTTCATGGGCCAGCGGTGCCTTCGCTCCTCACGACCGTTTTAGTCTTTGCTCCGAACCACGAACCCCGCGTGCGGCCCTCCGAGGGAGTGAAGAATACCTGGATGGATCCATCCGAACCGGTAACACCGTTTGGCATGATTGCAGCGAATCTGCGCGGTAAATCCGCGCTCCTTCCCTTCCCTCAAAGTGACATTCAATTCTTCAAAAAGATCCCGCAGTCGCTGCCATTCGCGGCGTTCCAGAAGGTGGGAGTGAACGCGAAACTTTCAGAAAGTGGGGACCTGGCCGCAAAGGTGAACTACGCGCTGCGCGGCGATAATGAATTGCTCCTCCGCGTGGCGTTTCATCAGACGCCGAAGGAGAAGTGGAAAGAGGTAGCGAGCTTGCTCGCGATTTCCGACGGGTTCCGGGGACAGGTGACCAGCGTCAACGCGTCGGATCCCATGGCCACAAGGGAGCCGTTCACCGTCGAGTACGAACTTTCCCAGCCGAAATTTGTCGATTGGTCGAAAAAACCTGTGCGTATTCCTGCGTTGCTGCCGCAGATCGGATTGCCAGAGCCTCCGACGAAGCTCGCTGAAGACGGGAAGAAGTCCAACATCGAATTGGGCACTCCGCTGAATGTGGAAACGCAACTGACGCTGCACCTGCCGCCTGGCACGAAGGTGCAGGCGCCCGCGGGGACTTCCGTGGCGCGCGATTACGCCACCTATGCTTCGAAGTATTCCGTAACGACGGACAGGCTGACGGCTTCGCGGCAGATCAAATTTTTGTTGCGCGAAGTCTCCGCAGAGCGCGCCGTAGACTACAGCGCTTTTCTGCATGCGGTGCAGAATGACCAGGCGCAGATATTTTGTGTTGGATCGTGGAGTCGGGGAAAAGAGCGCCAGAAGCTGAGTAAGAGTGTGGCGAGAAGTGCAGTATCTGGCTTTTGTGTTGGTTGAGAGCTTTCGTTTCGCGGAATGCGCAGGCCTCAGGATGACACGCATGTAGCAGTTAGAATGTGATTCCTGATCGCTGATCTCTGATTACTGATGTCTCCCTGCTTCACTTAATCTCCATCACCTCTTTTTCCTTGAGGGCGGAGAGATCTTCTATCTTCTTCGTTTCTGAGTGCGAAACTTTCTCGAGTTCGTCGAGCGCGCGCTTCTGCTCGTCCTGGCTGATCTTTTTGTCCTTCTCCAGTTTGTCGATGGCTTCTTTAATGTCGCGGCGGATATTGCGCACGGCGGTGCGGTGATTTTCCAGCGTTTTGTGAATATGCTTCACTAGTTCCTTGCGGCGCTCTTCTGTGGGCGAAGGAATCGGGACGCGAACCACTTTGCCATCCGTGGTTGGGTTCAATCCCAAGTCGGAAGAGCGAATCGCTTTATCGATAAGCGGGACAGCGCTGGGATCCCAGGGCGTAATCACCAGCATCGAAGCGTCGGGAATCGTGACGCTGCCCAGTTGATTCACGGGCATGGGCGTGCCGTGATAATCCACGCGCACATGATCCAGAATCGCGGCGTTGGCGCGACCGGTACGCACGCTGGCCAGTTCCTTCCGGAAGTCGTCCACCGCTTTCTCCATGCGCGTTTTAGCCGCGGCCATGGCGTCTTTCGTCGTAACAATCGTAGTCATTTCTCTATCCTCGATGAAGTGTTGACCCTGGCAAAATCCTGCATCAGTATCCCGTGGTGCTGAAAGTTTTGAACTTAAAACTGAAAACTCAGAACTACCGTTATCCCCTACGCCGGCGTCACCTTTGAGCCGACGCTTTCTCCCAACACCGCGCGGCGAATGTTTCCCGGCTTGTTCATGTTGAAAATGACAATGGGCATGCCATTGTCCATGCACAAGGAAATCGCGGTGGCATCCATTACTTTCAAGTTCTGGTGAAGCACTTCGCGGTACGTGATCGCCGCGAAGAACTTCGCATCGGTTACCTTTTCCGGGTCCGCGTCGTAAATTCCATCGACGCGCGTGGCCTTCAGGATGACGTCGGCCTTTATTTCCATGGCGCGCAAAGCTGCCGCGGTGTCCGTGGAAAAATAGGGATTGCCGGTGCCCGCCGCGAAAATTACCACGCGTCCCTTTTCCAGGTGGCGAGTGGAACGCCGGCGGATAAACGGCTCGCATACCTGATGCATTTCGATGGCGCTTTGTACCCGCGTGTGCACGTCCACTTTTTCCAGCGCGTCTTGCAGAGCAAGCGCGTTCAACACCGTGGCCAGCATGCCCATGTAATCGCCGGTGGCGCGATCGATTTCGAAGCCTTTTTGCCGCGCGCCTCGAAAAATATTTCCCCCGCCGACCATGATGGCGATCTGCACGCCCAACTTATGTACTTCGCGCAATTCTTTCGCGATGGCGTGGATGGTTTCTCCGTCGATGCCAAATCCCTGCGGACCTTGCAGCGATTCACCGGAGAGTTTCAGCAAAATGCGGTGATACGCCGGACGCTTTTTTTCGCTCTTCTTCGCCAAGCTTGATCCCTTTGCCATTTGTCTCCATTCAGCCGGAGCGAAACCCTGCCGATTGTAACAAACATACACCGCTCTGGCCTATGAGCAACGCACTTCCATACATTTTCTGTGACCCAAAATGGGAAACGCCCCGGATACCCGAGGCGCTTCGTTATCTGTTATGTGCTGGCAGGTTACTCCCGCCGGTTCATCTGTGAACGCTTTCAGCTGTTCACCGGCGCGGGCATAGGCTCCGGCGCTCCAGCAGCAGAAGGACCGCCGCCCTCGCCGACCTTGAACCGCGCAAAGCGACGGATAGCGATGTTTTCGCCAAGTTTGGAGATCGCCTGGGTAATCATCTCGCCGATGGTCTGCGTCTCGTCCTTAATGTAGTGCTGTTCGTAGAGGCAGGACTCCTCGTAGAACTTTTCCATCTTGCCGGTGACGATCTTCTGGATGACCTGTTCCGGTTTGCCGGTGGCGCGTGCCTGCGCGGTGTAAATCTCGCGCTCCTTTTCCAGCATTTCGGGGGTCACGTCTTCGCGGCGCACATAGCGCGGATCGACAGCGGCGATATGCATCGCCACGTCGTGGCAAAGCTGTTTGAAAGCATCTGTGCGCGCAACGAAATCGCTCTCGCAATTAATTTCCACGATCACGCCGATCTTGCCTCCAGCATGAATATAGTGGCCAATGAGACCCTCGGTGGCTTCGCGAGTGGCTTTCTTGGCGGCCGCGGCCTGGCCCTTCTTCCGCAGAACGTCAATGGCTTTTTCGATGTCGCCATTCGTCTCGACAAGCGCGGCACGGCAATCGCTAAACCCCGCGTTGGTTCTCTCTCTGAGTTCCTTGACGAGCTTCGCTGGAATTTCCATGACTGGTTTAGATGTACTCATCCTTTTCTCTCTGAGTTCCTTTTCTCGATTGTGCGCACCCTAGAAAAATGGCCCGGCGTTGAATTTGCGCACAGCGCCGGGCCATTTGAATTTAGTACCCTTGCGCGGATTAGTTAGCGGGTTTCCTCATCGGGAGGCACGGTGGTTTCCGCAGGCTCCACGGCTTCCGCAGCCGCTGCTTCGGTACCTTCAACGAAGTCGCCTTCCTGCTTCTCGTACTGCTCGTAGGCGCTGGTGTCCACGTATTCGACGCCATCGATGTGCGCCTGGTCCGCAGCAGACTTCTGGTCGGCTACCTGAGACTGCTCGTAAGCAGCGCGGCCTTCGGCGACGGCATCGGCGATCTTGGTGGTGAACAGACGAATGGCGCGCAACGCGTCATCATTGCCCGGGATAATCCAGTCAACCATGTCCGGATCGCAATTGGTATCGACGACGCTGACCACCGGAATACCCATGCGACGCGCTTCCTTCACCGCAATTTCCTCGGCGTTGGAGTCCACCACGAACATGGCATCGGGCAGCTGCGCCATGTTCTCAATGCCTTCCAGGTTTTGGAACAATCCCTTCATCTCGCGATCCAAGCGCGCGCGCTCTTTCTTGGAGAGCTGCAGCATGCGGCCATCTTCCGCCATGGCCTTCAGCAACTTCAAGCGCTTGATCGATTTCTGCAGTGTGGTCCAATTGGTCAAAGTGCCGCCCAGCCAGCGGTGATTCACGAAATAAGCACCGCAGCGCTTCGCCTCCTCGGCGATGGCATCCTGAGCCTGGCGCTTTGTACCGACAAACAAAACGGTTCTTCCGTGCGACGAGATTTCGCCCACGAAGCGGCTCGCTTCGCGGAACATCTTCAGGGTCTTCTGCAGGTCAATGATGTGGATGCCGTTGCGTTCCCCGAAAATGTATTCCTTCATTTTGGGGTTCCAACGACGCGTCTGGTGACCGAAGTGAACGCCGGCCTCCAGCAGCTCCTTCATGGTGATTTCTACTGCCACTTTTCCTCCTAAGTAGATAGCTGTTTTTCGCGCCGTCCCGTGTTTTGGCTTGCAAGAAACCAATCACAGTGTGACGGCGACGCAACAGCCTCTTGCCGGCATCTTGCCGGCCGTGATCTTAGCGGCGCAACTTGCGCTGCACCGCCAGAGCCCAAAGGACGGAGCGAACTCCGTCCAATCCTGCCGCCGCCAGTTCTTTACCGCTTGGTGAACTGGAAGCGCTTGCGCGCGCCCTTCTGGCCGTACTTCTTGCGTTCCTTCATACGGGAATCGCGCGTCAAAAATCCGTTTTTGCGGAGCGAGGGACGCAGCTCCGGGTTGAAGCGGCTGATGGCGCGGGAAAGCCCCATGCGCACCGCTCCGGACTGACCACCCACGCCGCCACCCTTGGCCGTGCAAACGACGTCCACCTGATCGAGCAAGCTGGTGAACTTCAGCGGCTCGGTGGCATCATGCTCCCAGGCATGATTGGGAAAATACTCTTTCGGGGTCCGGCCGTTCACCGTGAACTTGCCGCTGCCGGCACGCAAGAACACGCGCGCAATGGATTCCTTGCGGCGGCCCGTGCCGTGAAACCACGTCTTACTGCCCGTTGCGGGCGTCTCGACAGTGCTCAATGCTCCTCCTCAAAACCAGTTTGGCGAGGCTTCGCCCCGCATTCATCGAACTTCACGTCGGGGTGTCTCCCTGCTAAGACACTACTTAGGGGGGAACAGCCTACGTGCGGAAAAACTCAAATGCTCCGAACCCAGCCGAAAATGCTTAGACCGATACGGACTGGGGCTTTTGCCCTGCATGGCGCGCCAAACCAGCGGCGTCGCGATACACGCGCAACTTCTTCGCGCGACGCGCACGCAGCTTGTTCTTTGGCAGCATGCCCAAAACCGCTTCGCGAACCATCCATTCAGGCTTCGATTCGCGAACACGCTTCGCCGGAACTTCCTTCAAGCCGCCCGGATAACCGCTGTGCGAATAGTAGACCTTTTGCTCCACCTTGTTCCCGGTCATGCGAATCTTGTCGGCATTGATGACCACCACGTGGTCGCCCGAATCGAGATACGGCGTAAAGCTGGCCTTATCCTTGCCGATCAGCAAACGCGCCACTTTGGTGGCCAAGCGTCCCAACACCACATTGGTTGCGTCCACAACAAACCACTGCGCGCCCACTTTCAGCGCTTCTGCTTCTGCTCCCTTGGCTACGTACGTCCTCATTGCAACAGTCACACCTTTCCCTGTAAAGACAAAATCTAAGTCTAGGGGCTGCCCGAGGATTTGTCAACGAAGTTCGCCCGTACAGATTAGCTGCGATACCGAGAGGAGACCCTATGCCGCTATATGGACGAGGAAGCGGCATCGTTGTTAGCAGGAGCATTACCATTTGCGGGAGGTTTCCTTTTTCCCCGTTGCCGGGAGCGGAATCCTTCATTAAGATAGCGGCAGTTTAAGGCGGAGTGTTTTCGCTAGTGTCCCTCGACATCCGCGACACCCGTCCGCTGCAAGGAGTTTCCATGATGCTCAGCAGGTTCTCCCGTATTGCTCTGACTTTATTTGCTAGCGCAATGATTTGTGCTTCTGCGTGGTCTCAGGATGCCGCCACTGCACCGGCGCCTGCCGCGGCCACAGGGCCAAAAAAGCGCGTAGCGGTGATGAATTTTGACTACGGCACGGTGAAGACGACCGTTGCGCAAATCTTCGGTTCCGATCAGGATGTGGGCAAAGGCATCTCCGATTTGCTGGTCCAAAAACTAGTGCAGGACGGCAAATACTCGGTCATCGAGCGGAACGCGCTCGACAAAATCCTCGCTGAGCAGAATTTCTCCAATAGCGACCGCGCCGACTCCGCAACCGCCGCGAAGATCGGAAAGATCCTTGGCATAGACTGCATCATCATTGGATCGATCACGCAGTTTGGCCGCGACGATCAGCACACCAACGTGGGCGGCGGCGGCTATGGTTTGGGCAGATTCGGACTTGGCGGCGTGGGCACCAGCAAAGCGAAAGCAGTGGTGGGAGTCAGCGCGCGCATGATTAATACCTCAACCGGAGAAATCCTGGTAGCGGTTACAGGCACCGGCGAATCGACGCGCTCCAGCACTGCCCTTCTCGGCGGCGGCGGCGGGTGGAGCGGAGGAGGTGGCGGCAGCCTCGACATGGGCAGCAGCAACTTCTCGAACACCATCCTCGGCGAAGCCGTTCACAAGGCCGTCGACGACACCGGCGCACAGCTCGATGCCTCCGTTGACAAAATCCCCACCGTCAAAATGGAAGTCAACGGCCTGGTCGCCGATGTTTCCGGCAGCACTCTGATCATCAATGTAGGCAAGAAATCCGGCGTGCACGTGGGCGATAAGCTGATCGTTTCGCGCCAGGTGCGCACCGTGAAGGATCCCGCGACGGGCAAAGTCATTAAATCCGTGGAAGATAAAGTTGGCGAAGCAACGGTCACTGAAGCGGACAATGATTCGGCCACGGTCACATTCAGCGGTTCCGGCCCAGCCAAGGTCGGCGACGTGGTGAAAACTCCCTAAGTCTTAACAAATTGCCATAACTTCGCGAGCCCGCAAAAGTGTATGCGGGCTCGTTTCTATTTTAGCGGTCTCTATTTGGTGTATTCTTTCCTTCACCGACCTATTCACCGGAGGTTTCCATGACGGCTGAATTCACACCCGGGCAACACATTGGCGATTATGAAATCCTTTCAATCCTCGGCGCCGGCGGCATGGGAAAGGTGTACAAAGTCCGCAACGTCATTTCCGATCGCATCGAGGCAATGAAGATTTTATTGCCCGACTTGCATTCGAATCAGAGTCTCGCCGATCGCTTCCTGCGCGAAATCCGCCTGTTGGCCACGTTGAACCATCCCAATATCGCGGCCTTGCGCACGGCGCTGACGCACGAAAATCAATTGGTGATGATCATGGAGTTCGTGGAAGGCGAAACGCTGTCCAACCGCATCGCGCGCGCTCCTATCTCTACATCCGAAGCGGTCAACTACGCCGACCAGGTTCTCTCGGCGCTCAGTTACGCGCACAAACAGAACATCATCCATCGCGACATCAAGCCGGCCAACATGATGCTGACGCCACAAGGAATTGTGAAGCTGATGGACTTCGGTATCGCGCGCTCGTCCACAGACGGCACACTCACTTCCACTGGCACCACGCTGGGCTCACTGAATTACATGCCACCGGAACAAGTGCGCGGTGAATCCGCCGACGCGCGTTCCGACATTTATTCGTTCGGTATTTCGCTGTACGAATTGCTCACCGGCAAATTGCCGTTCCACAGCGATTCGCAGTACTCGTTGATGACCGCACATCTGAACGTAGTGCCCACGCCTCCGATTACCTTGCGGGACGATCTGCCCGCTTCGCTGAACGAAATTATTATGATGGCGATGGCCAAGGATCCGGCGGAGCGATTCCAGTCCGCGGATGCATTTCGTGCCGCACTGAAAACCGTTCCAGTGTCTCCGCTTCCCGTGGCCGACACCACGTTGACACCGACTCCGAAACCGGCAGCAACGCCGAAACCTTCCTCGGCCACGACCCTGGTGGAAACGCCGCTACCACCCCGTATATCCACGGTCGCCGCGCCATCGCGCACGCCCGCGTCTGTGCCCAGCGACGCCAGCCGCGCCGGTATCGACAGCGTCGCAGGTTCCGCCTCCCGTTGCTGCGCGGCCTTCCGGTGCCGGTCGAGGTGTGTGGCTGGCTCTTGGTGCTGTGTTGGGTGTAGGCGTTCTGATCGCCGCCGGCGTTTACATCCCACGGCGCATGGGTACGCATGCCGACCCGAGCAAGGCAGTCTTTACCGCGAACTCCGGCTCGACTGCGAGCAACGCCGCTACGCCGACGCCCGGCACGCCGTCCCCGGCAGATACCAAAACCACTCCCGACGCGCCGGTCGTTTCACTTCAGAGCGATCAGGGAAGTCTCCAGGTGGGTTCGGACGGAAATGTGTCTATGACTTCGCCTAAGGGCAGCATCCACGTGGACGCGAATACGGGTTCAGTGAAAATGTCGGGCAAAGTCGGATCGCTTGGCGTGCTTCCGCCGCGTGCGGCTAGTGCGGCCGTGGCGAATGGCAATCCAAAACCGTTCCACGACGGCGCCGCTCAGCAGGATGTCGCGCCCGCCCCTCCACCAGGGCCTTCGCCGGAAGAGCTGGCCAAGCTCGAAGACGAGGCCGACAAGCTGAATGTTCGCGCCGCGGCGGCTTCACAAAGCGTTGACACCCTGCGCAAGCAACAGGTGGCTGCGGGATATAACCTGCGGGCCGATATCGCGTCAGCGCAAGAGCGTATGCAGCTGTATCTGTCGAAAGGCGATGCCGCCCTGAAGGCTAATGACGCCGCCAACGCGCAAAAGTATTTTGATTTGGCGGACAAGGAACTCGACAAGATCGAGAAGTTCCTGGGGCACTGAGGCCGAGCATTCACGAGAGTGTCTTCTATTCATATTCACGGCCAAAGAGCCCAATGCCTGGGTTGAGATCCTTCGGGTCGCAAACGCCGCGGTTCTCAGGATGACGGCGCGCTGCTGTGGCGAGGAACAGAGCAAACTGCGTCGCCCGAAAATTCCCACTAGTGACAGATCCCCAAAAAACGGGCAACCGGCTCCGTTAGCACTTTGACCGATTGCCCGCATCCGCTTATTTCTTCGTATTAGTCCAGCACGTGGATATTTTTTTGGCGCAGATCTCCTTTACACTTTGCGCCATACGCTAACCGTCACTTCGCCAAGATGCGTTTTCCTGAGCAGCAGCATCATGGTGCGCTCCTGTCCGATTCCTCCGCCGATGCTCAGCGGGATTTCGTTCTTGATGATTCCCTGGTGATACGGGAATTTCAGGAAGTCCGTCTGGCCGGACATTTCCAGTTGCCTCTTCAGCGCGGCCCTCTTGCACTTGGTGGCCGCCTGGACGATCTGACCATCTACGGCGTGTTTGTTGTGATTGTTGATGATGTGAAACTGAATGGGCGTCTCCGGCCGGTCAGTGCGCTGCTGTAATCATTGGGCAGGACCTTTTCAAGCTGAGTGTAATTGCCGAAGCCCGGACCAGCCAGGACGGCCACTTTACTGTTCGCCATAAGGCACACCTCCACTGCTGCGACAGTGGGGCTTGAGCGCGCCGGGAGGCAGTGCACTCCGCACGGAAGCGTGTGCGCGCGAACCGGCAGAGATCTCTGAATTCGGCTTTCTGCAGATTCGGCCGCTGGTTCTTTCGCGCGAAACCGAACACGATTCGCACCGCTTTGAACGCGGGCACAGCCAGGAAGTGGGGCGATTGGTTGCTTACTTCAACGCGAAGTTCGCCGGCGAGAATGCTCCTGCCTTCTGATTGGTGTGGGCCGCTGGGCTCGAATGAACCGTGGTTCGGCATTCCCGTGGCGTGGGACGAAATCCCCGGCGCGCGCGTGATCGTTGAGGAGGGCTTCCGCGACTTTCGCGTGACGCCTTCACAGGGACAGCCATTTTTTTTCAAAACCTTACTGCATTCCCGGTTGGATATTTCATGGTCAATCCAGATCTCGGCAAGGGTTCCGTGGATTGGAAGTGGTTGTCGGCGCAATCTTGCGTGGAAGAGCGCTGCTGCGTGCGGCATCTGCGCTTCAGCAATCCATACGTGCTGACGAATGGGCGATCCAGCCAAGGGGTGATTTTCAAGCCTAATTCGATACCGGATGGCACTCCCGGAGGGTGATTACTTTCTGAGACATTTAGCTATTGCACGCGGCAGAATTCCGCGTCAGACTGCTCCGCAGTAACCGGCCCTGTCCCCCCCGGTGAACTTGTAGCGCGCTCGGTCGATGACGCTGCATCTTCCAATTCGCGGTGCGAGTTTGTTGCGGCCAGGAGTCGCCCTTTTCTGCCTGCTGGCCCCTCTGTCTCTCCGCTCCAATTTATCGGCGCAAGATCACGATGTGGCCGAAGCCGCGCGTCAACAGCAAGCCCAGAACTCGCAGCAGCCTACCACTCCTCACCATGTCTATACCGATGTAGATTTGAAGCGCGCGCGCATCCTCACGCCCGAAGACAAAAAGTTGGCCGAAGCACGCCGCAAAGAATTGCCCGTGCCGACTCCGGCAGCGAAGAAGCCGCCAGCTGTCGATGCGACGAACCCGCCGCCGGAATCGTTGGGCGAGGTTGCGCGCCGGTATCGCAAAGAAAAAGCCGCGCGTGAAGCGGAAGCGGCCGCGGCAAAGAAAGCCCCGGCTCCATTTCGAATTGAACTCCCGTCCAGCACCTTTGCCGAGCCAAAGCCCTCGGTTGCTCCGTTGCTCCCGCCTCCTAAGGTGGCAGCGCCGGTTGTCGTCGCACCTTCACCTTCACCTGCGCCACCGCACCGGTCCGCAGCGTCGTCCCGCGTTTCACCGTTTTCACCACGTCCGACGATGCCCTCTGCTGTATCGTTTCCGCCGAGCGTAAACCCATCGATGCTGCTGCCCAGTCGAGATTTCCAGCTACTTCAAGTGCGCCCCGGCGATTCCCTGTGGAGAATGGCTCGCCGCTATCTGGGTGATGGTGCGCGCTGGCCGGAACTTCTCATTTTGAACCCGGGCCTCGCCGCGCATCCGGACTCTCTGGCGGCCGGCAGCACAGTAGTCGTCCCTGCGGCGGTCGCATCAAGAACCGTGCGCGGCTCGGCGCCAATGATTACAGTTCAACCTGGCGACAGGCTATGGTCTCTCGCGCGGATTCATCTTGGCCGCGGTTCTGATTGGCAGCGACTTGCTCGTGCCAATCCGCAAATCTCCGATTACCTGCATTTGCAGGTCGGATCGCAACTGCAACTGCCGCCACAGTAGCCGAAGGTTTTCCCACCTCATTCGCGTGAGCTTCGCTCCTCATTCCCGAACTGCGAGCGCTATCGGGCGCAAAACCCTCAGGCCTGAAGGCCTGAGCTACAGGAGCCGACTACTGGCATGAAAGCCAGCTCTACATTTTCCCGAGCGACCAACTCAGAACTACCACTGGAGACGGCTGACTCGATTGATCGTCTTCCGGCCCGCTCAACCGGCCGGGCGCGGGATTCACACCGAGAAGCGAAAAAAACTGCCCTCCGCAAAACCGCAATTCACGATTTGCGATTCCCGCCCATCGCCTCGCATTTGCAGTGGTTTGTACGAAGACGCAATCAGCCCGGAAAACACATCACTGTGGCCGCGCATCCAGTGGTAGGTCTGCAAAGAAAAAGTATTGTCGTGAGCCTCATCCGGGGCCGGATAATGGTGCAGCAGCGCTACAAGTTGACGGGGGTCACGCACCGGAAGAGTCCGTAGCATCAACGTATTAATCAGACTGAAGATGGTCGTGTTGGCACCGATTCCTAACGCCAGCGATAAACTCGTGAGAGCGGTGAACCCGGGATTGCGCCGCATGGTTCGTAGCCCGTAGCGGATATCCGCGAAGAACCTCTCGATGGCCGTCCAGCCCCACACAGCGCGGCTGTCTTCTTCTATTAATGTAGGTTGCCAAACTCGCGGCGGGCGGCGGCGGAGGCATCTTTCCGGGACATACCGCCGGCCACGAGTTCATCGATCTTTTCTTTAAGGTGTTCACGAATTTCCGCAGAGAGGTCGTCGTAGATCCGGCGCCGCGACAATAGTTGTCGGAACCAGCCCATAGCTCACCCAGCGCTAACTACCCTTCATGAATCCGCATTCTCGTGCACAGACCTCACTCGTACCGCAATGCCACGATGGGGTCCACGCGCATCGCGCGCCGCGTGGGGATGTAGCACGCCATCAACGTGACCGCAGCCATCACCACGGCCACGCCTACATACGTGATGGGATCAAGCGGGCTGATGCCGTAGAGTTCGCTGGACATCAAACGCGTAACTAATAATGCGCCGATCAGCCCAACGGCTACTCCTGCTAGTGAGAATTTGGCCCCTTCTTTCATGATCAGATACAGCACGTCGCCGCGCTGCGCTCCCAGCGCGATGCGCAGGCCAATCTCGCGCGTGCGCTGTGCGACCAAAAAGGAGAGAACTCCGTAAACGCCGATGATGCCCAGCAGCAGCGCCACGGCAGCGAAGGCAATAAACAGAGAGGTTGTGGATGCCGGTGCGGAGACGGCTTCGGAAACAACGGCGCCCATGGTTCGCACTTCGCTGACGGGAACCTCGTGGTTGAGCGTGGCGACGCTTTCACGCAACAAAGTTGCGAACTGCGAGTCATCCGAGGCGGTGCGGATGGCTATGGTCATCTCGGACGGCATACGTCTATCTTCGAGAGTGGCCGCGGGATTGTAAGGTACGTACGCAGTTCCTTCGATCCACTTGGGAATGTTTCGCTGGAGATCGTAAGCGCGAACATCAGAGATGACGCCAACGATGGTGCGCCAGTCCTTTTGGTCCACGAGTCTGATATGTTTGCCTACCGCGCTTTGATTGGGCCAATAGCGCCGCGCAGTCTCCGCGGTCACGAGAGCGACCGGAGCACCCGAGGCGTCGGCATCCGTAAAGCCCCTGCCAGAGAGGATGGAGATGCCCATAACACGGAAGTACTCGGAAGTGACCATATTGAGCCAGAAGAGCGGAGCAATGTTGCCGGCGGGATCGACGAAGTTCTCGATTTCCAGCGAGCGCTTCGTCACTCTGCCGCCGAGGGGAAGAGTATTCACCAAGGCTGCGCCACTGACGCCGGGATAGGCTTGCACTTGATCGAGAACATTCCGATAGAACGCGACACAGCGCGCCGCATCGCCGCAGAACGATTGATTGGGTGTGATACGAGCGGTCAAGATGTGCTCGGAACGAAAGCCCGGGTCGACATGCGACAGCGCCCAGAAGCTTCGGATCATGAGGCCAGCGGCAATGACCAGGAGCACAGCAAGCCCGATCTCCCCAACAACGAGTCCACTGCGCAGGCGATGTGACACGGAAACTGCGGTACCGCGCCCGCCGGATTTGAGCGATTCCACAAGAGCACCACGCGAAATATGCAGAGCAGGAGCCAAGCCCACAAGGATCCCCGTCAAGATCGCCAAGCCCCCGGTGAAGGCAAGCACCCGCCAATCCATGTGCACGTCCATCAAGCGCGGCGTGTCCGCGGGAAGCAACGACTTGAGCAAAGAGAGTCCCTCCGCCGCAAAAGCCAACCCAAGCACTCCACCCAAGGACGCCAGCAGCACACTCTCCGTAAGAAGCTGCCGAATGATTCTTCGGCGACCCGCGCCCATCGCCGCGCGAATGCCGACTTCCTTTTCCCGGGTGGCGGCGCGAGAAAGCGTGAGATTGGCAACGTTGGTGCACGCGATCAACAGCACCAGCGCGACCGCCGCTAACAGCAGAAGCAAGCGCACTCGAATATCGGCGACCATACCATCCTGCAGCGGTACGACGCCGACGTCGGCATTCCAGCTTGCGGGCATTTGCCAGGGAAATAAGGCCCCCACGTGGGACTGGAAGATCCGAACTTCGGCCTGCGCCTGCTGAGGCGTAGCACCTGGACGAAGGCGCCCGATCACGGGCATGTAGTCGCTTGCCCAATAGTCGACAGTACTTCGCGGATCGTTGTGCAGCGGGATCCATATTTGTGCTTTTGTGGACGGGAAGCGAAAGTCAGGCGGCATCACACCAACTACCTGGCGGCCCACACCGTCTAGCTCGATGGAGCGGCCAATAACGGATGGGTCAGATGCGAAGCGCTGCTGCCAGAGTGCATGGCTCAGAATCACGTAACTGTCCTGGCCAGGCTTGTCCTCCCCCTGCTCAAAGACTCGCCCCAGTTCTGGCTGCGTACCCAGGATCGAAAGTAGTTCCGCAGAGACCAAGGTGCCCGTGAGACGCACAGGTTCGCCCTGGCCGGTCAAGTTGAAGTCGTGACCTTCGGCATAGCCAGCCACGTACATGGTGCGCACCTGCTGGCTCATGGCCACCAGCCCGCCTCGGGGATACGCGCCAGTGATGCTGACCAGTTGATCGGCATGGGGATAGCGCAGCGGAACCAACAGGATTCCATTCACAAGGCTGAAAATCGCGGTGTTGGCACCAATGCCCAAAGCAAGTGTCAATACAGCAATCGCGGTGAAGACCGGAGATTTGCGCAATGTGCGCGCGCCGAAACGTACGTCAGCAAGGAAGCTCTCCAGCGAAGGCCATTGCCACACTTCGCGGCCTTCTTCTTCCGCCAGACTGACGTTGCCGAATTGCCGGCGAGCCGCCGCAGTGGCTTCCTTCCTGGACATGCCGCCCGCAAGCAATTCCTCGATTTTTTCTTCCAGGTGCTCGCGAATTTCTTCGGAGAGCTCGTCGTACACGCGGCGGCGCGAGAATAACTGCTGGATCCAACTCATAGTTCACCCGGCGCCAGCACGCGGGTGATGCCGTCGAGCATCCTCTCGAAACGCGAAACCTCTCGCTCCAGATGCTTAGTTCCCGCGGCAGTGAGCTTGTAAATCCGGACGCGGCGATTTGTGGAGGAAACGCCCCACTCCGCCTTAACCAATTCTTCCTTCAGAAGACGTTGCAGCGCTGGATACAGCGACCCTTCTTCAATCTGCAACAAATCGTTGGAGGTCTGCTTGATGTACTGCGCCAGGGCGTAACCGTGTAGAGGCTGGCGCTTCAGGGTTCGCAGGATCATCATTTCCAGAGCGCCAGGAAAAAGATCTCGATGCTCGCGAGTCCTCATGGGGGTTGCTCTCCAGACCACGACCGAGGGCATATTGGTCTAGGCCTAGAGCAAAATAGTATGCACGACTCACGCTCCTGTCAAGCGAGAATTTCTTGCCGCGCGAACAGCGGATTTCGATAACTGTATTGATCCCGCCATCCTGCCGGAACTTTCTGGATGCGGATTTCTAGATGTGGCGTTAGCCATCCGCGAAAAAGCGTTACTTACCCGATTGGTCAGCATCTTCCTGATGTACTCGGCCTCTGCTCCGATGAACAATTTCGCCACGCCAACGGGCAATCATATCGATCTTGGGCAATTGTCGGGGGAGGCAAATTCATTCGCGCGCCGCAGGGAATGGTAAGGCTGCTGGAAGGTATCCGCCAATCGCACCTTCCACCCGTTGGTCCATTCTCCGCCGAGTTGGCATTCAATGGTTTTGCCAACGACGTTTTGGGATGACCAAAGAGGGGGACATTTCTAACCAGGCTGGGCACCTCCCCCGAATCTTCTCGACCCTGTCCTCTTCTGGTCGTAAGATAGCGCCGCATTCCATCTCCTGTTGGAGGGTCGCTCCGCCCATGTCCGAACCTTCTTCCGTGACCGCGCGGATGCAGCGTCGCGCGGTATCCGCAACACTGACGGCTGGCCTGATCGCCGGAATCCTGGATATCACCGCAGCTTTCTTTGTGTATGGCCAGTACGGCGCCCAGCCAATACGAATCCTGCAAGGCATCGCCAGCGGAGTCCTCGGCCCCAATGCATACAGCGGCGGCTCGAAAACCGCCGTGCTGGGGCTGGCTTTGCATTTCGTGATCGCTCTTGGCGCGGCCTCGGTGTTTTACGCGACGAGCCGCAAGCTGAGATTCCTTACCCGGCACGCGGTGACCTCCGGATTCCTGTTCGGTATCGCGGTTTACTTTTTCATGCAATATGTCGTGTTGCCTTCGTCCGCGTTTCACAAAGGCCCGTTCTCCATGTCGCTAATGCTCATCGGCATCGTCATTCACATGTTCTGCGTCGGATTGCCAATTGCACTTACCATCCGCCGCTTCCCCATCTGAGTCCTAGTCCGTCCGAGGTGCTGCGGAAGCACGCATTCCCCTCGCGCTGTCCCGCTCAGTCTTCTGTCAGAACACGCACTGCGGCTGCGGCGAATGCCGCTTTCAGGCCTGCCCAAATCCTTGGCTGGCCCGGACAACGCTTCTAACCTCTTCTTTTTCAATCATTGGCAATCTCTTTTCTCATTCCCCCGCTTTGGCCCCGGTCCTGCGTTTTCTCGTTACGGGAGTCCCGGTTTTCCTCCAGCCGGTTTAGGAGATCTCATGAATATTCCCACTCTGATTCGCAGCGATTGCTGTGCTGATGATCGGCGCGGTGGCCTTCGGCCTGACCAGGGCGGTGCGCTCGTACCTTCGCTATCGTGGCAAGCGCGTCGTCAATTGCCCCGAAACGGCAAAAGCATCCGGCGCTTGTCCCACTCCGTTCGCAATGATAGATTCGTCGCTTACCTCGCCCGGAGCCATGCCATGTCCACTCCCGATAAAATCGACGCGCACCAGAAAGCGCTCTCACTGAACCTGGACGCCAGCGCTTTTGGTTCGTTCGCCGAAATCGGCGCCGGGCAGGAAGTCGCGCGCTGGTTCCTGCGAGTTGGTGGAGCTTCCGGCACGGTGGCGAAGACCATCTCTGCGTACGACAAGGAAGTCAGCGACGATCTGTACGGCTCCGGCACGCGTTATGTGTCGCAACCTCGGCTGCTGGCCATGCTGGACAATGAGTGGGCGCAACTTCTGTCGCAGTTGAACGCGACCCGGGGCGCCACAACACGGTTCTTCTCGTTCGTCGACACGATATCGGCGCGCAATTTTTCTGGCACCAACGAGTGCCACGGCTGGCTCGGCGTACGCTTCCAGACTCACCCGAGAGGTGAAGCCAGCGACGTTGTTCTGCACGTCAATCTGCAGGACCCTTCAAACCTTCACCAGCAAGAGGCCATTGGAGTTCTGGGCGTCAATCTGATCTACGCCGTGTTTCATCATCTGGGCGCCCCGGAGGAGTTCCTGAAAAGTGTGGCCGAAGATGTTCCGTTGTCGCGCATCGAAATCGATTGCGTGGAGCTATCGGGCCCGGCCTTTGAGAAGTGGGATCGCCGTCTTCTCCACGCTTCGCTCATCACGTTGGGTCTGGCGGAGGCAATCGTGTTCCCCGTCGATGGCAAAATCCTGCCGCCCGATGAGGTGCTTTACAAAAAAGCCGTCGTGCTCGCGCCCGGGGCCTTCGATATCGTCCAGTATTTTCACGCGCGAACTGATCCAGACCACCCTGGCGCAAATTCCGCAAGAGGAGGTTGCGCAAAGCAAGGGCGCGATCGGCTTCTTTTGTCTTAGTGGAGCAGGCAATCCCATCACGCAGTCTCCCTTATCCGCTCCAGAGATTGTTGAACACGTGGAGGAACTGCATAAATTGGGAAGCGGGGTGCTGGTTTTTCGGGAGCAGGAGTTATACAAGATGTGCGCGTTTGTGAACCGATTCACCAAGGCGCGCATCCATTTTGCGGTGGGACTATCGATTACGATCTGGGCGCTGCAGGACCGCTACAAGGATCTCGGTGGAAGCTTGCTGGAGGGCCTGGCGAAGCTATTCCGCGAAAATGTGCGTCTCAGTGTTTTCCCAATGCCGGAAGCAAATCTGCAGCAATGGCAAGCGTCCGGCAAAATGCCGGATTGGAAATGGAACGCCACAGACGGCTTAGTACATGCTCATGAATTACATCCACCGGAGCCGCTGGATCATCTCTACCAGTACCTGCTCGGCTGCCAATTCATCGTCCCGATGAGTCCCGTGGCGAAGTAGGCTGACATCGCGTTCATTCATAGCGCTGAACTTGCCCGAGGAATTCCTCCCGGCGGGTCGATCGAAGAGGGATTTTCCTCACTCCGGAGACTCCGTTCGGAATGACAAGGCTGCGGTGCGCGCACAATATCGGTGGAGGTCACCGGGGGGGGGCGACTACTCTTCAGTGGCAGAATTCGCAGGCGCGTCCGACCGTGCCTACGCTGAGCAGTTCGATCTCTGGCGTCTTATATTCCGGTTTCACCGGCTCCTCATTCGTCAGCGCGGTACTCAGGTACTTCTTGTTGTCGTCGCAGAAGACCGTCACTACCACCGCGTCGCGACCCACCATTTCCTGCGCGCGCACGGCGGCGAGAAAATTGCATCCCGAGGAAATCCCCACGGCCAGTCCCAGTGTGTTGGCCAGCTTTTGCGCCATCAGAATCGAATCGCCATCGTGAATGGAGATCACCTCATTCAAGTCTTTGAGTTGAACAATCGCGGGTATGAACTCGTCCGAAATCCCTTGAATCCGGTGGCTACCCGCCTTGCAGCCTGTACTCAACGTTGGCGATTCCGCCGGCTCTACTGGGTGCACACGAACCCCGGCGTCATGCTCGCGGAGATACCTGCCCACGCCCATCACCGTCCCGCCTGTTCCAACGCCGCACACAAATGCCTCTGGCCTCTTTCCAACGTTCATCAGTTGCGACCAGATTTCCGGACCGGTGGTCTCGGCGTGCGCATCCACATTCGCGCCGTTCGAAAATTGCCGCGGTAGAAACACGTCCTTGCGCGACGCTGCAAATTCCTCGCACATTCGGATGCTGCCCAGGAACCCGCCATCCTTTTGGCTGACCGACACGATTTCCGCGCCGTAACTCTTGATCAGTTGCACGCGCTCCTGGCTCATCCAGTCTGGCATGAAGATTTTTACGGGATGCCCCAACATGCGGCCCAGCGCCGCAAATGCAATTCCGGTATTGCCGCTAGTGGCCTCGGCAATCGTAAAGCCAGGCTCGATCTTTCCCTCCGTGTAGGCCTGCTGGAGGATGCGCAGCGCCATGCGGTCCTTGATGCTGCCGGTCAGGCTCAGGTATTCGCTTTTGGCGTAGATGAGCCGGTCGCAGCCGCGGTAGTGATACTGGATCGTGACCATGGGCGTGTTGCCCACCAGTCGGCCGAGGGCCAGGAATTTCGATGTGGGTGTATCGAGTAGGGTAGTCATAACGATTTCCTTTTCGCACATTCCTTCGCTTTCAGCAAGGGCATATGACACACCCGCGCATTCCCTTTTTCCTGCTATGTCATCCCCGGCGCCCCTGACCACTCGAGCGTCGCCCTCCTTCTCTGGGCAGTGGTCGCCGAGGTTCGGTACAATGTGAGCAGCAACTATTTCGTGCAGCGAGGCCAGGTGGCGACGTGATCCATCGATTTGTGTTTCACAACGACGAACTGGTGCCAGTGGAGAAGGCGCGGTGGTCGCCGGGCCAGGCAGGCCTGATCTGCGGCTGGGGGCTCTTCACCACCGCACGGATTGTGCAAGGCGAAGCATTCGCCTACGAGCGCCACTGGCGGCGGCTGGAAAAAGATGCCGCACTCACGCGCGTCCCACTCAGCTATACCAGCGCTAAAGTTCGCGTACATTTGCAGGAAGTGATTCGCGCCAACAAGGTGCAAACCGGTTGCGCGCGCATCTACCTGGTGTGGAATTCCCCGGGCTACTGGAAAAGCGACGAAAAATTCCAGGAAGTGGACCTGGTGATTACCACCGCCGATCTTCCGCACTATCCCGATGCGGTGCGCTTAGCCATCCGTCAGCACGGGCGTCACGCGGCCTCGCCGCTGGCTGGCGTGAAAACCATTTCCTGGCTGAACAGCGTATGGGCTGCCGCAGAAGCGCAGCGCGAAGGATTTGACGAAGTGGTGCTGCTCAACGAACGCGGCGAAGTGAGCGAGTGTACCGCGGCGAACATTTTTGCCGCGAAGAACGGCAAAGTGCTGACACCTCCGCTGAATTCGGGTTGTCTGGAGGGCGTGACCCGTGGAGTGTTGCTGGAGATTGCGGCCGATGCCGGCACCAGCGTGGCGGAGCAAACCTTGCGCCTGGAGGATCTCTACGAGGCCGATGAAGTCTTCGTCACATCGACCAACCGCAACGTGATCGGCGTGACGGAAATCGCCGGCAAGACCATCGGATCGGGGCAACCCGGAGCACTCACAAAAAAGCTGGACGACGCGTTTGAGGCCTACGTGAAGGAATACGTAGAGCGCCGCCTGGCCACCAGCCGATAAGTAATGTACTTTTTTAGTCGTGCCCGCCGGAAGGCGTCGCCGTCGCAGCGGGGCTGCTGCCCATCGTTGCGCGCAACATGATCGGGGCGAGAACTGTGGTCACCATTACCAGTAAGACCACCGCGGAAAAGAGTCCCTCGTCCACTACGCCGATTCCCTTTCCGATGCCCGCGAAAATGAGTCCCACTTCTCCCCGGGGCATCATGCCAAATCCAACCGCCAGACGATTCAGCGTGGGCGGGCAGCCCCAGCCAGCGGCGACTTTCCCCGCGATAGCCACGACGGTAAGCGCCAGTCCGGCAATCAGCACATCCTTGTTCGCCATCGTCTCGAGTTTCACCTGAATTCCCATCCACACGAAAAACAGCGGTACCACCAGCGATTCAAGCGGCGACAAAAGTTCGTGCAGCGACGCACCTTCGATTTCCTGGTCGAAGAAGCTGTTCAACACCATTCCTGCCGCGAACGCACCCACAATCGTGGCCAATTCCGCCACGTTCGCGAGCCACGCAAAAAGAAGCGCGAAGCTCACGCCGAACAACAGCTTGAGGTTCTGCACACCCGTAGTCGCAAGCCGCCGCACCAGCTTGGGAGTTAGCCAAATTCCGATCCCCAGAGAAGCCACCAGGAACAGCGCGGCTTTCCCTGTGGTAATGGCGATCGACGCAATGCTGATTGTGCCGGTAACCGCGAGGCCGCTGACGACCGCCAGAACGATCAGGCATAGCACATCGTCAATCACCGCTGCCCCAAGGATGATGCGTGCTTCCTCGGTTCGATCGCGCCCCAGATCGCGAAGTACGCGAGCCGTAATTCCCACGCTGGTTGCCGTTAGAATCCCGCCGATAAACAGGTCCGCCGCTAGCGTGCTATTGGGATGCAGGAATTTCATTGTGCCCATGCCCAAAAGCATCGGCAGAATGATGCCGAGAATCGCAACGTAGGAAGCATATTTGCCGACGCGCTTCATCTCCACCAGGCTGATTTCCAAGCCCACGAGAAACAGCAGCACTAGAATCGCCAGCCGCGAGACTACGTCGATAAATGAGTACACGTAGATGTAGCTCTGTCCTTGCGGCCCGGAGAGTAGCGAGGCGATCAGATCGGTGTGCGGTCCCGGAGCAAGCACCCGGTGCGTCGCCTCAGACAAAGTCACCGGCTGAGTCAGCGCCAGCGCGGCAATGCGCGAAAGATTGTCGCCTTCGCGTAGCACCGTGACCGCCGGATTCCCGAAGTAATACCCGAGATTGCCCGCAAGCAGCCCGACCAGCAGTTCGCCAAGCACTGCCGGCTGCTTCAGCCACTTCATCAGCAGTCCACCAAGCGCGGCTCCCAACGTAATGAAGATGGAAGCAATGAGAATGGGAACGACCGGGTCGGCATGAGAAAGCTCGCCACTGGCAAAAAATGCAAAAAGCAGAGGGAAAGACTTGGCGTGGAGCGTTGAGAGCAGGCTCAACATGCACAGAATCCTCAGTAGTGAAGTGGCGGAAAGCCCGTCGAATCGGGGCGCCGCTGTATTCTGGCGGGGATGCCCCCTCTGAAGCAAGAAGAAAGGCGGACCGGGCGGCTGCGTGCTACAATTCGCGGTTTGGCAGGTCACTGCAGGGTGGATACAGAATGACGGAGACGTTGTCGCAACTGGAAGCGGTTCTGGAAGTTATTTCGCCGGACGGCGCGCGCAAGTATGTTCGCGTGACGCAGACTCCTTTTCTCATCGGGCGCGGCGCGGAAACCGGAAATCACCTGCAACTGACCGACCGGCGCATCTCGCGGAATTGCGCCGCGATTGTGGTGGAAGCTAACAAATATTACCTGGAAGACCGCGGGCAACGACGCGGGCTATTTGTGAACGGCGAGAAGGTGGAAAGTCGCGCCCTGAATGACGGCGACGTCATCACCTTTGGACTGGAGGATTCCTACCAGATGATGTTCCGCGCGGCCAGCGGCACATCGGAAGAATCGATCCCGCAACTGCTGACGCGCATCGATCATATGACGAGCGCCGAGTCCACCGGCGGCGGCCTGAAGAAACTGAATGTGCTCCTGGAAGCCACCGCGCTGCTGCACTCACAATTGCCGCTGGATTCCGTGCTGGCCAAGATGATCGACCACGCCGTAGCAGTGACCGACGCGGATCGCGGGCTGCTCCTGGAGGCGGAAGAAGGCCGGATTGAAAGCCTGAAAGTGCGACTAGCACGCCGCACGGGCGCCCAGCGATTGCCTCCTGAAAGCATGGCGCCTAGCGGTACGGCAATTCAACTCGCGGTGAAACAACAGTCACCCGTGATTACCGAAGACCTGGCGCAGGCGGAAATGAACTTGCAAGCCGCCGCGAGTATCGTGGCGCAGGGTCTGCGCGCCGTGGTGGTCATCCCCTTGTACGCCACTTCCCGCGCCAGCAGCGAAGGCTCTGCCGCGAATATGCGCCGCGGCGAATTTCTTGGCGTGTTGTACCTGGACTCCAAGCGTCCGACGGCATTCAGCAAATTGGACCGGCAGATTCTGGACGCATTGGCGGCCGATGCGGCGAGCATTCTCGACAACGCGCGGTTGGTGGAGAAAGAACGCGAACGACAGATGCTGGAGCAGCAGATCGCAATCGCGCGGGATATCCAGCAGGCGCTGCTGCCGAAGAACTTCCGAGAGTATCCTTTCCTGTCGGTTTCAGGCGTGAATTTTCCCTGCTTGTCAGTGGGAGGAGATTACTTTGATGTCTTCCCTCTCGACGACAAACGCACCGCATTCTTGCTGGCTGACGTGAGCGGCAAGGGATTGGGAGCGGCGCTGCTGACCACCATGTTGCAAGGAGCGCTCTCGGGCATGACCTTGGGAACGGATCCGGCCCGGGTATTCAATCACGTCAACCGTTTCTTGTGCGACCACGCGGAAGTCGGCCGTTACGCCACGATGTTCTTCGGAATTCTGGACGATGCGGGCAGGCTCGAATTCATCAATGCGGGGCATCCTTCACCCATCCTCATCCGTAAGGACACAGTCGAAGAAGCGTTCACAGAAGGCTCTTTCCCGGTTGGTCTTGTTCCGGAAGCGGAATTCACCACCACTACGCTGCAATTGCAGCCCAATGACACCATGGTTCTGTTCAGCGACGGCGTCACCGAAGCGATGGACCCGGAAGAAGAATTGTACGGCGTGCCGCGCCTGCGCGGAGTGTTGCAGGGCAAGCCGGACATGCAGTTGGATGAGATACAAAAAGCGATCCTGGAATCCGTTGAAAATTTCGCGCGCGGGGCGCGCCAGGCGGACGACTTGACGCTGCTGCTGGTGAGATATCGCGCCGTAGGCATGACGGTCACCGATACCGACGTGTCCGCGAGCAAGGGAAGCGCCGCGGCCAGCGGATAGAATCTATTCAGTTCAGTCGGTGGTGGTAATTCTGCTCGATTCTTCAGATTGGTCGCTCTGCCCTACGTGTCCTCCATTACCTCACCTCTCCGGAGAGTGCGTTTAGCTCGGCTTGGGTTAGATTCACCGGTCAGAAGCGGGCATTCGCCGATCACAAGTTTGCGTTCACCGAAAGCGACTTCGATGCGCTCGCAAGGCGGGCTAGGATCGCTCCAGACAAGGAGGATCTCATGTCGGCCCACCCATCAACTGCAAAACCCTATAAAGGCTTGGGAATGGAGGGCGCCATTGCAAGGTGGTATGCCTCCCTCACCAAAAAATCGCTTGAGGACTTTAGAGCGCTGGCCCGGCGCACAGCCGAACGGATTCCACCGCAAAGTAGCGTCCTTGAGGTCGCTCCCGGGCCGGGATATTTTGCGATTGAATTGGCGAAGCTCGGTAATTATCAAATCACGGGCTTAGACATCAGCGAGACGTTTGTAGGAATCGCGCGCGCCAATGCCGCGAAAGCGGGTGTGAGAGTGGACTTTCGCCACGGAAACGCTTCCAAGATGCCGTTCGCCAATGAGTCCTTCAATTTCCTTCTTTGTCGAGCGGCTTTCAAGAATTTCAGCGAGCCTCAGCGTGCGCTCGAAGAGATGCATCGTGTTCTTACCCCGTGGTGGACAGGCGGTGATCATCGATCTGCGAGGAGACGCGTCCCAAGAATCGATCAATCAAGCCGTGAATGAGATGAATCTCGGCATCGTGAACGGGATTTTAACCAAACTTGCGTTTCGCTTCATGCTGCTCAAACGCGCGTACACAAAGAGCGAATTTGAACGCATGATTTCCGGGACAAAATTCTCCGACACTGAAATTCAAGAAAACCTGATGGGCTTCGAGATCTTGCTATCCAGAGAGCGCGAGACCGCATGGTCTGGCGGGCACTCAACCCAGCCGTGGTGCCCGACACCTCGGCGCAATCGTAGTCGGCCGCTAAGAAACTAACGAAACCCGCGATTCGTAGAACACTCCACAGAGTTGTGCTATGCTCGCCAAGCGAGAAAGTCGCTGGCTTCCGCCCTTCCAGATAGTTTCCGCCACATCTCGAGAATACAGAGACGTTACTGGAACCCCGACTCCGGAAGTGAGAGATCATGAAACGAATGCAATTTTACACGGCATGGATATCGACCCTCGTGTTGCTGGTAGGGACAACGGACTTGGCCGGCTGCGGCTCGAAGGACAGCGTGCCTCCGGCAGCCGCCGCACAACAACCGGCCAGCGCGCCGGCCGCGACGACGGACCAGCAAGCGCGACAAGACGCGCAAGCGCCAACGCCCGATCAGATTCAACAGCAGAACGAAGCCGCGGCGGCGCAGAATCCTCCACAAACACAACTGCCGCAAGTGAGTTTGACGGCCGATGGACTGGATGAGCTATTGGCTCCCATCGCGTTGTATCCCGATCCTGTGCTGGCCATCATGCTGCAAGCCTCCGTGAATCCGCAGGAAGTGATGGACGGCGGTAATTGGCTTACCGTTGGCGACAACAGCAAATTGAAGGAAGCAGCGCTGGATGAAGCTTCGAAAAAAGCGGGCTTCACGCCGGTGATGATGGCGCTGCTGCATTTCGGGCCCGTGGTGGACATGATGTGCACGCAATTCGACTGGACCAAGCAGTTGGGCGCAGCCTACGCGGCCGATCCGAAAGCGGTGCTGGACTCCGTGCAGCGATTGCGCGCGCAGGCCGTGGACACGGGGGCGTTGAAGAGTTCGTCGCAGATGACGGTGGACGTGAAACAGGATCAGGGCAAACAGGTTGTGCAGTTGGAGCCGACAAATCCAAAAGTTATCTATGTGCCGCAATACAATCCCGACCAGGTGTTCGGCACGACGACCACAACAACCACCGCAAACGGCGTAACAACGACTACCACGACAACGACAGGCGCGGCTGCGCCCGCGACGAGCACGAGCACGAATTCGACTACGGTGGTGAAAGAAAAAGAAGGCGTGAGCACTGGCACGGCGGTACTGATCGGGCTGTTGTCGTTCGGAGCAGGAATGGCGGTGGGCGCGGCGATTAACAACAACACTTATTATTATCCCGCGTGGGGCCACGGCGGTGTGTGGTACGGACCGCGACCTTACTATCCTCCGCCTTACCACCCCGTGTATTACGGCGGCTGGCATGGAGGATACGGGTACAACCGGCCAGTGCACTACGGGAACACGAATGTGAACATCAACGTAAACAACAACTACTACAACCGCTTCAACAACAACAACAATCTGAATCCGAATTACAAGCCGAGGCCCGTGCCCTACAACACGAACGCCAATAGTGCCTACGCCAAGAGTGCGGGCAACTATGCCGGAGCAAATCGCGGTGTGAAATACAACGGCAGCAGCAATTACAAGGGAGCAACTACATATCAAGGGACGAACAATCGTCAACCGAATACGGCGAATGTACAGAATCGGCCAGGCGGCGCAAATGCGGGAAACGCTGCCGTACAGCGGCCCGCCGGCGGAAATGCTGCGAACAATCCAAACGTTCAGCGGCCTGCCACAGGTGCAGCGAACAACAATTGGAAGGGACAAACCACGTATCAGGGTGCGAACAAAGCAGGAGGCGCCAACGCGGGAGCTAACAATCGCATGAACACTGGGAACACGCCCACAAGGAATCCGTCTGGCGATCGCGGATTTGGCCAGCCCGGTGGAACACGCCCGAACACTGGAAATATGCAAACATCGAGGCCAGCAACCGGGAATACACCGGCTGCGCGTCCAACTGCCGGGAACATGCCGACCTCGCGTCCTGCGGGAAATACGCAACCGGCCGCACGTCCCGCGACGCAGCCGGCAAACCGTCCACAAACGAGCAACGGCGGAGCTCTGGCGGGAGGCAGCAACGCAAAGGCCGACCGCACGGCTAGCAATCGCGGGCGGCAAAGCATGGGTGCACCACAGCAGCGCTCCGGAGGCGGCAAGCCCGCCGCTACTCACCAGAGGAGGCAGTAACCCATGACTGCCAAAAGAAAATCTGCGGGAGACATGAAGATGCGGATAGCGAATAAGTTTACGGTTTTGGCGCTGCTGTCGATGCTCATGGGCACGCGCGCAACGTGGGCCGTCGACCAGAAGACCTTCGCGTCGCCGGCCGAAGCCATTCACGCGCTGGTAAAAGCCGCCGAGGATGGAAACCAGGACGAAATGCTTGCGGTTCTGGGTGATGACGGAAAGGACTTGGTGTACTCCGGCGATCCGGTGCAGGACAAGACGGGCATGGAAAAATTCGTAAAATCGTATAAGACCAAACACGCCATTGTGACCGAGGACGACAAAACGCGAATTCTGCAGGTAGGACCAAACGACTGGCCTATGCCAATCCCGATCGTCAACGACGGAGGGAAGTGGAGATTCGACACCGCCGCGGGAAAAGAAGAACTGCTGTATCGCCGCATCGGCCGCAATGAACTGGGCGCCATCGCCGCGTGCCGTGGCTACATTGACGCACAAAAAGATTACGCCGCGGAGGGTCACGACGGCTTACCGGCTGGCATCTACGCGCAGAGGTTGATGAGCAGTTCGGGAAAGCAGGATGGCTTGTACTGGGAAACTGCGGAGGGTGAACCCACCAGTCCCGCCGGCCCGTTCCTGGCCGAAGCCGGAGGACAGGGCTATGAAGGCGAAGGATTGGGTGGAAAAAGCCAGCCCTATCACGGTTACCTCTATCGCATCCTGAAAGCACAAGGAGCCGCGGCCAAGGGAGGCGCGAAGAATTATTTGAGTGATGGGAACTTGTCCGGTGGGGTTGGTTTGGTAGCGTATCCGGCGGAATACAAGGTGAGCGGGGTAATGACGTTCATCATCAATCAGGATGGCGTGGTATACGAAAAAGATCTGGGCGAGAAGACCGCTGAGATCGCCAAGGCCATGACGGAATACAATCCCGACAGCACCTGGCACAAAGTGAAGGACTAGAGAAATTGACAAAAGATGAATTGCTTGGGCGCCCAGACGAACGTCTCGGCGCCCTTCCTTCTTTTACGGGGCGCAAGAAGGGCCGGCCGAAGGAACGGTGACGGTGATTGGCGCGAGACTCTGCGCGCTGAAGAGTTTGTTTAGCGCGGGAATGGTTTCGTTCATGACCTTGTTTAGCTCGGCGCTTTTGCTCGCGAAGCCTTTGCACGACGCGAGCGCGGCAGCATGCGCGGAATCCGTGGGCCGCACGTCGCCGCTTTGCACCATGACGAGGTTTCGGCCCAGGTCGCGATTCAAAGGCCCAAAGCCGGGGGTATCCCGTGTGCCGTCAGAGAGCAACTTAAGCTGTTTTTCCATGTCGGACACCGCGTCCGTCAACTCCTTGGGAGCAGACGCGGGAGATGGATTTCTTGCGTTCGTCAAGCTGGCGTTGAACCAGCGCAACAGCGTCAAACGACTTTGCGGTCGAGTCCATCCAATCGCAAAGTCGACGCGAGAGATTCAGTTGATCGGAATAGTCCGCGGCAGTCATGCTCACGCGCGGGTCGGGCAGTACATCGAGTTTCTGCCGGTAGGTTTTGCCCTCCACGGTAAGAACCAAATCGTATTTACCGGGAGCCACCAGAGGCCCCGGCGGCTGGAATCGCGGAGTCGCCCTGGGTACCGCATGATCCGGAAGCGAGTATTCCGTATAAGCAAGTCGTTCCCCAAAGTAACCGTACGGAAGTGCAACAGGGTGTGGATACCGGAGATCCCAAACGAAACGATTGATGCCCGCCGCAATGGGCAGCGCCGCCGGAGGATAGAACCACAACTCCGGAACGTTGGCGGGTAACGCGGACTCTTTCGCAGGCACGTTGGAAAAATGCGCAACTCTCGTTCCTTGCGAATCCAGAACATCCAGCGTGATTTCGCCTTTGGGAGGCGAGTTGAAAAAATAGTACAGCAGCGCGCCATCGGGAGGATTCTGCGCCAAGGGCGTGCCGGGCTGTAGCGGCGTGTCGGGATCATTGTCCCAACGCGCGCGAATAGCCGCAGTAGGCGCAAAGAAGCGAACTGGTGTGCCGGCAACGTCTGAGCTGATCTGCCGCAGCGGCGAGATGTCGTCGAGAATCCAGAGGCCGCGTCCAAACGTGGCGGCAACAAGATCGGCGCCGTGAATCGTCAGATCGCGAACCGAGGCGGCGGGAAGATTCAGTTGCAGCGGCTGCCAGTGATCTCCGGAGTCGAAGGAAGCATAGACGCCAAATTCGGTGCCCGCGAAAAGCAGTCCCTTGCGCACCGGATCTTCACGAATAGCCCGGGCAATGCCAAAGTCAGGAATGCCGGTGACGATTTTCTCCCAGGCCTTGCCGCCATCGCGCGTGCGGAAGAAATAGGGATGATCATCACGGCGGGCAAAGATCGCAGCGTAGGCGGTATTTGCGTCATGCGGGGAAGCCTCGATGGCGTTGATGGTGGAACGCTCCGGCAGACCGGGAGGAGTGACGTCGGTCCAGCCAGCACCGTCATGCGAGATGTGAATCAGCCCGGTGGCGCTGCCCACCCAAATCAGATTCGCGTCAAGCGGAGAAGGCGCGATGGTTTGAAGGGCGCCACGTGCGGGAGCCTGCGCGTCTAGATCATCGTCGTCACCGGCGTCATCGGAATCCAAGTCATCTTTCGACGGGACGTGACCACCAGCCGCGCCCTTTGGGGTTTGCGGCGGAGTCTCACCTGCCTTCGTGGTCAGATCACCGCTAATTTCTTTCCACGTAGAACCGCCGTCGTTCGTCTTCAGCACGAACTGGGAGCCGTAATAAAGCGTGTGGGAATCGCGCGGCGAAAAGACCAGCGGAGTTTCCCAAGTGACGCGATAGTTCGCCGGCGGCACGAACAACGTGAGCAGTTGGCCCGTGGAACGATCGCGACGAAGCACAGTGCCATACCAGCCAACCGAATAAACGAAGTTCGGGTTGGCGGGATCCGGAGCGATGAAGCCGCTCTCAAATGCGCCGCTGGGGAACCAATCGCGATAGCTAATCTGCCCGAAGTCCGAACGAAATGGCACTACCACGGAACCGGAGTCTTGCTGCGGCGCATATAAGCGGTACGGGAAAAAATTGTCAGTGGAGACGCGATAGAATTGCCCCGTGGGCTGATTGAACCAGCTGTTCCAGATCTTGCCGCCATCGAGCGTGACGACCGCGCCTTGATCCGTGCCCATGATGATTCGATTGGTGTCTTCGGGGGCGATCCAAATCACGTGATCATCTTCGCCGCTGGGCGTACCTTTCCACGCCACGAAGGTGCGCCCTCCATCGGTGGATCGGTACGTGGATGTTTGCATCACGTACACCACATCTGGATCCCTGGGGTCGCTGTACACACGCCCAAAATATTCACTGCCGAGGATTCGCGGATCGTCCGTGATCCTCTGCCAGTTAGCGCCGGCATCATCGGAACGAAAAAGTCCTTGGCGCATCAACGCAAATACGCGGTTCGTCAAAGGCGCAGGAGCGACAGCTAGACCGATGCGGCCGCGGCGTTCCGTGGGCAGCCCTTTCTCCGCGAGCGGCGACCAGGTTTCTCCGGCGTCAGTGGATTTCAAGACCGTGGTGTCCACACCCTCGGGAGGTTTTTCTCCCCGATCCGGAGGTATCGGACGAATGACCGCATAGAGGCTTCTGGAGTTCGAGGGATCGAAGCAGAGTTCCGTGGCGTTCGTGCGATCATCTTTGAAAAACACCTTGCGCCAGGACTTGCCTCCATCGGTGCTCTTGTAGATTCCGCGCGATTCACCTGGCGCGAATCCACCCATCGCCGCAACGTACACGATATCGGCATTGTGTGGATCAACGAGCAGCGACGGAATCGTGCGCGAATCCCGGATTCCGATGTTAGACCACGTGGCTCCGGCATCGCTGGACTTCCACACTCCGTTGCCGGGCGTTTGTTCTCCCGTCGCCACATACATCACGTTCGGGTTCGACGGCGCGACCACCAGATCACCTATCGACGCGACATGCGCTTCGTCGAAAATGGGATTCCACGTCACGCCTCCATTCGTGGTCTTCCATACGCCCCCGCCAGGCGTTCCCATGTAGTAAGTTTTGGGGTCGCCGGCAATACCCGACACCGCGGTTACCCGGCCGCCACGGTAGGTTCCGATCAGCCGCCAGGAGAGTCCGTGCAGAAGATCATCAGAGAGTTGCTGGGCGCAAATCGGCACAGCAAGAAGAATTGACAAAAATACGAAACACGCGAGAAAACGAATTGCAGTATGGTGGTGCCGAGGGCGGAGCGCTTGCGGCATTGGGTCTCCCGGAAACAGTGGAGTGTAACATGGGGCGTCCCACTGGGGCCAAGCAGCGTAGCTAGAAGCAAAGGGGTTAAAGATGAATGTCCAGGAAGTATACGCGTTCATGAACAAAGAGCGGCTAGCCGTGCTCTCTACTGTCACTGACAGCGGGCAACCGCAGGCCGCATTGATGGGCATGGCCGTGACACCGCAATTGGAAGTCATTTTCGACACGGTGAACAGTTCGCGAAAATATCCGAACTTGAAGAAAAATCCGCGCGTCGCCTGGGTCGTGGGCTGCACAACGGAAGTTTCCGTGCAATATGAAGGGCTCGCCGAGGAGTTAGCCGGAGAAGAATTGGCCAAGTACAAAAAGATCTATTTCGCCGCATTTCCGGACGGACCCGTACGGGAGAGCTGGCCGGGCATTACCTATTTTGTTGTGCGGCCAACGTGGGTCAGGTTCTGCGATTACAATCCAGAGAGTCAGAGGATTGAGGAGCGGAAATTTTAGAAGGTGCGGCTTAACCGAACGGCGCTAACGGCAGACTGGTTGCGGTTGGAAAAGCGGCGGCGAGCCGCCGCACTCCAAAGCCCACTAGAGTTCGCGCAGCGCGGTGGCAACGGGCAGACTGGCGGCGCGGACGGCCGGAAGCAAACCACCCACAACTCCCATCACCAGCGCGAAGATGACGCCCTTGACGAGGAGTTCCGGCGTAATTTTAAACGCGAAGGCCAGGTTGGAGAAGGTCTGGAAATTCATGGTGCTGGTGGTCAAGCCGTTCAGCGGAAGAACCACAAGGCATCCGATCACACCGCCGATGAATGAGATTAGCAGCGCTTCCACCAAAAATGAAAAGACCACGGAATACGCATTGAATCCAAGAGCGCGCATGGTGGCAATTTCCCGTCCGCGTTCCGCAACGGCAGAGTACATGGTGTTGAGAGCGCCGAAGACCGCTCCGATAGCCATGATCGCGGCAACGAGCCCACCTAACACGGTGATCAAGGTCGTCATGGTGGTGGACTGCTTGGCGTAGTAGTCGATTTCGCGTGTCACGTCCACATTCAGGCGCGGATCCGACGTAAGAGAATCCTTGAGCGCCTGGAACGAACTCGGCGACTCGAGATGAACGGTGGCAGACTGAAAAATATTACTCGGGCGCTTCAGAATGTCGTTGAGCACCCGGCTGTCGGTCCATATTTCAGAGTCAAACGCGGAACCGTTAGCGTCGAATACTCCCACGACCTCCCAGTGGCCGCCGGCCATGTCGATTTTATTCCCAACCGTAAGACCGGAGTAAGTCTTGGAAGCGTTTTTGCCCACCACAATTTCCGACATGCCAGGATTGAACATGCGGCCTTGCGACATTTTCACAAACTTGCGAATTTCAAGAACGTTCGGCGACACCCCACGAATCTGCACATTCGCATCGGTGCCGGTGCTGATCAGAGGGATGGGCATCACACCCACCACGTCCTGGGTGATCAGCGGACCATTTGAACCTCGGGCAACACCTGGAGCATCCTGAATCACCTTGATGGAATCCAGGGTGATGCCGCCCATCATTTCCGAAGAAGAGCCGGCGCGCATTACCAGCGCATTATCCGGGGAGCCGGAAGCGACAAGTGTAGCCTTGAAGCCGCGCGCTAGCGAGAGCATGGCGACGAAAACGCCCACGGTACCCGCGATGCCCAGCACGGCAACGATCGTCGACGTCCAACGCGCACGAACACTACGAACGTTGTAGATGAGAGGAATTGCCATCTTCAAACCCTCCGCAGCGCACTAACAACGCGCATGCGCATCGCCAGAATGCCGGGAACGATGCCGCTGATCAGCCCGACCAGCACGGCAAGAATCAGCCCAAACCCAAGCATCACCTTCGATAGCACCAGGCTGGGCAGCAAGCCGTTGAGAGCCTTCGCTAGGCCAGGAACCGCCACCCAAGCCAGGAGCAGGCCGAGAACCCCGCCGATCAGCGCGATCGCCAGGGATTCCGCAAGCACGAAGAATAATACTGCGCGATCTGAATAACCGATGGCTTTGAAGACCGCGAGTTCAGAGGTGCGCTCGCGAACAGAAATGGCCATGGTGTTGCCGGTGACGAGCAGCAGCGTAAAGAACACCACGGTGCCGATGCTCACGATCAGGAATTGGATGTTGCCGAACTGCTTCACCCAGTTGGCAGCGAACGCTGATTCGGTTTCGGTCTTAGTTTCATAAGGAGAGTTGGCGAATTCCGCGTCGATCGCTTTGGAAACGCGCACCGCGTCGTCGGGACTGTCCAGCTTCAGTACGAACCAGCCGATCTGGCCTTTCACCGCTTGCGGAATTCTTTCCTCAAAATAGTCCCACTGGAACCAGAACTGGGTTTCGTCGTCCTGGGGGCGCTTGCCGTGATAAACACCGTCGATATTGAACTCCCATGAGCCGCCACCATAGAGAGTGGTCTTGATGGGGATGCGATCCCCGATCTTCCAATGGAAACGTTCCATGGTCTTGGCACCGACGATCGCGCCCTCGCGATCCTTCAAGAAAGCATTCCACTGATCATCGGGAACAAGCAGTTCAGACATCACCTGGCGCTGGTTCTCCGGATCGATAACGAACTGGGGAAAGAAATTCTTCTCGTCCTTGTAGATGCCGCCAAACCAGTTGTTGTGCGTGATGTATTTCACACCCGGGATGCGCAGGATCTTGTCGCGGTGAGCCAGCGGGATCAAATTGATGATGGACGTACGGTTGATGATCACCAGGCGATCGGCGCCGGCGACGTCAGCGCCGCGGCCAAACGCGTCTTTGACAACAGCCAGAAAGGCGAACAGGAACAGCGCAACAGCAAACGAGCCGATGGTGAGCAGCAGCCGAACCTTCTTGCGCAACAAATTGGCAAAGATAATGCGTGCGAATTTCATGCGTAACTCCCGGCTGGCGAAGCCTGTGACATTTTGCCTTCCACCAAAACTCCCTTGTCGAGATGCAGCGTGGTATGGGCGCGTGCGGCGACCAGCGGATCGTGCGTCACCATCAGCACCGTCTTATTGTGATGAGCCACCAGTTCCTCGATAATCGCCATGATTTCCCCGGCGCTCTTGCGATCCAGGTCACCCGTCGGTTCGTCGCACAGCAGGAACGTGGGGTCAGACACAATGGCTCGTGCAATCGTGACGCGCTGCTCCTGTCCGCCGGAAAGTTGCCGCGGGAAGTGATGCATGCGGTCGCCCAGCCCAACAATCGAGAGCGCAGTCTCGACGTGCGTGCGACGCTCGGCCTTGGAAAGTTTGGTCAGCAACAGCGGCAGTTCGACGTTTTGAAACGCATTCAGCACTGGAATCAGGTTGTACATCTGGAAGATGAAGCCAACGTGCCGCGCGCGCCACTGCGTCAAATTGCTCGCGGACATGTGCGTAACCTCGTCGCCCGCCACGGTAATGCTCCCGCGCGTCGGCACATCCAGTCCGCCTAGCAGGTTGAGCAGCGTCGTCTTCCCGGAACCGCTGGGTCCCATGAAGGCCACAAACTCGCCCTGATCCACGTCCAGATTCAGGCCCTGCAGGACATGGATTTCTTCCCCGGCGCGTTTATAGGTTTTGTCGAGATCGCGAACCTTGATCAGGCTTTTGCCGTTGCTGCTACCGTCGACTTTAACCATTTTCAAGACTCCTATTGTTTTAGCTGTACTGCTTGACCGTCGCTGAGACCCTCGGGACCCTTTACGACCACTTGCGCGCCCGGCTGAATGCCCGCCAGGATTTCTACGTCCGAGCCACGCGCAGGACCAACCGTTACGGCGTGCCGCTGCAAGCTGCCGTTATTCACCACGAAAACGTATTTCGTCGCACCCTCATTGCGAATTGCCGCTTGCGGTACCATGGCGACGAACGCAGGTTCCTCTGGCTTCCCTTTCGCATTCGTCTTGGGCTTATCCTCCTCATCGAGGAACGTCACCTTCACACCCATGTCAGGGAGAATTCGCTGATCGCTGGCTGGATCCATCAGTTTGACGTGAGAATCATCGGTAAACGAGATACGCACCTTGACGGTGGCCTTCTGCCGGTCCGCGGTGGGAATCACGGTTCGAACCTTGCCGGGAAAAGTCACGTTGGGATAGGCGTCCAGGACCGCGTTCACGGCCTGATTGGGTTTGACCTTGGCGATGTACGACTCACCGACGTCCACTTCGATTTCGTTGGAGTGCAGATTGACGATCGTGGCGATGCCGGTTCGCGTAAACCCGCCACCCGCAGACACCGGCGAGACCATTTCGCCCACTTGTGCGTCTTTGGAAACCACGATGCCCGCAAAAGGCGCTTTGATGGTGCAATTGTCCACCGCCTGCTGCTGCTCGCGGATGCGTGCTTCCGAGGCGACCACTTGTTGTTTGGCCAGCGCAATTTTCGCCCGCAGACTGTCGGCTGTCATCTCCGCAGTGTCCACGGCCTGTTGGGTCTGAACGCCGGCCTTCAAGAGTTCCTGCGCGCGACGAAGTTCGATTTGCGCGTTGCGGAGCTGCACTTCGAAGTCCGCGATAGCCGCCTGTGAAGAATCGCGATCGGCTTTGGCCGCATCGAGGGCGCGGACAACGTCGGAATCGTCCAGCGTGGCCAGGAGTTGGCCCTCGGCAACCCTGGTACCCTCATCGAAGAACACGCCAGTCACGCGTCCGGTGATTTTGGCGGCGATGGTGGCTCGTTGACGCGGCGTCAGGTATCCGCTGGCGTTGAGCACTCCGGAAGGTCCCGTCGCTGGCTTAACGGCGGCAGCCACTTCCACCTCCGGCTTGCGGTTGCGGAAAGCGAATGAGGCTGCCGCAAGGAATGCCAGCAGAACAATAGGGACGGAGGCCCAAAAAACACGCTTGCCAGTCCCAGAATTCTTGCGTTTTCCATCCTGAATACGCAGGGAGGACAAGTCTGGCCTGGCTGTTTCCTGTTGCGTCGCCATTGGGGCGCCTGCTCCTTAAATGTGGAAGGTCTCCGTCAGTAGATACGTACCTGAGCGACTATAAATTTCGATGACTAGAAAGATAGAGGAGGTACACCGTTATTCTAGCGGGAATGCAGGTTTTAGGCGAGGGGGAGGCGAGAAGCACGGGAAGCAGTCAGAGCTTCGGGCCGTGGTGAAAAAACTGCCCGAGCCCAATGGTAAAGATGAAGTTGCCGAAAAGGGCATGGTCAATGGAGGCGAGCAGGAGAGAGCCGGAGCGTTGGTAGGTAAGCGAGAAAAGCAGCCCTCCCAGACAGCACAGGCCTACGGCAAGCCAGTTGCCGAATATGATGTGCACAAAGCTAAAGGCCAGGCTGCTGGCCGCAATCATGCCCCGTCCACTGCCAAAAAGAGGCTGGTACCGCTGAAAGAAGAAGGCGCGATACAGGAATTCCTGAGGACATACAGAAAGCAGCGGATACAGCAGCATAATCAGCGCCCAGAAAAGAGGTTGCCGTCTGACCAGCGAAAAAAGGAATTCCGGAGCGAAGATGCGTACTGCCAAGCCTAAAAGAATCAGCAGGATGGCGTCACGCAGAAGCACCGGCACGAGCTGCGGCCAAATTTCTCGCCACTGAAACAACGTCGCGGAGCGCACGGCAGCATTCCGTCGAAGGATCAGGAAGCCCGCAACCGCTGCCAGAAGCAAATAAGGGATGGGAAGATTGGGAATGATCCGGAGGGAGATGAGCAGGGGAGGAATTACAAAGAAGCCGAAAAACTCCAGCATCAGCAGCAGAAACGGCACTAGCAGCCCCCGTCAGCGATCAGGTGGCGGAGTCTTTATCGCTGACTGTTGGATGCTCGTCAAGCGGGATTGGTAGCTCGCTCGGCGCTGTTCGCAGCGTGTTTCGCAGGCTAATCACGGCGGCGTGAGCGTGACGCACCTGAACCTGGATCTCCTCGGCGCACCGCTGATCCTCAGCTGAAAGAGCTGGGAAATCCGCCAGCAATTCCGAATAGCCAAGAATGGCCGTAAGCGGGTTGCTGACTTCATGAGTAGCCCCAGCCGCCAGCCGGCCCAGGGCGGCCAGCTTCTGCGACTGCGCGATTCGATTCTGCACCCCTTGTAGATTTTCGACTGACGTACGCGTGAGGTTCACAAGACGAACCAGTTCCCGCGACAGCAAACTCAGTTTCCAGAAAGCCAACGTCCCGATCAGGAACATCGCCGCAAACACCAGCCGCAGCCGAAACGCCGCAATCGCCGGAGGGATTCCCTTTTCGTAATAGCCTACAAAGGCGATCAATGGAAGCGTCAGCACCGCCAGCATGGCGATGCGCGCGGTCCATAGGCTTTGCTTCACCTCACGGTTGGGACGCGGGTCGGCGTGCGGCTGCAGCGCGGGGCCGAAACCGGCGAGATACGTGAACCAAACCGCGGAAAGAAAGAAGGGAGTATCAAAAAAACTGCCGGCGTAATAGACGCCATGATCGATGAGCACGCTGAGCAGCAGATTGCCGACGGCAATCAGGCAAAAGGCAATCAGAAGATGGAGATACAATCGCCGCCACAATCCATCGTTGCGGTAGGCAAGCACAGCGAGTCCACCAATCAGGATGAAGTGCATCGTTAGGGCTAAGACGTAGTAGCGCGGGTTGTACTTGGAGAAGTCCGTTACCACTGCTTGCCACGGCCAACTGAAATAGCCGTAGAGCGCAAACCACCACAGAGTCAGCAGCGCGAAGTCCAGCCGCCGTATTTGCAGATCGCGGCCAGCACTTGAAGAATGGGGCCGCAGGGCGATCGCCGAGAGGAAAAAAACATGTGCCAGTAGAAAGAGCGTGTCGCCAGGCACTGGGCTGGCGGTGGCAAATTGGCGAACGGAATCGTAGTAGAACCAATAGATTTGTGAAAGCAACATCGTCGCCAGACCTGCGGCAATCAGCTTCCAGAAAAGAGGAAGTAAGCCAGTTCCACGGCGAAGGTTCTCTCCCACAGCCAAAATGGCAATCATCAACAAGGCGCACGGAAACGCGTCGCCCGCTAATGTCAACGCAAACGATGGCTTGGCCACCGCCGCCACGCCGAGATGCAGCAAGAGTATTCCGACACTAATGCCGAAATAGTGCCTGTGACGTGGAAGGAATTTCATGACGCGCCCTCCGCGGCAATAGCGGACGGGGCCGGCACGCCAACCGCCGCAGGCGCGACCGGAATAACCACCGTAAAAAGAGCGCCCCCATTCGCGCGGTTGGCGCAGAAAATCTCGCCGCCGTGCTGCTGGAGGATCCCGTAGCACGTGCTGAGCCCAAGACCAGTTCCTTTGCCAACCGGCTTGGTTGTGTAAAACGGCTCAAAAACGCGTTCAGGTTCGGCAATACCGTTTCCCGAATCAGCAAACTCGATGTGCAACCCCCGCTCCGAAGGGCGCAAGGAAATCTTTAGGCCACCTCCTCCAGTGTCTTCGAGGGCATCAATCGCATTGGAAAGAATCTGAAGAAAGACGTGCAGCAATTGGCTGGAATCTCCTTGAACCAGGGGCGTGGTCCCTTCCTGCTCCACTGCAACGAAAATGTGAGGAAATTTGGCGATGCGGCTCAGGTGCAGCGCGCTCTCGATCAGGGACCGCACTTCCACCGGCGCCAGTTGCAACGGCGTTTCCTGAGCGAAGCGCAGCATGTTTTCCACCAGATCATCGGTGCGCTGCGCATACTGCCCGATTTTTCCGGCCATCGAGCGAATCGGCGGCCCCGTGTTCGGCGGAGAAGTAACTCGGATAACCAGTTCGCGGATGACCGCCATGGCGCTTTTGATCTGCTTGGCAACCTGCGCAACCAATTCGCCCAACGAAGCTAGCTTTTGGTTCTGCGTCAACTGGTCCATGAACCGGCTGATGCTGGAATAGGTGTCGGAAAGCCGCTGAAGTGTTCCAATCAACGTGGTAGTCAGCAGGAGTTGCTTGATGGAAAGCAGAAGGGTCAGCAGGAAAATGGTGAGTAGAGTGATCTCCAACCGGAAAACGAAGATCGGCGAAGTGGAAAAGCCTCGCCTCAGGAGCCATATGCCGATCACCGGCGTGGATAACGTGACCAACATTGCCAGGTGGGATAAAAAAAATGCCAGCCGTCGAGGCGGCTCATGCTCGCCACTCTCGGAAAAGACAGCCTGAGCGTCCTGCGGAACCGAACGGCCTATCCAGATCATGCACACTACGGCAGCGAGCGAAGCGGTCAACGGCACGTCATAGAAGCTGCCGGTGTAGTAGACCCCACGGTCGATCGCTGCGTTGGCCACATCCGAAGCAATACAGTAAAGCGCGGCTGCCAGAAAATAGACGCGATAAAGACCGCGCCACGGCCCCTGGGCCCGAAACAGCGCTACAGCAGCCACCAGAGCAAAGATTTGATTGCCAACGGCATCGGCAACATTGAAATGAAAATTGTAGAGGTCGATTCCGCCAGGCACCAGGCGGTAGGCAAAAACGCTGAACGCGTACAGATACAGGGAATAAAGAATCAGAATCGATACGTCGAGCAGTCCGAAGGCGCGGAATCGCGAATCGTGTCCTTTGTGCGGTTCCAACGCCAGCGCCGTAGTCAGTGGCACCAATTTCAAGAAAAGAAGAATATCCGCGGCAGGAATGTCGGGAACCGCCCGGCGAAGCACAATTTCGTACGTGGACCAGAGGCACAGGCCGGCCAGCCACATGAAACAGCCGAGCGTCACGAACAACCAAAAACCGCGTACATGCGAATGGCTGCGCTGAAAATTCTGGAATGCCAGAATCGTTGCAGCGGCGATAAGAATGATTTGAATGCCATCGCCCAGAACAACTAGAAGGTAACTCTTAGGAAGAAGATAAGCAGCTGATAGGGATAGGGCCGCGATCACGCCGCCAAATATTGAACACACTGTGTATGTGCTACGGTCGGGGCCGCGGGGATCCGTCGAGGCGACAGAAAACGTTTGCCCAGGTTTCATCATCACCGTCAGATCGTTCCGTGCAGTCGGTGCGCCTACACCTTTGCGGTGCCCGAACTCACCGACAGGATCTGGGCGTACAACCTCCAGGCCTGTAAGAGGGCGGACACGTTCCTCCTATTCTGGGGACTTTTGCGTTGGCAACTGAGGAAATCTTGGGTAAGTACACCGAAGGGTACACCGGCAGGGGGCTGCCACCCTGCTCTCTTGGCCATTCGAGAGCGTGACGGAAAGGGTTAACACCTCCGTGTCAGGTGCCCTTGCAAATTTCCCGGCGGTAAGGGAACGTATTAACTTAAGCTCGCGGTTCGCTCCCCTCGAAGCCCTACATCACAGACCATAAGAGGCCCCCATGGCATACCGCACTCCGAACGCAACCACCCTAGAGCATCCAGCAAACCACGAACCCGTCGAATATGCCTCGCCACAAGGGGAATATGCGGCGAAATTGACGACTGCCGAGAAGGCCGTCCTGCCCATCGCTGACGGCAGCACTCTGTGCCTGGCCCTGGCGGTTGGCATGCCCGGCGGATTGGCGAAGGCGGTGGCCGACCGGATTACTGGCGGAAATCTGAAAGGTTTAAACCTGTACTACCAGCATTCCATGAAGTACAGCGAAGCGACGCTGATTCGCCCGGAAGTGCTCTCGAGGGTGGACGCGCGCTGCTTTTTCATGGGCGACCCGGATCGCAAGATGGTGAAGCTGGGAATCAGTGAAGGAAAAAAGTATCTCAGTTATGTGCCCATCAATTTTTCGAATACTCCGCGAGCACTGACCGAGCACATTCATGTGAATACGTTTGTAGTTACCGTCTCGCCGATGGATAAATCCGGTCATTTCAGCCTCGGCACGAACAACGATTACGCCTCCACGGTCCTGCGTCACTGCGACTACGTGATTGTGGAAGTGAACCCCAATATGCCGCGGGTGTTTGGCGATTCGCTGGTGCACGTTTCGGAAGTGCACGCCATCATCGAAAACGACGCACCCCTGGTTCAGATTCCCTACGTTGCCCCTGACCCGGAGTCCATGAAGATCGGCAAGTGCATCGCCGAACAGATTCCTGACGGCGCTACGATTCAACTGGGAATCGGCAATTTGCCGAACGCCGTGGCGCTGCATCTCGCGGATCGCAAGGATCTGGGAATTCATTCGGAATTGTTCAGCCACGCTTTGATGCAGCTGGTGCGTAGCGGTGTAGCGAACGGGCGAAAGAAGACTGTTCATCCCCGCAAACACGTTTTCACATTCGCGATTGGCGATGACGAGGTCTATCAATTCATCAACGACAATCCCTCCATGGAAAGTTACGCTTCATCCTACGTCAACGACCTCCACGTGATCGCGCAGCACGACAATCTGATGAGCGTGAATACTGCCGTCGAAATCGATCTCTACGGCCAAGTCAATGGGGAGTTCATTAACGGCCACCAGTACAGCGGCTCGGGAGGGCAGTTCGATTTCGTCAAGGGCGCCTCGTTCTCCAAGGGCGGCAAGTCTTTCATCGGGCTAAAGTCGTCCGCGAAGAATGGCACGATTTCGAGCATCGTACCGAACGTGCATATGGCCACGGACACGCGCATGGACGTGGAACACATCGTAACGGAATTTGGCATGGTGAACCTGCGAGGCCGATCGACGCGGGAACGCGCCCTAGCGCTGATTTCGATTGCGCACCCGAACTTCCGTGAAGAACTGACTGAACACGCGAAATCGATCAACCTGATCTAAGGGATTCCCCGTATATTTCGGAATTGTTACAAAACTTTTTGCGCCCACCCATCGGCCCACAGCATCTTTGTGTGTGTAGAGCTCTTGCACTACTTGACAGATGTTGTTGGAAAGAATAAGAAAGAGACTCTGCGCAAGTGATCCCGTCTTACCGAAGGGGGGACCATGGAAGCGTCTCGTCGGGATTTCCTGAAACTAGCCACCATTGGTGGGACTGCCGCTGCCGTACTTGGATTTGACGTGCAGCCGGCCAGGGCGGAGCTGCGCGTCCTGAAGATTGCACGGGCCAGCGAAACCCGATCCATCTGTCCGTATTGCGCTGTGGGATGCGGCACCATCATCTACACCATTGGGGACAAGGCGAAGAACGTTACCGCCCAAGTGATTCATGTGGAGGGCGATCCGGATCACCCCACCAACCGCGGTACCCTTTGCCCCAAGGGCTCTTCTCTACAACAGGACATTCTGAATGAACGACGGCTGCTGAAGCCGCAAGTGCGGCGACCCGGCGGGACCGATTGGGAGGATATTTCCTGGGAGCAGGCGCTGGAGGAAATCGCGCAAAAGGTAAAGAAGACCCGGGACGACACGTTTATTGAGAAAGATGCGCAGGGTCATACGGTCAACCGGCTTGAATCCATTGCCTGGACGGGCGGCTGCACCGATACGAATGAGTTCAACTTCCTGGTCGTCAAGTCCATGCGCGCACTGGGGGTCGTGCATATAGAAAATCAGGCCAGGGTTTGACACGGCCCAACGGTCTCAGGTCTGGGACCATCCTTCGGACGCGGGGCAATGACCAATGGCTGGGTCGACATCAAGAATGCCGACATCATTCTGGTCATGGGCGGGAATCCGGCCGAGAACCATCCCTGTGGATTCAAGTGGGCGATGGAGGCCAAGCGCAACCGGAATGCCAAGCTCATTTCGGTGGATCCTAGATTTACACGAACGTCTGCTGTATCCGATCTGTTCTGCCAGCTTCGCGCAGGATCAGACATTGCTTTCATGGGCGGGATGATCAGCTATGCGATCGAAAACAACCGCGTCGCCAAAGACTATCTCCTGAATTACACGAATGCGGCGTTCATTGTGAAGGAAGGTTTCAAGCTCCCGGAGGATGGCCTGTTTTCTGGGTTTGATGAAAAGACCCAGACCTACGACAAGGCAACCTGGAATTACGCCGGGACTGGCCAAGCGGGAGGCAAGGACGCGGCCCAAGGCTACACGTTGGGCGCCGCAGCGCACCCACCGAGCGGGGGAGCCCCGCCCCCTCCGAGTTTGCCGCAAACCGTCGAATACGACCTCACGTTGCAAAACCCGAATTGTGTATTTCAGTTGTTGAGAAAACACTATTCCCGCTACACGCCGGAAATGGTGGAGCGCATCACAGGAGTTCCCAAGGCGCAATTCCTTAAGGCTGCCGATCTGTTCACCTCTGTGCGCAAAGACGGCGAGACGAAGAAGGCCGGGACGATTCTGTATGCCGTCGGATGGACACAGCACACTTCCGGCACGCAGATGGTGCGCACCGCCGCGATTCTGCAGCTTGTGCTTGGAAACGTTGGCCGAGCCGGTGGCGGGGTAAACGCGCTACGCGGGCATTCCAATATCCAAGGCGCCACGGACATGGCTGGCATCTTCGACAATCTGCCGGGCTACCTGAAGGTACCCATTCCGGCGGACAGCTCGTTTGAAGCGTATTCAAACGCGAATCACGCCGACGCCTTCCAAACCCGCTCCGTGGGAGTCTTTTAACTACTGGGGAAATACGCCAAAGTTTGCCGTGAGCTTTCTGAAGACGCTCTATGGTGATGCGGCCACGAAACAGAACAACTGGGCTTTTGACTATCTGCCGAAGGTGGATCGGAACTACTCCTGGACGTACATCTGGGACGACATGTACAACGGCAACGTCAAGGGACTGTTCGCGTTCGGAATGAATGGCGTGGCGATTGGACCTGATTCGAAGAAGAACATTAACGCGCTGAAAAAGGCGGATTGGCTGGTGGTGGGAGAGATCTATCCGGATGAGACCAGCGAATTCTGGAGAGCTCCGGGCATTACCAAGGACGAGATGAAGCAGATTCAGACCACGGTGTACCGCTTGCCGTGTGCTGGATTCGCGGAGAAGGATGGATCGTTCACCAACTCCGGACGGTGGCTAGTCTGGAAGAATGCGGCCGTTCCACTGCCCGGGGAATGCCGGCTGGACCAAGCGATCCTGGCGCAAATTTTCCTGAGGGTTCGCGACCTGTACAAGAAGGATGGCGGAAAATTCCCCGACGCCATTTTGAATCTCACATGGAATTACACGACTCCCTCCAGCCCATCGCTGGCCGAGGTGTTGAAAGAGATCAATGGCAAGGCGCTGGCCGACCTGGAAGACCCGGCGACGAAGCAGCAGATCAAGAAGGGGCAGCAATTGCCCGGTTTCGCCTGGTTGAAGGATGACGGAACAACTACGTGCGGCAACTGGATCTACAGCGGTTCGTACACCGAAGCGGGAAATCAGACGGCGCGGCGCGATCCCTCCGATCCCTCCAACATGGGAGTGCATCCAGGCTGGGGATGGTCGTGGCCAGCAAATCGGCGCATCCTGTACAACCGCGCGTCCTGCGATCTGAACGGCAAGCCATGGGACATTTCGCGACCGCAAGTCTGGTGGAACGAGGACCAGCAGAAGTGGGTGGGGAACGATGTGCCGGACTTTAAGGCAGATTCCAAACCGAAGGATCACATGGGCCCGTTCATCATGAACCCGGAAGGAGTCGGCCGGCTGTTCGGGCCGCTGGCGGCGTTTGCGGACGGTCCGTTCCCGGAGTTCTACGAACCAGCCGAAAGTCCACTGGCCAACTTGCTGCATCCACAGCAATCGATCAATCCGGTGGTGAAAAAATTCAAGACACCCGACGACAAGTTTGGGACGGTGAGCCAAGGATTCAACATTGTTTGCACGACCTACCGGCTGACCGAGCAGTATCACTACTGGACCAAGAACAATCCGATGAACGTGCAACTGATACCGGAGCCGTTCATCGAGATTCCGGTAGAACTGGCGGACGAACTGGGGATCCGCGGGTCGGAAAAGATCAAGGTTTCCAGTGCGCGGGGAACTTATATCGCCAAGGCGTTTGTGACGCGGCGCATAAAGCCGATGATGATCGACGGAAAAAAGACCTACCAGATCGGGTTGCCCATTCACCAGGGCTTCCGGGGAATCGTTGAGGACGAAGATCGAGACTCGCGAACGCTGGCGAATCTGTTGACGCCGGCGGTCGTCGACCCCAATGCGTACACGCCCGAGTTCAAAGGCTTCCTAGTCAAAGTGGAAAAAGCATAGGGTACAAAGATGAGCCAGGCGACACTCCGCATTCAGAAAATGTCAGCGCACGCCGGCAGCATTCCGGGTGAGGACACCCAGCGACTGCCCACAGTTGCCAAACTCATTGACACGACGACGTGCATCGGTTGCAAAGCGTGCGAAGTGGCTTGCATGGAGTGGAATGACCTGCCGTTTGGGAAGACCGTGTTTGACAACTCCTATCAGACGATGCCGGACACCCGCTGGGATTATTGGAATCTGATCCTATTCAACGAACACGAGCGAGAGAACGGCGACATGATGCTGCTGATGCGCAAGCACCAGTGCATGCACTGCGCCGAGCCAGGATGCCTGGAGGCTTGCCCCGCGGACGGCGCGATTGTCCAGTACACGAATGGCGTCGTTGATTTTCAACAGGATCATTGCATCGGCTGCGGGTATTGCATCACGGGATGCCCGTTCAATGTTCCCAAGCTGAACAGCGTAACCAAGCGAGTGTACAAGTGCACGCTTTGCACAGACCGCATCAGCGAAGGACTTGAGCCAGCTTGCATCAAATCCTGTCCAACGGGTTGCCTGCATTTCGGAACCAAGGAAGATATGCTGCAACTCGCGGGCGAGCGGGCAACACAGTTGCGTGATCATTTCGGTTACGACAAAGCTGGCGTTTACGACCCGCCCGGCGTTGGCGGCACCGGCGTGATTTATGTTTTGCACGACGCCACCAAGCCCGAGTTGTACGGTGGACTGCCCAGCAACCCCACCATTCCGCTCGCCATAAAACTTTGGAAGAAGCCGCTGAAGTGGCTGGGCAATCTCGCGATTGTCGGAGGACTGGTCGGTCTCTTCGTCCACTACCTCAGATTCGGCCCCAAACCGCGCGAGGACGAAGACATTACAGGAGCACAGCCATGACCCACCCGGAACAGATCGTTCCCCACGGTCACGTGCTGCGCTACACCTTCCGGGAGCGGCTGAACCATTGGGTCGCCGCAGGTTCCTACCTCTATCTGATGTTGACCGGACTGGCCTTCTGGTCTCCCTGGTTGTTCTGGATCGCCGCCATCTTTGGGGGCGGGCCGGTTTCTCGCATGCTTCATCCGTGGGTTGGCTTGATTTTCACCGGCGCGGTGACCTACATGTTTGGGATGTGGCACAAGCAGATGCGATTCACGGAGGTCGACCGGCAATGGTGGAAATCGCTGCACTACTACATCACCAATGAGGACGATAAAATGCCGCCGGCGGGCCGCTACAACGCCGGGCAGAAATTATTGTTCTGGAGTTTCTTCTTTGGCGCGCTGGTTTTGTTCCTGTCGGGATTGGTGCTCTGGTTCACGGATTACTTGCCATGGAGCCTGCGATGGCTCCGCTATATCGCCGTGATTCTCCACCCCGCCGCCGCCCTAGTGACCATCGGCAATTTCATGATTCATGTGTACATGGGCGTGTTCGCTGAGCGCGGCGCTTTTGGCTCGGTTATTCGGGGCGACGTTTCCATGGCCTTCGCAAAGAGGTATCATCCCGGCTGGTACGAGGAGATCGTCGGCACTGACACCCAGAAATGACTTTTCTCGCGGCCGGGAAAGTAAACTATCGCGCCCGCATCGCGCGCGCCGAACTGTTGTCCTCGCGGCATCCTTTTGCCTCCGAAGTCCTCACCTTTTACGGCAAAATCGCCTCCTTCCAAAAAGAACTTTACGATTCCCTCCCGAAACTATGGGGCAAGCAGCGCGTAGCTCCGCCGCATGGATCGCTTCGCGCGGAAATCAATCTGCCCATCCTGGTTCAACCGTTCGCCGCGTTTCTCTCGGTCATTGAAGCGCATGCCCCACGCCCGCTTGCGGCCCAAGCCGATTATCTGAGAGAGCAAGGAACCAACGCGTGGGCCACTACACTCGAAACATTCTGGAAGGCTGGCCTGGCGGAGTGGCCCGACGGTGAGAACCTCGACGCGGAGCATGCCCCGGATCCTCTCAAGGAGTTTCTTGCACGCGCGTTTTTGCAGCCCTATGCCGAATTCGTCGTCGCCGCGATGCTTCCCCCAGCTCTGCTGATGACCACTTGCCGTTGCCCGCGCTGCAATTCCCTTCCCTTGCTCGGAATCTTGCGGCAGGAGGGGGACGGAGGGAAACGGTATCTGCAGTGCTCTTTTTGTTCCCAGGAATGGGAGTTTCGCAGAATCTTTTGCGCCAAGTGCGGCGAAGAGCGCGAAGACAAATTGCCGGTATATATTGCCGAACTGTTTCCACATGTTCGCGTGGAAAGTTGTGAGACCTGCAAACACTTTCTTCGGACCGTCGATTTGACCAAGGATGGAAATGCGGTTCCCCTCGTCGATGATTTAGCCGCGTTGCCGCTCAGTTTCTGGGCCGAGGAACAGGGCTATCAGCGAATCCAGGGGAATCTGTTGGGGACATAGCGCGACGTGCACAACGCCAGGCCGGCGAAGTAGGATTCAGAGTTCCAGATTGCTGAACAAAATGGAAGAGGAGAAAACCGAATGAAAATTCTCGGATTCGTGTTTTGGTTGCTTACCCTGTGCGTTGTGACGGTTCGTGCGCAATCCACCGCGCCGTCTGCGCCGCTGATCGTGATTCGCGCTGGGGTTTTGATCGACGGTCAGAGCGATGCGCCGAAGCAGCATCAGTTAATTTTTGTTCGCGGCGAGCGCATTGAGAAAATCACCGATGGCTCGGCGACCATACCTGCCGGCGCGAAGGTTCTCGATCTCTCCAACTCTACGGTTCTTCCCGGCCTCATCGATTCGCACACCCACCTATTCCTCTGGGGAGAAGATCCGGCCCAAGGCGGATACGACGCCAACATTCTGAAAGCGGGAATAGCGTTACGTGCTGCCCGCGCCACCTACGCGGCGAAGCGAGCACTGGATCAGGGTTTCACTACCCTTCGCGACCTGGAGACCGAGGGCGCCGGATACGGCGACGTCGAAATCAAGCAGGCCATTGAAGAAGGCACCATTCCCGGGCCACGCGTGTTTGGCGCAACGCGCGCCATCTCGAGCACCGGCGGCTATCCCCTGGAAGGCTACGCGCCCGAACTTCAGATGCCCAAAGGCGTGCAAATCATCGATGGGCCGGTGGAAGCACGAAAAGCGGCACGCGAGCAACTAGACCACGGCGCCGACTGGATCAAGGTGTACATGACGCACCGCTCATGGGTGGACAAACAAGGCGAACTGGTATCCCAGCCGACTCTCACCGTGGAAGAACTGAAAGCAATCGTCGACGAAACACACGGCTGGGGAAAGAAGGTGGCTTGCCATGCGTACAACGGAGAAGGATTGCAGCGCGCGCTGGACGGAGGTTGCGACTCGATCGAGCACGGATTGGACATGAGCGACGCGCAGATTGCGCAAATGGCCAAGCAAGGAACCTGGTATTGCCCGACCATTTCCGTGTATTTCCTCGACTGGGAGCCGGCCGATACGCCGGGAGGAAAGAGAGATCGCGCGCGCGCCAGCCTGCACGAAACGAGCTTTCGCAAAGCACAGAAAGCCCATCTGAAGATTGTGTTTGGAACGGACATGGGGGGAATTCCCTGGCAGCAGCCGATCGCGCAGGAATTTTCTCGCATGGTCGAGCAGGGCATGGCGCCGATGGATGCGATTCAGTCGGCAACCTCCCGCGCGGCGGAAATGCTGGATCGTAAGGGTGAGTTGGGCGCGCTGGCGCCAGGCGCATACGCAGACATCGTGGCGGTAAGCGGCGACCCGTTGAAGGGTATCGAAGAATTGAAGAACGTGAAGTTTGTGATGAAAGGCGGCGCGATCTACAAGGACGAAATCAGCGCGAAGTAGCCGGAAACTCGCCTAGCGCTTCGCGGAAAGCGCTTGCCACGCCTTATGCAGCAGGCTTTCCAGCGTCAGCGCATCGTGCGTCTCGCTACCGTGAGAGGGACTCGCAACAAAGGAAGGCGCAGCCGGCCACGAACTCCCCGACGAGTTCAGGCCGGAATTGCTTCGCGGGCCCTCACTGCTTCCATACATGATCCGGGCAAAGCTTACATTGGACATGAATATCTCCGTCCGCATAGCGCGCGGGTATTCGTTCATTGTGCGCTGGCTTCGAAGAAAAGAGACTCCGGCAAGGTGCGACGGCGTGAATCGGTAACTGTCCAATCGGGCAGGTCTGCTAGAATGCATCGACGACGGAGGAGAACCCCAAATGGCTGAGCGGCAGAATTATTCGAATCACGCGAGATGGGTACCACTGTTCCATTTTTTTGTGTTGCCGGTGTTGCTCGCTAATTTTTTCACATCCGTCTTTCGCTGGAGGGTTTTGGGCTTTTCCTGGGGCTGGCTGATCGGCATGCTGACGGCCTTGGCCTTGTTCATACTCGCAGTTTTCGCGCGGACGTTTGCGTTGAAAGTGCAGGATCGCGTCATCCGCATGGAAGAGCGCCAGCGCTGCGAGCGGCTCTTGCCCACGGAATTGAAATCCCGCATTGAAGAAATTACTCCAGATCAGTTTGTGGCCTTGCGCTTCGCAAGCGACAGCGAACTGCCTGGGCTCGTCAATAAGGTTCTGGCGGACAAGATCAGCAACAGGAAGACCATCAAGCAAATGGTGAAGACCTGGCGCGGCGATTACCTGCGAGCCTGAGCAGCGCGCATTCCCTAGAAAATACTCTGGACCACGCCGGCCTCCGCGCGCACGGCGGCTCCGTTAATCGCCACCGATTGCGTGCTGGCAACGAATGCCACCACCGCGGCAATCTCTTCCGGTGTTTCAAAGCGCTTCAGCAGCGATGTCGGCCGAATAGTGGCGAAAAACTGCTTCTCCACTTCCGCCGCTGAAATAGCCTGCTGCCGGGCCATGTTTTGCACAAATTCGCTGGCACCTTCTGATGCCGTGGGACCCACCAACACCGAGTTTACGGTTACGCCGGTGGCGACCACGGTCTGCGCCACGCCGCGGGCGATGGCCACTTGCGCGGTCTTGGTCATGCCGTAATGAATCATTTCCGTGGGAATCTGCTGCCCGGACTCGCTGGAAATAAAAATCACGCGTCCCCAGTTCTTCTCCAGCATTCCCGCCAAATAGTGGCGCGTCAAGCGGACGCCGCTGAGCACATTAATTTCGAAAAAGCGCAGCCAATCGGCATCGGGGATCTCCAGAAACGGTTTGACCTCGAAAATGCCGAGATTGTTTACCAGGATATCGGCTTCCGGAACCTGTTTGACAAAGGCATTGACGCCGGCAGCGGTGCCCAGATCGGCTGCGACGCCAATCAACTCCGCGCCCTTCATGCGCTGGCGGATTTTCTCGACGGCTGTGGTGACGCGCGCCTCCGTGCGGCCGTTAATCACCACGCGCGCGCCCTCTTGCGCCAGCATGGCGGCGATCGCGAATCCGATGCCGGCGGTGGAGCCCGACACTACAGCTAGCTTCCCTTGTAAACCGAGGTTCATGCGTTGTCCCCTTGCGTGGATTTCTTTAAGAAGACAGTTTATGGCGCAGTTTTGAATTTTGCGAGCGAAGAAGCGGCGTTTTCGATCTCCGCGATCTCCTCTGCGGTGAGCCGGAAATCTCCGGCGCGGAACACGCCCTCCGCTTGTTTGGCGTTGCGCGCACCAACAATGGCGCCCGTAATCGCTGGATTCCGTAGAACCCATGCGATGGCCACCTCGCCGGCATTCCGGCCATGGCGCGCGCCGATCTTCTTCAGCACTTCCACCAATTCCAGGTTCTTGGAAAGTTTAGGCTCCTGGAATTCAGGGTTGCGGCTACGGAAGTCGTCCGGGGGCAGCGCCGCGGCCCGGTCGCGAGTCATCGCGCCCGTCAGCATTCCGGAAAACATGGGAGCGTAACTGATGACACCGATTCCCTGCTGCAAACAGTAGGGCAGCGTTTCTGCTTCCACCTGTCGGCGCAGGATGGAATAGGGCGGCTGCAGCGAAGTGACAGGAGCGATCTTCTGCGCGCGCTTGATTTGCGCTGCGTCAAAATTCGATACGCCAATCCAGCGGACTTTCCCCTCTTTCTGCAAAGAGGCTATGGTCTGCCAGGCTTCTTCGAGCCCCGGGCCATTGTCGACCGGTGGCCAGTGCATTTGATACAGGTCGATCACAGCGACTTGCAGACGGCGCAGGCTGTCTTCGCATTCCTTGCGAATGGATTTGGCGGAAAAATTCGGTGTGATTTTGCCGCCGCTGTCCCAGGCCAGCACGCACTTCGTGAAAACGTACGGACGCGCCCCGCGCCATTCCTTCACCGCACGAGCGACCACCTCTTCGGAATGCCCCAGCCCATAGACCGCTGCGGTGTCGATCCAGTTGACGCCCAGTTCCAGCGCGCGGTGAATGGCTTCGATGGAGTCCTTGTCATCTTGCGGTCCCCACGCATATTCCCAGCCGCCGCCGCCCACTGCCCAAGCGCCAAAACCCACTGATGTGATGTTCAGATCGGAATTGCCAAGTTTTCGTGTTTGCATTGTCCTTCTCTCAGGGAATTCTCACAGACTAGGATGAACCAGGCTACGGAATGGTTAGGTGAAATTATTGCGCGAAAAAGGCTGCATCGAAAGCCACGCGATTCGCCATCGGGATTGATGAGAATAAGCTGTTGCGGACCTGGCGAGAGCGTGGGTGTAACAATACTGAGGGTGTTCATATCCTTGCAGGTCATGGAAGCTTGCTTGCCGCCTAACCTAGCCCTCGTCGCCGACTGAAACGCGCTACCGCGAATCGTAACTGTAGCGCCTCCGGCTGCCGCAGCCGATGCCGGCGCAAGGCTCGACTTCTAGCCGGGCCCGGGGCGGTCCGGCCGCAACGTCACCCAAGGGCAAACTACGCCACCATAGCTATATACTTTAGACTTACCAAGATATTAAATATACCAGGAAGGGTAGCACTCAAAACAAAAACGGCGCCCCGCTCTGGACAGGACGCCGCTTGGGAAGAAACAGTTTTTTCGCAACAACAGTTAAATCGTTTTCGGACCGACGCCTGCGCCCGCTGGCGTGGCCGCTGTACGCGCGAACGAACCGGCCCCAGATTCCTTCTCGGCGGACTTGTCGATTTCGATGGAGCCCTTAAAGTAGGCGCCGTCCTCGATCATGATTCGGGCGGTGGTCAGGTCGCCGTTTACCGATCCATCCTTCTTGATTTCAATGCGGTCCTTGGCGCGCAGATTGCCCTTCACTGTCCCATACACCACCACTTCACGGGCAATAATGTCCGCGGTCAGTTTGGCGGTTGCGCCAACCGTGAGCTTGCGCTCATCGAGTTGCACGAGTCCTTCGACTGATCCCTCGATCAGCAGGTCCTCGTTTCCGGATATTTCTCCCTTCACATGCAGGCTTGGTCCGAGTCGCGCGGTTGCGCGATCTCCGGTCGCACCCATCGGTCTCATCGCATCAGTACTCATCGCGGTTGTTCCCTCCCAGGTTGCCGCAGAAGTTTTCGGCGGCTGATTCATCGGAATATTTTTCGGTAGTTCCGGCTGCGCGGCTTGCGGCGGCGTATCCGGCTTCTTGGTATTACCCCACATCGGACCTCCAACGGGACAGCTTACCCCACGCAGAATTCCGCCAGGGGTATGCACACAATAGTCCGCGGCGATGCGTGTCGCAAATATAGTATCCAAAATGCGTGCCTGAGAGTAACTAGACTCAGGAACAGGTGCACCACTGTACCTGGTCCAGCCGGGCGTGTCACTGCATGCCTCAAGAGGTCGGCTTGTCCGGAACCGGCTCTTTCGCAAGGAAATCCACAGCAAAACGCGCCGAATACGAGGCCAGTAGTTCCTCGATTCGTTGCGCCGAAGTCGATTTCAGCACGAATCCCGCATGATGATACTTCGACACACGATAGATGATTTCAGGATCGTGATAGCCGGAAGTATCGGGTTGTTCCTGCTTCGCCAGCGATAGAATAACGCCGGCATACTCTTCACGCGTGCGCGGTAGCTGATAAGGTTGCTTCCCTACCCCAACCTCCAGGTGCGCCCACTCCCGCCAGAGATTGATCCCCGTGGCCGCTTCAACTACGTCGGAAATATAAGCGCCGCCCACACGCGCGGCAATCTCAATGAAGTAAAACCGGTTGTCGGAGTGTGCTTTCAGAAATTCAGCATGCGTCACGCCGCGCATCAGTCCAAGTCCCGCGACGAGCTTGGCATGCATCTCTTTCAGCGCTTGCGCTTCCGCGGCATCGCGCGGCAAAGTGCGCGTCGTAAACACGCCTCCTTCGTGCGAGACGTCGAGCGGCGGCGAGCCATAGCTGTGCGCCTCGGCGAAAACCACGGACCGTTCACTCACCACGCCGTCCACGTGATACACATTGCCGGGCACAAATTGCTCCAGAAGAAAATGCGATTGCTGGTCGCCCAGCTGATCCAGCCATGGCCATAACTCCTCCGGCGTCTGGATTTTCTTCATCCCGATGCCTGAAGCTTGCGAACGCGGCTTCAGCAGCCATGGCCCGGGCACGTGGGCCATGAATTCGCGCAGATCATCGTAATTCAGCACATGCACAAATTCAGGCACCAGCACGCCCGCTTCGCGAGCCTCGGCACGCATGGCCAGCTTGTCGCGAAAATAGCGGATGGTCGTCAAGCCCATGCCGGGCAATCGCAAGTGCTCCCGCAGCGCCGCGACGTTTTCCATGTCGAATTCGTCCAGCGCCACAATGCGGTCGATGTGTCGGTGGCGCGCGGCATAGCTCACCGCATTGATCAGTTCCCCCACCGGGATCTCGCCCGGAGTGAAAAACATTTCGTCGATTGCTTCCCTTGGCCAGTCAGCACCGCGAAGTTTTTCCACCGTCAAAAGCAACACCGTGCACCCCAGTCGTTTGCAGGTGCGCATGAATTCCTGACCTTTTTCATAGGAGGAGACGCACAGAATGGTGATGGGACGGTTCGCCGGCACGCGATTTCCCTCGCACGGATGCGCGGATTATACCCGTCTTTCGCCAGCCGGAAAGAGGAATTGCAGAAATGGGGCCACGCGCCGGGCCCACGCGGCTTCGTTGTGCTCCGCGCCTTCCACGCGCTGGTAGTGCAAGTCCCGATCCAGCCGCCAACCCTTGCCAAGAAGAATGTCGCGGAATCGCTCCACGTCTTCGACGATGCGCGCACCCTCACGCGTTCCAATGTCCAGCCAGATGCGCGGCAACGGATCAACGGGCGCAGCGTCGGCAAAACGCAAGATCACTCGCTGGTTCCACCACACCGACGGCGAAAGCGCGGCGATTTTCCCGAACACGTGCGGAAGGCGAAGCCCAAGGTACAGCGAGACCAGCCCGCCGAGCGACGATCCTCCAATCCCCGTGTTTTCCGGTCCACTCAAAACCCGATAGTTGCCCAGCAGAAACGGCCGCACTTCTTCCAGCAGAAATTTCGCGTAACGGTTCGCGCGGCCTCCCCCAAGCTTGGGCATCCTGCGTGGGTGTGTATTCGCCAAGGCGCTGCTTCCCGGCATTGTAAATCCCGACGATGATGAGCGGTTCAACCAGACCTGCCAGAATGCCGTAGTCCGCCGTCTGCCCAACGTGCCAATCCATTCCTGGAATGAATGAGGTCGCGCCGTCGAAAAGATTCTGTCCGTCATGGAGAAACAGCACCGGGAACCGCCGCTGCGCCTGTTCGTGGTATCCGGGAGGTAGATAGACGATCAGGTCCCGCCGGTTGCGCAAAAAACGCGACGGGAATTGCTCGTGCTTGATCAGTTGCGGTCCGCTCACGGAGCGATGCTGACCAGAAGATCCTTGGCCTCCACATGTTGGCCAGGAGCGACAAGCAGTTTTGTGATCTTGCCGGCGATCGGCGCGTAAATATTCGATTGCATCTTCATTGCTTCCAAGGTCAAAAGTTTAGCACCTCGCTCCACCGAATGGTTAACCTGCACGGCGATGCCGCTGATCAGTCCCGCGGTTGGCGCTCCCACCTGGCCCGGATCTTCCGGATTCGCCTTGGGGTGACTGCGTTCGACCACACGCAGCGCACGATCGCGAACGGTTACTTCGCGGGGCTGCCCGTTCAATTCGAAGAACAACGTGCGCGTGCCGTCGGGGTGCGGCTCGCTGATGGTCAGGAATTTCACGATCATCGTCTTGCCCGGCTCGATCTCCACGGTGATTTCTTCCGTTGGCCGCAGCCCGTAGAAAAATGTCGGCGTGGGCAGAACCGCAACATCCGCGTACGTTTGCCGAAACTTGTCGTACTTCAGAAACACTTCCGGGTACAGCAGGTAGCTCAGCAAAGCATCGCGCCTCACTGCGTGCCCCACTTTTTTCTCCAGCTCCACTTGCTCTTCCGTAAATCGCGCCGGAGGAAGACTTGCTCCCGGCCTGCCCTTTAGGGGCGACTGCCCGCGCAGAATGATGCGCTGCAGTTTCTTCGGCCAGCCTCCGGGCGGCATTCCCAGCGCTCCAGAAAACATTTCCACCACGGAGTTGGGCAAAGGAATGTCGTGGTTTTCGTCCAGCTTCAACAGGTCGCTGGGCTTCATCTCGTTGGCCAGCAGAAACAGCGCCATGTCGCCGACAACTTTGCTCGATGGCGTTACCTTCACGATGTCGCCAAACAGTTGGTTCACTTCGGCGTAGGTTTTTTCCACCTCGCGCCACCGGTGCCCCAGCCCCATGGAGGCCGCCTGTTCGCGCAGGTTCGTGAATTGCCCTCCCGGGATTTCGTGTTGATACAGGCGCGCGGACCCAGCCTTCGGCCCCGAATCAAACGGCAGATAGTAGCTGCGCACCGTCTCCCAGTAATCGGAACACTCGTTGAGCACCTCGATGTCCAGTTGCGTGTCGCGGTGCGTGTGCCGCAAAGCCTCCACCGCGCAATTCAGATTCGGCTGGCTTGTCCCGCCGCTCATTGCCGCCATCGCGCCGTCGGCAATGTCCACACCGGCCTCCGCCGCTTTTAGCAGAGACGAGGCGTTGATTCCGCTGGTGTCGTGCGTGTGGAAGTGAATGGGGATTCCGATCTCCTCGCGTAGCGCCTTCACCAGGGAGAACGCGGCATAGGGCTTACACAGCCCTGCCATATCCTTGATGGCAAGAAAATGCGCGCCAAGTTTTTCCAGTTGCTTGGCCATCTTTACGTAGTACTTCAGCGAATACTTTGGACGATGATCGTCCAGGATGTCGCCGGTATAGCAAATCGCGGGTTCGCATACCGCGCCGGTTTCCAGCACCGCGTCGATGGAGACGCGCATATTGTCGATGGAATTCAGCGAATCGAAAATTCGGAAAATGTCGATGCCCTGCTCGTAGGCTTCTCGAACGAAGTCCTCAATCACATTGTCGGGATATGAAGTGTAGCCGACCGCGTTTGCGCCGCGCAGAAGCATCTGGAAGCAAATATTTGGAATGCGCTTGCGAAGATCGCGCAGCCGTTGCCACGGATCTTCATGAAGAAAGCGCAGCGACGTGTCGAACGTCGCTCCTCCCCACATTTCCAGGCTGAACAGATTCGGCAAGCGCTGCGCCACGGCATCTGCTGTCGCCAGCATGTCGTACGTGCGCACGCGCGTGGCCATCAACGATTGGTGCGCGTCGCGGAACGTGGTGTCTGTCAGCAGCAGGCGTTTTTCTTTGCGCGCCCATGCGGCAAATTTCTTTGCCCCAAGCTTCTTCAGCAGGTCGCGCGTGCCCGGCGGCGGCGCAATTCCCGGCACGCCAGGCAGCACCGCCTTTTCCACCACTTCAGGGATCTTCTTTCCTTTTACCTCAGGGTTCCCGTTCAGAATCACGTCGCCAACATAGGAAAGCAGCTTGGTGGCGCGATCGGCACGGCCCGTAAACCGGAACAGCTCGGGAGAATCGTCCAGGAACGCGGTGGTGACTTCGCCGGCGCGGAATTTCGGATGATTGACAACATTCTCCAGGAACGGAATGTTCGTCTTGACTCCCCGTATGCGGAATTCCCGCAATGACCGATCCATCCGCTGGCATGCTTCGGTAAGATTCGTGCCCCACGCCGTTACCTTAACCAGCAGCGAATCGTAATACGCCGCCAGAATCGCGCCGGAATACGCGGTACCACCATCCAGCCGAATCCCAAAGCCCGCTGGCGAGCGGTAAGTGGAAATGCGTCCGTAGTCAGGCGCAAAGTGCTTCTCCGGATCTTCCGTTGTGACGCGGCACTGCAGCGCGGCGCCGTACAGCGGAATCTTCTCTTGCTGCGGAAGCGCCAGCGGATCCTCATGAAGCTTGTTCCCTTGCGCAATCAGAATTTGCGAGCGTACGATGTCAATGCCCGTCACCATTTCGGTAACGGTGTGCTCAACCTGAATCCGCGGGTTCACCTCGATGAAATACCATTTCTGCGAATCCACGTCGTAGAGGAATTCCACCGTTCCTGCGTTTCGGTAGTTGGCTTTCCGCGCAATCTGCACCGCCGCGGCGCACAATTCTTCGCGTACTTTCTGCGGCAGATTGCTTGCCGGCGCCACTTCCACGACTTTTTGGTGCCGCCGCTGCACCGAGCAATCGCGTTCATACAGATGCAGGAGGTTGCCGTGCTCATCGCCGAGAATTTGCACTTCAATGTGGCGCGCACGCGGTAGATATTTTTCCAGAAATACGGACGCATCGCCGAACGCCGATTTCGCTTCCCCTTGCGCGTCTTCCAAGCTCGCCGTAAGCTGCGCCGCATCTTGCACCACGCGCATGCCTCGGCCGCCGCCGCCCATCGCGGCCTTCACCATGACGGGATACCCAATCTCCTCCGCAATCCGATGAGCTTCTTCCGCCGACGCAACCGATTTCTCGGTCCCCGGGAGCACCGGAACGCCCGCGGAACTGGCCAGGCGGCGCGCAGCGGTTTTGTCGCCCAGCAATTCCAATAGTTCCGGCGTGGGCCCTACAAATGTCAGTCCCGCCTTGGCGCACGCTCGCGCGAATGCCGGGTTCTCCGACAGAAATCCGTAGCCCGGGTGGATGGCATCCACCTCATGTTCTTTAGCAACCGCGATAACTCCCGCGATATCCAGATAGGCTTCGACCGGGCCTTTCCCGATGCCCACCTGGTAGGCTTCGTCGGCTTTGAAGCGGTGCAGCGCCAGCCGGTCTTCCTGCGAATAGATCGCTACGGTGCGCAGGCCCAGTTCGTTGGCTGCGCGAAAGATACGGATGGCAATTTCGCTGCGGTTAGCCGCCAGCAACTTGCGGATGGGTGTATTCCTCTTCATAAGGAGCGTCTGTTCACTCTCATAGCGGATGCGAAATTTTACATTGTTTCACGCGCGAGGACACGAGCCGGAACGATTTTTTCAATGCTGGTGAGTGAAAAATCAGATGACGTCCTAATGGTTCAGCAGCGGCGTAGCGAATCGAATGGGCACGCCAAAATTGGAGCCACCGAAGCCTCGCACGATCGCGAATGTCACCCCGATCACGCCGCCACTGTCGTCCAGAAGTGGCCCCCCGGACCCGCCCGACGTCGTCTGCGCGTCGTACACGATCTTATCGGGCAGAATGTCTCCCACATGTCCCTGCGTCACCAAGGGACGAATCAGTTGCCGTTTGGCGAGTTCCTGCAAGATCAGCTTGGGCTCCCCTCCGCTCGCTTTGATGACTTCCTCTACCGTCTGGTCTCCCGCCCGCGCGAGAATAGCATCCAGCCCCGTGGCGTACCCCACGCTAATCAAAGCCTCGCCGCTAACCGCGGCCTCCGGGCGGGCATCAAGCTTGAGCGACGGCCTCTGCAGCTCGGAAAGATTTCCGTGCAGCAGCGCGAGATCCGCGTCCGATGAAATTTGCGAAATGTTGACGCTGATGCCGCCCGGAGCGCCTGGGAAATACGCCGTCATCTCTCCGATCGCGGGTTCCAGCCCTTGCTTGGTCGCTCCCCCCAACTCCTCGTTTTGCCACCAGGGCTGCGCGACGTGATGATTGGTCAGGATTTTTCCATCGCCGGCGATGAAACCGGTGCCAAAAAAATCGGCGTGGACTTCCGGCGCGCGCCCTTCGGTGGTGTACACCACATTGCCATCGCTGTCTTTCAACGGCGTCCCGTCACTGCCGATACCGCCATAACGCAGCCTGCGCCCAGACTCCTTCACGTTGAACACCACGGTCACATGCAGCAGGCACACACTCTTGGCATAACTGCGGATGACTCCCTCGGCGCGCTGCGAGAACCCTTCGATCTTATTCAGACGGTTGGTTGTGTCTGCAAGCTCTTTCCGCAATTGCGTGACGTCGCTTCCGTCAGGGGCCGACAGCTTTTGTTTCAAGGACTGCGTCTTCTGCATCAATGCTTCTTTTTGCGTCAAAACATCGGAATTGCCGGGGTCTTCTCGAAGCTTTCTGGCGGAAGCCAAAAGCTGCGCTTCATTCTGGACGCTGCGCTCCAACTGTGCGATCACCGAGTACGCTCGGCGCGTTTCCTTGTCGGCGCGGCGCGAAAACAAAACGAAAATTGCCGCGATCACCAGCGCTATGCCAAACAGAGAAGCCACGCCAATCTTCAGCAACCGGCTAAGCGAAAACGCGTCGCGGGTCATTTTTTCCGTGACTGCGAGAGCCTGGAAGGCGGTTTGCGCGACTACCGTGCTCTCTTCCGCGATGTGCGTCTTGCGAACCAGTTCGTCCATGGCTCGCTTTTGCCGCAATTGGGCCCGCAGGTAAGCCAGGAATTCTTTTTCGTCGCCCGTATAGCTGAGCGCAACATCCGCGCCAAGATCAAGCCAGCGCATTCGTTGCGCCGCGTCACCCGAGGTGAGAACCACGACGCGCGTTTGCGAGCCCGCGGTGGAGGCCTTCGCTTCCGTCAGCAGCGGATCGCCGGCCTCTTCGGAGGCCCCGTCCACGATCACCAGAACGTCCACGTGCCCGCTGCGCAGGATCCACAGCGCTTCGGTCGCCGACGGCGCGAGCGTCACGTGATATCCAGCGTTCGTGAGCGCGGCGAACAGGGAGTCTCTCGCTGCCGGATCGGCTGCGAATAAGAGCACGTTCTCTGCGGAAGGAGCCAGTGGAATTTCCTTGCCCGCGGAGGTTGGATGTTTTGGCGGCATCCGCGGGGAGCAGAAAGTTTACCCCAAATCGCTCGCGGATGCTTGAAGGATGGGAATTGGTGCTACCAGAACCCACAGTTGAACTAATACTTGCGAAGCACGCCGATCACCCGGCCTTGTATCTTCACATCACTGGCCGGCACCATGATCGGCGCCATTTCTGAATTGGCAGGCTGCAGACGCACCTTCCCCGAGCCTTCCCGGTAGAACCGCTTCAGCGTCGCTTCTTCTCCGCCAATCAAGGCAACAACAATATCGCCCGCATTCGCCACTTGCGTCTGTTCGCACACGACAAAGTCGCCATCCATGATGTGATCCTCAATCATGGAGCTCCCCTTCACCTGCAGAACGAAGGAGTTGCCGCCTCGCGCGAAATCTCCCAGCGAAAGTGTCTCGCGCTCTTCCACCGCTTCCAACGGCCGGCCAGCCGCAATCCTTCCCACCAGCGGCAATTCCTGGATGCGCCGCTCGATCACTTGCTCTTTCACTGGCTTGGGAAGCTGCACGATCTCGATCGAGCGGCTCTGATTGTAGCCGCGCCGAATGAAGCCCTTTTTCTCCAGCGTGGAAATATGTTTGTGGACCGTGGCCAGCGAGGTGAGTTTCATGCCTTTGCCAATTTCTTCAAAGCTGGGCGAATAACCGTGTCTCGTCTCGAACGAGACCAGATAATCGAGCACTTCTTTTTGACGTTTTGTCAGGGCCATCGGAGCCTCCACTTCAAGCCGCAGCCAAAGAGCGTCTGGCGGGGTCAGGGTCTAATTCTGCCTTCCGCGTTCGCTTGGCACGTTAGACCAGTCTCACTCTAGGCGAAAAGAAAGCGAACGTCAAGTAGCGATTCAGAAACTTTCGAAGTGCTCGTACTCTATCCCCTTATTCTTTTCTGTGTTCTCATCGTTCAAGACGATTCATGCACTCACCATCCAACGCGCGCTCCGCCGGCGTCACCGCCTCCGCTACTCTTGCCATGTTGGGCAGCGCTTCTGCCTTGGTGGTCTGGGGCTGGGTTTTTCGGGGCCTGGCGACATTGCCCCCCGATGACCACGGGCGGCATGCTTACCAGTCCCACCCCATCGCATTTCTCAGCCTGGCTCTGGTGCCACCGCTCTTGATCGCGATAGGACTTCGCATGGGCGTCGGCCTGTTTCAACTGAAGCCCTGGGCGCGCAAGGCCGCTCTCCTGTGGGCCGCCATGGCCCTCACGTTTTCTCTCTCCGTCATTGCGTTCCGTCCTTACCAGACTTTCGTGATTCCGGAACGATTTGTAAGTGACGCTTGAATCTTTGAAGCAACTCCTCGCCGTCGCCCTGCTCATCTTCACTTTTCCCGTTAGCGTCTGGTGGATTTTCTACTTCACCCGACCCAGCGTGAAGTTGCAGTTCCAGCCCGTGAACCCCACGGACTCTTCTCTGGAACCAAGCTAAGCGCAACTGGCGAGCCAAATGCGCATCTTCACCGGCGTCGGGCTGATTCGGCTGAAAAATTGGGCCCGTATCTTCAGCGGCCTGATCATCGGCATTCCTGTCTTCTATCGCCGCCGCTTCATGGAGGGAGCTTCCGCACGCGAAGCTCTGCCGCCGGCCTAGCGTCGATTCCCGCCGCGCATCTCTTCTAAGGGGCACCCGTTCACAGTTTGTCCTCTGTGACACCGGGCCTTCCATTCCGGCCGCATCTGTGTGTTACCCTGTAGAAGCTGGCTCTTTGCGGTCCGGCATTCGCTCCCCACATGGTTAACCGAACCGCTCTCGTTCTAAAGGGGCCGCTCTCCTCTCACAGGCGTTGAGGAGTTTGTGGATAACGGGGGTTAAGCTTCGCTATGTCTACGCTTATGGATGTGCCCGCAGGTAAGACCAAGCGCGAGGTCATTGAACAAGCTGTTATTCGCTTCGCCGGTGATTCCGGCGACGGCATGCAGATTACCGGCAGCCAGTTCACCAATACCGTCGCGCTGTACGGCAACGATATCGCCACCTTTCCGGACTATCCCGCTGAGATACGCGCTCCTGCCGGCACCGAACCCGGGGTCAGCGGATTTCAATTGAATTTCTCTTCCGCCGAAGTGCACACTCCAGGGGATGCGATTGATGTGCTGATCGCCATGAATCCAGCCGCGCTTAAGGTGAACATCGCCGACTTGAAGGCTAACGGCATCCTGATCGTCAATTCCGATAGCTTCAAAGAGGGCGATCTCCGCAAAGCGCGTCTCACCACCAATCCGCTGGAAGATCATTCTCTGGATAAATTCCGTGTATTCCCTGTCGAACTGCAGCGCCTGACTCGTTCTGCCTTGCAGCATCTCGGTCTCGACGCCAAGGCCATGGATCGCTGCAAGAATTTCTTCGCACTGGGCATGTGCTACTGGCTTTATAACCGCTCCACGGAGCCCACCGTCCGCTGGATTGATGACAAATTCAAGAAGAAGCCACTGCTGGCCGAAGCCAACAAGCTGGCCATGAAAGCGGGCTACTCCTACTGCGAAGCTACGGAAGCCTTCCAGATCAGCTACGAGATTCCGCCTGCTCAGTTGAGCCCGGGTTCCTACCGCAACCTGAGTGGAAATCAGGCCCTGGCACTGGGATTCGTCACTGCCGCCAGAAAGTCCGGACTGCGTCTGTTTCTGGGCAGCTATCCGATCACGCCGGCTTCGGACATTCTCCACGAACTCTCGCAGTACAAGAACTTCGACGTTTTGACCTTTCAGGCGGAAGACGAGATCGCCGCCATTACTTCTTCGATCGGCGCATCCTACGCCGGCGCTCTCGCGCTTACCACCACATCCGGTCCCGGTATGGCCCTCAAGACGGAAGCGCTCGGACTCGCCGTCATGACCGAGCTCCCTCTGGTGATCTGCGACATCCAGCGCGGCGGACCTTCCACCGGCTTGCCCACAAAAACCGAGCAAGCAGACTTGCTGCAGGCCATGTTCGGCCGCAACTCCGAAGCCCCCATCCCCGTGCTCGCGCCCTCCACTCCTGGCGATTGCTTCTGGATTGCCGTCGAGGCCTGCCGCATCGCCTTGAAGTACATGGTGCCGGTAATCATTCTGTCTGACGGTTATCTGGCCAACGGAGCTGAGCCTTGGCGAATACCGAAAGAAGAAGAAATTCCTGAAATCCCCGTAAAGTTCGCTACCGATCCAGAGGGCTTCATGCCCTACAAGCGGAATCCCGACACACTCGCCCGTCCCTGGGCCGTTCCTGGCACCAAAGGCCTCGAGCACCGCATTGGCGGCCTGGAAAAACAGGACGTAAGCGGCAACATCAACTACGAGCCGCTGAACCACGAGAACATGGTTCGCATTCGTGCCGCGAAAATCGATGCCATCGTTCAGGACATTCCCAACGTGCTGCCCGCCGGCGATCCCGAAGGCGACCTCCTCATCGTTTCCTGGGGTTCCACCTACGGCGCCATCACGCAATCCGTCAAATCGCAGCGCGCCAAGGGCCGCAAGATCGGTCATTTGCACCTTCGCAACCTCAACCCACTTCCCGCCAACGTGGGTGACGTCCTGAAACGCTACAAGAAGGTCTTGATCGCTGAACTGAACATGGGCCAACTTCGCTGGATGCTCCGCGCCAAATATCTTGTGGATGCCGCCGGCCTCAACAAAATTCAGGGCCGTCCTTTCAAACAAGCCGAACTCGATCAGAAGATCGAGGAAATGCTGGGACTCTAGGGGAACCGAACATGACTACGACAGCTCTCCCACCGCTTACAAAAAAGGACTTTCAGACCGACCAGGAAGTGCGTTGGTGTCCCGGATGCGGCGACTACGCCATCCTCGCCGCCGTCCAGGCCGTGTTCCCGGATCTCGGCATCCCACGCGAAAACTTTGTGGTCGTTTCGGGGATTGGTTGTTCCAGCCGCTTCCCCTATTACATGAACACCTTTGGCTTTCACACCATTCACGGACGTGCCCCCGCCGTTGCGTCCGGTATCAAGATCACTCACCCGGAACTCGAAGTCTGGGTCGCGACCGGTGACGGTGATGCACTCGCCATCGGCGGCAATCACACCATTCACCTGCTACGCCGCAACGTCGGCGTAAAAGTTCTGCTGTTCAACAACCGCATCTACGGCTTGACCAAAGGACAATATTCCCCGACTTCGGAATTTCACAAAGTCACCAAATCGACTCCCTACGGCTCCCCGGATCGCCCCTTCAATCCTGTCTCCCTGGCCATCGGCGCGGAAGCTACCTTTGTGGCACGCTCCGTGGATATTTTCCAGGCACACTTGAAGGACACGCTGAAAGCTGCGGCCGCACACCAGGGCTCGGCCTTTGTGGAAATTCTCCAGAATTGCAACATCTTCAATGATGGCGCGTGGATCGATCTGACAGAAAAGGACGCGCGCAGCGAGCACGTCCTGCAACTCGAACAAGGCAAGCCCCTCGTTTTCGGCAAGAATCGCGACAAGGGCATCCGCCGCAAGAACGATGGCGACATCGAAGTTGTGCAGCTCGGCAACGGCGTCACCGAGAGTGATCTCGTCGTTCATGATGCTCATCATCCACGTGCCTCCTATGCCTTCCTGCTTTCGCATATGGAGCACCGCCCCGGCTTCCCCACCCCTCTTGGCGTGTTCCGCGCATGGGATTCCCTGCCGCGTTACGAGGATGTGATCAATGAACAAGTGCGCGACATTATTGCCAAGAAGGGCGCGGGAGACCTCAACCAATTACTCCGCGCTGGCGACACCTGGGAAGTTAAGTAACAGGCACAAGCCGCACACAATTTGTCCTTAGTTCACGAAACGAGGAGGCGGTCCCGAATCGGACTCGCCACCTCCGCTTTTCCCGACGCTGGACACCTCAATTCTTTCAAAGCACAGCAAAGACGGGCGTTTCGCTACGTTGGCAGTGGCACTTCAGTTGCTCGTCTAACGTTCTAGTAATATTCCGCAGACAAAGGGAACGCCGCCCTTTCATAATCGACGGTCAAGTCCACAAGTACCATCGAAGACTTAGAACTAAAACCAAAGTCACAGGAGTAACAATCGGCCTAGCGATACCGTTGCTCCAACGTGACCTTTCTTTTATTTTCGATTCCACGACTGCAAGTGAATCCTCTCTCGCGTCCGCTGTTTCATATCCTCTGCTACAGCCGGAAAACTCGTTGACAGCTCAACTCGTGTTTCCTTATTCAGTAATACCCGGCGGCGCCCGCAACAGTCGCGAGCTTTTGGAAGCGGCGCGGCGTGAACCTGTCGTCGCCGCTCACTATGCGGAATTTTCTCTTGCCCGTGCTCGTGTGATTCGCTTGCGGCACGACAAGCTTGGCTACGCCTCCTACCGCCTGGCCAATCACATCTATTGGACGAAAAAGAAGGTCACCTTGCATCAAGGCGAAACTCTTCTGAGTGACGGCCAGAATCTGGCGCGGACGCGTTGCGGAAACCGCATCTCCGACGTGGCCATGACGCCGGTCTCACCGCAGGAGCCGGATGAGAAACTCTTGTCTACTCCGTTCGTGCCGGCGCGTGTGAACATCGACCCCGTGTTCCTCACGGCTGGACCTATATGGCCTGAACCCGCAGCCGCGCCAGTGCTTTTGGCCAGGAACGACCTGCTGCCGCCGTCCAACCCAGGGACGGGGCCAGCCTTTCCTCCACTGCTTCCGATTCTCTGTCGCGGCCAATCGTCGCCCCCACACCTTCCGCGCCATCCTATCCGCTGCCGCACCTGGTTATCCAACGCCGCTTTCTGTGACAACTGCGGAGCCCGGGAGTCTCCTCTTATTCCTCTCCAGCCTCATGCTTCTGCCTCTTCTGATTCACTTGCGGCGCATTCACTAGGTCGCCTGGCCCTCACACCGCTCGCAATCTTCGGCAGGGCACGACTTTTGCAGGCTGCGGAAGAATCACAATTCGTTGTCATCCCGAGCGAAGCGAGGGATCTGCTTTTCGCAAAATGCCAAGGAAAAAGCAGATTCCTCACTCCGCAGACTCCGTTCGGAATGACAAAAAGAGAGTTTTTCCGCAGCCTGTTTTGGTCGTGCCGTAAACGTTGACAAATAGGCGCGATTCTAGCCCTGCGGTGCCCTCCGGCCCCCGCCGCCTTCCGCTATATTCTTCTCTTTCCGTGAAACCATCTTCCTTTGCCCACATCTAACGGGAAGCGGTTAGAATCTTTTCCCATGGACCAGGCCAAACAACTTATTCCGTTTTCGCTCCTCGGCGACGCGGATCCCGTTCCTCCGACCTTTTTCGTGCAGCAGCCGGAGCAGGCTCAAACTCTTTCCCTGCTTTACGAGGTCAGCCACGAGATCACTTCCATCCTCGATCGCGCCGAACTGCTCCGCCGAATCGCCGAACGCGTGAAAAAGCTGGTCAATTACCACGTCTTCACCGTCATGCTCTGGAACGAGTCCATCCAGCGACTGGAAAGCGTCTTTTCCATGCGCTACGAGGACGCGATTCCCACGCGATTGAACATGCCCCTTTGCCAGGGGATTACCGGTGCCGCTGCCGCGGAGCGCCGCACCATTCGCGTCAATGACGTGCGAGAAGATCCCCGCTACCTGCAATGCGGCCCCGACGTTGGAGTGCGCTCCGAACTCGTCGTACCCTTGCTCCGTCAAGACCGCCTCGTCGGCGTCCTCGATCTGGAAAGTACCGAGCTAAGCGCCTTCACCGCCGAGCATGAGCGCCTCCTCAACATTCTTGGCTCCTATGTCGCGGTAGCCCTGGAAAACTCTCGCCTGTTCGAAGAAGCACGCGACAATCAGTCGCGCCTGCTCAACGACCTGGAGACCGCTCGCGAAATCCAGCGCCAACTCTTGCCCACCGGCGCGCGCGAAGTTCCCGGCTTGGACCTGGCGACTGCGTATGTCCCTGCGCGGGAACTGGGCGGCGACTTCTATGATTTTCTGCCCTATGGCGTGGGCCGTCTGGCCATCGCTATCGGCGATGTCTCCGGCAAGGGTACAGCGGCGGCGCTCTATGGCTCACTCGCGATTGGCATTCTTCGGGAATTGGTGAACGACAAGCAGGCCACCCCTTCTGAAGTGTTGGGGTTCATGAACTCGCGTCTGCTGGCCGCGCGTCTCGATGCCCGCTTCATTGCCATGCACTTCGCCGTTTACGACGCCGCCCTCAGGGAATTGAGTATTTCCAACGCTGGTGGCCCGCTCCCTCTGCTGGTTCGCAACGGCGAAGTGACCGAGGTGCAGGTTAGCGGCGTGCCTCTCGGCTTGCTTCCCGAAATTGAATACGACGAAGTCACTCTGGCTTTGTTTCCGGGTGACGTCGTCGTCTTCGCCTCCGACGGCATTCACGAATCTACGAACGCAGAGCAGGAAGAGTTTGGCACGCGGCCGTCTGAAGGAGCTCTTATCGGAAGTCGCGCCGTTCGACCCGGGCTACACCATCGCACAGCGCATCGTGAAAGCTACCGACGAGTACGCCGGCGTTGGCCGTCCTCCTCACGACGACCGCACGCTCCTCATCCTCCGCGTCGTCGACGATTCCACGTCCGACTTCTCCAAATTGCCGATCATTTACTGAGAATAGGGAGGCGTGCCAACCTCCGGCGCGTGCCGGTCGTAGTCCGTTACTTCTTCGCCGTCTCGCCGGTTTGTGCTTGGGCTGTTTCCAATCCTGGCTGCACTTCTCCGTGCAACAGGGGTAGCCACTTCTCGCGCACAGCCGCAAATTCCGTCCAATTCTTTTTTGCCACCGGCTCAGACGGTGGCAGCCCGAGCGTCTCGAAATTCCTGAATTGCCCTTTTTGCGCGATTCGGAAATCCAGATGCGGCCCGGTAGCCAGGCCCGTGCTTCCCACCATGCCGATGGTTTTGCCGATCTCCACGTGCTCCCCCGCATGCACCAATATTCGCGACAGGTGCAGATAGTAGGTCTCGTACCCGTTCGAGTGCGCAATGTGCACCATGTTGCCATCTCCCCCTTTGCGCCCCGCAAACAACACTCCTCCGCTGCCAATCGTCTGCACTGGCGTGCCTACCGGAGCGCCATAATCCGTTCCAAGGTGCGCCCGGTATGTCTTCAGGATGGGATGGAATCGCGACTTGCTGAAGTGTGACGTGACCGGCGCGCCGAATTTCAGTGGCGACCTCAGGAACGCCTTCTGCAAAGACTTGCCGTCCGCGCGGTAATACGCGCTTTGCCCTCTCTCGTCGTGAAACAGCAGCGCCTCATATTTTTCCCGCCATTCGCATATTCCGCGGCCAGAATCCGGCCGTATCCGGCAGTTTCTCCCGTCAAATAGGTCCTCTTCTCGAGCACCAGGTGGAAGGTATCGCCTCTGCGCGGGTCGGTGTAGAAATCCAGGTCATAACCGAAAATCTGCGCTAGCCGCATGGCCACTTCCGCGCTCTCGCCCGCCTCTTCCACCGCGTTAAATAGAGAATCCTCCAGCCGTCCGTTTACCACCGTCACCACTGAACGAATCGGGATTTCCTGCACTTCGGCTGAGAAGCCCTGTTGTTGCGGCACCACGTGCAACATGCGTTCAGCGTCGATCTTGTAATTGATCTCGCGCAGACCGCCCTCCACCGAGCGGTTTACCGTGATCGTGTTTCCCGCGCGCAGTTGCCGCAGATTGAACGCGTGTTGCGCCGCCACCGTCGCATCGGTCACCTGTTCCGTTGAGAGCCCCAACTTTTGCAGTGCGCTGGCAAAGTTCTCTCCCGCCGGCATTCTCTTCACTGTCGGCAAGATCACGTTCTGGCGAATGCGCTCCGCTTCCATCTTGGCCAGTTCTACTTGTCGTTGAAATTCCTGCGCCGTATTCGAACGCCGCTGAATGCTGTAGCCAACCACAACGGCGCCTGCCGCGAGCGTCACTCCCACCCCAAACGCCAAAAGACGATTCACTCTTCCCCCAGAATCCCTTGATTGTCGTTCCTTGCGCTGCTCAGCGCGATTGTTGCAACGATTTTGGTTTAACCAGAATAGCGCACGGCTCTGGTTGTGTCTCAAATTTTCGTCAGCGTCAATGCTCGCCGCAATGCGTGCGCTCAATTGGCCAAGGGGGTGATTCCACACGTCCTTATCAATGGTCATGGGGCAAATCACGCATTCTGCGACGCAACGCCTCTGCTAACTCTTTTGTCTGCAATGTTTACGAGGCGTCAATTCTGGCATCGCGCGTGCCCCTGCATTCCTGGGGAGTTTTCATGATCACGTTTGAAGTTCATCCAGAAATTGACGTTCGCGAATTGCGCGACCACCCTTGCTTTTCTACTTGTTCGGAGTGTCACCGCCGTTTTCACGCCAAGAGCGAAGACCAGCTGTCTTGTCTCTTTGCCAGCGCTGCTTCGACGCCATGCAGAGCCATCGTGAACTCGTCATCAGCGTCCACGTCCGCCCGCACCCGCAGTGCCGCCCCACTCTCTAACCTGCGGCGACCACCTTGTTGCACCTGTTGCTCAGGGGTGAGGCCGTTGCTTTAGCTGTGAGGACATCGTTTTGTGTAGCGGTCGCCTTCCGAGGTAACCGCCGTGCGGTGCGCGGACTAGTCGCCGCTTTTCGCACCTAGGCGCCGACTGGCCGCACAACGCAGGGCCATTCGGGAACACGAATTCCGAACGGCCCTACCACATTTCTATTTCTTGGATTCGCCTAATTCCCAGACGTGATCGGCTGCACGGACTTGATCTTTGGACCATCCGCGAAATAGTTCTGTTCCCGCAATCTGCGGTAGATCAACCCAGCCACTTGCGCGGCCGTCGGACCCTTCACGCGGCGAGTGTTGCCACGCAGAAGAACGGCCAGCGCGATTTTGGGATGAGCTTCATCCGCATACGTAACAAACCAACCGATCCGCGACGGATTGGTGTGGTCGTCGCAGGTTCCGGTCTTCCCTAGCGGTGTTTCGTCTCCGCCGGAATCGTAGCTCAGCCGTCCGGTGCCATACAGCACCGCCGCCAGCATGCCTTCACGAACTTCCGGCAGCACACCGGCGATGTTCAAATCCCGTTTCACGCGCGGCTGAAAGGCGTCCGCTTCTTCCGCCGAATGCGGATACTGCAAATAGTACAGCGTGCCACCGTTGGCAAACGCCGCAGCCAACGCCGCCAACTGCAAAGGCGTAATCTGGATTCCCTCGCCGAAGCTGGACATGCGCGCAACTCCGCCAAATGCCGGTGGCTGCATCGGGAACGCGCCAGGATGTTCATCCGCCAATTCGTAACCTGCCAGTTCGCCAAGTCCTAGCAGGCGTCCGTACTTGGACACGGTGTCGAATCCCATGCGCCGCCCCAGTTCTTCGAAGAACGTATTGTTGGAGTGCGCAAGGGCTTCCGTCAAATTCATGTACTTGCGTCGGCCTACCTTCAGCATCGTGTCTCGCGTGATGACATTTTCCTGCAGCGCGGCGATCGCAATCGTCGGCTTGATCGTTGAGCAAGGAATGTAGCCGTCACTGAAGGCAATCTTCTGATTCACTACGGTCAGGATTCGCCCGGTGTTCGGATCTACCGCGACCACCGACCCGTTGTACCGCCCCAGCGCCGAAACCGCCGCTTCCCGCACAACCGGGTCATCGAATTTCGGATCATCGGCGCTCACCGAATCCGCGTATGTAGGCGCGTATCCGTTGTAGCGCGAAGGAGCAAGGCGTCTCTTGGATTTCGTTTTGGAAGCGCTCTTAGAATGTGAGCTGGCGTTGGACTTTGGGTGGGGCGCCGCTGCGGCGTCCGCGGCTGACACGGGAACAGACAGGCCAGAAATCAGCGCTGCCGCCGTGAGGAACTTACACAAGTCTTGAATCATTCAGCCCTTTAACCTCAACTTGCTCACAGTAGTCCCAGAAGGGTACAGTGAAAAACTACGTTAATTTCCTCTCAGCGCTCAAACCACTTCGGATGTCCCACCTTTGCAACCCATCTTCGAGCACGCGAGTCTCGCAGACTGAGACGAAGTTTACCCGTTCTAAGGATGCCCTGACAATAGCCATCTTGGCCCAGTACGATTCTATGTGCTTTCTTTTGAACGTCTGGCCTCCGGACCAGTTCGCTCCACATCCCCGTCCGTCTGTCCCTCAGGGCCCGCGAAATCTCGTGAAAATCACTCAGGGTAAGATCTGGTCCGGTCCCCCGCGCGTCGCAATTTGAATCACGTCGCAAAATGGAACGGGCGGAACCCTTGATTTGTTCCGCCCTTCGAACTGGATTTGTCCTGGCGTTTTCGTTCCTGCTTCGCCGTCGATGCCTACCGCGCAGGCCTCGCCTTCGCGTCGGCGGCCGCCGCTGCTGCTGCTGCCGCTCGTACTGGAGGCTTTTCTGGCGTCGTGGCCGCGCTTCCATTCGGTCCCGCGGGAGCGTGATTCTGCGTCAGTCCCGGTATTTCCAGTTTTTTCCGCAGCGCGTTTTCAATTTTCTCGCGGATGTCTTTGTTCTCTCGCAGGAATACGCGAGCGTTTTCGCGGCCCTGGCCCATGCGTTCTCCGCCATAGCTCAGCCATGTGCCGGACTTGTCGATCACGCCCTTGTCCACGCCAAGGTCCAGCAAATCCCCTTCGCGCGAAATGCCTTCGCCGTACACGATATCGAATTCGGCTTCGCGGAACGGTGCAGCCACTTTGTTCTTCACCACTTTCGCGCGCGTGCGCGAACCCACCACGCGATCGCCTTCTTTGATCGCCTGGATTCGCCGAATGTCTACGCGCATCGAAGCATAAAACTTCAGCGCGCGCCCGCCCGTGGTCGTTTCCGGATTGCCGAACATCACGCCAATTTTTTCGCGAATCTGGTTGATGAAAATCAGGCAGGTCTTCGACTTCGATACAATCGCCGTCAGCTTCCGCAGCGCTTGCGACATCAGCCGCGCCTGCAAGCCCATTTGCGGATCGCCCATTTCCCCTTCCAACTCCGCCTTGGGCACCAACGCCGCCACCGAGTCGACCACCACCACGTCCACGCCGCCCGAACGGATCAGCGTCTCCGCGATTTCCAGCGCCTGCTCGCCATGATCCGGCTGCGACACCAACAAATTGTCCACGTCCACGCCCAGTTTCCGTGCGTACGCCGGATCGAGCGCATGTTCCGCATCGATGAACGCCGCCTGCCCTCCCAATTTCTGTGCTTCGGCAATCACGTGCAGCGTCAACGTAGTCTTACCTCCCGATTCCGGCCCGTACACCTCAATCACGCGCCCGCGGGGAAATCCGCCCACGCCTAGCGCCGCGTCCAGCGACAAGCATCCCGATGGAATCACGTTCACCGGCACCAGCACATCCTTATTGCCCAGCCGCATGATGGAGCCCTTGCCATATGACTTCTCAATCTGCGATATCGCCGCTTCCAGTAGTTTTGCTCTTTCGTCCGTCATCTCTCACCTCGGTCGAGGAAATTGGGAATTTGTACCTTTCTTCTCCTTCGCCACATCAGGCCTTCAACCACTGCACCCATGCTCCAGTTCGTGATCCACGAGACTCGAAAGCGCCTGCTGCTCCCGCCGGTCCCAGTCCGCCTGCTCTTCGCGCGACCGCCTGCGAAGGCGGGTCAGGTATTGCCCGCGGGTGCGAACCTCGATCAACTCAAACTCGAGTCTCTCATGTTCGATGCAGGATAAAACAGCTGGCTGCTTCTGGGGCATAGGGCACCTGTTGAAAACCTTCAGGCACTACCGTACTCAAAAGGCGAACAAAAAGCAAATCCTATTTTCGCCACATGTTCGCCCTTCATCGGGCGCATCTCGCTGGCCATCTTCGGAATCTGTTTATCAAAAAAAGATCTACCATGGCCCGGCCAAAAATCCTGATAGACCCCGGCAATCAGGCGGGAGACGTTTTGTCCACTTTCTGGCAAAGGCGAATGGCCTTTGGCTTCGCCAGCTTCCGGTTGAAGCTGGTTCGCCCATGCCACAAGTTCACTCAGTTCATACTGCCCTAAGCAAATCTGGATGAGTTCTGCCGCGTTTAGCTGCGTCAGCGTGATTTCACCGCGCTCGACGAACTCCTTCGCCTCCCCCAATAGCCTGATCAAATGCATGCATGGCAAACTTTGTATCATCTCCCGCGGGGCGATTCACATCCTTCGAGTGCTCGTTATAAAGGCGCTTTAACTGTGATTCAGCATAGCCCAGGAACGGCTCCAGGTGGTTTCGTGCAAAGAACAGGGATTGTTGTTCCCAAAGCCGGGACCAAAGTGGATGAGCAAACCTCGGCTTTACGAAAAAGAAATGAAGAATGGACGGGTTTCCTTTGCAGGCCAGCCGCGCCCACTTGCGCCGTCTGTACAACGTCAAGTCCACGTCCTCAGGACCGTTCCCTCGGGTCTACCTCCGGTCGAATAAACAAAATGCTCAAACTCCTCTAGGCCAAGCGTAATCTCACAAGGCTCGACGTAGAGACCGTACCAATCTGTGTCGTCTGTCCCTGCGCGTGTGGCTCCGTGCAGTCTGGAGCCGCCTTCGATTAGGAGGAGGACATTGTGCGGATAGGGAAAGCCCAATTCCTTCAGCTGTGTAGAATCCATGAGGTTTCGTCATACAGTGTAACTGTAGAACCCGCGCCCGCTCTTGCGCCCGAGCCAGCCCGCCGCGACATACTTCTTCAGCAGTGGGCAGGCGCGATATTTCGGATCGCCCAGGCCCTCCAGCAACACATTGAGAATATCCACGCACACATCCAGCCCAATAAAGTCCGCCAGCTCCAGCGGCCCCATCGGATGATTCATCCCCAGCTTCATCACCGCATCCACCGCTTCCGGCGTGGCCACTCCCTCCATCACCGTATACGCGGCTTCATTGATCAGGGGCATCAGCACGCGGTTGGAAACAAATCCCGGCGCATCGTTCACCGCCACGGGTGTTTTACCCAATTTTTTCGCCAATTTCATGGTCGTCGCAAACGCTTCATCGCCGGTCTGTAGCGCGCGAATTACTTCCACCAACACCATCACCGGCACCGGGTTCATGAAGTGCATGCCAACAAACCGCTCCGGACGCCTTGTCATCGCCGCCAGCGTAGTCATCGAAATCGAAGACGTGTTGCTCGCCAGAATCACTTCCGGCCGCACCAGCCTGTCAGCTTCCGTCAGCACCGCTCGCTTGATCTCCAATTTTTCCGGTGTAGCCTCCACTACAAAATCTGCCGCCGCAATGGCCGCAAAATCCGTCACCGGATTCAATCGCCCCAGCACCTCCGGTTTTTCCGCTTCCGTCAACTTCCCTTTCTTCACTTCGCGCTCCAGATTCTTCGCGATGGTCTCCATCCCGCGATCCAGAAAGCGCTGCTGCACGTCGCGCAGGATCACATTGTAGCCCGCGCGCGCAAACACGTGCGCGATGCCATTCCCCATCGTTCCCGCGCCCAGCACCGCTACGATTTTAATTGCGTCGACAGTCACGAGTCCTCCATATCGCGAGTCTTCCTGGCAAAAGTCTCCACCATTTGCGTGAACCGACTCCTCCGCGTCCTTCTCCAGAACATCAACCTAATACTCGGCAGTTGACCGCGGTCTCATGAATTGCCAAAAGATAATACAGAGCCACGGCCTCTGCTTCCTCGGGTGTTGTCAAAAGCGGAATCCGGCAATCGCGGCATTCTGTGAACCGTCGCGATACTCTGCCTTACACAAAGGACAGAACATGATTGCGCCGAAGCTTACCACAGCAATTAGCGCGGAGCAGTGAGAGCGTCCCTTTAACCCCTTTAACCGGGAGCTCCTTTCACGGGCTTAGCCAGTGCTAGCCACGCCGCTAGTGTCGCGAACTTTTCATCCTGCGACCACGGCGCGCCCAGCCCCTTGCCTAATTTCGTGGCCCGGCGCAGCACCACGGGGGGCTGCAGCGAAAACACCTCCGCGCAGCGCTCCAGCAATTCTCGCTCTTTAGTGCACGCTACCCGCAACCCGCACCGTGTGCTCGCGCTGCGCAGTGCTTCGCGGAACAGCTCCCCATCCGCCGTATGGATCAGTGCGTGCGACTGAAGAATTTTCTCCAACTCCGGCAGCGGTCTCCCCGATGCAAGCAGCAACCCAGCGCGATCCAATTGGTACCCCTGCTCTTTCAGGTCAGCTTCCATCGCGCGAAGTGCCTTACACGCGAGTTCCTCCGCCTCCGTTCGCACACCTCCGATGAATTCGCCGGCCTCCGCGAATCCCATCTTCTCCCCGGTGTGATACGGCTGCCGGAACGTGTAACTGAACGTCTTCACCAGGTGGGCGCGCTGGCGTCTCAAAACAATTGGCTCAGCTTTTTCGAGGGAGACAGCAACGATGGCACTCCAGCCGGAGTGCACACGAAAACCAACCGCAGCTTTCTTCATGAAGACCTCCGCGGTAGAGGGGAAACGGAGGAACCTAAGGATGCACGCCAGAAAGAGCGGCGTCAAGAAAAGAACGCTCAAGCCGAAGGTGGCGGCGAAACACGCGTGCGTATGGCCATCGGCAGGCGCCGTACTCCCTGCCGCTTTGCTGTGGCGTTCGTAGTAGTACCACACGAACGAAAACGGAATGATGGATAAAACGCAAAAAAGCAACGGCCGAAGCTCGTAGCGTATCGACTGGTACAGCATCCACAGCGCCCCAATATTCGCCACCAAAGTTGCGAGCCCTACGACACCCGTCAGCACGGCGGTTGCCCCAAACGAGAGCCCCGGTAGAGACAACCCCAGAAAGCATAGAAGCAAGTAGGCTCCGCCAAGCGCCCAAATCAGCGAATAACTTTTCACGGGCTCGTCCAACCAGACGTACTCCTTCGTCCCCGGCAAGGCTTGCTGCGGTACAGCATGGTTCAGGATCTGCCGCACCACTTCGCGGCCGCGATTCTCATCCTCAGGCCGTACAAGGAGCCGGACAAGGCCTTCGTCTCGCACAATCCGAATCGTCGGCACTCCCACTCCATGCAGCGAGTGCTCAATAAACTGCAGCCGGCCCTGATCCGCTCCGGCCCACACTTCCACGGAGACGTTCGCCGAATCCCAATTCGCCGGCAGTTCTGCGACGGCAGCCCCTTCTTCTTCACTGAGCGGGATTGCGCGTGCGCTAAGCGTCGCCTCGGAAACCTCCGGCAATTGCGCCACCAGTTCAACACCACACTGGCTGCAGCTCTTCGTTCCTTCGAAATATTCCATCTTACATACCGGGCAGAACATATCGCCGCGAGTCTACTACATCGCCGACATCAAATTCAGTGAACACGAAGCTGTTCTTGGATTTCTTTGGGAGGAAACGGCGTCACAGGTCGCACAAAAGCATTCGTTTTGTCATTCCGAACGGAGTCTGCGGAGTGAGGAATCTCTCCTGGGTTTCCGCCGAAGAAAGATTCTTCGCTTCGCTCGGAATGACGTTATTCCTCGTCGTCAGCCCACTCATTCCGGCGGCTTCCCTTCCACCACTTCCTGTACGATCTCCCCCGCCTTTGCTTCGTCTTCCGGAAGCACAAACAATCTCGCGCGCGAACCGTTCCGTTCCACCCGGCACCGGATCCCATTTTCATGCAGCGCGGCAATCAGGAAATCGCGGTAACGATGTTCTCTCCCGTCCAAACTTGCGCGTCCGCGTCTTCCGGGTACCAACCGCCTTCCTCGCCTGCATTCGGTGGCCCGGGAATATTCTCTTCCTCCTCCGGCGTCAGCGTCGCCGGCATCTTCCAGGCTCCCTCCGGACCCTTCCGCGATATGTCGCGGCGCCTCCAACAGCTTTACCGCCTGGTCATCAGCGGACCCGAAGGCTTCTTTCACCACAATCTCGGCTTTCTCAAAGAGGGAAAACGGCACGCCAATTTGGTACGCGGGGAAGTTATTCAGGTTAAACAAATGATCGCGCCGAAACACGGTGTTGTGCGGGATACCCGCCTCGTCCAGCACCTCGCACAAATCCGCGTGGATTCTGGGATCGTCGCCTTTCCAAAATGAGCAGTACGGATCTTCGTTGGGGTCTCCCGGCTCGGCCGCGCCGTACGGCGATGATGCCGCCGCGTCCTCCGCCTGCTCCCACACCAACTCCACGTCGCAGTCCGCGCAACGCGTAAATCCCGGCCGATACTCCGCTTTGCATTCAGGACAAATCATGGCATTTCGCAGTCTACACCGCAGTACCATTGCCGCGGAATACCACGGATGCTACCGTGCCAGTTTCACTTGATTGTAAGCATTGGAGGCTCGCTTTGATTCCCATTCCCCGCTCGGCACGCAACGCCATCTTCTCTTGCTTCGTTGCCCTGACTCTTCTGGCTTCGTCCACATTTGCCGCGCCAGCGCAAAAAGCTGCCGGCGACGATCCCGACGCAAAAGAAATTGCAGCTTATTCTCTCTCCATGGATGGGATTCGCCATCTCGCTGCGGCCACCAGCGAACTCAAGGAATGGGAACAGAAGAATCCCGATGCCTCAAAGGGCATGGACGGTGACGAACTGAAAAATGCCGGCAGCATCACCGAACAAGCTAAAATCTTCGATAGCAAATTCCCTCAGGGCACCGCTATCCTCAAAAAGAACGGTTTTTCCACCAGGGAGTACCTGATTTCTCTCTACGCCTTCGTCCAGGCCGCCATGGTTGTCAGCCCTCAAGAAAGCCGGGCAAGCCCCCAGCGTCGACAAACTGGCCGGCGTCGTCAATCCCACCAACATCGACCTAATCGAGAAGAACTGGGACGAAGTCCAGAAGCTAAACGTCTCCTTCGGGCTGCCCGGCAGGGACCCAGTAACCGGCTCTGACTCTGAGCTGGGTTTTCGTGCAATGGCGGTTTCATTTTTGCGACCATCGTAATCACATTGCAAACAATTATAAACAAATGGCATAGTTAAGGGGTTGGTCTTCCGTCATTGCTTCTTTCGCTGCTCCTTACTTCCCCCCCCTCCTGCGTCTTTCTCCCCACCTAATCCGTATCCCATATAGTATGAGCGCACACGCATTCACGTTAGCTTCAGCTTCTTCGAGGTCGCCGCTGCTCTTCGCGGCTGTGATGACCGACGAAACCCAAGCCCTGGCACAAGGCCTCAGCCGCCGCGATCCGGACCTGCTCGATCATCTCATCGAGCTATACCAGCATCGTCTTTACCGCTACCTCCTCTTTCTCACCGGCAATCCCGCTCTCGCCGAAGATCTCTTTCAGGAGACCTGGATCCGCGTGCTCGAACGCGGCCACCAGTACAACGCCAAGTCCAAGTTCGAGTCCTGGCTTTTTGCCATCGCGCGCAATCTGGTAATCGACGTCTCCCGCCGCAAGAAAATGCCCAGCCTCGAGGATCTCGGCGACAAGGACAGCAATCAGCCCTTTGATCCCCCCGATGAACATTCCATTTCGGCGTTGCAACTCCTCGTCTCGCGCGAAAATCAACAAGCTGTGCAACTCTCCTTGCTGAAAATTCCGGCCTACTACCGCGAGGTCCTGCTCCTTCGCTTTCACGAAGAAATGGGTCTGGAAGAAATCGCCGCCATGATGTCGACTCCTGTTTCCACGGTGAAGTCGCGCCTCTATCGCGGCCTGGCTGCGTTGAAATCGGCTTTGCCGGAAGGTGCCGTATGACTGAAAACCTTCACATCCGCGCGCAGAAATTCTTTGCGCAATCGCTGGTCGAAGGACTCTCTCACGCCGACCAGTCCTGGCTTGATCAGCATCTCCACGAGTGTGCCGATTGCGCTCGCGAAATTGCTTCCACCCATGAACTCCTGCATGCACTCCGCACTGTTCCTGTCTCGGTACCGCGCGATCTTGCCGCCCGTACGCAGCTCCGCGTTCGTCTGCGCGCTCAGGAGTCCGCGCAAACTTCCCAAGGCAACTTTCTATTGTGGGTGATTACCGGCTTCAGTTGGTTCGTCGGCGTCTTTAGCGCGCCTCTGGTCTGGCGCGGCTTTGCGTGGGTGGGCAATTATCTCCACGTTCCCAAGCTGGCTGTCGAAATGGGATTTGTTCTCTGGTGGGCGGTACCGGCGTTATTCGCCGTGGCTGCTGTTTTGCACCAAAAGGGATTCAACATCAGCCCATCGCGAGGCCCAAATTGAAAATTTGGAAATCCGGTGGACCGCATAATAACGAAGAAGGAAGAGAGACTATGAGCGACTCATTTAACGAACGCATGCGTCTGATCCGCTTCCGCAGGAAACGCGAACGCACCAGATTCCGCGACGAACTCCGCATCATTCCACGCTGGTTGATCCGGACGTGCGTAGCCCTCTGGCTGATCGCGCTGGCCATCGGCGTTTCCGTCAACGTCTACAACATGCAGCACAATGAGAACTATTTTCCTCCCGACCCGGAATGGCTCAGCCATCAGGTGGCCGCCTGCATCGCCTTGGCCGGCGTCATCACTGGCGCTGCCATTTTCGTTGCTGCCTTCCTCTTGATGCTCGGCTACGTTTACAAAGACGCCCAGCGCCGCGGCATGCACCCCGTGCTTTGGACCCTGCTTGTCCTCATCCTCTCGCCGGCCTACGGCATCATTGGCCTCATAATCTATCTGCTCGTTCGCGAGCCGCTGCCCTTCCCGTGCCCGCAATGCGCCACGACCGTCTCCGCGCGCTTCAATTTCTGTCCCAACTGCAAGTACAACCTGCATCCTTCTTGCCCCCAGTGCCGCCGCGAAATCTCTGACACCGACAAGTTCTGCTCCCAGTGCGGCACCGACTTGACGCATGTGCCCAAACCATCGTCAGATCCTGGCTCATCCCCTGGCTTGGGTGAGGCCGCGCGCGAACCTTTATAACGCCGAAACATTTCCACCAAGATCGCCCAGAGCCCCGCGTGGCGAATCCGTCCGCGGGGTTCTGCTATTTCCGTGAAACCCGCTTGCCTCAAGGAGCGGCCAGTCTCACCCTGTAGTCACGAAAAAATCCGATTAGGTTGCGTGGGCATTCCTGTGGCATGATTTGGGCTATGGGAAACAAGGACAGAAGAAGTCGCGAAGCCAAAAAACCAAAACAGAAGAAACCCACTGTCAGCGTGAGTCAGCCACCACGCCGCGTCGTGGTGCCGCCGCCTGCGCCGGCCGTGAAAGAACCCGGTTCCTGATCGCGTCTCAGGCCTCTGAATGCGTCAGAGCCGGCCTATTCTTTTGCCTTTGCCGCTGCGTTCTTTCCCGCGAATGAGCGTACGTAGCTCACCATATTCCAAAGCTCGTCGGGCTTCATTTGGTCGGCTCCGGCGGGCATCTTGCCTTTCCCTTTGCTGATAATGTAGTTCAGCTCGCCGTCGGTCATATCTTTCAGCGACGCGGGATCTCTCCAATCCTTCAAACTGAGTTTCATATCGGCGGCCAAGTCGCCTTTTCCGTCGCCGCTGGTACCGTGGCACATCGCGCAATCAAATCCATACAGTTTCTTCGCTCGTGCCTGCGAAGCCGCGGTTGGCTTCACCGGATTCACTTGCTTCGCCGCTTCCGGCGGAACTTTCCAGTCAGCCGCGGCCGGTTCTTGCGCCGCGCTCCCGTCGCCCGGCGCCAATACGCAGGACGCAAACAACACCAAGGCCGAACCGAGCGTCATCCGTTTCCACATGGCAGTCTCCAGGCTGTAGGCGAGCTTTGCGGCCATTCTACGCGCTTGCCTTGCCCAGAAGTAACAATTTCTTAATTTGATTTTGGAGTGGCCGACCTTCAGGTCGGTTCTTGGGCCTCGTCCATCGGCCTCTGCTACCAAGGCCACGATGATCGTGACGATGGTGATCGATGAGCGGCCCGTTAGTGCTTGGGGGCGTAGTACCCTTTGCGCGCCAGCACCTTCAGATCGTGGTTGGCCATATCGACCTTGATCTTGCGGAACTTTCCGTCTTTCGTGTTGTTCGTGGGATAGTAACCCAGCATGTACTGGCTGCGCAGTTCTTCGGAGATCTGATCGAACGCTTCTTCCAGCCGTTTCTCGGAGTTAACGATGATCAGTCGCCCTCCGGTATCCTCTGTCAGCTTGCGTGCCACTCCGGTGTTACCGCCATAGCGTGGATCATAAACCAGCAGAACGTGGATCACCGTATCGGTGCGCTGCGCGGCTTCGACCGCTTCTTCCAGTCGGGTCTTGCTGCCTTCATCTTGAGCGTCAGTTACAATGACGATGGCTTTGCGCCCGGCCTCGCCGTTCAGCTTGTCGCCACAAGCCAGATAAATCGCGTCGTACAGCGCGGTGCCGGTAATATTTCCCCCCACCGGTCCAGGATTTCCGGCGATCATGCCGCCGCCCGGGATGTTGATACGGGCCTTATTGATGGCGCGGTCCAGAATGCTCCGGTCATCGGTGAAGTCAGAGAGCAGATCGACGTCGGAATCGAAAGAGATGATCATCGCTTCGTCACCCTTTTTCAGAACGCGGTGCAGGAAACGGCTGCCGCCATCCTGAATCGCGGGCAGCATGTTCTGTTCGCTGCCCGAAGTATCCAGCAGCAGCCCGAGGGTGATGGGGAGATTCATTTCTTTGGAGAAGAAGGCAATCTTTTCGTCGTGGCCATCCTCGGCGATCCGAAAATCATCTTGTTTCAGGTCGGTGACCACACGATGGTTTTTGTCGCGCACCGTGGCAAACACGTTGACGAGGTTAACTTCCGTCTTGATGACCGGGCCCTGTCCTTGATCCTGGCTGGCAGTCTGGGGAAACGCGGGGAACGCGAGCGCCAAGGCGGCGCAACTGGCCAAAAGCCGTCTCATAGGGACTTTGCAGACGATCATCTTCATTTTTCCGATTTTCACGGTTTCCCGGTATCCTTAACAGCGCAGGTGCTGTCACGTGGCTTCTAAGCACTTCGATGCAACCAAGCCGCCCATGGGATGCGTCGTACAGAACCGCCGCAGCTGCCTACGATATACTAGGCTCGGAGAGTTTGGCGAAATGATGATGAAAAGTCCACGAAAAAGCCTGCTCTGGGCGACCTTGGCAGTACTGCTGGCAGCACGGGTTGGCGTTGCGCAGAATCCGCCGCCCACAGGACCGCCTGCTGACAAGCAATCCGGCGGCTTCCCCCACCACGCCTCCGGCAGGCGAACAAAAGCCCGCAACGCCGCCATCACCACAAAACAAGATATCCACGACGACGGCTGTGGTAGTTGTCCCCGTGACCGTGAAGGACAAGAAAGGCAACATGGTCGCCGGCCTGCGCAGGGACGACTTTCGCGTGTTCGAAGACAAAATCGAGCAGAAAATCACGGAGTTGAGCGCCGATCCTCGCCCCCTCTCCGTCGTCGTCCTGGTCGACAATGACATGACGCAGAAAGATGCCGACCAGGTCGATGCCAGCCTTCCCGCTATTCTTGCCGGCATGAGCCTCAGCGACGAAGCCGATGTTTGCCGGTTTGACCAGTTTTTCTATCCCGGGAAGGGCTTTACCAAGGACCAGGACAATCTCTTGAAGCAGTTGAAGCGAACGAAACTTGATTCGCAGCCTTCCGTTGCCCCACCGGGCGGACCGTTCAACGGCCCCAGCATCAACAATGCACCCGCGCCAGGAGCTGGAAACCAGGATCCTTCGCTGATCGCCATCAAGCGTCAGAGCACCAAGGCCCTGGACGACGCCGTGTACGAGGCGGCACAGCTCCTGAAAGATAAGCCCACCGCGAGGCGCAAGATCATCCTGCTGATCTCCGATGGCAAGAATGGCGCGAAGTTCAATAACCACAAGTACGACGACGTCCGCAATGAACTGCTGCGCTACAACATCATTGTGTACAGCGTGGCCACCGGCAGCAGCTATTTTGACCGCAAGTTCACGCGGCTGGTGGAATATTCCGGGGAAACCGGCGGCGACGTCTCATACGGCGCCAAGGCCGAGTCATTCGAGAATTTCTATGCGCAGATTGCGGACCAGGCTCGCAACCAGTACACGCTGTATTACTCCCCGAAGGGCAGTCCAGGGTTGAGCTATCACACCATCGAAGTGCGCGTTGAGCGCGAAGGGTTGAACGTCACCGCGCGCAAGGGATATTACGGAGGCGTTCCGCAGTAAATCGCTGCCGCCACCAAGCCTGGCGCTAAATATTCAGGATTTTTCTTGACAGTGGCGCTGCTCATCCGTAGAAGAAGAGCAAGGGATGGGATTGCAGGTTTGCCGCAGTCCCACCAAGACTGTTTTGAGCAACAAATGAGAGAAGGAGATCATAATGGCGAAGAAGATGAAGAAGGCTGACAAGAAGGCTGCTGCCAAAAAGGGGAAGTAGTCCAAGAAGCTTCCAACACAATTTGCGAAAAGCGCCTCGATCCGTCGGGGCGCTTTTTTTTGGCGCGCTGCTCTGCGTCACATACAAGGCTGCGGCCATGTGGTAGATTGGCTGCAAACGCGTTCGTCCCCCCGGATGCGCATGCCCTTCCTGGGCAATACCCCTCGAGAACGCAAGGGGATGGGCCATGACCGCGACAATAACGACGAAAGGCGCAGCGGATATTGGATCGCGTGCGGCCAGCGGTGATTACCGGCATTGGTTTATGCGAACTACGGCATAGATTTCCTGATGGACCGGCTAGGAACAACTGCATCGAAAACGATCGTGAGCGATGTAGCGATAGGAATCCTGGGTGCGCTTGCAGGGTACTTTTTCCTTTCGTCGAGCCGTGAAGGCAAGATTTCGAGAGCGCGAAGGAGCGAATCATCCTGATCCGGGAACTCAACCGGCGGATTCGCGAGGCCCTCGGAGTGGTCGTGACTTCGGCGTGGTCTGAAGAACGAATGGCGCGGTTGCAGGGAATCGACGAAGCAACGGACCGAATCGACGACATGCTGACTGATCTCATAAGCCACCCAAAGTCGAGGGATGCGCGGCATGCCGTTCTAAGCAACGGCGCATCGCGTGCCAAGGATGGTGACCTGGGAAAGCGTTTGGCGGATCAAGTGCCCAAGGATTCTTCGTGCGCCGGGCAAATGGGCTTGTAGGCGCAACTCCGACAAACGAAGCCTGGATTGGGTGGGAATTGCGCGGCACGGATGTCCGCGGCAGCTTCCTGAACGATTTTTTCGGCATCGTCGAGTTGCTTGGAATCGCGCGAGGTGACCTGGGTCTGGTTGGTCTGTAAATAGTGGAACACGAGGCGAACCGGATTCCACTCGAAGATTTCTTTTGCCGCTAGTGCGTAGATACTCAGCTGAAGGTCTTTTCGCGCGTCGGAGTCCTTCCGGGGTTTGCCGGTTTTGTAATCGACAATCTCTACATCGTTGCGGCCCAGGCTGTTCACCTGATCCATACGCCCGGTCAGGATGACATCGTTCGCCAGCGGCAACTCGAACGCTTTCTCCTGTTCCAGGATCTGCGGTGACGCCTGCAGCATGGTTGCGTGGAAAGCCCGCAATTGCTCCAAGCCATCCTTTTTGTACTCGGCTTCCTGGTAGTGGTCTTCAAAGCCGGCGCTGGTCCATTCCGTTTCGTAGATGCGCTGGACTTCCGCGAACGGCAATTTCACGCCTTTCTTGAGTTGGTCGACAAACCGCTTGATGGTGGTGTGCATCACGCTGCCAAAGGTCAGCGCGGCGCGCGGGCCTTCTTTCAACGACCACAGATAGCTGAACGCGTATCGCTGCGGACATTTCCGATAGTTATCCACGGCTGAGGAACTGAGCTTCAGCGGTTCCGGCGTGGGCGGGCGGAATTCCTCTGCCCAACTCGCAATGCGCGAAAAAATCCTGGGCGGTTCTTCGGAGACGGGAAAGAGTTCAGAAGCGGGAGTGGACAGCGGCACCGCTGTCGGCCTGGGCGCTTGCTTCTTAAGTTTCGGGGCGGACTGTTGGAGGTCGCGGCGTTTCACGGCAGGATCCATGAGCAGGTCCTCAATGAAGACAGGCATCTTGCCCTTTTTCTCCGTCAGACTGGTGATGGTCAGGCGATCTTGCGCGCGCGTCAGCGCCACATAGAAAAGCCGCCGCTCCTCCTGGATGTGAAAGTCGCCCTCAGGCAGTTCTTCTTTCATCAGGCGGTCGGGAAATTCGAACAAGGGAGCACGGTTGCGCGCGGGGAAGGCGTTGAAATTCACACGCAGCAGAAAGACGTGCGGAAACTCCAGGCCCTTGGCGCCGTGAACGGTCATCAACTGAACGGCGTCGCCGGGTGCATCATCTTCCAGGCTGAGCGTTCCGCCGGCTTGTTGGAAGTAGTCCAGATATTCCAGGAATTCGGCCAAGCCACCCGTCTCGCTTTTGGGCTCCCAATCCTTCATGAATTGCGCCAGTTGATTCACATATTTGCGGTCTTGCCTGCTGGCGCGCGGGTGGATCTCCAGCCATTCCACTAGATCGCCAAGAATATCGCGTGCGGTGCGACGCCGGCTGGTTTTGCGCTGTTCGGCAAGAAATTCCAGGAGCTTGGCAATGGCGGTGTGCGAGGGATCGAAGGGCAAATTTGTTTGCGGCGATTGCAGAACATCGTAGAGCGCAATGGCGCGCTTTCGGCCGGCGCGTTCGGCGAGGCGCACTAGGTCGGGGGCGGAGAGATGCCACGCCGGAGCCGAAAGGACGCGGGCGCAAGCAATATCGTCGAAAGGTCGAGCGATCAGGTGAAGATACGCGAGGACGTCGCGCACCAGGGGATGCTCCAGTATGGAGAGCTTGGAAATGACGAAGGGAATCTTGCGCAGGCAAAGTTCTTCGACAAGATGGTTGCGATGAGCGTGCTGGCGGTAGAGCACCGCGAAATCTTTCCAGCGACGTCCGGCGGCGCGGAGGCGCTGCAACTCGTCGGCGACCCAGGCGGCTTCGTCTTCGGGGGCGTCCAGTTCGACGACGCGAATCTTTTCTCCCTCAGGCTTGTTGGATTGCAGCACTTTCTTGGGGAATTCGGCGCTGACCTCGTTCATGGAAATGGCCTGCGTGGCGACGCGCAGAATGTTGGGCGTGGAACGGTAGTTGTCCATCAGCGCGACACGGAAGGGTGAGGAATCCTGGCCTTCTTGCCAATCGGCAAAGCGCTGAAGGAACAGTTTGAAGCTACCGAAGGACGCGCCACGGAAGCGGTAGATGGCCTGATCGTTGTCGCCGACAACGACGATGTTGCGGCGATCGGCGCTGAGCAGATGAAGTAGCTCGAGTTGCGCGATATTGGTGTCCTGAAATTCGTCCACCAGGATGTGCTTAAAGCGTTCCTGTAGCTGGCGGCGTTTTTTGGAGTCGCTCTTGAGAAGAATGACGGCTTCGGCGATAAGGCCGTTGAGCGCCACCGCCCGTTTCTCGCGCAGGATTTCTTCGCTGGCGCGATAGGCGCGGGCAATTTCCTGCTGCAGCGCAACGTGTTCGGCGCGTTCCTTGCACGTGTCTTCATCCAGGGAGTCTTTCTCGGCGGCGAGCTCGGAAGAGAGTTGATCCGCGAAGGCCTGGTAGTCGTCGCTGGAGACCAGTTCATCCTGGCATCGGGAGAAGAACTGAATGAAGTCGCTGAGGAATTGGCCGGGTTCGGCGAGGCGGCGGAACTTGTCGAGCTTCAGGCGGGCCAAATTGCGGCGCAGCAGGATCCAGTGATCCACCTGTTCCAGTGCGACGCGGTTGGGATCGACTTCCTTGAGCAGCGTTTCGCAAAACGAGTGGAACGTCGACAGCACCACATCCTTGCCGCGTTCGCCCACGGCCTTTACGACGCGCGCTTTCATTTCCCCTGCAGCTTTTTTGGTAAACGTCAGGCCGAGAATATTTTCGCCAAGGAGGGATTGATCCGTTTCCAGCAGGTGGCGGATGCGCTCAGTGATGACGCGAGTCTTTCCCGTGCCCGCGCCCGCAATCACCAGCAGCGGCCCGTCGCCGTGCGTGATAGCACGGTGCTGAGCGGGATTCAGCTTCAGCCCGCTTTCCTGCTCCGGCTTCCCCAAGTCGAATAGCGTGGACATGATTCAAAAAGCGTAGCGCACCTGATGGCGAAGATAAAGCGAAAGAGCTATGAGTTAAAGAATGGACTCCAGGATCAGTTCGCGCAATACAATTTTCTGCGTAGAGGCTGAGCGCAGGATATTTTCGAGTCCTCAATCAGAACCATAGCATCGCCTTGGCAAACCCGCAACGACCTACCTCTGCGACGCCTGGCCGGATGCGACTCTGGTGTTGAAATCGGCGGATTTTTTGCGCGGAACCGTGAGCGCGGACCAGTTCCCAGACTTCGCGGCGAAATGCTTTGCCAGATAGCGCAATCTGGCCAACGTGATAGCTGTAGTGCGCCACTTGACGATTGATGGCCTGCATCACCGAATGCGGCTCGGTGCGAATGGTAACCGTGCGCGTCAGGTCCGCATCAGTAAGCGGCTCGAGCGCGTCGAAAAGGTATTTCCAGCCATGCTCCCACAGCGCCAACAATTCCTCGCGCGTTTTTGGCGGCTCTTCAAATTCGGTGTCCCGATGGCGATCAGGCTTCTCTCCATCCGTGGTCAGGAAATCGCTCCAGCGGGACCTCATATTGCCTGACATGTGCTTCACCACGATGGCGATGCAGTTGGATTCATTGTCCAGCGCGGCGAACAACCCTTCATCCGGGCACTGCTCGATGGCGCGTTCGGCCAGCTTCTTGTAGTAGCGGAACAACTCGATCGAGTCCTTCACATAGGAGTTGGTGAGTTGGTGTGGCATGTTCCTATTTTGTCTCCTCTCGTCGGTCTGTCAACCCGCGACTCTAGCTGGCCCGCTGCGGGCGCACGGCGAATTCCTGGTAACGCCAGGTTCATATCCGGCAACTAAGCTAGCAGATATTCCGCCGTCAGACGGGGGCGACTGGAGGTAGAAAGAGGTAGAAAGCACTGTATTGATATTCGCTTTTCTTTCGTCTACGATTACCTTCGCCCTGAATGGCAACTTCTTTTAAGGAGAACGCTATGAGCCTCGGACAAATGATGCTTGGCGAATTTGACAACGAGATGCAGAACACTCGCAAGGTGCTGGAACGCGTCCCCGACGAGAAATGGAATTGGAAGCCACACGACAAGTCTGGCACGGTGGGCTGGCTCGCTTCACATGTCGGCAATCTCCCCGGATGGGCAACGATGACGTTGCAGAGCGAAGAACTGGACTACGCTCCGGTGAATGGACCTTCCTACACCCCGCCCAAGATTACAAATCGCAAAGAACTGCTGGCGGAATTCGATAAGAATGTGGCGGAAGCGCGCGAGGCCATTAGCAAAGCCACCGACCAAGACATGATGAAGGGCTGGAAACTATTGGCCGGCGGCAAAGAAATCTTCACCATGCCTCGCATCGCTTGCCTTCGCGGCATGGTGTTCAATCACCTGATTCATCACCGCGCGCAACTGACGGTGTACTACCGCTTGCTCGACGTAGCGGTGCCGGGTTTGTATGGCCCCAGCGCCGACGAGATGACGCCGCCGCCCGCAAAGGCTACTGCCAGCAATTAATCCCACCGCGCAGGGGCGGTTCCCCAGCCGCTCCTGGTGGTGTGTCTAAGCGACGGGCTTCCCGCGCCGCACCGCCAGTCCCCAATTCTGCGTGCAAGAATGCTCCTCCCCACCGTTCTACAGTAGTAGCAGGCAACACTCCTGGAAATGCTTTGCATCCAGGCAGGTGTCCCCATCGGCCAATTAGATCTCTCCGGGGGCCCAGCCATGTGGCTTTCTCGTGCAGAAGTCTGGCTCATTTGTATTTCATTCGTGATGCCCAGTGCCGCGGTGCCGGCGGATATGCCGGAAGCTCCGCAAGAACTCCCCAAGACGGTTGCCGTCGCTGCGTTCAAAAATGGTCTGGCTTTCGTGGTGCGTCAGGGCAATGTGCGCTTGCAATCCGGGGTCGGGCGAGTCACGCCGATTCCTAATGCGACGCTCGGCACGCTCTGGCTTGCGCCCGGCGAGTCCGGCAGTTCGCTCGATGAAGTCGTGGCGTATCACTACAACGTCGCCGGAGAGCGAAACATGGTGTCGCTGACCGAAGTGCTGCAGGCCAACGCCGGAAAAACCGTCGTGGTCACCTACAACATGAAGGACTACATCGGTGAAATCGTCGGCCTCCGTGAGCCCGATGCAATCGGCAACCCTTCAGCCACTGCGCCTACTGCTTCAGGCACCGAAACCTCCGCGGGTATGGTCGTCGCTTCGCCGGCCGCAAAGCCGCAGTACCTTCTGCTGCGCGTCGACAAGAAACTCGTCGCTCTGCCGCTTTCTTCCATTACCAACGCGGTTCTTCCCGAAGACACCATCTTCCGCGAGAAAATCGAGCAGCCACATGCCGCGCTTCGGTTCAAGATCAAGAGCGCCGGCGACAAAACCAGTCTGACCGTGGGCTATCTGGAACACGGTCTCGGCTGGACACCTTCCTATCTGATTTCACTGACCGACGACAAGACGGCGCAAGTCACCATGCAAGCCGTCGTCATGGACGATGCGGAAGACCTGAAAGATGCCGACCTTTTCTTCGTCGTCGGAGTACCCAATTTTGTCTATTCCAACACTCCATCTCCCATGAGCCTGCAGCAGAATCTGCTCGCGTTCATGCAGGACGCGGAGCGGCGCGACTCGGGGAGGCTGCGTTCTTATTCCAACGCCATCGGCGGTCAAATGGTCGCTCTGGAGGAGGATCCGAGCAGTTATCCCAATGCTCCTTCGTTCGCGCAGACGATTACGGAACTTTCGGGCGCTCCCGAGGAAGATTTGTTTCTTTACACGCGCTCAGGAGTGACGCTGGGCCGCGGAGAACGCGCGATGTACAAGGTGTTTTCCGGCTCCGTTGCGTACGAGCACATCTACGAATGGGAAGTGCAGGATCAGCCGCGCGTGGACGGCTCTGGCAATGTCGTCCAGCCGAACACGAATCCCTCCACACCTGAAGCTTCGGCCCTCAACGGCATCTGGCACTCCATCCGTCTGAAGAACTCGACTAAATATCCATGGACCAGCGCGCCCGCCATGGTCATTTCCGGGACCAGGCCGGTCTCGCAGGACACGCTGACGTACACGCCGAAAGCTGCCTCGTCCAATTTGAAAATCACCATCGCCACGGACATTCGCTCGAGTCATGAAGAACGGGAAATCGCGCGACAGCAAAATGTGCAGCGCCACCGCGGCTACGAATACGATCTCGTCACCGTCGAGGGCACCCTGAAAGTCAAAAATTACAAACTCAAGGATGTGCGCCTGAACATCCGCAAGACGCTGCGCGGCGCCGTGGACTCACAATCGGACGACGGCGAAACCGTGAAGCTGGGCGAAGCGATCACGACCGACAATCCCATGTCTCGGCTCACCTGGGAAATCACCCTGAAGGCCGGAGAAGAGCGCACCGTCACCTACCGCTAAAAGTCTGGGTCCGCGTATGAGCCACTACTACCATGATGTATGGATTGTGCCCGCACCTTGGACAGGTGTAGTATCCCCTCAGCAGAGGGTGTCACTGTGAAGGCTCGCATCATCTCCTCGGAACTCTCGGAACGGCAAATGCCGGCGGCGTCTTGGACGTTGTCACTAAGTCTCACTTTGTTGGTCCTTGCTCTTGGCGTGCCCGCGCGATCCCAGGAACCAGCAAAACCGGCGGAATCAATCGTGGATGCCGCGCTCAACGCTCGCCAGCGTAAATCGAATTCCGCAACACCTCCGGTAATCTTCACCAACGACGACATCGCCGTACAGTCTCCGCCGTCCAGCGCCCCAGCAGTTCCTCCAGAGTCCTCGCCAAAGCAAGCCAGCGTAGCAACACCACAGCAGGCCAAAGCTCCAACACCGCCGACACCCGCGACGACAGACTGCAATAATCCCAACGAAGAAAGACTTGAAATGGAGCTGCAGTCTGCCCAGGATGAGTTGGACCAGCTTCGCCGAGAACTTTCCTACAATCCACAAGCCATCTCCGACGGCGATGTCGATTTGAAGAATTTTAAGTCCGGCACCTCGGGGCTTGCCTTTGGATCTCCACCGCTGCAGCAATCGCAACCACAGGCCCCGGCGCGAATCAACGAAGTCATTCTCGAGGAGAGGATTGCGTCCCTGAAAGAAGCCTCGCGCATTGCTTGCGAGCCTCCTAAGGAAGCAGGCATCCAGAAGCAAATCGATTCCGCGGAAAAAGAGTTGAAGCTATTGCAGCGCGAGTTCGATCTGAACCAGGCTGCTTACTATTCCAAACCCAACTATGCGCAAGACACCGCCGGCAAAGCCACACTAGATGCCGCTCAGCAGCAGATCGAGTCCCTGCAGTCTGAGATCCAGCGCCTGAAGCACGAGATTCCTCCGCCAAAGACAAATCCAGCCGCAGAGTAAGCAAGCGTCTCAGATGCCGGCATACCAGGCATAGCCTCCCTCAGGAGATGCGGAACCTAGCCCCTTGCCGAATCCCTTCAGGCTGTCGGTGACTGTCAGGCGGGTAATGAATTTCACGCTCTTGTAGCCAAGTTGGCGCGGAAGCCGCAAGCGAAGCGGCCCGCCGTTCCCTGTTGGAAGTTCATTTCCATTCATTCCGTACGCAAGAAAAGTCTGCGGGTGTAATGCATCGGCCATATCGATGCTTTCCCACCATTCGGGATCGATCGAGAAGTACACAACGTATCTGGCATGCGGTTGGATCCCCACAACGTCCAGCACGTGGGAGAGCGGTACACCGTGCCACTCGGCGATATACGACCAGCCCTCTTCACACGCCAGTTGCGTGATCTGGCTGCGAGACGGATAGCTCTTCAGCTGCTCAAGCGAAAACGTGCCGGGCCGCGCGACCAAGCCGTCGACGGAGAGCCGCCAGTCCACGAATCCTCCAGCCTGCACGCGCTTATACGCGTCGTTCAATGGCGGCATTTCGTTCGCCACGGGCCTCTTCGAAATCTGGCTCCGAGAGAATTCACGCGCTAACGAGTGCCTCGTCAACAGCCGCTGGGAAGCGTAGGTCAGCGTTTCGCCGATGCCCCAGACTCCGCCGTGGTCGGGCGGGACCAGTCCATACCTCTCCGCAATGCGCGCGGCCGCGCCCAGGCCCAACACGCCCGCCGTGGCCGCGACTCCGGCAGTGATCAGTTTGCGGCGCGAAAGATCGCTCATGTGCTCTCCTTATCTGTGCCCGCTTTGCCCGTGATCATCGCTCGCATGCGGCTTCGGAATCCCGCAAGAAAAATCATCACGACGTGCACCAGCAGGAATAGCACCAGAGCCACCGAAACGAAAAAGTGAATGGTGCGCGCGGACTGCTGCCCGCCCAGCAACGTGACTGTCGCTGGAAATGCGGAAACAAAGCCCAGGGACATCGCCAAGCCCGTCCAGATTACCAACGGAAACAGAACGAAAATCACGAATAGGTAAGTAATACGCTGCAGCACATTATACGACCAGGCTTCTGATTCACTCGGCCGCTTGAATCGCAAATGGTTTGAGATTTCTGTCGAAAGCACCCGCCACGAAAGTTCGGCCTTGCCCGGAAGCAAGTTTTTCCGCAAATGCCCTGAAACCAAGCTGAAGATTGCATACAGTAAGCCAGTCAATACCAGTGCCCAGGCCGCTTGAAAGTGGAGATACCGGCTCCAGCCGTTCTGGTCTGGCAACACGTACCCGTAGCCAGTCGGCACCAATGCTCTCGAGGAAGGGATCGGTATTTTGAACAACGGCGTAGTCAATACATTGCCGGTTTCGCCCCAATAGAAACGCGGGTGTGAGATCAAAATTTCAATTCCGCTGACCAGCAAGGCAATAAAGCAAAGCGTAGTGATCCAGTGAGTGACGCGCACCAGCGCCGAGTGCCGTGAATTAACCTTGACCGTTGTGGCAGGGACGGCCGAGGCAGCATTTGGGATGTAAGCGGAGCCGGCCATCCGGGGATGTTATCATGTGCCGCGCTCATTGCGCACGCTCGGCGGAACGCTGGGAACGCTGCGATGATCGCCGGATAGTCCTGATTTCCCCGGCCATTGGGTCGGCGATCCCGAGGCTGAGACGCATGCAGCAAGTAAAGTTTCGTTCTAGGAGCGCTGGGGCAGCCAATTGTCATGAACTAGTTTGAGTGCCCTAAGTGCCGCAGCAGGATTTCCACACCTAGGCCAACCAGTGCATACGTGGCGACGTTTGCAACCAGGGTCAAATAGAGGCCAACGGGGTAATGCGAGCCGACAATCGAAACAGGGAAAGACAACCGCACAAGAGTGGACACAATCGGTTCTATCGGACGGTCCTTGCTTGCAAACATCCACCGCGTTCTGTCGTTGAAGTGATAAGCGTCTTCGCATTATCATCGCGATTGCCTGGCTACACGCGCGGTGGGAGAGGGCCGGGGAATGTTATGAAGAATTCAGTGGGACCCAATCGAGCGACAACAAGCCGGACGGAGGCAGCGCCAAAAACACTGGCACAAGCAGAGAACCCTGCGCAACAGGATGCACAGATCGCCATCAACGCAGAGTATCTTCAACGCATTAAACTTCTCAGTGAAGTGAATGAGAACGAGAACTATGACTTCCGCTCGTGGCTCAAGGATTCCGCTCCTGATGACATCGATGATCTCGTGAAAGCCCTCAGCCAGAAGTACTTCACGCTTATTGACTGCAAAGAGTGCGGCAATTGTTGTCGAACCTTGGAACTGAATTTCACGGAACCCGAACTTCACACCATAGCAAAGTCAATGCAGCAATCGATAGACGAATTCAAGAAGCGCTTTGTGGTAGAAGGCATAATGAAACCCTGCCCCGCGCTTAAGGGAAATTTGTGCTCGATTTATGAAGCTCGGCCAGATGATTGCCGATCATATCCTCACCTTGAAAAGCCGGACTTCGTCTCTCGCCTCTACGGGGTCCTTGACAACATTGCTATCTGCCCTATTGCATTCAACGCTTTTGAAGAACTCAAAGCGAAGCTTAAATGGGCGAAATACAGGGAGAGATGGTCGAAACGAATGCGGCAGATCGAAATGGGGCTAACGTAGCCTGATGTTTATTGGGATGCGAAAAAACATCGTCAAACGAGCCGCGTGCGTGGAAATCCTAAGTAAGCGATGGAGGAAAGGCAATGGAGTATCCGCAGTTTGGCTTGAGCGGTCAGGTAGCGTTGGTAACGGGAGCGGCGCGCGGTTTGGGGCGCGCCATTTCGCTGGCCTTAGCGCATGCCGGCGCGGATGTGGCTCTAGGTTTGCGCGATGTAAAGGCCGATTCTGGATTAGCCGCAGAGATACGAAAGATGGGCAGAAAAGTCCTGCCGCTTCAGATGGACATGCGCCGCATGGAGCAGATTTCTAGCGCCGTCGACGACGCTGCGAAAGAGTTCGGCCGCATCGACATCTTGGTGAACAATGCTGGGATCGCGCCTGAAAATCTGGCCGAGAATGTGCGCGAGGAAGACTTCGACGAAACACTGGCCATCAACTTGAAAGGAACATTTTTTGCCAGCCAGTCCGTTGGACGCCTGATGATTCGGCAAAAGAGCGGGAAGATCATCATGATGAGCTCGCAGGCAGGCTTTGCGGCGTTGCCGACAGAATCGATTTATTGCATGACCAAAGCGGGCATCGCTCATTTGACCAAATGTCTCGCCGTGGAATGGGGCAAGCACGGAATCACCGTGAACGCCGTGGCGCCAACATTCATTAACACACCGGGCACGGAGAGCGCACTCGCTGATGCCGCATTCCGCGCCGACACATTGGAACGCATTGCCGCGCTGCACCGTATCGGCGAGCCCATGGAAGTGGCCGGCGCGGTTGTGTTCCTGGCGTCCCCCGCTGCGTCGTTAATCACCGGCGAAACGATTCTAATCGATGGTGGCTGGACAGCCCGCTAACCGCTTCACGCAGCGATCTGATCGTAAAGTCGCAAATCCAAAGGTGCCCGGCCTTCAGTCATTTTTCTTCTGGAGGCTGGGCTTAGTTTTGTCACGGACGAACCGTTCTAGGACACGTCCGCAGTTTGCCGCTGGGCTGCGCCGATGGCGGGATCGCTCACGCTGGGTTTTCCGGTTTCCACGTGTCCTGCCAGCTGCCGCTGAGAGCGCGCATCGGAATCGACGTGTACTTTGAGGTCGTGCCAGCCGAAAGATTTGTGCAAAGGGCTAACATACGTAGCGCTGTCGTGTGGGTGCAGCAGGCGCGTGTGCGTCTTGCAGTGATCCAAATTTCAACTTCCGGGTAGTCGGAAACTGGACCCGCGAATTCCTCCCTTGCGCAGTTCCCGCTATAATTAAGATTCACGTCTGGAGGTCGCTCATGGAAACTCCCGTCATTCTTTCCGCGGTTCGCACCCCCATCGGCAAATTTCAAGGCGGCTTGGCCGGGTTCACAGCGCCAGAACTGGGCGGAAAAGTGGTGGCGGAGGCGATCTGCCGCGCCGGGCTAACGGGCAAGCAGATCGATGAAGCGATCCTTGGCAACGTCGTGCAGGCCGGCCTGGGGCAAAATCCTGCGCGACAGGCGGCGTTAAAGGGTGGCTGCGACGCTCGCGTAGCCGCGATGACCATCAACAAAGTGTGCGGTTCGGGCCTGAAGGCGGTGGCGTTGGCCGCGCAGGCAGTCCAACTGGGCGAAAGCGAGATTGTGGTGGCGGGTGGAATGGAGTCCATGTCCAACTGTCCCTATCTGTTGCCACAGGCGCGCACCGGCTATCGCATCGGCGACCAGAAAGTCGTCGACTCCATGATCTGGGACGGTCTGTGGGACGCTTACGAGAATTTTCACATGGGGAACACCGGCGAATTGGTGGCGGAAAAATACGGAATTACGCGCGAGGAGCAGGACAAGTTCGCGCTGGAGAGTCACCAGAAAGCGATTCGCGCGCGCAAGTCATGCTTCTTTGAATCGCAGATCCTGCCGATCGAAGTGCCGCAAAAAAAGGGCGAGCCCCTGGTGATCAAGTACGACGAATCTCCCCGCGAAGACACCACGCTGGAGGCGCTGGCGAAGCTGAAGCCCGCCTTCAAAAAAGACGGGACTGTGACCGCAGGAAATGCGCCGGGAACGAATGACGGAGCGGCAGCGCTGGTGGTGACGAGCGAGCGCGTGGCGGCAAATCTGGGCAAGCAGCCGATGGCTCGCATCGTGGCGCAGGCGGTCAGCGGCGTCGAGCCCAAATGGGTGATGATGGCGCCGGTGGACGCGGTGGAAAAGCTGCTGGCGAAGACCGGCTGGGACCGCGACCAAGATGTGGACCTGGTCGAATTGAATGAAGCGTTTGCGGTGGCAGCGATTGCCGTGACGCGCCAGTTGCGCCTCAATCCAGAAAAGGTAAACGTGAACGGCGGCGCGGTGGCGCTGGGGCATCCGATTGGCGCATCGGGTGCGCGGATCCTGGTCACGCTGCTCTACGAGTTGCAGCGCCGCAAGCTGAAAAGGGGAATCGCAGCCCTGTGCCTGGGTGGAGGAAACGCCGTGGCGTTAGCCGTCGAGATCGACGAAAAGCGCTAGCCGCCCCAGCGCAATAACAGCCGGGAGTTCGCACCCCGAGTTCGTCCAGATGCTTCAGCAGGTCATACGGATCCTGGTAGACGCGATAAGCTCCGGCGCGCTCCAGTTCACCTGCCCATAGCCGCCGGATAGAACTCCCACTCCCAAAGCCCGCGCTCTCCGTGCGGCAAGCAGATCCCAAACACTGTCGCCGACAACGATGGAGTTCGCAATGCCGACACACAACTTTGCCGCGGCCGCCAGAAAAAGATCGGGATCCGGCTGTGCGCGCTCGACCTGGTCGCGGGTGATGACGGGCACGCTAGATGGCAGTTCGAGAGCATCCAGACTGGGACGAGCGAAACGATCCGTCCACTGGTAGCGATCGCCCACTTCACTCGTGCCTTCGTCAAAAACTTTAGAAGTTCCTTGGCGCCCGGCAGCGGCTGAACCTGCTGCACCTGTTTCAGGTACGCCTCCGAGTGAAACTTCTGAAACTTCTCTGCCTGCTCCGGAGTTAACGGCCGGCCCGTCTCCCGCAGGAGCGCATTCACGAACAAGCCACGGCTCATGCCGATTCGCCGATGAATCCGCCAAACGGCAAGTTCGATTCCACCTCGCTCAGCGCCTCCCGCCAAGCAAGCACATGTTGATAAACGCTGTCGATCAGCATCCCATCCAGATCAAATAGAAGCGCAAGCGCCTTCGACGATATTTTTTCACGTGCGTGCCTCCCAAGCCCAAATCAGGCGTCAAACAGAGAGTACTGAAGCTACCACAAGCGGACCGCCGAGTTCCTTGTGGACGTATAAATAAGCTTGTGATTTTTAAATGTTTGACCGGGCGAATGAACGGGCTTTTATGAGTGAGGTCTCGGCTGTGGTTGAGCGAGACGTGCGAGTGGGCACTGACGATGCCCCGCCTGTGCCGATGCAGTTGGGCAATCCGGAAACGGGCGATTTTCGCGGCTACGAGGTTGATCTGCTGGGCGAGATCGCCCGCCGGGCCGGATTTCGTCTGCGTTATCGGCGAGCCTTGTGGAGCGCGATTGTCAGCGAACGCATGACCGGCGAGGTTGACCTGATTTGCCAGCTCCTGTGCGCTCAGGTCGTGACTCTTGCATCGAGAGTCTTCATGAAATCCAAAATCGCTTGAACAACAGCCTGATCGCCGATCGTCGTATTGATCATGGTGTGGTAAACGGCACGGGCGGGCCATTCAACGGCGAAGTACTTCTGGATGAAATCGGTGCGCTCCCGATCGACGGAATCCACGAGCTGTTCGGCTTCGTTTTCACTTTTGCCCCGAGCCACTAGGCGCCGCACTTTGTCTTCTCTGGGAGCGTAAAGAAACACACGTAACGTGTCTGGGCGGTTCCTGAGGAAATGCTGCGCTCCCCTGCCAACGATAACGGAGTTTCCAGATCTCGCCGCGCTGTGCACGACGCGTTGGGTGAGCTTCAATATGCTCTCGCTGTCCACCAGCTTGAGTTTGTGAACGTTAAGGCTTCCTTCATAACTTCCGCGCAAAAAGGACTTGAACAGCCGATAGTAGAGAGGATCGGTTCGCTCCTCTCGAACCTCGACGACAGCCTTAGGGCATTCAGCCAGTTTAGCGATCTCTTCGGTCAATAACTGATCCCAAAGTTTCCAGCCCAACTGCGCGGCAAGCCGCTGAGCGATTTCGCCACCCCCGCTTCCGTACTCCCGTTCAATAGTTACGATTTTGATCATTTTGCTTCTGACTTTGTAACCTACTTCTTTAGATCAGATAGATTATTACTCCGCGACGGTTAGCCCGCCAGCGCCAGGGTCATTCTTCTTCAAGAAAAAAGCCAGGCAGAACATGATCGCGGCCCCAACGGCAAGAACCATAAAGGTATCGATGTATGCCAGGCTTGCCGCCTGCGCCTGCAAGCTCTGGTAGATCCTGGCATAAGCCTGAAGGTGCCCCTCATGCGAACCCAACCCTGATTGAGCCAGGCGCTGGGCCAGGCCGTTAGCGGAATTCTGGAAGTTAGGATTGTCAGGTCTGGCGTATTCGACCAGCCTTGCCTGATGGAATTGCGCGCGCCGCGCAATCAAGGTCGTAACCAGGGAGGTTCCCACGCTGCTTCCGATATTGCGCATGAAGTTGACGATTCCGGCGACCGAGTTGTTTTTCTCCGGCGGAATTCCGATGTAGGCCACGAGAGTAATCGGCACGAACAGGAATCCCAAACCAAGAACCTGAGTGATGCGCAACCAGGTAGCGGCACTGAAACTGATCTGCAGGTCAATCCGCTTCGTGGAATAGAACATGGCGATGGACAATAGCAACCAACCAAGAGCGATCAGGTATCGTGCCTGAACCTTGGTTGTCAGCTTACCCATAACGGGCATCTCAAAGAGCAAAACAAGCCCTCCCGCGGAAAGCGCAAGCCCAGCCAACTGGGAAGTGTAGCCCACGAGGGTCTGGAGAAATTGCGGCATCAGCACCAAGCTGCTGAACAACAAGATTCCCAGAGTAAACATCATCAAGTTCGCACTGGCGAAGTTAAAGCTTTTAAACATGCGGACGTCGATGATCGGCGCCTTTTGAAACCACTCCCAGATAACCAGCGAGATCAGGCAGATGGTCGCGACGACGACGAGAGTCGTGATGAAATGCGACCCAAACCAATCATCTTCCTGGCCCTTGTCGAGCAACACCTGTAACGCCCCGATACCCAAAGTAAGAAGAGCGATGCCAACGTAGTCCAACTTGACCCCAGCCGCCCTCAGCCGGCCTAAATAGGGCGGATCTTCAACAAAACGGCGCACCAGGAACCATGTGGCGATGCCAACCGGAAGATTGATAAAAAAGATCCACCGCCAGGAATAGTTGAAGGTGATCCATCCGCCCAGCGTTGGCCCGATCGTGGGTGCCATGATGGCCGTGATGCCATACAGCGCAAACGCCAATCCTCTTTGCTGTGGAGGGAAAGTGTCTGCCAAAATGGCTTGAGCCATCGGCTGCAATCCACCTCCGCCTGCGCCTTGCAGCACGCGGAAGAGAAGAAGCAGGCCGAGGCTCGGCGCCACCCCGCACAGCAAAGAACTCACCGTAAAGACGCATAGACATGCCATGAAGAAACGCTTCCGCCCCAGTGCGCCGGCGAGCCAGCCGCTGATCGGTAGAATGATGGCATTCGAGACCAGATAAGAAGTCAACACCCAGGTACTTTGGTCATTACTCGCCCCGAGATTCCCCGCCATATAGGGCAGGGCGACGTTGGCGATACTGGTGTCGAGAACCTCCATAAAGGCGGCCAGGGCCACAACAACAGCAATCAACCAAGGATTGTATTTCGGTCGCCAAACGTCCTGGTCGATTGTGAGTGCAACGGAACTCATTGGAGGTATACGTGTGGCACCACGTTCATGCCCGGCCGAAGCTGACGATCCCGGTTTTCTCCCGGATCAAGAACGATCTTTACTGGAACTCTTTGGACAATTTTCACGTAGTTGCCCGTGGCATTCTCGGGTGGAAGCAAACTGAAGAGTGGGCCAGTTGCGCCGGCGATACTGTCCACGTGACCCTTTAAAGTCCGGCCAGTCGAGTCCACATCGATTTTCGCCACCTGTCCCACTCGCATATGCCTAAGCTGGGTCTCTTTGAAATTGGCAGTGACCCATACTTCATCAAGAGGCACTACAGTGAGGAGTTGCTGCCCGGGCTGAACGTTCAGCCCGAGGACCACGGTCTTATTCACTTCACCGGTGACCGGAGCAACGATTTTCGTGTATTGGAGGTTCAGCCGAGCTTGCTCGAGCGCAGCGCGCTTTTGCTCCACATCGGCGATGGCCGCGCGCACGCGAGCCTTGGTTGACGATACCTGCTGCGGCCCGGTTTCCGCGGATTGGTGGTTGGCCTCCGCTTCCACTAAACGGCTCTGGGCTTGCTGCACGAATTGTTGTGCCGCGGACTCATTGGCGTGAGCCGCCGCTACAGCGGCAGTACTCGATTTGGCAGCGGCCAACGCCTGATCGTAGATCTGCTCGGCCACTTCCCTCTTGTCGACGAGCATCTTGTAGCGGCGGAGATCGTCTTGCGCCTTCACATCGTTAGCCTCAGCCTGTTCCAGTTGCGCGTGCGCTGCGGTCAGTTGCTTCTCAGCGGCTATGACACCGGCCTTGGTATTTTCGATATCCGAGGCAGTGAACTTTAGTTGGCTCAAAGTACTCACCGAGGTAATCGGCACGGTTATATTCAGCGATTGAGCCGTCGCTTCGGCGCTAGCGAGATTGGCTTGAGCCTGGGCGACAGCAACTTCATAGTCTTTGGGGTCAATCTCCACCAGCACGGTGCCTTTCTGGACCCACTGGTTGTCGTCTACGTTGACCCGCACCACGTAGCCGGAAATACGCGCGCTGACGGGATAGAGATGAACATCCGCCTGTGCGTCGTCGGTCGATTCATAGCTGCTCAAATACCGCCATAAGAAGAAGCCGCCAACCAGCACCACCACGGCGGCCGCCAGAACTAAAGTTCTTTTGCGGATCCTCTGACTCAGGTAAATCCGAGACGTAGACTTCCTGTCCGCCAAGGGCTGCGGATTCACTGGGGATCCGTCGTCTGTCCTAGGAATCGGACGAGGTGGATTCTCTTCCGCCATGTTCAGTTTCCTTTGAAGTATTGCTTGACGCCCGCTTCAGCGATACCCAGAGCGCGAGCCAGGGAAATTTTTGCAAAATTGTAGCTGTAGAGACTTGAGATGTACTGCTCGTGAGCGCTGGCCACCGCTTCTTGGGATTGCACTACTTCCACCGTATCGGTCACGCCCGCGCTGAACCGATCGCGCGACTGGCGAAGCGTCTCTTCCGCCAAATCAATATTGCTGCGGGCCACATTCACCTGATCCGCAGACGACTGCAGATTCAGCAGCGCAGTGCGAATGTCCGCGTCGATTTGCGCCCGCAAATTGTCCAGGCGTTCACGGGTCTGCTGAAGTCTGGCATCGGCTTGCAGAATGTCGGCGTGAACGCTGTTTCCCTGAAAGATGGGAATCGACAGGGTTCCACGCACGTCGAATACTTGCGTAGCTGTAGAGGGATGCGACCCTGCTGCGCCATAGTCGGCGTTAAAGGCGAGCGACGGATAATAGCCAGCCACTGCGGCCTTGCGAGAGAATTCCGCTGCGCGCACATCAGTCATGGCCGCGAGGTAATCGGAGCGTGAAGCGTAAGCGCGCTTCAGGGCTTCGTCAATCGTGATGCCCTCGAACGGACGGTAGGGCGACTTGTCGGTGAATTCGAATTCCTGCCCGGGAGCCAAGCCGATAACGCGCGCAACGGTCAGCTTTTGGATTGCGAAATTATTCTTTGCTTGAATCAACTGCTGTTGCCGGGTCTGAAGTTCCACTTTGGCGCGCAGGCCGTCGATCGCTGGTGAAGTACCCGCATTCACTTGGTCCGTTGCTTGATCGTAAAGGGCCTTCGCCGTCTCCACCTGGGCTTCTGCCGTTTGGATGCGGGCCTCGTCGGCTATGGCTTGGAGATAAACATAGCCCACAGCGAGCACAACAAGATCCCGAGCATCTTTGTAAGTATATTGGGCGGATTTGAGGTTCTGCGTGGCCGCGCGGGTATTGTTGATCAACTTTGAATCAAAAAGAGATTGGTTCACAGTTAGACGGGCGTCAAAATAAGAAAAAGGACCAACAGACGGAGGAAGGGTCGCTCCTCCAATACTCGTAAAGCCGAGTTCAGCAAGATTAATCTGCGAATCTGCTACATAAGGATTCACCGCCACGTGCGGCAGAAGGGCACTCAACTGCTCCCAGCGTTGTCCGCGGGCTGAACGAATATTCGCATCGGAGAGAAGCAATCCGAGGTTTTGCTTTAATCCGCGGTCGATCGCTTCTTGCAATGAGAGTGGCAGAACTCCGGGAACCAGCTTTGCCGGCGTGCTTCCCGCGAACGGGCTCACTCCAAGGGTTCCGGGAATGGCTTGACCCGGAGTGCTGGCTGGCGTTGCCGGTGTTTGCGCGAGGGAGGTAGCTTCTCCGCACAGTAAGACTCCAGCCAGAAGAAATAGGCGTCCGGGTCCGTAATTGAGCCTCAAGGAAGCCTCCTTGGTCTGGATTTCTTGTTGCGGCCGGCCCAAAGGAGGCCATATCTTAGTCCGGTCGCTTATTTCGAGCAACCGGGAACGGCCGGGTGCAAGGGTTCCGCTTCTGGCAGGGACCGCGTTTTCCGGAGGCGCTGAGCGATCCGGGCAGAACTGCGCGGAGCGCGTGGGGCCGTCAGCACAACTTCCGGTTCAATTGTAGCGGGTGAGTTGTCTCTAGCTTGGCAGGTTGCGGGCAGTTACGAGGCCGGTGCCTCCGCGCCGCCCACTTGGGCGCGGCTCCGGCGCGGTGTCAGCTGGTGTTCAGCAGAAGAGTCGCCCACGGAATGGGTTCGGGTAGGGTAGCCACATCGCGAAGCATGACTTCGACAATGTGCCGGATCGTGTCGGTGGGATCCTTCGGCCGACGGCAACGACCCAGCCGCCGATAAACGAATAGCTGAAGCAAATTGAAGGCGAGAGTCCATAGAAGGAAAACGGCCATCAGAGCGTTCGGGGTGTGTCGAAAAACATGCTCGAAATTCCAGTATTTGATCCACTGATTAAAACCGGTGTCCTCGATATGCCAACGGGAACGGATGATCTGCAGCGCCGTTCGGCGGGCGAGCTGACGCGGTCGCTTGCCGACGACGGCGAAGCACCATGTCCTGGATGGTTCTTTGTCCGGCTTGGTGACCACCGCGCGAATCACCCGGACTTTTCCTTTGTAGCTATCGAGGGTCTCGATGTCATCGCTGTCCCAAAACTGCAGGTGCTCTTTTTTGTCCGTGTCTTGGTATTGCTCACAGGGCCCTTGCTCCTGCCATAGGGCCAGCGCTTCCTTCAGCGGCTCGTTGTTGTCCTTTTTGAGAACCACAAAGCCTCCATAGCCGCACTGATCGAGCTGTGTCATCACCGGCCCATTGGCGTAGAGAGCGTCCATGACCAAAGCATCGATGAGCGTGCCGTAGGTAGCGTGTAAGGAATCGATCAGACGCCGCGCGGCGGTCAGTTCGCCCTCGTGTCCGGCATGCTCACTGTCGATATCGCGGCGTGCCTCCTCGTTGAGCACAGCTTCGATGCCCAGAACGACATCGAGGACCGGGCCGAGAAGCATGGCCACGACGTAACTGTGGTAATACTGATCCACTTCTTCGATCTCGCCGCCGCGCTTCACTTTGACTTTGCGCACCAGGCAGTGCGGGCAATGCCGATCATAAGAGGCGAATGGTTCCCAGCCGTCGATGGCCACGCAGCGCAGGGCGCTGTAGCAACCGTCGCGAAATGCTTTGTTCCGCTCGGCCTTGTGGATGACCTCCTCGATCGCTGCACGGACTCTGTTCAGATGCAGTTTATCCAGAACGTTGGCGACGACGTCGGCGCTGAACGCCTTCACATCCTGTGTCGGCTGGCGGCCAATCAGCTTCTGGAAGTCGCTTTCTTTGAGATCCCCTTCGAGCGCGTTGATGCTGGGGATGCGCAGCACCGCCGTGTGAAACAGGCTGTTGACTACGTCGAAGGTGGGAATTTTGGGGTCTCGCCGCTTGTCGGTCAGCTTCGCCAGCAGATCTGGCAGAGCAAAAACATTGCAGACATACTTTTCGAACTGACGGAGTTTGCTGCGGGAATCGTCGATCCAGGTTGGCAACGCGGCCCCGCGCAACTGCCGGCGAAGGGCTTCGTCCCGTTCCAGACAGCAGCGCTTGTACTTGCTACCGCTACCACAGGGACATGGCTCATTACGGTCCTGTTGCGGTGGAAGCGCGACGCCAGCAGCCCGGTTGCAACCATCCAGGCCCGGATCGCGTAGAGTCAGACCCATCGTCAGCCGTTAGGGAATTCCACCCGGAGGCTGGCTCGTCGGACGCTCACGCTTTCTTGCGCCCCTTCTTGGTGGACTGCTTACGCCAGAGAGCCAGCAGTTGGGAATTGGCAGCGAAGACCTCGGCAACGGCGTCCTTAAACTCGCGTCCCTGCTCCACCAAAGGACGAATCTGCTCTACCCACTCATCGGGGATACGCTCGACACGCTTCCGGCCATCCACCCAGAAGGTCAAAGACCAAACGGGGTGTCCTTCTCCATCGACACACCGACAGTTGGGTTTTCCGCAGCGTCGGTGTGTCAGTGCGAGTGAGCCGGACAGAGCGTCTGGAGGAATTTGGAGAGTACGAAGCAAAGCGTGCTTGCGTTGACGCAAGCGGGCGGCGGGATCACCTTTGGCGTCATACCATCCCATCTGTGTGTTTCATAACACACAGATAGCCACCCGTCAAGCCTATTCTTTCGATGGGGGAATTTGCGCAAGGCGGAATCGCAAGAACTTCAGTCGCTACCTGGCCTTACAGGCATGGGCCGGAACTCCTGGGCGGAACGGCCGGGGTGGGCTAACGAAGCCAACTGCAGTGTCAGATGACGATGGCGTTGTAATTCCTCGTGAAGAGATGGAAAGTCCGGAACAGCACGCTCCCGAGATCGATCTACGGGGCGTTGCTCGCCGAACAGCGCTTCTTCGATGCGCTTCTCGTCCCAGCCTTCCGGCAGCGGCCAAGTAATTCCGGCCGCTGCTGCTTTCTTCAAGTAGTTATGGACCGCTCCCTGACTGATCGAACAAGCGCGGGCGATCTCCCGTTGCCTCAGCCCCAGCTCAAAGTGAAGGCGGAGGACTTCCTTGGTCTTACGCATGGACATTCTCCTGGTTGGCAAGCTATCTCCTCTAAGTTCCCTTGGGAGAATAACTTGCCTTCTGTGATGTCCAGCGTTACTTCACCCTCTGTGGAAAACATTCCGAGGCATCGTGATCACCGTTCCGGAGATCACGATCTACTGATCACGATCAGCCCGGAATCGCTGATTATCTTCCGTCGGAACTCTGATCACGATCATCCAGGAATCGCGATCACGATCGCTCGGAATCGTTGATCAACATCCTCCGGAATCCGCAGAGCCGACGCAAACTTCTAACGAGCAGCAAGTTGTGCCAAAATCCAGCAAGCCGTTTTTCTTCTTTTTGCTCGCTTTCCCATTCGGAATTTACGCGTATTTGCTGCGACTTGTAATATGTTTTTACTACGCCGGGCTTGGGTTGTGGCACTGCGGCCGTAGCCTTTGCCTTGCCTTCAATATTAAGAAAATAGCCCTCCTGATGATAGCCGTCGGCATTGCCTGTTGCGTCTGTTGCGTCTTGATCGTTGCCGGTCCATGTGACACAATGAGTCACATGAAAACGATCAGCATCCGCGAACTGCACCAAGCGACCGGACGATGGGTAAGACGGGCGTTAGCGGGCGAGGTGTATGTCACCGAACGTGGTCGCGTCGTCGCAAAGATTGTTCCTGCGCGACCTCTACGCGCTAAGCCGTTCTTTGCCAATCCGAAGTTTACTCGGGCATTTCTTGCCCAACGCAAGCACCTTCGCGGAGGAACCGATTCCACCGAAATCATCAGCGAAGAGCGCGACCACGAGGTCGAGTGATCTACTTCGATACGAGTTACTTGGTCAGGCTCTATTACCAAGACGCTGGCGCAGACGCGGTTCGCGCGCTAGCAGCAACAGACCATGTGGCGTGTGCGGCCCACGGACAGGCCGAAATGATGGCAGCATTCCATCGCAAGCTGCGCGAAGGGGCGATCCGCCCCGTTGCTTACGCTGCGCTCCTCGGCCAGGTACGGGCACATAGCGAGGCCGGAGCCTTCCATTGGCTCGCACCAGATGAGGAAATGTTCATGCGAATCGCACAGGTCTATCAGAAGCTGCCAGCGTCGGTGTTTCTGCGCGCGGCCGATGCCATGCATCTGGCTACGGCCGCCGAGTCGGGGTTCCGCGTGATCTATTCGAATGACACGCGTCTGCTCGCGGCTGCGAAACATTTCGGCATCGAGGGGAAGAACGTGATTGGCCAAAGCGCGCCTTGACGGATAGGATCTTTCTGCTCGGCAGTTCCTCTTGCGGCATGGTCGGCGGCCGCCGACGGGCCCGACCAGGAGCTTGAAACATCAGACATGGGTGAGACAGGAAGTGAACTTGGACCGGGCGATCGAAGAAGTGGTGAAGGCGGCCGCAATAATTGCGTGCGCCGTTCCTATCAACAACTCAAGGATCTCCCATCTCCCTGACTCATGTAACCTTGTTACGCACCCCTCCTGTATTGCTGATTTTGAAGTCGCACGGAGTTTTTGCGGACCACAGGAAACCTGAATTGGAGGAAAACAGTAAGTCATTCTCTGGCAAGGAGAAAGATTGGCTGGGAGACCTGGACTCGAACCAGGATAGCCAGATCCAGAGTCTGGAGTCCTACCAATTGGACGATCTCCCAGCAGGTGAAAACACTGGACTTACAATCATGCCACGGCTTTGAGTTTTGGGTCAAACGGGTCAATCACAGCAGTTTTTGAACCAAACTCACCAGCGAAATCTGGCACACGCGCAAGTTCATCCTGCATAAAATCAGGACGAAGATGCGTATAGCGATTGACCATCTCTTCACTACCGTGCCCGATCCACTTCTTGATAACAGCCATAGGCGTTCCCGCCATGACCAGTGTGCTTACTCGGTGATGCCTGAAGCCGTGCATGCCGCCACGTTCCAGCCCGAGTTTCCGAAGGAGCGGATGAAGGTGCTTGTTGAGAACGACGCAGTTCACGAGTGGCGTACCGCGCTTTGAGCGGAACACTAAACCCTCGGTTCTGCCGTTCAAGTGGTGCTTCAGCATCTCCATGACGTACGGTTTGACGTTGACCCAACGGGTTGCGTTCTTCGTCTTCGGTGACCCGACTTTCTGGCGATACATGCTCTTGTTGATGTGAACGACGTTGTGCTCAAAGAGCAGGTCATTCACAGTCAACGCATATAATTCGCCAGCCCGGGCTCCCGATTCAGCTGCCAACTTGTACAGAGTTTTATACTGCCCTTCAGCAGCTTCGACGATAATCTGCACCTCTTCTGCTGGGTAGCAACGAGGTTCATCTTCCACATCGCCTTTCGACGGGTAGGAGATTGCTCGTTTGCCAAACCTCTTTCCAAGTGCCAATTGCAGTGTTGTCACGATGCCCCTGACGGTCGTCGGTGCCAAGTGCGCCAGTTCGGGCGCGACCAGCCACTCGTTGACCGCTTCAGCAGTGATGAACTCCACCGCAGATTTGCCCCACTTCGGTAGCAAATAGACTTTCGTGTGATACCGAAGCAAGTCTTGGTTCGAGGGTTTCATCTTCGCGACGTACGTCTCTTCCCACTTCTCCACTTTGTGAGCGAAGTTTTCGGCTGACGGTATGACATACGCCGGGAGATCAATACCTTCCTGACGAATGATTTCCTTCAGCTTCCGCTTCGCCGCAGACCTGGTCATATCCTTTTTGAAGCCCAGCACAACAGACCGCTTTTGACGTTCGACTTGACCGGGAACATCAACAAGGTATCTGCCGCGCCATGCTCCGTTTCGTTCTTCGATTGTTCCGTTTTGTCCTGTTCTTCGGCTCATCGATTTTCCTCTCCGATGAACCGCTTGGACCGTTGCGGTGGCGATGTTAGCAGATGTCGCGCTCATGACGCCACCTGTCCTGACAACGAATAAGGATTGAGAATTTTCAGAAAAGCCCATCGAACACACTCCGACGTGAAGTCGGATTTGTGTCTTGAGCCCTGTGCGTCTCGGTGACGCGGCAGGATCTAGCTCAAAGATCACTTGACTGCCATATGCAGTCGTGAGGGTCATCGATCATCAGTGTCCATATTTCACGGCTTTGAGAGGCCGCCGACTGAATCACGAATTGCGTCTCACTTATTGGGTCCCGCGACGCCTGACAGTACGGACTGCTGACCCGTTTCCAGAACTATGTGGACACTTAAACTACTTTTCTATACGTATGGCCCTGATACTAACTGCATCAAGTGCCGTGCTTTCAGCAGCAGTCCGGCGAGTCACCCCTGCTCTGGGGAAATCAAGACCGTTGGGATTCTGCGATTGATGTGATGAGGCCACGTGAATCCGGACGCCGCTGAAGCTCGGCAATCAGCGCCGAAGTGGAGACGCGACGAATGTCAGAACGTGTCGGCGTCTGAAAAACGGCCTGCTCCTGGCCTGTGATGGCTGATACGGGGGCCGCGAGTTCTCGCGACCTCCGTTCGTGGCGTTTACGTTGACGAGCCCGCTTCCTGATATTCCCCCGGCGGCTCATAGCAAGCCTCGGTCGACGGCAGCTTCGTAGATCGGACGATTCTTCTGGTTGTTCAGGTATTTCGCCTTGAATTGCCTGCTTCCCAGTTCGTGGAAATCCGTCACGCACTGGGTCACGGGGTTAACCTGGACCTCTACTGGGGCTGCGACCTCGGCTTCAGCAGCCGGCTCGACGCTGTAGGCCGCAACTTCTGCAACCATCGCGTCGAGTTGGGCTTGCGCTTTGGCCGGAATCTGGTCCACCACAAGCAGGTGGTTTAAGAGTCCACGATCCCAGAGTGTCGTGAACGACTGGTTGTAGACCTTGAACCAGATTGCGGCAACCGCGTCTGCGTCCCGATCTTCTTCGGACGCGGCGTAGAGTTCTTGCAAAACCGCGTTACCTAACTCCAGGTCGGCATAGGCTTGCATCCTCTCTTGAAGCCTGTCGATATCGAAACACGACAGGATCTCCGCGTTCCTTTTTTTCCAGGACCCGAGAAGGCTCTGGCCGTAATTAATGATCTCTCTGTTGCTCCACATGGTGATTTTTCTCCTTATTCCTTAAAGTAATTTGTACTGGCAGGCAAGTTCGAACAGCCTGCGTGCTTCAGCTGCGGCCGCTGGACCCTGCGGGTTCACACCGGGTGCCATCTCATTACGGATTGCATCGCTGCTTGTGGTCCTGTACCGGGCCGCATAGGCTGCGACGTCGTCCGGCACGGCTTTCTTCGGCGGCCGCTGGTCGTTGACTGTGGCGTTCGGGTCGACGCGTTGAGCTGCGGCTGTAGCACTGTAGAATTCGGAGAACTCCGAACTTGCACGCCGCATCTCTGTAATCTGGCGCATCGACGTCTTGGGGTCATTTACCCAATCGGTCCAGTCGCGCCACTGCAGAGCCTTTGGGCTCATAATGCGGCCCAGGGAATCCTTGGGGCGATCGTCGGTCGGCGCCTCTGGTTCCAAGTGCGGGTAGATGAAGCACGGATTTCCTGTGATCATCAGTTTGTACATCAGCTCGGTAACCTGGGACCGGATGACCGGTTCGTTCGGATTGAGCTGCTGATATTTCATAATCAGCGTCAATCTGTTTTCTGGACAGTCCAGGTTTTTCTTGAAGGACTTGCCGCCCTTCCCTTCGAACAGGTCCTCGAAGAACTCCTTGTCGTTCACTCCGGGGACCAGGATTCGATCGTGTATAGAGTGCCAATATGGCGACCCCAAGTAGTATTCGTTCCAATCTTCTCGTGTAAGCATTAGCGTAAGCTCCCTGGCCGAATTCTGTGGCCATTGTATTTATCTGGTTTCGACGACGGAGTCGTTTCCGGCTCAGGCGGTACTTCGTGTTTCTCAGCAAATTTGAGCAGACTGCGCTCAATGACTTTATCGACTGCTTCCTCGACGGTGTCGCCCCGGACGGACTCGAGTTGCCTTGGTCCATCCCAAAGATGAACACACCAACCGCGAGGGACGAATGGTCTGGCTACGACACCCTTATAGACCATGTCGACTCGACCATCCTTGTCCGGAACCTGCGGCGGCGGCGCTGACGCGATCTCCTCTGCGGAATTGCTAGGAGAAAGAGCGAAGCACGCCTGATAGATCGACGAGTTTATGACGCCTTCCTCGTTGAACCGACGCGCTACGATCACGGCGGTGTCATAACGCCAGGACTTGGCGTACCTAGCGTCATTGTCCAGTGTCGGCTTCAACACCAGCTCGCCGCGTGCATTCCTTATCGACTCGACGTCGGCTACCCACACTCTTACGTAGCTGGGGTCGTGAAAGAAGATGTAGACGTTTGTGTTCGCGTTGATTGATGGCATTACTGCCTCCCTTGGTCGCTGAAGCGACCCGGAACCCGGTAGAAATGTTCACGTACGGCGCGGTTGTAGCGAATTGCGAAGTCGCACAGTGCGTCGCCAGCCGGGCCGTAATAGAGTCGGGAAAGCTCGCGTGGGCCGAGACTCTGGAAGTACTCCAATTCGGCGAGCGTGAGCGGTGGCGCATCGACCGCTGCAATCGCTGCGTCCAGGTTGCGTTGTGCTGCTTCTCTTGCGGCCTGCGCGTCCGTGGCTGCGCTGCCACCGTCGGTCCTTCGGAACTTCAGCTCGGTGAGCGCGCGATTGACCGAGACCTGGCTCGGGATCCACTGCTTCTCGATCAAGAAGTCCAACAGCTTTTCCAAGTTCGCTGGCGAGAAACATTTCCGCCAGCTCGCGTTCTCGGTGATATCTGATACGTAATCGGTGGTTCGGTAACTCATGATTTCTCCTTGAAAAATGTTTGTTGCGCCAGCCATTCGGCGACGCTGGGGTCTTCTGCTGCCATTTCTTCTAAAATGTTCTTGTAAGGAATGATCGGAAACTTCATCGGTGCGCTGGCCTTGAAAGCAGCAAGCTCTGGTGAGGTCATCGTGGTGCTGAGGAACTCTTCGATCGCAAAGCACAGGACCTGCGACGGATACTTGGCCAGTTCGCTGCCGGCGATCTTATAGAGCGCCATCGCGCGATCCTTCAGTGCCTCGGGAATCTTGCTCCCGACGTCGATGAACGGTTGGTATTTCAGCCTTTGGCCGTCCTTGGGGTCGCCCCCAGTTAGGCAAATGAACAAGCATTTCTGCCCGTCGCAAATCAGGTTTACGGCCTCGTAGAGTCGTGCTATTTCTTGTTCACGGGGTGTCATGGCTTTTTCTCCTCGATGATCTGATCCCAGACATCGACTGGGTTGTACGGAAGCGGTACCGGCGGCTGTGCTGGCGCTGGTACACCTTTGGCTTTGCAGCCGGTCTTTAATCCTGCTGCCTCCGCTTTCTTGGCTGCTCGTCGCTCGTCGCGCTTCTGGACGCGCTCTTTGGCTGCGCCAACGCGCTCGTCCAAATAGTTGATTTTCTTCTGGTCCTCAACGTTCTGCCACGCGGGGAGGTCCCGACACCGCGCTACCCAGCGCCCGGCCAACAAACAGTTCTTGTAGCTAAGCGACGGGTTAGCCAACCATTGGTTCACAAGGCCGAACGTCACTTCTATGTTCGGGTGCGGGCAAACGAAGCTGCGTTCGATGCCAGTTCGATTCTTGCTCATTCGAATACTTTTTGTGTTCCACCCCATGGGGTTACGTCTCCTTTTTAATAGCATTGCTTCTTCCTTGGTGTGCTCGGGCACAGGGGCCCGAAGAATCGGGCCCGTGCGTCGGTTGGTTGATGTGGTGTCTGCCTAGAAGGGCAACTCTTCTTCGTCGCTTGCCCGATGCCCAGGAGGCGACACCGAAGGGGGCGAACTCTGCAAGCTAATGCCTGCCCACTTACGCTCGGTCTTAGTCCTCTTGTAGACAAAGCCGCGCGATTCGAGTGTGTCCTTGAATTGTTTGATCGTCAGTGTGAATAGCTCACCGGAATCCTCGATCCAACGTTTGTACTCGTCGTACAACCTTGAGACCGGCACCGTGAAATCTTCATCACCGGGTTTGGTGCTCACGTTGCACTTATCGTCGATGAAGCGGCTGATTGTGTCGCTGTCCTGGCGGTATTGCTCCGTTGCGGCCTTGACGGCTTCGGGTGGATTGAGACCTTCTTGCTCCCACATTCGGTAACCTTCGATCATCCAATTCAGGATGCCTGGGGCTTCAGCACGAAGCTTCTGTCCCAGTTGCTTGTCCCGCTTCTCTGCAGGAACCTGCACACCAAAGTTGATCAGATTGACCCGGCTCCAGATGGCTGGATCCGTCCCGATGATCCGAGGCTTGTGGTTCGTGGTGAGCCACAACTTGAACTTGGGAACGAACTCGAAGTACTCCTGGAAGAGGAAGCGAGCCTGGACGGCTTCGCCGCCTGTGATGTTCTTGATGGTTCCTTCGGCTAGCTTTGCGTTGGCCGCGGACTCGGACGCCGAGACGAATCGAGCACCACGGAGGCGCGCGATGTCGTTGTTTACGCCGCCACCGCCGTTCTTGTTCTCGGTGAATGAACTCCAGTCGGACTGCGTGGCGTAATCACCAAGCACGTACCGAAGGATGTCCACCAGGGTGGATTTGCCATTGCGCCCAGTTCCATACAGCAAGAACAGAGCGTGCTCTCCGGTGAATCCGGTCAGGCTCAATCCGGCTGTCCGTTGGATGTAAGCGCGTACCTCGGGATCCGGAAGAACTTCTTCCAAGAAAGATACGAACCGAGAACACTTGGCTTCCTTGTTGTAGACCACCGGGGAGGTCTTCGTGATGTAGTCTTCTCGAAGCGGCTCGTACGAATTGTTGTTCTGCAAGTCCAGAGTCTTGCCGACAGTGTTGAACTTGAAATCGGTAGCCTCACTGTCGAACCTCTCCAGCTTGATCGTCAATCCTTCTTCGGATTGGGCTAAGTGCAAAGCGTTGGCAATCGTCGAACGAGACTCACAACGAAGACCCCATTTACGGTGAGCCTTGGCGGCAGCCAATGCTGACTCCTTGAGGTCTTTATCCTCGATGTTCGCGGCGTCGGCAAACATCCGCGAGGCTTCGGCGAAGACGTCGTCGGCTATCAGTTTCATAGCTCGCGCCGCAAGGCTGCCTTCGTCGTCCTGCCACACACTCCTGGTCCACACAAACCAGCCCTTTTTCTCATAGCTGTATCGTGCGACGTCTTTCTGAGCCTCAGCGAAACGAATAGCATTACCGCGTTCCGTGCTGTTAACCTGAGGCCTTTCAGATTGAGTTGCTGCAGGAGTCGCTGTTCCGGGCAGGACGCCGTCAATCGTAACGGTGACAGGCAGACCGGCAGGCTTCTTGCAGATCTCGCGAGCATGCTTGGCGACCATTTGTGGCCAGTCCGATCCCGGGCCGACCAGGCGCTTCTCAGCGACTTCCATCAGCCGCTCTTCAATCTCCGGCTGCTCCCAACCCATGCTCCGGAGCTTTCCGGCGATGCGGTGGAGCGTGGCGTCGTGAGTGCCGTGCTCGATCGGAGGGCCGTCCGGAGTAATGTCCAGCGGAACGCTTTCCTCAGATATAGGTGCGACCAACTTGAACTCCGATGGCGTGCGCCTACCTGTGTTACTGGATAAGTGAACGACCCCGACTTCTGGCTGAGCGTCGTATTTGCAGTTCTTGAAACCAGGAAGACGCAGCACGCGAGCACCGTCGATTGCGTTGCTGTCTGCATTAAACTCTGTGCAAATGGCCTTCAGAAGAGTCTTGGCTTCGTCCAACGGCATGTCGTCGACTTTCCAGATGGCGTGAAACTTGTTGGGCGATGTCTCCGTGACGATCGTAGGTTCCGGCACGAGCTTACTGGCGAACAGCTTTTCCAGATTCTCGCGGCCGTTCTCGTCGATCTCTGCCCAAACGTTGCGCACCCGGGCCAGGTTCTTCTCGGTACGCGAGCCACTTTGATATGTGTTCATCGCGATGTAGATGTTGTTGCCCGAATCATTCGAGGCTTGCAGTTTCTCAATGAACTCGGTTTGAGTGGCTGTTTCGTACGTGCGGAATGCCTGTTGCCACTTCTTGTTGGTGTCGAGGAAACCGAAGCACAGAAGGTCCCGAGGCTCAAATAGGAGTTTTATGAATTCGATTGGCGCAGATGTCGGGGCCAACGCGAGTTGCGTGGTGTTGTCGGAGATAAGCATTTAGAGAACCTCCGACGAAACGTTCTTCGGTGCGATGATCCATGCCTTTTTCGCGAGCGGAAGCTGGCCCTGCTTGCGTGGGGGCCCGACTTCGACTTAATTAAGTTGTCCATTTCGTTTTCTCCTGTGCGCCGGTTAAACCGGCGAGGTTGTAGTGAATGAAAAAGTCACACGAAAGTGGAGTAGCGACCCACATCGGCCCCGAGTCATGCGGAGCTGCTCGCGAGGGCGGCGTCGAAGCGTTGACAGGGGACCGCGCGGGCCGGGTATTCAGCCGCGTAAGAATCTCACTCCGGGACGCCGACGCCGTAGGAGAAAGCGGAAGGCTCCATCGGGTGCACCGATATCGCGAGGTGTACCAGAGTCCCGCGCGGTCAGAGACCCCGAGCACGTACGGAGACACCTCGCACGGGAACCGGGAGATCCCAAGTTCGCCCAAGGCTGCAGTAGCCTTGGGACGCATCGGGAAGTCTAAGGACGCACGCCGATGACGAACGGACCTGGGAAGTCGGACAGACCTATAGTACCTGGGAAGTCCCCGAACAACGCCGGGCAACCGGCTGCGGAGGGAATGGAGGGAAACGGTCTGGCCAAAGGGAACCTGCTCGAGCAAAACGCGTCCCGGACACCGAGCCGGAAGGACGCGCCTAGCGCGCTGGAGCGGGTACGTCAAGCAGCAAAGAAGGATAAGCAGTTGCGGTTCACGGCGCTCCTGCACCACATCTACAACCTGGAAACGCTGCGCATGGCTTACTTCCGTTTGAAGAAGGAAGCCGCGCCGGGCGTGGACGGGGAGACGTGGCGGCACTACGGGGAAGAACTGGAGAGGAATCTCCAGGACCTTTCCGAAAGGCTGAAGCGAGGAGCGTACCGAGCGAAGCCGGTGCGTAGGGTGTATATCGCCAAGACCGACGGGCGGCAAAGACCGCTCGGAGTGCCAGTGCTGGAGGACAAGATCGTCCAGCGGGCCACGGTCGAGGTGTTGAACGCCATTTACGAAACGGATTTTCTCGGCTTCTCGTACGGGTTCCGCCCCGGGCGCAGCCAGCATCAAGCGCTGGACGCACTCTACACGGGACTGCTGACGAGAAAAGTGAACTGGGTGCTCGACCTTGACATTCGCAGCTTTTTCGACGGACTTTCGCACGAATGGCTGGTCAAGTTCATCGAGCATCGGGTGGCCGATCGGCGCGTCGTGCGGCTGATCCAGAAATGGCTGAACGCCGGCGTGCTGGAGGATGGGAAACGGATACGAGTGCAAGAAGGGACGCCCCAGGGCGGGAGTGCTTCGCCGCTTTTGGCAAACGTCTATCTTCATTACGTGTTCGACCTGTGGGCTCAAGCGTGGCGACGCAAGCGCGCGCACGGAGAGGTGATCGTGGTGCGTTTTGCGGACGATATCGTGCTTGGCTTTCAGGAGAAAGCGGATGCCGACCGGTTCCGAGCAGAGCTGACCGAGAGAATGCGGAAGTTCAACCTGGAACTGCATCCCGAGAAAACGCGGCTTTTGGAATTCGGTCCGTTCGCGATCGATAGCCGGGAGTGGCGTGGAGAAGGGAAGCCGGAGACGTTCAACTTCTTGGGCTTTACGCACATCTGCGTAAAGAAGAGGAGTAATGGACGGTTTACGGTGTTGCGGCAGACGATCCGTAAGCGCTTGCAAGCGAAGCTGAACGCGGTGAAAGCCGAGCTCAAGCGACGCATGCATGAACCCATCCCAGAACAGGGCAAGTGGTTGCAGGCGGTGGTGCGTGGACACCTCCGGTATTACGGAGTGCCCATGAACAACCCGGCGCTGGCTCTCTTTCGATTCCGAGTGGGATGGCTTTGGCATCGCGCGCTGTCGCGGCGCAGCCAGAACGGTCGCGTCCTCTGGAATCGTATGCGGCGCCTCATCGCTCGCTGGCTGCCTCTGCCTATTGTCTGTCATCCCTATCCCCTGCGCCGCATGGGCGTCGTTACCTAAGGCAAGAGCCGGATGCGGGAAATCCGCCTGTCCGGATCCGTGGAGGGGGTTGTGAGCAATCATGATCCCTACTCCGACTTTGCCGCCGCCTCAGCGCATTCCGTGCCGAGGACTTTGCGGTTACTGCGCCACTGCTTTTTGCTGTTCGCGCAACAACCCACGCTTCTCCACGGTGTCGAATACCGACACCAATCTCTTGCCGACATAACTTAGAGCCGAGGCAAGTTCCGTGCTGTAAGACTTCGCCGTCGCGGAACGTTTATCGAGCGTCTGGATAAGACGGTCTACGTCGATGCCGCTGTTGTCACAGCACTTCGTTATCGCGGTGTTTGCCATCGTCAATGCCCGATCAACGACTTTCTCTAACGCGAAATCACGCTCCAAGCTGTTCCGCTTCAAAATCTCATCTTCCCAAGCATCCAGAGCGAAGCCAGCAGCCATCATCAAGCAGTAGACGTTATGCTCACGGACGCCGCGTGGGGTGACTTTCTTTTCTCGAGCAGCAATCTCTTCCGCCGTCAGTTCTCGAACAACTGGCAGTGCGGGGTTGAAGTACTTGATGCCCGTGCCGCAGGTTTTCAACCCACGGCCCAGCGTGATTTGTTTTCGATGGAATGCATGGCCCATTAGAATGCCTCCAGTACGGGTTCAACTTGCTGCTCGGTCTGCGGTGTGGGTTTCGGCACCAGACTCATCAATTGGTCAATCAGCGGCAACAGTTCATCCAAGGACAGAGTGGCGTGTTCGCCCTCCTTCATAATGCGGAATGCTGTGGTGCCAACCAATTCGACGCGCATGCGTCGGGCTTCTTCCAACAGCCGCTTCTTGCGCTTGACTTCTTCCAGTTGAGCCGTCAAACGTTCTTCTTCCTCATCAAGGTCCGCTGGTTCCTTGAATTGCGAAGACGTGTTGACCGAGTGACCTGCGCCGGATGTGCGCGTTGGAATGTTGTGCTTTTTAAGCCATTGGTAGAGCGTAGGTGCCGCGACTTTCAGCGCACTACAAATATCTCTGGTGAGAGCGCCGTCTCGGTACATGCGGCACGCTGCCAGTTCCCTTGACTCTCCTGCTGGCGCGGCCGGCGCGGCTACTGGCGCGGGTGGCACGCTTGCGACGGCCCTTCCCAGAGGAGACGCGAGCGCACCAGAGGATGTCTCCGTTGCTGCGTAACTCGTCAAATGATAGTTGTGGCACTTCGGGCAATAGTAGGGATATTGCTCCGCGCTGTTGTACTTTTCTCGGTTGGACTTCTCGTACTTTTCAGCCGCAACTTTAGAGTCAAACTCTACTTTACTTGATGAGCAGCTTGACCTGCGGGACGCAGCATTTGCTGCGGAAAGTGGGCGGCACTCGGGGCAGGATGTGGGAGACTTCCAATGGTCGTTTTCCTGCCTTTTATCCCGGTGGAATTGCAGAAGCCCTTCCGACAGGTACCACACGCGACCACAGAATCGGCAAGGGTTTTGCTTGTGAAGCGGTGCTCGCAGTTTATCTTCATGTGGTGCGATATCAATTAACTTCTCTTCTTGTGGTGTGTTCATTTCGTCCTTTCTATCTTTAAGACTGCGCGAGTCGGTTTACTGCTTGCTTCGCCGGTCTCTGCGCTTGTCGTTCCCTTTGGCAACGAATACGTCGTCATGTTGCCGTTTTGCTTCCTTACTTTTGCTTGTCCCACTTGTTCTCCTTTTCAGCCGCCGCGCTTTCGTGGTGCAGCGGTTTGCGTCATGCGTACTTTCACAGCTGCTGGTAAAGCTCGAGCAACAAACTCATCGACGTGCAGCAATCTCCAGCGTCTTCGCGGGGGTGCGATCAGAATCATTTATTGATGTGAAGGATTGCTCGAACGCCGTCGTCGAACTCTCGCTGGACGCCGGTTGCTTCGCACACAAATGCCGGCACGCACGCGGAGCTTTCGTCGGTTTTTGATTTGGAATCTATCGACGCGGGGATCGTCGACTGGTGGTGCTCTTGAGTCTTATCTTCTACAACGAGTAAACTGACTTCGGTCATTCTCGATCTCCTAACCGGATCGGGATGGCAAGAGCGGCGCGGCTGTTCGTGCAGCTGCGCTGCTCGCTTTTAGTTCCTTCTTTCTTCTGCTCCTACCTGACTTCCTTCAAACCTCTATCTTCTTTCAGTGTAAACCGATTCGAATCATCTGTCGATAGTACGCCAGTAAGTTTGCTGCCTAGTACCTCCCCGTTTGCTGCCTCTGCATCCGCAGCAGGGCTATAGTACACCATACGTCAAACTTTGAGTCAAGGCTTATTTTCGAATCCGTTGTCGAACTGATCGTCGAACTGAGTTCTGCGCGCGGTAGGGTGCTGCGGCCGCGGGATGGGTGCCGCAGAATACGGGGCTGGAGGCCGGTGCGGTCCCGCCTTGAGCCACGGGTTGCGCGGATGGAACCAAACCGCCGATCACCAGGAGCCAGGGCTGGCGCCCCGGGGTGGTCTGCAGCATCCTTTCAAAGGCCCATTGCGCAAAGGCTCTGCTAGAATCGCTGCCATGAAAAGACGTGAATTGCTTGGGTCGCTTTCCACAATAGCGTTGCTCCCGGCAGCGGATTGGCTTGGCTCGTTGCGAGAAAAGTCAGCCTCCGCGCCAAATGCCACATCAGTCTACGAACTCCGTGTCTATCGCGCTTACGAAGGCAAGCTCGACGATCTCCTACGCCGTTTCCGCGATCACACCATCGCCCTCTTCAGCAAGCACAACATGAAAAGCATCGCCTACTGGACGGCCACCGACGAACCGCTGAAAAGCAGGACGCTCGTCTACATCCTCGAGCATCCCAGTAAGGAAGCCGCCACCGCCAACTGGCAGGCCTTCGAGGACGATCCCGAATGGCAAAGCGTGCGCGACAAGTCCGAAGCCAACGGGAAACTCGTTGAGAAGGTAGATTCCACTTATCTTGTCCTGACGGACTTCTCTCCGCCGCTCCGCATCTTCTTATGAAGACGTGCCCTGCCTGCGGACACCGCTCCCAGCTTAGCGATCCGCATTCGAAGTGACGTTCAAACCATTGATCCCGTCCTTATTTGCAGTGCTTTGTCTGGTGGACTGTACTGGTTCGGTACACGGGGACACATCCGACAGCAAGTCTCAAGGGGCACTTGCATTGCAGCCGATCAAAATTTTAGCGGAGAATGGGATTAGAGGCGCGTCATGACCCAGCTCGCTCGCTCTGCGGCGCTCGTCTCCGCGATCGACCATCTAGATTCGGCTTTGATCAGAATGGCGAGCCGTATTTACCCTCTCGATCTCCCACAAATGTTCAAGACTGCGACGAAGGCAAGAGAGGTATCTATCGCCTTGGAAACCGCGAAGCATACGATGTTGGCCATCCGGTGCTTCGTGTCTAATGATAGTGACGAAAATGTCGGTGAAGATTACCTTCGGCTTTACGGATTTCTCCAGGCGATATACCTACAGCAAGATGGCTTGGAGGCTCTGTCACTTTCATTCTTGGGCTCGAAAACCAAGCACACGCCTGAATCAGGTTGGTGGCAATTGCGAAGACTGCGAAATCTTACCGCGGGACATCCGGTGGCCATGAAGCACAATCCTGAAAAACGGGTTCACCCAACTCTCGTCCGTCGACTTAGCGAGAACACGGGTATCAGCCTCGTCGTGTGGACTGACGGCGCTGATGCCGCCGAATTCATCGAGGTGGACTTCACTCCCAATCTCGTTCAGTACTTCGGAGAGGCGACGAGCATCGTAAGCCAGCTTATACAGAAGCTTGAGAGCGGTTCTGAGAATAAGCCCTGAAAGGCAGAGGGGACGGCGCTGGGGGCCCCGGGTTGCTCATTAAGGACCAGGTGAGGCGGGAGGCGAGGGCAGCGGCGCAGGAGCGCAGAGGCGGCGTAGCGGAGTCGGCCTGATCAAGGGCGGCGTGTGCGGCTTGTCGGCTTAAAGGGCGAGCGCCTTGGCATTTCCTTTTGGCTCACCGATAGCAACTGAGGGGGCAGCAAGGCCCCTTCATTTTCTGAGAGCCAAAGGGATCTACGGTGGTAGGTCTTTATCAGGCGGGGATACTCCGTCGGCCTCGGTTCTCCTCCAATGATGCGGCGGACAGCAGCCAGAAATATATCTCGGTTGAGCACAGACCCCTCAACGGCCATGCTTACAGCCCCACTTTTCTTCAGGGGTCAGGTTGTCAGGGTTCGAATCCATACCTGTTAGTGCCCCTTCTCTTCCTCAATCAGTCGTAGAAGTTCATCCATATCACACGGCAGGGAATCGTAGTTAAGAGCCATCACTTTCACCGGAATTTTGGCAATGGCTTTGAATACCGCGTCAGACGGTTTGTTACTGGCCACATCTGGCAAGCCGAGTTCTTCTGCAGCATAGTGAAGCAAGGTCATGCGCAAACGGACACTGTGGATTTCGGCTCCCGGCTTCAAGGCTTTTAGAGGGAACTCGAGGAACTCCTGAAGAGTGCTTATGTGTAATCCGTAGAGTACATTAATATCATTCGTCCCACCGTGAAGCGCACTACGTTCTTTGATGTCCAGACCCAAATCCCACACAGCCTTTAGGTTTTCAGGGTCCACGGTCGGAAAAACTCTTCGTTAAGCCAAGGTATCATGGTCAGTGAAGAGGCCCCTTGTGCCTCAGGCAGTTCCTTTATCAGTCGAAGCAGTTCGTCTTTTTCGTCTTCAGAAGCTTCTCCACGAAACTTTTTAGTGCCAAGCTCCTGAATTTTCTGAACTCTCGGGTCATCTAGGGGAAGATTAAGTGACCGCTGTAAAGCTATCTGATTCAAGTTGTTGTTCATTGGACTTCCCCTCCTGATTGAATCAGTCGAACCAACTCATCCGGGTCGAACGGCGGTGTCGAGGTTCCTCCCGCTGGTATTCCGGTCAGAGGCAGGACGGCTAGAGCATTGAAGACTGGGTCGTCGATTTTGTCGCTCTTTATCCAGGGGAACTCTTCGGGCTGAGCTTTACTCATGGCTTGGAGTATCTGGAGCCAGCCGAGGCGGTAAGTCAGTGTCATGATGTCTGCGCCCGGCGTTAGAGCATTCTGAAAGACTGTGTGACTGACTACGCGCACCTGGCCAGGCGGCAGGGGGTGTGATGCCGCCAGGTCGGTTTGGAATTTGTGGAGAGCCTTGATGTCGGCTGGGTCCACGGTCGGGATTTGTTTGTCTGTCACCCAGGGTATGTTCGACATTTCCATGATTACCCCCGGGCCGAATCATACAATCAAGCGACTAATTAGAACCTGTCCCTTAGGACAGTCGCGTTGACTTTTTTGCCAGGCCTTCCAGCCCAGGTTTCCGGCCCTGTGGGGGACGATGGTCTGGTCCAGCGTGAACTAGCTTGGAAGCCGGGGCCAGGGATCCGGAGGCGGCGTGGCAGCGGCGTAGGCCAGCGGTAGCAGCGTGGCCAGATTTTAAGGGGCGAGCGCGCGACGGTATACACGGAAGCGCGAGCCCGGGTAAGCGTTGCATGCGATCTAAGTGCGGTGCGAAAATCCCCACTAACTCAATCCGGGGGAGGGCAAACGATCATGACTACAGTCTTTCAGTCCGGCGGAGACTCAACAGTTCGGGAGTCAGTACGGGAGATGCATACTTCCTGATAGCGTCCCCAAAGGAAAGCGCCTCATCATCCAGACCGTTACAGGTTTCTATAACGGAGATGGTGCCAGGCTTGGCGCCGCTTATCTTACGGTCGGTGGCCTTCGGTTCGCTTTCCTTTGGACCCGAGCACGAGTCCTGGGCCGAGTGTGACCGACAATATTTTATGGGTTCAATAACTACGTTTAAATTTATGTCGATGGGCCAGCTCAATTGCAATTCGACGCCGCCGGCGGTGGCTCCTTCGGAGGTTCCACGTACTTTTCAGGCACGTACGCGCTGTCCGGCATTCTGGTCGACCCGTGAAGTGCCCTCCAATGGGGCGCGTTATGCGCGCGCAGGTGGCGCCGGCTGGGTGTGACCGCGGGGGCGGACATGCGGAACTAGCTCGACCGGGAATTGGGGCGGACGGCTGGCGCAGCCGGTGCAACAGCAGTGGACAGAGACGGTGGCGGTGACAGGAGCACGTGTCACCTGTCACCGCACGTGTCACCCCGATCCGTTGACCTGCTTGGCTATATCGCGCGGTGACACGTGTGACAGCAAAATCGGGGTAGTTCGCCTATATAATTTGTGTTGCTGTGTGCAT
>CAWBVH010000053.1:0-49824 GCA_963792145.1 Candidatus Acidiferrales bacterium
GAGCGAACTAGGTCTCTAGATGGCCTTAACTGTCGGCTGAAAAAAGCGCTGACACCGCGCCTCCGGGACTCCTCTTTGTTTACTTGTTCGGAGTCAGAGTACCTAATGTGCAGCGGGCGTTCTGAGGCGTGTAAGCGATGTCGCCCGTTGGCGAACGGTAGATTTTTCGACCATTCACTTCTACCGAACCGGTGCCGTTAAGAGTTCCATTGGGTTGCAGGACAAGCGAAAGCGGCCCGGACTATGTCGGAATTTGACCACTAACCGGCCATCTTCAGGCACCACGGCATAACCTTCGGAGCTCAGCGCTGCACCACACTCCAGCGTCGCGGAGTCGCGGCGAAATTCTATTTTCAGTCCACCCGCGAGGGAATACGTTCCGTTGAGCCGCAAGCCCGGCGCCGTGTTCGCCGATTTGCTGGCTTGACCGCCGAGCACTTGTGTCAGGGCACCAGAGATAGAACCACTCTCACCTGTCGGAGGCAGCACTCCCACATTGCAGCGCTCGGTCTTCGGAGCGGTTGGCACGCTGTAGTTGTGGACAGTGGTCGGTACCATGGTCGAGGAGGTGCTCTGATCGTTCACTGAATACTCCATACCGTTTTGGTGTACCTGATCGGCGTTGTAGTTCGGGACTTCGTTAGCTCCGATCTGCCGTTGCGTACTGGTCGTTTGTGTCTGCATTTCATATCCCGTTGACGTGGTGTCGGTCGCGCGGCCGGTTACAACTCGACCAGCCACATCGGTCGGCCCCGGCCCTGACAATTTGCCGTCAACTTTGTAGGACAACACAAGTGGCTTGGGCTGGATCGAAATTTTTACCAGCAACTGGTTACTCGATCGCTCCACGGAATAGGGAAGTTGTTGCGGCAGGAGCGTTCCGCACACAACGCGCGACGTCGTTTGATTGAAAGTAAGGCTGAAATTTCCCGCGGAATACACGCCTGTCAGTCGTAATCCCGGATCCCCGCCGGGCAGACCTAGTGAACCGTCGGATTTCCTCCGGCTAAGTCGACCAGGCCCACCTTCATACCTTCGCCAAGACACTCTGTTTCACTTCGCCCCGACTCCAGGCAGCGCCGCGTGCCGCCGATCCGGGATCTTTTTTCATGTTCTGTTCGGACTGTGCAATCGCTGCGTTTGTCTGGAGTTGCTGCATCGCTGCACGCTTCTCCTGCTCGACAGTCGCGGTGTAGTGTGCGTCGTTGCCGCCAACGATTTGGGCAAATTGCCTTTGCAAGGTTGGCGTAAGGAAAGTGGTCCACACGGGAATGCCTTCAAATCCAAATTTCGGGTCCGAACGGCTGAAGTGATAAGGGTTCGTGGTCAGATTGAACTGCTGTCCCGGAATGTTTTGCGCCGCGGCTTGCACGAGGGCGGATTGCATTTTGCCGTAGCCATCCAGAAGTTTTTGTTCGTCGGGCAAGTAGCCGCCAGATCCGCGCTGCGCAGACAGGACGTTGATGATCTCCGTGAGTTGATAAAGAGCACCCATGGCGCGCGTGACGTTGTCCTTCGGAGTACCGACCACCATGGCCTGAACGACGTAGGAGGCGCTGGGAAATTCGGCGATATACGGAGGATTGAACGGCGTGGCGGCCTTGCAAGCCTTGATCTGCGTCACTATTTCGCTCGAGGCTTAGGTACTTGCAGAACAAATTTGGCGTTCTCTTCAGCTTTGACGAAACAGTAGTCCTGGCCATTTTGCTTCTGGCACTGAAAGACCGTGAGCGTAAGACCGCCGGCACATTGATAGGGTGTATCGAGTTGCAGTTCGGATGATGGTTGCGCCGTTGTTGCAGGAGCGGAAGGCGAGCCTTTCAGTTTGCACATTTTGTTCATCTGATACACCACAGCGGCACGCGTGTTGTATCGCTCCGATTGCCCTTCTGCCTGGTAGTAGCACATTTCCCCCTTTGGACCTGTCAGGCATTTGTGCACTACATAAGTGACTCCGTCATTACACGTATAGGGCACATTGAACTGGAGGTCGTCCTGCGCCCGTAAGGATCCGCGCAGGCGAACAGCAGAAACAACACAACGATCGCGAAAAGGGAAGAAGGGCGTTTCATGACTGTTCTCCTTAATGGGTGGGGATTCTATCAATCCAGGCGGCGAAGTACCATGTGAATGGCACGTTGGAAGGAGAAATTCAGTTGTCCGATCTCCTGAATCATCGGAAGTTAAGTAAAGACAAAACGCGAATCTCGGCAATCATACAGCAGACTCGCTCAATTGGAGATTTCCGTTTCTGCTCGCCGCTACTTCTTTTTCGTCAACCGTCCGAGCATTCCGCCCTGGGGGCCGTTGAGCGCTCCGTCGTCGTCCACCGTGAAGACGGTCTTGTCGCCTTCACAAACGAGCGTCACGGTCTTGCCGCTCTCTGCATAGGTGCAAGAAGTTGATACCGGCCCCGTCGACACATACGCCTTGCCGCCTGACTTGAACTCAATTTGAACGACTCCACCATTTCCTGCGTAGGTGTTTCCTTCCACTTTACCGCCACAACCAGTTAGCCAGACACTCCACATAAGGAGTACTCCCAAGGCCAACAGGTTCGAAATGTTGAATTTGATCTTTTTCACTTTTTCCTCGATTCTCCGCTCGCCAGTTTTGCTGAACCCTTCATGCCCAAAAGATCACAACGCACCGAGTACGTATCCGAGCCTGCTACCCGCCGTGTTTGTCTCGATCTTGACCTCGGTGAAATGCTGCCCTGGCTTGGTAAAGTCGCTCTTATATCACAATTCTGAAGCTCCGAGAGACCGGAACCGAGGTCTGCCTAGACCACAAATGGCAGAGAATTCGTCACGGCTCAAATGGACCCAATCCTCCATGACGATCCGTCCCACTTGTACTTAGCTCGCGGCAAATGAACTGAATGCCTGATTGCACCATTATTGTGCAAAACAGGCAGTTTCGCTCACTCCTGTCTCCTATCCCGTCAAGGCGTGGTGTCGTTCCTTTTGAGGTGCTCGGCACAATTCTGAAATAGCCTACATGGGCTGCCTGAGTGTTTCCGACGCGTGCTGATAACGCAGTTCTCAGTCTTTCTCCAGTGCACGATTGGCGATGCCCTCTAGAGAGGGCTTGCGGGTCTTTCGCCAGGTCATCAGGAAGGAATTTCAGAGCGACGAAGCGGCCGAGTTCGGTATCCTCAGCTTTGTACACCACGCCATCCCGCCGCCACCGTGCTTTTCGATGATGCGGTAGTGGGAAATGACCTGGCCCAAGAGTGCGTCGGTCTCCGTCATCGTGTGCCATGATAGGTTGTGATTGGAGGCAAGTTAACGAAGAGGACTTTTGCCCACCAATTTACAGGTGAAGAATTACAGGTGAAGTTTTCTGTGGTTTCTATCTGAGTAATTGATGAGCGTACCGTGTCAACCTGCCGAGGATAAAAAGCGCGGTGTGCTGATTGTGGAGTCGCCTGGCGCCCACATCGCAGTATCACCTGATATATTTCGCGCGTGTACTTTTACCGAGGTGCCCAACGTTTTGTTCCCAGAAGAATACCGTGGTTCCGGCCTTTCTCGTTGATATCGTAGATGCGCAGTTCGGTCCAATCGAGCTTCGTTTGAACTTCAGTCAGGGAAGGGATGCCAACCTTCTCGTAAACCTGCGTCGCGAAGAGGATGTTATGCTTCGGGAATTGACGCGTAATTTGCTCGATAACCTCGCTGATTGGAGGTGTGGTGCGGCGAAGATCCAAGCCTTGCACTTCATCTAGGGCGGTGCCCCACGGAGGTGCGACGAAGGCGACGATGCCTCGATCCTCCGGCACGCGGCGCTCCTCAAGCAGCTTCACGTAGTCGCCATGGACAAGTTCGATCCTTTGATCAAGGGCCGCGAGGTTGCGATGCGTGAGTTCGAAGACCTGCGGGTCGGATTCGAAGGCGATGCCCTCTGAATTTGGTAGCTGGCGCAAAATCCAAAACAGCGTATTGCAAGAACCAGCGAACGGATCGATTACCACCCATTGATTCGATGGCATACGTGCGGCTACTGAGGCAACATCGAGACCAATACGCTTGCCGAACTTGTCTCGGGTGCACTCTACCGCCGTGCGGCCGAGCAGACGGATGCCGTGGCGGTACCATTCTCGCGGCGGCATCCCGTAGATGCTGACGTAGTCGGCGTCGCCGAAGCTATCGAGTCCGTACTGCTCAATTTCCGCAAGAGTCAGCATTTCATTGCGTTTGGAGCCGCGCAAGAGCAACGCCCTATCGTATACAGGCGATGACGAATTGCTGGGGCGCTCACTCATTGAAATTGGCGAAGGGCCTCTCTCAGAACTCAACTTTATACCCGTTGCGGATCGAATGTTTCTCAGTTCGTTTCTCTCCTGCAATTCATCGAGGTTGCACGCGATGCCTGCGGCGCCGTGAGCCAGAAAGCAACTCAACGAAGAGGACCCACCACAAACACCCATTTACAGGTGAAGAATTGCAGGTAAAGTTTCTTTGGGATTCCGGAGAAACTCTCTAAGTTATTGGAAACGATGGCAGGCCCGTGGGGACTCGATTTACGTGCAGACTCCGTCGCAAAGTTCGAGATTCCCACCGAGGGCAGCAGGGAAGACACGCTCATTTGACAGTTTTTCGTATGCTTTTTCATGCCTTTGCTTTCCGGCCTTGAGATGGACGACACTAGGCTGCCAAAAGTACGATTTTGTATTTATCATCGCCCTGCAATACGTCTTCGCTCAGGGATTTGAGGTTGCGTTCCAGGATTTACCGACTACAGCCGTACCTACGCGATCCGGCCAGGGAACCGGCACGATGCCCAAGGGATCGAAGAACTCGTCTACGGCTTTGCGAACGCCGGGATAGCCGGGAAGATAATCATGACAGAGGATAAAGCCTCCTGGCACGAGCCTTGGCCAGAACATCTCCAGGCCAGCTTTGATGGGCGCGTAGAGGTCGGCGTCGAGCAAGATGAAGCGCCACTGCCGGTCTTCGAGGCCTACGAAGGTTGCTGGGAATTCGCCGGCGCGCAGGACAAGGCACGGTGGTGAAGTGCGCCCAGCAATCGCGTGTTCCACTTTCGCCTGAGAAGTGTCGGAAAACGTGCCGACAGACACGGCATGGCCGGTGGTTCCGAGTTCCCTTTGCACTGAGATTTCAGGAAAACCCGTGAAGGTGTCGAAGCAGTAGAGGCTAGTGCCTTCTACCATTTGAGAATAGATGATGCGGGCGTAGTTGCCCTGGTAGGTTCCAAGTTCGGCATAGTCACCGGAAGCACATCTCTTGACGCGATCCAGAATAACGTGTGCCTGCAGGACGCGATTGCCATCCCGAAAGTTATCCCAGTCATGCTTTTCATCGTAGTGGCGACGGTCAACTTCCCATGTGTGGGTCGCATAGGGCGGCCGGAGTCGCACGTAGTAGTCGGCGGGAAGAAATTTCTCGGCAATGGAGAGCCGCAATCCGGAAATACGCGGATTCTTTTTCAGGCGTGAACGAAGTCCTTTTAGCATAAGAATGAATACTATAACCGACGAACCCTCAACACCCAATGATCCAAGTAAGTCAGGAGCAGAGTTGTACGTAAGTATCATTGAAGCTGCTAGGTCTAGACGGGTTTTATAAAACGCACAACCGTTTTGCTTTTCCGGGCAGATAACGACGACCTGGGAAGTATGGTACGCTGCGTTGCAGCAGAAGCTTCCTGTAGTGCTTTTCGCGTGGCAACGAGGTAGTGCGTCAGATAATCCGTCGGCACGGATCGAGTATAAGCGTTGACCAGCCACGCGAAGACAGGCGGCACGCTGCGACTCAGGCCCAGAAACTCGATCTGAATGTACACTCCATTGTCTCTTTCGAGATATCGCGTGTAGAGATTGAGCCTCCACAGGTAGCCATGGTCGTTTCCGACGGGAAATTCTCTCTCATTATCCGTACCGGGATTTTCCACTTCGGCAATCCGAGTGGAGCGAGCAAAAGAGTAACCACGCGAAGCATCGAGCGTAAAAAAGTCCGCGGTAAAGCGTGTGTTGTAGACCACTGTCACGAGCGCATGCCGGTAAAACCGGTAATACACCTCAAAGCTTTGGTCCTCCCGAGACAGAATTTCAGCGCGTTGCACGTCCGGTGCGTACAATTCCGCGTAGCGCGCATAGTTCTGCGCAAGGGCTATCGCCTGATCACGAGTCACTCCAGGGATGAAGCCGATTGCTAGCCAGTGGTGCACCATGCCGTCGGGGATATAAATCACCCTCCCATTTTCTCGAGTGACCATGGGCTCGATAATCACGTGCCCCCCGAGCAGGTAAGCCTGTACAGCGTTTCTTTCTTTTTCAGGAAGGGAATAGCTATACAGGAATTGCCGGGGATCGGACACTTCGGTTTGGATCCGGGCTTCCGTCAATTGAACATAGTGCGCGAACGCTTGAACGGTCGGCTGGGTTAATTCTTTGGCGTATGAATTCTGACGAGCTGCAATACACCAAGCCACACCAACAAGAAGGAGGGGTATCCCTAAGCGTGTCACAAGGGCAGCCAACTTTCTGCTCCGGTTTACTGCAACTTAGCAGCAACTTCCGTTACTCCTGCTTTTAAGACGGCTCCCTGATTTAACTCCAGGAAAAGCATTCTGCTGTCGGAATAATATTCCTGTCCCGTGGCGGTTTGCGCGTTGAATACGGGCTCCGCGCAACGCAGGTATTGCTCACGAGTGAGTTGCCATGTCTCCGCCAGATTCCCGGCGATAAACTCGCGCTCCTCATCAACATTGGGATCGATTTTGTGAAAGAGCCGAAACTTATGCTTCACAAATTCAATCGCCACGTCATGTGTTGCCGCACCCACCCAAAGGGGCATGCCATCCATGTCACGATCTGTTTTCCAGATTCGCAGGTGATGTCGCCTCGCTACGATTGAATCAGGGTCAGGCAACGAGTAGGAATAGTCCTGCGGCCTGCCAAAAACGTAAAGCTTGTCCATTGGCAACTTCGTGTAGCGCTCGCGTTGCCACAACAGATGCCAAATGATCTGAGGAGTGGATTTCTCCACCTTTAGCCAACCGGCACGCGCAAAAGCAGCTTGCAAATCATCTTCCCTGGCCAGGAAGATCAGATTCAGCATATCGCCCTCGCGGCCTTCACCATTGAGGACTCGAGGCGGCAGGAATCTGATCATCTCGGCCAATTCTGAAGCACTTTGCTTCGCCAATGGCACATCTTCTATCGCCACAGAAGCATCCTTTTTCGTGTACGCCGTCACGTCTGTGCCTTTCAAAACTGTGCTATCCCGGCCGCGCGTCAGCAGGAACACCGGTGCGGCAGGCGGATAAAACGCCGCGGTGACGGCCATTGCCACGGCCATGCGGATGGTGTGCGCTCGTCCCTTGAATTCCTTGCTTGCCACCAAACCCACCCTCTCGCCGGTCGTCAGCTCAACCGAATCCAGCTTCAGGATTATGTTGCCTCCTATTCCCAGTGGTCGTTTTCCTCTTACTCGGATCACTGGACCCTCAGCCCGGGCTCCGGCGCGAATTACCGTGAACCCTCCCACCTCCACATCTTTTACCACCACAAAATCAAGGCGATCACCCTTATGTGCGTGCGAGGAGGAGATCGTTCGCGCCAATTGGAGCCTTACGGGGGTGCCGCTTTCTATGACGAGCTTGGCCGCGCCTGCGGGCCGTCCCTGGCCGAAAAGCCCTTGAGGCAGCAAGAGGAGAAATGCGTAGACCGTTAGGGTTAGGTGATCCGCGACGGACATATGGCGCTGCCTTTCTCATGCAGGCAAACATCAAACTGGCGCAACCTCGAGAATGGCAGCCACCTCGTCGCGCTAGGTCTTTGTCTATTCCGATTAAACAGCAGCTGAAGATAGAAAATCTGTTCACGATTGCACACCATGGGACTTTTCCCGGCGGCGGTCATCATCGTAATCGGCGCTCAACGATTGGACGAATTTTGCAGCTATTTGTTCTGGACATCTACACACTGCCGATTCCCGGACATTTGCGGGATGCAGTGGAAAACCTATCGCGATTGGTGACGAATGGTGACCAGTTCCGCCAAATTGCGGAGGGCGGTCCTACCACGATTCAATAGAATCAAGAATCGAGACATGGCTGTCAGGATCGCACACGGTCAGTCCGGCTGAGAAAGGTTTTCTGCCAAGCGAGGCTGGCTTCTCGGGCTTTCTAGCGCAGCGAAGAGGAACAAATAAGTTCCAACATCTCTGTCAGATGGGAGCCGGATGGAATTTTTGCGCGCTGGCTAAATTTCCCGCGCTAATCTTGGCCGGAACATTAGCGGAAACGAACGATAGCGCCTCGGTCGTGAAAAGTAAACCATAGATTTTCTTGGTAAAATTAGGACTCGATGATTCCACGCTTCAGACCGATCATAGCGGCATGGGCTCGGTCGTTAGCACCCAATTTGGAGAGGATGTTCCGGACTTGGCCCTTGACGGTTTCTTCGCTGACCGAGAGCTGTGCGGCAATCTCTTTGTTGGCATTTCCTTCGGCAATCAGGCGCAGGACGCGGATCTCCGCTGGGGTCAAGGCGTCATCGGTGACATGCTCGGCAAGTTGGTAGGAGGCCTCGGCGGAGAGTGCTTTTTTCCCGGCATGGACGGCGCGGATCGTTTCCAGCAGTTCCTTATGAAAAGAATTTTTTAGTAGGTACGCCCGCGCGCCAGCTTTGACAGCGCGCAGAATCTGGACGTCGCCGGTGTAGGTGGTCAGTACAATGAATCGTGCCTCGGGAAATTCTCCGCGAATCGCGATTATCGCATCCACGCCGTTCATTTCCGGCATCTGAATGTCCATCAGCGTCACGTCCGGACGGTGTGTACGAAACTGCTGAATCGCCTCCCGCCCATTCGAGGCTTCGGCGACTAAACTCATATCCAATTCACCACCGACTAGTGTAGCGATCCCTCGGCGAACGAGGGGATGATCGTCGACTGCCAGAATTCGAATCGGATCTGCAGTCATGACTTCATCTCCGTGTCTTTCCCAGAGAACTTCTCTGCCAACCAGGAACGGCGGGGAGCGGGAGATGCCGCGTAAGCAGTGGAGGCGGGAATGCTCAACTCAACCTCCGTACCGGAATCAAGCTCACTCCACACCGCCAGCTTGCCTCGCATAAGCTTGCTGCGTTCGCGCATGCCACGCAAGCCGTAGTGTCCGGCGCGCCAGTCTTCATTCAGATGCTTCGGGTCGATGCCTTTTCCATCATCCCGGACCCACAAGCGAAGCTGCCGTTCGCCGTATCGGATTTCCACTTCTATGCGCTGCGCCTGCGCGTGCTTGAAGGCATTGCGCACGGCCTCGCCCGCTATCCGGTAAACTTCGTCCCGCAGGATCGGATGGAGATTCTGCGGGGTTCCTTCCACCTCCACATGAAAGATGGCCGAATTCTGGTTGATTTCACTGCTCGCGAGTTCTTCACCCAAAGTGGTTATCGCACAGGCAAGATCGTTGGTCACCACCGTGGATGAGCGCAACCCCTCTACGGCATCCCGGCCCTCGGTGATCGCCTGAGCGGCCTCATCGATAGCGCTATCGAGTGTTTGTTTAGCTTCGGCCGGACGCGTTGCGAACATGTTAGAAGCGGCTTGAAAGCGGAGCATCAGGCCGTGAAAACTTTGCAGCAGCGTATCGTGCAAATCTCGCGCGATGCGTGTCCGCTCGTTGACGCGTTCTTCCAAGCGCATATTGAACTGCCGCGCCACCTGCTGCAGCCGCAATTGATAGAGCGCGACGAGCAATGCTAGAAAGGCGGCGACGCACGACAAACGGAACCAGTAAGTTTGATAGTAGGCTGGGGCGACGTTCAAAGCGATCGCAGTCTCTGGCCCGTTCCACAGCCCCTCGCTGTTGCTGGCGACAAGCCGGAATCGATAGGAGCCGGGCCCAAGGTTCGTGTAAACGGCTTCTCGCGCTGCAACCGGCTGGCTCCAGGTACTGTCGAAACCTTCGAGAAAATATCGAAAGCGAATCCGCCCGGGCGCCGCGAGGCTCAGCCCCGTGTACTCAAACGTGATTCGCCTGGGAGATGGAGGAATTCGAACGGAGGCGGCGAGGTTTGCGGTGTTGTTTTCGGTCGTGATCGCCTCTATGTGAGGCAGCGCGGGAACTGAGTTGTCATCGATCCGGGATGCATTAACCACCGACAAGCCGCTGCTGAGTGAAAACCAGATCCTGCCCGCTGAATCCGAGACCACTGATCGGCTCCGCTTCACTCCTTCAGTGCTCTCTAGACCGTCGGCCTGGTCATACTCGCGAACATCGACGGCCTTCACAACACCGCTTAGCAGTTTGTCGCGCGGAACGCGCAAAACATGATCTGAGGTCGCGATCCAAAACCTTCCGCTCTTGTCCTCCGCCATTCCGACTATTTGTTCGCGCAAAACGTCGGGCGACTCATGAGGAACTTGAAAGCGGTTAGAGGCAAAAAAGGCAAGGCCAGCAGACGTTCCACTCCAGAGAGTTCCGGATGAATCTTCGAAAAGGCAGTTCACCTCTGGCGAAGGCAAACCCTCTACCGTTGTATAGGTTCTCCATTGGCCGTTTGAAAAAGAACTCAGCCCGCGAGGTGTGGCAAACCACATTGCGCCATCGCGGGTTTCAACGATGGACGAGGCGGTATTCGAAGCGAGGCCGTTGGTTGTCGTGTAGGTAGTAAAGCGCCCATCCTTGAATTTGCTGACGCCGCCGTTTAGAGTGCCGGCCCACACGGAGCCATCGCGGCTCACATAAACAGCATAGGCACTGTTTTGGGCCACTCCATTTGCCTCTGTATAGCTTTGGCTGCTTATCGCCCCGTTACGAAATTGTAGACGGGTGAGTCCCCCGCGTTGACGTCCGGCCCACACCTCATCTGCCGCGCCAGCGATGGAATAGACGACATCGTTTGCTGGTACCGATGTAACGGGTTGAACCCGGCCATTGTCCAGAACATACAGCCCACCTTGAGCGGGAGCGAACCAGGTGCGGCCCTCCGGGTCGACATATATAGGCCCATTGTGCTCGAAGCGAGGATCGTTCACAGATGAATGAGTCAGGAATGCACTGTCCCGAATGCGGCCTAACCCTCGCGAACCTCCGATCCAGAGATTGCCTTCGCGGTCCTCGAACAGAGCGTTAATGCCGTTGCCTCCGCGAATCTCATTTTCCTCTGAGAACGAAATGCCTTTGGCATTGATGCGCAGTAGGCCGCGCGCTGTGCCTGCCCAGATATTCGAGTCACGATCGCGCAGGATGCTCAACACCTGGATACTACCGAGGAACGACGGCAATTCAACCCGACGAAAGCCGTTGCCGTTTCCGCGATACAAGCCCGTGTCGGTGCCGACCCATAACTCTTCACCGATCGGCAGCAGACAGTTGATCTTTCGGTCGGGCAATCCGGCGTTGACGTTGGTATCTCGCCCGCCCGCAAGGAAAAAAAGGCCATCGCCGAGGGTGCCTTTCCAGATCTTGCCATCGGCTGTTTGTGCCATGGAGATTACTGGCGGTGAAGAGAGTCCCAATTTCTGAACGTCGTCTGACATGAAACGGAATGTGCCCTCCAGGACGTCCGAAACCAGTACTCCGCCGTTGATGTCTTTTGACAGGGCGGTGATTCCGTAAAAATACAAAGTGGATTTGACGCTCTCCAACTTGCCATCCTTCTGCCGTACGAGATGGGTGCCCTCTGGACGAATCCATAGTGTTCCGCGAGCATCCGTAAGCAGTTGCAGTATCGAAACGTTCGGAGCGGGGGTGATGGAAGTAAAAGAGACAGGCCTGAAATTAAAGCCGTCGAAACGTATCAGGCCTCTGTCGGTTCCAATCCAGAGGTATCCATCTGCGGTTTGCGCGATGCCGTTGACCGCGCCGCCGGGAAACCTGGTTTCGGTGGTCCATTGTTCGCGGACGTACTGCGAAACCGGACGATTGGGATCGAGTGCACGTGCATCGGTCACGAGGCCCGCTAGCACGATTCCAACAAGAGTGCATCGAGTTTGCTTTACCCAGCAAATCATGGGAGATACTCGAATTTGTCGATTATGACCTCATTTTCGTTTTTCAGCGGGAGTGGGCCTTGATTAAATACATACAAGGCGATGCGCACCGATTGACCCGCCGGGTAAGGCACACCGGAGGTAAACACGTGCTGGTTAATGACACGGCTATCGCCTGTATTGGCCGATTCTGCTACCGTCGAAAACGTTGCTTTTCCCGGTTCCCACCGAAACGAATGTGTGTAGAGGCCAGGCGGCGCCCGAAAGGCAACATAATTAGCTGGAACGTAGTAAGGCTGGACGACGTAACCTACGTTGGTATTATCAAGCTGTCCCCAACGACTAAGCTCAACATCCAACTCGTGCCGGGCGCTCGTCTCTGTGCCAACGCCGTCCCAGGTGATTAGAGATAGCACAGCGGAAGGTTCGAGATGAGAGACATCGCGTACCTGAAACCTGTATGTTCCGTATCCCAGGCTGCGCGTGAGCTTTAGCTCCGCCGCAGTCCACTTTCCTGGGCTTCCCGAGATGCGAAGATGCAGTGCGCCTCTTTCGTCCGTCCAAACGTTCGCCGGATCAAAAAAGTGTCTTGACCCAGCGTGGAAAATTGGCCCGGTGCTCGTCGTCCACTCGTAACCGCTAAAGTTCAGTATCTTGGACGACGGGAATACCGGCGCGGGGCCCTCCCCGTTAACGACTGCCAGCGTCACCACGCCGTTGCCCACAACCGGCAACGATTCAGTTTGTTCAGGCAGATTGTAGCTTGAATCAACCAACAGAGCGGCATATTGTATTCCCAGGTGGACAGAAGCTTTCCACCGGCCGTCAGTTTCGATATTCGTAAACGGCTGACCTGATTGCGGGCACACGCCCCATCGCCCATCAGTCTTTGCGTACAACACCATTCGCTGCCCTGGTCGAGCCCCTGTGACACGGCCTTCGATTGTGTCTGTTTTGTAGTCACGTTCGAACATGTCTGTCCTGAAGGGACTCTCCTGGCCTGTGGCGGGGACCTTGCTGAACGCAATTGCCGGAGCTGAATTTCTTGGTGAAGATTGGCATCCGATCAGCACAAAGTACACCAACACTGAGAATGTTGCGGTACGTCCGACTATGTGCGGGCGCGACACCATCGACCTCCGTCATGATCCGAGGTAAGGCGGCCAGGGCTGCACCCACCATGGCCCGTTGTGCGCATAAATAACAATCTGCTGCTTTGGTCGAGCGTTTCTGACCCGTCCAGAGATCGTGTCGACTCTTTCTCGTCCACCTTGCGCCATCAGCGGAACATGTGTGAACTCGATCGAAGGTCCGGAATTGGCTTTATGCGACTGGCAAGTGTTCAGCGCAATGCAGAATACCAGCAGCAGCGATCGCTGCAAGAAAACTGGGACCAACAGTCGCAGTTGCATGTGACCCCACAATAGACTGTCGGATGCGCGAGGTGAAAGGCACCCTGCAGAGTGGTTCGCCAAAACTCCAGCCTACCGTGAAATCAATAACATAGCTGCTGTCATGCCACCACCGTTTTGTTATAAATTCTGATCATGTTTCGCTTTTGTCTGGCTCTTCTTCGGAATGCTGGTACGCCTCTTTCGCGGACGGCAAAGTCTCCTTCTCGAGAATCTCGCTTTGCGTCAACAACTCGGTCGCGCTGAAACGTCGACATCCTCGCCCGAGTCTCAGGCTTTTCGATCAGCTCTTCTGGGTGGTTGCTCGGCGGGTCTGGTCGGCTTGGAAGCAGTCCCTCATCCTGGTCACGCCGGAAACCGCCGTCCGCTGGCACCGGACTGGTTTTCGTATGTATTGGGGGCTAATTTCCAGAGTCCAGAGGCAGGTCGGAAGGAAACAGACGCCGAAGGAGATTCGCGAGCTGATCTCCCAGATGGTCGTTGAGAATCCAACTTGGGGCGCCCCTCGCATCCATGGCGAGCTCCTCATGCTCGGCTTTGATCTTTCCGAGAGAACCATTTCCCGTTGGATGAAACGGGCGCCGAGAGATCCTGACCGAACCAAGCGCTGGCTGGTTTTCCTTCGAAACCATCGGGAAGCCATTGCGGCCATGGATTTCTTCACCGCGCCAACGATCACATTCCGCGTGTGGAGGAGCCATGCCCAGAAGTTGGCGGCAAGGCTCCAACTTCTCCTTGCGGTGTCGATTGCCGAGGAATCCGTAGTAGCGAATACGGTGGAACCCACTCGGTAAAACGTGGAGCACCAAAGGAAAGCTCTGCCGAGCCCGCGATACAAGAGGATTATCGTAATCGATACGAGAGGCTCACGGGCCGCTCTCTCCGGGAATATCCCGTTTGTCATCGAGGCCGCATGATCGCGGTCAAGGCGCTGCCTCAAGTTCGCTCTTCACCGACCATCCAAGACACTTCATGAACGGCCACGTGCGAATCCGAATTGCTCTCTCCACGAACTCGACACTGTTGAGTCAACGGAGTGCTGTTGCTTCTTGCCGTACAGAACACCCCGCAGACAGCCAAGCATCCCGCATTTTGACCCTCAAGCTTCTGCAGAACGCACCGAACTACAACGCAGCATATTCGTCTCCGCACTTACCCCCCGTCTATCTTCTCTACATCACGTTCTACATCACGTCCCACTTATCAATCAAAACCCATACTGCACACTCTTTGCAGCGGTTTAGTCCAATACATTTTTAGCAATATCAGGAGGCAACACACACCGCGAGACCCAGCCCAGAATGAAGATGATTCATGTGGCCATGACTGCGGGAGCGGCGGTGGGTTCGACAGGGGCTTTGCGGCGGAGGATGGCAGCGGAGATGAGAGTAATGATAAGGCCGACGGGCAGGGGCTCGACGAAGGTGTAGGCCATGTTGACGAAAGGGTTTTGGTAGAGCTGCTGAGAGTGTTGTATGGCAGCGACCCGCGCGGCGGTGGTGGCGGGGTCAAGTCCGGAGGACTGGACCTTGTGAATCTGCGCGGCGAAGTAGCTGTCCATGAAATGGGGCATGAAGTTGAAGTACAGGACCTCCCACGTGGCGACGTAGCAGACCGTGGTGATGAGGGTGATCAGGATGCCGCATGCGAAGGCGCGGCCGAAGGAGATTTGGCCGGCGAGGGTGTTGTCGCGGTAGCTGCGGATGCCGAAGTAGATTAGCAGGAACGACGCCACCATGATGGTGTAGCCGAGAGCCATGCTGTGGCCGGAGCCGATCTTGTCGGCGAGGAGAAGCGAGCCGTCCATAAGGACGGAGATCATGATTCCGGAGATGAGGCCGAAGGTGAGGACGGTTTTCTTCATGTGAGGCTCCTGTTGCGAGCGAGAATGGAGTCATTATGCGGTGTAATGGGGCCGGATGTCGTCATCCTTTCGGATGATTTTGCAGGAATGGAGCGGAAATCGTACTTTCGAGTGACGCGGTCACGGCAGGAGGCCTAGTTCTTTGCCGCGTTGGACGGCCTGGGTGCGGCGGGCGGCTCCGAGCTTGTCGAAGGCGCGGGTCCAGTGTGTCTTGACGGTGTCTTCGGAAACGAAAAGCTGCGTGGCGAAGAGGCGTGCTCACAGCCCCCCGTGCAACCGTCCCAATGCGTGGGCAAGCATTAGCCTGCTAGTGGTCCGACGATGGCCATGGGAATAATGAAGGCGATCATCACATTCGCGACTTGCAACGGCGTCCCGTGCCACTTGAATGTGATGACGTTAATCACTCCGAAAACGGCCAGAAAATCGCCCAGAATACTCACAAGCTGTGCCAGCCACAGCCGGTTGAAGCCGGAGATTTTGAGCACGTCACGCAGCGAGAGAGGTACAGGAGAACCAGCGGCGGTAGCAGACACTTTGGGCCCTCCCCGGAAACGTTTAATTCCCAACACGAGTAGAATCCGGCCGGCAAGCCTTCATGCGGGTTGCTTCTGAAACGAGCGCACGAAAGCAGTTAGGTATGGACTCGTGATGCAGACTGGTACTGGGAATCGATGAAGTATCGCACAACTGACATCCGAGCGAACTAGCGGACGGAGATGGTTGCAGTGAAACCCTAGCCCGAGCGCGACGCAATTTCATCATGCACATTTTGCCCCAATGACCTGCCCCGCTTACTCCCAGAACGCCGTTTCTCGATAACTGTCGCGGTGGGGACGATCATTGCTGATCGCGCCGAGTGGTATTGGTAGTATCCCTGTACAACCTTCCGAAGCCATGCACCGACTGCGGTTGTGCGATGGTGCTTCCGGCGTGAAGCTCAGCCTTCATGGCTTTGAGCTTCGCGCCCATCCGCTTCTTCGCCGTGATCCGCCAGACGATAACCGTTGTAGCTGAGAAAGCTATCCCGTAGGGACTCAGCTCCAGCCCTCACGAATCGCTGGGTGAAATGGAACAAATTGAAACCCAGCGCGGGTACCAGTAAATCGCGAACCGCAGACCTCGGCTCTAACCAACTGAGCTACGGGCCTATACCGATTGGGGAGACATTCTCACCGGAGGCGATTACCCCAAATCTCCTAATCGCTCGCGGAACCCAGAGCGCTGCTCCTCTACAGTGTCAATCTATCGTTCATAGGTTTTACAACAACTTACAGGACCGCGGGGACTGCCAAAGTTCGCGGAAGTCGTGCAAGACACGTCAACTTGAGGGTTCGGTTGTGGGTTGGAACTCCGAGAAACAGAATGTCCGGCTGTGCGATGCACGCGCTGCACCTGTGCCATTGACTCGCAGCTAAATATCATGATAGCATGATATCACTCTTGATTGAGGGCAGGTGGATCGTGGGACAACTGGTGGTCCGGAACCTTGAGAATGCGGTAAAAGCACGCTTGCAGCGCCGCGCCAAACGGCATGGCCGCAGTATGGAGGAAGAGGTGAGAGATATTCTTCGCAGTGCAGTCAGCGAGGAGGAAATTCCTAGTGGCGGACTCGGGACTGACATCTCCAGGCTATTTGTGAAAACTGGTCTCGACTTGGATGTACCTGAACTCCGCGGACGCGCAATCAGGCCGGCGACGTTTGAGTCATGATCGTTCTGGACACGAACGTACTCTCAGCGCTAATGCGGCAATCACCGGATGCGAAGGTCATTGCCTGGCTCGATCAGCAGCCTCGCACATCCGTTTGGACAACGTCAGTAACAATCCTGGAGGTCAGGTTTGGACTTCAGATCATGGCCGCCGGGAAACGAAGGGCTCTGCTGCTGGAGACCTTTGAAACTGTCCTCGAAAAAATGGGTCGTCGCATCGCTCCTTTTGATGATGCTGCAGCCATACAGGCCGCAGACTTGATGGCCTTTCGCCAGCGCAAGGGTCGGCCGGTTGATCTGCGCGACACCATGATCGCTGGCATCGTGGTTGCACGCCATGCGACTCTGGCAACTCGCAACGTGGTCCATTTTGAAGCTCTCGCTGTGCCTGTCGTCAACCCTTGGCTCGTCTGACAGTCAGCATTAACTAGCCGAGGTTTTTCTCAATTAAACATGCCATACCCATCCGTCTTGGCGGGGGACAGACGCGACTTGAGAAAGTGCACGGTTGAAGTCAGATTTGTCGAAGATTCCCGGACTAATCTTCCAGAAATATCCCGTGTCTGGCTGCCACTCGGACTCGACCTTCTGGATAAAATCTGCGCCATGCTCGAAATTATAGGCCCAATTCAGAGCCAAGCCCCAATGTCCGGTTACCCGCAGCCGTTATACGCACGAGTAGTGCCTCTTGCGAAGAAATCAATTCCTTCCCACCAGATAACCTGACGACCGGGAATCATTCATGCCGCAGCGCCACCAACGGGTCCACACGGGTCGCGCGGCGTGCGGGTATATAACACGCGAAGAGTGCAACCAGCATTAGGAAGATGGCGACTCCCGCGAACGTCATCGGATCGGTAGGCGTAACGCCATAGATCATCGTAGCGATTAGACGCGTCACCGCGAGCGCCGCAAGGATTCCGATGAACACGCCGACGAGTGTTAGCTGAAGGCCCTTGACGAGAACCATGCGTAGGACATCGCGAGGCTTTGCGCCCAGCGCCAAGCGAATGCCGATCTCGTGCGTCTTACGTGTTACGGAATAAGCTATCGTCCCATAGAGACCGATCGTTCCGAGAAGCAAGGCGAGAAGACCAAAGAAGCTCGACAGGCGGGCAAAGGCCCGCTCCTGCGTCAAGACTTCCGCCGTCAACTGAGTCTGTGTGTTGACCTCCATCAGCGGAAGATCGGAGTTCATCTGGTGGACGGCATCCCGCACCTCAGGCACAAGGCCAGCGGGATTGCCCGCGGTGCGCGCTTGAAAATACAACGTGCCTACCTCTTCCGGAAACTGCGCATACGACATGTAGCTCTTTGGAATGGGCTCCGCATGAATGTCGGTGAGTTCTGCTTTCTTAGCCACGCCGATGATTTCGAAGTCGAACTTGGGGTCAGGCTTTGAATCAGTGCCAAGATAGAATCGCTGCCCAATCGGATACCCGTCTCCGAGGTAGGTTCGCACGAACGTTTCATCCACGACGGCCACACGAGGAGCGGTGACTGTATCGCTTTCTTGGATTCCGCGGCCTGCAATCAGCGGGATGCCCATGGTCCGGAAAAAATCCGCACCGACGACGAACCAACGAAGATGATTGTTCGGGACATTCTGTTTTGATCCTTCGATCGTAATGTTGCCGTTATTGGACCAACCCGAGAGCGGAACGTTTTCAATCAACGTTGCTGACTGAACTCCCGGAAGCGCTTGCACGCGCTCCAAGAGCTGCTGATAGAAGTTCATCAGCAGATCGCCCTTGTACCCCGCCCGAGTGGCGTCAACGCCAAAAGTAAGGAGATTCTTTTGATCGAAGCCGAGGTCTTTGCGCTCGAAATTTTCCAGCGTGCGGACAAACAGTCCCGCACCCGTCATCAACACCAGTGAGGCAGATATTTGTGCGACGACCAGCGATTCCCCGAGGAAGTGGCCGCGACGGCCCTCGGAGACATTGCCGGCGCTCTCCTTCATCGCTGGAGCCAGCTCCATGCGCGCGGCGCGAAGGGCGGGCGCGAGACCAAAGAGAATTCCCGTCAAAACCGATGCTAACAGCGTGAAGAGTAGGACTTTCCAATCGGGTTTGACATCAAGGATCATTTGGTTTTCCCCGCGCGACATCAACATGAGGAGCCCTTGCGTTCCCCATCTGGCGAAAAGAAAGCCGAGCATCCCACCGATCGCGCTCAGCAACATGCTTTCAGTGAGAAGCTGCCGGATCAGCCGCACACGAGACGCCCCGATGGCGAGGCGCACGCTGATTTCTTTATGTCGTGCCGTCGCGCGGGCAAGGAGAAGAGTTGCCAGATTCGCGCAGGCGATCAGCAGCACCAGGCCGACGACAGCCATCAGCAAGTAGAGCGGCCGTGAATAAGCTTCGCGCAAATGGTTCACGCCCTGAGCAGCGGCAGCGAGCTGCAAATGCGGCACTTGGTCTTGCTTGTCCGGGGTCCACTGCGCAGTGAGGAACTGATGGAACGCAATGTCGAGAACAGACTGCGCCTGTTCGCGGTTCACACCTGGCTTGAGCCGGCCCATGATGTTGAGGCAAACCCAATCTCGATCGGTGAATACAGAATTGGTATAGGCAGGCTTCGCACCCCAGGGACGCAGGTTGGGCAGATCGGCGAAAGCCACCCAAAGATCGGGCTCGCCACCCGGATGTTCGCCATAAAAGGCGGATGGAGTTACGCCGATGATCGTCGCGGAGGTTCCATTCAGCGTGATAGCCCTGCCGATTGTGGAAGGATCGCGCCCAAAGCGGCTGCTCCAATAAGCGTAACTGATCACCGCGACACGCGGGGCGCCTTGTTGCTCGTCTTCCTCGGTGATCATGCGCCCCAGCAATGGAGTGACCCCCAATCCGGAGAAATACTCTCCGGATACCATCTCGCCGTAGGCCAGCGTAGGCTCGCCGTTCAGACCCACCGTGACGTTCTGCTCGCTGAAGCCGAGCGGCACAAAAACGAAAACGCTGGAGAGCACCTGGTTTTGCGCCCGGAACTGCTGAAAGGCAGGATAGGAAAAGGACAATCCGGAATCGCCGCCGGTTTGACTGAAATGCGGAGGCCATTTGTGCGTGTCCCATTTGAACAGCACCAGCTGCTCGGGATGCTTCACCGGCAGGTCCTTCAGCATGACGGCGTCAATGAGGCTGAAGATCGCCGTGTTCGCGCCAATGCCCAGCGCCAGTGTAAAAACAGCAATCGCGGTGAATCCCGGCCTCTTCGCCAGCATCCGCAGCCCGTACCTCACGTCTTGCCACAGCGTATGCGTAGCTGATCTCCTTATAGCACTTTTTCTCCCGCTGTCCTCTCGTCTCCCACCGCTTTGCGATTATTAAGACGATGCGCGAGCGATTCTTTGGTGAACTTCACTGTGTAATCCCCTTTCGGATGCGGAGCCATGCGGGAGATTTCCCGGTTCCAGTAGGCTGGTTTCTAACTCACCACAACATACTGCACTCAGTGAACTCACAACTCTTTATCCTGTCGAGTGGCGGAAAACTGGACTGGCTTCTTCAGACGCTATTTGGCCCTTTGTTCCAGGCTGTCGCAACTTGCTTCACTTGCTTGCAATATTTGCAGTGGGTCCTGGGTTTGACGGTTCCCTCGGTACCTCGCTCTCGTTTGGCCAATCTTGATGGAGGCTTTGAATATGGCGCCGACCGGGAGTATGCCTCCCAATTTATGTGCAGCAACTGCTGTTAAGTACATGGATGCAACGCATCCGCAGGATGTGCAATCAGGATTTCCGCCAAACTGGCAAGGCGTGATCTTGGTCTTCAGGTCCGAGGACCTGGTGCAATTGCGAAAGCAATATCCAAAGCTGGACATGGCGGAGAAGGTGATTCGGCAGTTTGCGTCGCCACCACACCGTCCACAGGATTGTGTATTCGCGCTCACGACTCAGACCTTGTCGGCGATGGCCCGTTGCCGCTCCTCCAGGCTCAGGATTTCTGGCATTTCATTTCCCACTTGGGGGGTGAACATGCTGAACCATACCTTCTTGATCTCCGGGCGAGGTGTCCAGAATTCCAGGAATTCCGCCAGGTATCCTGGCCTCTTCATCATCTGACCTGTGATCGTGCAATGAGCTGTGACCCTCTGCCCCACAATGTTTTTTAGAATGCGTTCGTAGGTTGCCGGCGCCCGCCGGGCATCATGCTCAGATTGCAAGCCGTCGATGGACACAGCTATGAGCAGCCGCTCCAGGCTTGGCCACGTAGAACCCAATTTGCGGAAGGCGCTGGTTACAATCTGCACGTGTATTCCGCGCGCCAGCAAAGCAGGAATCATCAACTCCAATTCACGGTAGCGCACCAGCGGGTCACCGCCGACGATAGAAAGGTGCAAAGGCTTGAGCCGATCCACAACTTCAAGGACTCCATCTACCAGCGCCTGCCCGCGCCGATCGTTCAGGTCCCGCAATGTTTGTCCGCCACCCAGATGCGCGGCATCATAGGCGTAGCACCCCGGACATTTCAAGGGGCATTCCTTGGTGATTTCTATGGAAAGAGAGGGTGGTTCCCCCTTGAGGATTTTGCCCCATGCTTGAAAAATTTGAGACGTGTGCATCGGTGACCCTCTTTCTTACCGTACACGAAATGTGCGGTTTGTGAATTGGATGCGAGTTTAGCCGGAGGATCTACAATAAGGGATTGTTCCCGAAACAACTGCCTGATAAACACTAGTGCTTTACCGGATGCGCGTTCTCGCTGCGGAGTGAAGGTGGGCGACGAGCTCCTTGCGCGTCCGGTAATGCCGTTGGAGGTGGCCGCCCGTGGTTGCGGCGGACGCGGGCCTTATGCAAATTCAATTGATCGGCCCGGCGCTTCCCTGATTAACGCCGTTCTGTTGAGTGTCCTCCACATTCTCGACCGGCTTTGTCCGAGTTTGGCTGTTGACGTCCTGAGGGCTCCAACCCTACTGTCTCCGCATGACAAACCGTGAATATCTCAACGAATATGACGGAATTTCGAAAACCATGCAGATGTATATCGACGCGAGCAAACAGGGCAAAAGTGAGCTTATGCGCCCCGCCTTTCACCCCGAAGCCTCGTTCTTCGGTTACGCCGGGGGACAACTCGCCTCCGGAACTAAGTTCCTTTTCGATTGGATTGACAAGAATGGTCCAGCTCCCAGGATCGAACCTCGCATCGTGAGTGTGGACATCCTCGATTCCATCGCCGTTGTTCGACTTGAGGTCGCCGGCTGGTCCGGACACCTGGCCGGCTCGGACGTGCGCATGTCTGATCTGTTCACGCTCCTCAAAACGCCAAGCGGGTGGAAGATCATCCAGAAGGCGTTCCACTGGCACGCCTGACACGCCTGAAGCACTGCTTGGCGGTGCAGCCCCTGCTGGTGTAGTCTTCGTCGGGGTCTTAAGATGCCCGAGCGGAACACCCCACAGAAAACGCTGGAATCTTGGAAGCAGATAGCTGCCTACCTAGACCGCAGCGAACGTACCGTGCGACGTTGGGAAATGAGTGAGGGACTACCGGTTCACCGTCGTGAGCATGAAAAACAGGACACCGTCTTTGCGTACAAACACGAATTAGACGCGTGGAACCGCTTACGCATCAAGTGTCCCTGCGAAACTCTGTCTGATGAAGCTGAAGCGCTATCCCCGGACAAACCGGCCACCAATACCTACCTCACCGAACACGATGCAATCACTCGCACGATCCACTGCTATATAGCCGGGGCCCGTGCAGGTGACGGAGAGCTCATGCGCCCTGCGTTTCATCCCTCAGCAACATCTCCGGCTATTGTCAAGGTGTCGAATACAGCGGTTCCGTCCAGCACCTGATATCAGTCCTCGTTTCGCCCGTATCGAAATCATCGAGAGCATCGCAGTCGTTCATCTCGAAGTCCAGCGCTGGTCAGGCAAACTGGCTGGCGCTCAAGCACGAGCTTCCGACGTGTTCACGCTGCTCAAATGCAATGGCGAGTGGAAGATTACACATAAGCTTTTCCACTGGCACGATCGGTAGTTTGTTTGTGCCAGAAATTCATTTGTTTTCTTTTGATTCGATTCTACGGGTAACAGACGTTTCTAGTGCAGTCGGTCGCCTCCCCCAACTCCCAGTCAAGTCCCGAACGCCGTACCCGCCCATATGGAATTTCGAGTTTCCGAGTACGCGACATTACCGGCCAATCGCTGCCCGTTCTCATGGTGTCTAGAATGATGGACGTTTTGTGGAGTGACCTGCACATGACGCACCAGAGCAGATCTTCAAAGAGCGGCGATTCTTTTTATCGACCCTTCCGCACCGCCTGAACTCAAAAGATCTTAGCCGGAAGCGGAGATCCTTCCTCATGAAACAAAAATCCGACTGAAAAAGAATAACACTTTTCAGAAAAACCTCTTTTAAAAAAAGAGATTAAAAATATTGGCCGGTAATAAACGACTTAACAGGAGTTGACTCTCTCGCACGCAATATCTGTGTGTCCCTTAACATTTCCTCGACGTGTTTCTACAGTGTGAAATGAAATGTGTGGAGCGGCCTAAAGGGAAAAGTCGGATGAATACTACATTGACCCTCATCATTACTGGGTTCACCGCGGGATTTGCCTCAGGTGGCATGATTTGGCTCTACATGCTGCTGTCGCGGCCATCCAGAAGAATCAGAAACAGAATCGTCATTCACGTGCGGTTGAGCTTCGCTACCACCATCTTCTGAGCCAGCTGAGTTTGATTTCGCCCGGTCATTTCGCTAATCGCCTCGCAGATGCGGATCACCCGCTTCTTCGAGGGAACCGTACCGATGTACGCGCGCCCTGTCTTCGGCGAATAGCACCGACCAAACGTATACCCTAGAAAGTCGAACTTCTCTTCCGGCAGTTTGCAGACCCGCGTCTTCGTTTCATTCACCGTCAACTTCAGCTTCGTCATGATGTCTCGCATCCTAGCCAGCGCTTCTTCCGCTTGGCCACGGCAGCAGATCACCAGATCATCAGCGTAATTAACGATGTGTGCAGCAAGACGCTTCTCGTGCCCGAGCTTCTTCCACCCCAGCACGAATCGACGCATGTACAAGTTGCTTAGCAACGGGCTGATCGGAGCTCCTTGTGGGGTTCCCCGTCCCTCATCCCGATTGCGCGTACTCCGATGCTTATTCCCTTTCTCGTCGGTCTCTTCGACCGGAGCTTCCAGCCACATCTTGATCAGATGTAGCATCGCTCCGTCGACGATCCGTCGAGCCACCGACTTTAACGAGCCTCTCCGCCATCCCAAACGGCCCGGCCTGTCTCTCGCGAGTTGCCAGTTGATCCATACTGCGATCACCGCTGGGACTTCCCGTGTTGCGCTTGGTCCCCATTGCCTGCATGCCGTCGCCAATACCCCGGCAGGTCAAATGGAATTTATTCGCTCGTACGATTCCATCCGCTTCGGCCTTCCCACGACTCGGCGCGGGTCGGCTCCTGCATTGTCGGTTTCGGGGCCTGCTCGGCGTTCACTCACGTTACGGCCTGCATGCTCGCCAGGTCGCCTTTGCGACCCTCTGCACCAGAGGCTTCGGCAGTCTTGTTGCCTCCACTGCCGCTCTGATTGCTACCGGGTGGAGCGAACCAGTTCCCGGGCGGGTATACCCCCGCTGTGGACCACCGCCTTTTCACGGCGCACCCGAGTAGCCGTTTATTAGCGGCCAATATTTTTGACCTCTTTTTTACAAGAGGTTTTTCTGAGAAGTGTTAGTTTTTTCCAGTCGGATTTTTGTTTCATGAGGAAGGATCTCCGCTTCCGACTAAGGTCTTTTGAGTTCAGGCAGTGCGGAAAGGTCGATAAAAAGAATCGCCGCTCTTCGAAGATCTGCCCTGGTGCTTCATGTGCAGGTCACCTGTCCCTGGCGCATTTAATATTGTGGCAAGTTTTGAGCGTAAGGTAACAATGTTACATTGGTGAAAACCGCTGAATGGGATTTTCGGTAGGCACAGCCTCGCCGAGCCTCTAGAGTCGGTAAGCGCTGGGCCGTTCCCGCCGGTGCTGTCCAATTCGGTCCGCATGGACCAGCAGACCCGCAGGATGCCGATACCCTGTCGGCGAGCGCTGGGGTAGACTCTTTCCTCGTGTTCGTCCCTTACGAGCAATTTCAGCAAGCCTTCAATGCCGCCGAATATTTTGTCGACCGCCATCTGGAGGAAGGCCGCGGCCACCGTATCGCCATCGAATGTGAAAGCCAGCGGGTCACGTATTCACAACTCTCCGATCGCGTCAATCGCCTCGGAACAACCCTGCGTGACACTCTGGATGTTCGCATGGAGGAACGGGTAGTCCTCTTGCTCCCGGACATTCCCGAATTCGCCTATTGTTTTTTCGGAGCAATAAAAATCGGCGCCGTTCCTGTTCCAGTCAATACGCTTCTCCGGGCGAATGAGTATGAATACTTGTTGAACGACACGCGCGCCCGCGTTGCTATCACTAGCGAATCACTTCTGCACTTGATCCAGCAGATTCCCCGCGAACGGCTTGTCTTTCTTAGGTCCATCATTGTGGTGGGCACGGCGCCGGAAGGCACGCTCTCGTTCTGGGAGCTTCTGGCTTCTCACTCTCCCGATCTTGCCCCCGCTCCAACCTGCAAAGACGACGTCGCTTTCTGGTTGTATTCCTCAGGGAGCACCGGCTTTCCGAAAGGCTGTATTCACCTGCAACACGACATGGTCATAACGACCGAACAGTACGCCCGCAATATTTTGAATATTCGGGAATCCGATCGTTTCTTCAGCGCTGCCAAGCTTTTTTTTGCCTATGGCCTGGGGAATGGTCTCTATTTTCCGTTGGCCGTTGGGGGGACGTCCATTCTTTGGCCGGGACCTCCCTCGCCCCAAAATGTCTATGATGTAATCGAGCGTTATCGTCCCACCCTCTTCTTTTCCGTGCCTTCCAATTACGCGGCTCTGATGGATTTCCATGACCAGGACACCGATTTCGATTTCTCCAGCATCCGTCTCGGTATCTCGGCAGGTGAGGCCCTTCCTGCATCCCTTTGTGAGCGTTTCTCCAAGCACTTCGGCTTCGAGATTTTGGATGGCATCGGATCGACGGAGGCTCTTCATATTTTTGTTTCCAACTCGCCTGGCAATATCCGACACGGTTCCAGCGGACGGATCGTTCCGGGCTGTGAAGCGAAAATCCTCGACGACCAGGGCCAACCCGTGCCTAACGGCGAAATTGGCACTCTGTGGGTCAATAGTGATGCAGCTTGCGCAGCTTACTGGAACCGTCACGAGAGAACCAAACAGACCATCAAGGGCAGTTGGATTTCTACCGGCGACAAGTTCCACAAAGACAGCGACGGTTACTACTGGTTCGATGGCCGCGCCGATGACATGCTCAAGGTCAGCGGCGTTTGGGTGAGCCCGTCCGAGATCGAGAACGTCCTAATTGAGCATTCGGCCGTGGCGGAAGTCGCTGTCGTGGCAAATAAGGACAAGGATGGCCTACCCAAGCCGGTTGCGTGGGTCGTCCTCAGGGCTGGATTCATTGGCAATGCAGAGCTGGTATCCAGTCTCGAGGAATTTGTTGTTTCACGGCTTCCTAATTACAAACGGCCACGCCGCGTGGAGTTTGTTTCGGAGTTGCCCAAGACCGCTACGGGCAAGATTCAGCGCTTCAAACTGCGTCAGGCTTCTCCCGATTTCTGATCACGTCTCAACGCAGCGCCCGGTCGGGTTACCAAGCAATCCCGCGTTTAAACCCCGGTCCCTATGCCAAGTGACTCGTCCGAGATCTTTGCTGATCGTCAGATATGAGCCGAGTGAAGGCGATCTATCGCAGTTGGGGTATTCCTTGTGCCGGCGAGCAAGTCTATGCGCCGCGTCATCGTGCGGAGCGGCTCGCGAAGATCACCGAGGTGGGAGTGCTCCGCCGGGCAGAATTTTATTACCAACAACTCGATTCCCTGAGAGTCTTGCGCCAAGCAGTCAGGCGCGATCTTCTGACCGAGAGTAAAAAGCACAAGGCGACCAAACTGCTCCGCCAAATCTCTTCGATCGGTCCGATCCGGGCGGCGTTGTTGATTGCGCTGATCCAGACACCGCATCGTTTTCGCACCAAGCGACCGTTCTGGAAGTACAGCGGTTTTGCCATCGAAATGCATAGCAGCGCCGACTACGTTCGGTGAAGGGAGAGCTGCAAAAATTTATAGAACACTTCTGAGGAGCGTCGGCACAGAATTCAAGGTGATGCAAGAGCTGATGCGGCATTCTTCGCTGCGATCCACGCTGGACATCTATGCACAAGCTATTACGCCGGCCAAGCACGCTGCGCAAGCGGCTGTGGTGTCGCTAATGTTCCCTCCTGGGTCGAGCAGCGCAGCCGTTTCCGACTCCGCGGAAAATCCGACCTAACTAATTCAGTCCACAGGAGAGAAGTCTCAGGGAGGAGGACACATGGGGCGCAAAAGTGTGCCCTTTTTGCACCCCTCTGTGTTTCTTTGGCCATACGCGTAAAGTTTTTGTTTTGAATGGTAGGCCCGTGGGGACTCGAACCCCAGACCTCTACCGTGTCAACGCGGGAATATCAAGTACTCACAACAACTTACAGGGGCCGTTGGGGACTGCCAAGTACTTTAATACCCCGTAGCCGGACACATCTCAGGTTGGCCATCGGGTTGAAAAACGACACTGCCCGTAACACGCAATAGGGGGCAGACAGAACCACCCGACAGGATCACCTAACGTAGGAAGACAATTGCAGGATACGGAGACCGGGTATGGTCGGGAGGTCGCGATCATTCGTGAGAAAGGCTGTGCAGCCGGCTGCCAATGCCGCTACAACCTGTAGAGAATCAGGTGTCTTGACTCCCGTCGCGGCTCTTAGCTGTGCAGCGGCGCGCAGATAATCACGAGAAATATCTGCAACCTGGACGCCGCGACTCTGCGTAAGAAGAGCTTCATATCTCCCGGCCAGCAGATGGTCTCCAGAACGGTAGGGAACGACCAAGACCTCGAGCAAGGTTAGCGCCGATGTAACCAACTCCTTGCGGCCCTCATTCACTTCTCTGAAAAGGGGCTCAACCAGCGGAACGAACTGAGGATGTTCTTCGATGAAGTAGATGAAGATGGCCGTGTCCACCCCTACCGGGCCGCCGCCAAGATCCGCCATCAATCCCATGAGGCCCGTTCTCGCTCAACATGTTTCGCTGGGTCAACTCCTCTCCAGTGCTCTTTGCCCAACCCCTTAAGATCAAGAATTGACAGGGGTTTGGGCGTTTCAAGAGCATCGCTGAGAAGATGAGTAACCTCCTGAGCGACAGATCGGTGCTGGCGCTTCGCTCTAGCCTGGAGCTTCCTGTAGAGAGAATCGGGAAGGTTTTTGATGTTCAGAACTGCCATCGCGTTACTCCTAAACTCCTCCATAATGGAGGAACTGTCAACGATGTGTCAAGGCTCTTATTGGCGCCAAAAAACTTCCATAAAGGTTTGCTATCATGTGGTTCCAGCTCTACCGCGTTAATCGTGTTAATAATGACGTTAAGTTCGCTAAATCCCTTTGCCTGCCTTGCTTTTCCGATTCCTACACCTATAGTCAAAGAAGTCGTGCGTAGGGCTGAACTCCTCAAAGGTCACGCTCATGGTTTCAGGCATGCTCTTGATTGAGGCCACTGACAATCCGCGAACAGTACACAACCTGTGCCGCCAGACTCAACATCCCAAACAGGACCACCACCTCGAATCTCCCCGAACACGGCCAGAACCCCTTCCAGCCTTGTCCTTCAACGCGTCGCAACAGGTTGTCCAAAAACAGGAAGAAAAATCACATAGCGCTAGGTTGTACCCCTCCCTCGAATGCTTCTGCACTGTGGTAGGCTCCTCCTCATCTTCTTCATGCTTCAGCCAACAGAAGCATAGCAAGCCAGCCAGGAGATCCGCGGGGACTGCCAAAGTACGCGGAAGTTCATGTAAGACATACGCGCTGACCTCCTAAAATATTACGGGTGCGTTGTGCTTGCTTTCTCGCCATTTTGCTGACAGTGGAAATCGCGCAACCTTATAGCGTGATCTTGCCTGAGAGATGCGGCTGCTAACGTCTATGGCTGAATTGCGGAGTCCGGACCAATGCCAAGCCGATCATTCACGGTGTGCCGGAATCGCTGCTTGCAACCCAGATATTTTTCCTAGCCCACCGCAGAGGTTCATTAGCATGAACCCGAACCGTCGCCAAATGACAGAGATAACGGAATTGCCCACCTACGAATGGCCCCAAGTCCTGCTTGACGCGGTTCGCGGAGAAGTGGAATTACCCGCAAAAGCTGGCGGATCAAATGGCCGGGAACCCGATTAGAGTCGGAGTAGGAATCATGATCGCTCATAACCCCCTCCACGGATCCGGACAAGCGGAATTCCCGCATCCGGCTCTTGCCTTAGGTGAGGACGCTCAGGCGATGCAGGGGATAGGGATGACAGACAGTAGGCACTGGCAGCCAGCGAGTGATGAGGCGCCGCATGCGGTCCCAGAGTACGCGGCCGTTCTGACTGCGCCGCGACAACGCGCGGTGCCAGAGCCGCCCTACTTGGAACCGAAAAATCCACAGCGCGTTTTGGTTCCGAGGCACACCGTAATATCGGATGTGCCCACGCACCACCGCTTGCAACCACTTGCCTACTTCGGGGATGGGTTCATGCATGCGTCGCTGAAGTTCGGCTTTCACCTCGTTCAGCTTCGTCTGCAACTTTTTGCGAATCGTTTGCCGCAACACCGTGAGCCGTCCATTGCTCCTCTTCTTTACGCAGATGTGCGTAAAGCCCAGGAAGTTGAACGTCTCCGGTTTCCCTTCTCCACGCCACTCCCGTTGGTCGATCGCAAAAGGACCGAACTCCAGAAGTCGCGTCTTCTCGGGATGCAGTTCCAGGTTGAACTTCTTCATTCTTTCCGTAAGTTCCGCCCGGAACTGTTCGGCATCCGCTTTGCTGTGAAAGCCCACCACGATGTCGTCCGCGAACCGCACCACGATCACATCCCCGTGCGCACGCTTCTGACGCCATGCTTGGACCCACAAGTCGAACACGTAATGAAGATAGACGTTCGCCAAAAGCGGCGAGGCACTGCCGCCTTGCGGCGTCCCCTCTTCTACGCGTATTCGTTTCCCATCCTCCAGCACGCCGGCTCTCAACCATTTCTGGATGAGCCGCACGACGCGCCGGTCTGCAATCCGGTGCTCAACGAACTTCACCAGCCACTCGTGGGAAAGCCCATCAAAGAAGCCCTTGATGTCCAGATCAAGCACCCAGTTCACTTTTCTCGTCAGCAGTCCCGTGTACAGCGCATCCAGCGCATCGTGCTGGCTTCGCCCTGGTCGGAACCCATACGAGAAACCGAGAAAGTCCGTTTCGTAAATGGCATTCAGCACCTTGACCGCCGCGCGCTGGACGATCTTGTCTTCCAGCGTCGTTACTCCGAGCGGTCTTTGCCGCCCGTCGGCCTTAGGGATATACACTCTACGCACCGGCTTCGCTCGGTACGCTCCCCGCTTCAGCCTTTCGGAAAGGTCCTGGAGATTCCTCTCCAGTTCCTCGCCGTAGTGCCGCCACGTCTCTCCGTCCACGCCCGGCGCAGCTTCCTTCTTCATCGAGAAGTAGGCCATGCGAAGCGTTTCCAGGTTGTAGATGTGGTGCAGAAGCGCCGTGAATCGCAACTTCTTATCCTTTCCTGCTGCTTGACGTACCCGCTCCAGCGCACTCGGCGCGTCTTTCCGGCTCGGTGTCCGGGACGCGTTTTGCTGTGGCAGGTTCCCTTTGGCCAACCCTCTTCCCTCCATCCCTTCCGCCACCGGTTGCCCGGCTTTGTTCGGGGACTTCGCAGGTACTACAGGGCTGTCCGACTTCCCATGTCCGTTCGTCATCGGCGTACGTCCTTAGACTTCCCGACGCGTCCCAAGGCAACCGCAGCCTTGGGCGAACTTGGGATCTCCCGGTTCCCGTGCGAGGTGTCTGCGTACGTGCACGGGGTCTCTGACCGCGCGGGACTCTGGTACACCTCGCGATATCGGTGCACCCGATGGGGCCTTCCGCTTCTCCTTACAGCGTCGGCGTCCCGGAGTAAGTTTCTTACGCGGCTGAATACCCGGCCCGCACGTTCCCCTGTCAACGCTTCGACGCTGCCCTTGCGAGCAGCTCCGCATGACTCGGGGCCGATGTGGGTAGCTGTTCCACCTTCGTATGACTTTTGCATTCACTACACCTCGCCGGTTTAGCCGGCGCACAAGGAGTTGAAGGGATTCGAGTTTTGTTTCTTGTTAACGCTTCTCACCTGAAGCTTTTAGGAGTGTGATTAAGAATATTGGCCGGTAATAGTCGACTTATCGGGAGTTAGACCGCCCCTGCCATGGTGGGCTGTGGCCCCTTCCGCTGGGGCTGGAGGCTGCGGATTCCAAAAACTCGACTGACCCTTGCCTTCCGAGGCGGTTAGCGATATTTTGCCACTGGATCGCGAAGTCAAAATGGAAACTCCAGTGAAGATCAAATTGCATTGAGCGTTTGAGGGAAGAGGTGCTCGGGAGGACACACCATGCCGTCGATCGAGTCCGAACTGGAAGATGTCGCGAAACTACGTCACATGGCCAACGAGTTCGCTGAAGGCTTTAATACCGGCGACGTGGAACGCATCATGCGTTTCTACGGTGATTCTTATGTGGACATCAATCTTCGTAACCCAGTTCAATCCCGGCAGGAGCGCCGGGAATACTATGCTCAAGTGATCAGGAAAGGCGGTTTTAAGGTGCAGGTGCAACCTGAAGAAATCCTCATCCGAGGCGAGTATGCATTTATCCGCGGAACAATCGAACTCACACCTGGGGCGGCGCTCGGCGACTCCACACGCAAAGAGCTTCGGTACCTCGAAATCGCCCAACGGCAACAGAATGGTTCCTGGCAGGTCATGTGGGGCATGGACGGACCGGTCCAAGAATACACACCGTCTCCTAGGTGAAGAAAGTGCTCCACCGCGCGGCTTAGAGCGAGCCGCCGCTCGCAACACCTGATCCTCAACGACCAGTGTGTCTTAATTCCATGCCGGTAGGCCTCGGTCAGCTCGAGCACGGCGTAAGCCGTCGCCGTTTCGTTCATGGAGCGCACTACAACTCGTAACTCGCTTCGGAACTATTGCAGCTTCGCGTATTCCGCCGTCCTTGGTTTGGCGAGGCTATCGAGCGTGCCACGACTTTCTTTCTAAGTTTAACCAAAGAACAGAACGCGGCTTGTAGGCCGAAGTTCTCGCGAGATACCGGGGTCTGTGTTTTGCCTCAATCTTTGATTCCACGCTAAAATTACGGATTATGGGCTTTTCACCCGAGGCACCAGAGCCCGATGAATCTGGACTTGCGGTTGCACCTGCCAAGTCTCATGGGAAGTTAGCGCTCGCTCTGGCAGTAATTGCAATCGGGCTCAGCCTGGTTCTGGGGTTTCTTTATCTAAGATCGGTCCGTCGCCTGGAGCGCGAGGTGGCGCAGCTCAGCCAACAGACGGAAGCGTTCCGCCGGCTGGTCGAGCGTGCACAGGACCAATCCCAGACGCTGGTTCAGCAGGCTTCGCAAGCTGCTACTAACGCACAGGCGGCCGCTCAACAGCGTGACTTGGCGAGGCAGGCCCAGGAGAACTCGGAGGCCCAAGCGCAACTTGCCCGCCAGCAGGCCGCCGCTGAACAGCAAAGGGCGAACCAAGCCACACAGCAGGCTGAAGAATATCGGCAACAGCGAGAGGCGGAACTCGCACAACTGCAACAGGCTCTCTCGCAGATCGCCGAAACGCGTCGCACGGCGATGGGACTGGTAATGACGCTGGACAGCAAATCGGTCCGGTTCGACTTTGACAAGGCCGACGTTAAGCCGGAATACCGCGACATGCTCAATCGCATCGCCGGGATCCTAATGACGATCAAGGGATATAGGATTGCTGTCTACGGATACACGGACGATATCGGCACGCAGACGTACAATCTGCAACTGTCCCAACGCCGCGCCGAAGCCGTCCGCGACTTCCTGCTGCAGGCTGGAATCTCCCCGAAGATCATGACCACCAAGGGCTTTGGCAAGTCCGACCCGCGCGTTCCGGGTGACAGCGAACAGGCACGCGCTACTAACCGCCGGGTCGAGATCGGCATCGTGGATTCGAGGCTTCTCACGAACGGCCAACTCGCCGCGCCGAACTGAATGAGGCGCTTCAACGCCAATCTAGAAGTCGAGAGCAGACTTCACCTGGATCAACCCCTAAACGTCGTGGAACGAAGGCGCCGTTTCTGGCTTGTGACTGTCACTTTTGTGGAGTCGAGGTGTGGCGCGGTGGTTTAGGCGGAGCCTATCGGTTGGCGACCCTTTCGTCTGTCGGTGCCTCACTAGTTCCGCCACGCATCGTCTCGGGTCGGTTCCCGTGCTCAGCGGGACTGCGGCCAAGTTCATGAAACCAGTTCTCGGCTGGCGGTCTGATCAATCAAGGAACACCAGGGCGCCTGTGGCCAAGCGAAGATGGAGCCGTGCTGTGCCCTGCGTCATCGGGAGTTGATGCGCTTTGGGAGCCCACCTCCCGACGTCGGTCATCGAGGCGCCTCCGAGGCTAATCCCCGTGACTGAATCCGGGCTTGGCGCGGTAAGTCTCCACGCTTCAGCCTTCCTTGGGGGCGTGTCCGATATGATCGAAACGTTGAACGAGGTTGTTTCATCCTTGTTGAAAATCGCGAGCAGTCGCCGTCCTTCCTTTTGTGCGGCGTATGCGGTCAGATTTCCCTTGGCATTCAGATCGACACCCAGCATCGTGGCCCCGGCAAATTGCTGGGCCATGAGCATGCCGTAAAGGACTGGCCGGGGGCTGGCAGACTGCCCCAGCTCTGAAGCGATTGGGGTATAAAAGCCGTTCAGTACATTTTGCTTCTTTCCCCCCACAGCGTCGAGCCCTGGATTGTGATCTCCGAGCCCCGCAGAAAGAAAGCGGCTGTCTCCGCCGTGCAGGTTAATGCCCGCGCATCCCAAATTCGCCAGAAGCAACAGGTAGTCTCCGCACCAGAGCGCAGCGGCGAACGCATCGCTCATGCCAGGCTTACCTCCTCGGTAGCAGGAGTTACCTTCTGTCATGTGGTACGCGAGATGGTGAGCATCCGCGACTTGGAGGATTGATCGGGTGGAGTTCGTCACATTGGGGTCGCCCGCGAGCAGCCTCGTAGCGGTGACCGCTGGATCGTTGGGAGGGCCTTCTGCATAGTAATGTCCGCTCAGTGCAACGAGACGCTTGCCCAAGCGGGGCGCCATCTTCTGTCCGAACCGCACAACCCAGTCGGAAGAGGCACCTGTGTCCGGACCGCCGAAGCGGGCTTTCGGTACAGCGGCCGTGATGGCATCGGCAAAGGCGATCCACTCACGAGCATAGTCGTCAAAGTTCCAGCCTTGCGGTCGTGTGCCATTGTTTGCATCGCGATAGAAGTCAGGCTCATTGCCGATTTGGAAGAAGGCTAGCCCGTCGCCGAGCGTGCGGGCCACATAGGCGGCTTCGACCGCTGCTCGTTCGGCCGTGCTGTTTCCAAAATTGAGGCCATAGATAGCCTGCCATCCTGTTGCATGCAGAAACTGGGCCAGTGCACGGATCGCCTGAGGCTGAATGGCGAATAGACGATGGGGCATCCAGTTCTGAGCAAGGTTACCGGGAGGAACATGCAGCTTCGGAGTTGGTGTCGAGGGATCTGCCTGGAGCCAGCAGAACTCGCTGGTATTACCGCCAAGGCGCAGCAGTCCGCTCGGGTTCAGGTGTCGAAACAGCGAGATGAGATCCGTGTGTTCTGGGGAGAAGAATGTGGGTTCGACAAGCTGTGCGAGTTCATAGCTCAGTCCGATGTAGCGATTGGGAACCCGTCGTCCTGTCGATCCGGAACGAACCAGAACGGAAGCGGACGTTGGCTCAGCCCACGCGAGGCTCGGAAACCCTGCAGCTGCGGCTCCCGCTGCCGCGACCCTGAGAAAACGACGCCTCTCCATAATACTTCTGAGCATACCTTGTCTGCGCTTCATGAGAGCGGTTCGAAAAACATTGGAACTGCAACTCTGTTCCAAAGATCCGACTACTCCGGTCGAACTGGTTTCGAGCGTGAATCCCGAGAACGGCTCTTGGTCACTCTATTCCCGGTTTCTCGGCAAACCGGAACAATCCTGAAAGTCACAGATTGAGCGGTCAAGTTCTGGCAACGCCGTTCCCTTCAATTTGAAAATTTGAAATGCTTGTGCTGCGCAAAAATCTCGCCCGAGTTCGAAGTTTGACCGGTCCAAGAGATAAACCATCCGCTTAACCTTTATATATGTATATATGCATCGTTGCCTGACAGGAGCGGTCGGAGACGTTGAATTCGAGTCATGGTGGAGATGAACTTGGTACAGATAGGAACCAACGGGTTCTTCCCCCAACTCATTTGTCTCGCTGCAAACGAAAGGCACCTACAGTCCCGCCCGTACAGCAACCAGAAATTGGGGGAGACGCGATCAAAGTGCAGCGTCTTCTGAACTCTTCCTGTCCTTCACGCGGCGATCCTTTCCCACCGGTACTCGTGATGGAGGCCGCCGAGAACCATGCGAGCCACAACCTTGCAGTCTTGAGGAAAGGAATGATGCGCCGTGTCCCGACCTCCATCAGGAGGAACACTTAGAGAGTTCGCAACCGCGCGGTCACTACGACCAGGAAATCGCAGGCGACGATGGACTGGGCGTGATTGCGGACGAACGTCCTCCAGTTCTGCGAAGAGGTCCTCCCGTTGCCTCGTCGCTCCGGTTCGGTAGGCCAATAGGCGCGCACCGTGCGCGGAGAGACGTAGCTAGCCAGCTTCACCGACAGCTCCGCTGCCACGCGCGCTTGTCCAAGTGGGATTCTCTTTTGCCATCTGCACGATGAGTTTGCGGATGTTCTCAGGAATTCGTGGCCGCCCAGCTTGTGACTTCCATTTCCAAAACAACTGGAAACCCTTGCGATGCCAGCCAATCAGGGTCTCGGGTTTGACGATGACCAAGGCCTCTTTCCAATTACATAAGCGAGACCAGAGGATCAGGGAGAAACGGGCAGAGTCGTCCAATCGTCTTGGTTGGACCTGCCTCTCCTCATAAAAGGCCAGTTGCTTTCGCAGAAACAGAACCTCCGCGCTCAGGGCTGTGCGCGAGCGGAACAGGAGACGGAAGAAAAGAAGCCCGTCCGCGACCAGATCGGTAATCAAGATAAGCAGAGAATCCAGTGTGCGTTTTGTGTTCTGGAAGAATCGAAACATGGCCTGTCAGGATTGCACAGGGTCGGCCCGGCTGAGAAGCATTTTCTGTTCGCAGTATTGCTTTTTGGGGCTTCCTAGCGCGGGAAAGCCGAACAAATAAGTGCCAGCATCTCTGCCAGATCGGAGCCTGATGGAATTTTTGCGTACCACAGGTCTTTCTGGAGGTCGTCATTCCTTGACGCTCATCTCACCATCCGACGATTCCACGCGAAGTGAGAAACTGCCGAGAAACGGCATTCGAAGAGATCACTGACGATGGCCTCGAGATCTTCGACAAGCCGATTACTACGAAAGTGGTTTGGCATGCCTGCCGGGATGCCGCCAAGCGAGCGGGCATCCAAAAACGGCTGCACCCGCATACCCTGAGGCATTGCTTTGCAACGCATCTGCTGGAACAGGGTGCGGATCTACGCAACATCCAGATGCTGTTAGGCCATAGCGACCTGGAGCAAACCACCATTTACCTTCATGTTTCTGAACGTCGCCTGAACGCGACGGCGAGTCCACTGGACTCATTGAAGCTGAAAGATAAATCACCACAGGACGAGTAGGATGGACCGGCCACCCCTCGAGGTGGCCGATCTGGTCCGCGCCGCGGGAGACGCATTCATCGAACGAAGCCGTAAGTGGAAGCACGTCAAAGTGCTACTGGCCATTGCGCGGTGTCGTACCGCCGCACTCGGCGGGCATCTCGATGAATGCACTCGCTGCGGACATCGCGCCATCTCCTACAACTCGTGCAGAAATCGGCACTGCCCAAAGTGTCAGGCAGGAGCTCGCGATCGCTGGCTCGCAGCACGTCAAAAGGAGCTTCTCCCGACGCGCTACGTCCATGTGGTCTTCACGCTTCCTCGTCATTTGGCCCCGTTGGTTTTGCAGAACAAGAACGTCATCTACGATCTCCTGTTTCGCACCAGTGCGGAAACCCTTCTGGAAGTCGCGCGCGATCCCCAGCATCTCGGTGCAGAAATCGGCTTCTTCAGCGTGCTGCACACCTGGACTCAAAAACTTGAACTTCACCCGCATGTACATTGCGTGGTGCCGGCAGGTGGGCTGTCTGCCGATCACACCCGCTGGATCAAGCCACGCTACGACTTCTTTCTTCCCGTCAAGGTGCTCAGCCGCGTATTCCGCGGCAAGTTCCACGAAGCCCTCAAGCGCGCCTTTCATGACGGCAAGCTCAACTTTCATGGAGACTTGAAGCTCCTCGCTCAGCCGAAAACCTTTGCTGCGTGGCTCAGACCACTGTTCCGAAAGGACTGGGTGGTCTACGCGAAACGTCCGTTCGGAGGACCACAGCATGTGCTCCGTTATCTGGGCCGTTATACCCATCGCGTGGCTATCTCCAACCACCGACTGGTCTCATTCGCTGATGGGGAGGTGACGTTTCGTTGGCGCGATTCCGCCCACAACAACGAACAGAAATTGCTGCCTCTAGCTGTCGATGAATTCTTGCGCCGCTTCCTGTTGCATCTGCTCCCCGAAGGTTTCGTGCGCATCCGGAACTTCGGCTTCCTAGCCAACCGCAAACGTGCCACCACCTTGCCACGTTGTTTCCAACTGCTCGGCTCGGCACCGCAAACCGAGCAACAGGTCTCCACCACTGGTCCCAACGATCTCTGGGCTTGCCCCAAGTGTGGCGGACGGATGATGGTCGTCGAAAGACTCACCGCCGCTGAAATCCAACTTCGTTCTCCACCGGTGGTCACGGCTGCGGCATGAAGCGACTGTTATCCAATTCGAATTCTTCGCGTGTTTCGACCCGCTCCGTACCTCTGTGCCTTGCAGTGGAATGGATCCCCTTTTCCAGCCTCTTCAACCTCGCTCTTCACGATCCTTTTTCGCAACAGCCTGCTTCCGGACGGCCACGGTCAGGTGTCGCGCCCTGCTGCACAGCCTCGGCACAACTCCACGCCGCTCCTACTCACCATTGAATTTGCATAACGACCCCGCGTCCGCCGCAATCACGGCCGGCTCCCTTCAAGTCGTTGTATCGAAAGCGCGCCAGAACATCGCGCCCCCACGTGATTCTTCTCTTGATGCGCGCTTCCGATACAACACTAGGACTTCGGGGGCGTTTGCTGGTGCGAAAGGGATTCCCGCCAGAAATCGGCAGCGGACATCGTCGGCAAACGCTGCGGCGTTAGGGAGGTTAGGGAGGTTGAAAGCAAGTGAAGCCCAACCTTGCCGGCCCGTGCCAAACGCAGTAATCTTCGCGCGATGATCGCACCCATTAAATCGCGCATTCCGGTCGCCGGACGTGGAAGCATCTACCATTTGAACATCACTCTGGCCGAGGTGAAACCGCCGATCTGGCGGCGACTCCGGATGCCTGGCGAAGCGAACCTCGGTTGGCTGCACGCCGTCATCCAGGTGGCGATGGGCTGGACCAACAGCCACCCGCATCAGTTCACGTCTGGAGGGACCGTTTACTCCGACCCGGGTTTTGATCTCGACGAATTTGAGGACGACCCGAAGATGTTCGACGAGCGTCAGGCCACACTCCAGAAGATTGCGCCCAAGCTGAAGAGCGTGCTCGTCTACGAGTATGACTTTGGCGATTCCTGGGATCATTTCATCACCGTCGAAAAGATTCTGCCTGCCGATCCGGCGGTGGCACCGGGTGCAGAATGCCTGGATGGCGCACGCGCCTGTCCGCCGGAGGATTGCGGAGGCGTGTGCGGCTACGCGGACCTGCTCAAAATCCTGCGCGACCCGGGCCATGAGGAACACGAGTCGATGCTGGGCTGGCTGGGTTGCCCCTTCGACCCCGAAGTCTTCAATCGGGACTCGACCAACAAGCATTTGAGGATGCTCCTGTGGCCCAAGACAACAGAGAGCCAACTCCGCCGCGTTCTCATGTGCCGGGACGGATTCAAGGCATAGCGATGAGATGAAAGGCCAGCGCAAGTTTCAACTGCTGATCGCCGATATCCGCGACGCGCTGGGCGATGTTGCGCGGGAGAATCGTTACGGGGATCTTTCCCACGCGACCTGGGAGTTGGTGCGTTTCGAAGACGAGCTCGCCGGTGACATTGGGAAGGTGCGGGAGTTGATCGCCGTTGCCCGCGCTATTCGCAACGCAACCGGCCCAGGCCGTTCCGTCGCCGAGCAGAAGATCATGGACACCTTGAAAGGCATTGCTTGGACTTGTTGCAGCGTGCTTGAGAAGGCCGACGTGCCACGAATTCCTGATCTCGCTGCAGCCGACGCACTAATCCCGGACCTCCGTCGGTCCCTATTAATCGTTGCCGAGCTGCGTGATTATGCCCTGGAATGCCTTCGTTTCAACGCGCGGCCACGCGACGCTTTTGCCGGTGCAAGACGTGGACAATCTTTCGAGATCCTCGGCATTGCCGGTCGCCTGTTTGATCTTCCGGAGGCGCTGGACATGGCTCGCCAAGCACTGCACCGCAGCCGCAGCCAGACGGTGCGCGGAGCGATTATCTTTCTAGAAGACTACTTCAAAGCGCGAGAGGGTATGGAAGTGCCTTACGACATTCACACCGCGCTGTTGACCGTGGCGGAGACGACCGACAGCCGATCGACCGCCACCGGAGCGCTGAACGTGCTCGTCGAAGCCGGTGAAATCTCCGACATGGAAGCGCTCGATCGCCTCGACGACTGGAAGGACAAACATAACCGGCGCTGACACGGGAAATAAATCGCCACTCTCGCCAGGCGTTTACCGATAGCTGGCGATAACAGCCCTTTCCACGAGGAACCAGCTGTACGGTCCAGAAACGGGGATGTGAGAAATGATGACCAAGGTTCCAGATAGTTCCGGATAAATTGTCGGCGACACGGAAGTGTGCTCGCTTATTGCGATTAGTAATGGGAAGTCCAACGTCGCCTATGCCGCATGCGGCATAGACGTCGCACCTGCGCACGACTCTGCCACTTGGCCGGGGGAGAACTTGAACAGATTCAGTTCTTGCTTGGCCATGCATCCGTTCAGACCACCGAGCATTATTATGTGCAGAAAGTAGATATGTGCTGCGGGTGTCCTAAGTCACCAATTGTCAACGCGCGTCCTTGGCTCGACTCAGCATAATATCCTCGGTTGGTTGGCAAATCTCGACTCAGACCTGATATGCGCGGATGTCCCACGAAGAGTTACAAAGTCGCTTCCATGATCCCTTGCAGCAGCCCATCAACTCGATTTCGCCCAGTGCGACAGCGGCAAGTCGCTTCAGTGGCAAGTTTCGCAAAACCAAAAAACAAATTGCTCCATGACAGACCCCCTTCTAAAAGCGGTAGCCTCCGTGGCCGCCAGGAGCTGCATCATGAAATCTTATGTGTTGTGATCCACGAGAAATGATCGGACTGACAAGCACTTACCGAAACCACTCTACATAACCATCCGCTGCACATAATATCTCATATGTGCTGCAGCACATATGCATTACCTGGGATGCAAACAGAAACTGCAACACGCGGTGAATGACAACCTGGGCCTGGAAGACATTTGACCGAACATTTACGGCCTCGAACCGGACTTCTGACCCGGGCCCCCCTGGCCCCTGATCACCACCATCTCGAAGCCATATCGCAGCCCGGCGTACCGCCAAGTACCTCAGTCGGGAACATCTCACCCAGGTTGCCGCAAGCATGCGACCAAGTTCAGAGAGTCACGCCTCGAATTATTTTTGCTAGCCAGAGTCACTGTCCGGAAAGGTTTCGCTGAGATATGATCCCACCCGCAGAATCTTCGCACCGGAATCTTCAGCTGATGCTGAACAAGGAGAAATTCATGAGCGCGCTTGCTACAAGACGCAATTTTCTTGGGCGAATTAATTTGGCCCTCACAGGGTTTGCGTTCACCCGGACTCTGCCCTTTCAAAAGGACGTTGCAGCACACGAACCTGTCTCTGAGCCGGTGGACTACTACGACAAACTCGGGATCACCAAGAGAATAAATGCCGCCGGAACATATACGTACCTAACTGGAGCGCTCATGCCGCCTTCTGTGCAGGCTGCAGTCGCTCAGGCTGCCAAGCATCCGGTATTCCTCGAAGATTTGCAGAAGGCTGCTGGCGAATACCTTGCGCGAAAATTGCGCTGCGAGGGCGCAATGGTCACAGCGGGCGCGGCTTCCGCAGTAACTCTGGCAACTGCTGCCTGCATGACCGTGGCCAACGGGTCTTCAGCGAGCCATGCCATGCCTACCGACATGAACGGCCTCAAGAATGAGGTAATCGTTCAAAAAGCGCACCGCTACGATTACGATCACGCGATGCGCAACTGTGGCATTCGCTTCGTCGATGTGGAGACTCTGCGGGAGTATGAGTCGGCGTTCACCCGTAATACCGTTATGTGCTTTTTTTACAATGCCGCCGATGCCGGACAAATCAGCAGAGAAGACTGGATTCGCGTCGCTCATGCGCATGGAGTGCCGTGCTTGAATGACGCAGCCGCGGACGTTCCGCCGATCTCAAATTTATGGAACTACACACAAATGGGCTTCGACCTGGTTGCCTTCTCGGGCGGCAAAGGGATCAGAGGCCCACAAAATGCCGGCCTGCTATTGGGTAGAAAAAGCCTCATTGCCGCTGCAACCGAGAATAATAGCCCGAACGATGATGTAGTGGGGCGTGGAATGAAAGTCGCAAAGGAACAAATCGTCGGAATGGTGGCGGCGGTGGATTGGTTCCTAAGTCAATCTGACGCGGAGTTTGAAGCTGAGTTTCGCAGGCGCGCCGATCGCATTGCCGCGGCACTTAAAGATATTCCAACCCTGACTTCAGAAATATTCATACCGCCGATTGCCAACAACGTGCCGCACTTGCTCATTCGCTATGACACGCGGCGTGTCGGCATCTCTCCCAAAGAAGTCGCGAAGCAACTACGGGCCGGCACTCCGAGCATTGAACTAAATCCCGCAACCGGCTCCACTGAGGCTAGCGCTGGTATCCCCAAAGACGCTAACAAGATTGTGGTGGGTGTTTGGATGTTGGAGCCTGGCGAGGATGTGATTGTCGCCCGCCGCCTCCGCGAAGTTCTGACACAAGCGACGACGGGTTGATTCAGATGTGATATTGCAGTAGTAACACTCCATTCGCAAGAGCGGAACCTTCGTAGCGCGGGGCTTCGCGGGCCGTCCGTCCCTACGAAGCGGGAAGACCCGTAGCGATATTTGCCCGGTCGGTAATACAGCGGCTGTCCAGAAAGCGGGTTTCGGCGACATCGAGCCACTGGCACGTCCGCGAACCGGACTTCTGGCTCGAAGTAACTTCCGGTAGGATGGCGGGAGCAATCGCGATCACTTCCCATGTGCCGACTTTCCAAAAGGAAGTCTAAATTAAGAAGAATTGGAAGCATTCTCTTTAGCTCACTGTACGTATTAAACTAAGAGGAGTCTTTTCTCGAACAACGTCTTGACCCACGACCGCGAACACTTTCGCAGCTCTTACGCCGGCAGCCCGCCCTGGGACATCGGCAAACCCCAGCCTGCGTTCCAGTCCGCCGCCGATAAGGTCGTCGGCTCGGTTCTCGATGCGGGCTGTGGCACCGGCGAACACGCCCTGTTCTTCGCCGCGCGGGGCCATGCTGCCACCGGCTTCGACTTCCTGGAGGAACCCATTGCTGCGGCGCGGCGCAAGGCCGCCGAGCGCAGCCTCATCGTCAAATTCCTGGTCAAAGATGCCCTAAAACTCCATGAGTGGACCGAACGCTTCGATAACGTGCTCGACTCCGGCCTGTTTCACGTTTTTTCCGACGCGGACCGCATTCGCTACGTGCGTGGGCTCGAGACCGTCCTCAATCCTGGCGGGCGTCTGTTGCTGCTTTGTTTCAGCGACGCCACCCCGGGAACGGAAGGACCTCGGCGCGTCTCGCAGTCCGAGTTGCGCCATGCTTTTGCCGATGGCTGGGAAATCGAATCCCTCGAGCCCGTGCGCCTCGAAATCCGCCCTGAGTATAAACAACAGGGAGCTTTCTCCGGCGAAGACCCGCGCGGCTGGTTCCTCATCGCCCGCCGCCTGGCTTAAACGGTTAGGCCTTCTCTACGGAAGTGTGCTGGGTTGTGTTGCCCTGCTGATAGCTCTGCATTTACGGTGACCGCCGCCATGTATGCGGCGTAGCGGTCGGAGCAATCCTTGTAGCGTTTGATCTAGTTCGCCGGCACCAATATGGGAGCGCCTTTGTCTTTGACGAAGAACACGACGAATTTAGCCGGTCTAGTTTGGCTTGCGTTCCGCCCAACGACGTGAACATCAGAGGGACCTTCATAGAAGGTCTGGCCGGGTGTCAGAGTCACTTCCTCTCCGCCCCTCACCTGCATCACGATTGAGCCCTCAAGCACATAAATAAACCCATGTGCATTGTGGCGATGGATTGGGTCCGTACTGCCTGGCGGATACTCCACGGTAATCATCACACCTTCCTTGCCAGGAAACTCTGTCAGGTCTTTCGACAATAGCGGCGTCACTTTCGCGTCTTCGGGTTCCAGTGTGACGGACATCAGACAAACTAGAATCAAAACTAGTTTTGCAATGGTCATAAATAAACCTTTCGTTTGAATGGGGCCCATTTACGCAAATCGGCCTCTCTCTGAGAGATCCACTAGTGGCTCACAGCCGCCGCTTTCGCCGCGGACTGAGCGAGCCAGGTTTCGAAACGCGTCTCGCCGAGCCGCGCGCCATCGCCGGGAATCAGTGTCTTCTCGCTCACCTCGATGCCGTAGTAACGCGCCTTCGGGTCTGCGACAACCTCGCGCGGGTCCTTCTGTGCGGCCAGACCTTGCCGGGCGAGTTCATCGAGGCGAAACTTTTCCGGTCCCCCCACTTCAACGATGCCATTCACCGGCGCGCCCGTCGCGACCCGGCCCACCGCACTGGCCACATCGTCCGCAGCCATCGGCTGGATGAACGCAGAAGGCAAGCGCACTTTGTTGCCTTCCGTGGAATAATCGGCTATGGCCTTGACGAATTCGAAGAACTGCGTCGCGCGAATAATTGTGTAAGGAATCGAGGAAGCTTTTATCAGGTTCTCCTGAGCCATTTTTGCGCGGAAGAAACCGCTTGCGAGCATGCGCTCCGTTCCAACAACCGACAACGCAACATGATGCTTCACACCCGCGGCCGCTCCATAGGCGAGGAGGTTGCGGGTTGATGTCTCGAAAAACGTCATCACCGCCGCGTCCTCCCAGGAAGGCGAATTCGTTACATCAACGACCACCGATGCACCCTTCAGCGCTTCGGCCAGTCCCTCGCCGGTGATGGAGTTGACACCCGATTTGGGTGACGCCGCGATTGCCTCGTGTCCCTGCTCGCGAAGCTTGGTGACGAGTTTTGATCCGATGAGTCCAGTGCCGCCGATTACTACGATTTTCATGATAGCCACCTCTGTTTCCCGTGTACCTCCGCGCGTGCCTTCTGTCAAGCGAACGAATACGGTTCCTTAAAGTCCGGGTAGGGTAACCGGACAAGCGCCCGTCACTGGCGAAAAACGGGGTTCGAGGAAATCAGTCGTGATGTCCGCGAACGGGACTTCGGGACAGTTTCCCCAGACTCACATTGACGAGATTGACGTCGCGTCCCCCGATTTGGCCGCTCGCTTCGTCGGCGGTGCAACTGAGAAAACCCCAGGGTAAATGCGCTCGCCCCAGTGCAGCCCTCCACGAAGCTTTTGCGTAGCGCAACGCCTATTGAATTCGGAAATTGACCTCGAAGTCGGTCCAAACAGACACGGGCTTGTCCTCCGGGCCAACGGCTGGCTCGAACCGCCAATTTCCTGCGGCCTCAATCGCCTGTTCGTCCAAGCCGTAACCCAGCGAACGCTTGACTTGGATATTCGAGGTCTGACCTTCGGCTGTGACGATCATGTGGAGCACAACAATTCCAGAGACCTTCGCGGACCGCGCCTGGTCCGAATAAGACGGATTAGGACATGCAATGCACTTAGGGAAGCCAATCCCGCCGATGCCTACTATGTAAGCACCGTCTACGAGCATCGGGGTTTGGGCGGATTCATTCGCGGGCTTGCACGCAGGTGAACTCGCGGGCTTCGGAAACGATGCTGCCGCCGACTTCGGCGTGCCGGGGTCACCAAAATTGTCCGCCAAGCTTGCGGGGGCCAAGTCGACGGCAGTCGTCCCATCCGAATTAAAACGTACCAACACTCGTATCCGAGACCAAGTCACTTCTCCTTGCACTACATTTGGCCGGAATTTCCATTGGCGCATTGCATCCATCGCCGACTGAACGAGCAAGGAAGGACCATCAAGCACACGAGAATTCTTGCCCACATCACCCTCTGGCGAAACGCCCAGGCCAATATCTACCGTACCCGTTATGTGAGAATCGATGGCAAGCGCTGGATACCTAGGAAAAGCACACTCCGTTACACGGTTCCACATCTTCTCCGGCGCAATGTTTTGAATCCGTCTCAACTCCGTGTCTGCTGGGACCTTCGTTTTGTCGACCTGTGCAGGCGTCGATAGACCAGCAAGCAGACTATGTAGCGCAAGAATTATGGCCGCACTGAAGGAGCGCATACGGTCTCCTTTGAGAGGGAATTTCTGATCTCAGGTTTATTCTAGCGCCAAACCATATGCCCACCGTCCTTTCGCGTCAACTGCAATCGCGTACTCGAACCGGTCACTGGCAAGAAACGGGGTTCGGGGAGATCGAGGGCCAACGCTAGGTAGCCGGGCCACGTTTCCCCAACGAGACTTCTGGACAGCAGTGAGAGGCTGCGCGTTATCGGGCTAGATTCGAACTCACAACGGTTCGGTTAACAGCCGAACAGCTAATCTTACCTAGCCTCTATACCCTCCTGCTGGGGTAGAATCGGTCATCTTTTCCACACTGGCAAAGCGCGATGACTGGACCTGCTTCTGGAGGAAGATTTGAGAATCAATTGTGTTCGTGTCTTTGTGCATCTGCTTGTCCTTCTGCTCGTTCCCACTCTTGCGCAGTCACAAACCCGGACGGAGCATCCGCTTCAGGAGTTGACGGCGCAAGAATACTGGACGGCGCACGAAGTATTGCAGGTGAGCGGAAAGGTCGATCCGGACACCATGGTGATGAGCGTGCTGTTGCACGAGCCAGCGAAAGACAAAGTGCTGGCGTGGAAGCCCGGCGACCCGATTATGCGGGAGGTCGACGTCATTTTGATGCGGAAAGGTGTGGTCACGGAAGTCCGCGTTGATCTTGTGCAGCACAAAGTAGAGTCATGGAAAGCAGTGACGGGCGTGCAAGCGCCGATTTTTCTCAAGGAACTTCTCGCCATGGGAGAGTTGGCAAAAAACGATCCGCGAATGCAGGCCGGATTTGCGAAGCGCGGCATTAAGGATATGACCACGGTGGAGTGCGTGGCGCTGCCATTTGGCTATTTCGCGCTGCCGGAAATGGAAGGTCACCGGATTTTGTACGGCGGATGTTCGGACAAGCGCGGCGCGCTGCTGAGTTGGGGACGTGGGATTAGTGGTTTGTATTTTGAGATGGATGCGGTCGAGAAAAAAGTCCTGAAGGTGATCGATGAGGAAGTGATCCCGGTGCCGCAGAGTTCGATCAATTTCGAGGAGGCGCCGGCGAAGGCTCGGCCAGGCACGACGCCACTGATAGTATCGCAACCGCAGGGCCCGAGCTTCCAGCTCACCCCTGATGGCGAGGTCAGCTGGCAGAACTGGCACTTTCGCGTGCGCCTGGATGCGCGCGTGGGGCCGGTGTTGAACCTGGTGAAGCTGGACGACGGTGGTAAGCTACGTTCGGTAATGTATGAAGGCTCGATGTCGGAGTTATTTGTGCCGTACATGGATCCGGCGGAAAGCTGGGCCACGCGCGTGTTTATTGATGCGGGCGAATTTTATCCCGGCGGTGTCCTGCGATCGATGCAGGAAGGCGTCGATTGCCCGGCGGATGCAGCGTACCTCAACAGCTTTTCCACCGACGAGCAGGCGATTCCCATGGTGCGGCCGAGGATGGCATGCCTGTTTGAGATGGTGAGCGGCGGGCCCGCATGGCGGCACTTTGAGGAAGATCAAGTGTGGGGACGGCCGATGCGAACGCTCGTGTTGCGAACCGCGGCAGTGATCGGCAACTATGATTACCTGCTGGACTGGAGGTTCGAGCAGGACGGATCGATTCGCGTGGCGGTGGGCGCAACCGGCATCATAGAGACGAAAGGAGTGAAGGAAAAAATGCCCACGATGGATCAGGCGATGAGCGCAGCAGGCCCGGGCGGGGCGAAAGACGAGTATGGACGTTTCGTCGGAGAAAACACGGTCGGCGTGAACCACGATCATTTTTTTTCGTTTCGGCTCGATCTGGACGTGGACGGGCAGAACAACACGTTCATGGTCAACCGTCTCGAGAAACGCGACTTGCCGGCATCGACGCACCGCAAAAGCATCTGGGTGGCGAAGCCGACGGTGGCGAAGACCGAACGCGACGCGATGATCGACATTCACATGGATCGGCCGTCGATGTGGATGTTCGTGAATCCCAACGTGCACGGGCCACTGGGTTATCCGACGGGCTACGAGATCATGCCGGGAAACACAGTGTGGTCGCTGCTCGATACTGATGACGGCGTGCAGAAGGTCGGCGCGTTCTCCAATCACCAACTGTGGGTCACGCCGTATCGCCCGGAGGAACTGTACGCAGCGGGCGTGTATCCGATCGAAAGCAAGGGAGACGACGGACTCGCGGCGTGGACCAAGGCGAATCGCCCAATCGAAAACACGGACATCGTGGCGTGGTATACGATGGGATTTCATCATGTGCCGCGCGCGGAAGATTGGCCAGTGATGCCGGTGATGTGGCACGATTTTGTGATCCGGCCGTTCGATTTCTTCCCGCAGAATCCGGTGATGACGTTGCCGATGAACCCGTAGAGGTGGTGAGCGGGACTTCTGGGAGTCAACGCGATATTGCACAAACGGGGACGCTGTTTACTTGCCTAAGCGTCGCATGCGATCGCGTAACAGGTCCCATATGGTCAAAAATCTCAAATGCATTGAAAAGACTTGGTTTCCGGTCTCGTAATTTCCTCGCACGGCTGCTTTCTGAAACCTCAAGAGCATGTACAATTCGGGTTCGACGATCAAGTTCAGGGAGGCTCTGGAATGATTTGGGCTCGCATGCTTGCTTACATCACCGGAACCGTAGACCAGGAACTTCTACTGAGGAACGAATATCTGGCCGCAGAGAACCGCATCCTGAGAGCCCAAATCAAAGGCAGGTTGTTGTTATCCGATGCCGAAAAGGCTACGTTGGCTGAGATCGCCCAGCGGCTCGGACGGAAAGCCTTGGAAGAATTGGCGGCTGTCGCGAAGCCGGATACGCTGCTGGCCTGGTACCGAAAGCTCATCGCCAACAAGTTCGACGGATCGAAGTTTCGCAAATCCCGGGGTCGTCCCAGAGTCGACGAGGAAACCGAGCGGTTGGTGGTGCGGATGGCGAAGGAAAATCCCGGGTGGGGCTATGACCGGATCGTGGGCGCCATGGCCAACCTGGGTCTCCGGCTCTCGGATCAGACGGTGGGCAACATTCTCCGCCGCCATGATATTCCACCGGCTCCCAAGCGGAAGCAGGCAACGAGTTGGAAAGACTTTATCCGTGCTCACATGGCGGTATTGGTGGCGACCGACTTCTTCACGGTGGAAGTGCTTACGCTCAGAGGGTTGATTACGTACTACGTGCTGTTTTTCATTCATTTGGAGAGTCGGAGGATATGCTTGGCCGGAGTTACACGTCATCCGGATCAAGAGTGGATGGAACAGATGGCGCGCAATGTGACGATGGAAGATTCTGGTTTTCTGATCAACCGCAGGTACCTACTGCATGATCGCGACAGCAAATACTGCTCATCGTTTCGTCAGGTGATCGAAGCAGGAAGCGTGAAGACCCTTGCCTTGCCACCCAGAAGTCCGAATCTGAACGCCTATGCGGAACGCTGGGTAAGGTCGGTTAAGGAGGAATGCCTGGCGAAGCTGATCTTGTTGGGTGAAGGCTCATTGCGGCGTGCGCTGCGCCACTACGAAGCCCACTATCATGAAGAAAGAAATCACCAAGGCAAAGACAACGTACTGTTATTCCCTTTGCTGACTCCAGCAGTCCGTGGAGAACAGGAAAAGGTGCGGTGTCGGGAGCGGTTGGGCGGCCTGCTGAAATACTATGAGCGCGAGGCGGCATGAGCAGCAAACAAGAACATCCGATTCAGGCCATGGGGTTCTGGATGTTTGGCTTCCTTTCTGTGGTGCTGGCGGTTTTGAAACTTACGGTGGCGGGATACTGGTCGTGGTGGAGGGTGATGCTGCCATTCCTGGCGTTTCTGGGCCACAACGCGGTGTATCTCCTGGCTGGCTTCCTATGCTTCTGTTGGCTGAAACATGAAGAAGATGAGGAGGAGCCTAGCACAGTGCAGAAGCATTCGAGGGAGGGGTACAACCTAGCGGCGCTGTTATTTTTCTTCCTGTTTTTGGACAACCTGTTGCGACGCGTCGAAGGACAAGGCTGGAAGGGGTTCTGGCCGTGTTCGGGGAGATTCGAGGTGGTGGTCCTGTTTGGGATGTTGAGTCTGGTGGCACAGTTTGTGTACTGGTCGCGGATTGTCAGCGGCCTCAATCAAGAGCATGCCTGAAACCTGAAACCATGAGGTGACCTTTGAGGAGTTCAGCCCTACGCACGACTTTTTTGACCATAAG
>CAWBVH010000054.1:0-33068 GCA_963792145.1 Candidatus Acidiferrales bacterium
GGTACGAACGAAGCTTTTGCCATGGGCCTCTGCGCCGCGCCATAGCAGCAAAGCGAGAGACACAATCGTGACCACTTCGAACCCAGCCAGCGCCCACTGATAGCCGAAGCGTTCGCGCAACGCGAATTGGATCGAGTTCGTGGGTGAAGCGAACAGAATTCCCAGTTGATACGCCAACCCCGGCATCAGCCCGCGCGCCGTGTCGGCAGCCAGTTCGTTCAAATGCACCGGAATCACGCCCCAGGCTCCCTGTACGCCCATCTGCATCAACACCGGAGCCAGCAGAATCGCAAACAATCCCCCGCCAAACGCCCAAAGCGGAATCACCAGTAAGCACCAGGTCAGCGCCGCCATCATCCCTTTGCGCCGCCCAACGCGTTGCGAGAGCGCGCCGAAAATCACCGCGCCAACCACCGCGGCCACGCTGTACAGCATGGCAATGTCTGCGACGCGCGCCGCACTCACCTTATGAACTTCCTTCAGGAAGTCCGGATAAAGGTCTTGCGTGCCGTGCGAAAGGAACATCATGAACGTCATCAGCACCACCAGGTAGACGAAGCGCTTCCAATTGGCCGCCACCACGCGCAGCAAATGGCCCACACTCTCCGCGCGATGTTGTTGCCATGCTTCCGATTCCGGCACCTTGGTACGGATGTAGAGCGCCAGCATCGCGGGCAGCGCGCCCAGCCAGAACATGGGTCGCCAGCCCCAAGCCGGCAGCACGGTGCGCGCCGCAATGGCGGCAAGTAAATAGCCATTCGAGTAGCCGCTCTGCAAAATTCCGCTGAGGATTCCGCGCCAACGAACCGGCGCCGCTTCCATCGCCAGCGACGCGCCCACGCCCCACTCTCCGCCCATGCCAATGCCGAAAAGAGCGCGCAAAATCAGGAACACCGTGTAATTGGGCGCGAAACCGCAAGCCACCTCGATAATGGAAAAATAAATGACATTGGCCATCAGCGGAATGCGCCGGCCAAACCGGTCAGCAAGCACGCCAAACAGCAACGCTCCAACCGGGCGAAGCGCCAAGGTGGCCGTAGTCGTGAAGATGATGGCTTTTTTGGAGACGCTGAATTCCCGCGCCAGCGTGTCGTACAAGAAAACGATCACGAAGAAATCGAACGCATCCAGCGTCCAACCGAGGAAACCCGCGAGAACGGCATGATGCGTTCCCGCTTTTCGCACTGGCGCCGTCATTCGGCTAGACGCGCCACTCGTTGGGCTTTGGCATAAGCCGATACAATGCCACACCGCACAGCACCGACACCAGCCCCAACACCGCTCCCGCCGTCATTCGGCCAAAACAGAATTGCCCAATCGAGAAGAGCGCCGCGTAAACGAACACGCAGCCAGTGATCCAGCTGACAAGGTTCTTGCCCAGATCCTGCGTGACTTCCTCAACCCCGCTGAGTTTTGCCACTGGCTTCCATCCAAGAATGTCGGGCCGCACCTTGCGATAGAACTTCACCAGTACATCGCCGTTTTCTGGCCCGGTAATCAACGTAACCGCGACCCACACCAGCGTGGTAATGCCGGTGGTGCACAAAGTTGTCTTGGCAAAGATCACCGGGTCAGAGCCAGAGAATGGTTGCGGCCGTCCGGCAATCGCCATCCACAAGGCGTGGCTGTGCAGCGAGAGCGTCGTAACTAACGCCGCGGCCATCGCGGAGATTTCGCTCCACGCATTCACGCGCCACCAGTACCAGCGGAGCAGGTACACGCCACCAGTTCCCGCGCCAAGCTCCAGCACGATCCTCCATCCCGAACTGACGGATTGCAGTTGCATGGAAACCCACGCCGACGCAAGGACTAGAAATAACGTGGCCAGCCGCGACGCGTTCACATAGTGCGATTCGCTGCCGTTCTTCTTCACGAATCGCCGATAAAAATCCTCCACCAGGTACGAACTGCCCCAATTGAACTGCGTGGCCAGCGTGGACATGAACGCGGCCATGAATCCGGCAAGCAAAATCCCCAACAACGCGTGAGGCGTGTGTCGCGTAGCCACCAGCATGAAGCCGCGTTCGGGCTGCGCCAGATTTGGGTACAGGACAACCGCTGCCAGCGCGGTAAGAATCCAGGGCCAAGGCCGCAACGCGTAGTGGGCCAGGTTGAACCACAACACCGACAACAAGCCGTGCCGCTCATCGCGCGCGCTGAAGATTCGCTGTGCCACGTAGCCGCCGCCACCCGGTTCCGCTCCCGGATACCAGAACGCCCACCATTGCACCGCCAAATGCACGACAAACGTGATTACGGGCAACGTCCATAACGCCTCGCCCGTAAAACCGCGCGAAAAACTCGGCAGCAGCGCGGTGATGTCGCTGGCACCCGGACCTTTTGCGGCTCGCATTGCCGCCAACTTCTCCAGCAATTGCGGCATGCCGCCGACGGCTTGCACTCCGTACCAAGCCACGGCAATGACAATGGCCATCTTCAAAACAAACTGGAACAGGTCCGTCCACAGCACGCCCCACAATCCGCCCAGCGAGACGTAAATTCCCGTGAACGGCATCAAGAAGAAAACGCAAATCGCCAGAGCTTTGGCATCGCTGATTCCCATCGACGTGCTGATGATGTTTACCATCGCCTTCGTCACCCATCCCAATATCAAGCAATTCATCAGCAGGCCCAGATACACCGCGCGAAATCCTCGCAGAAACGCGGCGGGCTTCCCCGCATAACGAAACTCAGCGAATTGCACGTCGGTAATCAGGCCGGAGCGTCGCCACAAGCGCGCGAACAAGAACACCGTCATCATTCCCGACGGCAGGAAACTCCACCAAAGCCAGTTGCCGGCGATTCCTTGCGTGTAAACCAATCCGGTTACCGCCAGAGGCGTGTCCGCCGCAAACGTCGTGGCCACCATTGACGTTCCCGCCAGCCACCAACTCACTTCGCGGCCCGAAACGAAATAGTCTTCCGTGCTCTTTCCCGATTTCCGCCGGAAATAGAGTCCCAGAACCAGCGTGATGATCAGATACCCTGCGATCGCTGCCCAATCGAGTGCTGTCAGGTGCAAGTTTTTGCCTTCCTCGCTTCCAAAAGATTCAAAGCAAGAGCAATTTCTGTCTTTTACGATCCAACGGCCGTCCGTAGTTGGTGATGATGGGAACGAACGAATGACCGGAGCCAGCGGCCAGTTTCCTCATCTTGGCGATTTCTGTCAAAGAGTTTCTAAAACGTTTCAATAGTAGAGAAATGCACGGGATGTGGCAAACAAAAAAACCCCAGCTCACCGGGGCGATGAGCTGGGGTTCGGGGTACTCCTGAGGGGGGCCGCAGGAAAATCAATGCCTTCTAGTGCGTTGCTGCTCCTTCACACGTCGCCATCACACAAATCCGCTGAAGTTCTTCGTAGGTGAAAAACCGCTCTTCTACATCTCCAGCCCGCTCCACGTGCCCGATTCCACCCTCCTGGGAAATCCTGCTGATCTCTTGCGTTGGGATTCCCAACAGGTATGCCGCGCGAGCTTGTGTAACGTACTTCGGTATCTCCTTCTTCATGACGCCTCCCCTCATGCCGGTATCATGGCCATCTTGTCTTCTTCCACCGCCTGGATCATCGCCTTGTAAATATCGACGTCCCAGCCTTCCCCAATCCTCAAACGCACGGAGTCGCTGTTCTCCTTCAACAGCTTTCCCCGCAGTGGCACCCGGATGTCGCCCAGAGCAACCTGCAGAACCACCGAGTGCCCCATCCAACCGTTGTATCCGATTTCCATGTAGCCCCTCAGACAAGCCATGCACTGCATGTTTCGTAGGGTAGGTTCGCTCAGCCGGCGGTATGCGCCAATGGTACAGCGAGGGTACTCGTCTAGTATTTCCGTACTCCCTGCCCTTCTTGCCAGTGTCCCATTTGATTTCTCCCGCGTGGGTACGTTCGTACCAAAAATTCGGGACACATGTCCCATCGCACTCAATCCGCGGATTCTGCGAATCTCATCTTCGTGACACGCAGGCTACATCCGTCCTATTTCCTTGCCGAGCAGCCGCCCTTGCGGCCCGGCGTTGCGCTGGCATTGGGCGGCGGCTTCGCGCGCGGCTACGCGCACCTTGGGGTTCTGCGCGTTCTGGAGGAGAACAACATCCCTTTCTCCTGCCTCTCGGGCACCAGTATCGGCAGCATCATCGCCGCGGCTTATGCCAGCGGGACGCCGCTTGACCACATCGTTGCGAAGTGTCGCGAGATTCGCTTTCGCGATTTCGCCCGCTGGAGGGTTTCGCGGTTTGGGCTGGCCAGCAACGAACGCCTTGGCGCGCTGGTTCAGCGCTTCTTCGATAGCAAGCAATTTGAGGATCTGCTGATCCCCACAGTGATCGTGGCTACAGATTTAGGCACTGGCGATCCCGTGCTGTTCAAGCAGGGCAGCATCGCGGACGCGATCCGCGCCAGCTGCGCGTTTCCCGGGCTGTTCGAACCGGTGCAGCTTGGCACCAGGTGCCTGGCCGACGGCGGCTTAGTGGCGCCCGTGCCCACACGTGCAGCCCGCGAACTTGGCGCTCAAATCGTAGTGGGCGTTTCGGTGGGTTTGCACGACGGCCATCGCGGCAGGCCCTCCAACATCTTTCAAGTGGTCAGCCGCGCCGTCAGTGCCGCGCAGAAACATCAGCTCGAAGCCTGGGAGCGCCACGCGGACCTGGTTCTCCGCCCCGACGTGCAGCCCCTGGCCTGGGATGATTTCCACCGCATCGACGAAGCCATGGAAGCCGGCGCCGCCGCGGCCACCAGCGCTCTCCCGCTGATCAAGAAACTCTTCCCTCCGAAACTCGAAGACGCACTCTGAATTTGGCAAACAGGGCGAGATCCTGCTGGCAGGTTCACTCCAATGACGCGCTCCTCCAGCTGGCTCCTCTTCCTCACCACTGTGTTCGTCACCTGGGAGGATAGTGCGGAGAATCCGGCGGTTTTCTGTTACCGTATGAGCTGGGGCATTTATTTGAATCTGCGTTCCCGCGCGCTGTCCCCAATTCCCATTTCTGCGAGGCACCGAGCCGCTTGCTGGAATACATTCGCCACCTCCTTCACACCCTCTACGACCCCGAAGGGCTCAAGCAACTGATCAGCTGGGGCGGTCCCAGCCTCGTATGCGCCATCATTTTTGTGGAGACAGGCCTCTTCGTTGGGTTCTTTCTGCCTGGCGATTCCCTGCTCGTCACTGCCGGCATCTTCGCCGGACAAAACGTAATTCCGCTGCGCTGGTTGCTTATCCCCGGCATCCTCTGCGCCATTGCCGGTGATCAGCTAGGCTACTGGATCGGACGCTCGGCCGGTCCAGCCCTATACCGTCGCGAGGATTCGTTATTCTTCCGGCGTAGTCATCTCCAGAGAGCTCACGACTTCTACGAAAAATATGGGGGCCGGGCCGTAATCCTGGCTCGCTTCGTTCCCATCGTCCGCACGTTTTGCCCTCCAGTCGCAGGCGCCGCAGCGATGCGCTATTCCACCTATCTCATCTATGACATCTTTGGCGGAACCCTTTGGATCAGCAGCATGCTCGTTGGCGGGTATGTCGCCGGCTCCAGAATCCCCAATATCGGCAAATACCTTCATTACATCATCGGGACAATTATCTTCCTTTCAATTCTGCCGCCTATCATCGGATATCTGCGGTCGCGCCGCTCTACGCTTGCAAGCCCAGCCCCTGGCGCTGCACGCTCAGCCCCGGAGGAACGCTGACCGATGGCCGGCTCCGGAATTCGTACCATCATTTTCGACATCGGCCGCGTGCTGGTGCGCGTCGATGTTGGCCGCGCAAAGGCTGGCCTCGCCAAGGGTCTCTCCCTTTCTCCCGAGGAATTGTGGTCCGCCATCGAGAAAGACCCGCGCTGGGGTGATTGGCAGGAAGGACGCATGTCGCCGCGCGACTGGTACCTGAACCTGTCCTCGCGTCTCGGCATTGCGCTCGATTTCGAGCAGTTTACTGCCGTCTGGAATAGCACCTTGGACCCTGAACCGATTCTCCCCATCCCACTGTTCGAGTCCCTATCCAAGCACTATCGACTCGGCCTGCTCTCTAACACCGATCCGATCCATGTGGCCAAGCTTGAGTCCACCTACGAGTTCTTTCGATTCTTCCCGGCGGCCGTAAGGACCTATTCCTGCACCGTCGGCGCCAGCAAACCCAGCCCAATTATCTACCAAGCGGCTCTGAAGGCTTGCAAGACGCGCGCCCAGGAAGCGGTTTATATTGACGACATCCTCGCCTATGTCGAGGCGGCCCGGCGGCTGGGCATGTCGGGAATTCAGTTCCAGTCCCCCGAACAGCTTCGGGCAGACCTGCAGGCGCTGGGAGTCGGCCCATTAGGCACCACCTAGTCGAAGTCGAACAAGACCTAAGAAAGTTGTGAAGGTTGTTCATCTTCGCGTAAACTTTGCAGGAACTAGTACCGCCCCCATTTCCTTTGTGGATTCCTAACGGGCTTTCCCTCAATTACTTACAGCGAATACCCGATTTGAAACCTGCGGTCCCTAGCGTGCTGTCCTTATGGACAGTTTCCAGATCGCGCCGCCAATTCGAGCGGCCTAAATCGAGAGAGCCGTACCCATTTAGGGTTGAGGAGAAGGAACCGAATATGTCTGATATGTCTGAAGATTACAAAAATGTGCAAACGAACAGTTCGCCGACCTGGCATCTGCCAGCCATCGTGATTCTTGCATTGCTTGCTTTGAGCGGGCTGGGTTGGGCGTGGAACAACTCCAACAAGCTCGATGCCACCAAGCAGGCTTTCACGGATCAGGTGAAGTCCATTCAAACGGGAGTTCAGCAGGATGTCAGCTCGCTGAAGGACCGCATCGCCCAGGATGAAAAGGCCAACACCGACCTGCAGGGTGATCTTAAGGTTGTCACCAACAAGCTGAAGATTACCCAAGGGCAGCTGAAGAAGGCTCGTCAGGAAGCGGCCGATCAGATCAACCAGACATCGGATAAGATCACCGCTCTCGACACCTCCGTGCACTCTGAGCTCGCCACCAAGGCCACTTCCGATGACGTCAAGACTGTTGACACCAAGGTGACCGCGGTCAGCTCCAACCTCGATAAGACCATTTCCGATCTCAACATGGCCAAGAGCGAGCTCGGCACCTTGATCGCCCGCAACCACGATGAAATCGACCTGCTCCGCCGCAAGGGCGAACGCGATTATTTTGAGTTCACCATCGTCGGCAAGAACAAGCCTCAGAAGGTCGGAAACGTCACGGTTGAACTGAAGGGCACCAACGAAAAGAAGAACCGCGTCAACCAGATCGTGACCGTCGACGACAAGCGCTATGACGACAAGAACCGCGCCGCCAATCAACCGATGATCTTCTATCGTCCTGGCAGCCATCAGGCCGAAGAACTCGTCATCAACAAGGTCGGCAAAAACGAAATCAGCGGCTACCTGAGCGTTCCGAAGAATGTTCCGGATCAGCCCACGACCGCCGCTGCATCCAGCAAGTCTTCTGGCAACTGACCAACCTGGATAAGTAACACCTGGGAAGACGGCGGGGAATTCTTTTCCCGCCGTCTTCTTGTTTGTCCCCCTCGTTCCTGCGATTCCGCTACAATTCTTGCGCGAGCCACGGAGCGTTCCTTTGCGTTCGTCCAACAAGCTTGTCTACATCGCCATCGACAATCTCGTCTCGACGTCCGGCAAGCCGCTAACGGGCTTCCAGGATTTCCTGGCGGGACTGGAAGAAGCGAATCTACCTTGCGTCTGGCTCAGCTCGCGCAATCGCCATGAGCTCGATTCCGCCATCCGCAAATTGGGCCATGCCGCGCCTTTCATTGCAGAAGGAGGCTCCGGCGTATACCTCCCGGAGGACTATTTCCACCTGAAGCCTGCGCACACCATTCGGTTTGCGCGCTTCACCGTCATCCCCGTTGCGACGCCGCAGCCCGCCGCCGCGGAGGCTCTTGACCAACTAGCGGAAGGCACAGGCATTGAAGCGGTCGCTCTTCGCACACTGTCACCGCGCGAGCTTTCCCAGAATGTTGGGCTGCCCCAACGCGAAGCCGAGTTATTGCGCCAACGAGATTTTGACGAGTTGTTCTTTTTCGCCGGCGCTTCCGACGGGGAAATCAGAAAATTTCAGGCTGAAGCCGCTCGGCAAAATCTGGGACTGCGGCCTCGCGGAAATCTTTGGTCGCTGGTGGTTGGCGCCAGTCTCGCCACTTGTATTCGCCAGCTCACCGCGCTTTATGAGCGTGCGATTCGCGCCCATCCCTTCACGATTGCCATCGCTACCTCAGAGGAAGCGCCGGAACTGTTCCCGTGTTGCAATCGCGCCATACTTCTCGCGGACCGGTCTTCGGCTTCATCGGGCGCGGACTTATCTGCTCGCACTTCCCTTCTCTCTCTGCCTCTTTTTGCGCCGGATACATGGGAAACCGCACTGGAGTCCATCCTCGCCAAGCGCGTGTAACGGCGGAAACAGAGTGTCCAAAGTGTGCCGAGATTTACTTGTGCCGCGGGAAACACTTGCGAGCAAAAATGGGAAAGCAGCAAAAAGGCGCGAAAAACGCGGTAATGATGGTACTAAAACCCGGTCTCAACCATGGCACAGTAATTGCTCCCGAATGTGTTGAACAACCAATACTCAGCTCACCCGCAGAATGGGCTGAAATTTCAGGAGACCCGTTCCCATGGCCTGGTTGCGCCGAATGATCTTCGTACCTGCGAACGAAACTCAGATGGGCCTCGTTCTGGCTCTTTGCATTTTCACCATGAGTGTGATGTCTGTTGCGCTGGTTTGGCAGGCGCAAGTGATCGCCAAGCAGAACGCCGTGATCCACATGCTCGAAGCTCGCTTCGGCGGTTGAGTTTTTTCTCGCTATGAAGGTCCTGTGCCTATTCCTATTATGGGTGCTGCCGGCCTATGGGTTGCCCGATTCGCCGCGACCTAAGCTCAACGTAGAGGTGCGGACCGTCCAGCGTGAGCCACGTTTCTGGGATCGCCCGATGAAGCTGGAGTTCACTGGCATGGTGGTGATGAGTAGCTTCGACATGGCCCAGACCTGTAACTTCTTGCACCATGGGCGACCGGAGCGCCTGCTCACGCAATCCTGCCCTGGGAACGTGGCGCTCACCGCAGGCTTCGACGCTGTCGCTTTGGGTGGCGCTTGGTTGCTCCACAAGACCGGGCACCACAAGCTGGCGCGCCTGCCCATGTTGTACATGACCGGAGTCAGCACCTACGGCGTGGCCAGGTCCAAATCTTTAGGCGGATGGTGATTAGGCAAACAGGGGAATTTCATCTTGCGAGACTTAGCGTGAATCGTCTGTTGTCCGTTGTTGTCTTAGCTTTGGCGCCGGTGGTGGCTTTTGCCGCGCCGCGATCTACGTCAGTTACTACTTCAGCCGTGGCCTATCGATCCCATCCTCAATCGACGTCGCACCACACCCATGGGCAGCACGCCAATCATCACTCCGGCAAGCACCACGGCGGAAGCCACCATCATAGAGGAACGCAACGCGTATCCATCGCCAGCCTAGTAAGACATTGGAGCAAATTGGAATCGCTATAAATGCAAAAAGGGGAGCTTGACAGCTCCCCCTTTTTTGCTTTTTTTGCTGCGTCGCGAACTGAGCAACCCGTATTGCGGTTTGCTTCACCAGCGACTCGCACCGCGTGCGCGGTGTGTTCAGCTTTGTTTCGCTTTTAAGCCCGGTGGAGTCATCCGTCCCCTCCGGAGCTCTATGAGCTCACACTCCGCTTGTACGCCCCGGTCTTGTGGGACGCAATAGGATTCTTGGTGTAGAAGAGGATTAACGCTATCTTCTGTGTTCTCTATGAATTGACCTGTGGATATCCGCGCGCTACTTGATGAACAGTGTCTCTCGGAGTTGGTCGCGCGCCACGAACGATTTCATGCTGCGGTATCTTCCGAAGAGCTCCTGAATCTCGCGGTTCTGATAAATCTTCTGCGCCGGCAACAGAGGCTTCGCCGACAATACTTGCAGCGTGGTCGTGTCCGCCACGCGGTACCTTTGAAAGCCTTCGGGCTTCTTGCTGTGAAACATCGCCAGTACCACGGCTCCGGGCCTCAGGAGTTCCGTCAACTGGGCCACCATGATCTTCGCCAGCGTTGCATCCACATAGTCCAGCACATCCCACAGCAGTAGCGCGTCAAAAGAACCCGGTTTGTATTGCAGATTCTTTTCCAGAAACCGCTTGGCACGAACTTCCGGCAGCCGCTCTTCGTAGTTCTCGACTGTCTTTTCCGCTCCGATACGCGCTTCGTCTTCCGCGTAGAAGTCAGCCCATCCACGCAGAATGTCTTCGGAAGAAACTCGGAATCCCCGTTCGATGAAAAAGTTCAGCGTGGTTTGCCATGCGGGGCCCAGATCCAACAGAGTTCCGCGGCCCAGACCGTCCAAATTCCACAGGAATTCTTTCAGCCCATTCGAAACGCGCGATGTTCCCTGCATTTCAGGGCTGCGCGAACTCCCGACCGCCGGTGGCCCGTGCTTTCCTCCCGCTGCCTTCCGTTCTTCGGGAAGCGTGCGCGTGTTCTCGCGCGTGGTGCTGCTTCCCATCGAAATTCCCAACTTATTCAAAAATCCCATGTCTCAATCCGCTCCCGCCACCGCTGCTCCCGATGACGCCTTTCCTTCGCCGCTACCTGCTTCTTTGACCTTCGATTCCGATTTCTTGGGCGTTCCAGTCACAAACGCTTCGGCGGCGCTGCTGCTGAGCTTTCCTGCTTCCATCTGTCCATGCAATTCCGAGCCCTCTTCGATCGAGATTCGCTCGGATTTCATGTCGCCATTGATTTTCGCAGTGTGCCAAATCTGAATGCGCTCCGACCCGTACAGCTTGCCGTCCACCCGCCCGCGCACCACGACCTCTCGCGCGGTAATATCTGCTTTTACAACTGCGTTCGGCCCAACCGTCACCACGGAGTTGCCGAGCGAAATCTTTCCTTCCACATTTCCATCGATGAACAGGTCTTCCGTACCGGTCAATTCGCCTTTAATCTTGATTCCTTGGCTGACACAGCCTACTGTCTTCGAAGCATTCTGCGTTCCGCCAAACGCATCTTTTGGGTTAGTTGTCATTGGTCCAACTCCGAGTGTGGGATTCGAGGGCTTGGCGGAATTCTCAGAAGGAGACTGCACCTTCCCGTCTTGCTTTCCGCCACATTGAATACACCTCGACGTCGCTGCTGCTTTCCAAAGTCGCATTGTTGGGCTGGTCGGGTGCCGCGACTCAGAAACCTTAAGATATTACAGCACTTATATCCTGTAAAGAGCAAGGGAACTTTTTTGCACACTTTTTGTGCCGTTTTGGTCCATAGGTTGTACTAAAACTCGGCTCACCCCGGCGGATTTTTCTCCCTGGCCGCCTTCATGTCGCAGTTCCCACACTGCCGCTACCATCCCCACCAGTTCCCCCAAAAAGTCCTTCACCGACTTGCGCTTTTCCCACCAGTGCTCAGGGTCAAAACTCCCATCCCGGGCGCTGGCCACGCTCACCGCCACGCCAGGGGCGAACACCTTCTGGAAGATGTACCGCACTCGCCGCGTGTGGTAGTTGGAAGTCACCACCACGACGCTCTTCCATCCCTTTTCCCGTGCCAGGCGTCGCAGGGCTACGGCTTCCTCGCGCGTATTTTCGGCATCATGAGCAAACCGTTCTACTTTTTCTTTTGGCACGCCCCGCTCGATCAGGTCGTGCTCCATTAATTCGCTGATGCCCGCACTTGGCCGCAGCCTTCGCCCGCTGGCCACTACGACAGGGGCCACCCCTTGACGGAACATTTGCGCTGCTTGCGTTGCGCGGTCTCCGTAGAAATTATCGTCGCCAAGCACAACGATGGCGTCCGCATGCGCTGCCGGCTCGTTCACAATCCAAGTCTCGGCGGCAAAACGCAGGATCGGATGCCGCGCCGCGTACACCACCACGCACAGCACCACCACAAACAGAAGCGCCACAAGGTTGGTGATGATGCCACCTCGCTCGCCACTCCTCTGGCGTGACACGTTCATGAATTTGGATCGATGGAGCGCAACTGTTCGGCTGCCTGCTCCGGAAGGACCGCGTTGAAGTACACCTCTTTGATGCTGTAGGACTTGCTGCGCTTCTCGAGGATCGGCATTATTTCGATGTGCCAATGATAGTCGTCCGCCAAGGTTTTCCAGTAACCGGAAAGTTCGCCCTTCTTGTTTCGCGTATTGGGCGCCGTGTGCACCACCAGGTGAAATGCCGGTGCAATTTTTCCCAGCCTGCGCAGCACCCGCCCCATCAGGGCAGCTAACTGTTTCCTGTTCGAGCCGGGTCGCGGCTGTTCAAACAGGTGATTGTGGCGGCGGTGCAGCAGCCACATTTCAAATGGCACGCGCGAAGCGTACGGGCACAGCGCATAGTAATCACCCTGCACATCCACGATGCGCTTGCCCTGCTTTTCTTCCTGCCGCACGATGTCGCAGAACACGCAGCGTTCGCGGTCTTTGAACCACTCGTGCGCCGCGCTCAGCTCATACTTGATTCGCCGGGGCACGAAGATCGTTGCGGTCACTTCGGAATGCGAGTGCTCCCATTCTTGCCCGGCCAGTGCGCCTTGATTTTTGAACACGCTTATATATTTGAATCGCGCATCTTTTTTCAGGTCCGCGATTCGCGTGCTCCAGGCCCACAGCACGCGGTCGATCTCGTCATCGCTCAACTGGGAGAGCTCTTTATCGTGCTGCGGAGTTTCGATGACGATTTCGTGCGCGCCCAGCGGGCCCATCTTGTCGTAGATGCCTTCCGCCGCTCGCCCCGGTTCGTTCTCCACGCGATACAGCGCGTCGGGATGCGGAATCACCCGCACCTGCCAGGGGCCTTCGCTCGGCCAAACCAGCAACGTTTTGGCGTTCTCCGCAACACCCGCATCAAACGGGCATGGAGTATCCTTCTCTCCCAATTCTTCCCGTTGACCGCATACAACCCAGCTTTGTGTGATGGGATCTCGGCGAATTTCCATGTTTGATTATCGGGTGTAGCGCGTTGGCGTCGGGCCTTCTTCCAGCCGGTGGCGATCCCAGATCGCGCCTTCCCTGCTGTAATACGCCATCTCAAAATCTTGCGTTAATTCCAGAGCGTCGGTTGGGCAGGCGTCTTCGCACAAACCGCAAAACATGCAGCGCGAAGTGTCATAGGTGAACGTCGTCAGAACCTTGCGCCGCGTTGCATCGTCGCGTTCCCAGCCCACCACAATCAGGTTCTCCGGGCAAGCCAGCGTGCACAGGTTGCACGCGATGCACAGCGTCTCCCCTGTTTCCGGATTCTTGTTCAGCCTCGGCGCTCCGCGGAACCGTTCCGCCACCATCGGCCGTTCCAGCGGATACTGCTCCGTATAGACGTTATCGGGATGCTGAGTCTTGAACGTGACGCGCATTCCCTTCAGGAAATCGACCTGAAACAGCCGTCCTACCAGTTCTTTCATACTTTCAGTCTCTTTCCCCATCGCGCCGTTGTCAAGGACTCTCCCAACACCCACGTTCGCAATCTATTCCGCTCTCTCCTTCTCAACGAGCGAACACGCTCTCCTGCCGTGTTATTCTCACCTTGCCGTGCCCGACGATCTCCATTTCATGCGCCTTGCTCTGGAGCAGGCTCGCGCTTCCGCCGACGCCGGCGAAGTCCCCATCGGCGCGGTGCTCGTTCGCAACGATGCGGACCTCGCGCGCTCCGGCAATCGCACCATTCGCGACAATGACCCCACCGCGCATGCCGAAATCGTCGTCCTGCGCGAGGCCGCGCGAATCCTCGGCAACTACCGCCTTGCCAACACCACTCTTTACGTCACGCTCGAGCCCTGCGCCATGTGCGCCGGCGCGATCATTCAGGCTCGCGTCCCAAGACTCGTCTACGGCGCCGACGATCCCAAGGGTGGCGCCTTCCGCTCCTGTTTCCAACTTCTCTCCAGCCCCAAATTAAATCATCAAGTCGAAGTCACGCCCGGCATCCTAGCCGAAGACTCCGCTTCTCTCCTGCAATCGTTCTTCGCCTCCCGCCGCTGAATTCTCCATCCATTACCACACCCCAATTCTCTCCGTTGTTATCCCGGGCGAAGCGAGGGATCTGCTTCTGCTTTTCCATGGCGCCACGCAATACATTCGCTCACCCGCCCACTGCGCCCCGTAGCCTTGGCAACCGCGGCTCTGCTAAACTAAATACTCCGACCACTGCGGAGAGGTGACTGAGTGGTTGAAAGTACTCGCCTCGAAAGCGAGCGTACGGGGAACCGTACCGTGGGTTCGAATCCCACCCTCTCCGCCATACCAAAATCTCCCAATAAATTAGTACTATTTACAGGCTGCTACCACCTTGCTACCATTTTCCCAGATTAACTGGAGGTGGTCCTTGGCAGCAGTTTACGCCCGATTCAAAGACCCGCACGGAAGCTGGAGATACGAGAAGGTCGGGAAAGGCCGTCCTCCCAAGGACGCGTCCTTTCACGTTCGATTCACGGATGCCACAGGCAAGCGCCGCTGGTCTCAGCCGTTCAAGTCCGTCGAGGATGCCAACAAGAACTCTGACGGCGTGAAAATCGCCTCCGAGGCTGCCGCGAAAGGTTTGACGGTCACCGAATTCAAAGACGCGCTGAATGCTGGCAAAACCACTATCAAAGATGCCGTTGAACAATTCCTGAAACTGAAGAAACGCAAGCGCCCCAAGACCGTTGCTTCATACACCACGACGCTGAATCACCTGCTCACACACCTGCCGAAGGGGGTGCGCTTCGTTGCGGACCTTGCGACCGCAGACGCTCTCGATTCCTATATGGAAATTTTGGAAGCGGAAGAGTTCGAGAAGAAAACCATTCAAACCAAAATGGGCGTTGTGTTCTCCCTTCTCAAGGATCACGTGAAAGACACTGGCGTCGAATACGCCTCGAAACTGGTCAGCGTTGCCAAGCCCGTAAAGCAGAAGCCTCGCGCATATTCCGATGCCGAGATCAAAAAATTGTTTGAGGCAATGACCGAGGAGGAATGGGAACGTTACGCTTTCTTTTTGAGCACTGGCTGCCGTGAACAAGAGGTGATGTACGCAACGTGGGATGACATCGACCTCGTCGGGAAGACATACAAAGTCGAGGGCAAGGATGATGTGGACTTTGCGCCCAAGAACCACGAGATTCGGGTCACTCCGCTGACTACTGAAGTCTGTGAAATGCTGAAGACACGAAAGCCTCGGGTGAAGGGGCGTTGGATATTCCAAGCCGAGGGCGGGAAACCTGAGGGGCACTTCCTCCGCAAGTTCAAAGCCGTGGCAAAGAGCGCTGGTCTGAACTGCGGGGCGTGCAAGACGAAAATGATGGACGGGAAATACCACCTGCGGAAGCTGGTCGACGTTACCTGCGAAACTCGGCCAGTGTGCGAGAAGCACTACCTGCACCGCCTGCGCAAGACCGCCGCTACGCGTTGGCTTCACAGCGGCATCAACATTCGCAAGATTCAATCGTGGCTCGGCCACTCCTCGCTGGAAGTAACGCAGCTTTACCTTGATGACGTGTCGCCGAGCGGCGATGATGAACAATCGAAAATCGACAAGGCGGGGCGGCTTTAAGCCGCCGCCTTCGCAGTTGCCTTGCGGCGCTCTTCCGCACGCTTCACAGCCTGCTCCCCCAGCCCATCCAAATACTCGTCTAGGTGTTCACGTAGGAAGAGCGACTCGTGGTCTCCGCATCGAAGCCGCCGCGCAGTACACAGGACTCAGCCCCTTTTATTTGGAAGAATGCGCCCGCAACGGCACAATCCCCGCAGTTGGCGGACCCAAAAGCGGAGTCTGTGGCGCATACATAATTAAGATCGTAAATACTAGCGCCCCGCGTACTAGGGCCTTACCGAACGGGGCGAAAATCCCGTAACTATTTGTAGTCGACGAGTTCGAGGCATCGTCGAAAGTACAACGGATTCGAGATAAACTCGGTTCCTCATTCTCACGCCTTGGAGTTGGCAATGTTAGAACAAGGGTTCTGGGCCGAGGTGATTATTGGCCAGGAACATCTACGACTATTTTCGGAGCGGAGTCCGCTTGGGGTGCAGGCCTCTGTTTACAATGTAAATGCGAAAACCTGGATTGCTCCGTCCGAGCCAGTTGATGACATCGACCAGGGAAAAGAACGTGCAGAAGCATACGCTGCCGCCTATTTACGGCGCGCAGCCAACTCTGAGCTCCCCTCGCTGAACTGGAAAAAGTCTCGCTCCGTATAGCTTACCTGTCTTGTAAAACAAGACATCTAGGCACTGGTACCCAAGTTACCGGTAACCTTATCAGGAGTTGAACCGTAACAAGCTCTCCCCTCTTCAATCCGGGCCGAACAACGCCCCATGCACAATCGCTCGCCCCGTTTTGCCGTGCGGCCACTGCTCGCGGTCAAAATTGATCCCCGGAACAGCCGACCCCGCTTCGCGAAACGTCTGGTCGAGCGTCAACTTACCCTTCTCCGCATCGAAGCGCACCACAAGTACCCAACTTCCTTCATCTCCGGTCACTACTACCCGGTCCCCCTTACGATCGGCTGCCAGCCAGTGCGGCATCACGAACTGCTTATCGAAAGTCAGTCGGGACACCTCGATCGGCTTCTCCGGCTGGCTCACGTCCAACGCGATTAAACCTGGCAATGCGCCTACTGTTTGGATCCAATAGTGACCAATCACCACTGGAACGGCGCAAAATGAGTGCATGTCAGTCCCACCTGGGAAGCTGTACACCCTTTGCGCTGAAGGTTGTGCTCCGCTTATTCCCTTCATTAGAAATAGTCCACATCGGAATGTATTCACGTACACGGATCCATCGTTCAGCAATCGCGGCTCTGCCGGGTTCTCGTCGTGATGGCCGCTGTCTTTGGGAAGTGTCACGGTCTTAAGCAAATGCAAATCCGAGGAACGCCACAATTGCACTTGCGACGTATCCTTCGTGTTAATTTTTTCCAGCGGCCACGAACCTGCCGGTAGTTCCTTCCAGTCTGGCCATCCCATTACCGTGCTCGTGCTCACGATTCTATCTGCCTTCGGCACAACCACCAGGCTATAGGGCCAGATCAAGTCTTTGTCGACGCCCGGATCAACTGCCGATGTTGACCTCACCACCGACCCATCCTGCTTTAACTCCACCAGGCCTCCACCCGGCGCATACCCCTCCCCGTGCGACTGAAATGTCGCCAGCACATTTCCGTTCTGCAGCCGTGCAAAACTGTGCAGAAAGCCGTAACCCGCTCGTCCTTCGAAGTGACCGATCAGTCGTGGGTGCAGCGGCTGGCTCAAATCGAACATGAAGGTCCGCCGCCCAGCCCACCCGTTTGCAAACAGCACGTTTCCGGCGGGAAACTCATACTCCGTGTGGTGTGGCATCATTCCCTTTGCGTCCACCGGCAGCGTTTGAACAATCCGCGCGTAACTTGGTGAATCCGGGTTCGCGTCGATCACCGCCAGGAAGTCGCTCGCGGTATGAGCCGCATCGCCCGACCACACAAAGAGATACGGCGATCCAAGCCTGGGGGCGCCCGCTGCCGATTTTCTCCCGTAACCGACTACCGCCCAACACAATGCCACGATAGCCGCCAAAGCAGGAGCCACAACGCGCTTGTTCATGATTTTCCTCGCGGCGTAGTATACGCCCCGTCCCCGAGCCCAGCAATGTGCCTAATCAGCGCCACGAAGGCTTCTCGGGGTCTCGATGGTGTAGGTCGTCGGACGATACAACGGGGAAGCCTCCCCGCTCCCGCTACTGGATACGTCCCGGCTTTCGCAGTGACATCGCCTCTGCTTTCGCAGGGCGAATCTTAGAATCGACTGCCGAAAGAACCGTTGCGTACAAACGGCTGTTGCTTACGAACACGCGCTAGGTAGTCGCGGGCTTGTTCCTTCGTAGCGTTTGATGGCACTGGCTTGTCGAGTGGCAACTGCTTGCTGCCGTCCGACAAGGTCACCTGCGGCTGTGGCGGTGTGGCTGGCTGCGCTGGTTCGGGCTTGTGGAACTCCAAGCGACCATCTCTGCCGAGATATTGCACGGCGAGATCGACGGTCTGCACAGTCCATCGTCCGCGCAAGTTCTCCGGCAAGCTGAACGACGTGTCAATGAAGTTGCTGATCTCTCGCACGTTTTTGTCTGATGGGACCAATCCCTGCTCGCGCTGGAACTGATCGAGACGAGCGATTGCGGCGTTCTTCTCCGTGATCTTTGCGCTTTGACGAGCGGCGTTATTCATATCCGCTTTGTTGATGATTTCGTGCTGCGCCATCGCGTCATCGGGGTCTTTCATCTTCCCCAATGTGGGCGCAATGCTCAACAACTCGTTTCGAGTTTCCTCATCTAGTTTATTCAGGTCGATCTGGACCCAACCCGCGATGCTTTCACCGTGCTGGGCTTCTACTCGATCTGCCAGCTTCGAGTCCAAATAGCGCAGGTTCTTGCCTTGAATACGGGCGAGCAACGGGCGCGGACGTGCTGAACGTATGTGGATTCCCATTAGACCTCCACCTGTGCCAGCAGACCGCCTTCGTAGAAGCCCACGCGCTCGTTGGCACGCTCGTTCGCATCGTATAGCTCGTTAACCTTGTGCGGATGTCGCGTTCGATGTCCACCCACTTACGACCGGAACGGCGAAGACGCTGCACACGGGCACGCAACTTGGTTTGAAAGTCTGCTGTCTTCCCGTACATAGGTCTGCCATCACCGCCGCCTGTCAACGAGAATGAACCGATGATCTGTATCGTGGACTTCTGCGCCGCATCTTCAGCCTTTTTGTCGGCTTCCGCTGCCTCGTTTTTCTTCACCTTATCAGCAAACTCTGCGTCAGACGCGGCAGCGGACTTCTGGATTTGTGCCTTGCCTTCCTTCTCCATAAGCTGAAGCTTGGCGGGCTTGACTGTCCACACAAGGCGTGGGAAGTTCGCAACGGTTGCGCGGTACAGGGCGTCTGCTACTTCCTCCGGTGTGGTCAGCACGTTGACGTCGATGCCGTTCGATACGAGCCACGCGCCTATGATGTTGGAGTTGACCTTGGTGTCGGTCAGTACTGCTGGCTTCAAGCGTTCTTTGAACTGGTTGAAGCCTTGGAGAATGATTTCTTCTGACATGATGTTTCCTGCGGCGTTTCAGGGTTCGCCGCGTCCTTGTTTTGTTACTTCTACTGCTTAAGCGTTATTCAGGAAGTGTTCGCACTGCTGACTACCGTAAATCCTCACGTCGCGCTTCAGAAGCCAGACATCCGATCGAGCTATCTTGCGTAGGAAATCGCCAGTATTCACGGCCTTTATTTCACCGGGCGGAACTAGCGTCGCTGCAAGGCGGGGGAATCCCGTGCCATTGTAGCCATGAGGTTCCGGGTCGCGCTGGCTGGCGACGTATGCCTTCGCCTGCTCTTTAGTTCTCACAGTCTTCTTGAATGCCAACTCTCCGGCGCGTTGACGCAGTTGACCTAGGCTGAAAGTTGAAAGACGAAAGGCGAGGTCGCGTTTGGTTTTCGCATCTCCGCCGACTTGCTGGACGATGTCTTGAATGAATTGCTCACGGGAGATTGCGTCCAACTCTAACCCTGCTGGTTTCGTTCGCAGGAGTTCTTCGAACGGTTCTAGCGTCAAGGGATTTGCCCACTGGAGTAGCATCCCGTAGTTGGCTTGTGAATCGCGCAGCGGCCAGCGGTCCAAGATTTTGTGCCACGCCTTAGCATTCTGTTCGTCAAGCTGGGCCTTGTCGCTCTTCTCCGCTTGCGCGGTTAGTGCTTCTTCGTAATTCATATTTCCTCACTGAAGCGACTCGCGATGTTGGGAGTCGGGTATTTGATGGTGATTGTGCCGCGTCTTTCTCGCTTCCTGTGCTTAGCATCGCCCGTGCGCCACATCTTGGCGGTTGCAATGCTGTGTCCCGGAAGAAATTTTCTTTTGCTTCGGACGGTTTGTCCGCACTGGTATTCGCACAATCGTCTGTTAGGCATCGGCGTCTCTGTCCTTTTGATGGGGCTGGGGGTTGGTGCTCCCCGACTTGTTTTGGAGTGGGACTGCGGGCTTGATGTTCCCCCACTTGTCTTGGAATCTGAATAGATGGGAACTTTCTGAACCGTAACGACACACATTGCGATGATCGATTCGGTAACCCACAAAGTCGGCGGCCTTCTGCCAACTCCAACCAACCTTTCGCAAAAACTCGATCACGCGCCAATCGGGCAACGCTGTTAGCAACCCGTACGTGGCGTACTGCGCTGTTTGCGTGTTCTCGTCGATTTCCGGAGCCGCATTGGGCGAATGCGTGGAAGCACAAAATCATTTTATCAAAGGGCGCGGGTGCCCGTCGGCGTTCGTCGAGGGCGATGCGGACGCAAATGAACAAAAGGAGAGAAGCAGCTAGGTGATTGACCCTAGCTGCTTTCGGGTTGTGGTCAAAGTGGTTGTACAGGTTTAGATGCGTGCCACTTGAAAAGGTTTCTAAATAAAGAATAGGCAATTTGGCTGAGGAGATGGCTCATGCAGGGCATGCAGGGTGAACACGCCAACTTTGTGTAGCAGGCCCAGAACGGCTCGGGTGCTTGCGCCTCCACTCAGCGCGAGCCTCCATCGCGGAGCCTACAGGCCGACCAGTGATTCAAAGAGTTTTTTCAGTCCTTCCCAGTGCACCGCGACTGCCGATCTGAAGGCGCACGCCCTCTGTCGTATCCACGATGGCCTTGATAGTCGCTTCCACAATTCTGCCGCCCGACAGTTTGACCAGTACGTGGTCGCCGACTTTATGTTTGGGCATGGTTCGGCATCCTACCACATGCCATGACGAAGCGGCCCAGTAGCCAAGTTTCCGGTTACGGCGCTATCAGGCACTGAGATTTATGTCCGCTAGCGGTCCACGTTGTCTAGGAACCAGATGCTGCCGGAACGCTCTTCCATCGCCAGCACGAGTTTGTCCTGGGTCAGCGAAAGTTCGACGAAGTTAATCTTATCTGGGATCATCAGGTTCGGGTTCTTGAATGCAGTCACTTGGAAGGCCTCTCCAACTGGCTGTCCGTTAATTGGATCAAAGCGGATTCCCCACACGTTGAATAGGCCACCCCGGGCTGAAATGAAATAGATTTTCTTTCCATCAGGCGACCACCGGGGCTTGTCGTCCCATGGCTGGCTTTTGGAGATAAGGGTCCAATGTCCGCCGGTTGCCGGGATGACGTTGATACTGCCTTCCACGCTTGGTATATCTGTAATCGCTTGGAATAGAATCCATCGACCATTCGGAGAATAGTGCGGCTGGGAGAGGTTATAGGTTGGGTGGGAAGTAATCTTTCGCGCCTCTGGTCCCCGAGGAGATCCTGTGACTATACCGGGCATCACCCAAATGTCCCACTGGTGACTATCGCTATTCTCTCGAGTTACCAGAAGCCGCTTGCCATCGGGGGACCAATCGAACGGTAGCGGGACCTCCGCGCTTAGTGCGGTAAGTGCTTCTTCCTGGCGGTTCTGGCTGGACCAAATCATGATCTGCTTATTCCTGGGCGAGGATTTGTCGAAGCGCAAGTAGGCAAGGCGTGTTCCGTCGGGCGACCAATTGGGAAAGGCACGCTTGTTATCGTCAGCTATGATGGGCGCTTCCCTGCCATCTGACAGTGATTTTGTCCACAGGTCCCATTTGCCTCCTCGCACACTGCAATAGGCCAACTTCGTGCCGTCTTGCGATAGGTTTTCTGCCCAGGCCTCCACACCAGGCGAAGTCACCGCCTGACCCGGACCCCCAAGCCGGCCACGAGCAGCATCGAATGGAAAGAGCCAGGCTCGAATACGCCGGGTTCCCCCCGTAAACGCTAATTTCCTCCCATCGGGGGAAAGCGCCACCCGGGTGTCATACTCTGGTCCTGTCGTCAGGCGCTCAACGGCGGTGGCCTTCAGCGTTTTTGGATCGACGGACATCTTCCACAAATTCCTGGAGCCTCGAAATGCACGCTCGAAGTAAATCGCCTCTCCCGAAGCCGACCATGAGAATTCCAAATCCATCCTCGATTCGAAATCCCCGGCGTTTGCCAATACATCTCCAAACTGTTTGAGAATTTCGGGGGTGATTTCCGATCGAATTGCGTGTCCGCCTGTTGCGGGCATTGTCCAGAAACTGGGTTCTGCGCCTTGTTCCCATCCCCAAAACGAAATCCTTTTGCCATCTGGATGCCACGCGGCTGAAATCACGAAGATGTTCCGACCGTGACCAAATTCGGCCAATATCCTCTGGGGCGTTCCTCGGGAAACGTCCATCACAAATGTGCCGTCCGAAACCATCCACGTGGAATATGCGCGGAACATAATCTGTGAGTTGTCCGGAGACCATCGAGGGTAGTATCCGAAGGATGAGATCTTACGTTCCAATCCCGCGCCGCCCAGTGCGGGCACGATGTACAGTCCGCCCTCATCGTTTTCGGAGCGATATGCGATGTACTTGCCATCGTGCGACCAGTCAGGCTGCCAATGGTGCCCCGGTCCCTTGGTGATCTGTATAGGGTCGCCGCCGCTTACCTGCTGCACCCAGATATCGAACTTGCCGCCGCGGTCCGAGCTGTAGGCGATGTATCGGCCGTCGGGTGACCATGTTGGCTCGCTCTGCAGGCCGTCATCGAAAGTGATGCGAGTGAGCGTGCGTTGCGGAGGTGCTGGATGAACAAACCATAGGATACCGGCCAGCCACAAGGCAGCACCAATGGCAAGCATCATTAGCGCCACTGCCCCAATCGTGACGATTCGCCAGCGGTTCCATCCCTGCTGCGCCTTCTCGATCGCTCGGCGGGCCTCAGCGATGTCGGGCAGCCGGAGGTTCACGTCCTTCTGAAGACACCGCCGCATCAGCTCGCGGACCCTCGAAGGAGTATTCGCAGGCAGGGCTTGCCAGTCCGGCTCGCGTTCCTGCACCGCCGCAATCGTGTCCTGTAAAGTCTCACCTGGAAAGGCACGCTTGCCAGTGAGCAACTCGTATAACAGACATCCGAAGGCCCAGATGTCAGTTCGCTTGTCGACGTCTTTTCCCCGCGCCTGCTCCGGACTCATGTATCCGGGCGTACCGACAAGCTGCCCTGCGACGGACTCTATTCCCGTCACGACCGCCAACTGCGAGAGATCCTGTTTCCCTTCTGGCCCCCAGATCGCTTTCGCCAAGCCGAAGTCCAGCACTTTCACCCTGCCTTGGGGCGTGACCTTTACATTGGCTGGTTTCAGGTCGCGGTGAATGATTCCTTTGGCGTGCGCCGCTTCCAGTGCACCCGCCACTTGGCATGCGCGGTCTAGCGCGGTTTGAACTGCCAGCACACCACCCAGCGTTTCCCCCTCCACCAGTTCCAAGACCAAATAATCCGCCTCCTCGGACTCCTCCAATCCATAAATCGCCGCAATATTAGGGTGGTCCAGGGAAGCCAGCGTGCGGGCCTCGCGGCGGAGGCGCAATAGCCGCTCCGGGTCACGCGCGAACTCATGAGGCAATGTCTTGATGGCGACATCGCGGCCAAGCTTGCTATCGTGGGCCCGATAAACTTCGCCCATGCCGCCGGCACCTAACTGAGACACGATGTGATAGTGTCCGACTTGCCGGCTAAGCAGGGAGCCCTCGGCCGTCAGCGTGACTGTCATGTCCTCAATTGCAGGTATTTCCAGAAAACTTCCGGCTTGCTGTTCCTTCGCTAGTAGCAGCTCGACCTGCCGTCGCAGGTCGGTTTCTTCACCGCAAATCGCGTCAAGAAATGTTTGCCGCGCATCCGGCGTCCGCTCCAGCGCCGCGTGGAAGAGCTCCTCGACTTTTCGCCAAAGTTCCTGTTCCATGGCGAGTCCTGTTCATCGAACGAGATACGACAAACTCAATCAGAGTGTCAGTCGGGCATCCTGCACTGCCAAGCTCCGCCACCATTGCGAGACACACGCCAAAGCGTATGTGTTTCAGGTTCCCCACTCTCAGACGGCCGCAGCATTGGTAGGAATTATAGGCTCAAACCAGCAATTGCCCCTGGCTATTCTTTTTATGGATTCTTCAGGACAGCGATAATCTGTAGTCAGTGGACGGAGTACCAAAATTATAGGCAATGTGCCTTGGTATACGCTGCGCGCTAGCCAGAAACGCTACACCCAGTCAGGACAATAATGCTCCTTCCCAGTGGACGCGAAGTTGCTACACGCGAGGTGATCTACTCCCCCAGGCATTTGTAACACCTTGAGGGACCATACCTGGATTACGGGTTTAACTGTCCATGATGTCCTTGTGGGCTGATCGTGAATCGCTCCCAGCAACGATCACCGAATTTATCCGCGAGCCCGCTACGAACTGATACGGTCTTTCTTTCCAGTCAGCTCGCCAAACAGCCAAGCCTTGGCCATTTTCCAATCACGCTTGGCCGTCTCTGGCGAAATTCCCAGGAATTCCGCAGTTTCGTCGACACTCAGTCCGCCGAAATAACGCAACTCCACAACCCGCCCTTTGCGGGGATCGAACTCAGACAATGAGGCCAGAGCTTCATCCAGAGCCAGTACGTCTACCCGGCGTGCTTTGGTCGCAATGACTCCCTCATCTAAAGTTATTTGCACAGCGCCTCCGCCGCGCTTTGCATACCCACGGTTGCGCGCATGATCCACGAGGATTCGCCGGATTATTTGCGAGCAGAGAGCGAGGAAATGCACGCGGCTCTCGCAGCGGACTCCACCCGCGCGAACCAACTTGAGGTAAGCCTCATTGGCCAAGGCTGCCGACTCCAGGGTGTGCCCAATCTGGCATCGTGCGATGTGCCGCCTGGCAATTCGCCGCAACTGGGGATAAACCAGGGGCATCAGGCTGTGGAGCGCCTGCTCGTCTCCGCTGCCCCAGGCGGCAATCAACTCGCTGATGTCCCGTGGGCCTTCGACGGTCATGGCGGTGCCGACCTTACCACAAATAACTCCGTACGGTGACCCTTTTTCCCGCCCGTTCCCGGAATATATGCAGGAGGAACGCAACTCGACATCTGACTTACCAAATTGCATTAACACTCAACGGTTGCCTTATCGGACCCCGGGCAGTTCTCGTTTTTCAATCTATTGAAACGTTAAGTAAAAGGAGACTTATGAAAACCATTTGTATTCAGAAACTCTTCGCTTCGTTCGTGATCGCGATGTTGCTGTCGGTCAATATCTCATCCGCTTTGGCCGGCGGCCTGCTTGGAACGGAGGTGGGCAAAAACAAATTTCGAGGCCGCGTCGAAGTCGCCTTCACTAAATGGCTAGCGGGCTGGCCAAACATGGCGGGTCTCGTGAGTGGCGATGCCGGCGGCGGCCATTTTGTCGGGGAAGTTCTTAACTTCGAACACACGGAGGCCGTTGACAAGATTGAAGCTCTTTACCACATCAACGGCGGGACCTTCCAATTCACCGCCCACAACTTTATAACGCAAGATAACCTGAAGGGCACAGCCGAGATCCACGGCATCGTCACGGATGGGCCGCTGAAGGGCGCGCGAGTTCATGGAGAATACCAGGTGATCAGCCCCTGCGGCGTAATTAACGCACAGAACGGCGGGGGCGGCGACACGTGTTACCAGGGCACGCTCAGCGTTAAGGCAGGTTCTGAAGACTAAACTTCCGGCAATCCGTCAACGTCAGCGAAAACGAACCCCGCTCAGTTTTGGGCTGAGCGGGGTCTTAAGGTATGGTCCCAGCTGCTATAACCTCTGGATCTTTAAGGTCGTGTATTTGTGTTCGAGGCCAGCGACGAGCCGTTTGAATTCGGGCTCCTCACGAAGGGATTCGAGATGCGGATCGACCCTGAAGAAAGGCCAGCATGCGAATCCGGTATCTACACCGCTCTCCAGCCACTCCATTGCCTTGTGCGTATTGTGCAATACGGCGTAAACACACGCGATTTGATAATAGGTGTGATGATTGTGGCCAAAGGAACGTCCGAAATCCAACGCCCGACGTACACACTGTAATGCAAGCTCGGGTTGATTCCGCCGAGCGTGTAGCATGCCTTGCAGGCTTATGATCAAGGGTCCTTCTGGAAGTTGCTTCGAGGCGTCCGTCAATCTGTGCTCTGCCAGATCTAGATCTCCAGTCATCAGCGGGGGTATTGGGTGATACCAGAGTGCCTACTTGGCGTCGCGTCTTTCGTCTCTAATCCAGTTCTCCCCTGCCTGCTCCGCGCGCGCGAAGTCACCGCTAAACAGATAGAAAAACTCAAGATTATTGCTCCGAGTCTTTGGATTCGACCTCAGCGCTCGCTCGTGGGCGGTGCGTGCCTCTGTTAGCCGCCCGATATGCAAACAAATTGCAGCCATACGGTTATGGGGGCCGCTCATTATTGGGTTGCGCCGCCAACACCTGTTCCAGCGCCGCGATGGCATCGGCATGCTGGAAATTCTTCGCGGGACTCCGCAGGATGAACGCCCGGGCCGAGTGTCCCTCTGGAAGGGCCGGGTCCAACATCAGCGCCACATGGCAATGGTGTTCTGCCTTTTCCAGCCAGGCGTGCAGCGGATCGAATTCGTGGTTGATTTGCGTGCAGACATACGACAGCGTTGAGTGTGCAAGAGCAAATTCGGGGTCACGCTCGACCGCGATAGATAAGTGTTCGACAGCGCTCAAGAGTGTTTCTGACTGGTTGGAATAACTATCGCGCAGGCCCGACACGAATTCATAAAACGCTTGCGGGTCACTACTGTGGCGGTCGCGAGACTTAGCCAGAGATTGCGAGAACCGGCTCTGCAGCGACTCAACCACCCATCGCCCAATTTCGTCCTGCACCTCGAACACGTCTTCCATTTTGAAGTCACGCTTTTTCGAAAAGGCTATCTTTTGGGCTGTGCCATCTTCGTTGGAAATGTCTGCCAAGGAATCGAGTGATTTTGAACTGGGCTCGCCGTTATACTCAGCGTGAAACTCAATTAGAACCAGATCGCACGAGCCAAATCTCAGATTTGTCGGACATTGCGTTTTGCCATGGAGCCATGGAAGGTAGGTAACGCGGAATCTCCGAAATCTCCTCAGCGCCTAGTTCGGACAATTTTACCTCGCGCCAGTAATCACATAGACTCGGGATGGCCGGAGCAGGACTCGCACAAGATGCTGCTTCTTGGTCCCAGTCGCCTAACGGTTATCTTCGTTGACTTGCCTGTTTTGACAACCTAACATGAGCGCACATGGCAGTTACCGATTCGCTCATCGGCCAAACCATCTCCCACTACCGCATCATCGAGAAACTCGGTGGTGGCGGCATGGGCGTGGTGTATAAGGCCGAAGACACCAAGCTACACCGCTTCGTTGCACTGAAGTTCCTCCCTGACGGGTTCGCGCCAGACTCACAAGCTCTTAGCCGCTTCGACCGTGAGGCACAGGCTGCCTCCGCCCTGAACCATCCCAATATTTGCACCATCCACGAAATTGGCGAACACAACGGCCAGCCTTTTATTGCGATGGAATTCATGGAAGGTACCACGTTAAAGCACCGCATTTCCGGCAAGCCGCTGCCGCTTGAGGACGTGCTTGAATGGGGATTGAGATTGCGGACGCGCTCGGCGCGGCTCACGGTAAGGGAATCATTCACCGGGACATCAAACCTGCCAACATTTTCGTGACCGAGCGCGGACACGCAAAGATTTTGGATTTTGGGCTGGCCAAGCTAGTACCCGCCGGGAGTGCCATGCGTCTTTCGGCGATGCCTACAGCCGGTGAGTCCGAGCATCTTACTGAACTCGGCGCGGCAATTGGCACCATCGCGTACATGTCACCCGAACAGGTACGGGGTCAGGAGCTAGATGCAAGAACGGATTTGTTTTCCTTTGGTGTGGTGCTCTACGAGATGGTGACTGGGGTTTTGCCTTTTCATGGCGAGACCTCGGGAGTGGTTACGGACTCGATTCTGAATCGAAAGCCCGTTGCGCCGGTGCGACTCAATCCTTGCGTCTCCGCAAAGCTCGAGGAGGTCATCAACAAGGCCCTCGAGAAAGACCGCAAGCTGCGGTACCAAAGTTCTGCCGATATTCGGACCGATTTGCAACGATTGAAGCGCGATACAGAATCGGCACGGCAGCCAGCAGTGACGAGCGCAGGATATGAGTTGGGCGGGAAGTCAAGGCTGGGTTGGAAGGTGCTTGTCCCCGCTACCCTGGTGCTTATGGCGCTTTCCGTTGGAGGCTACTTCTATTTTCATCGCACTCCGAAACTCAGCGACAAGGACACCATTGTCCTCGCTGATTTCACGAATACGACGGGTGATACGGTGTTTGACGACACGTTGCGACAGGGGCTATCGGTACAACTGGAACAATCGCCCTTCCTGAGCATTATCTCTGACCAGCGAATCCAGCAGTCCCTGCAGATGATGGGCCAGAAGCCGGATGTGAAACTCACGCCGGAGATTGCACGGGAACTCTGCCAGCGGACGGCGAGCGCCGCCGTCCTCGACGGTTCGATAGCGCAGATTGGCACGCAGTATCTGCTGACCGTCAAAGCGGTCACTTGCTCAGGCGGCGAATCGCTGGCCAGCACGGCAGCTCAGGCGAGTGACAAGAACCATATCTTCGATGCTCTGGGAAAGGCAGCCTCGAACATTCGGAGCAAACTGGGCGAATCCTTGAGCACTGTACAGAGGTTTGATACTCCTCTTGAACAGGCCACTACACCGTCCCTTGAAGCCCTTAAAGCCTTCAGCTCGGGACTCAAAGTTTGGAGCACAATAGGGCCGGTCGCAGCGATTCCATTTTTCAAGCATGCCATTGAACTCGACCCGAATTTCGCTCTCGCCTACGCACGGTTGGGCTGGATGTATACGGAAATTGGGGAATCCGGGTTGGCTGACGACTACATCCGAAAGGCATACGAACTGCGCGAGCGAACGAGCGAGCTGGAGAACTATTTCATCTCGGTTTCCTTCCATTTGATGGTCACCGGGAACTTGGCGAAGGCCGCACAAACCTGCGAGCTTTTGATACAGGCCTATCCGCGCTCGGTGATGCCGCATGCGTTCTTGTCGGGGCCAATTTACACACACACGGGACAATATGAGAAAGCGGTTGAAGAAGGCAGGGAGGCACTCCGTTTGAATCCGGATGACCCCGTCCCTTACTTCCTTTTCGGGTACAGCTCCATCGCTCTGAATCGCCTCGACCAAGCAAAGGCCAACTATCGGCAAGCTTTCGAACGCAAACTGGACCACCCCTTCTTCCATTATGACCTGTACGGGATTGCCTTTTTGCAAAATGATGCGGTGGGGATGGCGCAGCAAGTAGCCTGGTCGGCGGGTAAACGGGGAGTAGAGGATGCATTGCTGGGCGTGCAAGCCGACACAGCCGCCTATTCCGGGCGGCTCAACAACGCCCGAGAGTTTTCCCGTCGGGCGATGGATTCCGCCGAACGGGCGGAAGAGAAGGGTACGGCCGCAGTGTACTCCGCCGCTTCTGGCCTGCGGGAAGCCCTGTTTGGCAACGCAGAAGAAGCACGACGGCGCGCCACTATGTCAATGGAGCGTTCGGCAGGCCGCGGTGAGCAGTACGGCGCTGCGCTCGCTTTGGCGTATGTCGGAGACGACGGGCGAGCGCGAGGGCAGGCCGAAGACTTAGGCAAGAAGTTTCCGGAAGACACACTTCTGCAGTTCAATTACCTGCCAACCCTCCGCGCAAGGCTTGCGGTCAGTCGGGGAAATGCTTCTGAGGCCCTTGAGACTCTCAAAACCACCGCACCCTATGAGCTAGGAAGCGTGCCATCCGGTGGTTATGTTTGGCTCGCCTTGTACCCCGTTTTTGTGCGCGGAGAAGCCTATCTGGCCGCACATCAAGGCAATGAAGCAGCCGCCGAGTTCCAAAAAATCCTCGACCACCGTGGAGTTGTAGCTAACGAACCCATCGGTGCACTCGCGCATCTGCAAATCGGCAGAGCCTATGCCATGCAAGGCGACACCGCCAAAGCCAAGGCGGCCTATCAGGATTTCCTCACGCTTTGGAAAGACGCCGACCCTGACATTCCGATTTTCATCGCTGCCAAGGCGGAGTACGCGAAGCTACAGTGACCTATGGTGTATCGGCTTTATCGAATGCGCGCGGAACCTCCCGCCCAATTTTACGTTTTGCACTAAGTGAAAACGTGCGTCCGATAGAGCACTGGCGTTAATCAAGTAGTGAGCCAAGTTGCTTGAAAAATGTCGCCGGCGCAGTTTCCAAAGCGTTGTGTCCAACGAATCTTTGAAATTAGTGTGAATGGAAAGATTGGTCGGCAAAAAGCGTGGCAAATAAAAAAACGCTAGTGCTTAATTGGAAGTTAACCCGCCGCTGCCGGGGACTATTGCTAGTGGGACGGGAATTTATCAACTAACCCCGGACCCGCAATGTGTGGGCCCGGCTGCCCGCTCGCGGACAAACCAGAAACCGCACTCCTAGCTCTCTTCTGGCACGGTAGGGATGATGAGCCGCTTCGCCTGCGTGACTTTTCGCCCTGCGCGGCGGATGCGGCGTGCACCCTTGCGTGCGACGCGACGTGCCTTGCGCGCAATCCTACGCCCTGTGCGGCGCGTCCGGCGCGCAACCCGTCGTGCAACGCGTCTCGTCTTGCGGGCAGACCTTCTCGCCTTTCGTTTCGCCTTAGCCATTAGACTCCTCCTCGAACTCACTGTCTTCACGCACGATAGCGGACTAATCAGGAGTTAGCAATGATTCTTTATGACACGTTGACGGGAACCGCGTTATCGGGAGTATCAATCGGTCGCGCTGGTGTGACCCCCGCTCTACTAGAGATGACTGCGCAGCAAATCTTATCCGCGAACGGTTACTGAAGTGTTCGTTCCGAAGGCCCTCCCGTTGCCGCCCGCTCGATTTCAGCGTTGATCTCCCCTCCGATCAGGAACGCCAATCCGGTCACATAGAGCCAGGCCAAAAGAAGCATGAACGCTCCTAGTGATCCGTACGAAGCACTGAAGGTATTAAAAAAATGCAGATATGTGCGGAATCCGACCGAGGCCAGGAGCCATAGAAACGCACCAAATGCCGAACCGGGCGTGATCCAGTGCCATTGCCGCGCTTTCAAATTGGGGCCGAAGTAATAAATCACCGAATACGATATAGTAACGAAGAGGATAACAGCCGGCCACTGAATGGTCTTCCAAATGGGGACGACTATCGGTCGCAATCGAAGTTCTGTCCCTAGCCAGTCGACGAAATGGCTGCTCACGAGGACAAAAAACAGGGCGGTAAAGAGAAGCATCGAAATGATGATCGTCAATCCGAGTGCTATTGTGCGAACTTTAAACCAGGAACGAGCCTCGCGGACGCGGTAGGCCAAGTTCAGCGCGGAAATCATTGAATTTAGGCCGCCGGAAGCAAACCAGAGCGCAAAAACGATGTCAAAGGTCAGCTTTCCGCCGCTAGCGTTTGCAGCCAGCTCGGTAGCACTTGCTCTCAAAAGTTGGAAAGCCGCCGCTGGTAGTAAGCCTGCGAAATAGGATAGTAAATGGTTTTGAAGTTCGACGCTGCGTGAGGTGAACAAACCAAACAGAGTCACCATCAACAGAATCAGCGGGAAGAGCGCGAATAAGAAATCGAATGCTAGTTCGGACGCCCGTCCGAGGGAATGATTCGTTCCGATTTCGTCGAAAACGTTGCGAACGAGTTGCCAAGGAGTAAGACCTCCCAACTTCCAAAGGGATTTGAATTGCTTCGCGGTTGAGGGCTGTAGGTTTTCCATTTATGCAGTCAGAGGTTGTTCCGTCCGCATTCTAACGTACCTCGTCCCTTCAGCTTGGAAGCCTGGGAAGTAAAGCATTATGTCTCTGGAAATCGGAACGTACGCAAGCGTCAACTCCTGGTTCGGGAAACCGGAGAAGTTCCTCACAGTACCATCATGGACGGTTTGCGCGTTAAAAGTGGGATAATCTGCCTTCGAAGGCATGACGACCGCAAGCTGGATCTACAGCCAGCCGAGTTCCTTCAAGGCCAGTCCGGCGTTCCAGATTTTTGTCATGTGGACGATCTTGGACCTTCAAACTGCATTACGTAAACGTAATCGGTGCTCGTGCTTCGTCCCGTTGGTGGAACCGGACCACCCGCGCCCGTGTGCGTCGCGTGAAACACACCGTAGGCCGCCACGTTGTTTCGAATTGCATCGGTGGCGAACGACTTGACCTCATACCTAGCATCAGGCAAAACGGTCATTAAACCTTTCATCCAATCGGTGTACTGTTCAAGAGTCTTGACATCAAACAGAGGCTCTGCCTGTGCGGAAAACGTGGCGTTGGGCCTGCAGTAAGCTCTGCAAACCTCCCATCCTCTGCCGGTCTCGCAGGCTGCAAAGAAAGCTTCGGCAACGTCCGTGATTCCTGCCATGTATAGTCTCCTTCTCGACGCGTTTATCAAGCATGTGGATTACTTGGTCGCCGACGAAAGTCGCTCGAGGTGGCGATTACTTTAAGTTCACCCGGGGCCCGCTGATCCGTTTCCCTGTGAGATTGACGGTTACCTCACACGGTCAGCAATCTTGATGAACGGAATGCCGCTGTTCATCCCGAGTTGTTTGCGGTCGAAGGCCATTGTTCCATTGACCGTATCAACGCCTGTCCTGTCGCGGGGAAGCGTCGACGTACCTCTTCCTGCTTGGTTACTCCGCGTATCGTGAAAGTCGCCGTCAAATGCAACCGTGTTGGGACCGGTCTGTTCGACTTTTGTGGAGTGAAACGTGATCAACGGATTGTGTTCGACATCGAAGAAATCTTTGCTTTTCAGCTTGCGGTTTTTCATTCCGTTTCCGTAATATTTGTATGGAAGCAGCCTGAATCCAGAATGTCCAAAACGCCTGTCGTAGAGTTCCGGCTATGTGAACGTTAGCTTGGCATCCCATTTTTGTCGAACTTGCCGACGATTGCCACCGAAGCCTCCACGTCAAACTTAATAGTGCTTTCTTCCGTCGTAATCTCGAAAACAGGGGCCTGTACGGAGTTTGCTGAAGTGAATAATGTGGATGACATGAGGCAGAGAGTAGCTAACAGCATGCAGTCTCTTCTTAACCGTAGTTGGCGCGATACAGGTGCCTGCTTTATATTTAGTCGCAGTTATCCGATCGGCGGCAATAGCAGCCGGACATCCACTTTCCAGGACTGAGAAATGCAAAAAAGCGCCCTGTCCTGGTATTCCCCGTACGGGGGGACA
>CAWBVH010000055.1:0-70678 GCA_963792145.1 Candidatus Acidiferrales bacterium
CGCAGGCGAAGGGGCGCGTGGAGCGGGTTCATGGCACGCATCAGGACCGCTTGGTGAAAAAACTGCGGCGGAAGGAGATCAGCAGTCACGAACACGCCAACGTGTATCTAGAGCGGGACTATTTGCCGGAACACAACCGGCGTTTCGCGCGGGCGGCCGCCAGTCCGGAGGACTATCACCGTCGCGCGCCGCGCGCTGCCGAACTGGACGAAGTTTTCCGGCTCGAGAGCGAACGCACGATTAGCGAAGACTGGGTGGTGCGCTACGACAACCGGTTTTTTCAGCTCGAGCCGCAGAGTCGCCATTACGCGCCAGCTCAGGGGAAAGTATTGGTGTGCGAAGGGCGGTACGGCAACATCGCCATCGAGTATCGAGGCCGCGCGCTGCGGGGGAAGGAGATTCCGGCACCCCGCAAGCCGAGTGGGGAGGTCAAGCGGGCCAGTCAGCCAGTTCCGCCGACGGCCAAAAGAAGTGGGTGCCGCCAGCAAATCACCCGTGGCGAGAGGCGACTCGCCGAGCGATGGAGAAGCGCGTGTCCAAGGAGGCCGTCGCAACCCGGCCGTCGTCGGCCTGGCCCTCCGCTGCGCCCTGAAACGCTCCGCCCTTCGGGCTCCGCAGGACTGCGCTCCGGACCAGGCCAACAGGGCGGCCAAAAACAGGGTGCTGTAGGTCGACCGAGATAGGAATCGTCGTTCCTAGGACACCCTAGCGCGAAATTCTTCGAGGAAAACGGGGATCGGGCACAAGGAAAGAAAAAGAGGGCGAACCAGAACACAAAAAGGGGACATTTTAAACGAGGTAATGAAGGGGACATTTTTAAAGAGCTTTGACACTAACGATTATCTTCGTTGACTTGCCTGTTGTGACAACCTAACATGAGCGCACATGGCAGTTACCGATTCGCTCATCGGCCAGACCATCTCCCACTACCGCATCATCGAGAAACTCGGTGGTGGCGGCATGGGCGTGGTGTATAAGGCCGAAGACACCAAGCTACACCGTTCGTTGCACTGAAGTTCCTTCCTGACGGGTTCGCGCCAGACTCACAAGCTCTTAGCCGCTTCGACCGTGAGGCACAGGCTGCCTCCGCCCTGAACCATCCCAATATTTGCACCATCCACGAAATTGGCGAACACAACGGCCAGCCTTTCATTGCGATGGAATTCATGGAAGGTACCACGTTAAAGCACCGCATTTCCGGCAAGCCGCTGCCGCTTGAGGAAGTGCTTGAATGGGGATTGAGATTGCGGACGCGCTCGGCGCGGCTCACGGTAAGGGAATCATTCACCGGGACATCAAACCTGCCAACATTTTCGTGACCGAGCGCGGACACGCAAAGATTTTGGATTTTGGGCTGGCCAAGCTAGTACCCGCGGGGAGTGCCATGCGTCTTTCGGCGATGCCTACAGCCGGTGAGTCCGAGCATCTTACTGAACTCGGCGCGGCAATTGGCACCATCGCGTACATGTCACCCGAACAGGTACGGGGTCAGGAGCTAGATGCAAGAACGGATTTGTTTTCCTTTGGTGTGGTGCTCTACGAGATGGTGACTGGGGTTTTGCCTTTTCATGGCGAGACCTCGGGAGTGGTTACGGACTCGATTCTGAATCGAAAGCCCGTTGCGCCGGTGCGACTCAATCCTTGCGTCTCCGCAAAGCTCGAGGAGGTCATCAACAAGGCCCTCGAGAAAGACCGCAAGCTGCGGTACCAAAGTTCTGCCGAAATTCGGACCGATTTGCAACGATTGAAGCGCGATACCGAATCGGCACGGCAGCCAGCAGTGACGAGCGCAGGATATGAGTTGGGCGGGAAGTCAAGGCTGGGTTGGAAGTTGCTTGTCCCCGCTACCCTGGTGCTTATGGCGCTTTCCGTTGGAGGCTACTTCTATTTTCATCGCACTCCGAAACTCAGCGACAAGGACACCATTGTCCTCGCTGATTTCACGAATACGACGGGTGATACGGTGTTTGACGACACGTTGCGACAGGGGCTATCGGTACAACTGGAACAATCGCCCTTCCTGAGCATTATCTCTGACCAGCGAATCCAGCAGTCCCTGCAGATGATGGGCCAGAAGCCGGATGCGAAACTCACGCCGGAGATTGCACGGGAACTCTGCCAGCGGACGGCGAGCGCCGCCGTCCTCGACGGTTCGATAGCGCAGATTGGCACGCAGTATCTGCTGACCGTCAAAGCGGTCAACTTGCTCAGGCGGCGAATCGCTGGCCAGCACGGCAGCTCAGGCGAGCGACAAGAACCATATCTTCGATGCTCTGGGAAAGGCAGCCTCGGAAATTCGGAGCAAACTGGGCGAGTCCTTGAGCACTGTAAAGAGGTTTGATACTCCTCTTGAACAGGCCACTACACCGTCCCTTGAAGCCCTTAAAGCCTTCAGCTCGGGACTCAAAGTTTGGAGCACAATAGGGCCGGTCGCAGCGATTCCATTTTTCAAGCATGCCATTGAACTCGACCCGAATTTCGCTCTCGCCTACGCACGGTTGGGCTGGATGTATACGGAAATTGGGGAATCCGGGTTGGCTGACGACTACATCCGAAAGGCATACGAACTGCGCGAGCGAACGAGCGAGCTGGAGAACTATTTCATCTCGGTTTCCTTCCATTTGATGGTCACCGGGAACTTGGCGAAGGCCGCACAAACCTGCGAGCTTTTGATACAGGCCTATCCGCGCTCGGTGATGCCGCATGCGTTCTTGTCGGGGCCAATTTACACACACACGGGACAATATGAGAAAGCGGTTGAAGAAGGCAGGGAGGCACTCCGTTTGAATCCGGATGACCCCGTCCCTTACTTCCTTTTCGGGTACAGCTCCATCGCTCTGAATCGCCTCGACCAAGCAAAGGCCAACTATCGGCAAGCTTTCGAACGCAAACTGGATCACCCCTTCTTCCATTATGACCTGTACGGGATTGCCTTTTTGCAAAATGATGCGGTGGGGATGGCGCAGCAAGTAGCCTGGTCGGCGGGTAAACGGGGAGTAGAGGATGCATTGCTGGGCGTGCAAGCCGACACAGCCGCCTATTCCGGGCGGCTCAACAACGCCCGAGAGTTTTCCCGTCGGGCGATGGATTCCGCCGAACGGGCGGAAGAGAAGGGTACGGCCGCAGTGTACTCCGCCGCTTCTGGCCTGCGGGAAGCCCTGTTTGGCAACGCAGAAGAAGCACGACGGCGCGCCACTATGTCAATGGAGCGTTCGGCAGGCCGCGATGAGCAGTACGGCGCTGCGCTCGCTTTGGCGTATGTCGGGGACGACGGGCGAGCGCGAGGGCAGGCCGAAGACTTAGGCAAGAAGTTTCCGGAAGACACACTTCTGCAGTTCAATTACCTGCCAACCCTCCGCGCAAGGCTTGCGGTCAGTCGGGGAAATGCTTCTGAGGCCCTTGAGACTCTCAAAACCACCGCACCCTATGAGCTAGGAAGCGTGCCATCCGGTGGTTATGTTTGGCTCGCCTTGTACCCCGTTTTTGTGCGCGGAGAAGCCTATCTGGCCGCACATCAAGGCAATGAAGCCGCCGCCGAGTTCCAGAAAATCCTCGACCACCGTGGAGTTGTAGCTAACGAACCTATCGGTGCACTCGCGCATCTGCAAATCGGCAGAGCCTATGCCATGCAAGGCGACACCGCCAAAGCCAAGGCGGCCTATCAGGATTTCCTCACGCTTTGGAAAGACGCCGACCCTGACATTCCGATTTTCATCGCTGCCAAGGCGGAGTACGCGAAGCTACAGTGACCTATGGTGTATCGGCTTTATCGAATGCGCGCGGAACCTCCCGCCCAATTTTACGTTTTGCACTAAGTGAAAACGTGCGTCCGATAGAGCACTGGCGTTAATCAAGTAGTGAGCCAAGTTGCTTGAAAAATGTCGCCGGCGCAGTTTCCAAAGCGTTGTGTCCAACGAATCTTTGAAATTAGTGTGAATGGAAAGATTGGTCGGCAAAAAGCGTGGCAAATAAAAAAACGCTAGTGCTTAATTGGAAGTTAACCCGCCGCTGCCGGGGACTATTGCTAGTGGGACGGGAATTTATCAACTAACCCCGGACCCGCAATGTGTGGGCCCGGCTGCCCGCTCGCGGACAAACCAGAAACCGCACTCCTAGCTCTCTTCTGGCACGGTAGGGATGATGAGCCGCTTCGCCTGCGTGACTTTTCGCCCTGCGCGGCGGATGCGGCGTGCACCCTTGCGTGCGACGCGACGTGCCTTGCGCGCAATCCTACGCCCTGTGCGGCGCGTCCGGCGCGCAACCCGTCGTGCAACGCGTCTCGTCTTGCGGGCAGACCTTCTCGCCTTTCGTTTCGCCTTAGCCATTAGACTCCTCCTCGAACTCACTGTCTTCACGCACGATAGCGGACTAATCAGGAGTTAGCAATGATTCTTTATGACACGTTGACGGGAACCGCGTTATCGGGAGTATCAATCGGTCGCGCTGGTGTGACCCCCGCTCTACTAGAGATGACTGCGCAGCAAATCTTATCCGCGAACGGTTACTGAAGTGTTCGTTCCGAAGGCCCTCCCGTTGCCGCCCGCTCGATTTCAGCGTTGATCTCCCCTCCGATCAGGAACGCCAATCCGGTCACATAGAGCCAGGCCAAAAGAAGCATGAACGCTCCTAGTGATCCGTACGAAGCACTGAAGGTATTAAAAAAATGCAGATATGTGCGGAATCCGACCGAGGCCAGGAGCCATAGAAACGCACCAAATGCCGAACCGGGCGTGATCCAGTGCCATTGCCGCGCTTTCAAATTGGGGCCGAAGTAATAAATCACCGAATACGATATAGTAACGAAGAGGATAACAGCCGGCCACTGAATGGTCTTCCAAATGGGGACGACTATCGGTCGCAATCGAAGTTCTGTCCCTAGCCAGTCGACGAAATGGCTGCTCACGAGGACAAAAAACAGGGCGGTAAAGAGAAGCATCGAAATGATGATCGTCAATCCGAGTGCTATTGTGCGAACTTTAAACCAGGAACGAGCCTCGCGGACGCGGTAGGCCAAGTTCAGCGCGGAAATCATTGAATTTAGGCCGCCGGAAGCAAACCAGAGCGCAAAAACGATGTCAAAGGTCAGCTTTCCGCCGCTAGCGTTTGCAGCCAGCTCGGTAGCACTTGCTCTCAAAAGTTGGAAAGCCGCCGCTGGTAGTAAGCCTGCGAAATAGGATAGTAAATGGTTTTGAAGTTCGACGCTGCGTGAGGTGAACAAACCAAACAGAGTCACCATCAACAGAATCAGCGGGAAGAGCGCGAATAAGAAATCGAATGCTAGTTCGGACGCCCGTCCGAGGGAATGATTCGTGCCGATTTCGTCGAAAACGTTGCGAACGAGTTGCCAAGGAGTAAGACCTCCCAACTTCCAAAGGGATTTGAATTGCTTCGCGGTTGAGGGCTGTAGGTTTTCCATTTATGCAGTCAGAGGTTGTTCCGTCCGCATTCTAACGTACCTCGTCCCTTCAGCTTGGAAGCCTGGGAAGTAAAGCATTATGTCTCTGGAAATCGGAACGTACGCAAGCGTCAACTCCTGGTTCGGGAAACCGGAGAAGTTCCTCACAGTACCATCATGGACGGTTTGCGCGTTAAAAGTGGGATAATCTGCCTTCGAAGGCATGACGACCGCAAGCTGGATCTACAGCCAGCCGAGTTCCTTCAAGGCCAGTCCGGCGTTCCAGATTTTTGTCATGTGGACGATCTTGGTACCTTCAAACTGCATTACGTAAACGTAATCGGTGCTCGTGCTTCGTCCCGTTGGTGGAACCGGACCACCCGCGCCCGTGTGCGTCGCGTGAAACACACCGTAGGCCGCCACGTTGTTTCGAATTGCATCGGTGGCGAACGACTTGACCTCATACCTAGCATCAGGCAAAACGGTCATTAAACCTTTCATCCAATCGGTGTACTGTTCAAGAGTCTTGACATCAAACAGAGGCTCTGCCTGTGCGGAAAACGTGGCGTTGGGCCTGCAGTAAGCTCTGCAAACCTCCCATCCTCTGCCGGTCTCGCAGGCTGCAAAGAAAGCTTCGGCAACGTCCGTGATTCCTGCCATGTATAGTCTCCTTCTCGACGCGTTTATCAAGCATGTGGATTACTTGGTCGCCGACGAAAGTCGTGCGAGGTGGCTATTACTTTAAGTTCACCCGGGGCCCGCTGATCCGTTTCCCTGTGAGATTGACGGTTACCTCGACACGGTCAGCAATCTTGATGAACGGAATGCCGCTGTTCATCCCGAATTGTTTGCGGTCGAAGGCCATTGTTCCATTGACCGTATCAACGCCTGTCCTGTCGCGGGGAAGCGTCAACGTCAGCCTCTCCTGCTTGGTTACTCCGCGTATCGTGAAGTCGCCGTCAAATGCAACCGTGTTGGGACCGGTCTGTTCGACTTTTGTGGAGTGAAACGTGATCAACGGATTGTGTTCGACATCGAAGAAATCTTTGCTTTTCAGCTTGCGGTTTTTCATTCCGTTTCCGGTATCCACGGAAGCAGCCTGAATCTTAATGTCCAAAACGCCTGTCGAGAGTTCGGGCGACGTGAACGTTAGCTTGGCATCCCATTTGTCGAACTTGCCGACGATTGCCACCGAAGCCTCCACGTCAAACTTAATAGTGCTTTCTTCCGTCGTAATCTCGAAAACAGGGGCCTGTACGGAGTTTGCTGAAGTGAATAATGTGGATGACATGAGGCAGAGAGTAGCTAACAGCATGCAGTCTCTTCTTAACCGTAGTTGGCGCGATACAGGTGCCTGCTTTATATTTAGTCGCAGTTATCCGATCGGCGGCAATAGCAGCCGGACATCCACTTTCCAGGACTGAGAAATGCAAAAAAGCGCCCTGTCCTGGTATTCCCCGTACGGGGGGACAGCTTGGTACCGGCTACGTTCCCATTCCTTTCTTTACAGTCGGGGATTAATAGCGGTAATCTCCTGTCCAACCGCCGTGCCTTTTGCGGTCAAAATCGTTCGGTTTCGATGAAGATTCATTCCAACTTATGGTGGCTCTCTGCCACTGGTCTTTGCGGACTGGTAATCTTTGCGGCTGTGGCGTTCGCGGCTTTATTGCAAATCGAGGTAAACGGACCGATCTACCAGCGCATTTCTTTGAGCAAAGATCTGATTTCCGCCTACGTACCACCGTCGGAGAGCCTTCTCCAAGCAGCACTGATTTGCGGCATGATGGGAGAGGCGTCCGATCCTGCGGAACTTAAGCGATACGAGACCGAATTCGATGCCGCCCGGGAGGACTTCGAGACGCAACATGCCGATTACATGCGGCGCGTACCGGAGGGAAAACTCAAAGACTTGATGCGCGGCACGGCCTACCAGTCCGCCGAACAATACTTCCAGATCGCGCGGCAGACGTACATTCCGCTGATCCTGCAAGGCGATCATGAAGACGCACAGAGTGTACTACTCTCGCGTCTGAAGCCTCTCTACGACAGACACGCCGCAGCCGTTGATGAGATTGTGGGAGTCGCCAGTCAGCAGGCGCTGGATGGTGAAGCTCTGGCGGCGAGAAACGTACGGTTCTACACCGGAATCATGGCGGCCTTTGGCGTTCTGATCCTGTTGGTTGGAGCGTCGCTTTCGTTCGCGATGGCTCGGGGAATTTCCAAACAAACCGAGGAACTGCAGGCATCCCTTGGGCAATTGAGGGCGCTCGCAGCACGATTGCAGAGCATCCGGGAAGAGGAGAGAAAAAGAGTTGCGCGCGAAATACACGATCAACTGGGCCAGGCTTTGACGGCTATCAAGCTGGACGTGAGCTCGTTGGTACGCGAGTTGCCAACAGAGCAAAGAAAAGAATCAAACAGAGTGCCGTCGATTTTGAAGTTGGTGGATGAAACGATTCAGACGGTGCGTCGAATCGCAACGGAGCTGAGACCGGGAATGCTGGATGATTTAGGACTGGTTGCCACGATTGAATGGGCTGGAGAAGAATTTGGGGCCCGCACTGGGACAAAATGCTGCCTGGAACTTCCGCCGGACGATATCGTCGTAGATCAAGAGAAATCCACGGCCATTTTCCGCATATTTCAGGAGACCTTAACGAATATAGCGCGGCATTCAGGCGCGAATGAAGTAAAAGCGCGACTTGCCGCGGAAGACGGCAACGTGACGCTGGAGGTCCGTGACAACGGCAGGGGAATACGCGAGGAAAAACTTCGTAAGGGTGGATCGCTTGGAATCCTCGGAATGCGGGAACGAGTCGCACTGCTCGGAGGTGATTTGACTATCACGAGCAGCCCTGGAAATGGCACCTCGGTGCTAGTGCGGATTCCGCAGGGTCCTGGCAACTTGGAAGGAATGAAGCGATGATCAGAGTTCTAGTCGCCGATGACCACGCCGTGCTCCGCGCGGGGGCGAAAGAGATCGTGTTGCGGGGATTTCAAGACGCGATCTGTGGCGAAGCAGCGAATGGGGAACAGGTTCTCGAGCAGGTAAAGAAGCAGAAATGGGACTTAGTCATTCTGGACATCACGATGCCAGGGCGCAGTGGCGTTGAAATCCTCGGTGAACTGAAGCGCCTGCAGCCAAAGCTTCCCGTGCTGGTTCTAAGCATGCATCCCGAGGACCAGTACGGCAAGCGCATGTTGCGGGCGGGTGCTTCCGGCTTCATGAGCAAAGACGTAGCGCCCGATGAATTGATCAACGCGATCCGCAAGGTGCTTGCCGGCGGCCGGTACGTGAGCCCAACACTGGCTGAAAAGCTAGCCATGGATTTGAATACAAGAGACACGGGTCGGCCGCCGCATGAGGTGCTGTCGGAGCGCGAGTTTGAGGTACTGCGCATGATTGCCTCAGGCAAAGCGGTAGGCGACATCGCGGAGGAGATCCATTTGAGTGTCGCGACGGTCAGCACATATCGCGCTCGGATCTTGCTAAAGATGAACATGCACACCACCGCAGAATTAATTCGTTACGCGATCGAGAACCGTCTGGTGGTTTAGGGCCAGCCCTTCACACGTCTTCCAGCTTCTATCCGCAGTCTTTGCGTCAGAGGGAGCCGCAGTCGGCTCACCCCTTTTCATACTCGCGTCCGCCAGTGCTGTCATACAAACAATGACATCGTCGCCGAGAGTAATTCGACGAAAGAATCACATCTTCACCGATAGCCTCTGGCATCCTGAAAGGAAGATGCTAGCGTCTATGAGAGTACTAATCGCGGATGACTCGGAGGTGATTGTGCAGCGTCTGATGACGCTGCTGGAGCATGTCAGGGGTGTGGAGATCGTCGATCAAGTCGGCACTGTTGAGGAAACCAGGGAGGCCGTGCGGAGGTTAAGACCCGATGCGGTGATTCTCGACATGCAAATGCCAGGCGGGAGCGGGATCGACGTGCTGGAGAGCATGAAGAAAGACCGGCTAATTTCGACAGTCATCGTGTTGACGAACCATCCTTATGCGCCGTACCGGAAGAAGTGCCTTCAGGTCGGAGCAAAATTCTTTCTGGACAAGTCAAGCGAATTTGAAAAGGTCGGCGAAGTGCTGCAAGGGCTGATTCGCGACGCGGATCGCGAGGCCGAGCGAGACTCTCGCGATCAGGAGGACGTGTAGAGATGTAAATAGCGAATCATTTGTCCCCCGACAACCGCACCGAGAAGCTCATGGCCGAGCAAGTCTGCGGCAACAAGGACGCTGAGCTTTCAGGGGCACGACTTCTGGAACAGGCTGGCAGTTGTCGCGGTGAAGCCGAAAGTCTGCGATGGCTGCGAGCTAGAGTGCACTGGGGGAGGTAGGAATGTCATGTCTGTTGTGTGGTTCTAAGAAGCAGGCCGAGTTTTCCGCTGAGATGCTTATTCATTTCATTGGGTTCAAGAATCTCGACAAACCCGGCGTCTGGTTGTTTCCGAAGCTGTTAGTGTGCTTGGACTGCGGCTTTTTGCAATCGACAGTGCCAGCACCCGAGCTTACGTCCCTTGCCGTCGGTACCTCCGAAATGGATCAAGTATCGCATTGAGAATCAAAAAGAAAGACACCATGACAACGCATCGCGTCCATGAACACGAACTGCTCCAACGGTTAGAACGTCTTTGCGAAGCTGCAGGTTTAGAATTTCCTAAAGAAGCGTGGCCGAAAGATGACCACAAAGCATATTTTCTACTTGGCGTGTGTGTTACTGAAGATATGAAAGACCTTAGTCTTCGCGAAAGACTCGAACGGCTCGATAACTGGGCACGCCAGCGCAGCTTGCTTAGGCCAAACGAAACGCTCTTCGCAAAGAAGCATGTGAAGGCTCAACAACCAACAATTCTGCTAAAAACCCACATGTCCGACAAGCGAATTCGCGGGAGTGGATGCCCCAATAATGTTCGACGGCGGCAGCAGTCCGTGCTCGCGACTGGGGTCAAGTCCTGATTTGTCGATTATAACCGGCCAATATTTTTAATCTCTTTTATAAAAGAGGTTTTTCTGAGAAGTGTTATTCTTTTTCAGTCGGATTTTTGTTTCATGAGGAAGGATCTCCGCTTCCGGCTAAGATCTTTTGAGTTCAGGCGGTGCGGAAAGGTCGATAAAAAGAATCGCCGCTCTTTGAAGATCTGCTCTGGTGCGTCATGTGCAGGTCACCCCAGAAAACGTCCATCATCCTAGACGCCATGAGAACGGGCAGAGATGGGCCGGTTATGTCGCGAAATCGGAAAAGTAAAGTAATACTTCACATTGACGCGAACGGCTTACCAGATGAGATGAGGAATCGGTGCCGACTGAGACAGTCGTTGGGAATCTCCGTCTCGGTAGTCCCGCTTTCGTCCCAGGGAGCACAGGCCGAACTAGTGAGTGGAAGGCGCGGAGGCTTCGCCGACCGCGATGACACGCCCAATCCAAGCGAAAACGAAGAGGGCCAGTCCGGCGACCCATGCGCCAAGGCTGAACGTTCCCGAAAAATAATGTGCGATCACGACGCCCATAGCGATCAGAATTCCCGCAAGGAACAGGAACATGCGCATCCCGTAGAGAGTAGCGAACGGCAAATAGTGCGCGCCCAGAAGGACCATCAGAGCCGGAAAAAACCAATTCAAGTTGTAGAGACCTACGGGCACAAGAAGCAGCATCGAAAACCGCAGCACAAACGCGACCTGCATCCCGAGGTTATTGAACGGATTCTCTCTGCTCAGGGACGCGCGGCGGCCCGACAAACGCAGCATCAATTGCGTGAGCGGAAAGATGAAAAATCCCGCGATGACGATGGTCAGGATAGACGCTTTTGGACTTCCCCACGTGCCTAGCGCCGCGGACGCCAGCCAAATTACGGAACTGACAAGCTGTCCCCAAAAGCCGCCAATGTAGACAGACCGACTTTCGCGTTGCGCATCCTGGATGTCCATTCAAACCTCCGAAACGGGCGGTGGCGCCGCGGCCCGCTATACTAGCACCCCGCGCTCACCTGAGCGGGCGTCAAAAGCGCACACGTACTAAGTCCTGGGAAGTCGTTTATTACCGGCCAATATTTTTAATCTCTTTTTTTAAAAGAGGTTTTTCTGAAAAGTGTTATTCTTTTTCAGTCGGATTTTTGTTTCATGAGGAAGGATCTCCGCTTCCGGCTAAGATCTTTTGAGTTCAGGCGGTGCGGAAGGGTCGATAAAAAGAATCGCCGCTCTTTGAAGATCTGCTCTGGTGCGTCATGTGCAGGTCACTCCACAAAACGTCCATCATTCTAGGCACCATGAGAACGGGCAGCGATTGGCCGGTAATGTCGCGAAATCGGACAAGTGGCTGCTAGTACTGCCCGAAAATGGGAGGATGGCAGGATGCCGCGTGCGCAAGCGTGACGTCGGTGACCATGTGGAGGCGGGGGTCAAAACCATTCGCGAAACGACAAAGGGATTAGTCCTTTCAGGCCCACAGCCGTTCCTGCCGCCCGTCGGCCTACCGAGATAAGTAGGAAACGGGATGCTAGTAAAATGGAAGCGGAGGACCACATGAATAGACCTGACTTCCCAACGATGGAACAAGTGGAGAAAGCCACCCATGAACAGTTGGCGCGGTGGTATCGCTTTCTCCCGTCCGGTGACACGAAGGAGCAGCAAAAGATTCAGGACCGCATCGCGGAACGATTCAAGGAACTCGGCGGCATGAATCCGGCACTGTCGAAAAAGATCGGTTTTTAGCGGGTCTTTTGCTACCGTTTGCTACCACTTCAGCGGAATAACCCCGAAATCTCGTCTCGAAATCCCCAGTCTCAGAGCGGCGTCCAACCACCTTCCGAATAAATGCCCAGAAGCCAATGAGTTGCGGTAGCGCCTAAACGCGGTTCAACGCTGTTCAACGGCTAATGACGTTGGCTAGAATCCCACCCTCTCCGCCATCATTTTTATACCTTCAAAAAGCCAATGAATATTAGGATATTCTAGTACCATTGCCCATGTGCTAAGTCAGTGCTAGCCTAAACTCGCATTTGAATTTCGGGAGCACGGCACATGCGAGCCATCTACCAGCGACCAAAAGTCACCCTTCCTGACGGTCGCACAGCATACCGATACAAGGCAGTTCAGACGGGTCGGGGAATCCGTACCAAAGAATTAAAGCCGCCGTTCTACATCCTGCGCTTCAAGAATTGGGTCAAGTTAGACGGCGAGAACTTCGCCGCCGCCGAGCAGGAAGCCGAACTCAAGTTCGCCGCGCTCGACGCCGCCGACAGAGGTCTGACAGTTGAGGAAGCCGAGAACATCGACTTCCGAAACCGCGTTTCGGTCAAGACCGCCGTCGCGCAATATCTCGACTTCAAGAAGAGCAAGGCACGAAAGACCGTCACCGCATACCGTACGGCGTTGACGCAGTTCGCCGACGTGCTCGCCGACTTGAACGTTCGCTTCCTTGATGGCATCACCGTCGATGTGCTTCGCCACTACAAGACGGAACTGGAAAAGCAGGATTACTCGGCGAAGACCATCGACACCCGCGTCAACTATGCTTGTCAGTTGTTGAAGAAGTTCGGCGTCAAGGCGAGAATCCCGTCGGATGAGATGCCGGAAATTGAAGTCGAAGCACCCGAAGAGTTCTCCGACGAGACAGTCAAGGCGTTGCTTGCGGCATCGACCGACGAAGAGCGCACCGCCTTTCGCTTCTTTCTTGGTTCAGGTTGCCGCGAGCAGGAAGTCACGTTCGCTGCGTGGTCCGACCTTGACCTGCATAAAGGCACCTACACCGTCCGCAAAAAGCCTGACGCTGGCTTCTTCCCAAAGACTCATGAGTCGCGCACGGTGAAGTTGCCGTCGAGCCTTGTTGCTGAACTGAAGGCACGGCACAAGAACGCCGACGGCGGTCGTTGGGTGTTCCCATCGAAGCACGGCAAGCCTGACGGTCACTTCCTGCGTAAGTTGAAGAAGGTTGCCTTCCGCGCCGGGTTGAACTGTGGACACTGCCGCGTGACGCTGAAACTGAACGGCAAGGAGCGGGAAGTCACCTGCAAGACGCACCCGGTCTGCGAGAAGTTCTACCTTCACCGCCTGCGCAAGACCTGCGCGACACGTTGGTCTAACAACGGCGTGAGCGTGCGCACGATTCAAGCATGGTTGGGACACAAGAGTCTTGAGACGACGCAGTTATATCTCGGCGTGCAGAACTCGGACAAACTGCAACCCAACGTCGACCGCGCTTTCGGCGACTGACGCATGGAAACCATAGGACGGAGAGCAAGAGACGTTCTTCTCTAAGGACTGCGCCATCGCTGGCCTGAGTACAATTGACTTGGTGTGGAGCGAAGCCCTAACATCGCGTTTAAGAAATGGGGTTCCTGCCCATGACTCCGGAAAACCTAGGTCACTACCGGATCGTCGAAAAACTGAGTGAAGGCGGATGGGGCACGGTCTATCTGGCGCATGACGAGCGTCTGGACCGGGACGTAGCGCTGAAGGTTTTATCCGTCGGAACACTGGCGAATGAGGACGACCGGAAACGGTTCCGCAAAGAAGCGCTTACCCTTGCCAAACTGAATCACACCAATATCGGACAGATCTACGATTTCGACACGCAAGCAGGCGTGGACTTTTTGGTGATGGAGTACGTGAGTGGAGGAACGCTGTCGCGGCAGATCGCCGGTCCGGCGCTCAGCGAGAAAGAAGTTGCTGGACTCGGGATGCAGATTGCCCAAGCGCTGGAAGAGGCGCACGAGTACGGGATCATTCACCGGGATTTGAAACCCGCCAACATCGCGGTTACGCCCAAGGGCCAAGTGAAGGTGCTGGACTTCGGTTTGGCCAAGCTGTTCGATCCGTCACGAGGTGGGTTGAAGGCAGAAACCCTGACGCAAAGCGTGGATGATCCGCACCTAGTAGGAACACTACCGTACATGGCCCCTGAGCAGGTCAGCGGCGAACGCATGGATGCGCGTACGGACATCTATGCGCTCGGTGTCGTGCTCTATGAAATGGCCACGCGCCAGCGCCCTTTCCGGGAAGATTCCATGCCGAGACTCTTTGATTCGATTCTGCACCAGCCGGTGGTGCCGCCGCGGGCTCTGAATCCGCGGATCTCACCGGAGATGGAGCGAATCATACTGAAGTGCCTGGAGAAAGATCCCGGAGAACGTTACCAGTCGGCTAAAGAAGTCGGTGTGGATCTGCGCCGGCTCTTGGCTCCCACCGCCACTAGTGTTTCTTCGGCCCTCCCTGCGCGTAAAAGCAAATGGAAGTGGTGGGCGCCTGCAGTCGCTGGTGCGGTTCTCGTGTTGCCCTTGGCCATCGCTTTCGCCTTTGACCTGGGTGGGATTCGTTGGCGAATGGGTGGGCACAGAACCGCGCTCATCCGTTCCATCGCCGTGCTGCCACTGGAGAATCTTTCGCATGACCCCGCTCAGGAGTACTTCTCCGACGGCATGACGGACGCACTGATAACCGACCTTGCGCAGCTGGGATCCGTGAAGGTGACCTCGCGAACCTCGATTATGCGCTATAAGAAAACCGACCAGTCGCTGCCGGAAATAGCCCATGAACTGAATGTCGACGCGGTGATCGTAGGATCCGTTATGCGCTCAGACAACCGCGTACGTATCGTGGCCCAACTGATTCAGGGACGCACGGATCAGCATCTTTGGGCAGAGACCTATGAGCGCGATCTGGGCGATGTCCTGAAGTTGCAGAGCGAGGTGGCGCAGGCTGTTGCGCAGCAGGTTCGGATACAGTTGACTCCCGAACAACATGCACGACTCCATTCTGCACCGGTGGTGAATCCCCGGGCTTATGAAGCCTATCTGAAAGGACGTTTTTACATTGGCGACACCCAGGCAGCGATCAAGCAGGCGCAAAGTTACTTCGAAGAGGCTGTTCGAGAAGACCCCAGTTTTGCGCTAGGGTATGTGGGGCTGGCAGATTGCTATTCGGGACTAGGCGAGTTTCGATGGATGCCCCCACAGGATGCCTATCGACAAGCCAGCGAGGCCGTCCACAAGGCCTTGCAACTCGACGAATCGCTCGGCGAGGCGCATAACATGCTCGGGTATCTGAATTGGCAGTATGATTGGGATTGGCAGGCTGCTGAGAGAGAGCTCCGGCACGCCATTGATTTAAGCCCGAACAACGCCGAATTTCACGTTGCGCTGGTTTGGTACTTGGCTTGGAGTGGCCGGCGCGATGCCGCACTGGCGGAAGTGCAGAAAATCCGCACGCTCGATCCGGCCAACCCATTCACGTCAATCAACGAATCGGGTGTTTATTATCATCAGCGTGACTACAAATCTCTGATCGAAGCGAGCCAGCGATGGGTTATCACGAATCCGAACGCGTGGACAGGTCACTATTATCTTGCTGTCGGCTACGAGGGCTCGGGACAACTTGAGCAAGCCGTCCTCGAATATCAGCGGGCCGTCGACTTATCACAGCGCGACTCGGATGCAACAGCAGGGCTTGCTCACGTCTACGCAACCATGGGTAAGAGGGCCGAGGCCGAGAAGATACTTGGCGACCTACTGCGCCAATCGAAAACTAGCTATGTTTCGCCCTATATGATTGCGGCCATATACTCGGGGTTGGGTCAAAACGACAAAGCTTTCGAATTCCTCGAAAAGGCCTACCAAGAAAAATCTCCCGATATCGCCTACTTCATCAAAGCTGACCTGCGGATAGACACTCTCCGCTCCGATCCACGCTTCCAAGACCTGCTCCGCCGCATCGGACTCCCGCAGTGATTGCACAATTGCCTGAACCGCGCCAGCCTCGCTTCACAACGTGCCGAACAAATACCCGATGGATGATCGGCTCATGCCTCCCAGAACAAGCAAAGAAGGACTGAGTTTATTCATCCGCGACGGCCTTGGCACTGGAAAAACTGTGAAGATGTGCCCTCCGTAATGTCCAAGTGATTTTTGCCTATCCCGTAGTCGCGGGCTCCGCACTTGACAAGTGAACAATAGCGCCGCTGAAACGATTCCGGGAGATTCTGGAAACGATGACCGGGCGTGTGCGCCAGGTGGTGCGGCAAACCAAGGCGCGCGTGTTTCAAGGAATTACTAAGTATCCGCACAAGATCGTGAGTCTTTTCGAGCCGCACACGGAAATTATTCGCAAGGGGAAGGCGAGCAAGCCCAACGAGTTCGGGAACATGGTTAAGGTGCAGGAAGCAGAGAACCAGATCATCACGCACTACGAAGTGTTCGCTGAACGTCCCGAGGATTCCCGCCTGCTGGTTCCCGCGGTGGAACAACACCAGCGCCGGTTCGGGCGCGCACCTCGAATGGTGGCAGCGGACACGGGGTTCTACAGTCTAAAGAGTGAGAAGACCATCCAGGAAATGGGAGTGACGCGAGTCGCGGTGCCGAGTCGGAGCACCAAAAGCAGTGAGCGGAGAAAACTGCAGCGGACACGTTGGTTCCGCGCTGGGCAGCGCTGGCGGACCGGATGCGAAGGACGTATCAGCGTGTTGAAGCGGCGTCATGGGTTGAATCGCTGCCGGTACCGAGGCTTTGAAGGACTGCAACGATGGGTCGGCCTTGGGGTGATCGCGGACAACCTCATCCAGATCGGCCGCTGTCTGGCTGTGCAACGGGCCTAAAGTTGTGAACGTCCGGGATCGAGACGCAGACGAGTCAAGCGGTGGAAATCGACACACATACGCAATTCACGATCTCTAAAGATCGATTAGGCTTACTCAGAATCAGCCATTTTGCGACGGAAAGTAGCTAGTCCTGTCACGCGCCAGTCGGAAGTAATCCACATGCCTGACTTACGGGCAAGCGTTCAGTCGATTCCGTCCCAAGGCCCATCCGACGGTTCACCCCCAGGAACGGTTCCCGCTGAAGTTAACGCTCCCGTGCTCGCATCCAAAACCCCGCGGGACCTTAGCGGCAAAAATGAAATCAGGCGGCGTACGCTCGTACCAGTTGGTGACGGTCGAGGCGCCAGGCGTTCCGTAGTATGTGCTGTCGATTTCAACGGTCCTGAATTGCGGCGCGTAAAGAGAGGAGTTGCCCGTCTGCATGCCAGGTGGGTAGAAGGAACCTTGCCAGCCGTCCGCGGTGAATGATGATGTGCCAAGCAGGAGCCGGGCTCAGAGTATGGTCACTCGACAATGAGGGAATTGAGCAGCGTAGCTGGCTGCTCAAGCTTCCCCATTTTCAACAAGGTTGGATTGCGAAGCGGCTCAACTTTAGGGCGTTTTCCGAACATGACGTGCTATATTGCCGTAACAATGCACAAACTCAAAGTCGGCGACCTCGTCCAAGCCAGACTCTCTGCCGGTCGAATCGTGGATGCACCTGTGATGGCCGTCATTAACAAGGGCGAACGGCACCCGTCTCCAAGTTTCATTTGGTCACGAGACAGCGCTGATTTATCTGTGGCGAGTCGTCAAAACCAACAACGCGAATACCGATACACGGAAGTCCCGATAGCCATTTATTCTGGTGTGCTTCACCGAATTCCTTGAACGCAGCCTCTAGTTCGAACTCTATAAACGCGATCTCCAGATATTCCGTCATCGTTCCAGCTTGCCATTTTTCCGTTGCTTCTAGTGCCTTCAGAAGGCGCACCAGCGATGGGTCGTTTTCGTCTATGCCAGCTTCTTTTGCAAAGTCAAGGAAGCGCTCAGAGTCAGTCCGGTGGTCGGACATGGACACAACCACGAGTTCGGGTTTGTTGACTATGGCGTACGTCATCGGATCCTCCCGAATCGAAGAATTGCTGAAGAACCTCTCACGAACGCGCATCTACATTCCCATGAGTTTGAATTAAACGAAAGACGGCGTAAGCGTATAGAAAAGAAAAGAGGGAACGGGTTGGGACGTTCCCTCTCTTTCGTGCTGAACACCGCGGGGGCGGTTTTCGGGTTAGTGGGAGATGTTTGCGGCGACGATCACGAGTTCGGGCTTGCTATTGTTCTTGGCAAGCTGGATTTCCCTCTTGCTCTTCGGGAACTCGCGGCCAAGAGAATTGCCCTCCGTCCAAATCTGATAGAGGAAGTAGTTGTCGCCCAAGCGCTGGAATACAAGGGTTGTTCCGTTGGCAGGGTGAAGCTTCTCGCATGCGTCAGAGAGGGTAATCCCTTTCTCAGACTCGTCGGCGTTGTCGATGCGAATGGCGGCGCTGCTTTGGCTCATGGATTTAACGGTGTATTCACCAGCAGAGTAGGCATGGTTGCCGACGACAAAGTTGAAGGGGATGCTAGCCTTTACGTTGGTCGTCTGAGCCTGAGCCGCCGTAGCCAGCAACAGGACTGTCAAAGCAAGAAGGATAGAGCGTAGGTTTTTCATAAAATCTCCTTTTTTTGTCGGAAGCGGAGAGAGCCAGAAAGGGAAAAATAAAAGTCCTGATCAACCGCCGATGTGTCGTTTTCTGCTTGCATACTCCTGTTTGACTTTCCTTACTGCCGACCCGGATAACGAATGCAGGCGGAGGGCCAGACTCGTGTGGACAGTAGAAGAAGAGAAACCGGAAAGTGAAGTTCCAGATTCAACGGGAATTAGGCGCCAAGCCAGAAACCAGCGAAGAGGTGAAAACAAGTAAATACACGCCCTAGGCTAACCGAATGGTTAGTGCCCACTATCCTTTTGGTTAGTGTGGAGGAGTATTGGAGAAAGGCAGGTTAGGCTGTGCGTGGATGCCGGCTAGCAATCCTTGGCATTACGGATCTGGAAATCTGCTATTTCCGGCTGAGCAGCCCTGCCAGCGCGATCAGCCCGGCTCCCAACAGCACTAGGCTGCCAGGTTCCGGCGTGGTCGCGGCTGGGGAGAACGCGGTCAGCACGCGAACGTAGTCCCCGGGCGAACTGGCAAATGTATCGAAGAGGATCTGGTTCGGCCCACTTATGGTGACCGAATCTCCCGGCTCCAAGCCTCTGGCGCCAGGATTCAGGTAGTTAACGCCGGTGTTCGCAAGGAAATCACTAGCCGCCAGATTGTTTGTACTCGTGATGATTCCGAGGATGTTGGAATCGAAATCGACCGTTCCAATAATGTGTTGGCTCGGACCAGGGTCGAAGAACACATAGTGGCTTGCCACTATCGTGCCTGCCGGGATCGGGCTGGAGCCGACATCCACCGTTAAAGGCGCTGCCAGCAAGATGTTCTGGTCCTCGTCAAACTCGTACAGATTGGGACTCTGAAAGGTATCGTTGCCCACACTGTTGGGTGGGCCAAATGGATTTGAGAGAGGGACGGTCAACTTTATGAACGTTCCGCCAGCCGCTAGGGCTGTCCCGCCAGTCACGCTTCCGCCGATACTCGTCGCGCCGGCGGGAACGGATGTCGTGAGTATCAGCAACACTGCAGCAGCACCCAGTTTTTTCATGGTAGGCCTCCTGAGCTTGTTCAGTCACGAGTGGGGGACTCGAGGAACCGCGAGCCTAGCATAGCAGGTAGGGCTCTGCAAGAAGGAGTTTCGTCAGTGTCAAAGCTCTTTAGAAATGTCCCCCTCCTTACCTCGTTAGAAATGTCCCCTTTTTTATGTTCTGCCTCTTTTTCTTTCCTGGGTGGTTTTTCTCGAAAAAGTTCGCGCCAGGAGGCTCCAGGAACGACGATTCCCATCTCGCTCGACTTATGGGATCCCTCTGTTTTTGTTGGCCTGGTCCGGAGCGCAGCCCTGCGGAGCCCGCAGGGCGGAGCGTTTAGGGCGAAGCGGAGGGCCAGGCCAACGACGGGCGCGACGCGGTGGCGGCTGACTTGGAGACTCGCTTCTGCACCTCGCGGCGGATCGCTTGATGCCACGGATGGTTTGCCGACGGCGCCCACTTCCGTTTCTTGACTGAAATCGGCCACGGACGGACGCGCGTTGCGGGCCGGTGTATTGAGAACCTGCGGCTTTGCGGGCGCGGCGATCTCTCGCCAGCGCAGCGGGCGACCACGGTATTCGATCGCCATGCTTCCGTACCGTCCCTCGCACACCAACACTTTGCTCCGCGCCGGCGCATAGTTCCGCCTCTGCGGCTCGAGTTGCAGAAAGCGATTGCCGTAGCGCACTACCCAGTCCTCGCTTACCGTGCGCTCCGTCTCCAACCGCATAATCCGGTCCAGCTCCGCCGCGCGCGGCGCGCGCCGGTGATAGTCTTCCTTCCTCGCCGCGACACGCGCAAAGCGTCGATTGTGTTCCGCCAGATACTCGCTCCGCAAATACACGTTCGCGGCTTCATGGCTGACGATCTCCTTCCGCCGCAGTTTCTTCACCAAGCGATCCTGATGCGTTCCATGCACCCGCTCCACGCGCCCCTTCGCTTGCGGCGAACTGGCGGCGATCAGCGCGATCCCCAACTTCCTGCACATGCGCCCAAACTGCGTGATCGGCTCTTCCCCGCGCAATCGTTCGCCGGGCGTGGCTGGCCGCTTGTACAAGTTCTTCCAGTCCACGTACAGCGCCAGCGGCACCCCATACCGCTCGATCCATGCGCGCAAGGCATCGGCCGCCGCCCAGATCGTTTCTTGCTCCCCCAGCTGCGCCCACGTCGTGTTGGTCGCGTCATCCACCATGTCAATCAAGCAGCCCTCCGGTCCGCGCTCTTCCAGCCACGCGTGAAAGCTGCCATCCATCTGCACCAACTCACCAAAGTGTTCCTTGCGCGCGCGCCGCTGCCGGTGCCGCCGTCGCTTCCGCTCGCCACTCCACAACCCTTCCGCCAGCATCCACCGCCGCAGTGTCTCCGCAGCTACCTTCAGGCCATCTTCCGATTCCAAGTGTTCCGTCGTCAGCGTTGGCCCAAATCGCTCGCCCACCGCCCCGCTGTACTTCTCCCGCACCAGCCGTAGAACCTTCCGCCGAAGCTTCGGCTCGTACCCGCGATTCGACGGTCGTCCCGCGCTGCGATGCTTCAGCCCCACAGCGCCTTCCTCCCGATACAGCTTCCACAGCCGCTTCGCCTGCCGGTAGCTCACGCCTAGCAGCGGCACCGCGTCCACCACCCGCAGTTGCTTGCTCTTCACCCGCGCCAGCACCTCCACCCTCCCTAACTCCTCTTTGCTCATCTCTGTTCGCCCCAATCTGACCTCCTCTAGGAGGTCTAATTAGGGGACATTTCTATCGAGGACAAAAGGGGACATTATCATCGAGGTACAACAGAAGGATGTTTCGTCAGAAGGATGTTTCGTCAGCCACCGCTGTGAGTGCGGATCCGCCGAGAAGCAAGCGTGGTTCGGAGTAGGGCTGCTCCACAGCTCGTGGTAGGATGCCGCAACCATGCCCAATCACAAAGTCGGCGACCGTCTGCAGGTGAAGCTGTCGGGCGGCAGAATCGTGGAAGCGACCATCAAGGCCATTGTCGATACGACGGAGAGCGTGCGCTTGCAGGTGTCATTCGGTGATGAAACAGCAAAAATATTTTGTGGCAGATTGTCGAAGAGACTCGTTGATCGTCACGCCCACCCCAATTGTTGAAGAACGGCGCGTTCGACGGCAGGCGGGAGATTTAAGCGAGTCAGAAGGAAAATGGAAGCTTGAATTCACAACAGACTGGCGCGTCGAGCCCGGCATCGGGTGGTGGGTAAGCGAATCGCGGATCGGAGCGCAGCGGACTGTGCTTTCAAATCGTGGAGAAGTTTCATCAAGACAACTTCGCGTGCCTTGCTCGCTCTCTAGCGCGGGTGCCAATCAGCACCTTGATTTTGCGCCAGGCTTGAGGACTCACGGAATCGGGATGCGGTACAGATTCCGCTGGATCGTGCCTCGGTGGAATGCGTAGACATTCCCAGCAAACACGATGCGGCAAATCCGGAAAGCCTGAGTGCAACCTGTAGATTTCGCAACAGTTACAAACGATTATGAACCATTCCTCACGCTTCCTCACTTGGGTTTGATCCCACACTCTCCGCCAGCATTCTAAAACAGCAAACTTGCGTATAGGTTCACGCGCTTCGACTTCTTCGTTGGAGGGGTGTAGTTTGGCGAGTGGCTCGGGTGGTCTTCGCCCAGCATTCCTCGTGCCGCAGAACATCGCCTGTCGCTAACGACCTACTGCCCCTTTTCAGTGGCTCAAATTCATCGCTGAGTCGTTGGGACAACCTCACCTAATTCGTTCTGTGAACCGCACCAGCGCAGTCCTGGCAACGAACAGGTTGCCGCTTCGGCTACTTGTTTATCCGAATCACACCGAGCCCAATCGTTTTGCGCAGACGCTCGGGGTATTTTTCACGCGCCTTTTCCGCCTGTTCCCTCGTTTTGAATGGCTTGGATAATGGCGTGAACTCAAGACCGACATATTCGAAAAGCAACCACCGCTCCACTATTTTGGACATCTCAGAGTTATAGCACGACGGTGGTCCGCAACCTAGGCGTCGCCAGGGCACGGGCGTAAGTCACCATTGTGGTGTTTGACGAAATGCAGTGATTGAGGGTACTCTTCTTATATGTCTTGTAGTGTATACACTACAAGAAGGAGGATCCCTCATGTCACTAGCTTCACTCGAACAGCTCGAAGTAAAAGGGGCCGATCTCAAAGCTGCCCTTGCCAGGATCGGGGATATGCGGCCGGGATCTCTGAGCGAGACGTACGGAAAGTGTGGAAAGTCAACCTGTCACTGTGCCAAGCCAGGATCGCGAGGACACGGTCCGAGTTGGCTTTTGACGCGGACTGTGGACGGCAAGACCGTGGCCCAGAGGATCCCCTCTGGACCAGCGGTCGAGCAATCCAAGCAGCAAGTGGCCGAGTACAAGCGCTTTCGTGAACTCTCGCGAGAACTGATCGAAATCAGCGACCGGATCTGTGACCTACGACTGAAGGATCTCGAGGGTGCTCGGGAAGTCGAAACTAAAAAAAAACGCCATCGCCGCAAGTCTGCAAGGTGAGATCGCACGGGAGATCGAAGAACTGTTCGGTTCTCAGGCCCTGGAGGAGATCGACTTCGAGGCTTTGGAAACGGCGATGCGGCGCCGAGCCCTGCAGCTGGCCGCCCGCTTACTGGAGCAGCGATTCAACCGCGACCATTGCGATTACCAAGGCAGCTCGTTTCCCTGTGCCTGTGGCCGCCGGGCGCGTTATGTCGAACGACGATGGAAAAGTTTTCATAGCGTGGTCGGAGAACTGAAACTGGAGCGTGCCTACTACTACTGTTGGGAATGTGAGCGGGGCTTCTGTCCTCGCGACCGAGCCTTGGGAATGGACGCCACGTCACTCTCTCCGGCTGTCGTGCGCATGATCGGCACCGTAGGGGCCATGGTCAGCTTCCAAGAAGGTAGCGAACTGTTGACCGAACTGGCCGGTGTGGCGGTGGATGCCAAGCAGGTAGAGAGAACTGCAGAGGATCTGGGAAAAGAGATCGCTGAAGATGAACGTGCGCACACCGAACCACTGGATTCTCTTCCTCTGCCGCAGACTCTGTATCTCGGGATGGATGGAACAGCGATTCCTCTCCGCGCAGAGGAACTCGTGAGCCGCAGTGGAAAGCAACCGGACGGATCCGCCAAGACCGGCGAGGTGAAACTCTGCACCCTTTGGAGCGCGGAATCGCTCGATGAACAAGGCACCCCCATCCGCGATGAAGGGTCGGTCACCTATTCGGCGGCTCTCGAGAGTGCTTCCGTGCTGGACACAGCTGCCGAACGCTCCCCCTTCGCCCAGCGCGTCTGGCGGGAGGCCACACGCCGTCGCTTCTGCCAAGCGCCACGCCGGGTCGTACTCGGAGATGGGGCCGTTTGGATTTGGAACATCGCCGACGATCAGTTTCCGGATGCCACGCAGATCGTCGATCGCTATCACGCCAAGCAGCACTTGAGCGATCTCGGAAAAGCTCTATACGGTCCCATCAACCCACGAACTGCTCAGTGGGTAGAACGCAGGAAAGAAGAACTCGATAGCGGAAAGTTTCCGGTTCTACTCACCGCGATCCGGCGCCAGGTATCTCGTTCTGAGGAGGCCCGCCGCTGCCTCCATTATTTCCAGACCAACCGAGAACGCATGCGCTATCCGGAGTTCCACGCCCAAGGCTTGTGCACTTCTACGGGCGTTGTAGAGGCCGGTTGCAAGGTGGCCATCGGCACACGCCTCAAACGTGCCGGAATGCATTGGACCGTGCGCGGCTCCAACGCCATCATCGCTCTCCGCTGTGCCAAGCTCAGTGGTCGCTTTCAGGACTTCTGGGAGCGCAGATCAGAAAGTCGGGCCGCATGACCCACCACTTTCTTGGGGTGCACCCCCAGGGCACCCACCGCATGGCGCACCAGTCGCGCCGCCCCTGCCCGGAGGCACTCGTCCAGTGCCAATTGCCTGTTATTTCTGACAATAGCGACCGGGGATTGCTTGTGGAAGCATGGTGCTCGAAATCGTGGAATGAGTGACAAGGAGCAAGACCTTGAAAATTACAACGGTTAGAGGAACCCTGAAAGCAAAGTTACTCCTTCTTGCGCTGGCCTGTGTGGTGGCATTGGCGGCGCGCGCCGCCGACAGCGACATAGAAAAACAGCAGAAGAAGATCCAGAACATGGCCCAAGATACGCTTCAACGCCTGTATAAAGCAGAACCAAAGACGAAAGCAGCAGTCAAACATGCATACGGCTATGCGGTGTTCAGCGATCTGGGAATAAAGATCCTTTTCGGCGGCACTGGCAACGGAAAAGGGATCGCCGTGAACAACCGAACCAAGCGCGAGACCTTTATGAAGATGATCGAGGTCCAAGCCGGTCTCGGAATGGGCGTAGATAAATTCCGCGTTGTCTTTGTATTTGACAACGAACGGGCGTTCAACGACTTCGTGAACAAGGGCTGGGAATTTGGTGGCCAATCGACATTGGCGGCAAAAACCGGGGACGAGGGCGGCGCGATGGCGGGAGCGGTAGCGGTCTCGGACGGGGTCTGGATGTATCAATTGACGGACAAGGGTTTGGCCGTCGAGATTAGCGCCACCGGCACCAAGTACTACAAAGATGATGACCTGAATTAGAACTGTCACTTAGCACGTCAGTTCCGGGCGGACTACTCCGGATGCCTCCTGCGCCACTCCGCGCGAGCTTCTTCCAATTGCAGCACAAAAGTTGGCAGCGGTGGTTTGCCCATGTTTACTGTCGGGGAGGCCATGTATCGAGCCGCCCTGCCGAATTTCCGCAACTCTTCGTCGGACATCTTCCTGAGTCGCGTTCGCAGCCCATCAACGTCCAAGCTTGCCAGATGAATTGATTGCATTACCGTAGCTCTCGGCAACGCATTATTGTTGGCCGCGTCTGCGGTCCGCCGCAATAACTCAGTCTGGGCCGCCACAGGTTGTCTTCGCGTTGTGACATCTTGCCGGTATGGAATCCGACTTGGAAACCCTGACCGAACACAGAGAGATTCACGAACGTGGGATGAAATTGGCCGGAGCATATCTCACTTTCGTTGCGGCTCTTCTGGTGGCCGCAGTCGCAAAGAGTAACGACTACCGGCTTGCTTGGGTTGTTATTTCGCTACTGGCGCTGTCGCTGCCGTCTCTCGTTGCTCTTATCCTGATCGATTTTGTCGTTCCTGTGAGACAGGGCAAGCCAACAAACGCAATGCGTGCGCTTGCGTTTGGGAGTCCCTAGAGCGATGCCTCACATTCAGAACGAACATCGCGATATCAGTATTTTCTTGGGTAACATTACTACCTTTCTTCCAATATTCAGGGACGGGAAATGAAAGACCTCGAACTAAGCAAAACGGAGACTGGCAAGAGATGCCCGCGCTGCACCGTTACTCATGTCAGGCACAATAATCAATTCTAGTACCGTCACAGCGGAGAGTTCGACAGCGCAGTCTTCAATCTCTCTTACTGAGCCGGGTGAGCTGAAATTCCACTGTTGGCGTACGATTTCTCGGAAAGATTTTCCGGCGTCAGGAGACCATCGAAGGACGAACTCTTGGGTGCGCGTATTCTCTTTATCTTCAAAAACCAACCAGATACGCCGGAGCCTTTGTGGTTCGTCGAAAATTAGCCGGATCGTCTGAGCCCCGGGTTTCGCCGCACGCCAGCCCCGGTTTTCGCCCCCTAGCAGCGCGGATTCAATCGGATAACCGTTTTCTTCTGATGTGACCTCAACCAAAGCTATATGCTCCACGTCCAGCCAGGCTTGACTAGAAGGTGGGGCACTCGGAGGAGTCGTAGAAATCTGGCGCTTACGCATTTCAATATTCTACTCGTAGCTCTGCCCCAGTGGGCTCACACGTTGTTGCTGCGATCATTGTTGTCTCCTAGAATGCGGGGCTTTCCCTCGCATAGCGCAAATACACGCCCACTCTCTGACAAAGCCTATCCTTCTTAGATTCTGGCAGTTGCATCTGGCTCGGCAATCGCGCGGGGGTTTGCTACGGTTGATCTTTGGACTTATTTTCAAAGGGGGTAGGTACATTCTTCACTGCAGAGTACTAATACCGCAGGTGAAACAAGGCCAGCGGGATCTGCGGGCACCATTGTTTTTCCAGAGGCTTCTTTCACCAGTCGAGAGATTGACCTGATAAAATCTGAACAGAAGTATGCCCCTGACGTACGTAAAGCGTTTGTCCATCTTTACTCCATTGAATCGGCCAGGATCCTTTTTCCATCCCGGATAGAGGATAAGGCCCACACCCTTCGACCGGATAAATGGAGAAGACACCCCCCTCAGGCCCAGCTGCAATGACTCGTTTCCCGTCTCGTGAAATCAAAATGCCGACCACGCCCTCAGGCGTAAAGGGCGTCAGTTCGCTTCCGTCCAATGGATTCGATGGAAGAGCGTTCGGGTCTGCCGGGAGTGCTTCCCCGAATGAGCACATGCTTCCCGTCCGGGAGCCATATACCCCCTGTTGCTCAATGCCCTTGGGGTCAGTGACTCTCGTTTGTCCTGACCCGGTCGGCAATAGAAGCAATCCAGGTGTGTTTGGGCGGATCGATACCACCTACTTGCCATCTGGCGACAAACTGAGTGGTAGACCCTCCCCGAGCGTATGGGGGCAGAGCCGCTAGCTTGCATATGCATGCTGCATAGTTTGGTCCGTTTGCTTCACTTTCTTTGCTGAAAATTAGAGGGGGTGTTCGTCAACGAAAGAGGTGAAATCGCAGTCTCGGGACGTGTCCCAAATGGTGATGACCACGCTTTCTCGCTTGTTCCGGTCGATACCGCAGCGAGAACCCATTCGACGCGACGCAAGTTGGTCCTGATCTTGATGAGCCATTGGCGCCGGTGCTTCACGAGCCTGTGAGTCCGGAGGCAGTGGCGAAAATCACGGCGCGATCCGCTCATCACACTCACATCATTGGTGACAAGCCACCCAAATAGCACAAATCGAACTACCAGAACGATGCATGGATAAGGCAGCGGGGAAAACGGCCCTGCGTCATGGAACAGAATCCGTATCCTGTGTCCGAATTGCAGGAAGCCCCTCCGGCGGTGAAGAAGGAGTTGGAACAACTCAGTTAGTGGCAGCAGTTAACCAGACCGGTCTCCCCGCTCGCTTGCGGGTCAGCTCGATCCAAATCTGGGCAACGAGGATCCTGAACGTGGCGTCACGCGGCGTGGGCCACCTCGCTCATGAGCGCGAGAACGTTGGCTTCGGTGTCGCGGAAGAAGGTCATCCACAGGTCGTACTTGGGCATGCGCGCAATGAGGTGAGGCTCGTCGTCAAATTTTGCGCCACCCGACTTCAGCCGCTGGAACGCGGCTTGGATGTCCGCCACCTGGAAATAGAGAATGGAGCTGGGATGGTCAAATTCCGGCTTCTCGGGTTTGTCGAGCATCAGGCGCACGCCGCCGCAATCGAAGAAGCTCAACTGGCCGGCACGGAACAGATGCTGCAATCCAAGGACATCGCGATAGAATGCAGTGGCGCGATCGACGTCGTGTGCGTTGATGGCGATTTGACCGATGCGGGAAAGGGCCGAGTTCTCAGGAATATTCATTGTGCCGCCTCCGGTAGAATATTTGTTAGCATAGCTAACTATATTTCATGAGCGAACGCAAGCACAAAATACCGCCCTCTTCGGAGGCCTACCGAGTGGCCGACCTGCTGCATTCCGCCGCCATTCACCTGCTCCGCACGGTGCGCGCCCGCGATCAAAGTATGGGAATTGGGCCGGCACAACTGTCAGCGCTTTCGGTATTGGTCTTCGGAGGCCCACGATCCCTGAAAGAACTAGCGGAGGCAGAGCAAGTACGCCCGCCCACGATGAGCCGGATCGTCACGGGCCTGGTGCGGGCCGGCCTCGTCCGAAGAAAAGAAACCGACGACAAGAGGCGGCTGCGCCTGGAGGCCACCGCGAAAGGCACAAAAATTCTGCAGGAAGGGCGGCAACGCAGGGTTGAGCTACTCGCGCGGTCGCTGCAAACGCTGACACAGGGTGAGCTGCAGGAAGCCACCGGCTTGGCTCAATTCATGCAAAAGCTGATTGGCCAATTGCAGGCGAGCGGTGTTCAGTCCGCTGCGCGCCGGAGCACGGCTACTTTACCGTTGTAAAAGCTCCTGACCTGCCGGTTTTTGTTGAGGAACCCGCGGTCAGCACATTGCAGTGCCCGATTCACAATACCTGGCTATACCGCAGAACAAAATCGGATGACGTCGGATTTGAATGGCGCTACGGCTGCCGAGGCTGCGACTACTGTCACGTGGATGTTCCTGGAAACTGGCTGCGCCAGTAAATCAATAGATCAGTCCGGCTCGTAACAAGCTCAGCGCGATCGGGAACCCGCTATGCCGGATTGGTATACTGCTTGCGAATCGCATCGAAGATTCGTGCGCGGCTCTCAGCGGCGGATAGCTGCCCGGAATTCTCAACCAGTGCCACTGCATCTGCAATCGCGCTGTCTTTGATGGCCTCGCGCAACCACGCAGAGTAGTCGTGCCTGCGCAGATGGTAGAGCCAGGTTTCATCATCAATGCCTTGCGCGATTTGCGTGAACAGCGTCAGGTTATGGATGCGTATGTTCATTTTTCCGTCGGGCCCGCGGAAGTAAAAACTTTTGTCCTCGCCAAGTTCACCGGTTGCATATTTCCGTTTGTGGCGGCGCAGCTCTGTTTTGGCCGGCTCCAACTTCACTCGCGTCGCTTCGGCGGTATCTGCGTTCCACACCAGCATGTCCCCAGAGCGGGCTTCCAAATGCGCGAAAGCCAGGGAATCCACTTCCCTTCCCGCTTCCGGGTTCACTTCGCGAACGATCTGCGCGGGATCCGGGCCGATAGCAATCACCACGTTCACGTCGTTTCGCAGCACCGGCGCAAGCCGCTCCGGATGCACCGTAATTAACACAAAATTCCCCAAGTCTTTGGGCACGCTCAAGCTCATGGAATCCCATTCGGCCGGCAACAGGTGATGTGCCTCGTCAACCACAAGCCAGTGCGGCCGCCCCGTCTGCGCGCGCAATTCCTGAAGTCGCGGGAGAAGACTTACGAAGTAGGCTGGCCGATCGGTAAGCGGCACACCAAGAAGATTCACGCTGATGGATTCCCGTCCGGTTTTGAGTAGTTTCAGGATTTCCGAAACTGCCGGAACGCGGTCGGATCCGCCAAGGGTCACGCACATTTCAAAGTCGTCGTAATCGCCCTCGGGATCGAGAACGCAAACCTGATACTGTCTTTCGATCAGCCTCTCCAGCATGGCCGTCACGATCGTGGACTTTCCTCCGCCCGAAGGACCCGCAACGACCATTCGCGAATCGTACGGCGCAAAACCAAAGTCGTTCCCATCCGGGGTGCGCCCGAGAAAGATGTTGTGCCTGTTCAGTTGGGAAGTCAGGCTTGCCAAATCGTCGGCCAACAGCATGCCAATAATTTCTTCCACGCCGAGCCCGTTCGCTCCCGCTGTAACTATGTCCGCGTGTTCCTTCAGCGGACCTAAGGCATTCGCCACTGCCACGCTGCATTCGCAGATACCCAGGAAAGCATGATCATTTTCCGCGTCGCCTACTCCCATGGTGTTGTGGGGAGAAAGGCCCAGTTCGTCCAGAGCCGCACGCAGCCCGGTGCCCTTGTTCACCCCGGAGGGAAGAATCATCACCGCATCTTTATTGAAGATCACCTGGAGTTCGAGGCCCTGCGTGCGAATGACATCCAGTACTTCAGCTTCGTGCGGTCGCCAGGTAGCAACGATGCACTCGCCGACGTCGATTGGTTGAACACCGCGCCGCTGCAATTCCGTGACAAAGGCGGGTATCGGAGGATGAGTGAGCGCACGATGGGTCTTCGTCGAGGGATTGTAGAGTACCGCACCATTCTCCGCGACCACCAAATTAAAAAGCGAAACCTCCGGGAAGACGATCAGCAATGAATCGACGGTGCGGCCCGTCGCAAGAACCAGCTTTCTTCCGGACGAGCTGACGCGTTTCAACGCCTCGATGGTCGTCGGCCGCAATTGCCCGTCATGAGCCAACGTCCCGTCATAGTCAGAAGCCAAGCAAAAGTAGCGCAATGGTCTGGCCACCCTTCGTGGACTATCCTGGCCCCACGGAAATATCCGAATACTTAAAGCCGCCGCGATGAGGTGGCCCGTTCCAAGGCCTGCGGCGGACAGGCACAATTTCTTGCCACTATCTTTCCGGTTGCAGCTCTATCTCAGCAGCCGACAGGGGAACCGTAGCCGTGATCGCGGTGCCGCGCCGGCTAGAGGGCACCTTCAAGGTGCCTCCCAGTTGGCTGATCCGCTCCTTCATGCCACGCAATCCCACGCCCGTCGCGCCCATCCCGTCTTGCCCTGGACGGTCCGAATCTTCCAGTTGAATGCCCTTTCCCTGGTCGGTGATTTGTAGAGTGACAATTCCGTTCTTGCTTGCCAGCCGAACCGTCGCCTCCGGGCTGCCGGAGTGACGATGAACATTCGTCAGACTCTCTTGAAGTACGCGGAACAAGGCTACCTCCAGATCGTGAGACATGCGTCCAAACTTCGGCGCAATCTCCAGGGTAGTTTTGATTCCGCTGCGCTTTGTGAATCCGTCGAGATACCAGGGCACCGCCGATTTCAGGCCCAACTCTTCCAGCAACGGCGGATAGAGCACGTAAGACACGGTTCGAACTTCCTTCAGCGCCTCTTCGGTTAGCTGCACGCATTCCGCCAAAGGCGCCAGCATTGAACTGATTTCGTGCCGCGCCGGAGTTAAGCGAATCCAATTTCATTTTCAGCGCGACGAGGTATTGTCCTACGCTATCGTGGAGATCCCGCCCAATGCGACGGCGTTCCTCGTCTTGCGATTGCAGCAGACGGAGAGACAATTGACGAAGCGACCTTTCGGACTCCTGCAATTTACGCTGCGCTCCCCATCGCCCCTCCACCTCGTTTCGCAACGCTTGATCAGCACGGATTCGCTCGGTGAAATCGCGCGTGACCTTTCCGAAACCGATTAACTCGCCTCTATTGTCTCGGAGCGCCGTAATCACCACATTGGCCCAGAAGTGCGAGCCGTCTTTGCGTATGCGCCACCCTTCATCCTCGAGACGTCCTTCCTTGGCGGCAATCTCCAGTTCTCTTTCCGGCTTGCAGGCCAGGCGCTCTTCCTCCGGATAAAAAACAGAGAAGTGCCTCCCGATGATCTCTGAATTCTTGTACCCTTTCATCCGCTCGGCGCTGTTGTTCCAGGTACTGACACGGCCGTGCGCGTCGAGCATAAAGATGGCATAGTCCTGAACCGCGTCCGCTAACAACCGGAATCGTTCTTCGCTACGGCATAGCGCAATCCGCGAGTTGCCACCCAAGGCAGATTCATCGCCCTCATCGAAGAGAACGGCGGAATGCTCTGCGCACACCATAATTAGCGGTTGCGTATTCTTGTCGCCGGAAAAATTGGCACTTGGGTAAGCACATCGCAGCGAGAAGCTGTGTTTCGTCGCCAAGTCGTTCCAGAGTTGTTCCAGCCGGAGGGCTGCATCGATTTTGCCTTGGGCCGCCAACAGGGCCACCATTTCACCGAAGATAACAATTTCTGAATGCCCGTTCTCCAGGAAGCTTCGGACTCCGGAAATAATTCCGCCGATTGTGAAATCGAAGAGCGCGGCATCCGGCATCCCATCGAGCATAATTTTGGACAGTGCTTCGGATGCGTCGAGGACAATGTAACGCCCTTGCTGGCCGGCTTTGTAGGTGCTGACACCACGCGCCATCAGCCTTTGGTCGAGCCTATCGCGGTGCGCCTGGGTGGCAACCACGATCGCGGCATTACCGCCAGCGAGCGCAGGACCGATATAGTCACACAACGGTTCCAGGAGCGAATCACTTTCTCGATAGAAATAAACAACATGTTCGTGAAGCTGTTTTTCCGGATGCGGGACCGCCGTTCCGTTGCCGGGGCTTAACGTCAGACTCACAGGATCTCCTTACGCGCCAGGAAAACTTTGCCTCGCGGGACAGCAGATCTCAGCTACAGAATAGTCACTTGCATCACGTGAATCTGCCCCTTGTCCAGATACACGTTGGCGCTTAGCTCGACGTGATGTCCCACGTGAGATTTCAGAGTCTCCGAGTTAACGACATCCCAGGCTTTCCCCGTGTCATCTGCAACAAATGTGATTTTGTGACCGTCGGCCCTCAGCGTGCCCTTGATGTTCACCAACTCCGGCTTCTTCTCATCTTGTTGACTGGATTGCCGAGGCTGGCTCCGCGTCAAAACCGGAGCACCGAGCGTCAACACAAAAAATGTCAATGCCAGAGCAGATAGTTTTTTCACTTTGCAGCCTCCAACAAGCTTGATACAGCCACCAAGTCCTAAACAATCCAGTACTCGCTGTATTCAAGTTAGTTGAGGACTGTTTCTATTCGTGGCCACACTCCTATTGGGGCGGCTTTTGCGGATTCTGGTGCGGAGGCGGGGGTGCCGGGTGCGGCTCTTGGTGAGTCTGCTGCTGCTGTTGTTGCGCGTGTTTTTGTTCCATTTGCTGAGTTTGTTGCTGGTGTTTCTGTTCCATTTGCTGCTGCACCTGCTGCTTCCTCGCAGCGTCCTGCTGTTGCTGCTGCAGTTTCTGATGTTCTTGATCCTGCTTCTGCTGAAGTTTCTGGTGTTCCCTTATCTGCTGGTCATAGAGCTTTTGCTGTTGTTGTTGATATTTCTGGTCCTGCTTTTGGTTCCCGGTGCTGGGAGGCGCTGGACGCTCATGGGGCTGAATATCGCTCGGATGGACATGGATGGGCATTGGCATTGGCATTGGCATTGGCGTTGCCACTGGGATTGCCATTTCCGCCTCGCGCAGTGTTCGCCGATCGAGGAGGCGGATTGTAATTCCCTCCTGCTCTGGCGGGTACCACTCCGCGTTCGTTGAACGCCGCCGGCTTGGGAGTAGCAGCGATCGGAGGCTTGCCGCGATTTACAGAAGCATGCAGTTGCTGATTGGTGCGCGCGGCTTGGATGTGCTGAGCTTGCGCGGCGACGGGAGGAATGTGACGCTCACGCACGGCCGCCTCCTCCTGTGGGCTGGGGCGTACGTTAACACCGCCGTTACCACCGTTGTAGCTGACGCGCGGTGCGTTGTAATTGTTCACCACGGTGGTGTTGTACACGTTGTGGATTTCCGTCACGTTCACGTTGTTCACGGAGCGGTTGTAATAGAAGCGGTCGTGGTCCCAGCGTCCTCCCTCATAACCGTGGCCGAAATAACCGTATCCATAGTTAATGCCGCCGTAAAATCCTACGACCGGTCCCCAAAAGCCTTCATGAAAAATAAAAGCGCTGCCGCCCCAACCCCACCAACCCGGGGTCCACAAGAAACCGACTTGAGGGGCAAGCACCCACGTGCCCGGCACCCAGTAGTAGTCATCGCCATCCTCGTCCCAGGCCCAGTAGCCGGGCGTCCAGATATATCCTTCGGCGGGGCAGATGGGCTGTTCGTAAACTGGCAGTTCCGGCGGAGCAAACGACACAGATATCCCAACGCTGACTTGTGCGAAGCACGCGCCCGAAAGGGCCAGCATCGCCAGTACAGCAAACAGCGAACGGAGCGAAATGAGAATACGCATGATCCTTCCTTCTGGCCGATCATTTCTTTGTGACCGGGCCTTAGGTTGCTGCTGGGCAGTCGGGATGCTGGGAACGCGGTAGCCAGGAAAGAGCCGGCTCTCGCTAAATAACATACTCGGTGCTCATGATACGGCCCGTAACAGTTTTTCCCATCGGGTTACAAATGTAGGAGCCGAACAGTAACGCCGTACGTCGTTGACTCCTCAAAAGCCCAAAAAACTACAGCGTTCAGTGGATTGAGGGCTGAAACAACCGCGCCGACCATTGATCCTGAAACTGGCGGTCGCGTCCTTCGGGAGTGACTGCACACGGTAGCCCGAGCGGGCCTTTGCAGTTTGACCGACTTGGAAGCTACCCCGGCCGCCAGACTCGCCCTTTCCAACTTTCCGAGATGGCAGGGATTTTTCGGGACTTTCATCACTAGAGACGGCCAACAACAGATTGGCCTCGCGCATTCTTTGCCGGAATGGTGACTTCCACGGTCGTGCCGGGCGCCGTATTTCGAAACGCCAGTTGTCCACCAAGCTCTTCCACGCGCTGTTTGATCCCGATGATGCCGATTCCGTAGCTGCCCGCCTGCAATTCTTCCAGTCGCCGCGCTATGCCCTTCCCGTTGTCGGCGATGCACACAAACACTCGCCCGTCTTGTTCCTCCACTTTCACCTTGGCTTTCCGCGCTTCGGCATGACGGAACACATTGGTCAGCGACTCTTGAACGATCTTAAAGATGGCGGTCTCTAATTCGGGCCCAAGCCTGGGAAATTCACGCGGGACGTCAAGCGTCGTCTCAATACAGCTGCGTTTCGTGAACCCTTCGACATGCCAACGCAACGCGGAGAGCAATCCCATTTCGTCAAGAAGCGGTGGGTGCAACAGATGCGACATGGTGCGAACTTGCTGGATGGCGTGATCCATCATCACATTCGCTTCCCGGACGGCCTGGTCTTTCGCTTCAGGGGATTGCTGCGGTTGAATCAGCGCACCAAGCATCATTTTCGCGGCCGTCAGGTCCTGGCCCAAACCGTCATGAAGTTCGCGTGCGATTCGCCTGCGCTCTTCGTCCTGTGCGGTCATCAAGCTGTGCGAAAGACGCCGCAATTCGTGGTTAAGCGCTTGCAACTGCTGCGCCCTGCGATGCAGCTCCGCAAACACGCTGACTTTCGCGCGCAATAGTTCGGGGATGATAGGAACCGAAATGTAATCGACGGCCCCGCGCTGGTAACCTTTCAGCCGATCGAGATCCGTAAGATGGACAGCGGAGATGAAGATGATCGCTGTTTTCTGAAATCGTGGATGTTGCCGGATCATTTCCGCCAATTCGAAACCATCCAGCTCCGGCATGCTCACATCCATCAGCACCACGGCGACATCCGTTTTTAGCAACAGTTCCAGGGCCTCGCGGCCGGAAGTAGCCTTGACCAGATTTTCGCCTAGCTCACCCAGCATCACTTCGTAGCTGAGCAGCTTCGACGGCTGATCGTCTACCATCAGGATGTTCACTGGGTTGGTCGGTGTGGTCCTCATGACAGTATTGGTCGCCTCTCAATCTCCTAATCGCCAAACTAGCGATGCAACCACGTACGCAAAGCCGATAGCAACTGCTCGGTATTCACCGGTTTCGCCAGATATTCCGAAGCTCCTGCTTCCAGGCACTTTTCGCGGTCGCCCTTCATGGCCTTGGCTGTAAGCGCGATGATCGGCAGCCGACGGAAAGAGGGACTGCGGCGAATGACTTGTATGGTTTCGTAGCCATCCATCTCCGGCATCATGATGTCCATCAGGACGATCGCAACGTCCGGAATTGACTCCAGCAGCTCAATGGCTTCACGGCCTGTGCTCGCAGTTAGCACGGTCATGCCGCGTCGTTCCAGCACGCTGCTCAGGGCAAAGATATTGCGGACGTCGTCGTCAACTACGATCACTTTCTTGCCGACCAGCGCGTCGTCCGAATGGTGCAAACGATCCAGCATCTTCTGTTTTTCGGGCGGCAACTCGGCAATGACGCGGTGCAGGAACAACGACGTCTCGTCCAGCAGACGTTCTGGCGACTCGACATCTTTCACTACAACGCTGCGAGCCAAATCGTGCAGACGCTTATCTTCTTCAAGAGAAAGCTCGCGCCCGGTAAATACAACCACGGGCAAGTCGCTTGAGCCCATCTCCGCCCTCAATTGTTCCAGCACTTCAAATCCAGACATGTCTGGCAGGCGAAGATCCAGCACCATGCAATCGAAGGGTTGCTCCTTCACCGCTTGCAGCGCCTCGGCGCCAGTGGCGACCACTTCTAGTTCGATGTCTTGACTGCCCAGCAGTTCGCGAATGCTGAATTGCTCTGCGGGATCGTCCTCGACCACCAGCAGCCGGCGGCGGCGAGGCGAGGCGTATTCCTTCATTCTGGCGAAGGCCGCCTCCAAGCCATCGCGACTAGTCGGTTTGGTCAGGAAAGCAAACGCGCCGCGAGAAAGTCCGTGCCTTCTGTCTTCGTCGAGCGTCAACATCTGCACGGGAATGTGCCGCGTTGCCGGATCCTGTTTCAAGTGATTCAGCACCGTCCAACCGAGCATGTCGGGAAGAAAAACATCCAGCGAAACGGCAGCTGGCTGGAATTCGCGGACCAGAGACAGCGCCTCAGATCCAGTCGGCGCCACCAGCACCTTGAAGCCAGTATCGCGCGCAAGGTCGCATAAGATGCGGGCGTAGTGCGAATCGTCGTCGACAATCAGCATGATGCTGTCGCCAGGCTCGAGATTTTCGCGGTCGTCGGCTACCTGCTCCACTTGACGCTCCTGCGCGGCAACCATCGCGGGCGGAATCACGGTGCTCGAGGTGTGGCCATGCGCCGGGATCGCCGTTGTGGGACCGACATACAGTTGCGGCAAGTACAGCGTGAACGTGCTGCCCGTTCCAACGGCACTGCGCAACTGGATTTCTCCGCCGAGCAGGCTCGCCAGTTCCCTGCTGATAGCCAGACCAAGGCCGGTGCCGCCATATTTCCGGCTGGTGCCTGCGTCGGCTTGCTGGAATGCTTCGAAAATAATGCGCTGTTTTTCGGGAGGAATTCCTATACCGGTGTCGGTCACCTCAAAGGCAATCACCGACTCCGCCCTGCTCAGAATGGGATGATCGGCCGTCCAGCCGGTTGGGGTTTTCAAAACCGAGAGGCGCACTTGTCCTTGCTCGGTGAATTTGAACGCATTCGAAAGCAGATTCTTCAGCACTTGCTGCAGGCGCTTGGCGTCGGTCACCAGGCTGCGGCCCAGCGCGGGATCGGCGTGGGTCTCGAAATTCAGCCGCCGGGTCTCCGCTTCGTGGCGGAACGGCCGGGCGATCATTTCCAGCAAGCCAGCGAAGAAGACTTCCTCCGCCTGAACGGAAACGGTGCCGGATTCAATCTTCGAGAGATCCAGAATGTCGCTGATTAGGTTCAGCAGGTCAGTGCCTGCGCCGTGAATCGTGCGCGAAAACTCAACCTGCTTCGGCGTCAGATTCCCTTCAGGGTTTTCGCTCAACTGCTGGCCCAACACCAGAATGCTGTTCAGCGGCGTGCGAAGTTCGTGCGACATGTTCGCCAAAAATTCCGATTTGTACTTCGACGTAAGGGCGAGTTCTTTGGCCTTCTCCTCGAGAGCACGGCGCGCCTGCTCGATTTCCTGATTCTTTCGTTCCACTTCCGCGTTCTGTTCGGCCAGTTGCTGCGCCTTCAATCCGAGTTGCTCGTTGGTCTGCTGCAGTTCTCTTTGCTGCGTTTGCAGCTCGGTGGCCAATTGTTGCGACTGTTCCAGCAGGCCCTCCGTCTGCATGGTGGCCTCGATACTGTTGAGCACGATGCCGATGCTCGAAGTCAACTGTTCCAGGAACGCGAGTTGCGAAGCCGTGAAATCGCCGAGAGAAGCGAGTTCGATCACGGCCTTCACTTGGTCTTCAAACAAAACCGGCAGGACGATCACACTGCGCGGAACCGCTTGGAACAGCCCCGAGCGAATGGGCACGGCGTGCAATGGCATTTCGGTGATCAGCATGCGCCGCTTTTCCGAAGCACATTGCCCGATCAGACCTTCGCCAAGATTTAAATGCTTCTTGTGCCCGTTCTCGCCGTTGTCCGCATAAGCGGAGAGCAGAATCATTCCGGGAGAATTGTCTGTCTCCATCCGATAGATGACGCCCTGCTGTGCGTTCACCAACGGGGCAAGCTCAGAGAGGAGCAAGCGGCCCACGGTACCTAGATCGCGCTGACCCTGCAACATGCCTGTGAACCGGGCGAGATTGGTTTTCAGCCAATCCTGTTCCTTGTTGCGGTCCGTCGTGAGTCGCAAATTGTCGATCATCGTGTTGATGTTGTCTTTTAGCTCGGCGACTTCACCGCGCGCCTCCACCTGAATCGATCGCGTCAAGTCGCCCTTGGTCACTGCCGTCGCCACTTCCGCGATCGCGCGCACCTGGTTCGTCAGGTTGTCCGCCAACAGGTTCACGTTTCCGGTCAGGTCCTTCCACGTTCCCGCCGCTCCCGGAACGTTCGCCTGGCCTCCCAGTCGCCCTTCCACTCCGACTTCGCGTGCAACGGTGGTCACCTGATCGGCGAACGTCGCGAGCGTTCGCGTCATGTTGTTGATGGTTTCCGCCAGGGCCGCTACTTCGCCCTTTGCGTTCACAATCAGTTTTTGCGTCAAGTCGCCGTTTGCAACCGCCGTCACCACTTTCACGATTCCGCGCACCTGTTCCGTCAGGTTCGCCGCCATCACGTTCACGTTGTCGGTCAAATCCTTCCACGTTCCCGCCACCCCCGGGACCTCGGCTTGTCCACCCAGTTTGCCTTCCGTCCCCACATCGCGCGCCACACGCGTCACTTCTCCCGCGAACGCGTTCAGTTGATCCACCATCGTGTTAATGGTGTTCTTCAACTCCAGAATTTCGCCCTTCACGTCCACCGTGATCTTGCGCGACAAATCGCCCTTCGCAACCGCCGTGGTCACCTCAGCAATGTTGCGAACCTGCGCCGTCAGGTTGCCGGCCATCGCGTTGACCGAATCCGTCAGGTCCTTCCAGGTGCCCGCGACACCCGGCACGTTGGCCTGGCCGCCTAAGCGTCCTTCGCTTCCCACTTCGCGCGCCACGCGCGTCACTTCCGCGGCGAAGGAACGCAACTGCTCCACCATCGTGTTCAGCGTTTCTTTCAACTGCAGAATTTCTCCGCGTACGTCCACCGTGATCTTGCGCGAAAGATCTCCGCTGGCAATTGCCGTCGCAACCTCGGCGATGTTGCGTACCTGGCCCGTAAGGTTGCTGGCCATGAAGTTCACGTTGTCGGTCAAATCTTTCCACGTGCCGCCAACGTCCGGCACTTGCGCCTGGCCTCCCAACTTGCCTTCCGTGCCCACCTCGCGCGCCACACGCGTCACTTCTCCGGCGAACGCGTTCAGTTGGTCCACCATCGTGTTGATGGTGTTCTTCAACTCCAGAATTTCGCCCTTCACGTCCACCGTGATCTTGCGCGACAAATCGCCCTTCGCAACCGCCGTGGTCACCTCAGCAATGTTCCGCACTTGCGCCGTGAGGTTAAGCGCCATGGAATTCACGGAGTCCGTTAGATCCTTCCAGGTGCCCGCGACACCGGGCACGTTGGCCTGGCCGCCCAAGCGTCCTTCGCTTCCCACTTCGCGCGCCACGCGTGTCACTTCCGCCGCGAAGGAACGCAACTGCTCCACCATCGTATTCAGCGTTTCTTTCAGCTGCAGAATTTCCCCGCGTACGTCCACCGTGATCTTGCGCGAAAGATCTCCGCTGGCAATTGCCGTCGCAACCTCGGCGATGTTGCGTACCTGGCCGGTCAGGTTGCTGGCCATGAAGTTCACGTTGTCGGTCAAATCTTTCCACGTGCCGCCAACGTCCGGCACCTGCGCCTGGCCTCCCAACTTGCCTTCTGTGCCGACTTCGCGCGCCACACGTGTCACTTCAGCCGCGAACGCGTTCAACTGATCTACCATCGTGTTAATGGTGTTCTTCAATTCCAGAATTTCGCCCTTCACGTCTACGGTGATCTTGCGCGACAAATCTCCGCGCGCCACGGCGGTGGCCACTTCCGCGATGTTGCGCACCTGACCCGTCAGGTTGCTGGCCATGAAGTTCACGTTGTCCGTCAAATCCTTCCACGTTCCCGCAACGCCAGGCACCCGCGCTTGCCCACCGAGATTCCCTTCTGTTCCCACTTCGCGTGCTACGCGCGTTACCTCTCCCGCGAACCCGTTGAGTTGATCCACCATGGTGTTAATGGTGTCTTTCAGCTCAAGAATTTCACCCTTCACGTCCACCGTGATTTTTCGCGATAAGTCGCCTTTCGCAACCGCTGTCGTCACTTCGGCGATGTTGCGCACCTGCGCGGTAAGATTCCCGGCCATGGAATTCACGGAATCCGTCAGGTCCTTCCAGGTGCCCGCAACGCCGGGGACGTTCGCCTGGCCGCCCAGTCGGCCCTCGCTCCCGACTTCGCGTGCCACGCGCGTCACTTCACCCGCGAAGCGGTTCAACTGGTCCACCATCGTGTTGAGCGTTTCTTTCAACTGCAGAATTTCTCCGCGCACATCCACCGTGATCTTTCGTGAAAGATCTCCGCTAGCAATCGCCGTTGCAACCTCGGCGATGTTGCGTACCTGGCCCGTCAGGTTGCTGGCCATGAAGTTCACGTTGTCCGTCAAGTCCTTCCACGTTCCACCAACTCCCGGCACCTGCGCCTGGCCGCCCAACTTGCCTTCCGTCCCCACTTCGCGTGCCACGCGCGTCACTTCTCCAGCGAAGGCATTCAATTGGTCCACCATGGTGTTGATGGTGTTCTTCAATTCCAGGATTTCGCCCTTCACGTCCACCGTTATTTTGCGCGACAAATCGCCGCGCGCCACCGCCGTAGTTACCTCCGCAATGTTGCGCACTTGCGCCGTCAGGTTTCCGGCCATCGCGTTGACCGAATCCGTCAGGTCCTTCCACGTGCCTGCCACTCCGGGAACCACCGCCTGACCGCCAAGCTTTCCATCTGTTCCAACCTCGCGCGCCACGCGCGTCACTTCGGAAGCGAACGAGCGCAGTTGATCCACCATCGAGTTGATCGCTTCTTTGAGCTGCAGAATCTCGCCGCGCACATCCACCGTAATTTTGCGCGACAAATCGCCGCTGGCCACCGCCGTGGCCACTTCCGCGATGTTGCGCACCTGGCCAGTCAAGTTGCTGGCCATCAGGTTCACGTTGTCCGTCAAATCCTTCCAGGTTCCCGCGACCCCCGGCACTTTCGCCTGGCCGCCCAACTTGCCTTCCGTCCCCACTTCACGTGCCACGCGGGTCACTTCTGCCGTGAACACGCTCAACTGTTGAATCATCGTGTTCACGATGTTCGCCAAACGCAAAAATTCTCCTTGCAGCGGACGGCCGTCCACATCCAGTCGCACCGTCTGTGCCAGATTTCCCTGCGCCACCGCGGCGATCGCGCGGGTCACCTCCGTGGTTGGGCGCAGCAAATCGTCAATCAGCGTGTTGACGGAACCTTCCATCTCGCCCCAAGCGCCGCGCGGTTGGTAGAATCGCGGCCGCTCTTTTGTGCGCCCCTCTTTGCCGACCACCTGGCCGACACGCGCCAACTCGTGCGCCATGCGCTGGTTCGCGATCACGATTTCGTTAAAGGTGTCCGCGATCTTCCCGCCGACGCCGGTCCATACTCCAGGCAGCCGCACTGAAAAATCACCATCGCGCATGGTTTGGAGGCCGGCAAGAATCGCACCAAGCTCTGCCTGAGTCATTTCGGCGGTAGTGGTGTGGCCATTTCCCTTTTCCTTTTCGATCGGGGTCGGTTGGGCTGTCGCCGTCGAGGAGGCGCGTTGTTCCGTTCGTTTCATGCTGCAACTCCTGGCCCGGGGTTGACCGCGTCGATGCATGCATGACTCGATCGCGATACCGTTGCGGTCGGCGCCATCAACTGCACCGAATTCCCTGCTCTGAAATGTCTGATTGAATATTTCGTGAGTCGAGTGCGAATAGACAACTCCCGACGTGGGCGGACAACGGACCTGGCCATAAGCACGTCTCCGAGGGCGTTGAGACGGCCGGATTACAGTTTTCTATGCGTCAATCGACTGCAACTCCAGCAAGCTACACGCCCGACAAAATCTCCTTAAACAATCAATCCCAACTGAAGAACCATCCGGTTCACGCGGTCCGGATCCAGGCCAGGGCTGGCATAAATTCCATTCCCCGCCACCACGTTCAAGGCGCGCATCAGTTCGCCTTCCGTATCCGATTTCAACAACTAACCTCGAGCACCGGCATGGAGCGCCGTCTCCACGCATCCCAGTGAATCATGCAACGTGAGCATCAGCACCTTGGCGTCCGGACAAACCTTACGAATCGCCCGCGTCGCCTCCAGCCCTCCCATTCCGGGCATCGAAATATCCATCAACACGATGTCTGGCTTCAAATCCTTGGTGAGCTGGACCGCCTCTTCTCCATTGGCGGCCTCGCCAGAAACCTGCCACTCCGGCCAAGCGCCCAAAATACTTTGAATTCCCTTCCGAATCACCGCATGATCGTCGACCACTAAAACCCGTTGCATACCCGCCCTCAATTCAACTTGCACGATAAGTTGTCCCGAGCAAAAAGAGGGAAATACCCGGCAGAGGATGGGACGCCTAAGAACAATTCGCGCAACTATTTATAACGCTGTAACTATAACTGCTATGTGCTGACCGCCCCCTCCCAAAAAGAACCGCAAAGATGGCAATTTTTAACTTTACCGGTGGTACAAAAATATAGGGGAATTCCTGTATTTTGGCGTGTTTCCAAGCCAGAGAAACTGCAAGCCGATCGACTTGGTGCGGCACAGTGCGCGCCCCAATCAGCGATTCACCCGATGGCCGTCGTTAGCCACGCTGCGAAAATAACCATGGGGGCATACGACCTATGGCATCAACTTGGCGAGGGGCACTGAGTTTTGGCCTTTTAACCATCCCGATTCGTCTGTATCCAGCGGCGCGAAGCCAACGAACCTTCCTCCATCAACTGCATGACAAATGTCACTCGCGCTTGAAACAGCCGCTGTTCTGCCCCACTTGTAACCGCATTGTCAGCCGCGCTGAAGTCGTCAAAGGATACGAATATGAGGAGGGACAGTACGTCTTGGTGGACAACGAAGAGCTGAAGAAAATTACTCCGAAATCCGGTAAAGCCATGGAGATCCTTGCGTTTGTTAAGCAGCAGCAAATCGACCCCATCTATATGGACGCGTCTTACTTCGCGCTTCCCGATAAAGATGCGGATAAGGCCTACCACGTGTTGCTGAAAGCCCTCGAAGATACCGGCCGCGTCGGAATTGCGCAGGTCACCATGCACCAACGCGAGTACACGGTGTTCATTCGTCCGCGCAACCACGGAATTACCGTGCACACCATGTATTTTCAAAACGAGATTCGCGAAGTCTAGGGCTACGGAGAGAAGCGCAAGAACCTGCAAATCAAACCGCAGGAGATAAAGCTGGCGGAACAGCTCATCGAAACGTTATCGGAGGATTTCAACCCGGCAAAGTATCGCGACACATTCCAGGAGCGGTTGCGCGCTTTGGTCGAGTCCAAACAAAAAGGCAAGACGTTCACAGAGCGGCCTGCACCTCGGCAGGCTCAGGTCATCGACATGATGGATGCCTTGAAAAAGAGTTTGCGAGAAACGGCGCGCTCAGGCAAACGGCCGCGCGTTGCCGGAGAACACGCGGCGGCGAGGAATGCCAAGCGCCTGGCCAGCTAATTTGTGGGATCCACGTGCTGCAAGTCTGCTTTGGAAGATGCGTGGGCCGAGCTAGCTTTCTTGACCTTGGCCGGAACATCTGCCAGCGCAATGTTGTCCTGTTGCTTGTGCTGTTGTTCGATTAAGGGAATCTCTACGGAGATCACCGTGCCGCATCCCTCGCCTGGCTCGATACGCAGCATTCCACCCACTTCGCGCACCCGTTCTCGCATGCCACCCAGACCCACTCCCATCCCGGTTCCTAGATCGCGGAATGCGCGGATACGAGCGAGCGGAATCCCGCAGCCATAGTCGCGAACCATCAGCGAAACGGTGTGGCGATCGTGAGAGATGGTAATGTCGACGCGTTTGCTTTGCGAGTGACGATGAACGTTCGTCAGGCTTTCTTGCAAAATGCGAAATAGCGCGGTCTCAATCTCGTTCTGGAATCTCGGAATCGTGCGCGGAGCCTTCAGGTCCACCGCGATCCCGCTTCGCGCCGCGAAGCCTTCCACGTACCAGCGGACCGCGGACGCAAGCCCACTCTCGTCCAACAAGGGCGGGTGTAACAGATAAGACATGGTTCGCGTTTCGGAGATGCATTGCTCAACGGTTTCCTTGGATTGCAGCAGCAGCTCGCGGCTCGAATCACTGGTAGCACTCCGCAGGCACGCGTCGATGCTAAATTTCAGCATCACCAGATATTGACCCAGGCTGTCGTGCAGATCCCGCGCCATCTTGCGCCGTTCCTCATCCTGCACTTGCAGAATGCGGCCGCTGAGCCGGCGCGCGGTCTCTTCCGCGTGTTTCTGTCGAGTCATGTCGGAATTGATTTCCAACCAGCCGATGGATTCTCCTCGCTCGCCCTGTTTGCGAATCCAGCGGCTGTGCACCGTCATCTGCAAGCCATAGCGAGTGGTTTGCACAAGCTCCCCTTCCCACTTGCCCTCTCGCTTCAGAATTTTCGATACCTCAGAAAAAGGTATGGGAAACTGCGTACGCAACATCCGCGAAGCATGCTGACCTATGGCTTCTTCCTGCTTCCAGCCGTACATATATTCCGCGGCCCGGTTCCAGTAGGTTATTTTGACGTCGGGATCGCAAATGAAAGCCGCGTCGCTTACTAGATCGAGTAGCTCCGCCTGGGTGGCAACCTCCGATATGCGTTCCTTCAGCTCCGCGCGGTGATCGCGCGCTTGCTCTTCCAGTTCATCCCGGCTGCGGCGCAGACGTTCTTCCGCAATTTTCCTGTCGGTAATATCTTGCGAAGCTCCAATGTCGCGATACGGCTTTCCCTTGTGGTCATAAAAATAGCGTCCCTTAGCGGCCAGCCAGCGAATGCCGCCATCGCGTAAGACCACGCGATATTCAAATCCATAGTCTTCATGCGCGCTTTTCGCGGCACGCCGGCTCTGTCTCACGGCAGGCAAATCGCCCGGGTGAATTCGTTTTTCCCATGCCTCCGGCGAAGGCAGGCACTCGCCCGGCGCATATCCGAGAAGAGAAAACTGGCTGGGCGACCAAAAGACTTCCCCCGTCCTCAGATTCCTGTCCCAGGTCCCCATGCGTCCGAGTTCCAGCGCCAGCCTCAAGCGGTTTTCTGATTCGCGCTGCCGCTGATTCGATTCCACGTGCGCCTTCACTCGAGAAAGCAATTCTCGCGCGCTGAACGGTTTCACTAAATAATCGTCGGCGCCCAAGCCTAAGCCGTGAATCCGAAACTCTTCACCTGCGCGCGCCGAAAGAAGAAGGATAGGGATGCTACTGAGGGCGCTGTCTTCGCGCAGCGACCGCAACAGGCCGATCCCGTCCAGGTTCGGCATCATTACGTCGCTCAAAATCAGATCGGGTTGCGCGCGGCGAACACTCTCCAACGCCGCAACTCCATCCGCAACTGCTTCCACGGCGTATCCCTGCTCGCTCAGCAAGCGCCGAATATAATTCCGCATGTCTCCATTGTCTTCCGCCAGCAGGATACGCGGTTGAACGCCAAATTCCTTTCCACCAGGTGCGAAGTCCGCAGTGGTGACGGGAAGCGTTCGCGCACCGGAGAGCGGAACATCCTCCGGCAGCCATGCCAATGCTTCCTCGACGTAGGCCTGCCTCGTATCGCCAGCAGCGGTTTGCTGCCCGTTCACGGCGATGCGATCCTTTGGCAGATGAGCGCTCCCAAGAGGAATCGAGACGACGAATCGGCTTCCCTTTCCTAACTTGCTGTCCGCCTGAATCATTCCACCGTGCAGTTTCACCAGTTCCTGCACAAGCGCGAGCCCGATACCTGTTCCCTCATGGGTACGTCCCTGAGTTCCCTCAACGCGATGAAAGCGCTCGAACAGCCGGGGCATTTCAGCTGCGGGAATCCCGACGCCGGTGTCCTGCACCGAAAGTTCCGCTCGGCCATCGATGACGCCAAGTTGTACGGTGATTTTCCCGTGGGGCGTGAATTTGAATGCGTTGGAAACCAGATTCAGAACGATTTTCTCCCACATCTGCGGATCAACATAGACCGGCGTTCCCAGATCCCCGCAATGCACCTCATATTCCAGCCCCGCTTTCTCGATTGCCGACCGGAAGACACTGGCGATTTCCACCGTTGCCGTCTCCAGGTTCACAGGCTGAAACTTTGCCTGCACCCGGTCCGCTTCCATGCGCGAAAAATCCAGAAGTGTATTGACCAGCTTCAACAGCCGAAGGGCATTACGGTAAACGAGGTCGATCTCTCCAAAACGAACGGCGGAAATATCTTCGCCGCGCGACAACAGATCTTCGAGTGGACCGAGAATCAGTGTCAGTGGCGTCCTGAGTTCATGACTGATATTGCTGAAGAACGTGGTCTTTGCGCGATCCAGGGCAGCCAAAGATTCCGCGCGCTTGCGTTCTGCATCGCCTACGCGCGCGTCCGCAACGCTCTTGGCGATTTGTCCGGCAACCAGATTCAAGAAGCTGCGATAATCCTCGTCCAGCCTCTTATGACGATTCACGCCCACCACCAGCACGCCCATCCCGGATTCCTGCCCGGTCTGCGCGATCGGCAGAACGATCAAATCATTAGGACTGACGCCCCAGAACCCGCCCGGCAAAGACAGACCCAGACTCTCCAGGTGGTTCAGCTCTACCGGCTTGGCGCGCTCGACCACCTGCCGGATTAGCCCCGCAATCCGCTCGCGTCCAGAAAGCGCCACTTCCTTCACAAGGAAAGAATCGTAGGAGTTGAGGCCCGCCGACGCTACCGCCCTGGCACTCGTCATATCATCGCTGAACATGTACAGAACCGCGAACGGAATATCGTACGGATTGGCGCTCAAAGCTTTGGCGGCAAATTCCCAAGCTTCCGTTTCATTCTTGGCGTCAACGCTGCGAGCTGCCAGATCGCGCAGAGTGAGAAGGCGGCGCTGGCTGATCACTTCGTCAGTTGTTTCGCTCACCGGCGTGATCACGCCGACGACTCGGCCTTGCTCATCACGGATGGGTGTGTACGAAAACGTGTGGTAGGTTTCTTCCAAGTAGCCGTTGCGTTCCAAAAGCAGCAGTAGATCCGCGGACCACGTTGCCTCTCCCGTCGCCAAGACGTGTTCCAGCATCGGTCCGATCACGTCCCAGATTTCCGGGTAAACTTCCCTGCCCGGCTTGCCCAAAGCATCGGGATGCTTTCCGGCAAGTGTCCGGCGATAGGAATCGTTGTACAGCATGATCAGTTGCGGACCCCACCAGACGATCAAATCAAAGCGTGAAGCGATGCAAATGCCCGCGCTGACTTTAAGACTCTGTGGCCAATCTTCGATAGGTCCCAGGGCAGTGTTACGCCAATCGTTGGAGCGCATCAGCGCGCCCATCTCTCCGCCTCCGGAAAGCCAGGCCGGCCCTGTCGGAAGCTGTTCACCGGAAGCCGATTGATCAGTGTCCTCGCGCGACTCGGCAGAAGAGACCGGGACAATCAGTTTTTCGATAGTGGTCAGCAAATCTCGCGAAAGATCGGACTTCGCCACGTACGCAGCCGCGCCCGCCTCGATCGCCTGTCGTCTCGTAATCTCGGGCTCATTTTGGCTGATGATGACGACTTGGGTTTCCGGAAGTTCCTTGTGAATGATCTTTGCCGCTTGCGTTCCCGACATATCCGGCATCGACACATCCATCAGGATCACGTCGGGCCGCAGCGAATTTGCTTGATCGACCGCGGCGCGACCGTCGGCCGCTTCCCCGCAAATTTCCCACTCCGGACGCGACGACAAAAGCGAACGAAGGCCGCGTCGGACGACTTCGTGGTCATCAACAATGAGAATTCGCAACGATTTCATGGGTTCAACGCTAAAGACAGACGCCTTGCACCCATTCCAGCTTCGGGAAGGGCGCGGACCGGGACGCGTCCAAATATTCACACTCAGGTTGCAAAGTGAACCACGTATGCGTCGAGGCTGTCCATACAGGTTTGCCCGTATCTTCCGGGAGGTTTTCGACCGGACAACCCCATTACTGGCTTTACGAATTCAGCGTTTGGCGACATCCCTCCGGCACGAGAATTACTTGGCGACCGCATAGTGCAGCTTGACCACATTGTCTGTGAACTTCGTCGAAGAGACCAATTTTAGTGGCACGGTGCGACGGCGAGCTGCGATCAACGGAATGCCTTCGCATATAAACTCGCAAGCCCCGCGCTTCGGTACCCAGGAGCACCGCGACGATCATCAGAATCAAAGCAATGCCGATAGAGGGGCTAGCGTCCGGAAATGGCTTCCGGAGAATCTGCGCGAGCAGGAGTCCCGGAAAAGCAATAACCAGTCCCGCAAGTGCAGCGCCACCCTTAAATAGGATGGCAAATGTGCTGGGATCTTGCCTGCCATGAATAGCCGGTAAGAGATCCTCATCGTTCCCCGCCTTGGATCGAAATTCCCTCAACGCGACCGCGAATGAACAGCCCTCGGCGAGGCCCGATATCACGAGTATTGCGTAGGTCCATCTCAGATGATCCAAAGGCCGCGGGTGCAAGAAGCGCGAAACTCCTTGATACGGGAAATTTCGAGAAAGCGATGATCAGATTGGCGCCCATGGCCACGAGAATTGCTATTGGTTTTTGGTCCATAGCGCAAAGGGTTACCGCGATGAACTACACGAGACGTAAGTGCCTGCCTCGCAAGAATTCTGTTCTGCGCTAGGATTTCTTCGCGGGAACCTTTGCTCCCTTTTTGCGCGCCTCCGAAAGCCCAATGGCAATCGCTTGTTTCCGGCTTTTCACCCGGCCGCCTCTACCCGCCCTTCCAGAACGCAACGTCCCGTGTTTCTTCCGGCGCATCGCGCTCCTTACTGATTTTCCCGCGGCCTTTCCATATCTCGGCATCGTCGCCTCCTTGGCTGAGCAGACAATTGCCCAGCAACGTTACCGCGACGAGACCGCGCAGACGATGCGTCACTACCTGTACGTTGCCCTCGAAATCAATGTAGGTGCGGCGACGAAGCTTAACCGGACATCAACCATTGCTGCAGCGCCGTGATCAGAAAACCCAGCGAGGCGACCAGCATGACGCCTGTCGCGATCCACCCCACCACGCGCAGATAGCGTGGCAAAAGGAACTTGCCAACGATCGCCGGTTTTTCCGAGATGAGCATCAACAGGAACATCAACGGAACAGCCACAATACCGTTGATCACAGCCGATAGGAAAAGCGCGCGGATAGGGTCGATCCCTACAAAATTCAGGCACACGCCAAGAATGGTGGCGGCAGAAAGAACGTAGTAGAACTTTCGCGCGTTGTGTGGCTTGCTCTCCAGGCTTGCCCGCCAGCCAAACAATTCCGAAACTGCATACGCAGCCGAACCCGCTAGGACCGGAATCGCCAGCATTCCCGTCCCAATGATCCCGAGCGCGAACAGCAGCGAAGCAAAGCGCCCGGCCAAAGGCTGCAACGCCTTTGCCGCGTCGGCGGCCGTCTGAATGCGAATACCCTCGTTTGAAGCATGCAAAGTGGCCGCGGTAGTAAGAATAATGAAGAACGCAACGATGTTGGAAAACGCCATGCCAACGCGCGTGTCGAACGCAATGCGCCGGAATTGCCCCCACGCCTGAGAAGGTTTTTTGCGAAGCGGCGATTCGTGCTTGTGGATGCGCACGTCTTCCACTTCCTGCGAAGTATGCCAGAAAAACAAATAAGGACTAATCGTGGTGCCGAGCACGGCGATCAACGCCATCAGATATTCCGGATCGAGGGAAACAGAGGGGAGCAACGTGGAGCGAAGCGCTTGTGTCCACGGGACGCGAACGACAAACGCGGTTAAGACATAGGCAAACAAGGCCCAGGTCAACCACTTAAGATAGCGGACATAGATGCGATACGGGACGCAAACCTGCAACAGCAGCGAAGCGGCTCCAAAGAAGATCGCGTAGAGAAGCAGCTTGCCCCCAACAAGAAGCTGGATCGCCGCTGCCATGGCCGCAACATCCGCGCCAAGATTAAAGATGTTCGCAACGCACAGGAGCAGGACCAGCCCTCGCACAACAGTCTTTGGGTAGCACTTCGCAAGATTCGCAGCCACTCCGACGCCGGTGATTCGTCCCAGTCGCGCGCAAATTTCCTGAATCGCGGCCATCAACGGAAACGAAAACAGCATGGTCCAAAGCATCGCGAAGCCGAATTGCGCGCCCACCTGGGAATACGTGGCAATACCGCTGGGGTCGTCGTCGGCCGCGCCGGTAATCAGGCCGGGACCCAGGCTGGCGAATAAGTTCTCGCGCTCGTCCACCGGAGGTGGCGACAAGGCCGTTTTGCTCAACGATATTTCCGACATACCAGAGTTCCCCTACAAACGAACGTTCAACAAATCTCATCCTATTTAACAGATCTGTAACACATGGCTATCTGTTAGATGACGTGCGCGCCGCGATAGGAGCCTCCTTTGTTGCAGTATTTGTTTCGATTCCTGATGGGCGGCATGATTGTGTCGCTGTTTGCTTCCCTGGGAGACGTGCTAAAGCCAAAAAGTTTCGCGGGCCTGTTCGGAGCAGCTCCGTCTGTGGCGCTGGCGACGCTTGGGCTCACAGTTTTGGCCGACGGAAAGGCGTATGCCGCTCTCGAAGCCCGATCCATGGTCGTCGGAGCTGCATCCTTCTTTGCATACTCGGCGCTCTGTACCTGGCTAATGCTGCGCAAAAAGGTCAACGCGGCGCCGGCCACAATCGGCAGTCTCATCGTGTGGCTAGCAGCCGCATTGGGAACCTGGGCGGTATTCCTGCGGCGATAAAAAATGAACGTTTCCTTCAACCTCGGCGCACTGGCAAAAACAAAATGGTACGAATACCTCGTGCGCTTCGCATTTGGAGGAGCAATTACCGTCATCGCAGGAATCCTGGCCAAGCATTTCGGGCCGGTGTTTGGGGGACTCTTCCTGGCCTTTCCCGCTATTTTTCCCGCAAGCGCCACGCTGGTCGCAAAACACGAAACCCGGAAGAAACAGAATGCGGGAATCGCAACCAGCTCGCGAGGGCGTCAGGCCGCTGCGGTGGACGCAGCCGGAGCGACCTTGGGAAGCGTTGGCCTGGCTGCTTTCGCGCTAACCGTCTGGAAGCTCCTTCCCTATTACAATTCTGCTTTCGTGTTTCTTGCAGCAAAAGCGGTCTGGCTCGCGCTGGCCATCCTCACTTGGCGCATTTGGAGAAAACACCTTTGCCGTTAGCCATTTTTCTTGAAAGTTCTCATCCCCTCTTTGATCCTCCGTTCCGCCTCTTTCGGCCCTTTCGCCCCCAATATGCGATATTTCTTGCCGCTTAAATCATGGTAGTTCACAAAGAATTCTTCCAACTCGTTCACGAACTGCTTGCCCAAATCATCCACGTGCCGTATATCCGCAAAACTGTGGTTGTCCATTTCTATCGCCACGATTCGGTCATTGCGTTCCCGCTCTTTCTTCCTCCCTTGCTCGCCCTCGATGATCCCGATGATCCGGCATTGCAGCAAACAGCCGACAAATGCAGGCTCATCCATCAACACCAGAACGTCCACCGGATCGCCATCTTCCGCGCGAGTGCGAGGCACGAAGCCGAAGTCATACGGAAACGCCATGCCGGCCGGAAGAACCCTCTTCAGCAAAAATATTCCCTGACTTTCGTCGAACGCGTATTTGTTCCTGCTGCCCTTCGGCGTCTCGATGATCACCTGCAGAGCGTCCGTCTTTCTGTCAAAGGGCGCCAGCACCACTGGATTTGCCCGGCGACCTTGATTTATTTTCTTAGGCACTGTTGTTGGACTCCGCAAACCAGACATTCATATAAACGCAATAGCAACCCGTCGAAATACCCACTTTTACCTACGCCCTGCGCCAGACGGCATTAGAGATCGAACACAATCAGACGGCTTTTACGACTTCCACATTCCCTTCCCGCCGAAGCACTTCCACCGCGATCCCTTCCTGATGCCGGCGGATCAGCAAGTCGACTGAAGCATCCGCAACTCGCAGGTTCTCGATGGTCACCTCATTCAGATGCGGAGGAAGCGTGGGATTGCAAAAGCGAATGATCCTTTCCCTTGCGCGGATGTTGATTCCCAACGCCGCGCGAAACAACAAAAACACGCTGCCCGCTGCCCAGGCTTGCGGCGAACACGCCACCGGATAAAGCGTGGGACCACTCGAATCCGCGCGCTTGTGGAAACCGCAGAAAAGTTCCGGCAGTTGATGCAGGTCCACGTGCACGCTCGCTTCATACATGGCGTTGAAAACATCCGCCACCTTGGATTGGAAACCGTAGAGCGAAAGGCCGACTGCGATCAGCGCATTGTCATGCGGCCAAACGGAACCATCGTGGTAGGATATGGGATTGTAGCGAGATTCTCCCGCGGCAGCAGTGCGGATTCCCCAACCAGAGAACATCACCTCACTCAACAAAGTCTCAGCGGTAATTGCGGCGCGTTCCCGGCTGGCGATCTTGCATAACAAAACGTGGCCCGCGTTTGACGTTCGCACGCGGCATTGGTTCTTGTTCCCGTCCAACGCGATAACATACGTGCCTAGCTCGTCGCTCCAAAAGGAATCCTCGAACCGTCGCTGCAGTTCGGAGGCCTGCCGCTCCAATTCAGCCGCGCGGCTCTCATCGCCCAGCCCCCGCGCAATCCACGCCGCGGAAAGCTTTGCTGCATAAACATACGCTTGTACTTCGCACAGCGCGATCGGCGCCTGCGCCAACCGCCCGTCGGCATGAAAGATCGCATCGCCGGAATCCTTCCATCCCTGGTTCGATAGGCCTTCAGCCGATCTCCGCGAATATTCCACGAAGCCATCTCCATCCGCGTCGCCGTAGCGATCAATCCACTCCAGAGCCCGCACAATGTTCGGCCAAATCGTTTTCAGAAATAACAGGTTGTTCGTTCGGACGAAATAGCCACCTGCCAGCAAAACAAACAGCGGGGTCGCATCCACGCTTCCGTAATATTTGCCGAACGGCACTTCCTTCAGCGCAGCCATCTCGCCGCGGCGAACTTCGTGCACGATCTTGCCCGGTTCGGCGTCCTGTTCGGCATTGCTCTCTGTGGCTTGCGTCGACGCCAGATAATTCAGCACACCCTCTGCAATCGCCGGATGCATCCACAGGCATTCCATCGCGGTGATGATCCCGTCTCGCCCGAACACGGTGTTGAACCAGGGCACGCCCGCGTAAGGATAGGCGCCTTCCGGATTGCCCTGAATCAACATGCGTAAATCGGCTTCGGCGCGTGCCAGCCACGCGTTGAAAGGTTTGCTCGAGGTTCGGATCTTGCACCCGCCGAATAGTTCCTCCTGGCATTGAGCACTGCGAGCCGTGAACGCTTCCTTGTAGGGTGGCGCATGCTTCGGCGCAGAGTTCCGTTCGCAAACCACCGTTATCGAAATGACGGACTCTTCTTTCGAGCCTAATCGCACATGGTAGGTAGCCGAAGAGTCCGACAAGGAAGTGGGCGCCGGAGAGAAGTTCAGACACGTGCTTCGAAACACGTTATCGAGCCCTAGATAATTCAATGCGACTTTATCGCTTTCCGCGCGGGGCGGCTGGAAGTGGCCCTTTCGATAGCGGGGCGTGCCCCGCACTTCGAAAATGTCGGCAAAATCGGCGCCGAATTCAAAGGTAAGAGAGAACGCGGCGGGTGTAAGACCATAGTTCGTCAGCCGGAATTGCTCGTAACAAATTCCCTCATCCAGAAATTTTGACCGATAGAGATGAACCGTGCCGCGAGGAATGTCAGGCCGCATGCCGATATCGACATTCGTGAGGTCAACCGATAAGAATGCGTTGTCGTCGCGCACGGTGGAAGCCAGCAGCAGCGGCGTTTGTCCGTCCAGCCGAAGGGTCATGCGGCTGAGATGACGCGTCTCAACATAAAAAAGCCCTAGCTGGCCCTGGCCCACGGTCTCGATGTCACCGTAGCGGTTAAACACACCAAATGTCTCGCCGTACTTGAGAACGCGAGTGCGGTTGTCGGCGAGCGACGACGAAGCCAAGACATAGAACTTGTCTTGAAAGCGAATAATGTCGCCCAAGGGGAATCCCTCTCACTGCAGGATGGCGGGTGGCGTACCTTCGTATTCCAGCATCTCGCGCTCGTGTACTTCGCCGAGGGACCGCTGGTACAGAGAAACGTACTCGGCACTCATCCTCTGCGCAGTAAATCTTTTCTCGAAGGACGCTCGACACGCCCGGCGATCAATTTCCGGAATTCGAGCGACGCTTGCGACCGCCGACTCCAGATCGTCTACGACGAATCCCGTGACTTTTTCGGTCATCAGTTCGGGGACCGAGCCGCAGCGAAACGCGATCGTGGGGGTGCCGCACGCCATTGCCTCTATCATTGTCAGACCAAAGGGCTCCGGCCAGTCAATCGGAAAAACATACGCGTACGCGTCTCCCAGAAATTCATTCTTTTCCCGGTCGGTAATCTCCCCGATGAATTCAATCCCCGGATGTTTCAGCAACGGCTTGATCTTTGCCTCGAAATACTCCTGATCCACGCGGTCTACCTTGGCTGCGATTTTCAAGTGCATGCCGGAGCGAATAGCAATCTCAATGGCGCGATCGGGCCGTTTCTCTGGCGAAATCCGTCCCAGAAACGCCAGGTAGTCTCCTTTCTGGAATCGCGGCTCGTACAGGTCTGCCGGAAGTCCGTGATATATATTCCCCAGCCAATTCACCCGCGCAAGTGGCCGTCTCTGGGCTAGCGAAATGGAAACCACCGGCGCGCTGCAGAAAGCCCGGAAAAGGGGCTGCAAGTCGGGAATGTCCAGCCTTCCGTGCAGCGTTGTGATGCTCGGCAGATGCAAGTTCTTGCTCAATGGAAAATGAAAGTAATCGGTGTGGAAGTGCAATACATCGAAATCGTCTGACCGCGCAGCGACTTGATCTAACGACATGATGTGGTACGGCAAAGGATCCACGCATTTGGAGTTTAAGCGAAGCGCCGTGGGACATGGGGACACCAGCCGTGCGGACGTCCGGGAATCTCCGCTGGCAAATAGGGTCACCTCGTGTCCCTGCTTGACGAGCTGCTCTGTCAGGTGAAAAACCACACGTTCGGTTCCGCCATACAATTTCGGCGGAACACTCTCGTAAAGCGGCGCGATTTGAGCGATGCGCAAGATGGCCCCGTAAAACGTCTTTCTCAACGACAGATACAGTGTGGCGTTTACTAGTACTAAGGGCCATCGGCTTAAACGAGTAGCAAATCAGGGAAAATGCCCTAGAACAGGGCAGGCCGATCTAGCCCTTTTTATGCTTAAAGAATTCCACTTGCCGTAACCGCTTTTCCGCCTCTTTCTTCGTTTTGTACGGCCCCCCGAGATTCTTCTTGCCATTTTCGGAAACCACTTTGTATCCGCCTTCGACCTTCTTGATCATCGGATCCTCCACAACAAACTACGTATTCAGATTGCTCTTGCGTCATCCATGCTTTCTATTCGCAAAACAACGGAGCGTGGCGGCGTTAATGCTGTATCTCGGTCTCAGGGAACCACCGAACCTGGTCTGGCTGCGACCACCGCTCGCACCGCGCTCTGTCGCCATTTCATCACAGACGCTTGATGTTTTAGGTGGGAACTACGTGAGGAATTGCATCTCTTCGCGCAACTGCCGGCGAGCGCGATACACCCGGGATTTTGCCGTTTCCGCGGAAATTCCCAGTTCTTCCGCCATTTCCTTGTGTGTCCAGCCTTCCCGTTTGTGAAGCAGAAACGCCGCTCGCAGCACGGGGTTCAAACGGAGCATGGCCTTCACCGCAAGGTCGCGGTTCACATAATTGCGCTCGCTGTTCTCGCTGCGATCCTGGATGTCAGAAACTCCTCGGCACCCATTGTCCACAACGGAGAGGTCCACAAGACAGTCCTGCCGGCGCGAGCGATTGCGTCGGATGGTCATAAGCGCCTCATTGAACGCCACGCGAAACAACCAGGTCGAAAAACGTGAATGTCCGTCGAATGTATCCAATCGCTGGTACGCCTTGATCAGCACATTTTGCAGGGTGTCTTCCGCGTCCTCATGATTCTTCAACACCCTCCTTGAAATTTTGTAGATCATGGGAGAATTCTGGCGCACCAGCGCCGTAAACGCTTCTTCGTTGCCCGCACGTGCCAGCGCGAGCAATTCATTTTCCGGAAGGGAGGAATACTCGTTGCTCATTGGAACGCTCTCCCTTCTCTTCCCTATTCGCGAAGAAGCTAGTCAGCCAGAGAGGTGACAGGAAAAGCGCCAAAAACAAAAGCAGAAGGATTTTCTCCAGGCCCGTCGCCGCTACGAGAGTTTCCAGCAAGCCCACCAAGACCCCGATCACGGCCGCGATCAAAAAACCCGGCGCCCAGCGAAGCATTTTGTCCCTCCTTAGCTATTCCAGGGCTACTTTCCCGCCGAACTACGCCAGAGCCTGAGTGCGGCGTAACCACTTTCGAGATTTCCACGGCAATTGTTTCTCTACCTCTCGTTGTTCACCATCCCGGAGAACCTCTATCCCTCCGACATGCTTGCTGTAGACACTAAATGCGCTCGCAACAATGGAAAAACAGTCTATGAAAGCGATCGAAGATAGAAGCGCCGGTCGCAATCTGCACACCAGTGCGGAAAGAAATGGAACGTACGGACTACGTGCCGTTCAATAATGCCTCGGGCTCGGCATCGGTGAATATCCTTGCTGCCACAGTGAGGACAAATCTGCCGCCGGAATTTGTTCGCACTCATCGAGGGCGTCGTGGATGGGAGGGGCATCGTAGCCATCTCATTAACTCCTTCGCACGTTCATTTCAAAAACGTCAGCGGCCTCGGGGCCTGAACACAAATTGCTTCGTTCTAGGCTTCCGCCGCCATCGCTTGATTCTCACGTCCTTGCCGCATGGCGTGGAAAACGGCGATATCAATGTCCGTGGACTGCAGCGGCACTCGCAAGACTTCGGCCGCGCCCAGCCGCAGTGCCTCCAGATATTCTTCCCATTCACCCGTACACTGCACGACGATGAATCGATTCATGTGCGGCGAGCTGGGCAGCGAAGTAAGCAGTTCGCGATAGGAACCGTCGGGAAGACGCTCTTCGCAAAAGATAATGGCGAGCGGATGCGTTGCGAGAAATTCCAGCGCTTGAAAAACCGTCGAGGCTGAGAATGTGTTTACGGGTAGACCTTCGAGGGTGCGCAGCAAGGTTCTTTTGTTTTCGATTCGGCTGGAAACGATCAGCACATCCACTTCACTTTCCATCGACGCGCTCCTTTTTCTGTTCGCTCACGTAAGCGATAGATGGATTTGGGTGACTCACGCTTGCCAAAGGGCAAAGAGGTGAGCTTTTGTGACGAGGATTGTCGACGGCTGGGCCACAACGAGCAATTGGGGTAAATATGTATCATTTGCTGGGGTTTGATGTAGGACCTAACCGCGCGGATAAAGCGACTCGGTCGACGGGATTGCCCATTTTTACAGCGTACACGGTATGGATTTGGTATTTCGGGAGCGTAACAATGGGCGCATTCAACATTCTCACCCTGACCTGCAGGCTGGGACGTTACTCCGAGCGTCCCAGCCTATCTTTTTTCTGGACTGTTTCGTCGTTGAGAACAAGGGCGCGATGCCGACTGGCTCACGGCGTCGCCTCCAGTGGCCGCGAGGCTTGTCCAAACACGTACCGCCATCCCGAAGGCGTGCGCACATACACATCGCTGAACCACAGCTGGTAATCGAAGCTCTTCCCTTTTTGTGCGCCCGTTGCCCACAAGAGCGCCGTAACAACTGCTGTGTCGTTCCACACACGAACGGTACGATCGGTATCTTCCTGGTGCTCATACGTGATCTCGCCGCTGGACGATTCCTTCAGGAGATCAGCCTTCGTCTGCTTCCGCCCGTTGCCAGTTACGAGGACAAAATCATCGGCGAGGATCCGTTCCATGGTTGCAACGTCATTTTTCTTCACCGCCTCCTGATATTGGGCGTCAAGCGCGCCAACTGTGTTTTCAGCGTTGGCACGCGACCCTGCTGCCCGAATCCCGCTAAACATAGCGGCGGCCGCTGCTGCCAGCGCGAAAAGTCCCGCAAGAAACTTCATCTCGGTCTTACGCTTTTTCATGCGATCCCCTTATCGAGACCCAAGATGTGCAGCAGATTCGCGATCGGCCTTCATCGGACGGCTGTCACCAATCGATGCCGGTCGAGATTGCTGGGCTGCGCGATGTGCGGGAATATTGCTGGCGCTTTGCCACAGCAAAATGGCGGCGTATGCGCGCCAAGGACGCCAGGCCTCTGAGCGGCGTTCGAGTTCGCGCGTCGTGCGGGCTCCAGCGATGCTCCGCAGAACAGGATCGGCGGCAGGAAAGGCATCGGGATCTCGCAGCGCACGCATCGCCACGTACTGCGCGGTCGACCTTTCAATTCCGGGAATTTCGCACAGCTGTCGCAAGAATGCGTCGCTGTCCGTAATGCCTTCAAACTTGATCTGTCCCTCACAAACCGCTCGAGCGAACGCATTAATGGCTTCAGCTTTTGCTTGCGGAAGGCCGGCGCTTGCCAAATTTGCAGCGGCGAGACTTTCCGGTGTTGGAAAAAGATGAGCGAGCTTTTCTGTCGCGGAGAACGGCTGCCCGAAGGCTTTCACTAACTGCGACGTGAGCGCTGCGACGCGCTCGAGACTAACGTGTTGCTCGAGGATCGCGCGCGTCGTCAACTCGAAGGCGCTCCAGCAGCCCGGAACGCGAAGTCCTTCTTCGGTGTCCCCTAGCCGGGCGAGCGCCGAGTCGGAGCGCAGCGTTTTTGCGATGACTTCCCAATCCGCGTTGAGATCGAACATGGCACGAATTCGTTCGATGATAAAAAAGAGCGAACGCGGATCGCCAAAATGGACGCGGACGGCGAGGGCGTTCTTCTCTGGCTCATGAGAAACGGAGAAATCGCCGGCGGCGCCGTTCACAGAAAAGCAGCGGCTGTAACCGTTGCTGTCGACCGATTCGACGCCGGGCGTGAGGTGTGCCGCGAGGAACTGCAAAACGCGCTTCCAGTTGTATGGCGGGCGGTAGTGAAGGTGGAAGAGATATTGATTTTGCGGCTGGTCTGGAGCGCGCGGCGCGAGCGCGCGGATTTGCGTTGGGGTTCGATGATAGACGCTGCGGATCGCTTCGTTGAATCGGCGAACACAACCGAACCCGGAAGACAGAGCAACCTGCATCATGGGCAAATTCGTTTCGTCGATCAGCTTCTTGGCGAAGTGCAAGCGGCCGGTCTGCGCAACGGCGCTGGGCGTTGCTCCCAGGTGGCGCAGGAACAGGCGGCGAAGATGACGCGAGCCGATGCCGAGGCGTTCCGACAGAGCTTCGACGCCGCCGTCTTCCAGTCCGCGTTCGCTGATTAATTGCAGAGCTCTCGAAACGGTGTTGCGCGTTCCTACCCACGCGTTGGTTCCCGGCGAGCACTCTGGGCGGCATCGCAAGCACGGGCGAAAACCGGCTTCGGCGGCTGCCGCTGCGCTGGGAAAGTAGCGAACATTGCATTCCTTGGAGGTGCGCGCGCGGCAGATCGGGCGGCAATAGATTCGCGTGGTGAGCACACCAATGAAGAACTTGCCATCGAATCGCGCATCGCGCGCGAGTCGCGCCCGTGAACAAATCTGATGGTCGAGTTCCATAGCGTTGGTCAGGGGATAATAGCCGATTTTGCGGAGGAAGCTGGACGTTTTCGGACGTAGATACTGACGGAAAATAATCAATGGAAAATAGAAACAAGCGAGTCTTGCGGCGATGTATGTCAAACGGAACAGCACGTGATGCGGTGCGCCCCATACCCCCTGTATTTTTGCGGATGTATGTGAATCGGAAGGAGTTAGAGGAGATTCGGGCGGGCAGGAAAGGAGCGAGGAGCGGCGGGGTGCAGAAGGAACGAGCCCGGATGTTCACAGCTGCTGATAGCAGGTAATTTATCAACTCTCAAATCGTATTTGATGGGTATAGTGCTCTAACGTCAGGTGGGAGTGGAGTTGACTCTAAACGCACCCTTTATGAACCAGACCCAAAGGGTGCGACACCGAGAGTCGCGTCACCCATCATCTGTCGGCCACGCGCCGGTGAAGTAGACGGTGAGTAGATGGATCACAGGTGGAGGAAAGCGGCGGCGAGCTGGCGCACGCAAAACTACTTTTTGGGAGGGAGGAATTTTTTGTCGATGGAGGCGATGACTACGTAGTTGGGGTCGACCATTTCGGTGAGGTGGAGACGGCCGACTTTGGAGAAGAGCTCGTAGGCGTCGAGTTCCGAGAGGGAGTAGTCGCGGTGAATCCAGGCGATGAGTTCGGTGACGGCGATGCGGACGGCGTCGTCGACGGGGCGATAGATGCCGGTGGTCATGAGTTCGTGATCGTTTTCGAGGCGCGGCCAGTCAGTGGACTTCCCTTTCACGAGTTCGAAGCGGAATTTTGCTTTCATAGGGACTTCGACGGCGCTGCCGGCAACCTCGCCATCGCCCATGGCGGCGTGTCCATCACCGAAATAGAAGAGCGCGCCTTTGACGTTGACGGGTAGGTAGAGAGTGTTGCCGGGAGAGACTTCGGGCGCGTCCATGTTGCCACCGAATTCAGCGGGGACGATGGAGCTACGGGCTTCACCATGAGCGGGAGAGACGCCGATGCAGCCGAGGAAAGGCTTGAGAGGAAATTGCGTTTTGAAGTTGGAGTCGAGAGCCTGGAAGGTGATGAGCTTTTTGTCGGCGTCGATGGGGTAATACCAGGCGCGCTCGGGGAGCGGCGCTTTTTCGAGCATGGGCGTGTAGTGAGTGGAATTGGCGGCGCCAAATCCGGGGCCGAAGGTGCCGACGCCCTGGTTGCTGTCAACTTGAAGATCGAGGATGTGGATGACGAGAGTGTCGCCGGGCTCGGCGCCGTCGATGAAGAAGGGGCCGGTGAGAGGATTATCGATCTTGATGTTGGAGAAAGGGTCGCCGGGCTTTTGGAGCGCGTTGCCGAAACAGTCAAGGGAATTGGCTTCGAGGATGTTGCCGGGCTTGAGATGGGCGACGGGGTCGGCGGGGCCGAAGGTAGCTTTGACGTTGTCCAGGGAGGCGTGGAAGCGGACGATGTTGCCGGCGGCATCATCGGAGCCGGTCGGCGTTTGCGCTTCGGCGGGAACGGTGGTGAGCAAGATAAAGGATGATGCGATCAGGGCCAATGATAGACGGCGCAAAGGGAGCCTCCGTTGGAGTTGAAAAAGCGAATTCGAAGTGCAACATGATTTGGCGGCGGAGTCAATCGGCGGAGTGTCTGCTATTCTCGTAGGCTTATGAGATTGGTAGTGGCGGCAGTGGTGGAACGCGAGGACCGGCGGCTGTTGATTGGGCAACGGCGGCGGAGTGATACGTCGGCGCTGAAGTGGGAATTTCCCGGAGGCAAGGTGAGGGAGGACGAGGGATTGGAAGAGGCGCTGGCGCGGGAGCTGCGGGAAGAGTTGGGCGTGACGGTTTTGAAGAGCCGGAAGATTGGACAGGTGCGGCACCGGTATGCGAATACGGCGGAGGAATGGGAGATCCATTTTTTTGCGGCGAAGATTGCGGAGAAGGAGATTACTCCGCGGGTGTTTGAGCAGATCGCGTGGGTGTTGCCGAAGGAATTGGCGGGATACGATTTTCTGGCGGCGAACCGGGAATTGATTGCGCATCTGGCTACGGGGAAGATCAAGGCGGCGGAAGTATTGGAGGAGTAGGACGGGGAGAATTCACCACGAGGACACAGAGACCACAGAGGGGGGACGAGACCGGGGGAGATTAGAGCACACGGAAAAGGACGATGCATAGGCACGCTTGAGGGAGGCCGGCATGAAATCCAGCGCTACAGTGAAGAAAAATGCGCGAAGCTGGGTGGTGGCGCGATCGACGGCACACAAGAACTTGCATTGGCGGATGGCTTCCTGACGCCGTCCCAACAACAGCAATTTCAAGCACACGAAGACAGTGGGTGTGGGCGTCCGGCAATTTTGGGATTGTGTGGCGATATTGGGGATTGAGGTAGCGGGGAAAGGGCCTCGGGCCTGAAGGCCCGAGCTACAGGATGTGCTGCAAAAGTCGGAGGTCGGACCCTAAAAGGTCCAACCTTAAAAAAATCGGCGCCTCTAGGATCAGTTTGGTTAGGAGATGACGGGGTTGGGTTTGTCGGGGTTGATGGCTAGTTCGGTGATGGCTTTGTCCAGGACGGACTTTTCGAGTTGGCCGTCGGTGTAGAGTTCGTGGAGAGTGGCAAGGGTGATGAAGCGCGAATCGACTTCGAAGAATTCGCGGAGCGAGGTGCGGCCTTCGCTGCGGCCGAAACCGTCGGTACCGAGAGTGGCGAGACGGCGCGGCATCCATTTGCTGATCATGTTGGGCAGAGTTTTCAAATAGTCGGACGCGGCGACAAGAACGCCCTGCGAACCTTCGAGGCACTGCTTGACGTAAGGGACGCGCGGCTCGGTGCTGGGGTGCAGGCGGTTCCAGCGCTCGGTTTCGATGCCGTCGGTATAGAGACACTTGTAGCTGGTGACGCTCCAGACATCGGCAGAGACGCCGTATTTCTGCTCGAGAATTTCCTGTGCGGCGACGACTTCGTTGAGGATGGCGCCACTGCCGAACAGTTGCGCACGCAACTTGGATTTCTTGTTCACGGCGCCGCGGAACTTATACATGCCCTTGAGAATGCCCTCCTCGACGCCGGCGGGCATGGTGGGCATGGCGTACGGTTCATTCATGACAGTGATGTAGTAGAAGATATTTTCGCGGTCTTTGTACATGCGGCGAATGCCGTCTTGAATGATGACGGAAATTTCGTAGGCGTACGCGGGATCGTAAGCGAGAAGATTCGGTACGGGGAGAGCGAGAACGTGGCTGTTGCCGTCCTGGTGCTGCAAGCCTTCACCGGCCAGGGTGGTGCGTCCGGCGGTGCCGCCGAGGAGGAATCCGCGAGTGCGCATATCGGCGGCGGCCCAGATGAAGTCGGCGACGCGCTGAAATCCGAACATCGAATAGTAGATAAAAAATGGAATGGTGTTGATGCCATGCGAGGCATAGGCAGAGCCAGCGGCGATGAAGGAAGCCATGGAGCCGGCTTCGGTGATGCCCTCTTCGAGGATCTGGCCGTCTTTGGCTTCCTTGTAGTAGAGGAGCGTGTTGACGTCCACAGGCTCGTACTTCTGGCCAACGCTGGAATAAATGCCGACGGTGCGGAAGAGTGATTCCATACCGAAGGTGCGCGCTTCGTCGGGAACGATGGGCACGATGAGCTTGCCGATTTCGGGATGCTTCAACATTTTGCGAAGCATGGCGACGAAGGCCATGGTGGTGGAAACTTCGCGGCCATCGCTGCCGTCGTGGAATTCGCGGAAGAGTTCGTCGTGGTCGGCGACGAGGGGGGTGGAGCGGATTTTGCGCTGCGGCGTGTATCCACCGAGGGCTTCGCGACGAGTTTTGAGATACGTGATTTCCTCGCTGTCGTCGGGCGGGCGATAGAACGGAACATCGCTGATGTCGCTGTCGCTGAGGGGAATGCCAAAGCGCGAGCGGAACTCGCGGAGTTCGTCTTCGTTGAGTTTCTTCTGCTGGTGGGTGACGTTCTTGCCTTCGCCGGCTTCACCGAGGCCGTAACCTTTAATAGTGCGCGCCAGGATGACGGTGGGGCCGCCCTTGTGTTCGAAGGCGGCTTTGTAGGCGGCATAGACTTTGCGAGGATCGTGTCCACCGAGTCGCAGGCGGCGTAGGGCTTCGTCGGGAAGAGGTTCGACGAGTTTCAAGAGGCGCGGATCGCTGCCGAAGAAGAATTGGCGAACGTAATCACCGGAGGAAACGACAAGCTTCTGGTATTCGCCGTCGACGACCTCGCCCATGCGCTTGACGAGAAGACCTTCGGTGTCGCGCTCGAGGATGGGATCCCACTCACTGCCCCACAGAACCTTGATGACGTTCCAGCGGGCGCCGCGGAAGGCGGATTCCAGTTCCTGAATAATCTGGCCATTGCCACGAACGGGACCATCGAGGCGCTGAAGGTTGCAGTTGACGACGAAGATGAGGTTGTCGAGTTTTTCGCGGGCGGCAAGAGTGATAGCGCCGAGTGATTCGGGCTCATCGGTTTCGCCGTCGCCGAGGAAGGCCCAAACTTTTGCGTCGGTGGCGGGCTTCAGACCGCGATTTTCCAAGTAGCGATTGAAGCGTGCCTGATAGATGGCCATGAGCGGGCTGAGTCCCATGGAGACAGTGGGATATTCCCAGAAATCGGGCATGAGCCAGGGATGCGGATAGGAGGAGAGTCCACCGCCGGGCTTCAGTTCACGGCGGAAGTTTTCCAACTGCTCGATGCTGATGCGACCTTCGAGGAAGGCGCGGGAATATATGCCAGGGGCGGCGTGGCCCTGGAAGTAGATGGTGTCACCTTCGAAATTTTCGCTGCGAGCGCGGAAGAAATGGTTGAAGCCGACTTCATAGAGAGTGGCGGCGGAGGCGTAGGTGGAGATGTGACCGCCGATGTTGTGCTCCAAGCGATTGGCGCGGACGACCATGGCGAGAGCGTTCCAGCGAATGAGGGACTTGATGCGGCGCTCGAGCTGCTGGTCTCCGGGGAAGAGAGGTTCGAGGCGGGCGGGAATGGTGTTGGCGTACGGAGTGTTGGCGGTGAAAGGGAGATCAATGCCACTGACGGTGGCGTGGGCGCGAAGGCGTTCGAGGATTTCGCGCGCAACGTCGGTACCGCTGGATTCCAGGACGGAATCAAGGGACTCGAGCCATTCCTGAATTTCGATGTCGTCGATGTGTCTGTGCGTAATTGTTTCCTGATCCATAGTGAGCGACCGACCTTCTTTCCTTCCAAAGGCGCTAAAGACGCCAAGGGCGAAATCTACGAGTGAATCCGCAATTTCTAAGAATAACACCTTGCGGAGGGGATGTGCACGCGCAAGGGGGAGCTAGAAATATTCCCGATAGGGTGAAGTGATTTCTTGGATGAACGGATTTAGGAAGGGCCGGAAGAAAGGCGAAGAGCAGAGGGTCCGCGCCGTGCCATCGTAGGAGCCCACCCTTCGCAAAAAGCGCGAAGGGTGGGGCACCCTCAAGTTCATGGGTCGCGTGGCGTTAGAGGGTGCGGCCGCCGTCGAGGACTAGGGTGTGGCCGGTCATGAATTCGGCACGGATGATGAACATGACCGCGTCGGTGATGTCCTGAGGATGGCCGGTTCTGGCGAGCGGGGCGCGCTTAATGAAGTCGGATTGCCACTCTGGGGGATCACCGGGCATGGTGATAGTGCCGGGAGCGATGGCGTTGACGCGAACCTTGGGGGCAAGTTCCTTGGCGAGAATGCGAGTGAGGAGAATGACGCCGGCTTTGGAAATGGAGTGGGGAAGAAATTCGCGCCAGCCCATGAGACCGCCGATGTCGGCGAAATTGATGATGATGCCGCTGCCCGATTGCGTGAGATACGGAGCGGCGGACTGGCAGCAGAAGAACGGAGCCTTGAGATTGGTATCGAGGGAGGCATCCCAGGTGGCTTCGGAAGTTTGGCCGAATTTGGTTTCGAGGAAATTGGCGGCGCTGTTGATGAGGATATCGAGGCGCTGGAATTCCTTGGCGACGCGTGCGATGAGATCGTGGATCTGCTCGACGCGAGTGAGGTCGGCCTGGATGGCGATGGAGCGACGGCCGAGTTCTTCGATTTCGTGGACGACTTCGAGGGCTGCTTGTTGGGATTTACCGTAGTGGACCGCAACGTCGGAGCCTTCGTTGGCGAGACGAAGGGCGATGGCGCGGCCAAGGCGCTTCCCTGCCCCGGTGACGAGGGCGACGCGGTCGTGCAAGATAGGTTCGGTGGTCATGGAAGAGGTCACGTGAGGAAAGGTAGCACAACAGGTGCAAGGACGTGTGTGAGTGATTCACCACAGAGGACACACGAGGAACCCACGTGCTAAGGGAAGGCGTAAGAAAGGCAGTATGGTGGTTGATCTTATGACGGAAAGAGCGCGATCAGTGGTCTTCTTTGTCCATGTAGAGGCAGGAGGATTGCGCGAGGGAGTCGGAGACGGCTTCACCGGTGATGAGGCGAGCGCCGCGGCTGAAGGTGAGGTACTCGAAACCCCATTGAATGAAAACCTGAACGCGGCTTTGGAATTGAACGATGTACATGAGATGGATGAAGAGCCAGATGAACCAAGCGAGGAAGCCGGCGATGTGCAATCCGAAAATATTGGCGACGGCAGAGGCGCGACCGATAACGGCCATGTCGCCCTTGTTGAAATAGTGGAAGGGCGGAACCGTTTGCTTCCCTTGCAGGCGAGACTGGATGGTTTTTGCGGCGTAGCGTCCACCCTGAATGGCGACCTGCGCGACGCCGGGGAGAGGCTTGCCGTGTTCGTCGAGGGAAAGGGCGAGATCGCCGACGACGAAAATATTGGGATAGTTGGGAATGGTGAGATCGGGAAGCATCTTGATGCGGCCGCTGCGATCAGTTTCGGCGTGAGTGCGTTCGGCAACTTTGCGGCCGAAGTCGTTGGTAGTAACACCGCCGGCCCAAAGAACGGTGCGCGCGGGGAGTTTGGTGTCTGCGCCGTTGTGGGTGTAGTGAACGCCATCGGAGTCGATATTGTTGACCATGGCGTTTTTGAGAACTTCGACGCCGAGACGGGAAACGAGTTTTTCCGCTTTGGCGGAAAGATCCTCGGGGTAAGCGGTGAGTACGCGAGGAGCGCCATCAAGAAGAATGATGCGGGCTTCGGTGGGATTGATGTGGCGAAAATCATTGCGAAGAGTTTCGCGAGCAATTTCCGCGAGGGCGCCGGAAAGTTCGACGCCAGTGGCACCGGCACCGACGATGACAAACGTCAGCCAAGCGCGGGCCTCGGCTTCGGAGCTGGAGCGTTCCGCACGTTCGAAGGCGTAGAGAAGTTTGTGGCGAATGGCGGTGGCTTCCTCAATGGTCTTGAGGCTGGGAGCGAAGGCGCGCCAGGCGTCGTTGCCGTAGTAGGAAGTTTGCGAACCAGTGGCGATAATGAGGGAATCGTACGGATAAATGCAGCCGTCGCGAAGGATAACTTTTTTAGCATCGGGATCGAGATCGACGGCTTCGCCGAGAAGAACTTCGGTGTTTTTCTGACGGCTGAGGACCGCGCGGAGAGGTGAGGCGATCTGGCCGGGCGAGAGAGAGCCGGTGGCAACCTGATAGAGAAGCGGTTGGAAGAGATGGAAGTTGCGCTTGTCAATGAGGGTGACAGAAGCGTTGGCGCGCTTGAGGGTCTGCGCGGCGACAAGCCCGCCCAAACCTCCGCCGAGAATAAGAATCTTGTGTGTGCCGGCCATAGGGAACCCACGCACTGCTACCATGGACGTGGGAGAATTAGTTTACAGTAGTCGGTTATAAGTTTTAAGTAAGAAGAACAGCAGATCCCTCGCTTCGCTCAGGATGACAATGAAAAAAAGGGCGGGCCGGGGCAGAAACCGCGCAGAGAGGAACGTCTAAGAAAAACGATCATGAGGCAACATTCAGGAGAGGAAGCAGGGTGGAACGAGCAGACTGAGAGGAACGCGTTACGGCTGTTGCTTTCGGACTTGATTCAACCAGCAACGCGGGTGGAGTTGTTGGGATTGATGGACGAGGAATTGTTTGTGAACGATCTGCACCGCGTGGTATTCGAAGAGATGCGGGAGATGGGGCAGTCGACGGCGCGGGAAATGAGAGGGTTGCTGCCCGCACGAATCACGAATCGAGGATTCCCCGAGTTTGACTGGAACGAATTTCTGGGCGCGAAGGTAGCGAGCGAAAAAGAAATCGAGGAACTATATGCAAGCGTGTTGCGAATGATCGAAGTGCGTCACCGCGACGATGCGGAAACGGAAGCGAACTGAAAGTGAGGGAGAGTCCGCGGAAGATTGGGTTCCTAGCGGAGGCGATCTGTTTTGTTGGCTATGTGGCACTGTACATCTGGAAATTACAGGTGCAGGTTCCCGCATCATGGTGGGTTTTCGTGGTGTGGTTGAGCGCGAGCGCGGTGTTGAGGAGGGATACGCCAAAGACGCTGGGATGGCGGGCGGACAATTTGTGGGCGGCCACGAAACGGGCGGGATGGTTCTTCTTTGCGGCGGCACTGGGGATTTGCGTGATTGGAGTTTTTCTGGGGATGCTGAAGCGAGTGCCAGCGCACTTGACGGAACCAAAACATTTGTTCGGGTACATGGCGTTTTGCCTTCTGCAGCAGGTGGGGCTGAATTCATTTCTGACGAACCGGTTGCTGAGCGCGTTTGAGAAACCATGGATCGCGGTGTTGACAGCGGGAGTGTCGTTCGCGGCGCTGCATTGGCCGAACCCGGTGCTGGTGCCATTGACGCTGGTGGCCGGGATTGCAATGGCCTGGCTGTTCGCCAAAGAACGGAATATTTTGCCGCTGGCGGTGGGACAGGCAATTCTGGGGGCGCTGGTGTGGTGGGCGTTCCCGCTGGCGTGGCATCACTCGATGAGGGTGGGGCCGGGGTATTGGAATTATCATTAGAAGAGTTTCAGTTGTCAGTTTTGAGTTTTGAGTAATGCGAGCAAGCGGCAGATCCCTCGCGTGGAGTGATTCACCACAGAGGACACAGGGAGCACAGAGGAATACAAGTGCGAGGAAAAGAAGGACCGTGGGGAGGGTGGTCTGTGCCAACGCGACTTGTAAGGCGCCCGCCTCGAAAGGCGGCCGCTACAAAACCACGGAAAACCGGATTAGAGCTGCTCGTGGCGGCGGTGGGTAGGTTGGCGTAGGGTCAAGCCAAAAATTTTAGTTTCGGTGATGTCGGTGGCTCGACCGGCAATGCGGATGATGCGTCCCGAGGAGTCACGGATGGCATAGCCACGGTCGTGAATCCAACGCTGAGCGCCGTCGGGACGGCGAATGCGGTACTGTACGTCGAAGGTGTCAGCTGAGGTATCGCGGTTGAAAAAGACCAAGGCGCGATCATTGTCATCGGGATGGACGGCGTCGAGCCAAGAATGAGGGTCGTCGTAGAGGCTTTGGCAGGAGCGTCCCCAAACTTTTTCATAAGCGGGGCTAACGTAAAGGATGCGCTCCTCAATGACATCGATAAGCCAGAGGACGTCGGGGAGAGCAGAGGCGATTTGCTGAAAAGGTTCGTGGGCGGTGATCGAGGAGCGCTCGAAATCGATGCGATCGAGGACTTCTTCGTGGAGGGCATCGACGGTTTGCCGCAGGACTTTGGTCTTTTCGTCAACGATCGCCTGCATCAAGAAATGGAGGCCGAGGAGTTCTTCCTCAACGCGACGCCGTTCACAGACTTTGGCGGCGATCATCAGAGGCATGATGCAAGCGACGCAGACAAAGCTGCCGAGCAGGAGGGGAGCATCGCGGCCAGCGGCAAAAGGACCGAAGCCGGAGAGGGAGCCCCAAACAGCGAATCCGCTGAGAACGAGATTCGTGCCTGCGGACTCAAGCGGGCAAAAACGGAAGGCGGTCCAGATAGAAAAAGGCAGACAAAGAAAAGCGAGACCGTACCCCTGCGAATAGAGAAGCGAGGGAGGACCGAAGATAAGAACGCAAAGAAGGCTGAGGCCGGCGAGGAGAAGGAACAGTTCGAGGAGTTCGCCAAGCGTAGAACGGTGGCGAGGGCTTCTGAGGACGAGGACGAGAAAGGGAGTGATGGTGATTGCGCCGAGGGCATCCCCAATCCACCAAGTGAGCCAGACAGGGCGAAAATCGTGCCAATTGGCGAAACCAGAGCTGCAGAGAATGCAGACGCCAATGGTGGCGCTGATGGCGGAGGCGAGAAAGCCGGCAAAACAGACGAAGCGAAAAACGTCTTTGGTTCTATAGAAGGCTTTGGTGCCGTTGGCGAATTGATTGACGAGGTACGCGCCGACGAAAGCTTCGAGGGTGTTGCCCACGGCGATGCCAGCGGAGACGACGATGGAGGCGTTGACGTGATGATTGACGAGAAAGGCGCCAGCCAGGACAGCAGGCCAAACGCGATAGCCGAGAAGGAGAAGAGCCGCGATGGAGATGCCCGTGGGTGCCCAGAGAACGGTGGCATGAGGATTGACGCTGGCCAGACCGAGACCGAACCTGCCGGCAGCGTAATAGACAAGGGTGAGCAGGGAAAGTGCAGCGAGATGAGAGAGGAAAGGAGAGTGTGAATGACGGACCTGCGAGCGCTCAGAAGAAACGAAAGGAGAGTCATGAATGAAAACGTGGCGCTCAGGAATCATGTGAAACATTTCCT
>CAWBVH010000056.1:0-16648 GCA_963792145.1 Candidatus Acidiferrales bacterium
GCGGGCGCAGTCGCTTTCGTGCTGCTGATTGCTTGCGGAAATGTCGCCGGTCTGTTGCTGGCACGCGCGGTCGGACGGCAGAGAGAGATTGCGATTCGCACGGCGGTAGGCGCGAACCGCGGACACATCATCCGGCAACTTCTGACAGAAAGTATGCTGCTAGGTCTGGCTGGTGGCGTGGCAGGACTGATTTTGGGCGGCTTCGGCGTTCACATGCTACTCGCGCTGAGTCCCGGGAACATTCCGCGAATCAACGCTCCCGAACATTCCGTGGGCGGGTTGATGCTCCTCGATTGGCGTATACTCGTGTTTCTGTTCGGCATATCGCTTGCAACCGGTTTGCTGTTCGGACTCTTTCCCGCACTGCGCGTCTCTCGCTTCGACGTGAATGCGGCCCTGAGGGAATCCAGCGGCCGTTCCGGGACAGGGTTCAAGCACAACCGGGTCCGGGGACTGCTGGTGATCAGCGAGATTGCACTCGCGGTGGTATTGCTCACCGGCGCCGCGCTGATGATTCGCACGTTCGCCGGTTTGCACTCAGTCAAACCGGGGATCGATCCTTCCAACGTGCTCACTCTGAGGACCTCGATTTCCGGGAACCGTTACGGCAGCACAACCCAAGTGGAGAACGTGGTCCGGCAGACAACGGACCGCATCCAAGCTTTGCCCGGAGTTCGCGTTGCCGGCTGCGCCGTCTCTTTGCCTATGGACCAGGTGGGCATCGATTTGCCATTCAGTATCGAGGGCCGTATACCGAAGATCGGCGAAAAATGGGAGGGCGACGAGTACTGGCGGTTTGTTTCCCCCGGCTATTTCGAAGCCCTCCGAATTCCTCTTCTTCGCGGTCGCTACTTCACCCGCACCGATACGGGAGGGGCGGGCCATGTAGTGATCGTCAACGAAGCGTTCGCTCGGAAGTATTGGCAGGACCAGGATCCCATCGGGCAACGTATGGTGATTGGCAAAGGACTGGGCGCCGACTTTGAGGAGCCGGCACGTCAAGTTGTGGGCATTGTCGGCAGCGTGACGGAGAGCGGGCTGGCTGGTGGAATGGTGCCCGTGATGTATGTTCCTCAAAGCCAGATTACAGACGGATTAACCAGACTCGGCGCCAGCGTGCTACCGTTAAGCTGGGTGATTCGGACCAGCGGCGATCCGCTTTCCATGGCTTCCGCCATCCGACATGAATTCGAGAGTCTGGATGCCCAGTTGGCGCCCTCTCATGTTGTCAACATGGATCAGGTGATTGCCGAGGCCAACGCGCGGCAGAACTTCAACACGCTGCTGCTTACCGTATTTGCCTCGATTGCATTGCTGCTTGCGGCAGTCGGAATCTACGGCCTGATGTCCTACGCAGTGGAGCAACGCATGCAGGAGATTGGAATCCGGATGGCGCTGGGAGCGGACCGGGGCAAAATCATGAGACTGGTCCTGGGTCAGGGTGTGCGTCTGGCCTTGGTTGGAACTGCTCTCGGTATAGCTGGAGCGTATGGCCTGACACGGGTGCTGGCGAAATTCCTGTTTGGCGTGAAACCGAGCGACCCGCTGGCATTTTCAATCGTCGCAGCGACTCTTATTGTGGTTACCCTATTGGCTGGCTTAGTTCCTACCAGAAGGGCAATGCGCGTGGACCCGATTGTGGCCCTTCGACAGGAATAAGCAGATTCATCCGCCACTCGAACGTTTCTTGCTCTTGTACCAAAACTCCCGGATGGTGGGCAAACCGGACTGCGACGTGAAAGCTGTTGGAATGATTGTCTGACAAAGGAGGAAATCGATCAGACTGTGCGTCCCATCGCACATAGCCTACGAGGTTGGAGCGGCGAGGCAACGGACCGTTCGAGGCCCTCGGACAATAGACCCACATTCGCAAGAATCAGTTGGCCGCTGACGCGCACACGGCCATGACTACTCGCCCTATTTAAAGATCAGATGAGCGACTTCTGACTCGAGATTCCAGTAGATGATCGCGACCGCAGTCAGATCGAAAGCGGCATGCGCACACATCAGCATCCAGATCCGCCCAGTTGTGGCGAAGACCGTCCCGAATACGAGACCCGTGATAGTCGCCTGCTGGGCACCGGCCAGCCCCTGCGAGAAATAGTGGATGGACCCAAACAATGCGGCCGTTACAGGCACGATCACGATCCGGGCGGTCAGGCTATGCCCGAGCAGTTTACCGAGTCGTTCGAACATGTATCCTCGAAATACGGTCTCTTCCCCGAAGCCAGCGACGACAATCATGGTAAACACGGCTGCTGGCAGCGCCGCCCGATTTCCGACCAGATAATGGTAGGCCTGATTAGTCGGAGTGGCCCCGAGAAGCGGCATCACGATCGCCTTCATCAGGAATTTGAACGGGATACCAAACGCAATGCCGGCGACCAAGCTTCCTAGCCAGCTTTTAGGTCGCACGTAGCCGATCTCGCGCCATGGCGTTTGCGACAGCCCAGTCCACACTAGGACGAGCACAGCACTGAGCGGTGGCACGATCTGCCCGGCCGCAATGATGAGCACTGCGAGAATACCCAGCGGCCCAAATCCACGTAGTTCAGCGGCAAAACGATCTTGGGGCAGCGGAAAACCTGAGGCGGATTTTTCCTGTGGCTTCACAATCGATAGGCGATTCTTACTGCGCTTCTCTTCCGAATGCAAGCCAGTATCCCGACCATCTCGGATTGCTCAGCTTGACACCTCCTCGTGTGCTCGTATTCAGCGGAGCGGATCTGCTTAAGTCTCGTATTGTTGGCAATCGTGAAGTTATCCAGAAACGGCGTTCGCTGAGATGACAGCGCAAGCGACTTTCGGCAAAACGTCACTTCCCCCATCGCGCCCGGAATAACTTCGGGTTAACCCGTAATGCGCCCAGAACCCAGAAATCTGGAAAGTCTTGTGTCCGCACTGTTTGGTTGGCGATTTGGCGCCAATCTAGAATCGCCTGGCTGCAGAGAGCACCTAAATATGTTAAAGACACGATCCTAACGGTGGCCCTCTTGTTCGCCCAATTCTTCGGCGCGTCTTCCGATTCTCTTGAGTACTTCTTCCACCTGGCGCTGCTCCTCGGGCGAGACATCCTGAAATGCACGTTTGATGAGAGCGGCGTGTTGGCGGAAGATCGGAACGAATACTCGGCATCCCTTCTCCGTAAGCGAAACAGTGCGAACGCGGCGATCGCTGTCGCTCTCCACACGACTGACCAACCCCTTCCTATACAGGCGATCAACTGCTACGCTCACAGATCCGGGATTGAGATCTACCTTCGGGCCAATGGCGTTAACGGGCATCGGCCCTTTGTGCAGTAGAACTTCAAGGATCCGGAAATCCGAGTCCCCCAAGCCCTCCTTACGAATGGGAGGGAGAGCAAAGTGACGGATCGCCCGTAAAACCTTCAACATAACCAGCAAGGTGTGAGTCGCTTCCGGCGTTTTTTCGCGCTTCATAAAAAAATGTATCCCTTCCCAGTATACTCGACATCATATGTATCGATATCGATAGAAATGTGTCGGTGTAAATGCCCTGCAGAGCAAAAATTGATGCCGACTTCACTTCCTATCGAATTCAGAAGCGGCAGATCGCCGCGGAGGGAGAATACAATGAAAGTTCTTGTTACAGGCGCAACGGGCACGGTAGGCAGCGAGGTAGTCAAGGCGCTTCTGCAGCGCGGGGCGAATGTGCGGGCTTTGACGCGCAACCAGCCCAAGCTAGGTACGTTTCCTGGCGCGGTAGAAATCGCTCTCGGCGATCTGGCTGATCCGGTCTCAGTAGCGGAAGCGATCAAGGGTGAGGACGAGTTGTTCCTGCTGATTGGTAATGTCGCCGATGAGTTCACGCAAGCTCTTACCGCCTATGGTTTGGCGAAGAAGGCCGGTCTGAAGCATGTGACGTACCTATCAGTCTTTAAGGCGGATCAGTTTCTCGACGTGCCGCATTTCGGTGCGAAGTACGCCGTCGAGGAAGCGATTCGTGTAGGCGGGATGCCTTATACGATTCTGCGGCCAGGGTACTTCGTTCAGAATGAGCGACAGCTAAAGCCTGTGTTAACCGGACCCGGCATATATCCGATTCCCGCGGGGAACCAGGGCCTGGCTGCGGTGGATGTTCGCGACATTGCGGAGGCGGCCGCGATATCGCTGACACAAGAAGGCCACAAGGGAAAGACGTACGACCTGGTTTCGTCAGAGATGTTGACTGGTCCGGCTGCGGCAGGCACATGGTCGAAGCTGCTGGGCAAAAAAATCACTTACGCCGGACACGGAGACTTCGATGGATTTGAAGCCCAACTGCGGAATACAGGGGCTCCGAGTTGGCTGGCCTACGATCTTCGGGTCATGTTTCAGGGTTACGTCGAACGTGGATTCAGCAACACGGAGGACCAGACGGCGCGCTTTGCGGCCTTGCTTGGGCACGAGCCGAGAACGTACAGCAGCTTCGCCGCAGAACTAGCAAAGGAGTGGGCTGCGGCGTGAGCAGCCCAGCTGGAGAACAACTCGACGTGGAAGGAAGTCATGCGTCAACACGGGATTCCAGCCGACGACCTTAATCGGGATCTTCTCGTCGCAAGACCAGCAAATCGATGGCGACTGTCGGCCAACGGAACTCAATATTCACCTGTGCGATATGTGGAAATCACGTTGCTTAGGTTCACACAACGCAATTTCAAACAAGGAGTAGAAAATGACTACGATATCAAACACGGTAGCGAAGGTCTCTCCTGCGATTCCGGCCGACGACCCACGACGGAATCTGGTGGTTGAACACCCGGATAACAGCAATGCCCAGCATCTCGGAGTCGTGGGCGACACCTACACGATCCTGCTGTCCGGAATGGATACTGCAGGTCGATTCACCCTCATCGATATGCACGTTCCTCCCGGAGGCGGCCCTCCCCCGCATCGCCATGATTTCGAGGAGACCTTTATTCTTCTCGACGGTGAACTGCAGGCTACTTTCCGAGGGGAGAAGCGTCTTGTGCGCGCTGGAGAAACAGTCAACATTCCAGCGAACGCTCCTCACCAATTCCATAACGCCTCGTCGAAGCCGGTGAGGATGCTTTGTATCTGCTCGCCGGCAGGCCAAGAGGAGTTCTTCAGAGAGGTGGGAACACCGGTTGCGACGCGTACCACTCCGCCTCCCAAGGTCGATGCAGCGCAGGAAGCAGCGTTCATCAAGAAAGTAATTGAACTGGCTCCGAAGTACCGAACCGAACTCCTCAAAGAAGCGAAGTAGGGCCGATTGAAGGTGAAGTACGGGGCCTGATAGTTGACCGATGCTCGGCAGACTTTGTTCTTGACCAAGTTCTTCCGGGAGCCCACACGGTATCGGACCGCCACCGATTCAGCTGGAAGAGCAATCGGCTGAAAGACAGACGCGAGCAAGAGAGCGACTTGTATCGCAGGACCGAAGCCGCTGTTGATCCGCTCGGACATCGTCAGCGCAACGTTCTTCAGCAGGTTATCGAAACAAATCTAAAACCCATCCGGACGATTAATAAATCCGCATTTCTCTGTATATTCATTTTTCATCGAGGGTCTCGCATTTTGTGGTGCGGGGTAGAACACAGAAACAGGCAAGAAGCCGCGTGAGAAATACCCTGCGGTTCAGGTTCTTCCCAGACTCGCACCATTTTGGTGCTCTCAGATGCCCGTAAGTCCTTCGCAACATCACGCCAGATGCCAGCTTGGAATTTTGTCCATGGCGGCATCATGTCAGCTTCTGCTTCCAAATTGTCGGCTACAAAATCATTCACACGCACCAACCGAGGTTTTCTTTCTTCTTGCATACTGCACCTCTTTGCATATTCTACGCCGAGGGCCACACGACTTGAACGCCTGTAATTTTTTCAGCTACGTGTTTTTGGGATATGTGGGAAAAGAAGTAGGTCGTGCCCGTTCTTTTCCATATGCCTGAGCAACGTCGGAAAATATCGCCACTGCTTCTTGCAGCCATTGTTTTGCTTCCGACTCTTCCATCTGCGAAGTCGTAGCTACTAATCTGCCCTCGTTGCCCCTAGCAGGTAGCATCTTTGTGGCCGTCATTAGTTTTTCAAATCTCTCGTAGGTTTCGTCGCTGGGAAAACTGTCCCGTCTTAACCCATCTATCCCGCCGACTACTCCCTGCAAACGTTGCTGAAGGCGCTCGGTGCTCGTAACCGCACAGTGAATCGAGCTAAAGAACTTTTCCCATCCATAATCAACACCCATCGGTGCACCTCCAAGGGAAAAGATTCCAAAGTCTACCAATTGTAGGCGCGGGACGAACGAAAGGGGCCCCTTACTTTTATCTGCGCCAGACTCAACTTGGGTGACGCAACGGAGTGTGCTGTCTAATCAACCGCGTCAAATGTTCGTACCACAATGACGTGCGGAGATTCGAGAGCACCCGAGATTCTTACCTTCTTGCCCTCATAGGATCTGAGGTGAATTGCATTCACCAGCATGTAAGTGCGGATGCTTCCTTCTTCTGCAAGGAAAAGCAAGTCATCGCTTCTCACAATCCTTCCGGTGACGGTCTTGATCGCATTCCCGCCTTGAGCTTGGCACCCAATCTCGCTGCTTCCGATCATGGTGTCCGGTGCCGTCGCTAGCCGCAGGAAAATGGATGCGAGGCCGACATAATCTTTGCGCATCTTCGCACCTCGATGAGTGGATCCAGGGCGGAATTTACCTAGACTTGGAGCAAACCACATGCCACTTCCGAAAATCCTAACTGATTGAAAGGACGAGGCCTGGATAGGCGACCAAAGGAGTCGTGGGTAATCTTTTCGGGCTACCGGAGATTGAGCGTGTTAGGTCGTTCGCGGCTTTATTCCTTGCCACGAAAGTCGAGCTGATTCCTGCCGCGAATGGGGGAACTAGAATCCCTCGATTCGAATCGGCTAGTACTGGCCGAGTGTCGCCGGACACATCCCGACAAGAGGTAGTAATATTACTGAAGAAAATACCTGATATCGCGATGTTCGTTGAATTTGAAGTCACCGCTCTAGCACTTCAACTGATTGATTTTGCTGGGCTAACTTCTCCATTGGCGTCGTGGAATCGGAAATGCATACCAAGTGACTACCATCCCGAACGGATGCCGATAAGACGTCGATTGGAGAAGGCCATGCACGAGTCCACACTCCATTTCTTCACAGTAACTCCGGACGGCCCTTTGACACAGATGTGCACGATGAAGTGTCCACGCTGCGGAACCACAGCTTCCAAGGAGAAGCCCGAAGAACAATTTAAGTGCGAACGTTGCGGTTGGAAATTGTGATTCACGAAGCCTCAAAACCCTTCTTTCGACCCCAGGCGTGACACGTAATGTTCATTGTTTTAAATCCTCAGACCTGAGAGCAATCTTAGCGCATGCTGGGGTGAGTTTTCGTCCCTCCCGGTACGCAGGGCAAAAAGATTGCTTACCACGTACGCAGACGTTGCTTGTCCAGGACAACATTCAAGACGCTCGCATAATTGCTCCTACCTATTTTCGAAACGAAGCGGCAAAGCTTGCTACTTACAATTTCAATTTGCGCCGGAAGCAGCCTGAAAATCGTCGGGGCGTGGTTTGTCGTGCCCTGACCAATCGAACAGAAACACCCTTCCTTGCTCAACTTTTATCTCTACAGGGCTCAGGTCCTCTGGAAACCCCTCTCCAGGCATTCCTGATTGTTGGCTGACGACAATGGTATTTAGAAGTGGCCAGCCGCGTCGCTTACAGTAGTCGTGTATGAGTCCAAGGGCGCGATTAAGTCCGTGCCTAGCGATTCCGGTATAGCCTTCGACGGCCGCGCAGCTGAGAATTTGTTGCGTGCGAGCCGCCAGCGCCAGCATTGGCCATAAAAGTACGGCTTGCTCGGCTTGGGTCGTTGGTTCTTTTTCCATTAAGCCCCCAAACTTGAGAAATCTATCTCATCGCTGATCATAAATTCATGCTACCACGTGAAGTCTCTGGGAAACGTAATCAGCCTCCGACAATTCGGGCAGTCAGGCTCGTCATTTGTCGGGTTCGCATTTGTTGTGAAATTTTCCGGCTGGCACGTTAGCTTGAGGATGCGATTTCAATCGATGGTTCGCCTTGGCACTATTCCTTGCTTCTGGGCTGCAACGGCGCGGCAGGAAAAGACGTTCGAAATCTTAGCTTGAGGCCGTCGAGCGAAATTTATAGTCGGAACTGTCGGACAGGTAGCGGGAAGGCAAAGGGGAAATAATGAGTGTGTTTTCGAACAGGTTTGCGCTGCTCTTTCGTTCTACATAATTTCCTGTATTGCCGATGGAACTGCGTTACGGCAGCATCTTCGGCCTGGTCAGGTGAGGTTAGGGGCCAAACTGACATTTTGGAAGAGCCCGGAGCAATCCGGGCTTTTCCTTTTTACAAATTCTTCTAGCACCTGCTAACTTTGTAAGCGTCTGACTCGTCCGACGCGAAACAGATGAGCATAGAACGAAGACCGTTAAAAACACGCCTTCAGAGGAAACAAGGAGCGCCAAGACGCCAAATGGAAATGGATCGAATGCCTTGAGCCCCGGGATCGCATGGAGATTTACCAGGATCCAACCGGAAATCAGAATCAACTGAGCTAGTAGGAATCCCATATTGCCGACAAGACTTGTAATTACCTCACTAACTCGCTCCGTGATGGTCCTTCGACCAAGGGCCTCATGCTCAAGCTTGGCGATTGCATCAATGTTCTGGGTAGGATTTGCAGCGTGGCGTGGGAATGGATTGTCCATGGGTTCGCTCCTAGCAACATTCCTTGAAGATATGTCATCGTACCGGGAACTGTAGACATTTCGCCCTGGCAACGGACTGCGAAAGGCGACTTGATTTCGGAGATGCCAAAACCAGACGAGTGGCTTTTTATAGAGATTGACTTAGCCAACTCCCGATTGCCGCAGAATATTGGCTTCCCTTCGTGAACCATATTTAAGAGCGTAGACGTGCGTTAGTTCAGCTCCGAACAACAGAATTTGCGCTGAGTAGTAAATCCAGATTAAAAAGATCACCAGCGATGCTGCAGCGCCATAAGCTGAGGTTAAGGCGGAATGACCCAGATAGAATCCGATGATCACTTTGCCAACCGTGAAGAGAATGGACGTAACGGCAGCTCCCATCCAGACATCGCGGAATGGAATTGCAGTGTCAGGAATGAATTTGAAAATGAGCGCGAATAAGAGGGTAATGATGCAAAACGAGAACACAAGGTTTATAGATTCCAAGAGAACGAGTGACTTAGGAAGTAAATTACTTATGTACTTTTCCGTAGCGGACAGAAAGGCGGTGACAACTAGAGAACTGAGTAGCAGAAATCCAGTAGCTAAAACCAGACCGAGAGATAATAACCGCTGCCTGATCGTCACCGTCCAGAAGCTCTTGGTTCTGTTATCCACCTTCCAAATCATGTCGAGGGCGTCTTGAAGCTCATTGAAGGCCCCGGATGCGCCAATGAATATTGCAAGCACGCCAAACGTGGTCGCGAACACTCCAAGCGCAGGACGGTTTGTGCTTTGGATGATTGTTTCGATGGCGATCGCGCCCTGCGTTCCAATCAACCCTTGAAACTGTCGAACAATCTCTCCCTGCGCGGCTTTATCCCCGAATACAACCCCCGCTAAAGAGACTGTAACAATTAAGACCGGAGCAAGTGAAAATAGCGTATAGAACGCCAATGCAGCACCAAGCCTGGGCGCATTGTCTGCAATCCATGCCTCCCCCGCTCGCCGGAGGAGGGCCGCCAGTGCTTTGATCAACCCGAGTCTTTGTACTGGCTTCACTGAAAGAGTCTACATCACGCGGCGCCGAGAGCCCCCTTGCGCAAGGAAGAGAGGTACTGGTTAGCTCTACTGCCAAGGGAGCGAGTTTTGGAGTGTAACTGGAATCATTGACACCGGGTGACACGGTTGGCAACACTGGTAGGGCGATGCAGCCGACTCCGCGCAGGTTGACTACACATCAGAAGGCAGTGCTGATTCAGGTGCTCCTTGCGTTTCCTGACCAACAGGTCGGCGTCTGCTACTATCCCTCGGCAAGCGACGCGCTCGGTTACGCACAAGATTTCCTGACGGTATTCAATGTGATTGGGTGGAAAGTGACTGGTAGCGCGCCATCAGAGACCTTGAATGGTCAATTCACGGGCCTGGCGCTCGTAGTATGTGCGCAAGGCAGTCTGCCTCCCAGTGCCGAAGCACTCCGAGATGCGTTACGAATTTATGGGATCGAAGTCGCAACGTTTTGTGACCCCACTTGCACCATGAGGTCCGGTGGCTTCATTCTGGCAATCGGCCCGCACGCATGAGGCTCGCGTAATCGGCAGCTTTAGATGGAGTCTGCTGTGGTGGAAAATTCGTTGTGTTGAGGGCAGGACGGACGTACGATGCGCCCGTCAGAGGTCCAAATCGGAAATTCCGGTTAACTCGCTTAAGTGGATATGGACTCGCATTCCTCTGGCCCGACGATAACCCGGCGTTCCCTCCTGTTGGCTGCGCCGTTAGCGTTGGCTGCACCGCTGACGCTGCGCAGCGCAGCGCCGCAGATCGGATTCTGTCTCGGCACATACGGCATGCGGGACCTGCCGATCGAGACGGCACTGACACTCATCGCCAGTGCAGGATATGACGGAGTCGAACTCGCGCTGATGCCGGAATGGCAGTGCGATCCGGCGAAGATGTCGAAGGCTGACGGTGAACGGCTTCGTGCCCTGCTCCGCGAGACCCGGCTCGCTCTTCCTGCGATGAACGATGTGCTGTTCATCACGGCCGACAGCCGCGTGCGCAATCTCGAGCGACTGAGACTCGATGCGGACCTCGCCCACTACCTCGTGCCCAAGAGCCCGCCCGTGATCGAGACGACGCTCGGTGGCAAGACAGCGGACTGGCCTGGCTCGAGGGACTTGATCGCGGAGGAACTCCGCTCATGGACTGATCTCGCCAAACGGCACGATGTGACGGTCTGTTTCAAGCCGCACGCCGGCCAGGCCATTCATAACTCTGCCCGCGCGCTCGAGATGCTGCGCATCGTCAACAGCCCGAGACTGAAGATCTGCTACGACTATTGCCACATGTTCGCCGCGCCGGAGCCACTCGAAACCAGCCTCCGCACACTGGCTCCGCACATTGGATTCATCACCCTCAAGGACGCTCGCAGGACCGATACCGGCCCTGAGTTCTCTCCGGCCTGACCTTCGGCATGCTCGGCTTCCTGAGCTTTGCATTCGCCCCGCGCAGCTGGATGTTCCTCTGCGCCATTCCGTTTCTCGGCCTCTGGGGTATTGCCGGCCCGTCCGTGCAATCGCTGATGTCTCGTAGGGTCGACCCGACTTCTCAAGGCAAGCTCCAAGGCGCCATCAACAGTATCCGCGCCATCAGCGGCATGATCGGCCCCCTCCTCTTCACCCAGGTCCTCGCCATCGCCATCTCCCCTAGCATCTCCATCCACTTGCCCGGCGCCTCTTACTTCCTCGCCGGCCTCCTGCTCATCTCCAGCCTCACCCTGGCCGCCTACGTCACGCGTCCATCCGCACAAGCCGACTCTGCCTCGATAACATCGCCCGATCCCGCGTCTTGATTCATTGATGCGTCGCTCTCCCGTAATCGCGCATTGAGGAGCCAGAGCATTAGCGATTCTTGCCCAAGGATGCCGAGGGCCAGATTGTAAGGGGGGACAGAGATTGCCCGCTAAAGCGGTCAAACCACAAACCTTAGGCGGTGACCACGAAGGCGCAAGGAAAGATCATTGGCGGTGAACCCCAGAAGTGCGAAGGCAATGGGCGCGGTCGATAGCGTGAGTTTCATAGCCTTGATATTCTTTGAATTGACACCCTTTAAGGAACTTCGTTTTTCATTTTTCGAAAAGAAGAGGCGTTGTGCGCAAAGTCATAGTTTTCATTCTCTTGGTGTGCGGAATCGCGTCATCCGGGCTGGCCCAAGATCTTGCGGGCGATTGGGTCGGCCAGATGAATGGAGGTTTCAAGGTCCGGATTCACTTCGAAAAGACTGACTCTGGCTATAGCGGGAAGCTCATCAATCCCAGCGGCAATGAAACCGTTCTAGATCAGGTCACGTCCGACGGGACCCAGGTGCATTTTGCGGTGAATAAGCTCAACTTGAGCTACGATGGCGAGTGGAATGAGCAGGGAAAAGTCTGGACCGGCAATCTGACATTTCAGCAGGTCTATCCGCTGATCCTGAGGCGCGCCACCGCCGAGGACATGGGCACAGTCGTCCACAAGCGCCCGCAAGAAGACGCGATCAATGCCGGACCGGCGTCCTATGTGCAGCGGGAAATCCACTTCGCCAATATTACCACCCATGACCAGATCGCCGGTACGTTAAGCCTACCGACTGGAGGCGGACCATTTCCGGCTGTTGTGCTGATCTCGGGAACGGGACACAACACGAGAGACGAAGACGTTAGGGGCCATAAGGTATTTTTGGTTCTAGCCGACACATTGACCCGGAATGGTTTCGCTGTTCTCCGCTATGATAAGCGAGGCGTCGGCGGCTCTTCAGGGAATTACGACGCCGCAACCACAGTTGATTTCACCTCTGACGCCGAGGCTGCCGTAGCATGGCTGAAAACCCAATCTCACATTGATGCGAGACGCATTGGTGTGCTTGGTCATTCTGAAGGTGGCATCATAGCGCCCGCTGTTGCGATCTCGGACAAAGGCGTGGCCTTTGTCGTCATGATTGCCGGTCCTTGCATTAGAGGGGACAAATTGTTTGTCCTGCAATCAGCAATGACCGCGAAAGCCTACGGCGCGCCGGACGATTACATCGCAAAGCGCAAGGTTTTCGACGAAGAACTCTACAACGCTATTATTTCGGCACCATCGGAATCGGCCGCGCTCGACCGCGCTAAAGCAATGATCACTCGTGGTGTGGCCGACAAAATCATTGATGCAAATGAGGCAGAATCGTTAGCCAAAGACGACACAACACCTTGGGAGCGGTACTTCCTTGCCTATGATCCCGCACCCACTTTGGCACGAATCACAGTGCCGGTTCTGGTCCTAAATGGCTCACTGGATGTGCAGGTGCCAGCGAAAGAAAATCTCGTCTCCGCCCGCCAAGCTTTGAAAAACAACCCGAAGGCAACTGTCGTTGAGTTGCCGGGCATGAACCATCTCCTGCAGCACGCCAAGACTGGGGCTCCAAACGAATACAACGATATCGAAGAGACCATGTCGCCCACCGCTCTCAAAACAATCACTGACTGGCTAAATAAGATTGTTCAAACGCATCGCAGTGAAAGCGCCGGTTAGTAAACGCTCTGGCTATCTTCCACGCATGCACTCTGCTCAACAAGTCTGCATTCCGGCCGTATGAGCTACCCGGAATTTAGCACCAGAAGAATCGTAACTTCCAGTTATGCTAACAACCCGTCCAGAAATAAGACGGGCCCAACACCAATCGAACTGGTTGGGCTTCGTGAGAGACTGGCCTGCAAATCTTTGGTGAGACTCAGAACGCAACTCAAGTTGAGGAACGGTCGATCAGGAGGATCGTCTGCAAAAGGATATTGGCGCCATTCGTACAGTCCTCCCAGCGAGTCAGCTCCTTAGGTGAATGGCTGATACCATTGATGCTCGGGACGAAGATCATCCCAATCGGACCGATCTTCGCGATCATCTGGGCGTCGTGACCTGCGCCGCTGGGCAGCCGCATGGTCTTCAATCCCAGCTCTGCCGATGCTGCCTCAATCTTGGCCTGTATTTCCGGGTTGGCTACAGCCGGCGGGGCGTGCTCTATCTTTTGCAAGATAATTTCCGTTCCTGTCTCCGCGGCGATTTCCTTCGCCCGCTTTTGAATCTCGTCTCCCAAACGTGCAATTTTTTCGGCAGAGAGATCGCGCAACTCAATGGAATGTTTTACCAAGCCAGGCACGACGTTGGGGGCATTGGGAAATACCTGCAAACGCCCGACGGTGCCCACCTGCCGCCCAGGCTCTCGCGTGACCACATTCTGGACAGCCTCAACGAGTCTGGCCGCAGCGAGCAGGGCATTGTGCCGATCGGCCATAGGAGTGGTTCCCGCATGGTTGGCAAAGCCGTGAATCTCCACATCGTACTCGTCGATGCTGACGATTCCTTCCACCACGCCGATCGGCACATTCGCTTTATACAAGATGCCGCCCTGTTCGATATGCAATTCCAGGTAGCAATGGAATGCGCCGGGAGACAGGCGCGCTTCGGCGAGCCGGGTTGGATCCCCACCGAGTTTGCGAAGACCGTCCACCAACGAGATTCCGTTGCGCACGCGACTGAGATCGCTGGGCTGCAGCACACCTGCAGCCGAACCACTGCCTGCAAAGGTGTTCTCCTCATCCGTCCAGATAACCATCTGCAGTGGATGCCGCGTCGTGACGCCGTGCTCCTTCAGCGTATGCATGACTTCGATCGCGGACATCGAGCCCAAATCACCGTCGAAGTTGCCACCACTGGGCACGGAGTCAATGTGCGATCCAAACAGGATGGGTTTTAGATTTTGATCTGACCCAGAGCGCAACCCGAAGATATTTCCGGCGGGATCGATACGTGGCTCCATGCCGAATGCACGCATGAGTTCCATGGCGTAGTCGCGGCCCGCGACATCGGCATCCGTGAAGGCTACCCGGCTCACACCGTCGGAAAAGGTACCCCCGGCGGGCCGTCCGAAAACGCTGAGCTCTTCAAGGCTATGACGGAGTCGATCAGCGTTGATGCGCAAGTCAGAGTTGCGCGCCTGAGCAAAAGACAGGTCGGGGAGAGCAGCACTGGCAAATACAGTGACCACGTTGGAGAGTAGTTCGCGGCGAGTGATCAACATGGCGAGCACGATCTTAAATGTTAATTGCGTATCGCCGCTACATTGGTTTTTGCTTCCGATCATTCGAAGTAATCTTGATCGCGACCGACGTTGGCCGCTTTTCGGGATTGCGCGCGAATGACGGGCAGATTCAGGCCATGGGGTTCTGGATGTTTGGGGTCCTTTCTGTGGTGCTGGCGGTTTTGAAACTTACAGTGGCGGGATACTGGTCGTGGTGGAGGGTGATGCTGCCATTCCTGGCGTTTCTGGGGCACAACGCGGTGTATCTCCTGGCTGGCTTCCTATGCTTCTGTTGGCTGAAACATGAAGAAGATGAGGAGGAGCCTAGCACAGTGCAGAAGCATTCGAGGGAGGGGTACAACATAGCGGCGCTGTTATTTTTCTTCCTGTTTTTGGACAACCTGTTGCGACGCGTCGAAGGGCAAGGCTGGAAGGGGTTCTGGCCGTGTTCGGGGAGATTCGAGGTAGTGGTCCTGTTTGGGATGTTGAGTCTGGTGGCACAACTTGTGTACTGGTCGCGGATTGTCAGCGGCCTCAATCAAGAGCATGCCTGAAACCTGAAACCATGAGGTGACCTTTGAGGAGTTCAGCCCTACGCACGACTTTTTTGACCATAAGACATCAGCCGGGTGTTTAGGACGAACAATGTTACATGCCCTGTGGTTACCCGAAATAACAATTCGCTAGGGACACGAGGGAGAGTCGGTGCAGCCAAGAATGTGCTCGGCAGATCAGAGAGAAATGAAGACCCTCACGAGAGACGACCCGGTATCTAAACGGGTATAGAATGCAGGGATTCCAAGCCCAGACGGGAAACTTTGATAGCTAAGAGAGGGATCGGAGAGGCAATGTCTACGGATGTAGGGTCGCGTGGTCCCTTTATACCTGCGGCCAAACTGGACCACACAGGTGCGAGACGGCAGTACGAGCGTTACTTTTTTTCGGGAATGGCAGTCTTGATTCTGGGAACAGTGTTTTTAGGTTTTGCAAAGACGTATTAGACTCCGTCGAGGGCATCGAGGCGCTCCTGTGCGCCGCGCCGCATGTCGCCTCAGGACACGACCCGCGAGGTAGCCGGCGCCGAACCCGTGGTGGCCGCTGTGTAGCTCCACAACCTCGAGCACACGCGCATGCGGGCAGTTCCCAGGTCCGGGCGAGCTCGTGGGCCACCGCGAGCGCCGCCTCGCTGTCGGGCGTCTCGCAGTAACCGACTCCAATCGTCGCGATCGGCTCGGCCGTGTCGGCGTAGCCGACCGGCGCGATAGCGACGGCGCACTGGGTACCGTCGAGTGTCGCCGTCCCCGTTTTGCCGCGCGCCCAAAGCGCCGGCGAAGCCGCGGCGGCTCGGGCACCCAACCACGAGCAGGTCGGCATGCGCGCTGTTCGGCGACGCTGCTGGAGGCCTCGGGCGACCGAGGAAGGACGGGGGCTGGACCAGAGAGGTCGCAACTGAACGCCCGTCGCCTCGGACTCCCGCTCAAGGAGTTGCATCGCCTCGTCACGGTCGGCGTTGGCGTCTGTGCCGGTGATTGCGTAGGCCATCATCTTCGAGATCGTCTGGTGATAGACGTGGGCGAGCCTGCGTCGCCCTTTTGGGGCCGTGAGCCGCGTCGCGAGTGCGATCGCGTCTCGACCGCCCGGGCCGGCCGTCGACGCCGGCCATGATGCGCTGGAACAGAGGTGCCTCCCGCGGTCGGTGTAAGTCCGACAAAGCTACCCAGCCGGCGCCTGACGGAATCCGCGATCAGGACTGAACACGGTCCGTAGATGTCCGCACGTGTGTGCCGGAGGAGTCACGACGGCAACCGTCCGGGCCGGTGACACGCTGGGGATCGGCGCCGCTGGCCCGCACGCTCATGCGTCGC
>CAWBVH010000057.1:0-21054 GCA_963792145.1 Candidatus Acidiferrales bacterium
AGAGTCTTAGTATCGCGGTTTAATGCCTCGGGGGCAGGCTCACAACACAGTAAAACTGACTCTGCGATTGCTCAACGTTCACAGACACCCGGCATACGCCACACCTCGCTTCTAGTGTGCCTACCGGAAATCCCATTCAGCGGTTTCCACCAATGTAACATTGTTACATTGCGCTCAAAACTTGCCACAATATCAATTCGCCAGGGACGCGGCAATTAGACGAATCACGGGAACTCCGGAACTAATCTCTCGCGATCGGTACCGACGAACGCTAGTGCTTAATCGGACGCGCGTTTTGTAGAACCACCAGATTGCTCATCGCAGAATCGTAGCAGGAAGAGAAATCTTAAGGAAATATGGACGAAACAACAATTCGCCAGCCACAGGATCAGAAACGGCGAGGCAGGCAATGTCGTTCTTGCGGAACGTGATCCGGAAGACCTCGTGCAGCCTCTTGTATTACAGCTCGTAATACATTAAGCTAGCACTCTGAGGTAATGTTATGCCATCTCCTGTGACATTGAGGGTGGATAAGGAAACCAGGCAGCGTATCGCCCGCATTGCGCACCGCAAGCAATTGTCTGCGTCAGAGGTGATTCGCCATGCGATCGAGACATGGATCGAAGAACAGGAACCAGCCGGATCGCCTTATGAAATGGTTTCGGACTTGATTGGAATTGTGCACGGCGGAAACCGAAAACGCTCGGCGGGAGCGGGCCGTCAGTTCGCGGCCCTGGTAAAGAGCCGACGGGGCTCCCGATGATCTTGGTGGATGCGGGGCCCCTCGTGGCTCTCGTGGACGCAGACGACCAATACCATCAGCAATGCGTGTCGACTTTGAAGAGTTTGCAAGAACCTTTGGCAACGGTGTGGCCGCCTCTGACGGAAGCGATGTACCTGTTAAACGATCTGCCCGCGGCGCAGGAAGCTCTATGGGAGATGTTGGTGAGGAAGGCGCTGCAGCTGCTACCGCTTGGCGTGGTCGATTTGCCACGCATCCGTGAACTTCTGCGGAAATATGCCGATCGTCCGATGGATCTTGCCGACGCAGCCCTCATCCGGATTGCCGAGCGGGAAGGCATTCGCAAAATATTCACCGTGGACAAGAAAGATTTCGCTGTCTACAGGATTCATGGTCGGATTCGTCCCTCAATCATCCCTTGATCCGCGTACCTATTGCACATCGCCTATCACCCGCTTTAGACCGAAGATATTGACAAAAGCCGGTGCGCTACCGTGCACGAACCGTGCATTTCTGAGCGATGTTGAGGCCCTTGGAGTTAGCTCTGAACGAGAAGCGGATTCCCCAGTTTGTTGGAAACAATAGAGACTCAAGCAGGAAATGGAATGGTTAGAATGAATTCCCGTGCTTGCAAAGCAGGTGCTCTCGAATTTCGTCGGTGTCATGTAGGTGTCATGCGAATCGTGATGAATGACGGCAAATGACAATGAAGAATGAAAAGAGAAGGCGAATCTTAGTTATCCCCATTTGATCAGAACTTGCTGATTCCCCTCAATTTTGCTCGGCTCCGGCAACTTGTGATTAAGTTAGTCTCAAGGCCTAAATCCCGGAGACAGGCTGCTGCTGTTCACCGATGGGATCATGGAGGCGTCAGGACCGAACGGTGAGGAATTCGGGAAAAGAAACTCACCGCGCTTGCGAAAGCCAACTGTGGAAGTGCCGCATCAGAGTTGAACAGCCGGGTGCTGGCGCAAGTGAGTAGCGGCCGTCTGGCGCCATGGCCATGCCTTCTTTCTCCGTGGGACCGGAAGTGATTTGTTCCGGCTGGCCATCGGGAAAACGCTGCCGCCAGATGTGATTGACTCCACCGGGATTGGCAGTGAAATACATCCATTTGCCATCGTGCGACCACGCCGCGACCTCGGAACCTCAGCCTCCTTCTTCGACCCTCGGATAGCCATGACTATTTACGTGGCCATACCGGCGTATTTGCACGGGTGGGGATGAGCGGCAATAGAGGAGCGGCGCCGCCAGCAGAGTAGGAGTACTATCAACAAAAGTGACTGGTAACGGATCGAAATTGCAGGTGACATTGGGGATCGGGAGTGAGAGAGAGTACGGAGCAAGGGGATGTAATCGCTTGGATGGTGGAGAAGCGATATAGTCTTATCGTTCTTCTTTCTCTGGGGGCAACGGCTTGGGTTTTTCCTTATTTGTTACACGCACAGGAAGCAGTAACCCAGCCAAAGCTGAACTCGATTCTGGATTCTTTGGAGCGAACCGGGGAGCAGAACCCGGCCCGCTCTCGGCCCTACGAAGTGACGCGCGAATATAAGGTATTCCAGAGCGACGATCCAAACCCCATGTCGGACGTCACGGCCCAAATCAGCTTTATTCCGCCCGACACCAAAACATTCAAAATCACCGATGCGCAGGGTAGCCCGAGAGGTATAAAAATCGTAAGCGCCATTTTGGAGCAGGAAATAGCTTCTGCCAAGGAAGGTCACCAACGCGACATCAGCCGCTCCAATTATGACTTCGTCTTCCTGCGCGAACAAAACTTTGGACTGGTTCCAGAGTACGTGCTGCACATCATTCCCGAGCGCAAGGAAAAGGGACTGCTCCTTGGCGACATTTGGGTGGATGCCAAGACACATCGCATCAGGCAGATCATTGGAGTCCCGCTGAAGTCCCCCTCTTTCTGGATCAAAGACCTCCACATCACCGTGCAATTCGCCGCCGTGAACGGCATGTGGATACCCGTTTCTGTGGACGCCATTGCCACGGTTCGGTTTCTGGGCATTTACTCCCTTTCAGGTCTCAATTTGGTTCCACCAATCGCTGCTTCAAGCCCGCCAAGCCCCTGATCACAGTCTCCCACGCGACCCTTACCCATCTACCGAGGCTTACTGCGTCTTGGGACGGTCGACGACGAGTTCGACAAAGTAATCAAGCTCGGACCGGGAGCGGGAAATCGTGTGCCGTTTGGACGCTAGTTCGCGATATTCGGCGGTAGAGTTCGAATCACTGGACGAAATGAAGCAGGAGTACGAAGGTAGCGCAGCCCTGTGGGAAGCTGGGCTCAGAGTTTTTCCGGTTGACGGTGTTTGTAAATGGAAAAGAACAAGACGAGCGCAGCACCGAACATTATTGCGGATATTTTGAAGTGGTTGGGCGGTCGATGCGCTGGAATATCTCTGCTTCGACTGCCTAACCGAGATTGGGTGTTACTTCTAGCAGCCGCTTGTAGTGGTAAACTCCTGCCATTATGTCTCCGAAAAAGAAGAAATCGAAACCGCCAGCCGAACCGCACTGGGTCTGACTCACAAATACCCTTACTTTTGTCTGCTGTATTTGAGGTGGGCATTGTCGGATCTATTGTTGCAGCGGAGAGGTCTTTATCGTGAAGGCAGCCAATTCCGTCGACTACATTCATCTGTACTCTGGTGATAACGACACATTGGCGGAATCTCTCTAAGCTGCGTTCACGACGGCACACCACCTGTCGTTACACCACCTGTCGTTACACTGTTAGACCGGCAGTTGGGAAAAGAGCCCTTGACGCGGGCTACCGGGCTGGACCTATTTAATTTTAGACTTCCCTGTCGGCATTAGAGCATGGGGATTGAGGTGTCTGACCAAGTAGCCCGCAAGGAGTGTGCGAGCATATTTGATGCCAAGCGGGGAGCTGAATCTCGACGTCCAAGAACGGAGCGCGTGGGCACATGCCGCTGCAACAGCCGAAGCGGCGAGCCCACTATAAGGAACCTTGGCCGTTAGCAGGAAATCGCTTTCCAAGAATGTGCAATGAATTTTCGAATGTTCAATGATCCGAACTATTGGGAGTTGAGCGAGTCAGAAGGAGAATAGAAGCGCGAGTTTACAACAGACTGGCGAAGCAAGCCCGGCGTCGGGGGGGCAGTTTCCGATTGCGCGACGTCCAAGTGGAATTGGATCATCCGAACGAAGGGCCACTTCCCTCAACGGGAGCTAGATGTCACGGCGCGTAATACGTCCAAATCATCGCGTCAGTGCGCACCTGGGTCATCCCTAAATGCTCGGAATGACCAACCGATGGTAGACTGCGCGTATGGCTACCAAAAAGACGACCAAGAAGAAGCAACTGAAGTCGAAGAGAACTTCGGGCAGGAAAGTGGCGCCGATGAAAAATGCGGTTGAGAAGAAGGTGGCTAAGAAGAGGGTAACTCTGAAGAAGAAGCTGGCGAAGAAGAAGTCAGCTCCGAAGAAGGTGGTGGCGCAAACGAAGGTCGGCGGCAAAAAGACAACCAGCGGGAAAACGGCGGGCGCACTCAAGAAACAGGCTCAAGGGAAAAGCCAAAGCGTGGATACGCTGGAGGGACTGGGAGTGCAGGCGGGCGGGCAATCGGGAGATTTGCAGGGATTGTCCAACGTCCAAGGTGCGGATTCGGAGAGTGTGGACGAGTTGCTCGAGCAAGGAAACGCGTTCGAGGCCGACGTGGTGAAGGGCGTGGAAGACGCTGGGAACGCTGACGAGGGGGAAGTTCGCTCACATGAGGGGCGGCAGGATGATGTTCCCGGCAAGTATCCGGATAAGAAGTAGTGTCATACCAGTGCCGCCCGCTCCGGCAACCCTCGCTGGCGACGGCTAACGGAACGGCGTGCTTGCGCTAACTGCGTTTCTTGATTTGGCGCACCCTCTGCGTTCCGCCACTGTCAACGTGGCTGGCCATTCGGATGCCTGACGCGGGTTTCCGCTGCGGGCTTTTCCTTCGGCGTCGCGGCGGGACTTTACTCGTCCGCCGCCGCACTCGTCAACAGGCTTCAAGACGGCGCCAATCGGCTCTCCTATTCGTTTCGCCAGCGTGAGCAATATAGAGGTCTCTTATGTACATCTCGCCGCGCTACAGCGTCAGCAACTGGAAGATGCTCAATCTCTCTACTCCATCCGATTGGCAAACCGCAGTTCGTGTTCTGGAAGACCGCCTTAACGCCAGATTTGTCGATGCGGCCGAAGCGATTGACCAGCAAGATTTCGCCGGATTTGCTGTGCTCGCACTGGACTGTCTTCTGATTGAGACATTGCAGCAATTCAAAGAAGGCGTTGGCGAAACCCCGCGCCGGAAAGGGGAGCAGTACTTTGTAAACTTCTTAACAACAGCCCCTTTTTCTTCGTACTTCACCAAAGCCAGTGCGGCCCAGTTCTACTGCCACTTCCGGTGCGGAATCCTTCATCAGGCCGAAATCAAAACGATTTCAAAAGTTCGGCGTGTCGGGCCGCTCGTGGCTCCCGCCCCTGATGGCAAAGGGTTAATTATCAATCGAAAGCTATTTCACGCCACGCTTCGAAAAGCATTCGCTGCGTACCTCCGTGCTCTCCGTAATCGCAGCGATGCGCTGCTATGCCAACACTTCGTCAAGAAAATGAACCACCTTTGTAATCCGTAGCCGCGCCGACCTGATTACCTTCCTATACGCTCGTTCCACGCCGCGACGCACTTTCCCATTCTCTATTCCCGGCGTATCACCCAGCCATGACCAAAGCCACTGTGAACGGAACCTTGTTCCTTTCTCTGTATCCGCTGTGAGAAATGCCATAAACCAATCACGGCATGGTCACGCACGCCAAAACCGGGCACATTAGAGGAAGCTGAGAAACACGTGCTGCCGCTTCACTGTGTGAAGGAAGGTGCATGATCAAGCACAAAGATGGGAAGTGAAGCATTAGCAAGCTGGGCTGTTCCTTGGCATTACGAAACTGAATTGTGAAATGGCTGCCAAAGGGCGAAGCGCGCCTTCGAGACCGTGTTCAAAGCAATGGTAAGCGTCTTGGAGCGGAGCTTAACCCAGAATGGCGGACGTCGCCGCACCACAGCGCAGGCCGTAGCTGCGCTGTCCATCGGAGGCATGGTCGTAGCTCGGACCATGATCGACCGCGGTCTTGCGGATCAATTACGCGCCGATTGCATAGCCGTCGCCCTCGATTTTGGCGGTTGGGATAAAGAGAGCAAATCGGCAGACGGCAAATCCAAGCGACCCCGATCGCGCCGGGTGGCTGCATCCTATGTTGCGCCAGCCACTATCATTGGTGGTTGACGGGCAACTCTGGCGTAATGCGATTGGGCAGGGGTGCCGACCAATTCTCCAGAAACGACGTTCTGGGAAGCTGGCCAACCAACCGTCATAAAAACGTAATACTAATGGTGGTGAATGGTGGCAAAATGCGAACGAAAGGTGAATAAAGTAGGAGAAAATGATTCGTCCCGTTTCATCGCAACTTGCGAATTCCTTCGATTAGCACCAAGTCCGGGGACGATTGGCGGCAGTATCGCGTGCTTGTCGGTCAACCATGTCCGTTCGTGTAGTAAGGTATCCCTTGTCCCAAATGAATTTCTGGCACAAACAAACTACTGATCGTGCCAGTGGAAGAGCTTATGCGTAATCTTCCACTCGCCATTGCATTTGAGCAACGTGAACACGTCGGAAGCTCGCGCTTGAGCGCCAGCCAATTTGCCTGACCAGCGCTGGACTTCGAGATGAACGACTGCGATGCTCTCGATGATTTCGATACGGGCGAAACGAGGACTGATATTAGGCGCTGGACCGTTCTGATTGATCCAATCGAAGACGTGTTCGATGGAACCGCTGTATTCGACACCTTGACAATAGCCGGAGATGGTTGCTGAGGGATGAAACGCAGGGCGCATGAGCTCTCCGTCGCCTGCACGGGCACCGGCTATATAGCAATGGAGCGTGCGAGTGATTGCGTCGTGTTCGGTGAGGTAGGTGTTGTTGGCCGGTTTGTTCGGAGATAGCGCTTCAGCTTCATCAGACGGAGTTTCGCAGGGACACTTGGTGCGCAAACGGTTCCACGCATCTAATTCGTGTTTGTAGGCAAAGACGGTGTCCTGTTTTTCATGCTCGCGACGGTGAACCGGTAGCCCCTCACTCATTTCCCAACGTCGTACGGTACGTTCGCTGCGGTCTAGGTAGGCAGCTATCTGCTTCCAAGATTCCAGCGTTTTCTGTGGGGTGTTCCGCTCGGGCATCTTAAGACCCCGACGAAGACTACACCAGCAGGGGCTGCACCTCCAAGCAGTGCTTCAGGCGTGCCAGTGGAACGCCTTCTGGATGATCTTCCACCCGCTTGGCGTTTTGAGTAGCGTGAACAGATCAGACATGCGGACGTCCGAGCCGGCCAGGTGTCCGGACCAGCCGGCGACCTCAAGTCGAACAACGGCGATGGAATCGAGGATGTCCACACTCACGATGCGAGGTTCGATCCTGGGAGCTGGACCATTCTTGTCAATCCAATCAAAAAGGAACTTGGTTCCGGAGGCGAGTTGTCCCCCGGCGTAACCGAAGAACGACGCGTCAGGGTGAAAGGCGGGGCGCATAAGTTCACTTTTGCCCTGTTTGCTCCCGTCGATATACATCTGCATGGTTTTAGAAATTCCGTCATATTCGTTGAGATATTCAGTGTTTGTCATGCGGAGACAGTAGGGTTGGAGCGCTCAGGGCGTCAACAGCCAAACTCGGACAAAGCCGGTCGAGAATGTGGAGGACGCCCCATCAGGGTGCTGAGAGCCACTTCTCTGATAAGCGTTTACCAGAGTCGAAAATCACTGCGCCCGTGCTTGGCTAGGTTGAGGGTTGGGTGGTTCGATGCGATAGCCCAGACTTCGGAGCTCACTGGGTGGCACGAGCCGGATTAGTCGAGAGATTCACGTCCGGATCCGTGAGGGGCTCGGGGTGAAATTCCCCGGGCCTACTCGGCGCGATCAGCGATGGTCGTCCCTACCGCGACCATCTGGAACAGTGGTCTCCGCGCGAGGCCGCCTGATGTAGACTAAACTCACCGGAAACGCCGCAATTGTTCGCGTTTCTACTAAACCAACGTGCACCAAGCCGAACGAATCGCCGATTCTTACCGCGCCGCGACGGTCAAAGGTGCTTGGTACGGACCTTCGCTCGCTGAGTTGTTAGCGCAGATTTCGCCTGAGCTTGCGACGACGCCACCTGTTCCAGGGTCTCATTCAATTTCGGCGCTGCTTCAGCATTTGCTCCTTTGGAATGAAAGAATTCGTAATACCTCCGACACTAATTCGCTGCCGCGCTGGCAGCCCGAAAAGGAATGGGCCGAGCCACCGATTCCCTGGAACGAACTCGTCTCCCGCTGGAGCCAAAGTCGCGAACTCCTCGAAGAGAAGATTCGGAATTTTCCCGTCGAGGATTTGGCGAAACAGGTTCCCGGGCGTAACTATCCTTACGAAACAATGCTTCGCGGAATCGTGGAACACGTGATTTACCATTCCGGGCAGATCGCGATGGTATTGAGCATGCTCCGGTCGGGATCCTTGTAGCGCCCGAATCACGGGCAATATTATCAACCTTCCTTCCATTGGTTGCTGGAGGATTGCTGGGCACTTTGAAGACGCAGAGTTGAGTTTCGTCGTCTGGGCGCAATAGGTTTCAAGCGCCTGATTAGTCGTGCAAAATCGGAAAAGTGGTGGCTAGTACCCATGTTACCGGTTTCGGCGTTCGGGAGTTGGTCGGACAGAACGGAGCTAGGCACCGCCTGCCAGAGGCTGTTTATCGCGCCACCAGAAACTTGCCAGCCCGAGCATGCCGAGAAGTAGTGCGCTGACGTGGTGGTCCCAGGCGGGTCGTGCGGGAACCACGAACTGTCGGAGGAACATCAGAATAAACAAAAGGCTCGCTGCCGTTGCCCAACCTCTCGCCCACCGCTTTCCCTTCCAAATTGTCCAGAACGCCAGTTGGTTTGGATTTCGAGATTATGGAACGATTGGCCCATTATCAAGCTGTTAAGTAGATTCAGCAGCTCGCGTCCAAATTTTCCGAGCTTCAACGAGATGATCGTGCAACAACTGTGCGTCCGATTGTCGGAAAATTTGAAGGATTTGTGTTCACTTGAATCTTTATCCGTAATGCGTTCCGCTTGACCTAACCGTCGATTTTAACGATCTGACCAGATTGAATGGATTCAATGTGCGCGAGGCAAACGGGCACGTGTGGTAACAGGTCTCTTAGCCGGTTCGACTTTGTGCGGACAATGATAATTGCGATGCTTCGGCCGGTTAAATTTTGTTGGTATTCGATACCTTGATCCACGGCGAGGAAAACGTCACGTGCGGCGCTCCTGTTTCAGGGTGATGACCAAATCCCAATCGATTTCTTTGGCCAGCTGGAGAACCGGTGTTTGCGCGTAGAGCGAATCCAACAACAGGATGTCGAAGAAGCGCCTGCCATAGAGTTCGGGCAGTTTTTGCAGCAAGCGCAGCGCTGCGGTGTCCTCGCCCTCGCCCGGGCGAACCCACTCGAGTGCCAAGATGGGCTTGACCGGGCTGCTGACCACCTGGCAGCCCACCAGGCGATGGTAATACTGGATCTGCTCGACGGGCGCCCCTCACATTTCCCCAACACGACTTGGCCAGATAAGGGAGACCGAAGTTGTCTGGACGTGCCGCAAAGTTCCCGTTTCGATAGGTCTACACTACACAACTTACGAGAAGTGACGCGGGCCGCAGCGGTCCGTCCCCGGAACAGGTATCACTCGCTGAGTCGTTCGGTACAGCGCAGTACCAAAACCACGCAGAGAATACAGGATTCCGCCCATCAGACTACGCGCCGCTGCAAAGAAACGCTCGGCATCGTCCCGAGCCGAAGCCCCCTTTCGCCGCGATCACTATCCGAATGGATAGACCGATAACCAAACGGTTTGTCTCGGAGCACTATGTTTCAAGAACAAGCGCATTTCACCACGCACAAAATGGATTATTACGCTCATTCTGCGGATCTTCTTGCGCTCTGCACTTTCCCGAAGCCGTGGAATGGGGATCGCCAGTAGCGAAGATATCAAGGAGAAACTATATGGCCGCCATCGCCCAACCAACATTCCAGACACCGGCGCGTCAGAGGAGAGGCTACGACTGGGCTCCGACTGCGAAGGTAAGTGCTGGAGTCCTCGCCGGAGCCGCAACGATTCTGCTCACCGCGTTACTCGGACCGCACTGGAGAAGCTGGACACAGCAGGACATGACGCCTGGAGTCGTCACAGCGATCACCACTATTGTGACGTTCGCGATTCAATACTGGGTGCCCGACAGAAGGAGATAGAAGAGGCTGCATGGTAAACGGCGCCTCTCGATACTTACACGATTGCCTGAATCGACCTGCCTCGGACGGCGTTTTCTCTCGTTTCTCGCGTCGCCAGGCGCGTGTTCCTTTACTTCTTCTCAAACGGATACCATGTCACATCAATCCCCGTATTTACAATCTCCTGGGTCCGCCGCGCATACTCCGTCAACGGCGCTTCCACATATACTGTCGCCACCCACGCTCTCTTCTTTCCAAATGCCCGGCTCACTCCACCCTTCAACATCGGCGCGAACTGATTCGTGATGCAGTCGAGATACGAATCCGATTCCACAAACAGCGTCGACTTCTTTACCCGTACGTTCAACGTCACATCGGGCTCAAACTGTTTGATCGACCCACCCCTCGATACATGCACTGACTGTTTATAGTTGAAAAACCCCGTGAACTCGAAGCGACTGGACAGCACCCACGCCAGAGCCCAGGTCCCCTTCAGATTCGTGCTCGCCCCCCCGATCAAGTTCTCGCTCGACGTCTGCGGCACCACCTGCACCAATCCTCCGGTGCGGAATGTGTCACTCGCGTACACTACCCAGCCCGCTGTGATTTCCATGTCTCCGGACCCGAACGCTGATTGCGTCGCGGTGCTCTTCCAGATCACCGGCACCATCACGGACACCGCCATATTCTGGTGCGGCCCGAAGGCATATAACAATTTCAGACGCGCCCGATTAATCGTCACGTCCTCAACCTGCTCCTTGTAGTCGTACTGAAATACCGCGCGCGTCCGCAAGTAGGTCAGATCGCGGTCGCCCACTTCTTCCTGTAGTAGCTCACGCTTGTCCGATTGTGTCTGCGACGTGGCGCTCGACGCCGTACCCGCACTCTGCCCCCAAACCGGCACACCGCTCGTCAGCAACAGTGCGCCGCACGACAACCATCCCGTTTTTCCTTGCAATACCCCCATGGACCCACTTCGCAAGAAGATCAGAGGTAACCGAACATCTGCGAAATGCGCGGGTCGATTTTCAAGCTTCTCCCGACCCCCGTCTTCGGTCACCACTGATCCGTGTGGCGAATCTAGGGCCCGGCAGCGCCGAATGGCAACTAGGGTTTTCCCTAAGCCTCTGAAAGGTTCACTTCGCGAAAAGGAAGTGGAGGATCTCCCTCACAGCGATGAACAAGGACAAGGTTGGTCAGATTAGAAAACCGCCGCCTTGACAATAAGCTTGCTTGCCCAAAAACCCCATTTTTTCTCACTTCGTAATTAGTTGATTCCTCCACGCAGTCCATTTTTCGTGAATTTTGGTGCCCAGAATCACATGTTTGTGGGCGATCAACGCCGCCCTAGTCCGGAAGTCCACATGGACGGGTTCGGCGTTTATCAGCATCATGATGCTCCCCGGGCCAGATTCGAGATAGTAGGTTCGGCCTTCGTAAACTGACAGTGCTACACGCCCGTCGGCATCCGAATCGCCCCGGTTCGGCTCGCCGGAATTCAGATAATTTATGTCATACGCGTTCACATCGGCATCGACCGCAGGTGAGCCGTCGGCCAACTGCACTCGCGCGCGCACGGTCACCGTTTTCGAGGGATTCGGAAGTACCACGTCAATGTTATCGGCAGTGGCGGAAGCCGCTAGATGGATTACAGAGGCGGCGCTGTCTGACTCAGCTTTGGGATAGTAAATGCGGGGGCACGGGCGCGTTGATGAAGGGCCCAAGTGGTTGGCAGAGACGAGATAGTCTCCTGGTGAAACGGGAGCAAAATCATATCGCCCGTCGGGACCTGTACTCTTCAGATCGACATCAGCAAAGCCTGTGGCAGAGTTCGGGTCACGGCGTTGTAACACTATAAACATGTCTGGTAAGGGGTGACCATCAGCGTCTTTGACAATTCCCCGGATGTGACCGTCGTACCGGACGTGCCAATCTATTTGAGAACAACCTTTCTTGATGAGGGAGACGGTTCGATTCGCCTCGGACGTGAGGCCCGTGGGCAAAGCGGCAGAAACCGCGTATTACCCAGGGGTCAGATTCGCGAAGGAATATTTTCCAGTGTGGTCGGGAACCGCATTGTGGTTTTCTGGGCCACTCAAATTAATCGTGGCAACGGGATGCGATCCAGTTGAGCTTGGAACCGGTAAAACAGAGCCATAGATCGTCGCGCCCTTAGGTGCAGTTGCCAGCGCGCGCATCCATGCGAGATCTGCGTCTTCTACACCCGGCTGAAGCTCGTGCGTGTGAGAGCATGTCGTAGTCCAAAGCTCATTTGTCTGAGCATTGGCAGATGAGAAGACAAGGTATTCGGCCCCTGCTGCGAAAGGGAAGCCACAGGCGGAATCTTGATCGTTCGTGAGAATGTCAATTTCCTTGGATTGGGATTCGCCCCTGAACATTTCCAGCACCGAAAACCGCACTCGGAAGTATCCGGGACCTTGAGTGGTGCTGTAGGAGCCGTCCAGATTCTTAACTGTTCCAATGGCGGATGAGACCATCGTCTGATCCACTACGCGCCCACGAAAAACAACGTGACTCTGCCAAAACGCGGAACAAACAGGCTGAGGTCCGACGCGAGAACAAGCCTGCGAAGATGCAGGAACAAGGAATAAAGCGGCGATCAGGAGCGCCCGAAGCATGACTATAGAGAGGGAATGGATTGACAGAAGGTTGTCCAGGGGGCATTGCTGTCAAGAGGGTACCAAATCACCAAGGCGAGAATTATCGAGACAGGGCGGAAAGTGCCGCTCCGGTAACGTACTATACCGACAGTATCGTTCGTTCTTCCTGCTCGTCCCGCTGCCATTTCCGCGGGTGTAGGTGTTGACTCCATTGCTGAATTGCTCCAGTAACAAGAATTCCGCGGCCCGCCAATCGCGAATCAGGGCTGACACGAATCAGGGCTGCGCATTGACATCCCCTCTTGCCGTGGCTACGCTTTTCATGCCTCACGTTGGAGTCATCATGAAGGCCCCAAAATTCGCTCTTCTCGCTTTCATCAGCACTCTGTCGCTCGCACCAGATTTGCCGTCCGCTCAGGAGCCGCAGCACCATCACGACGCCGATGAAAACCTCGGCACCGTCTCCTTCTCTACCTCCTGCGCTCCCGCAGTCCAATTTCAATTCGAGCGCGGCGTCGCCCTTCTGCATTCCTTCGAGTACGAAGTAGCCGACGCGCAATTCGAGGAAGTCGCCAAAAAAGACCCGCGCTGCGCAATGGCTTACTGGGGACAAGCAATGACCCTTTACCACGAACTCTGGAATCGCCCCAGCAAAGCCGACCTCGCCCAAGGCGCCGAACTCCTCGCCAAAGCTCGCTCCCTCAAGCCGCCGACCGCCCGCGAACGCGACTACGTCCTGGCGCTCTCCGTCTTTTACTCTGACGCCGATAAACTCGACCACAATCAGCGCGCCGACGCTTACGCCGAAGCCATGCAAGGCGTCCACGAACGCAATCCCAACGACCACGAAGCCGTCATCTTTTACGCGCTCTCGCTTCTCGCCTCAGGTCCCGACCGCGACCCCAATCTCACCAACGCCAAAGCCGCCGTTGCCATCCTCAACAAGCTCTACGATGAGCAACCAAATCATCCGGGCATCGCGCACTACATCATCCACAGTTGCGACAATCCGGCGATGGCCAGTCTCGCTCTTCCCGCCGCGCGCAAATACGCTAGCATCGCGCCGTCTTCTCCTCACGCCGTGCACATGCCTTCGCACATCTTCGCGCGCCTCGGACTTTGGCAGGACGACATTAACTCCAACCTCGCGGCCATTCGCGCCGCCGATAGCATGGCTGCGCATCATCACGTGATGCATCACAAAGTGCATTCCATGGACTTCCTCGAATACGCGTACATGCAAATTGGCGACGACGCCAGCGCCAAGGCGACCATCGAGCAGATCGCAGCGATTCGTCCCGAACAAATGGATCCCGAATTTGAGAATTATTTGCTGGTGCGCCAAGCGGAAGGGCCCGCCAAGTACGCTCTCGAGCGCCGCCAGTGGAAAGAAGCGCTAGGCCTGCAACCCAGGGCTGGCGCGCCGCCTGACGTTCAGTTGGTCACCTACCGGGGGCGCGCCGTTGCCGCTGGCCATCTTCACGACGCAGTCGCCGCGCAAGACGCGCTGAAGCATTACGACGAACTGCTCGAAGCCACGCGCAAAGGTCCTCGGCCCTACATCGTCGACGGTCTGAAGAACGAGCACCAACTGGTGCAAGCCTGGGCCGCTTACGCCGCGGGCAACTCCGACGATGCGGTTCGCCTGCTGCGCGCCGTTGCCGACGATCAGGACAAAGTCGGCAAAGCCGAAACCGAACTGCCCGCCCGCGAAATGCTTGCTGACATGTTACTCGACCTGCAGCGTCCGCAAGAAGCGCTGGCCGAATACGAAATTTCCCTGCGCACCGACCCCAATCGTTTCAACGGCCTCTACGGCGCAGCGCAGGCCGCCACGCAGGTCCAGCAAAAAGAGAAAGCGGGCACCTACTATACCCAGTTGCTGAAGAATTGCGAAGGCATCCGCTCCGATCGCCCCGAGCTAACCCAAGCGAAAACCCTCCTCGTCTCTGCGGGCGGTATGTAGGCGCGGGCTTTCAGCTTCGATATAAGCCCGTGTAAATCCATCGAGCTTTGACCCCGGAGGGCTCTGGTTCTGCGTTTTTCCGCAAACTGCTAAGCCCGACACAGCGCAAGAAATAGAATCGTTCGCTCAGCCTTTCAATGATTTCGTCAGCCACAGTTAAATAAAAGCCGCATCCCCCGAATATTGACCGGTGACAGAGGCCGCAAGGGCGCTAGCGCGGTACCGGGCTAGGATTGGGCGAGTTTCCTCCAGTGTCGGCGAGCCAACTTACATAGAACGTACTGCGGCCACAAGGGATTGCTCCCGAAAACGCGGGTGCAGCGAGAAGAATTGCCCATGCGAGGAAGGCGCAAGCAGTCGTCAAAGCCAGCGATGACCCAACGGACACGGCGAATTGTGCCTGTATCCATCGTTAGAACTAGACACCGATGCTTCACTTAATTGTCGAAGAGAACTTGACCCGTACAAACCGCGTTGGTAATACGTTCCTTTAACTATAAGCGAGGGGCCACGGTAGCTGACCAGTCGGCAGGAAAACTGCTGTGGCCTAAAAACTTCGTTGCTGGCGGAGGCGACGATGCCATACGCAAACGGCGAAACTCCTGTTCTGGGCGATTATGTCAAGAACGACTTAGAGGAACTTGGCACGGTGATCAGACTGAGAATGGCTTCCAACGGAGATGATTTTGTCACCATCAGGTGGGACGATGGTGGCGTTGACTCGCCGCTGACGCCAGCTAAGGAGTTTACCCTGATTTCTAGGCAAGCCTAGCCGGGCTGCCGAGGTTCCTTTAATTGTCGAAGAGGGTCGTTGACCTTAGACTACTTACAAAACATGATAAAAAGAGCCCACTGAGAGAAAAGCCTCAATGAAACTCCGAATCATAGCAGCCTTGTGTTTAGTAGGTTGCACTTTCGTTGCTATGGCAAAGCAAGCTGGACGATCAAGCCGTTTGCATGAAGATTACTTCGACCGACCCACCACAAGAGCATGATGTGCATGTGTCTCGGGGATTGCTTGGCCCACGGTTTCTCCACGAAATCGGCAACGCAATTATAGAATCCAGGGAAATACGCGTAGGAGCAGCCGGGGCAAGGCGGCTGAACAGGAGAACACGACATGAATCTCTGTTCCAGGCGAATCATCGGCGCCATCGGCGCATTGGCCCTGATCTGTTCAGGGGTAACAGCCACTGCGGCGGAGACAGCCACTTCACGAATCGTGAGCGCCGCAAATACTTTCCTTTCGACTTTCGATGACAAGCAGCGGCAAGGCGTGCTGCTGCTCCCATTTGACGACCAGAAGCAGCGCGCAAACTGGTCCAACCTCCCGGTAACCTTCGTTCCGCGCGCTGGCATCAGCCTCAAAGACATGAACGCCGCTCAGCGTTCTGCCGCTCTTGCTCTAGTCTCGTGCGCTCTCAGCCAACGCGGATTTGAGAAAGTCCAGCAAATTATCGAAGGCGACGAGATCCTCAAGCTCAAAGAAGGAAACAACCCCATGTTCGGTAAAGATCTCTACTACATTTCGATTCTGGGAAAGCCTTCCGAAAGAGATCCCTGGATGTTGCAGTTTGGCGGACACCATCTAGCCCTCAATATCACCATTGCCGGCGAACGTGGCGTTCTCACGCCCACTCTCACTGGCGCTCAACCTGCTCTCTACACCAGCAACGGAAAAACTGTGCGGCCCCTCGGCCAGGAGAGCGACAAGGCCTTCGCCTTGCTAAACGCTCTCGATGACGGCCAGCGGAAACAAGCGATTCTCAGCTACCATCTGGCCGATCTTGTGCTCGGGCCCGGACAGGACGGCAAAACCATCCAGCCCGAAGGACTGAAAGCTTCTGCAATGAACGATCGCCAACGCGCTATGCTGCTCGATCTGATATCCGAGTGGGCGGGCATTATTCATGAAAGCGCGGCCACAGCCCGCATGGCCGAGCTGAAAGCCGATATCAATGAGACCTGGTTCGCCTGGAGCGGTCCAACAACCGTCACTCAAGGAAGCAACATCACCGCCTATTATCGGATCCAGGGTCCGCACCTCGTCATCGAGTACGCGCCCCAGCGCTTGGGCGGCGATCCCTCCATGCATGTCCATACCATGTACCGTGACCCGACGAATGACTACGGACGGGGGCTCGCCACGAAATGAACACCAGGCTGCTTGTCGCGGCTACGATTCTTCTGTCTCTCGGAGCGCGTGCCCCCGCGCACAGGCTCGATGAATACCTGCAAGCCACGCTCATCTCCGTGGAGAATGATCGCGTTCAGGTGTCCATACGCCTGATCCCGGGTGTCGCGGTTTCTTCCGTCGTGCTTGCGAGCATCGATACCAATGCCGACGGCGTGATCTCGGAGGCCGAGCAGCGGACTTACGCGGAGCGAGTGCTTCGCGATCTGTCAATTACGGTTGACGGAAAGAGTGCGGGCCCCACGCTGCTTTCACAGAAGTTCCCGCCTATCGAGGCAATCAAGGAAGGACTCGGTGAAATCCAAATTGAGTTCACTGTCGAACTGCCCCGTGGTGGGCCCCAAAGGAGCATCGTTTTCGAGAACCATCACCGCAACGAGATATCCGCCTACCTGGTGAATTGTCTGGTTCCACGCGACCCCAATATTCGTATCCTCACGCAGACTCGCAACGAAAGCCAATCCTTCTATCAACTGGATTACGCGCGGTCCGGCAGTAGTCCAGACCCAGCGTCCGTAAAAGGGTTGTCAACCATTCGCGCATGGATGAGCTCAGCCGGCTTCGCCAGCATATTCCGCCTCGGCATGCGCCACATCGCCGAAGGTACAGACCACCTTCTATTCTTGCTGCTCCTGCTTCTGCCCGCGCCCCTGCTCGCTCTAGCTTCGCGTTGGGCCGGATTCGCAGGTGTGCGCCAAAGTCTGTTGCGAATCTTAAAAGTCGTAACCGCATTTCCGCTCGGGCATTCGCTTACACTGGCATTAGCAGCATTGGGGCTGGTCCGCGTGCCCAGTCGTCCCATCGAAGTGCTCATCGCTGTTTCGATACTTGTCTCCGCCACTCACGCGCTCCGCCCAGTTTTCCCAGGCCGTGAAGCCGCAATCGCGGCTTTCTTCGGCCTGATCCACGGTTTGGCGTTTGCCACCACCTTGGCCGACTTGGGGCTCGGCCGTTGGGAGCGCGTGGCCGGCATCCTTGGATTCAACCTGGGTATCGAGACCATGCAGTTGATCGTGGTCGCCCTCACCATGCCCTCTCTCGTGTTGTTGAGCCGCACGGGTTCCTACTCGCTTCTTAGAATCGGCGGCGCGCTCTTTGCGGCTTTTGCGTCCGTAGGCTGGCTCGCGGAACGCCTGCTAGGCGTACATAACTCCCTGAACGTAGTGGTGAACGGTGTCGCTCATCACGCTGTCTGGATTGCCGCCGCCTTGTTCCTGATAGCCGTAGTCCGTTGCCTAATCCCACAAAATTCTCTGCGCTTTTCTGGAATTGTTTCAAGAGAACAACGGAATGAGCAACAGTTGTAGTGGCCGACCTTCAGGTCGGTTCTTGGGTTTACGTTTGCGGTTCTTGTTTGTCATCCCGACCGGAGCGCCAGCGCTTGCTGCTGGCGCGCAGCGGAGTGATCGTGGCAAAGCTTGAAGAACGATCACGGTATCAGCAGTTGTTGTTTCTCGCGTTGTAGCCGCTTTTCGCAATTCCGTATCTGTGCCAGCTCCCGATCGGTCTCGGCGCTAATTAGAAGTTTAGTAGACGAGTATCCGTCCCACTACTTGCCAATCCCATCCGGCAGCCCACGATAATACCGGAATCCTTCCACGGGCTTTCCATCTTTGCTGCGGATTTGCTGGCGCCTGTTCTCTTTCATCTCCTTCACTTCCGCCCCACTCGGACTTGGGTTGTAATTTTTCCATCCCGGTCCAAACTGGCTCGTGTACTGCGCCCCGGCATTTACCACCTTCTCGACATAACTGCTGATATCCACCCATAAATTCTCGTCATCATGGTCGTAGTCGTTGTAGAAAAGGTACTCGGGGATCATGAACTCCTTCAAGCCCTCCTGGGTGATCTGTCCCTCAAACAGCAGGCGCCACATAGCCGCCCGCGCCGCATCCGCTGCCAGATATGCCGCCGCACGATGGTCAGACTTATGCCACCGCTGATAATTTTTCCCCGGATCCCAAGCCAACAACACATCCGGCCGCAGCTTCCGTATCCACCGCACCAGATTTTCCACCACTGCTTTGCGGTCTTCGAACTCCAGCAACCCGTCGTCGTAGCCAAGATTGATGTAGTGATCCCCAGGGATCCCCAACTCCTTTAGCGCCGCCAACTCCTCCTGGCGGCGAATCTCAGCCAACTGCGTCCGCGAAAGTTTCGGGTCTTGCGTGCCCACATTCCCCGTCGTCAGAGTAACCACATACACCTGATTACCATGCGCCTGCAGCATCGCCAGCGTTCCATGTGTCAGTGCATCATCATCTGCATGCGCTCCGATCAGCATCACCGTCTTCCCTGTCCATTTCTCCACCGGCGTCTCCGGCTTCTGCACCGTACCGCGCTCCTGCCCAAGCGATGGCCATGCCAGCGCACAACACGCCAAACAAAAAATCAACGCAACTCGCAGCAATTTCATTTGTCCTCCCGCACAACAGCACTCTTCCTCCGTGCCGAGACAAACAGCAGCAGACCTATCCTACTCTCGAATCTGACAGTGCGTAGATTTGCGTCATGGAATTCGATATTAGTTTGGAGAGCGAGCGCGGCGAAGTGCTTGCAACCGTCGGCGACCCGCAGAATCTGCTTCACCGACTCCTTGAACGGTCAGGCGGATTCGGCGTTAAATCAGGGCTGGACAAACTTGTGCGGGCAGAAAATGACGCGATAGTTTTATAGGCGTGCTGGAACTTCTCGATGCAAGGGGGGCCTAAAGGTACTAGACTTGTCGGTAGCGAATCCGCGCGATCCCGGCAGCTTCAGACTTGGCGGCTGCAAGGAGGGGTAACAATATGGCGCGCTTTGTCCTTCGCGATTCCATCCTCAAAAAGATTTTGATTGCTTCGTGCATGCTGGGTTTCGTCTGCGTTCAGACTCCCGTTGCGTTGGCACAACATGTCGGCGGCCACATGGCCGGAGCAGGGCACTTCGGCAGTGGCCCTCGTGTGCCGCCACCTCATGTAATTGCTCCGCCCACTTCACGTGCAACGATTTGGCGGTCTAGAGCTTCGGCGGGTCTACCTCCTGTAGGAGCGGGCACGCGCAATTTCCGCTTTCCACAACGCCCGATTTACGTTTTTCGACACCCTGTGTTCTTCGGGCCGCCGTTTTACAGGTATGGCTTTGGCTTGGGATTCAATTCGTTTTGGTGGCCGACCTGCGGTCCTTTCTGGGACTGGGGATTCAACTGCTACGGTTTGCCTTTCTATGGGTATGGATATGGCTATGGAAGTTATTTCCCCGCGCAGGCGTACGAGTACCCTGTGTACCAATATAGCGGAGCGGGACGCGAACTTCCGCAGCTCTACCTCAAAGACGGCACAGTGTATAACGTGATCGATTATTGGCTCGTGGACGGCCAGATTCACTTCACTATGCTCGATGAGAGTGGCACGAAATCAGTCGAACACGTGATTGACTTGGACGAACTGGATTTGCAGCAGACCATCGATGTGGCCACGCAGCGAGGGTTCCGGTTCATGTTGCGCAACGAGCCTATGGAGCAGTATCTGCAACATCATCCGGACCTCACGCCGCCAGTCGCGCCGCCTCCAAAAGATAAGTAGGGGCAAGACACGACAACCTAGGGGGTGAGCATATTTCAGCCACCAAGATTTTGTCCAACTCCTTTGTCGCGTTCTCGAACAAGTGGTTCCGAGTACCCCGACGGACGGTTGAGGAGGTCTACTGTCAACGAGGTGACCTCGAGAATCGCATAAAGGAACTGCACTACGGGATGGAGATCGGCCGCACCAGTTGCACAAAATTCTGGGCCAACCAGTTTCGCGTGTTGATGACTGCCGCGGCCTACGTGATGATGCAGGAGATGCGCTTAGGTTTGGCCGGCACAGCTTCCGCCCGGGCGCAGGTCTCCATCTTGCGGGAACGTTTTCTGAAACTCGGAGCTCGGGTGGTGACTTCAGTACGTCGGATCGTGCTGCACTTGCCGCGATCGTTTCCTTATCTGGACAACTTCCATCGTCTCGCCTTGCACTTGGGCGCGCGCAGCGGGTAGCTGCGCCCTTAACCAGCGCCACGAAATTTTGACTTGTTGAGCGCTAATTGAGGTGTCTCCGTTTCTTGTTTTGCGTCCGCCCAAACGCTTTAGAATCAACTCCCGACTCACCAAAATTTTCACCCTTGTCCACTGCCGTCTTGTAAGTGAAGAAAAACAACGAAAAATCGATCGCGAAGTCAGTCTTCACGAATAATGTCGGCT
>CAWBVH010000058.1:0-44013 GCA_963792145.1 Candidatus Acidiferrales bacterium
GTAGTGCAGGCCCGAAGGCGCACGCCAAGACAGAGTGGAACTTTGCGGTTTAGCGATTCAGAAATTCGACCAGCTTAGGGATGACTTGATTCGGCGCTTCTTCCATGAGCCAGTGGCCGGAATTGCGAACGACCACGCCTTCGACATTCGTCGCAACGAGCCGACCCTGTTGAATGAGAAAATCGCCGGAGGCTTTTTCACCCGTTAGAACAAGCATAGGCATGGTTAAGGGGGTCTGCGCGAAGCTGGCGAAATCCTCGGCGTCCTTCTCAAACGTGTGAAAGTACTCGAAGCCAGAGCGCATCCCGCCCGGGCGGGCATACTCTCTAGCGTAAAATCGGCGGTCGCGCTCCGGAACGGAATGGGCGGGATTGGCGGCGAAATCGTTCCAAAAATGCTCGAAATAAATCCGCTCACGGCCGTGAACGAGAGCGAGCGGCGTCTTGCCGTAGAAATGGAAATGCCAAAGATCGCGCATGAGCCAAACGTCGCGCCATTTGCCAACGCCGGGTAGGAACGCATCCATCAGCGCAATGCGATCGACTTCGTTAGGATATTGCGCCGCATAGGCGTAAGCGACCATCAGTCCGATATCGTGCCCGACAATTCCAATGTGCTCGAAACCAAGCTTGTGAACGAGCGCATGAATGTCCTGCGCCATGTCGGTTTTGGTGTAACCATCGGCGGGATGTGAGGATTTGCCGGCTCCTCGCAAATCCGGCGCGATTACAGTGTGGGTGCCAACAAGCTCGCTAATCAAGGGGCGCCACATGTGGCTGGTTTCGGCGTAACCATGCAGGAGGACTACTAGGCTGCCTTTACCGGCGGCTAGATAGTGGAGGCGCACGCCGTTGACGTTTGCGAAATGGCCACAGCGCTCTTCACGTGAAGTGGCTGGCCTCGGATTCCGGTTGGATGACGGGCAAACCTGACGTATGCGATTAGGTAAGTCTAGCGACCACCAGGCACTTATAAGTGCGGTGCGGTCATCTCCGTGGATGATCTTACCCAGGCCGACTTCGCGGCCCAGCCATTTAGATAACACAAACGCATCGAACGCTAGCAGCAGCCTTGCAGCTTTGCATCTTTGTCTAGTTTGTTCGTGAAGATGAATCGAATGGGGATGAACAGATCCAACCTGTCTTGCCCCTCTGATGTCAGACGCTCTACGGCATGAATGGTCGATTCCAGATTCTGTGCCCGCGCAGTGGTCTCTACCGCGAAGCGCCATTTAGCGGACTGTACATCTTCCCTATCGATCGGCCTGGTGACACACTCATTCTGCGCAGCTCCTTGTGTAAGGCGTTTAATCTCCTCATTACGATAAGAAGCTTGTTGAGTCTGAATCCAGTCGGAATAGCCATTTTCGGTTGTCGTTTCGCCGAGCGACCGAAGAAAACATTTGGTTTGACACTTGAGGAAGGCTTCAAAGAGATGGGAAGTGATGAGCACGTTGATTCAGCCATCGAATCTGCGGTTTTCCAGGGTTTTTTCGGTCCGTTCGGCAATCTCAACTGTACTCTTGTTCGCGGCAAACGAACAGGATCACTCAAATGAAGACCAGAAATATATCCATACATAGGATCAGTCCAAATCTTTGGCCGGTGGTAGTCGATGAGACGAGGGTTGGAAAATGTGTTGACAATAAGGGCATCGGCGGGTCGGGATCAAGGGGGGCTTTTCAGAGGCTTCAACAGGATTAACTTCTGCGAACAACAAACAACGAGGGCTATTGGCCATCGGAAATGTTGGAGGGCAGGATGCAGCTCTACAAACGACTTCGTTGGGAATACGAACACGGGTTAGGAACCATCAGGGCGGTCGCCCAAAAATACAAAGTACATCGTCGGACCGTTCGAGCAGCACTGCAGAGCGCTTTGCCACCGAAGCGCAAAATGACCCCGAGAGAACGGGCGAAAATGGCGTTGGCCATTCCGTTCATCGGCAGCACGCCTCTGGTGGCCTTTATCCTGGTGTCTTCTGCAATCGATTTTATGGCGGGCTTTCTCGAAGGGATAGACGGTTTCGATCCCAGCTCCTCTGGGAAAATCTATAAAAGATTCGCCGAACGATATATGCCCCAGTACAATGCCAAATATGTTTATCGGAACATCCGCTGTCGTCTTGCGCACAACTATACAATTGGGGATGGAGTCGCATTGATCCACCTGAATTCAAACGCGCATGACCCTCTTGGGTCGCGTGGAGAAAAGATCATAAATTTCGAAAACTTCTACGCTGACTTTCGAATCGGGGTAGAAAGGTATTTCATCGACCTGCAGAAGGACAAAGGTCTACAAAAAAGATTCCTCCGGAGATCTTTGCTTGGATTTGCGGATGTCGCTAAAGCTTAAGAGCGATCATCGTTCGGTGCCTCTCAGCAATCCCTGATCCCTCAAGATCCACCGGACCTTTTTCGGCGAGATCGACAATCGCGCCGCCACCCGGGCTATCTTGCACCCTTCACGCCTCCATACCTTTGGAATCACGATCGCCGCAAATTCTTCGCTCACCTGTTGGAACGATTTGTTGCCGACGATGCCCTGAGACCATTCCCGGAGCGTTGCGTTAATGTTGCCGGCTCCTCGAAGCTTACGTTTAAGATCCTGAAGTTCTCTCCAGACATAATCCTGATGTGCGGGCTTGAGCAGCGCCGCTGCTCCGTCCGCACATTGCTGGGGCGCTTCCAGATCTTCCGGAAAACCCAGACAGAGCGCCAAACCTAACGCGATATCTGCCTTTGCCTTCAGCCGGCGATTCTGTGTGTGCTTTGCAGACTCCTGGGCCTCGCGGGCGAATTCGCAAGCCAGTTGCGACGATGGGACAAGGCTCGATCCTTCCTCAATCTGTTCGTCGACTTCGCGCGCTCCACAGCAGATTGCAGCATGCGCGCCCGAGCCTTGAGAATGCTGTCCTTTTTTTGGTCGCCCAGTCGGAACGCCGTAGCTCCGTCGGCGGCAGCGCGATCGAGTTCTCCATTATCGAGGTTCAAATAGCCACGAGTGACGTGAACATTTCCATTGCCACGATGGTCGTTGCAGTGATCATAGATTTCATAACCCTTGGCGAGATGCTCGAACGCTTCTTGGCGAAGGCGAGTCAGTTGCTCACGTCCCCGGGGTTTGGGAAGGTCAGGGGATTTCGCCGCACGCTGGCGTTTTTTTCTGAATTTCGCCGCTTCTGAATCGATCTTGTCGCCAAGCTGAAGCGCGAGGAGTCGCTTCACGAATGCGATGTTAACGAAAGACCGCGCCAGGCTCCGATTGAAGGGATCCCGTTTGTTATAGAGCTCGATAGCCTTTTCGAACTTGGAAAGTGCTTTCTCATAGTTACCTTGGCGACGGGCGATTCTGCCATATGCCGAGCTAATGTTTCCGAGGGTGACATAGTCGTCGGTGTCCGCCAACACCTCTTCTGCTTCACCGAGAATTTTCGCCGCTTCCTCCGGTTGGCCCTTCTGGAAAGCGATCCATCCTTCTAGCACCCGGCTGACGGCGGCCATTTTGGGATAATTCAGGTATAAGGCGAGTTCGCGCGCTCTTGCCACGTACGCCAAAGCGTCATCGTACCGGCCTTGGCGCCGCAGGCATCGTCCCATCCAGAAATTCGCAATGGAGATCATTTGCTTATCGCTGATCTCCTCCTCAAGTGCGAGGACAGCTTCAAAATACTTGATCGCTTTCGCGAATTCCTCTTCCGACATGGCCACCTGTCCGTTGGCCAAACTCAGGTGAGCGTACTCCATCAAAGACAGCGTCTCAACGCGAACGCGGGAAGAGCGTGACAACAGGCGCTTAAGAAGTCCTCTGCCCGAAAACCCCAGGTCGACCCATTGGGCAAAATACCCCAGCAGGACGGCCGCGTTTTTTTGTTACAGTTCGCACGATTCGACGAGTTCTTTGTGGGCAGCGAGGCACCTGAGACCGCTGTCGATTCTGCGCCAGGCAATATCTTCCTTGAGCTGTTCCAGGAATTCGTCAGGGATTTCTGCGTGGTGGCTTGCTGATCGCTTGTTCGTGAGGCAAGAAGACATGGCCTTCCTCGCTGGCGGAGCTTATTACGTTCCAGGAATTGAGGTCCCATGATCCGCGGTGCCCAAATCCGGTGTTAATCGGCCCAATTTGAACACTAGTCCGATTCGGACTAGTCATTTTGACAGGGAGGCTATCTAGGAGTCTACTCCATCATCAGCAAGGTAGTTGGTCAATTCTGCGGCAGACCGACGGAAGGGATGGACCAGAGAGCATGGCTACAACGACCACAAAGATGAGCACGACAGTCGAGCCACCATCTTGTTGGAATCACGTCGTTCCGGTCAACTCGGCTCCTGCCGACTTAGATGCCATTCGCGATCTCCCCAGGGACTTCATTGAATTCCTCGTGCCACTCCACATGGCGCTCACTCCTCGCCAGCGCACACTCATTGCTCGTCGCGATCGCGCCCTCGCCGAGGCGCACGCCGGCAAGCTTCCGGACTACCTGACGCCTTCGGTCGCAACGACAAGTTCCTGGCGGATCGAACTTCCTGACTGGTGTGCCGACCAGCGGAATCAGATGACGGGTCCCGCCGACGAAGCTGATCTCGTGGTGAAAATGCTGAACTCCGGCGCGCCCGGCGTCATGCTCGATCTTGAGGACTCGACTGCAAACACCTGGGAGCACAACCTGCGCGGAATCAAGAACATTCTCGAGGCACTCGCTGGCCGCTTGACGTACTTCGACCGCAAGCGCGACTTGACGGTCGCCATCAATCCCAGCGCGACGGTCATTTTTACGCGTCCCCGCGGTCTGCATCTTCATCAGGCCGGAATTCTCCCCGGCGAACTCCTACCGGCGTCTCTGTTCGACGTCGCGATGGTTGCCTATCAAGCTGACTTCGGCGCACTCAAGCACCCGCTGTGTTTCTACATTCCAAAATCGGAGTGTGCGGATGAGGCACTGTGGTGGCGCGATCTCTTCCAGATGATTGCCCGCGCCAAGGGTCTGCCACCGAATGCTATCAAGTGCATGGCGCTTGTCGAATCGCATCCGCTGGCTTTTCAAATGGAGGAGTTCGCCTGGAATCTGCGCGACCACATCCTCGGCCTGAATCTTGGCCGCTGGGACTACATGGCCAGCCTGATCCATTTCAATCTCGAAAACCCGGAATGGGTGCTTCCCGACCGCAACACCATTCCTCACAACGTCGGATTCTTCCAGAATCTGCGCAATCTCATGCCAGAGATCTGCCACAAGCACGGCATGCTTGCGATCGGTGGCATGACCGCGCTATATCCCAGTCGTGAAGACGCCGAGTTGAACGCTCGCGCACTGAGGGTTCTCGCTGAGGACAAGAAGAACGAATCGCTTTCCTTGATGGATGGCGCCTGGACCGGTCATCCCGACCAGAACGAAATCGCCGTCTCTCAATTTCCGGTTCCCAATCAGCTTCAGACGCGCCCGGCAATCGCGCATAGCCGCCCTGATCTCCGTCCGCTTCCCACGGGCGTCGGCAAGCGCACGCTCGCGGGAACTCGCGCCGCGATTCGAACCGTGATTCGTTATCGCAACGGCGTTCTTAACGGGAAAGGCGCGAGCCTTCTTGATGGTTACATGGAAGACCTTGCCACGGACCGTATTTACCGCCTGATGATCGCACAGCGCATGATGCATTCGGACTCGGTCGAAATGCTCGATGAAGCCGGCGCTCCGATTCGCCATACGCCGGAACTCATCCGGCAACTGTTCGATGAGGAGCTTGACCGGCTGCTGCGCGAAACGGAAGAAAATTCGCAGGTCGCGGCAACACTGCGCGAGGCTCGTGGCATTAGCGAAGAAATGATTCGCCGCGGTGAGTTTAATCCGGTGTGATTGGGTTTTTGTGGAAGTGGGGACTGCCATCGATTCACAGTTGATCACTGAAGAACTGAAACGCAAGGAGACGCAAATGTCAGCAAACGGAACCAACGGTGCCAATAGCAATGACAACCACAATCACGCGGACTGGACTACGAATCCCCGCTGGGCCGGCATTTCGCGCCCATACTCTTATTCCGATGTGCTGCGCTTGCGCGGCTCCATCGAGATCGAGTACACGCTCGCGCGTTTGGGCGCCGAGAGGTTGTGGAATTTGATGCACACCGATCCTTACGTCCCTGCGTTAGGCGCCATCACCGGAAACCAAGCCATCGAAATGGTGCAGGCTGGGCTGAAGGCGATCTACGGCAGCGGGTGGCAAGTGGCCGCAGACGGAAACACCGCTGGCGACGTCTATCCCGATCAAAGCCTCTATCCTTGCGATAGCGCGCCGAATCTCGTCAAGCGTATCAATCGCGCTCTCTTGCGCGCCGATCAGATCGAATCCGCCGCAGGGAAAAGCTCAGGCATTTATTGGCTTGCACCGATCGTCGCCGACGCGGAAGCTGGCTTTGGCGGTTCGCTCAACGCGTACGAACTGATGAAATCCATGATCGAAGCAGGCGCGGCCGCCGTCCATTTCGAAGACCAACTGTCTTCCGCGAAGAAGTGCGGTCATCTGGGCGGCAAAGTCGTCGTTCCCATGCGCGAGTTCATCGAGAAACTCATCGCCGCGCGCCTTGCCTCCGACGTCTGCGGAGTGCCTACGATTCTCATCGCTCGCACCGACGCCAATTCCGCCGGTCTAGTTCTTGCCGACGCCGATCAGCGCGATCGGGAGTTCATTTACGGAGAGCGCACGCCCGAAGGATTCCACCAATTCCGGGGTGGCATCGATGCCGCAATCGCCCGTGGCTTGGCCTACGCTCCTTACGCCGACATGCTCTGGTGCGAAACTTCCACGCCGGATCTGGCCGAAGCGAAGAGATTCGCAAGTGCCATCCATGCGAAAGTCCCAGGCAAACTCTTGGCCTACAATTGTTCGCCGTCGTTCAACTGGAAGAAAAAACTCGACGACGTGACCATCTCCAATTTCCAGCAGGAACTCGGCAAGATGGGATACAAGTTTCAGTTCGTTACGCTCGCTGGCTTTCATTCGCTCAACATGGCCATGTTCCATCTCGCGCGCGGATACGCACAATCCGGCATGACTGCCTACTCTAAGCTCCAGCAGGAAGAGTTCGCCGCACAGGAAGTCGGCTACCGCGCGGTCACGCACCAGCATTTCGTCGGAACGGGCTACTTCGACGAAATTGCTCAGGTCGTCTCTGGCGGCCACTCGTCCACGACAGCACTGGCTGGTTCGACCGAAGCAGCCCAGTTCCACGACGTTTTGCCACACGAAGCTTCGAACGCGTTTGGGTCCGAAGCACGTGCCTGATCGATTGAGTCCTACATATCATCCGCCAGATTCGTCGGCGCTGAGTTGACTGTCCATCATGTTGCGTGAGCCTTTGGGCTTTTGCCGGGAGGAATCAATGCCCAGTCTCGAATCGCGCAGTGGGGGCAACTGTTTGGGCGGATGACGAGATGCGCGTGACCACACGTTAAGGCTGCTAGGGGACACTCGCGTTCCCAGTATCCAGATTGACCCTCGTTTTGTGAAAGGTCGATCGTCAGTATGCCATCCGCGCCGCAAATTTTGCACCGAAGCTGATCTCGCCTTTCACCGAGAAGAAACACAACGATAGAATCTAGCCTCAGTTTACGAAATAGCACCGATAATTTCTGCAATGATCTAATCCAATAGCTGGAACGCCGACCTCGCAACACAGAAAACCGCCGTCCAATGCGGGTTTTTCGATTCGCCAGCCACAGCCGGGTAGAACGCCTTGATGTAGCGATCTTTGGTGGCGTGCGATTTTGCATGACGCAGGATGCGCTACGCGTGATTCCCAGGCACGCAGCAAATGTGTCATGGAAAGGCGTCATTGACAAACTCCTGGCTGGGGGACTAAAGGATTGACCATGTCGCGACATCAATCGTCGGTGATGCTCCAATTGCACTGTCTCGACCGCGACTCCTTACTTGCAGATCCTTGGAGGTCAATTGTGACAAAACGAATTTTGCAAGTCTCCGTATTTGGGGCAGTTTTACTCACATTCGTTGCTTTCGCGGCCTATGGCCAAGCACAGACCAAAGAGGTGAAGAAAGAGCCTATCGGCATGACTTCCGCGACCTCCGGGAGTGAAATGTTCAACTCCTACTGCGCGGCATGCCACGGCAAGGACGCCAAAGGAAATGGGCCGGCGGCAACGGCACTTAAGAACGCACCGGCCAACCTGACGCAGTTGGCAAAGAAAAACAATGGCAAGTTCCCCGCCGACCATGTAGCAAACGTTTTGAGGAGCGGGGTAACGGGCGCTCATGGTTCATCGGACATGCCGGTTTGGGGTCCGCTGTTCTCCGCAGTCAGCGGGCGGGACGACTCGATCGTCCAGATGCGTATCGCGAACCTGATTCGCTATCTGGAATCGTTGCAGGAAAAATAGAAGTGAATGCCGTGAGCGGGATTGCCCTCAAGATACCCAGACTCGACGGCGGTGTGAAGCACCCTTGCAATCGTGACCCGAATGCTGTGTAACGTCGAGCTTGCGTACCCCTTGTGCTTCAAGGCAAGAAGTAGATGTTGGATGGTTGCTCGGTCCACTTCACAAAGCCGCAGTGACCCGAGAGTGGGTAATACGTATTTGTCTAAATTGAATTGGTAGATCCGCACGCTGCTCGGCTTCAATGCGAGCAAGGTGCCGGGTTGCCAATGTTCCTTTGCGAATTTTTCAAAGGTCTTCATAGGTCGGGCGCGGTGTCGCCCCTTGGTTGATTTCGGACACTCGCTTCTGCAACAGCGAGCGGGCCTCACGTCGCGAGCGATCAGCTATCGGTCCGAGTACAACGGTTCTCTGTGTGCGGTGCAGAGTCCCATCCTCCCAGATCACGTCTTCCCTCCAACGAGCGACCCAAACTTTGGTACGCTTTCCACGAATGAATAGACTTCCATCTTGGTAACTTGGTCGCGCCATTTGTTCCTTTCCGTTGGCTCGTCCGCATTTCCTTGCGTCGGTTTTGAGTGTATCCATATCCAGACTACCCACCACACGGGTAGTCCTTTTTCCGGTTCACATCGATCCAATGCATGATGTCCATTCGTTGGAAGCGCCAATATTGCCGAGACGGATTCCCGGAATCCGATTGTGGCAGCGGAGCCGGGTACGCTCATAAACCCAGGACGATGGTACTTGTAGCAACTCGGCAACCTCACCGACTGTCATCAATCGAGCATGAAGTCTTTCGTCTTCCCTTGTGGCCGCGTGGGGTGGCGCCGCATTTGGCTTGCCGCCGGGATGGCCAAACGAGTCGTGGGCTGCGGTTGCTGGACGATATTGCGCTTGAGGGGACTCAGTTCCCGGCAGCACTGCTGATGTTCCGTAAGGCATCCTTCACGCTCGAGGGGGTGGTGGAAGATGTAGGGGGGTCCAGAGTTCGCCTGGACTCGTTAATGGCACGCCACGCTTTAGCCAATTGGAGCGATACCGTTGCCGGCGTGTTCTCGCTGCTTTCGGCCCGTGATTGGATGATGCTGGATTGGAGCACTCTGACGTACACTTCGCATCTTTGCTACTGGGCGCTGCTTCGTCCGTGGGACCGACCCCCGGGGATTTCCGCGAACGCGGATTCTGCCTAACAATCGTCAGGCCGAGTGCCGGAGAACTTTCTCCTGCTTCGCAGTGGAGACTTCTGCTTCCTCGTACAGGTCATCGATCTGCTTGCGATAGCGTTCCGCAATGGCCTTGCGACGAAGTTTCAAAGTCGCGGTGAGGGTGCCGTCCTCTGCTGTGAATTCTTCCGGCACCAGCAGGACTTTTTTCAAGGTTTCGTGCCGGGCAAGACTGCGGTTCAACTCGCCAACGATGCCCTCGTAGAGCGCCTTAACTTTTGGTTCTGCGACCAGCTCTTTTCGGGTAGAAAACATGATGTGGCTGGCACGCGCCCAATCCTCCAGGAGAGGAAAGTTGGGTGAAATAATCACGGAAGCAAACTTTCTTCGGTCTCCCAGCATTACTGAAGCTCCTATCATAGGATTGAGCTTAAGGGCATTCTCGATCGGTTGCGGTGCGATGAATTTGCCACCCGATGTCTTGAGCAGGTCTTTCTTCCGATCCGTCACCGACAAAAATCCTTCGTCATCCAGGTGGCCAATATCCCCGGTTTTGAACCAGCCATCCACAAATGCGTTTCGGGTCTCCTCGGGACGGTTCCAGTAGGCTTGGAAGACGGAAGGACCGCGCACCAGGATTTCCCAGTCGCCTGCAATCTGCACCTCAACATTGGGCAGGGGACGGCCGACCGTTCCTATTTTGTGGGCGCCCGGCGAGTTAAGCGCAATTACCGGAGAGGTTTCCGTCAAGCCATAGCCTTCGTGGATGCGAATCCCGATGTTCGCGTACCACTCCGCCAGCTCCTTGCCTAGAGGCGCTCCGCCCGAGACGAATAGCTCAGCGTTGCCACCCATTCGCGCACGCACTTTCGAATACAGGAGCTTGTCAGCCAGTTTCCAACGTAAGGACGCTGGTGCCTTGCCGGCGAGTATCTCGGGTCTATGTGCCTGGCCCACCGAAAGAGCCCAGCGATAAAGTGTGCGCTTCGGAAATCCTTTGGCTTTCTGTTGGACCTGGCTGTAGATCTTCTCGTACACGCGTGGCACAGCGACAAAAATAGCGGGCCGAACCTCCATGAGAACTTGAGGCAACTGCTCGATGAAGGGGCAATAGGCCAGCGTCACTCCGCGGTGGAGCAGCGCGATATCAGCATGACGCGCGGTCACGTGCGATAGCGGCAGAAAGGAAATACTGATCTGGCCAGGATGAACATCAAAACCGTCGAGCGAATGCTGAATATTCGACGTCAAATTGCCGTGGCTCAACTGCACACCCTTTGAATCGCCGGTCGTTCCCGAGGTGTAAATGATGGATGCCAGATCGTCTGCGGTGACGGTGCGGGCATAGGCATCCAATTCCGGATCGCGTTCAACGGGGCCTTCGCTCATCAGCCGCTGTATATGTGTGGCATCGGCGGTTTTCACCTGATCCATCACCACCACTTTTTCCACGGCTGTTTGATCCCGAATGGAGAGGACCTTTTCCAGTTGCTTCTCTGTGGAGACGACGACAACCTTCGCGCCGGAATCCCGCAAAATGTAAGCTGTTTGCTGGGCTGTGAGTGTCGAGTAGATGGGCACAACCACGACGCCCAACAGGAGAGATGCGAAGTCCACGGCTGCCCACTCAAACCGATTCTCACTTAGGATGGCCAGGCGATCTCCCTTAGTAAGACCCCATTTGCGGAGCACTCGCGCCACTCCGACTACTTTCTGGTAAAGCTCCTGCGAACTTATGGGGACCCATTCGTTTGCTTCACGAACCAGCATCACCCGAGGCTGCCCGCGTTCCACGATGGCGAAGAAGATGTCGTTAATGGTTCTAGGGTTCATGCCTGGAACGTGTCTCCTGGCACTGTGGGAGAAAGTCGAGCCGCTACTCTGCTACAACAAATGCTCCCAGCGAAAAGTTGGTCCAATGGTGAACCGAGCGTAGTTTTGCCGGTTCGAAAGCAAGTCAGAGAACAGGTGAGTGTTTATCCAATCAGCGGTAAACCGGAGTCCCACGTGTTTGGACAAGTTGAGATCGAAGCCGCCCCCCAAGCCAACGAACCAGGTCAAATCGGTCTGATGGGGTTTCGGCGGAGGGATATTGAGCAGTTGGAACAATCCCCCCAGGCCCGGCGGGAAGGTGAGGTCTGCCGACTCGTGAATCCCCCCGAGGCCGGGGCGTACCAGGAATGTGACCTTTTCCCATTTGCGGATATAAAACTGCGGGCCCGCAGCAAAGGTGTAAGTGGTCGATTTGAAGGGTACCGTAATCGTGTTTGGAAGTGGCACCAGCGGGTTCTGGGCGTTGGCCGCGATCAGCGTCGGGGCGTAGACTGTCTCGCTTCCGTTAATCGTCCCGCCGCCACTTATAATGGCGTTCCCGCTGGCACTGAAATCTCCACCCAGACCGAGCCATGGCTTCGCGGTGACCTCGAAATCAACATCGAATCCGCGTTGCGTCAGGTTACGTACTGGGCTGATCAGATAATCGAATCCGGTATAGACGTGTAACGGTTTATATCCGCCTGCTGCGCCATCGCAGGCAAACAAACAAACATTGCAAGTTCGCAAAACAGCGCACATTTCATATATTCCCTACTTCCATGTAGAACGGAATGGGCTCGTCTCATAGGGACCCCACGCAAGCTTCTTCTTAAATCAGTCACAACCGGGGACTGCTTCCGCTGCTGCGTGGGCACCGTTGCCGCGCGACTACAGGGAGGTAGGACCAGATTGGGGCACAAAAGTAGGGGTTTTTCAGTGATGCCCGTCACTCAGGCCACAAAAAACGCCAGAAATGTCGCAGTATTCTCCGCGTTGTGTTTATTTCCCGATGCCTGCCTGCGGTATGCTAGGGGCGTTCGGCTGTTCTGCCCCGGGTAACGAATCCAAGACATTTATTGAGGATGCAGGGATGAAGGCTACGTCAAAGATCGCGGTGTTTGATACCACTCTAAGAGATGGCGAACAGGCAGCGGGAACCCGCCTGGGGAGTCGTGACAAGATCACGCTCGCGCGCCAACTTGCCCGGTTGAAGGTGGATATTATCGAGGCGGGATTCCCGGCGTCTTCTCCGGAAGACTTTGATGCTGTCCGGAAGATCGCCGAGGAGATTAAGGGGCCGACGATCTGCGCATTGTCTCGCGCGGTTGCCGCCGACATCGAGTCCTGCGGCAAGGCGCTTGCCAAGGCGGCGCGCCCGCGCATTCACACCGGCATTGGCGTTTCTGACATTCACATCATGGGCAAATTCCGCGACGAGCGGTATGGCAAGACGCTCGAAGCGAAGAGGGCACAGATGGTGGCGCTGGCGGTGGATTCCGTAAAACGCGCGCGCAACTGTGTTGGCGACGTTCAGTTCTACGCTGAAGATGCGGGCCGCGCCGACGCTTCGTACCTTTTCGAGATGTTGGAGGCGGTCATCGATGCGGGCGCAACGGTCGTCAACATACCCGACACCACGGGCTACACAGTTCCCGAGCAGTACGGTGAACTGATTCGCCGGATTCGGGAGAACGTTCCGAACATTGCGAAGGCGACCATTAGCGTCCACTGCCACGACGATCTTGGCCTCGCGGTGGCCAACTCCCTGGCCGGCATTCGCAACGGTGCGCGCCAGGTGGAAGGGACGATCAACGGAATCGGAGAAAGAGCCGGCAACGCCGCGCTGGAAGAAATCGTCATGGGCATCCGCACGCGCGCCGACTACTACGGAGTGAGCACAGGAGTCGAACCGCGCGAGTTCTTTCGCACTAGCCGCATGGTCGCCGACATGCTTGGGATGCCGGTTCCGGCGAACAAAGCGGTCGTCGGCTCGAATGCGTTTGCACATAGTTCCGGCATCCACGTGGACGGATTCCTGAAAGACCGGCAAACCTACGAGATCATGCTTCCCGCAGACGTTGGATTTACGGAGAGCCGGGTGGTGCTGACGGCGCGTACGGGCCGAGCCGGGCTTCGCTCACGGCTGGAGAAACTCGGCTACGAACTGTCCAAGCAAGAGCTTGAGAGCATGTATCAACGATTCCTTGCCGTGGCGGATAAGAAACAGGAAGTGCTCGACGAAGACCTGCTCGCACTGGTTCACGATGAGTTGCCTCCGGTGAAGCAGAACCTGAAGCTGGAGTACCTGCACAGTTACAGCGGCACGGCAGCGATTCCGACCGCCACCGTGCGTCTGCTGGTGAACGGGAAGATGAAGGAAGGGGCTTCGGTTGGCGACGGGCCGGTCGATGCCGTATACAAAGCCATTGCGGAACTCACCGCCACGCATGCAAAACTCTTGCGCTATGACATTCGAGCCGTAACCGAGGGTACCGAGGCCATGGGAGAGGTCACCGTACAATTGGAGATCGGCAACCGGCGGGTCATAGGGCGCGGCGTTTCAACCGACATCATCGAAGCCAGCGCAAAAGCCTATGTAGACGGTCTAAACCGGCTGGGCTAATTCGAGGGAATGATTGTCCTCGCAATTTAAGGTTTGGGTGCCTTGTACTTCCACCACCTCTTCTCTTACAAGAAACCACCGTACGATGTCCGGCGTGGGCCCTTCACCTACGCTATACGTGAGACGGGCAACGACTTCATGTCCAAGAGTCGGACTATACCGAGTTGCAGTGACTGTCTCTTCTCGCATAGACCATGTCCTCGGAATTCGGGATCTGGTCGCCACGTTTGGATGATGGTTGGCTCGATTTTTTCCCTCAACTTTTGCGGTCTTGTTCATTCCGTACCAGCATGTTGTTAGTCCCGCGGGTTGAACATTGCTGTACCACCCATTACCCCGGGACGTGCCCTGCGACACGGGCGTGCAGCGCTTGGCGCGTGGAGTCGAGGGTCTTTATCAGCGATTCCTTGGGGAGATTCTGAATGATGGGTTTAATAATCCATGCCAACCCCAAGGGCACGTCACGCGCCAATGAAATGGCACGGCACTCAGTGCATACACCGCTATCCCGCTCCTGGAATCTCCAGTAGGAGTTCAGCCGCCATAGAAACCCGTAACCTGTGTCAGGGGGCAACACCTTTTCCTTCGGGCTTCCGGCGTTCTCCACTTCCGCAATCCGCGTGGTGTACGAACGGCAAACCGAGCGCGTCGGGTCCAGAGAGTCGTAATGGACCTTATGATCGGTGTCAAGGATTACGGTGATAATCTTTTTTTGAGCAGTCGTAAGTAAATTTGGAAATCGTTATCGTGATGACTTATCAGTTTTGAGTCCATCACTTCCGGTTTGTAAATATTCTTGTGATTATCGTAGTCCTGGATAAGGGCCAACGTTTTTTTGAGGTTCGTAGCAGGCAAAAATGCGGCGCCGATCCAGTCATGGATCAAACCATCCTGAACTTTGACAGGCTCCTCACCGGACCAGAATTGCGCCACAATTTGCCCTTTATGGATCTGTCGGGCTCTCTCGGAACTGGCGTCAGACCATAAGAACGAGCTGCTTTCAAGGTGGGTCTGGTCCATCTCCACTTCGGCTTTGCGAACATAAGCCTCGAAGGCCTTCAAGGTATAAGGCTTCAACAGTGTCTGCTTTGCGCCTCGGGCCATTTCACTCCCCCAATCGCTAATTCCACCGTCGAGGAAAGTTGTTTTCCGTCAGGCTCGGCGCTTGCTTTTAGGTGCGCGACGGGCGGGTTTCTTACGCTGTGCCAAGCGCGCCTGTAATTCCTCAACGCGGCGTCGGAGCTGTTCGACTTCGCCGCCCTCCTGTGCCGGTGGCCACGAGTGGCCAGCCAGCAGATTGCGCACATAATCGAGCGGGGTCGAGACGGCTTTCTTCGCTTCCGAGAAGCCGGTGTCAACCGTGTTCTGAGCCTTCTGATAAAGGTCGAGCGTGCTGTTCAGATACCAGGACAAGAAATCGTGAGTGGCTTTATCGGAGGCCCTGACGATCTGAGTTAGGAGTTCCAGCGGCAGGGCGATCTGCCGCTCCTTGGCATCCTCCACGATGATTTGGGTGAGGACAATGTGGGTCAGGTCCTTGCCGGTGCGCCCGTCCACCACGCGGACATCGCTGCCATCGCGAACCATGCGAGCGATGTCGTCCAGCTTAACGTAGCGGCTAGCGCCCGTATCGTAGAGCCGCCGATCGCCATATTTCCGGATGAGAATTTCGGAGTTTTTCATATTGCCCCAAGATGCCGATGCTATGCGCCCGGAACCTGGAGAAAGAGCTTGACACGGGGGAGGCAGGGCCGTACAGTGAAGCCGGATACTGCAATGCAGTATACCGCGGAACGAGAGGAGATTCAACCATGCCCCCGAGAGAAAAAAAATCACCTCGAGCCTCCCCGCCGTCGAACCCGTTGATGGGTTGGGCGCGTCAAGGTATCGAGAGTTTTGTTGCGGCGCAAAAAATCGTGCTGGATTTGGCGGCTCAAGAAAATGCTCTGGTCTTCGGAATGGTGCGTGAACAGTTTGGCAAACCAGCCTTCCGGCCGGGCGCGATGCTGGCAGGACTGGCCGACAAGGGTGTCAAGAACTTTACCACCGCAGGGAAAATCCTGCTGGACTTCGCTGCCGGAGAGACCGCGCTGGTGGTGGATGGCGTGAAGGAAGGACTGCGACTTCCGGTGCCGGCTGGTGCTGCGGCCGAGGTTTTGCGGCACCGGATGGAAACACTGGTTGGCATGCAAAAGCGCTTGCTGGATGTAGCCGCGGAAGAGACGCATGCGATGGCCGAGTCTTATCAAGAAGGCGAAGGCTTGATGGCCGGAGCGAAGGTGGCGGAGTTGGCGCGCCGCGGCATCGAGGCCTTTGTGGAGAGTGAGAAGAAGTTCCTGGATCTGGCCGCGCATGAGGTGAGCGCTGCTACCAACGGCAGCAAGCCCAATGGAAAGCCGCGGGAACGGATGGAAGTGTTGACAAAACTGGCTCGGGAAGGCGCCGAGAAGTACATGGATGCGCAGAAGAGGCTTCTCGACCTCGCCATCGAGCAACTGGAAGCGGTTAGCGAAGCCAAGGACGGGCGCAAAGTGACGGCGCGGAAACCTGTAGCGCTCCTGGGGAGAGCTGACAGAAAAGAGCGTCAAGAACCTGGTGGCGGCGGAGAAGTCGTTGCTGGATCTGGCAATCAAACCAAAGAAGGGGATCGACAAGAGACGAGACCCATAAGACCCGGGGCAGGAAAGTGCATGTGGGAGCGCACAGGAAGGAGACAGAAAGAGAATCAGTTGCCGTTTAGGCCGCTTCGAGAGGTGCGGCATAAATAGTCAATGCAACTGGTAACCGCGTATACGGTGTTGCACCTATTCCTGTTGTCACGTGCCGAATGTTACCCAAATAAAGGCGTGAACCTTGTTGCCGATTCCTACCGACTACCGGCGGGAATCGGCGGCAAGTTAACCGATTCGCGATTTCACAAGCAGCCGCAAAGTTGCATTGTGTATTTGTTTGTGTAAACTGAGGCACACATGACACCTCGCCGACGCGTGATGCCAAAAAGGCAAAGAGGGGAACCGTCGCCCGCCTGGCACGAATGGCTGGTGGGCGTGGAGCTGGCTTTTCTACGGCTTTCTCCCCTTTACTGGGGATATGGTGTACCTCACGGGGATGGCTCGGCAGTGGTTCTGGTACCAGGATTCCTAGGTACCGACCTATACTTGACGCAGTTCCGGAACTGGCTGCGCCGCATCGGGTACGAGCCGTTTTATTCTGGAATCCAACTGAACGCGGATTGCCCCAACCTTCTAATCCGGCGACACGTGAACGAGTCGATCGAGCAGGCCTGCAAAACCAGTCGCGGGAAAATTCATCTGATCGGGCACAGCCTGGGCGGCGCAATCGCGCTGGCCGCCGCGTCGCAGATGTCTGAGTGCGTGGCTTCGGTGATTACCTTGGGGTCACCAATCCGCGGTATTGCCGGCCATGCTTCTATCCTCCGCGCCGCCAATCTGGTGCGAAAGCAAATTCTGGAAAAACATGGCCGCGGCGTTCTGCCTGCCTGTTATACGTCTCGCTGCACCTGCGATTTTCTCGAGTCACTGAAAGAGAAGCTCCCGAATTCGGTGCGTCAGACCGCTATCTACACTAAGAACGACGGGATCCTGGACTGGCATGTTTGCCGAACCGGTGACCCGGAGATCGACGTGGAAATCTCCGCCACGCACATCGGAATGGTATTCAGCCCGCTGGTATACAGTGTAGTGGCACACCGCCTGGCCGGAGAGTAATTCGAAAGATCCCGCGTAGCAGACGCCTTAGCCAAAACCCACAGCAGTATTGATGCAACAAGCGCAGTTTATATTGGAACCACTACTGTCCGGTTGTTGAATTCCCATATCGACGTAACTGTCTGTAATGCAGCGGCTTAATGGACGTTTCAACTGGCTAGGTCTGATTCTGCGAAACAATGGGATGTGAACACCGGACGAACTGTTTTCTCGCAGCTACTGGATTTTCTGCCCGCTTACGAGTTTCAGAAATGTGTCAGCCGCTACCGTGGCGATCACAAGGTACAAAACTTTTCCTGCCGAGACCAGTTTCTCTCGATGGCTTTCGCGCAACTAACGTATCGAGAGAGTCTCCGCGACATCGAAACGTGCCTACAGTCTATAGGCAGTAAGCTCTACCACATGGGATTTAGAAGCAAGGTGGCACGATCCACTCTTGCCGACGCAAACGAATCACGCGACTGGCGGATCTATGCCGACTTTGCGCAAGTCTTGATCGCTATCGCGCGTCCGCTCTATGCGAGCAATCCGATCGATGTCGATCTGGACCAGAGTCTGTATGCATACCACGATTGATCTTTGCCTCTCGCTCTTTCCTTGGGCCAAGTTTCGTAAGCACAAGGCGGCGGTGAAGATGCATACGCTGCTGGATCTGCACGGCAATATCCCGACGTTTATCCACATTACTGAAGGCGGAGTGCATGACGTGAACATTCTGGATGAGTTCCTTCCCGAGGCCGGTGCGTTCTATGTGATGTAATGTGAAGTTTCCATAAATGTGGAGTGAGCACGCCCAGGCCCCGCAAATTGCAGTTTTCTGGGGTTCCCACTCCACATTTTTTAGTGCTTAAAGAGACTCCAACCAGTCGAGAACTGTGTGGTCGCAAACGGAGGGGGAGGACACGCCCGTTCCACCGATTCCCGGCTTTGACATCGACACGGCACTTTGCGGCCGCGCACCATGTGTTTGCTTACGCTGCTCTCACCAATGTTGATGCCGAGCTTGAGCAGCTCACCGTGGATCCGTGGTGCACCCCAAGAGGGATTCTCTCACCACATCTTGCGGATCAGATCTCGGACCTCGCGCGAAATGAGTGGTCGTCCGGGTTGGCCGCGCCGCACCTTCCAGGTCCAATCGAAATCCGGCACGATGCCAAGCTACGACCGTTTCCTGGCATCAATTCCTCCACTTGCTTGCACAAGAACATCGCCTGCTACGCCGAGCCTCCTCCCTAATCCTTCGGAGCAATCACTCAGAGTTCCAGATCCCGGTGTCATCCCACGGTCCACACGGAACATGAATCGAGATCCACCCCGGCGAAATTCTATTGGTTCTTCTCCAAAGTGTTCTTGATCGACGCCAACGATTTTTACAGAGAGGAAGCTGACCGGTCCACCGCGGCTTTACGAACGATCGAGCCTTTGAAACCGGTCAGCCCGGCCTGCTCCGATCCCATCACCATGATGAGGTAAAAGCCAGGTAGATTCGGATCTTCACTGCGGAAGCAATAGGTGAGACTCAGGGCCGTCTCAAAGTAGTGGCTCGAGTAGAGTTGCTTCTCAGCGATTGCGTAGGCCGGCGCGTGGGGACGGTTACCCTGCATGGTCACAACCTGCACCACGCGCAGGGTCGGCTTTAAACCAAACTTTGGGATTCTCTTTCGAATCGTAATTCATGCGAGTGCGAGAGTCTTCGAAAATAAATTGAGACCTCCAAGGAGTTCTCGGCGAACGCCCTGTCGTTCGCCATCTTCGAGGAATTGAAGTTCAAATTTGAGAACTTCCAGGAGGTCGCGCTCATCTTTTCGCATTTTGCACCTCCGACCCAAATCAAAATATGCACTCAGCCTAGAGGAGAGCGCCGTAACCTGATCTGCCGCCAATCCATTCGCAAGCCGTAATCGACGCGAAGAGCATCACATGGCAGCGTGACGGCCATAACAGACTGGGAGCGGTCGATTTCAGTAGGAATGTCGAAATTGGCAGTCGTCTACGAAAGGCTAATATGCCGAGCGATGCCGAGCGGGTTTCGTTTTGTCGCGTGCAAAGAGGGAGGTATACTCCGAGGCAGTGAGCTTATGCGCGCCCCCTACGGTTTAGAGATCATTGAGAGCTGCCTTTCCTGCCCCCATCGTGAAGATCGGCTCTTCTGTAATCTTCCTCCTCCAGCGGCGCAGAAGTTGGCAGCCATTACCTCGGCCGCGACCTATCCGAAAGGTGCAACGCTCTTTGTAGAAGGGCAGTCACCTCGCGGCGTCTTCATTTTATGCAGTGGCAAGGTCAAACTATCGACCTCGTCTGCGGACGGGAGAAGTCTAATTCTTAGGATCTCGGAACCGGGAGAAGTGCTGGGCCTGCCCGCGACGGTCACAGGGAAACCCTACGAGCTTACGGCAGATGTAACCGAGCCTACTCAGGCGAATTTCATCTCGCGGGCGGATTTCTTGCTTTTCCTGCGCGAGCACGGCGAGGCAGCATTGCGCGTGGCACAGCAGCTCGGTGAAACCTATCATTCGGCGATAGCGGAAATGAGAACCATTGGCCTGTCTCATTCCGCAGCGGAGAAGTTAGCCCGCTTCTTGTTGAACCTATCTGCAAATCATGATGAAGCAAAGGGCGAGTTGAAGCTCACGCTCACCCACGAGGAAATCGCGCAGATGATCGGGGCGTCACGAGAGACCGTGACACGTCTCTTCGCTGATTTCAAGAAAAAGCAGCTCCTGCAGGTAAAAGGATCGACAGTGATCATCAAAAACAAGGCGGGGCTCGAAAGCGTCGTTAGTCCGTAGCTCTTTGTTTTTGCCTCCCTTGAAATTCTTCCGGTTCAAAGCAAGTAAAGGGCGAAACACTCCTGTGATACTAGTCACACGTTCAGGTGACCGAAATCACCGCATGTCGTTCTGCTTTTGCCGCAGACTGTGAACTAGGAGGTGGAGCATGAGAGCTATTGAAGCGGGAGTACGGCTTACCCTGAAAAACATCCTTCTCCTGACGGATTTCTCCGAACCATCTGAACTTGCAGTTCCTTTCGCGACAGCCATTGCCCGCGAGTATGAGTCCAAGGTGTACGCAATGCACGTGCTAACTCCCGTCCCATTGCCCTACGCGAGCCCGGAGTCGGCCGCGGCTGCAGTCGAAGGATTTGAGGAGGGCGCGCAAGCAGGCATGCAACGAATCGATGCGGAGCTTGTCGGAGTGCCTCACGACGTGATGCTCGTCCGAGGGGAGTCGGTTTGGCCGCCAGTCGAGATAGCATTAGGCGAGTATGAGATTGAATTGGTGATTCTGGGTACGCACGGACGAACGGGTACCATGAAACTTTTGCTTGGCTCAGTGGCAGAAGAAATCTTCAGGCGGGCCATGGTTCCGGTGCTTACGATTGGTCCGTCGGTGAAAAAAGGCCTTCATTGCGGCGGCCAGTTTCGCCGCGTGCTCTTTGCGACGGATTTCACACTGGAAGCGCAAGCGGCGGCGCCATACGCCATTTCCATGGCAGAGGAGAATCAAGCAAGGCTCCTCCTTCTGCACGTGATGCGTGACCCAGACACAAAGTCGAACAGGAGGACGTCACAAGACTCGGTGGCCAACGTGATGCATCAACTCTACGAATTGGTTCCTGAGGAGACGGAGCTGTGGTGCCGGCCCAAGGCAACCGTGCGTTTCGGAAATCCCGCAGAGCGAATTCTCGAAGCCGCTGTGGAACTTGAAGCCGATCTGATTGTGTTGGGAGTTCGAGGCGCTTCCGCGCACCTCAGTGCAGCCACGCATCTCGAACGGACTACGGCCCACAAGGTAGTGGCACACGCCCCGTGCCCGGTTCTGACCGTCCGGGGCTGAAAAGTTAGGATTGGCAGCTCAGAGCGACGGGCGTCGCGTTTCGTCCTACGGCGCCGCTAATCACTTGGTGTGGTCTGATGAACTGTAAGCGAACAGGAAAACTTCACTCGGGTAGGGATAAATTATGGCGTCATCCGTCGTGGTCAGTTCTTCCGGTCGCACACGCTCAGCTCTTGAAAGTTTCTTCACGCCGGCTTCTATTGAGGAACACTGTTCCAAAAATGATGTCAGCGACTCGGTCGCGAAGTATTACCACTTGATCTTACAGACGGACACCTCTCGCACACCCTCCGGACACCGCCAAGATAATCAGAGTGGCCGTTGTTTCGTGGCATAGCTAATTTTATTTGTGCCCGCGCGTGTCGCTCTCGGTATTTCAAAGGACGGGATGCTGGCCTAGCTCTTTAGAGACGCCCCTAGCCTAGCTGGAGCAGCCTTTTGCCAGTCAAGAGGTACCAGGTCATGATCGAAAGCCCGCCACCAGCGGCCATGACCATCCCCACCCCAGGCAGCCTCCGTTCGATGGCTAAGACAATTTCAACGACCATTAGCAGCACATTTCCCAGAATTCCACGCAGGCGGTCGCTCTGCGGAAGACCTTGCCTCTCAGCATGACTGCGAAATGACCAAGTAAGCGAATTCTCTGATGGGAATACCGGCACGGCCTTGTCCCTCGACAAGCACTGCCTGCCCAGCCGCGATTAGCAGAGACTTCTGTGCATCTGTGGAAGCCCTTGCGTATTGGCCGCCAAGCGAAAGCATTGTGAAGGCTCGATTGCCTGCAACATACACAGCTATCCCCAGAAAGAAGAGGATCGTGCCGAACGAACGAGATTCAAAAGGCCGAGGTTCCGGACTCCAATAAACCAATGGTTCTGAAAGAGTGTCAACCAGTCGACTACGGTCACGGTCCGTTGGGCCGCGTCGGCCACTCCCGGGAGATAATTGACGGCAACTTCGGCTAACGGAACCAACAACGCAATGAAGGCGGTGGTCGCGCCGAGTTTGTAAAGGCCTTCCTGCCAGACTCCATCGTTTCGGAATCAACAACAATCTGTTTTGGTTCCGGTTGCGCCACTTAGTTCTTCTAATTATTTTTGGCCAGCATACGTGCGCGCTCCGATTGCTGTGCCATTGCCTCTTGATTTGAGCACAGGTCGGCCCTAGCTGCTCAAATGATGCTGAAAAAAGCTCGTGATCCTTCTCCGCGCATCTTCCGCTGACGGTTCGTGATACCCAATGTGAATTACTTGCAGCGCGTCGAACCACCACGTACCGGGATTGTTGAGAAACGAGTGCCCCGCTTCCGGATACTCTTTCACGTCGTGCGCGATACCTGCCGCGGCAAGCACCTGTTCTAGCTGCTGCGGCACACCTCTGTTCCAGTGGTCCTTAGCCCCGTAGCTCGCCACGATGGGACACGCCTTCGCAAGAAAGGTCTCAGCGTCCGGCGGCAACTTCCCGCCATAGTTCACGCTTGCCGCTCCGAATCCATGATCCGGCGCGCGCAGTAGCGCGAACCCGCCTCCCATACAAAACCCGATCACGCCGATCTTGCCGTTGCATCCCGGCTGCTGGATTAGCCATGTGCGCCCAGCCTCCACGTCGCCGTATGTTTGACCGCGCCGTGCCGTCAGGTCTCGCGCGATGGCAAACAGACACTTCATCTTTCCGCCGCGAAAGAACAGGTCCGGCGCCGCTGCCAGGAATCCCGCTTTGGCCAGCCACCGTGTCTGGTTGCGGAGATCCTCCGACATGCCGGCAACGTCATGCAGCACTTATACGCCGGGCCATGGCGCGCCCCTCTTGGGAGCCGTAACGAATAGCGGCAACTCGACGGAATTCACGGGAATCCAAACGTCGCCCATGTTTCCCTCGTCCGTTGGCCGCCTAGTATCCTCGCAAACGTCTCCAAAGATTCGTGGTTCGTTGTTTTATGGCCACACTTCGAACCGCAATTACCATTGGTCTCACTGCGGGCCGCCATGTGATGCGGTGTTCGCTTGGCGAGATGAAGCGGCAAACTTCTGCCTAAACCAGCATTGGAGCACGACCAATTCGCCAGCGACGAAGAGCGTGCCAAAAATGACTTTGTTGTGCTGAGCCAACCAATTCGGCAGATAGATATCGAAGTTGTTGGCGCGGTTGTCGGTAAACCGGGCAGCCAAGTCGGACAGTGGGCATCTACCGCCGTTGAGGGCAAGCACGACTGAGCATGGGCAACGAAGTGGAGACGAGAGCACTCTTCAATATCAATAGCCACGGCAGTGATAGATAGGACAGAGACAAATTCAAAGCCTACCTGAGTAGGACCGGTGGCTTTCGTGGCCTCAAAAAGGCTGTCTGCCACCATCAGAATGGCGATCAGCGTCAGCAGGAAGATGGCATCGGCATTGTGAGCTTTGCCGAACCTTGCCGGTACCGCATAACGCACGGGTTTGAAAACCACCCGGCGAATCCCGGCCACGATTAAGGCCAAGAGAACAATCGTTGCGGCGTAGTCAGTAGTAACCTCGTAGAAATGGCCCACGCTTCCCGATAATCCAGGAATCACGAAGTTGATACGCCAGTCGCATCGCGTAAGATCAGCATCAGCACCAGAAGTAAGAGACTCTTGCGCTGCGCCAAAGTTAGGCGCTCCGTGAGCTCCGAGTCCAAGATGACCAGAGTATCGCAACGTTTGTCATAGAGGACATTCCCGGCGTGCGGGTCGGCGTGGAAGATCGCGTCCTTCTCCGTGGCCAGCACCGGAACAGCGAGCAGCGCCTCGGCCAATCTCTCCGCCACGCGCGCCCGCAGCTTGGCGGGGAGGATAATCGCCTCCGTCACTTTCGTCCCCTTCTCGCGGGTAAGGGCTGTAATCGTGGCCGTCGAAAGCTCTGGTAGCACCCGCGGTACGCGCACTCCCGGAATAGACCGATACGCGTTCAAACCGTTCAATAGCGTGGCCTGTTCGCGGGGAAAGTCTACCTCACGCGCCAGCAAAACTTGGATTTCAGCGAGCGTCTCCGCCACGCCGCCGAGATGCATACCCGCTGTTTGATGCTTGTGTAGAAGGTGACGTGCGAGGTGTCGGAGGATATTCATATCTTCCGCATAGCAACCCGGAATATGCGGCTTCAAGACTTTGAATACCCCTCGCTCCCTCCGCTGGGTCTTGGGGTTTCGCCAGGTGAAGCCTGCCACGGCGCTTACACTGGCCTCGGAAAGCATAGTGGCGTCGAGCCTCACGTCATAAGCGTTGATCTCACTCCAATTCCCTGCGGATGATGGCGTGCACCTGTTCGATGCTGACGGACGAACTACCGGTAGGAAACCACGCTTTGCAAAACGGGCGCAACGTAAGCGCGGTGGACGCCGTTTGGAAAACGGATGGGTCCGCAACGACGAACAGAGTCGTTGGTCATTGACGCCCCAGCAGCCTAGCGGGAGTTTTCGGAGAGAAGCAAAGTTCTCCCGACGCGCTGCAGAGGAGCGCGAGACCGGACATCGACTGCTTGCGGTGATTGGTTGGATGATTCCAGAAGGCCCTGACTCGTAACCGATCTTGCACAGCCAGTCGGCGAACTGCGACAACTAAGAATCCGTTTCCCACAAAGCGGGACCCCCAAAAAAACGGAGAAAGCGGATTAACCGGCTGCGCTGCCGATTCCTGCCGTTGCCCGGCAGGAGTCGACGCCGCCGTTCCAGCTTGGATTGATTACATGCCTCTCACGCGGCGCGCGTGGGATCAGGCCGAAACGGCAGCCGCGGTTCTTCCCGCGGCCTTGTGCCCTCCTGCGGGGCGTCGGCCAGCCTTGTTGGTCTTTTCCGTCCCCCTCTGGGGTTTCATGGCCAGGTCCAGCAGCGATTTCTCCGTCCTCACCAGGTTGTGTACGCTCTTCTCCGTCAGTTCTCCCAACAACCTCGACACGGGTTTCCGCGCCGCTTCTTTGTGATCGCCCGTGCCTTTTCCGATCTTCTCTATCTCTTTGATGGCCAGATCCACCAGCTTCTTCTGCGCTTCCATATACTTCTCGGCTCCGTCCCGCGTCATCTCTGTCAACACCTTCATCTGTTCCCGCGGCGGCTTCACGCTCCGCTTGTTCTCTTTGATCGCTTCAGCCACTTCCTTCGCGGCCAGGTCCAAGAACTTCTTCTCGCTTGCGATGAAGCCTTCTAGGCCACGCCGTGCCAGATCCGCTACACGCGCGCCGGCCTGCAACTCTTTTCCTTCTTGATACGATTCCGCTAGCGCATGCGTCTCTTCCGCGGCCGCATCCAGCAATTGCTTCTGCAGTCCGATCAACGTCTCCACGCGGTGATGGGCCACGTCGGCCACCACACTCGCGGCTACTGGAAGCGGTAGACCTTCCTTCATCCCTTCCGCCACCAGGCCGGTCTCACCCGCAGCCAAATCCAGCAAGATTTTCCCGGCGGCAGCGAAGTTCTTCACGCCGTCATCTGCGAATCCCGCCAATACGGCTCCTGGCGGGAATCCGCCTTTGCCAAACTGCTCCCGCGCCATGCCGATCAACAGCGCATTCTCTTGCGCCGCCAGATCCAGCAGAATTCTTTGCGCGGCTCTAAAACTCGCAAACCCTTGCCTCGCCCAATCCGTCAGTGGATTCGTGGGTGGGGCGGCTCGTGGAGTTTTCTTTTCTTTCGCGGTCATGTTCGTTCTCCTCTCGGATGAGATATACTGCGTTGCAGTATCAAATTGCACTGCACGCCCTGGCCTACCTCGTGTCAAGCTATTTCTCACAACGAGGGCCTGCGAGCTTAGAGGGGCCTATGAAAAATCGCGAAGTTCTCATTCGCAAATACAGTGACCGGCGGCTTTACAACACCGTCAGTAGCCACTATGTGAAGCTGAAGGACATCGCCCGCATGGTCCGCGATGGGATTGACGTCCGCGTGGTGGACGGCCGCACTGGCAAGGACCTGACCCATGTCATCATGACCCAAATCATCGTGGAGGACGCCAAGGAAAGAAAAGTCGCCCTGCCTCTCCAGCTCTTGACGCAGATCGTCAGGGCCTCCGATAAGGCCACCCACGATTTTTTGACGTGGTATCTGAACAACGCGCTCGACCTGTACCAGAAAGCCCAAAATACTGTTACCACCGGTCTGTCGGAAGCGGAAAGTGTCGTCCCCAGCCCGCTTGATTTCGTCCGCAACTTGCTGCCAGGACAAGCGTCGCCACCGGCGCATGAGGACGGAGAACTGGAACAACTCCGCCGCCGGGTTGACGAATTGCAGGCACGCCTGGCACAGCGCAAGAAACCAACACGCCGCGCGCGCAAACGCAAACGTCGTACATGACAGGGAGTCACGTTCTTCGAAGTTGTCTGACACATAGTTTTTGATTCGCAACTGGCAAAGCAAATGGCGCAGACCGCAAAACCGACACAGTTGAAGCCTCAGACTCTTGGGGCGTTTGATGCGTACATTCGCAAGGCCGAAGCAGAAATGAACCAGACCCTGCTCAGCAGCAAGTCATTCCTTTGGGCGGAAGCCGATTCAGAAAGGGCTCAACAAGTTCGCCGGGGACAAATTGTGGCGGAATTCTGGTCCGGTCAGGGGCCTGTCAAAGTGCCTAGCGGTTTGATCCATGACTGGATTGGGGCCGAATTGCCTGCGCGTCCACAACGCCTTCTGAGCCAAAAAGCCCTTCCAGATAACTCAACAATCCGGCGGGGATAACCTGGCGCGGCGTCAGCAGCGCGACGTGATCGACTGGCCCACCCGCTGCCTGCGTAATCACATCTTCCAGGCGTTCCGCCGCGATGGGATACCTCTCGTCGGCCAACTGCAGCATTTTCACTTTGTGCACCACTGCGCCCGCGCGTTCTGCCAATTGCCCGGCGACATAGCCTCCTTCAAGTCCAGCAACAATATGAAACCCCGTCGGTCCGACAACGCCCGCCACTTGCTCGATTGATACGTTTCATGTTTCCGCCGAGGTACGGAACGTCGCCGCAGTAGTGCTCGTCGGAAAACACAATCCCCACCTTGTGCCCATGCCGCTGGAGTGCGGAATTCACGTTTCTTGTACGGGCTTGAAATTCCTCCTTGGACACCGCTAAGGTCCGATCGATCGGCTGCGTGTCCTCAAGAATACGGAAAACACGTTCCATGTCTTGTCTATGCTCAGCGCTGGTTGGATCCTTGGGATGCATACAGATCTCACCGTTTCCGGAATTTGCAGTCTCGATCTTCGGCCCAATCGATAACATATAACTGAGTGCTCCAGAATACAAAGTTCTCAAATGCTTCTGAATTCGTTCACGAGGTTCAAAACTTTGTTGGACGTGACCAACAACCATCTTCTGCATTTATTCATGAAAACATTGGCCCGAGGTCCAGCCTTGCCGGTCATTGCCGCGAAAAAGTTCGCCACAGAGATCAAGGTTCTAGCCCCTATTAATGGACAAGTTAAATTTCGCTGACTCCCTATAAGTCCCGCTCGAGGAAGTGAGGTTGGTGGCAGGCCTCTTGTGTTCTCATTTCCTCGACGCCGTTTCCGGCCAACTTCAGACCATCCGGGAGTTGATCGGTTCGGTAAACACATGTGCGTTTACCGGTACTGATTCGCACAGCCGCTTAGACCGCTGCCGTGACGGCGCTGCGTGAATATGTCTTACAACGACTTACAAAGACGCGCGAGGAGTGCAAAACGCAGCGCAGGTCGTACAAGACATTCCCATTTTGTGGGTTGGATTGTGGGTCTGTTCCTCCTAACAATCGTCGGCAAGTTGCTTGACCGATACGCCTTCAGACTTTAGAGTCCCTGTAATTCGCTGTGGGTCGACTACCAACACGCCAGGGAGGCAACTTGTCGTCGATGTCGCTTGGAGAAAGAACCCTCCAAAAAGCGCGTTTCAGAATCATCCCCTTTGTTTTTCTTCTCTATATCGTTGCCTTTCTCGACCGAATCAACATCGGATTTGCAGCCTTGACGATGAACAAGGAGTTAGGCATAAGCAGTCAGCAGTTCGGGCTTCTGGCTGGAATCTTCTTTTTGGGCTATTTCGTTTTCGAAATCCCCAGCAATCTGCTGCTGCACAAAATTGGGGCGCGGATCTGGATTGCACGCATTTTGATCGGCTGGGGAATCGTGGCCGTGTTGACTGGACTTGTTCAAAACGCTTCCCATCTGTACCTTGCTCGCTTTTTGCTCGGACTGGCAGAAGCTGGTTATTTCCCCGGTATCGTCCTGTACCTGACTTACTGGTTTCCCAAGCGGGAGCAAGCACGCACAATTGCGCTATTCATGGCGGCTATTCCTGTCGCCAGTATCATTGGCGCCCCGGTTTCCGGTTTGATTCTGGATCACATCCATTGGCTTTCGATCAGCAGTTGGCGCTGGCTCCTGGCCCTCGAAGGATTTCCTGCGATTGTGTGCGGCATTCTCGCTTATTTCATTTTGCCGAACCGTCCAGCTGAAGCGACATTCCTCACCACAGAGGAAAAAAGCTGGATCACCGCGGAATTGTCGTGCGAGAAACAGGAGAAAACTGGCGGGCATTCCATCTCACCGCTGCGCACCCTGGTTCTTCCGCGCGTATGGCACATTGTGCTTATCTGTTTTTTATTTCAGCTGGCAGGATACATCCCACTCTTCTGGATGCCTCAAGCCGTGAGATCGCTTTGGAGCCACGGCTCCAACAGCCTCGTGGGAGTCCTCTTGACGGTCCCATACGCGGTTGGACTCGTAGCAATGATCCTGGTTTCCAGAAGCTCCGACCGTCATCTAGAGCGGCGGTACCACGGCTCAATTTCACTGGTAGTTGCAGGTTGCGCGCTGCTTCTGCTGGCCACAACCACCTCACCGATTCTTTCGATTGCACTCTGGACCTTAGTAGTCATGGGGAACTCCAGCGCGAATGCTCCAATCTTCTCGCTTCCGAATGAGTTCCTGGGAGGAGCATCCGCCGCTTCGGGCATTGCGCTGGTTACTTCCGTAGGAAGCTTGGGCGGGTTTTTCGGATCGTACGCGCTTGGATGGATTCGGCAGAGAACAGGGAATTTCGGTGGGGGGCTGGCTGTCGGAGGCGGAGCCTTATTCATAGGTGCCGCGTTGATGCTGCTTCTTCCAAAGACAACACGAGCCAACGCCAAGTCTAGCAGCTAAACCCGCATCCCTCGTAACTCGGCGCCACCGCAGCGAACCCAAAGAGCCTAAGCTCATTTTGCTATTGTTACACGCGCCATGCGCAAACGGGGGCCAGCCTGCGACAAAATGTGAGGCTTGCACATCAGCCTGCAACCTCTCTGCGAGGGTATCGAGATTGCCGACAGCTTCGACCGAAAGATTCAGTTGCTGAACCCTCGGCCACAAACTGCGGAGAATATCCGCGAACCACCTTGCATCGTCTGGATCCTTGCCCATGCGAATTACTTGAAATTACCTGATATCGTGACGTTGGTTCTGCACTCGACTTAACGTTCCGGAGACTTCAACTGATTGATTTTGCTGGTCTAACTTCTCTATTACCTCCATTAGTGTTGCGGAACCGGAAATGCATAAAACTGAATAGCATCCCGACGGATGCTGATGAGACGTCGATTGGAGGAGGCCCCGATGGAGTCCACATTCCATATCTTCAAAGTAACTCCGGTCGGCCCTTTGCCACAAAGTTGCACGATGAAGTGTCCACACTGCGGAAACTCAGCATCCAAGACGAAGCCCGAAGAACAATTCAAGTGCGAACGTTGCGGTTGGAAAGTGATTCAGGACTTGAAGCGTCAAAACGCGCTCTGGAGACGCCGACCCTGATGTTCCCATCTTCATTGCTGCGAAAGCGGAGTACACAAACCTGCAGCAATTTCCCTGATGGAAGCGCGTTGCAAGTTGCGGTGCAAGTTCCACTCCCCACCAAGCCCGAAAGAGCAGAGAAGAGACCAAACTGAAGACTCTGAGGACAAACAAGTTTGGGAAAATCAGTCAAATTCTAAATATGTAGTAACCCCCAGCGGCCGAGTCTATGAATTCGCCTCCGATTCATCGGCCGAAAGCTCAGCGAGCTCACCGACTACCCTTCTCAGCTCTTCAACTAGCCTGTTGGAGCCTCTGTCCTCATAAACATTCAGCAGCTCTCTGAAATACCACAATTGCTCGCTGCGCCCTCGCTTAAACCGCCTCCAAATCTCTCCAGCGACCTCTCTGTAGTCTTGGAGAATGGCGCGAGCGTTGTACAATTTGTCAGCCGCTGAAACCAGCAGCACACCTTGCGGCTCCTTTCTCAGTCTTTCTATGTAGGAAGCCTTTCTTTGTTTCCACTCCTGCTTCTTGTTTGCGTCCTGCTCAAAACTGTCAGTACACCCTTCGACAATCGTGGCGACTTCCTTCCCGAAGTTCGCTTCTATGTCTCGCAAGCGAGGTAAACCGCCTTCGTCCTCAACTGCATCGTGCAAGAGCGAGCCAATGACCATCTCCTCGGTTACCGGAAACGAGAGATGGCCGGTCTCTCCCATCACGAGTGACGCTACTCCCAACAAATGGGCCATATAGGGAACATTTGTCCCTTTTCGATAGATGGCGTGAACTTGGCGAGCGTAGTCGATGGCCAAAGTGAATCGAGAGGTCAGGTGTAAGAAATTGATGGGTTCTTTTGCTTGAATATTTTTCATGTTTTCGGTGCTCCCACCTTCACCCACATCAATTCATTTTAGGTCGAAATGCAGGTCGGTTTAAGCGAGTTATAAGTCTACGGCAGATTCTCACCCAAAGCATTCTGGGATTGACAATCCCTTCCACGCCGAGCGGTAGCAGATAACGCTCAGCAGTTCTCAGTTATTTAGCTGAAGAAACTTGGACAGCTTGGTGACTGGCGTCACCTCCCTCAGTGACCCAGTTCATGAAGGTGCTCTTTCCGGCTAACACTTGGCCACCGGGATCCTCCTTCTCCACCAGCACCGCCAGCAAGGGATCGTTCCGCAACTCCTCATGATCGTTCAGATCTTCGTCTGGTGAGTCCACTTCCGGAACCCGTAGCGGCGCTGACCGATTGTCCCTTGACGATGCGACTGCATTGAAAAAGGTGACAGTTCCAAGGCCCCAATTCCACGTAGAGCCCTTCCAACAGCATATCGTCACCATCGCGGTCGTAGATGGCACTCGATAGCGCGTCGCCCAAGCGCCAGGTTTGCCCGCGTACCTCGCCCCATGGCACTTGTACACGAGCTTGAACAGCACTGTCGCTGAGATTGACCACGATAAGACGTCGATCATCGCCCTTCATCCAGGTCCATGCCACAAGGTTTTGAAACGTCTGATTGTCCGGCCAACCACTGCGCGCGCACAGCTTCCAATCACCATCGCGAAATATCGGCGCGTTAATGGCCGCTAGGAGTTTGGCGTAGAAGCCCCGCATTGCTTCATCGATAGGCTCTGTGGGGCGCCTGCTAAGGAAGACAGGTAGCCTTATCTTTCGGCCTTCAAATTGTCCTTCATGGAACAGTCTTGCCCCCGGGAGGGAGGATATTGTGACTGCTGCGGCCTTTTCCTTGGCCCGCGAAAAGGTCGCCGCCGCGCGTGGCTCGTCGTGGTTCTCGAGGAATCGTAACAGCTTCCCCTGGTAGGCAAGGTCAGCGCATAGATGAAGCCGAACACTCTCTGGTTTGTTCATGTTCAAGGCGATCATAGAGACGTTTGTCATAACAGAAGTCGAATCCTTGTTGTTGCAGCTCCCACTCCAAGTCCCAGTAAGCCTCGGCAATAAAGCGGAAGTTCGGATGCACTCTCTTGATGGCAGGGATTACATCACCCCAGTACTCGGTTGGCGGCCGTTGCTCTGCTCGAGCACCCCAGGTGCGTTCGAAGATCTGGTTCAGAAGAAGCATGGCCATGTCGCAACGGACGCCATCACACTGAGTCGCAATACTGGAGAGGGTTTCGATGACGGCTTGTCGAAGACCAGGCTGAAACGCATTGAGCTGCAGAACATCTGACCATGCCGGGAAGTAAGGGTCCCGGCCGCAGGCGCAGACGCTTCCTTGGACCTCCATGTAGGATGCCGGATCGTTCTTAACATCATCAGAATTCCCGCGGATAAAGTACTCGGGGTGCTCGGTGACCCACGGGTGATCCGGGGCTACATGGTTCGGCACAAGATCCAGGAGTAACTTCATGCCTCGCCTTGCGAGTTCTCGCCGTGCAGTGGCAAGACCTGGTGGGCCTCCGAGGTGCTTGTCCACCACGTAACGTCTGATGCAGTACGGTGATCCGACATTGTCGCCGGGCTTAAAATCGGGCAAAGCCCGTCGGAAATCATTAAGCAGATTGCCGTTTCGATTGGCAATCGCAATTCCCGCAGAGCTCCGTTCCCAAACACCCATAAACCACACGGCGTCAAAGCCATACTTAGCAATGTCATCCCATTCGGAAGAGGGCACGGAACTCAAGTCAACAGATATTCCAGTTTTCCGGCTGAGCTCAGAAAGCCAGACCCAGGTATTGATCTCATACAATGTGGGATATCTCGGCCAGTCAGACATGGTGACGAAGGGGTGTGCCTCGCCAGAACTATGAGCGCTTTTTAAATCAATAACATACAGAGAGGCTGTGTAACAAGTTACAAGGAGGGAATTCAGAAGTTGTGGAGTTGCGGCGAAGGACAGGCTGCCTGACTCTCTCGAAGACTCGGGATACAGTTTCCGTTTAATGAAATAGCCATGGGCTTCAAGCCCGAGATATTCACTGTGCTCTTCGCCATTCCGCGCACCGTCGGATGGCTGGCTCAGTGGCAGGAGATGCTCACGGATCCGGAACAGAAGATCGCTCGACCGCGGCAAATCTACGTGGGTCATGAAAAGCGGAATTTCGTTCCCATCGAAAAACGCAGTGTGGAATCAGTGCCGGCCACTCGATAACGAAAAGCTGTGCGGGCTGAATCCCGCGCCGAAATATCAACACAGAGGGTGTATCTGGCGAATTGATACGCGGCCCGATATTACCGGCAAATCCTGCTGCGAAAGGGAGATGCCTCTCCCTTTTTGAACGGACCTGGTGACAGTGAAACGATCGGATCCGCAAAACGCTCTGTAAGCAAGATCGCAAATACCGGATGGTTTCATTCCAGGTGTTTTCAGAGGTTGACCGGATGCCGCAGTGAGCGTCTTCCAGTGCCACCCGCTCCAGTTCGAGAGCGACATCGAGCTTGGGGTTTCTGCCGGTGATCTCGAAGACGCGATCGGCGGCCCACTTGATAATTCTGGCGCGGGGATCGTAGTTCTTGTAAATGCGGTGCCCAAAGCACATCAACTTGCCATGCCCTGCCTTGACGCGTTCGATATAGGCGGGAACCTGATTCTTCGATCCGATCTCATCCAACATCTTCAAGACCTCTTCGTTTGCGCCCCCGTGCAGGGGGCCGGAAAGAGCAGCGGCGGCAGCAGCAGTGCTGACGAACGGGTCCGCATGGACACTGCCCACTGCCCTCATAACGTTGGCGCTGCAGTTCTGTTCGTGATCGGCGTGCAGAATAAAGAGGATGTCCAGCGCGCGGGCCAGGACTGGATTTGCCTGATATTTCGGCTCAACCATTCGCCACAACATGTTCATGAAATTTTCGGCGTAGTTGAGATCGTTGTCGGGATAAACATAGGGGAAGCCGAGGCTATGGCGATAGGTGTAAGCGGCGATGGTCGGCACCTTGCCGATCAGGCGGCACATTTGCAGATAGCGCGACGCCGGATCGTTGATGCTTTTGGCTTCGGGATAAATCGTGGAGAGCGCCGCTACTGTACTGATGAACATGCCCATGGGATGAGCATTAAAGCTAAAACCCTCCAGGAATTTTTTGGTTGTTTCGTGAAGCATGGTGTGCCGAGTGATGTCATCAACCCACTTCTTGAGCTGGGGGGCGGTTGGCAATTCGCCAAACAAGATCAAATAAGAGACTTCGAGAAACGTGCATTTCTCGGCGAGATCTTCGATGGGATAGCCGCGATAGCGCAGGATCCCCTTATCGCCATCGATGAACGTGATGGCGCTCTGGCATGACGCAATGACATTGCAAGAAGTCTTGCACCGACATGCTAGAAGATCCCTCAACTACGCCATCTCAACTTGTGTTAGTTTGCACATGTTCGGGTGACGCTCTGTATTTGTGGCTCTGGACGAGAATTCGTAGACGAGCGCATTTTAGGCGGCTTTCTGAAGGACGATGAATTCGGTCTTGGTGACCGCCATGCGCTGAGCCTTGAGTAGCAGGTAGCCGAGATTTTTGTAACCGCGGCCCCTTCTAAAGAGTTTTGATGTTTGCCGTTGATAGCTTCCACCACTCCGAAGCGTACTTTCGTGCGACAGTAGTTCAAGATTCCGTCCAAGTGATCCAGCAGCATGAACGCGAGATTTTGAAACGGTACCAGCCGTTGCCACCGCAGTTGATCGATCCAACTTTGCAGATAGCGCAGCATGGCTCCTTCATAGCGGTAGGTCCACAACCGCTCCAGACTTTCCTTTAGAAGGTAGGCTTTCATCACCCTGCGGTTGAGGGCGAACAACTCGTTTAGCTGCTGACGTTTTTGACTGTCCAGATTCATCCAGCGAGTCAGCAACAGCCAGCGCTTGCCCTTCACTACACCGCGCATGCGCCCGCCTTTGCGAAAGAACTCCGCTCGGCGCACTTCATCGATGGCTTTATTGGCATGCTGCAGAACGTGGAACTTGTCGTAGACAATGCGGCAGTTTGCGGCCCATTGCTCAATGCTATTGGTGAACGGCCGCCACATATCCACGCAAGCCGCCTCGATGCGCTTCCGCTGGTTCTCCGTCAGTTGGGTTCGGAAGAACTCATCGAGGGTTTCTTGTTTGCGATCCTGGCCGAACCACAAGGGCTCGCCGGTCTCCAAGTTGCTAACCACGGTAATGAACTTCATGTGCTTGCCAAAATAGATCTCATCCACGCCCATCTGTTTCAATGGCTCCTTGCGACGCGTGGCGCTCCAGCGCTTCAGATACCGCAGGTCGATCGCGCGCACCGTGCTGGCTACCAGTCCGAACTGTCTGGCCACCTGACGAACCGATGCGCTTTCGCACGCCAGCCCCACCGCATCCTCAAAGTCTTTGCTGAACGGCGCTTTCCCCGGCAGTTGCGGAACCTCCTCGATCTTTACCCCGCACTCGGGACAGCACACCCGGTACAGTTCGATGATCACCGTGGTCTGATACTTCCTCCACGGCAAGTCGCGAACCTCGCGCTGGTAATAATCATGGGCTTGGGTAAACTTCCTTCCACATCCCGAACAGATCAGTTTGCGGTTGCCCCGTTTCCGCCGCACCCATAACCGCAGCGTCATTGCGGTTTCATCGATTTCATGTCGAAAGACTCGGTAACCCGGCCATCCTAGGATTTTCGTGAATTCGTTGTCACGCATTCCCCCGAGTCTAGCCGAACAGCCTCCTCACGGAAACTCGCTCTTTTATTGGGTCTCTCCAAATTCTCGCTCAGAGCCGTATTTGTTTCGTAGCGCAATTCAGGGGAACATGTGATGCACGTCACCGGACCGAACCGCAGGGTGCGCCATATTTGCAAACGACGGTCTTGGGGGTAAGACAAATGAGTTCGACCGAAGCATTGAACGCCAAGCACGTTCGCGTTTCCTGAATCCTTTCGATCATCGGCCTGGTGCTTGTAGGTCTTAGCTTAGTCTGGGACAGTCCCATTTCCACCTATGTCATCATCTATGTCGGAGCCGCGTTCGTGCTGACGGGAGCTGGGCTTTTCCTCTACTCATTCATTACCCATTTTCTAGCGCGTCGGCACATGTAAGTTCTGCGGATCACGATCTGCATTTCCTTCGAGATGCGACTGCCAGGAGACTGCGCCTCTCGAAAATCTCGAAATGTCTGAGCGGAAGGGAATTATTTTCCCTCTGCAGTTCATGGGGAATGTTATTCCCCCAACCGGACCACGAGGGTCAAACAGTTGGCGCTGGTTGATGCTGGTGAACACAATTCGCATGATGCAAGCGTGTTAATGGCGACAAACATGCGAATCAATCAGGCTATCAAGCCCTGGCACAATTGCGTGGACGTGTGCCGGAGCTGCTCGCAAGCTGCACAGTACGGTGTGCGCGTGATTCGCGTCGACATCCCACGGCCCTTGAATGAGTACAACCGGTTCATTGATGTGATTCCTGAGAGCGCACTGAGCAGGCACGGGCTTACGTTGCAGTGCGAAGCGCAGCGAGACGAATCGTGAGCGCCTCCACATTGATGCGTCCTTGCCGTCGTTGAAAAACCTGCAGCAAAACCATCACTGCAACGTTCAACCTGACGGTTTTGCGCTGAAGGTGTTTAAGTCGGAACTGACGACCCGCAGATGTTCAACGTCGTGCGCGACAGCACGATATCGCCCCGGTCGCCATTGCCACAGAACAACTTTCAGGCTGTGGCGGTTGTGACGTAGGGCACCGTAGGTTGTGACGTAAGTCACCGCTGAAATTGCCGCAACTCTCTATCCTTAATTTGGGCTGATGTACCCGGAACAAGGATGGAATCATGAGAGCAATCGGCAGCAATTGCAAAATCATCTACTGGCACTGCGAATTGCCTCCATTGGAGGCCGAAGCCGTCGATGAGCACGTCGTCGAAGCCACAAGCAACCGCGTTCCAGGCACTCTCTCGCATCGCGACGAATTGTGGAACCAGTGCTATGAACAATTGACGGCTTGCGCTGGCACGCGGCTTGAGCAGGAAGTTGCCCGCCTCGGAGGGGACTTTGTGCACGTCCTCGCTGAATCTGTGGAGAGCCGACACGACGGACCGACGAACGAGTCGTGGCTTCGCGGTCGGTACACTTATGTACTCTATCGCTTGCCCCGGCAACCGGCGATTGAACCATCGGCGCAAAGTTGCCTTGTCCACCGGACTTGATCCGCTTTAAGTCAGTTTAGTTGCGAATTGAGGGCGACGCGATACGAGACTGAATCCCTGCACGACGCTGGCCCAGAAGGTGGCCTCAGCCCCTACCTCACGCATTGGCGTGACGTCCTGTTGCATCGGCTCGGACGGTACTTGAATCTGAGCCAGTTCGATCCCCAAGCGACCCTTCTGCGCTGGGCCGAACAGACCGGCCGATACTTGCTCTCGATCGGCACGACTCTGATCGGCAATCTCTTTTCGTTTGCGCTGAATACGGTAGTGGTCTTCTTTACGCTGTTTTTAACTAGCCAGCCGCTGCGCTTGAGTCCGCGCGGTGTTATAGTCGCGAGGATTCGTTTTGAGATGCAGTCTCTCAGACTTAAGCTACAGCCAAGGCAAAGACTATGCTCCGGCGCTCGGCGATCTTTCTCAGTATTGCATTGACGGTAGCTCTTGGTATATGCGCAGCCCACCAGAAGAGCAAATCACAAACCACACCGCGTAAACCGGACCTCACCACAGGCAAGGCCACGTTTCTTCAGTACTGCGCATCGTGTCATGGATGAGTAGTCTTGCTTGAACGCGCTTGACTGGCTGTGATTTGAGTCCTGCGGATCGCCAAACCGGGAGAAATCCTCGGTCTGATGGCCGTTCTCGCCAACACTCCTTACGAGGTGACCGCCGAAACGCTGCACCCTTGCCAGGTCGGCTTCGTCCGGTGCGACGATTTCTTGAAGCTGCTGGCCAAGCATCCCGAAATGCATGAAGGCGTCTTGAAGCAGCTCACCACCCTTTACAGCGGAGCTGTGAACGGCTCCGCACCATGGGTCTTTCCGCCTCCGCGCCTGAAAGGGTGGCACGACTTCTGCTTGATTGGCGTATGGTCAAAAATCTCAAATGCATTGAAAAGGCTTGGTTTTCGGTCCCGTAAATTCCTCGCTACTTTCTGAAGCCTCAAGAGCATGTACAATCTGGGTTCGACGATCTAGTTTAGGGAGGGTCTGGAATGATTTGGGCTCGCATGCTTGCTTACATCACCGGAACCGTAGACGAGGAACTTCTTCTGAGGAACGAATATTTGGTCGCAGAGAATCGGATCCTGAGAGCCCAAATCAAAGGCAGGTTGTTGTTATCCGATGCCGAAAAAGGTACGTTGGCTGAGATCGATCAACGGCTCGGACGGAAAGCCTTGGAAGAATTGGCGGTTGTCGCGAATTCGGATACGCTGCTCGCCTGGTACAGAGAGCTCATCGCCAACAAGTTCGACGGATCGAAGTTTCGCAAATCTCGGGGTCGTCCCAGAGTTGACGAGGAAACCGAGCGGCTGGTGGTACGGATGGGAAGGAAAATCCCGGGTGGGGCTATGACCGGATCGTGGGCGCCATGGCCAACCTAGGTCACCGGCTCTCAGATCAGACGGTGGGCAATATTCTCCGCCGCCATGATATTCCACCGGCTCCCAAGCGGAAGCAGGCAACGAGTTGGAAAGACTTTATCCGTGCTCACATGGCGGTATTGGTGGCGACCGACTTCTTCACGGTGGAAGTGCTTACGCTCAGAGGATTGATTACGTACTACGTGCTATTTTGAGAGTCGGAGGAGATGCTTGGCCGGAGTTACACGTCATCCGGATCAAGAGTGGATGGAGCAGATGGCACGCAATGTGACGATGGAAGATTCTGGTTTTCTGATCAATCGGAGGTACCTACTGCATGATCGCGACAGCAAATACTGCTCATCGTTTCGTCAGGTGATCGAAGCAGGAAGCGTGAAGACCCTTGCCTTGCCGCCCAGAAGTCCGAATCTGAACGCCTATGCGGAACGCTGGGTAAGGTCGGTTAAGGAGGAATGCCTGGGAAAACTGATCTTGTTGGGTGAAGGCTCATTGCGGCGCGCGCTGCGCCACTACGAAGCCCACTATCATGAAGAGAGAAATCACCAAGGCAAAGACAACGTATTGCTATTCCCTTTGCCAACTCAAGCAGTCCGTAGAGAACAGGAAAAGGTGCGGTGTCGGGAGCGGCTGGGCGGTCTGCTGACGTACGCGGTGGCTGTAGTTCACGCCCGCGCTCTCGTCGTCGCCGGGGCAGGCGCCTACCCAAGAGGAGAATCCCAACGAGCCCTACTTGAATAGCCTCATCACCAGCAAGAAGTTCTCGCTTGAAGGATGTTCTCACGATTCAGTTGGCCGACGAAGAGAAACCCCATCAACTACAAGGCGACGGTCGTTACATCCGAAGCAGCAAGAGCGGGCAACCGGACGCACTCGATAGCCAACTCCGGTTTCTGAACCCAGAAGACTCGCCTCTTAAAACTAAGGGCTCGGCGGCTTTATCGCACAAGGGTCGAGTCGCGGGACGTGCTCACGCGCGGACAAAAGCCTGATTCTCGAGCCCTGATTCCATCAATACACTACTCACACCGCAGTGCGACTGTCGGCTCAATGCTAGTGGCTCGTCGTGCGGGAAAGTGGCAAGCAATCAGTGTGACGACCGAGAGCAGCACCGCGACGCTCGCAAATGTCAGCGCGTCCGTGGAGCCCACAGCATACAGCTTGCTCTTCAGCAAACGAGTCACCGCCAGCGAAAGGGCCATGCCAACCACCAGGCCGGCGAGCATCAAGCGCAAGCCCTGCCCCAACACCAGCCTGTAGATCTGCACCTTCTCGGCCCCGAGCGCTATACGAATCCCAATCTCACGCGTGCGCTGGCGCGTTGTGTAAGCCACCACCCCGTAGATGCCCACCGCGGCCAGTAACATGGCGAGTAAACCGAATGATCCCGCGAACGTGGCAGCCACGTGCTCAAAAATAGTTCCAAACTTCATGGTCACCGTGAGCGGGTTCACATTGAACAATGGCAGCTCCGGATTCAGCTCATACACCGCTTGTTCCACCGGAAACGCCATCGCTCGCGGGCTTCCCGAAACTCGCACGTGAATCGTAGTGTCCTGTGTCGAACGGTAAGCCTGATACATCGGCAGATAAATGACCGGCTCAGGCGCGTAGGTTAACAGGCGGTATTTGGCATTACGAGCCACGCCCACGATCGTGAACCGTTGATCGCCGTCGCTGGCTTGCTTGCCGATTGCGTCCTCGCCCGGCCAATAGCGGTCCGCCAGCGCTTGATTCACGATCGCCACGCGCTGCGATTCCGGCGCGTCCCCGTCAGTGAAATCGCGTCCCGAGATGAGACTCGTCTTCATCGTGTGAAAGTAATTCGGTCCGACGATCGCGCGGCTAATCTCCATCGACTCGTGCGGCTGCGGCACATATCCTTGCAACTGCAGGTACTCGGTATGAATGCTGAAGCTCAGAGGCGAGAAATCTGCCAAGGTGACTGCCTCGACGCCGGGCAGAGCGGCAACTTTGGCAAGCACTCCGCGGTTGAAGGTCACGGAAGTAGTTCGTGAATAGCCGGCAGGAGAAAGCTCATACGAAGCAAGCAGCACGTGGTCCGGCTCGAAGCCCGGGTCCGACTGTTGCGCCTTCTGCAAGCTACGGGTGAACAGTCCGGCGCAAACCAGCAGCAGCAGCGAGAGCGATATCTGCGCAATCACCAGGCTGCTCGAAAGCCGACTCTTGTGGAAGCTCAAGGACACGTTGTTCGCTTCTTCTTTCAGCACGGCCTGTACCGGCAGGCGGGACGAACGAATGGCCGGTAGGATTCCGAAGATCAATGCCGTGAGAATCGAGACGGCGGTCGTGCCCAGCAGCACGCGCTGATCGAGATGAGCATCGTGTGTCAGCGGAAGCGTCGTGGGAGGAAAGAAAGCAGCCAGGCTGTGCGCTGTCCAAATGGTCATCAAGATTGCCAGAATGCCGCCGCTCAGGCTGAGCATCAGGCTCTCCACCAGGAGCTGACGCACCAATTGTCCCCGCGTAGCGCCCATCGACAGCCGGATGGCAATCTCGCGCCGCCGCGCCACCGAGCGCACCAGCAACAGATTGGCCACGTTGGCGCAGGCTAGCAACAGCAACACCGCGGCGAGCCCCACCAGCATCGGCAATACTTTATAAAGGTAGCCATTCACGCCAAACGGAGAGCGCCACAGCGGATCAAGCGTGATCTGGTTGGGGCTGTCGCGATGCGCTTCGGGGAAACGCTCCGCAATCCCCTGCATCAGCAGGTTTAGTTCGGCTTCCGCCTGACGGTCTGTAATTCCAGGCCGCAGCTTTCCCAAAACGTTAAGCCAAAATGTGCCGCGATCATCGGGACGGTTCGAACCCCACACAGCTTGGTCCATCGTCAGCGGAATCCAGATGTCCGTACGCAGCCCAGTCTTGCATCCACGGAATTCCCGCGGCGTCACTCCGATGATCGTGTACGAATGCCGGTTGATTTGAATCGTCTTGCCAACTACCAACCGGTCCAGCCCAAAGTGGCTCTGCCATACGCTGTAACTAATCACCGCCACCGTTGCCCCGGCGCGCTGCTGTTCTTCCTCGGGCACGAAGCCCCGCCCAAAGATCATGCGCAGTCCCAACACGTCGAAATAATTGGTCGAGGTTAAGGCTCCGTAAATGCGCTCCGGCTTGCCCGCTCCGGTGAGCGACATGTAGTCGTCATGGTATCCCAGCAGCCCCGAGAAACTGCGGCTACCGTCGCGCAAGTCTCGAAAGTCGGGATAAGAAAACGGAGGAGTGGGGTGGTCGCTTCGTTCTCCCCTCATTACCGTCACCAGGTTGGCCGTGTGTGTCACCCCCGGAATGGGGTTCAGCAGCGTCGCACTGATCCAACTGAAGATGGTGCTGTTTGCGCCGATGCCGAGCGCCAGGGTCAGCACGACAACAACCGTGAAGCCGGGAGACTTCTTGAACATTCGGAAGGCGTAACGGAAATCCTGAATCAATTGTGTGTAACTCCGCCAGGGAGATAACTCGCTGATTGAACCTACTACCTTATTTAGCTCCTCCGGACGGGCCGCGGTCAGTGACTCCCATCACATCCGCTGGTAGGGTCGAGGAATGGCGCCAGTCTCCGTAGGTTCGATCTATCTGTTGCTCTCCGTTTCCTCTGAGCAACGGCCGCCCCTTCGGGGTGGTTATATGACACAGAAACTCTCTCTGAAGGCTCGGTGGTTACGGGACGGCGTAACACGTTTAGAATCTGAGGCACAACGTGGCTTGGCAGCTAAGGCCAATTTTACTCATTGGAGCGTTCCTGCCCGACTCTGAGCATGGCTCCGGTATTGGCGATTGTATGGATGGTGGTGGGCATTGCCCTGAAAAGGCGCCACTTCGAGGGCGACTGGACTCACTGCCTCCACCAACAGCTCACCAATGGCTTCATCGACCCAAAGTTCGCCAAATCGTCGTGCACCACATTAAAAGGATTTCTTTCTCCTTGGCGGAGGTTCTTCGGTTTGGGATTGCATGCTGATTCGTCGATCCGCGAAAATGCTCGCAGAGAACGTGGACTGTGCCTGGCCGGGTTTCAAAAAAGAATTTGGCTCTCAGAAAAACAGCTCTTGAATCTACGCTGCCACCGCATAACGATGGTGCAGGCCACCGAGTCTCGGAAAGGATTGAATCTTCCTTTCACGCGCAGAGCGAATTTCTGTAGGCCGACTTGCTGGCGTGTCCTTGGCGAGTCCGAGATGCGTCCGGTCCTCGTGATAATAGAGCAGGTAGGAAGACATCAGCCGTTTGAGATGCCGCTCATTCAGGATGATCACGTGGTCCAGCAAGTCGCGTCGGCAACTTCCCACCCAGCGCTCCGCAACACCGTTCTGCCACGGACTGCGAAAGGCCGTGCGAGTTGGCTCGCTTCCCATGTCCCTCACCGCCGAAAGCACCTCGGCTCCAAACTTTGCGTCGCGGTCGAGTAGCAAGAATCGGTGCGGCTGTTGGTAGGCCCATGCTTCTCGCAATTGCTGTACAACCCAAAGTGCATTGGGATTTCGCGTCACATTGAAATGCAGGATCTTCCGCCGGTCGTGGCCGATGACGAAAAAGCAGTACAGAACACCAAACGTGAGCGTTGGGACGGTGAAGAAATCCATTGCCGCAATGGCCTCGCGATGGTTTCTGAGGAACGTCAGCCAGCGCTTCACGGAATCTGGATCTCTCGGAGCTCGCCGGATCCATCGCGAGACACTCCTTTCCGAGAGCTCGAAACCCAGCTTGAGCAGTTCGCCGTGAATGCGCGGTGCTCCCCAGGTCGGATTCTCGGAAACCATACGGAAAATCAAGGCGCGGACCTCTTTGCTGACACGCTTCCGTCCCCCTACCTGGCTGACTCTGGAGACCCACGTCCAATACAAACGAAACCCGGCGCGATGCCAGTTCACGACGGTTCTAGGAGTGACCAAGATGAGCGGCTTGGTCCACCCGGACCAGAACGTTCGCAACGCAACCCAGAACAGCTTGTGCAGGGCAGTTAATCGACGGCGAGGTTGTTGCGCGTGCAGAGCCAGCAATTGCCGACGGAGAGCCAGGTTCTCGAGGACGAGGTCCTCCCGGGAACGGAAAACGCTGACCAACCAACCGAGGAAATGTCGGAGCGACACGATCATGGCCGGAATTATATCGGAAAAATCCGAATCGAGCTTTGCGCCAAGTCATTCATTTTGCAGGTGTACGACGTTTTGGCGAGGCACAGGGAT
>CAWBVH010000059.1:0-62945 GCA_963792145.1 Candidatus Acidiferrales bacterium
CATATGGAAGCCCGTGTGATGTCCTACAAGTCTGGGATGTCCAAAATTGTCGAGCGGTGGTTGCTTTTCGAATACGTAGGTCGCGCGCTGACGATGCTGTCGAGGCCCGTCGAGGACAAAGAAACAAGCGGAAAAGGCGCGTGAGAAATATCCTGAGCGTTATACGAACCCCATCTTGTGAAAGACTTCGTGGCGTAGCAATGTTGTGTCATGAAGCAACGCTTAACGAAAGCACGTGCAAGGTGGCGAAGGCTGGTTTCCGAGCAGGCGCGTAGCGGACAGAGTGCGAAAGCGTTTTGTCGTGAGCACGCAAGATGATCGGGCTGCCAACAGGAACGCGTATCTGGATTGTGGCCTCCCGCATCCGATCGAGCGAATAGACGCTGTCGGAGACGGTGGCGCGGCGGGCTTCCAGTCGCCGGAGAGCCGAAACATCTTCACCCAGAGGCTTCAGCGCACCGCTAGAGGGACAGTCTAACTTTCCGCATGGCAATCCGAGGTCACACATGATGGTTTACCTTTCCCACTCACTGAATCCGATACCCCGCTACTAAGAGAACCTTGTCCTGTGGTTACCGAAAACTCCGTCCGATCTGAAAACACAGGGGTTCCGACCATTCATGAGATCATAGTGGCTACCACGATGAGCTCTTTTTTCGTCGCCTTTTTCGCTTTGCTAGCCTCGACTTTTCGAACCCGTGCCGCCCTACAGGCGGAGATCCTCGCGCTTCGCCACCAACTTGCAGTTTTCCAAAAGAACGGGCCGCGTCGCTTGCGCCTCCACCGCTGCGACCGGCTCTTGTGGGTTTTGTTGTACCGATTCTGGTCCGGTTGGCGGCGATGTCTCGCGATGGTTCAGCCCGACACGGTCATCCGTTGGCACCGCAAAGCTTTCGCCTGGCATTGGACCAGAAAATCGCGCCGCCTTCCCGGCAGGCCGGAAGTTGCGGCGAACATTCGTGATCTAATTCGGCGCATGAGCCAAGCTAACCCCTTGTGGGGTGCACCCCGCATTCACGGAGAACTGCTTAAGTTGGGGATTGCCGTGGCGCAATCCACGGTGGCCAGATATTTCCGCGGCCCCGCAAGCCGCCGTCCCAGACTGGCGAACTTTTCTGACGAATCATCTGGGCAGACCGCGGCCATCGATTTTTTCACCGTGCCGACGGCGACCTTTCGGGTCCTGTTCGTCTTCGTCGTGCTATCGCATGAACGACGCCGGGTGGTGCACTTCGGGGTGACGGAACACCCCACGCAAGAGTGGACCATGCAGCAGATGCGGGAAGCGTTTCCCTGGGACGAGGCGCCGCGATATGTGCTGCGCGATCGAGATGCCATCTACGGAAGAGACTTCGCCGCCATGACCCGAGATATGGGAATGGAGGAAGTGCTTACGGCACCGCGATCCCCTTGGCAAAATCCATTTGTGGAACGACTGGTGGGCTCTATCCGACGCGAGTGCCTGGACCACGTGATCGTGTGGAATGAGAGATCGTTGCGGCGAACGCTGCAGAACTATTTTGCCTACTATCAGCGGTCACGTACGCATTTATCCTTGGGCAAAGACGCCCCGGAGCCCAGGGCAGTGGAGCCGCCGGAACAGGGGCGCGTGGTAGCGATTCCTCAGGTCGGGGGATTACACCACCGATATCAGCGACGCGCCGCTTAGCCGGAGCAAGCCGGTTGCCTCGACGTTTGCCTTCCTGAGCGGAAATGCCGCTTCTCCTTGATCTACGTGACCAAACTTTTGCTAATCAACGCCGGATTCTTTCGCTACACGAACTCCCTGCACTTGGATGCACTCGACGACTGGACGAGGCATAGACTGCCAGTCTTTAGACTCCGATGTGCTTGCCAACAAGGCAAGTGCATCGACTAGATCTGCGATTAGCGTGCCACAAGAATGCGGATTGATACGGACAGAGTTCTCGGTAGGCACAGCCCAACTTCATGGGCAAGCACATGTCCGAGAAGCCGTCCGGGCTGAATGCCGAACTGCTCTGGCAGAACGTGGCCCGCGGGCACCAAATGGGCACCAGAATTCACCATCCAGTAACTACGTGCGAAACACATCTCGGGTGCCCCCTAGTTTAAAGGGTTCAAAATTGGTCGCTTTTAGGGCAGTTGAGATTTATCAAAAAATCCCCGGTGTGTTGTCCCACCTTTCGATTCAATCCCGTTGGTAGCCCGTATCAAAAGCAGAAAGGAGGCAGACCAGGTCGTTCTGCCTCCTCAAAACTCTGACTGGCCCGACGGAGGGTGGCCAATCAGTATTGACTGAGCGCACTGTGCCGACGGCCATCGTGAAAAGCAATACAGCGTTTGGTGGATAAATCGGTACTGATACGTACTTGTCCCGTTAATCAGGACCCAGCGCTGATTCGGATGAGGCGGAGCGAGTGCTGGTTGGAGGTCTTCTCCCGAGTGGCACTCTCTTTCGGCTCAGACCCTCTTTAGAGCAAGCCTCATCGCCGTCGCAGTCACTCCTTCGATCTGGGGGCACGCCGGAATACTTCCCGCAATACTCTTGACCCTGTTGCTCCACGGCAGGGAAAAACTGGCGGGGATTGTTCCTATCCTAGCCGTGAGGGTCATCGCTATTCCGGTCACTGGCATACTCGCCAAAAGGCGCGCGCGACGTGAAGCTCGGCAAACGTCCAGTTAGGCGCGCACAGGAATTATGAATTGGGGGTCGAATCCCAGTTTCCGATTACGCTGTTTCCCAGGACCTTGCCAAACCTTGCTGCCCGGATTCGTGTTGGTTATGCTTCGAGCGCCCTGCACTCAGACACCGGCTACGGTTGAAGCACAAACAGAGAACCCGGCTTCATCATTTCGCCCTTAGGCTCGAATTTTTCACCGAAATTGTTGCCGTAGCTCCCGGTCAACACGGTCACAACCTCAGCATAGGACGCGCACCTATAAGTGCCCTGCGCTGTGACGACAGGCGCTGCTATCTGGCAGGATTGGACCTGCCCTTCGCCCTCAGCAATTTCATTCGCAAACGTTCTGCTCGTACAATGTGGGGTCAAGTCCCGATGGTCCGGGGTTGCACGGAATCGCGCTTAGATACGTATAGATCGCGAGAAGATCATGGTCGCTCATATTCGCAAACGTCGGCCACGGCATCACCTGCAGGAGATCCCCATTGAACGGAAAAGACAGGCAGTTGGCACGCACGCCAGGACTGCTACAGCTGGGGTGAATGTGATCGAAATCCTTGCCGTGCCTCATGATCTGCAAGAAGTCCGCAAATGTGTGACCTCCCTCCGGCAGCCCCGTTTTATCCGGCGTCAGGTTGCGCGTGTAGAGGTGCACAATGCTACCCGGGCCACCCGGGAACGGACCAAAATCGTTCCCTCCCGCGAGATAGTGCGACGGGTCCAGTGTCGTCTTTCCGCTGAAAGGTGGAGAAAGCAGATACGGGTTCCCCGTAGGCGTGAATTCGACAGCCGGATTGAGGGTGTGACACCCGTTGCAATCCGCCTGCGCGTTAACGATATAACTGCCCAGTCCAACCAGCGCGCGATTCTTTCCCTCCAGATTCAGGGGCACGGGAGCAATCGCGAAGCCCTGTTTGATCTTGGATTCATCATCGTTGCTCTGATTCCCCTGGTTGTTGTCATTCTGTGCGCGTACCTGGGGGGATCTGACAAGCATCGTTCCTAGACATAGCAGGACCAAGGCGGCAATCAAGAAGAGCAATCCAAGTCGTTTCATATAATTTACCTCCTTAAGTAACGTTCTTCTGATCAGATATCGCTTTGAGTAACGCGGTCAAAGCATTCTAGATTGTGCCCGAACTGTGCGCTGTTCAATTTTGTACAGTTTTGGGAAGCCGTCCGAGGATGTCCTCGTGGGGGTAGGTCAAGTCCCGATTTGTCGCGAAATCGGAGAAGTGAAGTAGTACTTTGACGGGAACGCTGTTACTCAGGACTTGGGAGCATTTTCCGGAGGAAGCAAATGAAGCGGGTCGAAGCTCCCGATTTCGAGCCATTTACTCTGCCAAATGAAAACTCCTGATTGGTTGATGTAGCCAATGGTCTTCTCTGTTTCCACCAAACAAAGGCCGCTCTGAAAGCGCCCAGTAGCCAAAAATTGGGGCGGTATTGCGAACGCTCCCAGACTATTAATGAAACCCACTTCACACGCTTCAGCGACCGAACGATGCGCTTCACCCGTGCCTGTATTGACTGAAGCCAATCCCTCTGAGAAGGCCCCGGCTCGAAGAAAGGAAGGTGGCACCACCATCTTTCCAGATGCGTCGATATAGCCATACTTGTCGGCAAGTCTCACCAAGCCGAGACCTTCCGAAAACTCCAAAGCCATGTCGAACCGTGCAGGAATTACGAATTCACCAAACCGACCTATGTATCCCCATTTTCCATTTTCAGGCACTCGCGCAAGACCGCTCCGGAACGGGCCGGCGATGGCGTAACCGCAGATGAATTTCGTCGGAATTACGGAAGTTCCGCTTGCATCCACGTAGCCCCACTTGCCACCTAGCTTTACTGCCGCGAGACCCTCGGAAAAAGCACGAGCATCTTCAAAAAAAGAGGGATAATTTGATGACCATTTTGGTCGATATACCCGTACTGTTCGCCAACCGCAACACACGCAAGACCTCCGCTATAGTGGCTTACGCTCTGATAACGCGGCGGTACAACGATGTTACCGTGGCAGTCGATTACGCCTTCTTTTCCTCGCTCCCGGAAATTGGATAATCCATTCGTAAAGACAAGAGGTCCTTGGGAACTGGGCCGAATCACAAGTTCTCCAGCAGAATTTACAACGTCCCATAAGTCATCGACCATGACGGAACCAAGACCTTCACGGAATGGATATGCGACCTCGTATCTCGCTTCAACGACAACCTTCCCCGCAGCGTCAATGTAACCAGCAAGGCTGCTCCTTGGGCTTCTCCCCTTGCGCATAAAAATCGGAAAGAGTCTTTCTTGACCTAAGCTCATGTATCCTTCAGGAGGAACAGCGACGAGGTTATCAGATTACTCTACGAGTCACAGCGGCAGGAACGGCTAGGTCCCGGGAAGTCGCGTAATCGGAAAAGTGAGGTAATACTTCACATTGACGCGAACGGCGTTACCAGGAGCTTGCCAAGCCTTGATGCCAAAATTTGCGTTGGTTATGCTCCAAGTGCCATGCACTCAAACAGTGGGCTGTGGGTCGAAGCAGCGTTCCTCGTATTCACCTTCTTCGTAATGTTCCGTCGATTGCGGCCGAAATTGGATACGCCGCGTGGAAAGGCAAGCCGTCAGGTCGAAAATGGCGCGGAAAGGTTATCGGCGTCGTCGAATTCTGCGAGTTGCGTGATAAGCTCGCGCCACTTGCTGTTGTTGCAGTTCCGGGAGGACCGCATGGGAGGAGAATTCCACCCTCTTCATTGGTTCGTGGTGCTCACGCTGTTCAGCTACGTGATTCCCATCGGTGCGATATTGAAGAGAACGGGCCACAGCCCAGCCTGGTGCCTGCTTTGTCTTTTCCCGCCCGTCGCGTTCGCGCTGCTCTGGATCTTCGCGTTCAAACCGTGGCCCATCGACCACCAGCCAGTCAGCTAGAGGGCACCCACCCTTCAGAACCCGACATCGACCGTCTATGCTGCCGCCAACTTGCAGGCGAGCACATGCAAACCCAGCAAGAAGTGATACCCTTAGCGAATCATGGCGGCAAAGAAATCGGATAAGAGGCGGCGTCGAAAGTCGCGAATCAAGACGCGCCCAATTCCACGCAAAGAGGACATGCGGAAGAATCCTCCGCTTACCATTCTGCAGACGCGCTTCATTTCCGCACTCGCCACAAGCAGCAGCGCAACAGAGGCCGTAGGAAAAGCGGGATATTCGCCCAAAAACCTCGACAAATCAGCGCACCAGGTGATGAAGGCACTGCGCGGGAGAGTGCCGCAGATCCTCGATGACCTCGGCCTCGACGAGAAATTCGTTATAGAGAATCATTTAGCTCCAAAACTCACCGCCAAGCGCGTCCATTACTTCCAGAAAGATGGGGAAGTCACCGACATCCAGCTCTCTGAGGATCTCCAAACGCAGATGGATGCTATCCACAAAATCTTCATGCTGCATGGGAGTTACGCTCCTCGCGATCCGAAGGAAGCAGAGCAGTTTGGCGTGAAGATCATTCGAGTGGATATACCGCGCCCAGCGAATGAGTTCAACCAGTTCAGAAGGAAGTCGAGGGCGATTACCAGGTGGCAGCACCTGCTGAATCGAGAACACCCAACAATTACGACCGCCCTGTCAGACAACGCTCTCTATATAAAGGTTAAGCGGATGGTTTGTCTCTTGGATCGGTCAAGGCTTCGAAATAGGACGGAATTTTTGCACAGCACAGAGCTTCGCTAGGCAGGCGATCGGAATGTAACAATGTTACATTGCGTTGAAAACCGCCGGATGGAATTTTGTCGGCGCAAAGTGAGAATGTCCGGTTTGTGCAAAGTAGAAATGTCCGCTTTCATGGATGGCAGAGGACCCCATGGAAACGGAGCGAATGACCTTGAGTCAACAAGAACGGGACCGCATGAAAGTGTTGCATGAAGTGAAGCAGGGACAGTTGACACAGGTCGCAGCGGCCAGGCGATTACAGCTGTCCGACCGTCAGGTACGCCGGCTACTGCGGCGCATCGAGAAGTATGGAGACCAGGCGGTGATCCACGGATTACGCGGACGACCATCGAACCGCAAGTTCGCTGCTTGCTTCGAGCAGAAAGTTCTGAAGCGGCTAGGCCAGCGATATGCAGACTTCGGGCCCACGTTAGCCGCCGAACACTTGGCCAAGGAAGGACTGCCGGTGAGCCACGAGACCCTGCGGAAGTGGATGACCAAAGCGGCCTTCTGGCGTCCGCGCTGCCAGCGCGTGAAGCAGATCCACGTGTGGCGAGAGCGAAGAGCCAGTTTTGGAGAGTTGGTGATGCAGGATAGCTCCCCGTTCCGATGGCTGGAGGAGCGCGGCCCGGCTTGTCAGTTGATCGCGCTGATCGATGACGCAACCAGCAAGTTCTGGGCACAATTTACCGAGCACGACAGCACGGAAGAGAACCTGCGAACGTTGGGCGGGTGGCTGCGGCGCTACGGACGTCCTTTAGCCCATTACACCGATAAAAACAGCATTTTTCGTACGACTCGCCGGGCAGGGATCGGGGAACAACTGCAGGGAGAAGAAGCCCGCTCGCAGTTCGGACGAGCCCTCCAGGAACTGGGGATCGAATGGATCGCAGCGCAAAGTCCGCAGGCCAAGGGTCGCATTGAGCGGCTGTTCGAGACCCTGCAGGACCGCCTGGTGAAAGAAATGCGCCTAGCGGGAATCGACAGCATCGAGGCCGCCAATCACTTCTTGGAAACGCGATTTCTCCCGGAGTGGGAAGAGCGTTTTACGGTGGCACCGCGCAATCCACGCAATGCCCATCGAAGGCTGGGGCGCGAACATCACTTGGAAGAAATCCTGAGCGTGCGCGTAGTTCGCAAGGTGGCCGACGATCACACGGTCAGCTGGGATGGAAACCGTTGGGGTGTGCCCAGGGAAGAGGTCTGCGCGGGCTTACGGGGAGCGCAGGTGGAAATCGAACGGCGACTGGACGGCTCTCACTGGTTGCGCTTCCGGAACCGTTATCTGCGCCTGCGTCACTGCCCGGAACCGCCGCGCGCGCGGTAAGTCCTTCCGGCCTACGGCCTCCAGGACTTACCGCAAATCAACTATCAAGAGTTCACAAAAGTGCTCCTCCGGACATCCATGGCGGACATTTCAATATGGCAGAAAAGCGGAACCGCCGGATGGAATTTTTGCGGACCACACCATCGTTTACGGTTCGTTCCGTCCCTTTGGTGAGTGACGTCCGCGACCTGATCGTCAATAGCCTTGCTTTCGACAGCCAGGCGGGCATGCGTAAGGATTCGTTGAAAATAGTTTGAAGAGTAGATTCCTCTTAGCTTTCTACAACGCAAAATCAAGGCGAACAAATCACTGCAAGCGGTTGTCTTGCACGAGTAAGGCATTGTCGGGCTTCAAGCCTAGCAGCCTGCCGGGATATGAATATACTGGCAGGCCGGTCAAGCCGACTACTGATTCGAAGCGGCGTGTTCCGATTCGTTTCGTGGTGCACTCTTTTCCAAAACGTTCACGAGTTGACGGCCTGCCACAGGCACGACCATATGTTCACTTCTTACGATCTGCTTTGCCTTGATGGCGTGGCCATAGACCTGTTCGTTGGCGTCATCGTCCGGACGAAGCGTAGTGCCCTCAACGGAGACTCCGGCAAACAGACCGCGCGAGCGCGAGTAGCTGAGAATCTCGGCTCGCATCCAAGCGTCGGTGTCGGCAGAAGCATCGCGTCCCTTGGGGCCTGCCGCAACCGAAGCATCAGCCCCTAATTTCACCTTGCTGCTGAGAATTGATTCCATGCCTCTGTCATTCATCACCAGCAGGATTAAGTCGGTAGCTTCTGCGCCGATTTGGAAACCGAAACTGCCACCCTCGAGTGCGTACATGGCTGGGGCACCCCAAGGCCCACGGAACTGATCGCCAGTCCGGCAAACCATGGCTCCGCGTCCATACTCAGCGCCGAATACAAACGCTGCTTTCATCAAGGACGGAAACACGATGACACATTCCGCCTTTTCCAACAGATCATGTGGAATGTTGTCCGGGATGTTGAGCACTTCCTGCATGACGACGCCACTCTCTTCCAGACGTTTTTGCTCCTTATTTAAACCTTGGGCAGATATTACGCCTGCCACAAGGGCGAGACATGCTGCAGCTACTAAATACTTTCTCATTACTGACCTCCATGGTCGGGACTTCTTTTGCGAACGATTGTTTCTTCAAGTGTCTGGTTTAAGGATTTTCAACACAGTTCGAGTCAGGAGAGGGTTATGCGTTGCCCGACTCTCAGGCGGGGCACTTTCGTAATTTCGATTTAAGAATTCTTCCTCGCTCCGACGACGAGCAAGACGATCCCACCCACCAGGGCCAGCCCGCCGAGTATCGGGGGAATAGAAACTCGGTCATGGTCTTCTCTGGTGACATGCATTGGTCCTACATCCATTACTCTTTCGCGGTGGGTGTAATTGAATCCCTGGTAGGCAAGAGCCAGCCCGCCCAGAACAATGAAGAGAATTCCAGCCAAAATGATCGGTTTCATATTTTCGCTCCAGCGCTTATACCGACCGTCGCCGGCCCTGAATCATGTTAATAACGAAGATGGCCAGAGCCACGAGCAGAAGGATGTGGATGAACCCTCCGAGCGTGTAGGACGTCGCCACACCTAGGAGCCAAAGCACAAATAAGACTACGAGAATTGTCCAAAGCATTGCCGGTCCAATCTCACAAGAAACTCTTATTTAGAGCGCTTGTGCCGCGCCAGGAGACCGCTTTCAATGTCTCCCGGGCAAAACCCATACTAGACGAACTGAAACGTTGAGTCTGTACACTTGAGGACACATTCGCATTTTGTTTGGAGAAACTCGGTTTTGTACGCGGTCCGGACTACAGATCAGTGGAAGTTCCGAAGTGCGGCTGGCGCGCATCAGCGTCGCAATGCGGGGCCGGCAGCCAGGATGGGAGCCGGCGTGGCCAGCTTCAACTGGTCAAGAGACGACAACACATTCTGCCAGCGAGCAGCGTTCTTTTTGGTTTCTTGAGGGAGAGAGAGGTCAGAATAGAAGTTCAAGATATTGTCGCGCAGTTGCGGCGAAGTCCGGTCGAACTTCTTCTCTGCGAGCTGGCCAAGCAATTTTGCATAGGTTTCGTCGGTCAAAGAGTACTCGGCCGCCTTGGTTTCCTCGCCCGAGTCAAAATCACAGTTGGTGAGTTGCAGTGAGCCAACGCGAACTTGCTGAAGATAAATACGATATTGATCGACGGTGGTATTGATGCTTTTGAAGTACAGGTCCTCTGTCTTGGGGGTGGGATTGTTGAACGCCAGCGCCTTGAAGGGACCAATTTTTGGCATATAACGCAATACTACGGACCACACGCGAGTGCCGAAATCGGGCTTCGTATAGTCTTTTCCCCACTCCTTTTCATACTCGGAGCGCGACAGGCGATAGAGGAACTTCTCTTTCGCAAAATCGGGCGTCTCCTTCATCATGTCCTTTTTGTGAGTGCGAAGTGCGATCTGGGTCATTTGCGGGATCATCCGGCTGACAGCAAATCGGTAGGAACCGACAGCGAGATCCTCATGCGGCAGCACATCTTTCAACTCCACTCCGTAAACGATCGGGAAGGTTCGCTCCAGCAGCGGCTTATCGACCTGGAATCCGATGAAATCGTGGTACTGCTGCGACGCATACCGATTCTTTGCTACTTGCACCATGTCGAATCCGAATTCTGTCTTCAAATGCGCGGTATGGTCCTGTGCGTACCTGACGGATTTGCCGTACTTCGCTCGCAGCTTGGGATATTGAATGGAAACAGACGCGTTGACCGCCGGATGGCCGGCTATATCGGAAGCATAGTGTGCCAGCGCGCCAAGAGCAAAGGCGTACTCGTCCGCATCCTGGCTTTGCAGCAGCAATTCTTGAACGAAGTCACCGCTGCGAACGTAGTGCACTAAATTGCTGAATTCGACACTGCCAAACGGATAGTAGCCCAGATCCTGAATGGCGGCGCCGCCATAGGCATAAGCATGTGCCTCCGCCAGTTGGTCTTCCGTGAGGCCGGGAAAGCGCTTGAGGAGAAGTGGGCGGAGTTCATCGGTCCACACCAGGTCTACGATTTCCTCGTGCGTGAGGACCGAGTATGCGGACGCACCGCCGGTGCACAGCAGTATCCCGAGTAAGACTGCGACCGCGCGAACGGACCATCTGCCCGACACACTGGAAACAGCGCCGTGACAAAGTTGGGCCCTAATCTGATTTTCTGAGCTCGTAGGCAAGTTTCTTCGCTTCCTTCACTCTCTCTTTATAAAACGAGGGACTGATCAGGACACTTTTCTGGCCCACGCGTACATGTTCCTTAATGCCCTTCTTCGTCAAGAATAGGGACAAGGCCGTGTACGTCTTGATTTCTTTTTCGAGAAACTGGATTGCGTGTCGTTTAAACTCATCCATCACTTACCTCCGACGATTGGTGACATTCCTAAATACGCCCAAGAAGCACGAGAATGACGACGATGAGGATCGCGAGGCCTATGCCACCCGACGGAACATAGCCCCAGTTTCGACTGTGTGACCACCGCGGCAATGCTCCCAAGAGCACCAGGATCAAGATCACGATTAATATGGTTCCGAGCATGGTGCACTCCTTTTACAGCGCATTCCGTTCATTGTCTGTTGCCCTCTCCGTCCCAGCGGCTTTCCTGTTCGTTGAAAGCTGTCCACGCCGGGTCGGAGTCGTGTTCGATCGCCGCGCTTGATCAGCGGTCAATTCACGTACACAGAGATTGCGATTCGGTCGCGGGGATACCTTCGGTTGTACATGTAATAGCCGCCTCCCGAGTAGTCGATATACACATCATCGTTGTCGTACCAGTCGTTGGACCAGTATTCCGGCCACGGATCAACCAAACTGAACCAATAGCCTCCGTACTGGAAGCGCGGGTATCCGCCCACGATAACTACTGGGTAGCTGTAGATGCGGAACGAGTGATCCGAACCAAAGTAGCCATTGTAGCGGTCGTCCGGAATGCGGTAGCCATTGTAGCCGCCGCGTTGCTGCCAATCGCGGTGCTCGGACTGCCAGTTATGCGCGCGATGCTGCTGCCAGTCACCTTGTTGTTCGCCTTGCTGCCGGCGCTGCTCCTGCTGGGATTGCATAGCGACTTGCTGCACGCGAGGCTGTTGCTCCGTGCGCTGTTGTTGCTGGGCGTTCTGGCTCTGTTGCTGATGCTGCCCCTGCTGGTCCTGCTGCCCCCTGGCTTGCTGCTGGGAGTGCTGCTGTTGCTGCTTGTCGGACTGGGCCTGTTGTTGCTGTTGTTGGTGCTGCTGGTTCTGCTGCTGATCTTGCTGCCCCTTGGCTTGCTGCGGTGGTTGCTGTTGCTGTTTGTCAGTCTGGGCTTGTTGTGGCTGCTGCTGCGGTTTCCGTTGTTGTTGTGGCTGGCTCTTGGTCTGCTGCTCCGTATGTTGCTGCGGTTGGGGTTTTGCTTGCGGTTGCTGCTGAGCGTGTTGTTGGGGCTTCGGTTGCTGTTCTTGTTTCGGCTGAGTAGCAGGCTTCGTCTGTTGCTGCTTTTCGGGCTTAGCGGGCTGCTCCTGCTTTTGCGGCTTCTCTTGCTGGTCCTGGCCAGCTTGAGCGGGAATAGAAAATCCCAGAAGCAGAAACAACGCCGTTGAACTGACAACTCCAATTGGTTTCATGATGATTCTCCATTACCGCGTATTGGCCCGCGCGTCATGTTGCGTATCTGACGCGAAACATCTTGCCGATCGTTAGCTCTGTTCCTCGAATCACAACTCCCGACTGAGCCGCTCATCGCCACTGCCTATGTCCCGATGCGTATGTGGGAGAGGGAATGAAATAGTCCAAAAATGTTTAGGAGCCACAACACCACGGCAATGACCACGACCCCGTTCAGAATCGATTTGATAGTTCCCTGCATAGGGATGAAACGGTTCACCAACCACAGGAGGACGCCCACGACGATCAGGGCTAACAGAATCTGAATGAGAGGCATAATCTTTGTTCCTTTCTATCTGTGTTAAGAGACACTTCTAACCAGGCCAGCCGGACCGCTCATTGAGCCTGAGTGCCTCCTAAGTTTTCGTTCGATATCCTTGGCGCTTGTGAGGGGCTTGCGACCAAGCTTGCGGGGATAGACTGGCCAACAAAACAGTCCTTTTACGGCAATCCAATCCTAGACTTTGTCCGAGCGCATGTCTGTTCACTTGTATACAGATCCCTCTAGCTTAGCGTAGCTAGGTCATGAAAGTGACTCTGACACACGGGCTGCTCAACCACCAGCGACACAAGGTCGCGCGTCCTAATTGGAGCGGGTCGTTCCTCCAAGTCGAGACACCCCGATTTGGCTCGACACACTTGTTTTGAGAGAGTCTCGGTGGCCGAACCTCAGACGTTCCAAGAAGCCTTGGACTCTGCACCTAGTGGACATACAAACGGAAAATCTACGCGCCAATGTCTGACTAGCGAGCCAACCAGGCACTTGAAGCGCCGTAGTGCGGCCGCACACAATTCTCGAGGTAGATTGTTTTCCCCTTTTCAAATCACATACGTCGGCATAGATTGGCAGTAGGGCCTCCTTGGCGAGTAAGAATCAGCTATGCCGAGAGTGCCCAACAAATCGAAGACTCCGGAACCCGAGTGAGCGAGACTAATTCGGGAGCTGCGGCATAAACTCGGTTTGAATCAGGCTGAACTTGGACTGAGACTACATTATTCGGCGATGGCTATCTCCCGGTGGGAGCGCGGAGAGCAAGCGCCTACGGATCGGGCCTACATCGAACTCGGAAACCTCGCCGGAAACCCCACGTGTTGGTATTTTTGGGGACGCGCCGGTCTGCACAGTAAAACTTGCTGCGCGTCATGCCCGAGGTGTGAGCACGTCTGCAGAAAAGCAGGTTCGCCGATCTCGAGATTGTGCGTGCAGGTAGCGGGGCTCAAAAAACTCATTTAGAGAAGCAAAAGCTTGTCGCAATTCTTCTTTTGAAAGTCGTGGCTGCCGCGCATGCTCAAACGGGTGGCCACTCGTCTAGTCTTCCGTCGGGATCCCTAGAAAGCATGATTGCCGCTCCCGAGGACTGGTGTCCGAATCCGGCCACAACAAGCTGTCTGCGGGTTCGAGGCAATTCGATGAGTCCACTCATCCAGGACGGTTGTATCCTTGCTGTGGATTCTTCACAAAATGACCGAACACAGTTGAATGGAAAAATCGTTATCGCCTGGCAGAAAGATACAGGTTTAACGGTCTCCCGTCTTAGACGTTTCGATCGCACCGAAGTGCTCGAGCCTGAAAATCACGGATACGAATCAATTACGCTAAGCTCCAAGCACCGCTGGACAATTCTCGCCAAGGTGCTTTGGTGGATAGCAAAGGCTCCGTAGGCTTTTTGGACGGCACACGTCCGGCAGGCGAGTACTCAAGAGCTAGCCCGCGACTGCAATTTCTTGCACTGAACGACGTATAATTGCGACATACGTTGACATCGGGCCCGAGGAACTATGACATGCGAGACGAAGAGTGGGTCAAGAAACTTGAAGACGGCAGGAATGTGAAATTCATTTATCAAGAACTCCCGCAAGATGGAGCATTTATCACCGCGCAGATCGAGCGGAATGAGGTCGTCTATTCGGTCGTATTAGCTAAAGCCAAAAACCCGTTGACTCATGAAGATGTTGAGAGTCATTTCAGGGGCGAACTTGCAAAGAAGTAGTGTCGCTGACCAGAGTAAATTCGCTTTCCGTCGAGGGCCTCAATGGCGGCAAGCTTCCGGTCTACGTGAGGTTCTAAGCGCTTGCCGCCTGAATGCAACACACACCGCATCCCGATAGCGACGCCGCAGGTAGGACAGGGGACGGCGGATACTTGTTTGAGCGTGAGTTCGCTCTTCTTCATTCTCACAGAATGCGATTGTAGCCAGTCGCGAATCTGTTCAATTTCGAACTATCCTGTAGTTCGCCAAATCGTCGTGCACCACATTAAAAGGATTTCTTTCTCCTTGGCGGAGGTTCTTCGGTTTGGGATTGCATGCTGATTCGTCGATCCGCGAAAATGCTCGCAGAGAACGTGGACTGTGCCTGGCCGGGTTTCAAAAAAGAATTTGGCTCTCAGAAAAACAGCTCTTGAATCTACGCTGCCACCGCATAACGATGGTGCAGGCCACCGAGTCTCGGAAAGGATTGAATCTTCCTTTCACGCGCAGAGCGAATTTCTGTAGGCCGACTTGCTGGCGTGTCCTTCGCGAGTCCGAGATGCGTCCGGTCCTCGTGATACAACTCGACAACGCAACACCCATAATATTGAATCGCGAGAAGTCAGTTACCTTTGGCACCCTTGGTACGCTCGCGCTGTGGCTGTTCACGAAACCTTCACCAGAAATGGGCGAGCTGTGTTTCAGTGTGGCCTCGATGACAAGCCAGGGGCTCGGCTCCTGGAGATCCCACAATGGATGTTCGATTCGGTGGCCTGCTGCCGTATGCGCCTGGCGACGGTGCCCACGGTCAGCTGCGGTGCGTTGCTGGATTTGAAGGCCCTGCTTCGATGTGCGTCGCTTCCTGACAGTGACGTTGTGCTACAAGGTCAGCATCATTCCTTGCTATCTCCAGGAGGTGCTGATGCGAAAATCACTAACCCGACAGAGAGTCGCTCAATTCAAACTGTTTCATCCACCCCAGAAGCGTCCGTCTTGGCAGCTGCTGCCTCCAGAAACCAAACGGAAAACAGTACGGTTGCTGGCGCGACTGCTGCGCGAGCACATCGGAAGAGTTCACGTCTCCGGCAGCAAAAAGGGGGCGGGCGATGAGTGACAAGATCAAGCCACACCATCTCGAGCGAAAGGCGATTCTGTATATTCGTCAGTCCACCGCATACCAGGTCAGTCACAATCTGGAAAGTCAGAAGTTGCAGTATGCCATGCAAGATCGCTTGCAGCAGTTGGGATGGCGCGAGATCGAAGTTGTGGATGAAGATCTGGGTCGGTCGGCGGCCGGGACGGTCACGCGTGCGGGTTTCGAACGCATGGTGGCGGAAGTGTGTTTGGGCAAGGTGGGAGCGGTGGCCGCTCGGGAAGTGTCTCGCTTCGCGCGCAACAGCCGGGAGTGGCAACAATTGGTGGAAGTCTGCCGGATCGTAGACACACTGTTAGTCGACCAGGAGACTGTCTATAGTCCGCGCCAAAGCAATGATCGCTTGCTGTTGGGGCTGAAGGGTAGTTTGAACGAATACGAACTGGACTTGCTGCGCCAGCGTTCGGTCGAAGCGCGGCGCGAAAAAGCGCGGCGAGGCGAACTGCTGGTGACCGCAGCGGTCGGTTATTTGAAGGGCGAAGAACAACATTGGGAAAAAGATCCGGACCGTCGTGTGCAGGAAGCCGTGCTGTTGGTGTTTCGCAAATTTCTCGAACTCGGAACGGTTCGTCAGACCTTGCTATGGTTCCTGGAACACGATTTGCAATTTCCCGTGTACACCCGGCAAGGCGAGACCTGTTGGAAACGTCCTTCCTACGCAACGATCTACCGAATTCTGACCAACCCGGTTTACGGCGGTGCCTATGCCTACGGAAAAACAGAACACACGCTGCGCTATGAAAACGGCGAGCCCCATCGCGGCATTCGACGCAAACCGAAGGAGCAGTGGCTGGCCTTGCGTCCAAACGCGCATGCGGGCTACGTGAGTTGGGAACAACATCAGCAGATTCAACAAGCGATCGCGGAAAATGTTAGCGGGCACGGACCATCAGGCGCCGTACAAGGCGGTGCCGCTTTGCTGGCCGGTCTGTTGCGCTGTCGGCGGTGTGGTCGTAAGCTCACCGTGTTGTACACTGGCAACCACCATGATGTACTCCGTTATGTATGTCGTCGGGGCTCGCTGGACAATGGGCAACCGCGTTGTATTGCATTCGGTGGGATGAGCGTAGACGAAACCATCGCCAACGAGGTGCTGCGCGTGGTGCAACCTGCGGCAGTGGAAGCGGCGATATTGGCAAGCGAAGAAGAAACCCGCAAGCAGGACGACGTCTTGGACGCCTGGAGACGAGATCTGGAAGCGGCACGCTATGCGGCGCAGCGTGCCCAAAAGCAGTACGATGCCGCGGATCCGCAAAACCGTCTGGTAGCCGACGAATTGGAGCGCCGCTGGAATCAAGCCTTGCAGCGGGTCCAAGAGATCGAACTGCGCATTGCGCAGCACGTCCATGGTCAAGGAAAAACGACGACACCGACAAGGGAAGAGTTTGACGATCTCGCGGGCAAACTGGAGACGGTGTGGAATTGTCCGGACACCGATATTCGTCTGAAGAAACGCATTGTTCGAGCGCTGATACACGAGGTTGTCGTGGATGTGAACCCTCCGGCGGGTGAGGTCATTCTGGTCCTTCACTGGAAGGGTGGCGTGCACACGGAGTTGCGTTTGCCTCGGCGGCGGCGTGGGCAGAATAGCGCGCAAACATCAAAAGAAATTATCGATACCGTGAGAGTGTTGACCCGCATCTGTTCGGATGAAGTGATCGCTGGTGTGCTCAATCGAAATGGCCTGTTGACCGGGCGCGGCAATCGCTGGACGCAGGAACGAGTGACTTCCCTGCGGAGTCATCACGCGATTCCTTGTTTCGATGCCGACAAGTGTAAGGCAGAAGGATGGATGAACCTAACGGAAGCAGCCAAAACGTTAGGCGTGAGTCCCAGAACACTTCGGCTGGCGGTCGAAAGAGGCGAGATCGAAGCCGAGCATCCCTTGGACGACGGCCCTTGGATTTTTAATCGACGCGCGATAGAAACAGAGGCTGCCGCACAGTTCCTTGCACGCGTCCGAGGCAGCAATCGAAACCCCACAATACCAACTTCTAAACAGAGTACACTCGGTTTTTCAACCACATAGCGAGGTGGGGCAGTATGAAACGTACTTGTAGTAGAGCAGGTAGGAAGACATCAGCCGTTTGAGATGCCGCTCATTCAGGATGATCACGTGGTCCAGCAAGTCGCGTCGGCAACTTCCCACCCAGCGCTCCGCAACACCGTTCTGCCACGGACTGCGAAAGGCCGTGCGAGTTGGCTCGCTTCCCATGTCCCTCACAGCCGAAAGCACCTCGGCTGCCAAACTTTGCGTCGCGGTCGAGTAGCAAGAATCTGTGCGGCTGTTTGTAGGCCCATGCTTCTCGCAATTGCTGTACAACCCAAAGTGCATTGGGATTTCGCGTCACATTGAAATGCAGGATCTTCCGCCGGTCGTGGCCGATGACGAAAAAGCAGTACAGAACACCAAACGTGAGCGTTGGGACGGTGAAGAAATCCATTGCCGCAATGGCCTCGCGATGGTTTCTGAGGAACGTCAGCCAGCGCTTCACGGAATCGGGATCTCTCGGAGCTCGCCGGATCCATCGCGAGACACTCCTTTCCGAGAGCTCGAAACCCAGCTTGAGCAGTTCGCCGTGAATACGCGGTGCTCCCCAGGTCGGATTCTCGGAAACCATACGAAAAATCAAGGCGCGGACCTCTTTGCCGACACGCTTCCGTCCCCCTACCTGGCTGACTCTGGAGACCCACGCCCAATACAAACGAAAACCGGCGTGATGCCAGTTCACGACGGTTCTAGGAGTGACCAAGATGAGCGGCTTAGTCCACCCGGACCAGAACGTTCGCAACGCAACCCAGAACAGCTTGTGCAGGGCAGTTAATCGACGGCGAGGTTGTTGCGCGTGCAGAGCCAGCAATTGCCGACGGAGAGCCAGGTTCTCGAGGACGAGGTCCTCGCGGGAGCGGAAAGCGCTGACCAACCAACCGAGGAAATGTCGGAGCGATGCGATCATAGCCGGAATCATATCGGAAAAGTCCGAATCGAGCTTTGCCCCAAGTCATTCATTTTGCAGGTGTACGAGGTTTTGGCGAGGTACAAGTGGCGGCGTCATTCATGAAAGGGCCGGTATCGGATGACGGGTCCCGTTTCTTGTTCAGAGAGGACGCGAGCCACCGGCCCTCCGTCTTGTCCTGATTATTTACAAGCCACGACAAGCCCAGGTTCATTTGGAGATTTCTGCGAGTAATGCCCGCTTGTCCCAAGACGTAAATGGCAAGGCCTGTGGCGTATCCGTCGCTCATGGTTTCGAGCGGAGTTCCGTCGTGTCGTTTCCACGGCCCAATGAGCGACGTCAAACTCCAACCCCCATCTTCTTGCTGTTTACTGAAAATCTCCTTGATAATCGGCAGACTGTCTCCGGGTTTGAGTGTTCCAGGCAACTTCACCGACACCCAGAGAAGCATCACTCTGTTGAGTGGAGATTGTTTCGAAGCGTGGCCGTCAAGATATTCGCGAAGGCTATTGAGATTAGCTTGGATCTCGGGGCTCGACCGATAATCTTGCGGCGCTGTCCCAACTGCGATGGCCGCGAGGGCCGCTCCGTAGTACTGCGAGTCCGATGCCTCCCAAGGTTGATTGTCAAAGTGATACCAAGACCAAGCCCCTTTTTCGTCGCCCGTTTGTTGCTGCAAAGCCCACATGTTGGCAAACGCAAGTCTCGCATCGGCGCTCAGTGTGCCTGTCTGGGCGTCATGGTTAGAGAGAATGAATGCATTCAGAATGGATTCGGTTCCTCGCGATTCACTTGTCTTGTGAACGCCCACATTCTCATCGCTATACCACGGCTCGACTTCCTTCCAAAGGCGCACTCGCATCGTCATATTGTCTATTAGCTTCTGTTCATTGACAGTGGCGGTTTGTTCACCCAGCACTGAACGAAGGGCAGGCCGCGAGATTGCATAAGGCACCGCAGTATGGCAGGACACGCAGAAAGTACCATGGTCGCGAGCCGCCCTCGGCCAATTCATCCACCAGTTTTCGCGTCCATCGAGGTACGTAGCTGCGGCCTTCTTGTTCCATGACACTGGAGGTTGCGAAGTATTCCGTGCATCAGCAGCAAGCAGGCATGCTGCGAGACATGTCATCGTTATTCCCGCAGCTTTGGCAATCATGGTTATCACTCAACTGCGATAATACACCCATCTCGCTCCTCGCAATGCTGTAAGGCGATTTTCATCGGAACTCAACTGAAATTCGAGGGAAGGATAATCCTAACGATGAAATGTACTTGGCCTCTGCGAATGCGCGCAGCGTGTCCGAATGACCGGCCCAAACTCCCTACGACACCCGGCGTCTCCGTGTCCGACACTCACTCGGATAAAAAGAGGCCCCGGCGTACCCTTTTGGGAGTGTGGTTTGGTGGTGCGCAGGAAAAGCTAGGATTGGGGGAGTTGGTCGATCTTTGCCGCCAATACGAAATCGCTCTCCGTCAGACCGTTAATCTTGTGCGTCCAGGTTGTGATATCGACTTTTCCCCAGGCAAGCAAGATGTCTGGGTGGTGTCTCTGCTCCTCAGCAAGCTCGCCCACGCGATTTACGAATTTGAGAGCTCCGCGAAAATCAGGAAACGTGAAGGTCTTCGTGATGTGATGTTCTTCGATGATGTCCCACCCATCGACCTGCTTTTGAAGTCGGGTGAGCTCCTCACCCTTTAGCGGGGGCACCCCTCCACGGCAGGGGACGCACGTCTTGGCTGCAAGGTCGGACATCGCAGAAACTATTCTACCACCCACCGGTGAGAAGGTCAGTCCAACTCCTCCTTGGCCGCCTGAACTTTTCGGAATGAGAAGAGAGCGGTTGCCTCGTGAAATCGAACTGATTAGAGTGCACTTGAGAGCATGATGCGGTCGGTCTAGAGAGAGAAAAACGAGTTCTAGTCGCGAGTGATCGGCCAGGAAGACCGCCAGGCGAGTGTATTCTTGGATGCTCAGGGTACCCGTGCAAACGACATTTATGATTCTCGCGGTTCTCCTCGGCGCACTCGCCCTACCGTTAGTGGCGGGCGCGATCTACCAGGTAATTGGAACGTGGCAGGACCGCCGGCGCTTTCCGCCTTCTGGGCGCCTCGTGCGAGTCAACGAGAGGCGAATGCACATCCACGTAACCGGAGAAGGCACACCGACCGTGGTCTTCGAATCAGGCATGGGTGCGTCGTGCCTGAGTTGGACGCTGGTGCAGCCGCAGGTGGCGCAGTTCACTCGCGCGGTAAGCTACGACCGCGCTGGACACGGGTGGAGCGATCCGGCGCGCGAGCCGCGAACGGCACAACAGATCGCACAGGAGCTACACACACTGCTCGATGCAACAGGTGTGCCAGGGCCATATGTTCTCGTTGGGCACTCGTTTGGAGGATATGTGAACCGGGCGTTCGCACACACGTATAGAAATGAGGTCGTTGGCATGGTGCTGGTGGATTCAATTCACCCTGCCGAATGGGAGAATCCGACCCCGAAGCAGTTGCGCATTAGCGAAGTGAGCCTGCGATACGCTTGGATTGCGGCGTGGCTCGCACGCTTGGGTGTTGTTCGGTTTTGCCTCGCCCGGCTGGCGCGAGGTTCGCCCAGGCTGGGATGGGCGGCGGTGAGTGCATTCGGCTTCGACACAGCAGCTGCGGCGCAACGGATTGTAGGCGAGATTCGTAAGTTGCCCGTACCGATCCTGCCAGTTGTCCGCGCGTTGTGGTCGCAGCCGAAGAATTTCATTAGCCTGGGACAGCACGTTGTCGCACTGCCGGTCAGTGCCGCGCAAGCGGCTGCGGTTAGTTCGCTCCGGGATTTGCCGCTGGTCGTCCTTTCGGGAGAACATCACGCGGCACCATACACCCAGTGGCAACGCGACCTAGCACAGCTCTCTTCGCGTGGGCGGCATGTGGTGGCGATCGACAGCGGGCACTGGATCCATCTTGACCACCCCGAAGTGGTCACTAGGGCTATTCGCGAAGTTGTTGCCGCTGCATGTTCACTGAGGTGCCCCCCGTCAAACGTTTGAACGAAATCTGTCAGGCATCCTTTGTCCCTGTAGGCTGACCAGACTATCTGAATGAATTGGACGCGAAGAGAATTGAAGTCCAGTGATTCACAAGAGGGGCAAGGAAGAGTTCCTGCCCCTCTCTGGTTCGTAACAAAAAGATCAGCGACTACTTTGTGACTCAACGCGATCGGTCATCAGAATTAGCTCCAGCTATCAACGAAGTGGACTTCGCCGCGCGGTGGGCCAGTTTCCCAGATCGCCGTTCTAGGGAGCTTCCGAGTTGACCGTCCGGGAGTTGATCGGTTCGGTCAACACTAGCGCTGGCGGACGAATAGATAACTTTCGGCTTCTCCGTGATCCAGACTGAATCATCTAGGCTCCGCGGTTCGACATCTCAGCTCTGACGACTTTGCAGCCAACTGGTTTGCTCCCGGCGGCTTAGTAATGCCGACCGACTCGGCACTGAATCAGATTGGACAGATCACGCAGTGGCGAAAAGAGATCGGGCTGCTCGAGCGATCCCCTTGAGAACTCGGAGGCCATCCTCCTGTGAGCCGGTATCGAACTGCGCTCCCGCATGATCGACGGCATTGCTGACCATGGCAACCGAGGCTACGGAAGCTTGCCTGGCTACGCCAAAGGCAAAAAGCGATGCGGCCTGCATCTCGACCGCGAGTACGCCCTCCCGGGTCCATTTATTGAGTTGCGCCTCGGTCTCGCGATAAGGGGCATCCGTCGTCCACACCTTACCCGAGCGGACGGCCCATCCGGTGGCAATCAACTCCCGCTCGAGAAGTGGGGCGATCGGCGACTTGCACGCGACCTCTCTGTCTGGCGGCAGGTAGTGATAGGAAGTTCCCTCGTCACGAATCGCGCTGGTTGCCACCACGAGACACGGGAGCGGTAAATCGGGAGACACGCGGCCGGCCGAGGTCAGCCCGATGATGAGCTTGGCCCCTGCGGCTTGGAGTTGCTCGGCAATCAGTACCGCGTAGGGTCCGCCGATGGTTCGCGCGATGATTCCGCAGGTAACACCTTCAAGTTCCATCGTGAACATCGAGGTATGAAAACATGCCCAAGGCCCGAAGGGCTTGGCTATGCCATCTCGAACCAGCCAGTCGGTAATATCTCCATCGAACTCCAGGATGCACACGGGGGGGACGATTCCGACCGGGATCTGGCGGCTTCGGCGTACATCGTCGATCAAGTTCTTGGGGGTGAATGTGGACGGTTGATCCAGCGCATGGCCGAAGATCGGAGGAGTCGAATCTTCCGTCATGCCCTTGACCGATCACATCGCCGCGTTCGGTTGGAGATAATCTTCATTCTACGATGAAGCAATGTCGCGAGTTTCACTGAAAAGTATGTAGCGCATTTTCCCTGAGAAGTCATGGAAATCTTTCTTTCTAAGCCGACACCTCGTGAGCAGCGAGAGTGCTCATTCGGCAAAGTAGCGTTGCATACTAATGGTCGAAAGCCCAACTTCCTGCGGACCCGGAGATAGCTTCGTCCTGCGCGTGGCCGAGCAATAGTAGGCCAGCCAAAGGTAGACAGAGATCGGCCGCTACATCGATGTCGTAGAACCGATCGGTCAGATGTGCCGCAAGCCCCAGCGCACGGGCGCGCGTCAACAGCGACTCAAGCGCGCTTCGCGCTACGAGTGACCACGGGAAGAAGAACGCACATCTTCATCGGAAGATAAGAACACCGCCCGGACAGGCTTCAATTCGATGACTACATCAGCGTCGGTATCGGGAGGGAGCAGAAGAGAACCACCCTCAATTCTATCTGACATGATGCTGAGCTGTGGCGAACCACCATCGAGCACGAGCGGTGAACGCGGCATCCTCCGTGATGATACAGTTGAATCTCCCGCTGCTGCACGAGTTCTCTTCTGCAACTCCATTCTCTGTCACCAACTGATTTGGCACGAAACGCAGGCGCACCGGAGGATAGATTCCGGCCGGAATTGCCACCCTTTCTCCCAACGGTTCTCGCTCAGCCCAATCGGCAGTACCTCTCACGAGATCGACTTGGAGGCCTTGCCCCGTGAGATCTGAGGAAAATAGTTTCTGGCAATGTCCGACTTCGGACTTGCTGGCCCTGTTGAGGTAGCGTGGAGATCAGGATCAAAGGTAGGTTCATGCGCTGATAGGTGCCTTCTTGCTTCCTGTCTTCCTCACCCTTATGCTTACTCTCCGTGACGGTCCCACCTCACTATCGTAGCAAGCCACCTCGCGCTTCCTCTCGGCTGTTCGCCAACGCTCTAGCCCAGGCGGGGCGCGCATTCCATGCTCGCGGATGGGCACTAGGCACGAGCGGCAACTTCAGCGCTGTCTTGCAGCGCGAACCCCTGCTCTTGCTCATAACTGCTTCGGGGCTCGACAAGGCAGCTCTCAACGCGCAACACTTCCGCGAGATCGATGGAGCGTGCAATGTTCTTCGCGGGTCCCTCCAACCTTCGGCAGAAGCGCTCATTCATCTTGCTGTGGCCCGCGTGCGCGTTGCCGGCGCGATTCTTCACACGCACTCAAATCGCTGATTCTTACCGTGCCGCCACGGTCAAAGCCGCTTGGTACGGACCTTCGCTCGCAGAGTTGTTAGCGCAGATTTCGCCTGAGCTTGCGACGACACCACCCGTTCCGGGATCTCATTCAATTTCGGAGCTGCTTCAGCATTTGCTGCTTTGGAATGAAAGAGTTCGCAATACCTCCGACAGTAATTCGCTGCCGCGTTGGCAGCCCGAAAAGGAATGGGCCGAGCCGCCGATTCCGTGGAACGAACTCGTCTCCCGCTTGGGCCTAAGTCGCGGGCTCCTCGAAGAGAAGATTCGGAATTTTCCCATCGAGGATTTGGCCAAACAGGTTCCTGGGCGTGACTATCCTTACGAAACCATGCTTCACGGAATCGTGGAACACGTGATTTACCATTCCGGGCAGATCGCGATGGCATTAAGCATGCTCCGGTCGCGATCCTTGTAGCGGCCTGTTCCGGGCAATATCGTGTCCTTCGATTTGTTCGGTGGTTCAGATTTCCAAATCTTGATAATGGGTCGAATTACTGGTCACTTGTCTGCTCATCGTGTGGGCTAAGTCCCGTATAGTGGCGTACTCGGAGATGTGAAGATTTGAAGGAGGCAGACGGGCACTCATGCCAACAGTGCGTATACGTTGGTTGTTTCTTCTTGGCTTTCGCGGTCGTCTCGTCTGCCGGGACACCGGTCTCGATGTTTTGTCTTACGGGTTCAGCTCTAGGTAGAGTCACCATTCGATTCTTCCCCGGGGCCATCGGGCGATGTCGGTCATTCAAATCGCGCGACTCGATTGCTGCGACCATCCTCACCGTTCTCTCGGTCGACCGGAGCAACTACCCGATTCGATCAATTGAGTGAGTCGTCTTTGTAGTATTTCGCCCCTGTGACGGTAATCGATACGTTCAGGCCCTTCTCCGTCAGCTGGTACATCCAGATGTCATTGTCGACGGATACCGCTCCTGCCATTGCGCCACCGCTATCAGCCGTCTTCGCTCCCGCCGTCGCCTGGCCGCCAAACTGCCAGCCCGAGTTGATGAACGAGTCCATAGCGCTTTTGGTTCCGAACACGAACACATTCCGGAACTTCGATATTCCGAAGCCGAGTCCGGCCTGCAGTTCGATCATCTTCATGTAGGTCTTCTGCTTGGTGCGATTGTTCACGACGACGCCCTGCCCGTTACCGGTACCTCCAAAGAAAATCTTGAAGCCCATGTCGCTGAACACCGCGTATCCGGCCGCCTTTTCGATCGCCGCTTTCGCCGACGGTTGCGCCCGATAGAGCTGCTCCAGAGTCTGTTGCGCCATCTTCTGGATGTCTTCTTGCTTCTCCGCCTTGCTCTCAGCGCGCACGTTTGTCGCGAACATGCACACGAGCGCCACCACGACGGCCATCATGATTCCGGACAAAGTTTTCTGCATAGTTGTCTCCCGTATTCGACACCCAAGGTAACATTGTCCATACCTCTTGTCCCAAGGAACTTCCCAATCTCCAACCTTATGCACCAACCGAACCACTAAGCAAACTGCCGATCACCAGTTTTGTGAATAGTTTTTTTTTGCTCATCGACCGAGAAACAAAAAGCAGAAGAACAGGTAACAAGAGTGCCATTCCTCCGAGAACCCCTCCGTCAAAGACATACAAAAGTGGCACTTCGCCTTGGTTTGAGGCCAACGACGGGACTAGAAGGACCTACATAAGAAATATTGGGAATGGGCCTGCGAACGCAATCGTGTAAGCCTATGGATGCCAAGACAAGCGCAAGAAGATGATCCGTTACGCGCACCCCTCGGCAGCAAATGAAATAAATAGCGAGTACCAGTCCGTAGACCGCACCAACGTACAAAATGGAAAGATAACCGCCAGATGGTAGCGCAACCGATGAGCCACTTGGGACAATCTGTTTTGTGTTGAGTTCTACGGGAATGCGGATAGGGGAAGTTCTTGCGCTCAGGGTCGAGGACTGGACTATCGGCGCGAGCTGATTCACGTTCGGTCGTCGGTCTACGCAGGAACGTTGGGTACTCCGAAGAGCGAAGCGAGCATCGCATCTCTGCCGATGCCGCCCGTTCTCGCTACCCGACTAAAGTCCTTTTTGGCCTCGAAACACTTTCGCCAAAACGGTCTCGGTCTCTTGTTCGCAAATCGGCACGGACGCCCGTTCTCAGCGAACAAATTACGGGAAAAGAAGCTACGCCCGTTATTGTCATCGTTGGGGATTCAAGTCGCGGGCTTCCACGCGTTCCGACACGGTGTCGCAACTACGCTGATTGACCGTGGAGCGAGCATCACCACCGTGGGGGCGCAGCTACGTCACAGTGACCCTAGAATCACCCTTGGACTATACGCGCACGTCGTTCCTCAATCGCAGCGTGACGCTTCTGAGGAACCACGCAGATGATGCTTTGGATTCAATCGAATGGCGGCGTGCGGCCACACATTTCGGCGAGCACCACAAAGAAGCTCAAAAAACCGACTTTCACCATCCGGTACACCATGGATCATGTTTTTTCAGAATGTGGACGCCATCGTCGGCCCGGACGAACCCATTGTTTATCCCGAGCATCTTACGAAGGAGCTCGACTACGCGCTCCCACTGTCCGGGGATGCTGGCGCCAAAAAGACGGGCAGCAACCCTGAGGCGTACCCGGGCGTACCCGTGGCGTACCCGGCGCGTCGTTCCGAACGACAATGCGCCGTGGTATGATCCGGTGAAATGACAACGCAACAGCAAGTAAGAGATGCAGAAGGGAAAATGCTGAAGGCACAGGCGGCTCTCCGGGAGTACGTCGAAAGGTCAGAACCGGGTACCGTTGACGTTCCCCTCCACCTGCGCTTGGCCAAGGAACTTAAACGCTCCACGGACGAATACGTCAGGCTTCTCTCCGAATTTCTTTCCGAATTGCGCTCATAGGCCGCGGCCTCCAAACAACACTGACTATTTGCTCTCTAAATCTCCTACCGTCACGTCGAAGGAGAACCAACGCTCCTATAGGGCGACGAACATTTTGTTATCAGCCTGAAGTAACTGCTGGAGAGTCGGCAACCCGGAACCTATCCAGAAACGACGTTCGAGGAGATGGGAGTGCGAGCAGCGTTCCGTAGCACTACATTTCCTTCAACGGGACTTCTTACCCGTTTCGGCGGATCCAGGCACAACCGCCAAAGTGCCACGCAGCACATCTCCGGTTAGTTTTAATGTGGCCTCTCCACTGCGCCCCAGATCTTCGGCGGCTCTCCTGGTAATGCCTCTGGCTCTTTATCTTCCCGTTCTTTGATTACTATTGGGGGTGGCAAGAGCACAGTTTCCCGATTCTTCAGTCTGCCTTTCCCCCTCAGCTTTTGTGCGAATGGGTTCCAGCATTCGGAGCAAATTTCGTATTCCTTGCCCTCAATGTCCTTCTGCAAACAATCCTTTGCTTCGCCGCAGAGATCGCAAATAATCATGGATTTCCCTCCTTGAAACTCGTTGCAAGTGTTCTTTATCGAAAAAGCCCACGGTCGGAGCGGGCCGAGGACCGTCAAGGAAGCACAACCCATGAGATCTAGATCCAAATCTATTTCTTCTGCGCTTCTTTTTCTAGCGTCCCCAGCTCCCGGGCCAGTTGTTCGGCCTGTTCCCGAAGACGGCGGAGGCGTTCTGCGAGCGCGGATAAGCCTTGCCCGATGGCCGCCGGAGCAGGGGAGGGGGTAACCGCGGCGAGAACGGGCTTGGCCGACGCGGGACCGCCCGTTAGCTCGGCCAGGGCCTGCTCGAAGGTATCCCGATAAATCAGGCGGTCGCCCATGGCCAGCACGACCTTCTTGAGCTGTGGCATGCGGGCTTCGGTGGCCTGAATGTAAATGGACTCGACGTAGAGGAAGCCGCCACGTCACCGGCAGAGCGATGATGTTTCCGCGCAGAACGTGCGAGCCCTGCTGGTTCCACAGGTGAGATCCTTGGAGATGTTCTGGTCCTGATCGATGCGCGATTCAATCTGCATGGGGCCGTACATCAATTGCTGTTTCGAGAGTTGGAAAGAAGACCAGGTTCCCCAGTTGGTCGCCGTCGCATCGGGCGGCCATCCACCCGATCAAATTGTCTTTGCCCCTCGGGGTGAAAGGCAGAATCAGCAGGAACTCGGGTTCTTTCTCCCCAGGCAACGTGGCCACGACGTAAGTCGGCTGCCATGGGCTCGGGTTGTCCGGACTGGCCGAACAGGTTGCGTGCGATCTCCCAGATGTCTTCCTTGTTGTAGAACACCTGCGGATCGCGCATATGAAAAATGCGGTAAGCCTCGGCCTGCGTGCGAAAGAGAACTTCGGGATAGCGGGCGTGCCGGCGCAGATCGGCGGGCATTTCGGACGCAGGCCGGAATAGTTTCGGGAACAACGTTCTCGTAAGACCTGGATGATGGGGTCGCTCGGATCGAATACGTACAGCGACATTTTCCCCGTGTAGGCATCCACCGTGGCCTTTACCGCATTGCGAATGTAGTTGGCGCCTTCGTCCAGCCCGGCCACAGGAAGCGCCGCCGAGTATGGATGCGAAAGCGAAGTCGTGTAGCCGTCCACCATCCAAACCAGCCTGCCGTCATCGGTAATCACCAGGTAAGGGTCCGGATCCCAGTGCAGGAAGCCGGCCAGGTGTGCCAACCGTTCCTGCACCTTGCGATAAATCATCATGCGGCTCTGGCCGGTCAGATAGCCGGTAAAAATAATGTTCGGCTCGCCCTGAGAAATCGCGGCAGCGGCTTTCAGCAGAAAAGAGCCAACGGGAAAGCCGCCCGTGCCCTGGTAGGTCGAATACTTGTTCTGGTCGCCGGAAGGATAATCGAACTCCTCGCGGGCGGTGTGAACAAAGACCGGATCCTGGGTGCTTTCGCCGTAGTAGATTTCCGGCCGCGTGAGCTTGAAACCCGGGAGACTTGATTTCCGGAGGGGCGTTTTCGATCAGCAGGACGGGCAGGCCATCGGGCGTAATCTTGTTGACCTCGGATACGACCGCGCCAAAGCCGTGCGTATAAATGAACCGCGGATTGATCCAGCTCTGGCTGCGCCTCGGCGGATAATTGGTTGACGTCGATTTCGCGCGGAGAGAGCAGTACCTGCTTGATGCGGCCGTTGATGAAGTAGCGATCAACATCGGTGTCGGGAAAAGTGTAGTACGGGCGCAGCGCCTGGATCTGGGTGATAGTTGCGTTGTAAGCGCGCAGGTCCCAAAGCCGAACATTATCGAGCAGCGTGGCGTCCTGCACAGCATCGACCGTCGTCTTGCCCGGAAGCGGTGAAGGGGCGTTCGGTAGCATTCCGATTCAGGCCAAAGGCAGCCGTACGTCGCCTCGATATGGCGCTCGATGTAAGGCCGCTCGATCGAGATCTCATTCGGCCGCACATAGACGGCGCGAACGATGCCCGGCAACACCAGTTGCAGGATAAAAACGGCGATCAGAAGGGCTATCGCCTTCTTGTATCTCGACGTCCAAACCAGCGGCAGCGCCACCAAAGCCGCAATAATGAGGAGCCAGCGCAAGGGAAGGGTAACCTTTTCGTCCACGTAATCGGCGCCGGTCATGAAGGCGTGGGAGTTGAACAGAAGCTCGTAGTTGCCGAGAAAAACCCAGGCGGCAAGAACCAAGCAAAAGAATTACGGCGATTACGCGGACGAAGCCGGTACGGGTGGCGCCCGGCAGCAGCAGGGCAGTGGGGTCCCAGCTCAATAAGTTCTGCAGTGAACCCGCCCCGCAGCCATAACTGCCATCCCCGCGCTGTGGCCCAGAAGACCAGGGCGCAAAGAATCGCCAGCACAAACACAAACCCGAGCACTTCTGAATAGAAAGGCAGATCGAACAGGTAAAACGGCAGAGCGCGCGAAAAAACCGGGTCCTGTCCAAGCTGGCGGAGGGCAGCGTGTCCCCCCGCGACCCGAAAAAGCGCATCACCGTCCAGTAATCAATCGAGGCCGAGGCGAACAACATCGCCACCACGGCCAGCCCCACCGGAACCAGGCGGGAGTACAGGGGGAAATCCCGTCGGCGGACGCCAGCAAAGTGCAGCCCTTGCGCATGAGCCACCCACAGCGCGATGAAAGCCACCAGGGCGCCCGCCACGGAGGGGGCAATGCTGTACCACAGCATGCTGATCCACGTCTCAACCTGCCCGACCTCTTTCCACCAGCTGTATTCAATGATGAAGTTGGCAATGGTTCTAGTCAGGGCTAGCAGGATGAGTGCCAACATCAGCGCCAGCAAGATTAGGTTACGAATCTGTGAACGACGCATAAATTGAAATGGCCAGCCATTGCGGCTTACCATCCCCTCTTAGCTTATTCTTTCTCGTAGCATACATGGAAGACTCGAATGCGGTCCACAAACGGGGGTCGAGGAGATGAGCCGGCATGCGGATTCGGAGAGTGTGGACGAGTTGCTCGAGCAAGGGAACGCGTTCGAGGTCGACGTGGTGAAGGGCGTGGAAGACGCTGGCAACGCTGACGAGGGGGAAGTTCGCTCACATGAGGGGCCGCAGGATGATGTTCCCGGCGAGTATCTGGATAAGAACCAGTGAGTGAGCGGGTCATACGGGCGCCGCCCGCTCCGGCAACCCTCGCTGGCGACGGCTAACGGAACGGCGGTGCTTGCGCTAACTGCGTTTCTTGATTTGGCGCACCCTCTGCGTTCCGCCACTGTCAACGTGGCTGGCCATTCGGATGCCTGACGCGGGTTTCCGCTGCGGGGCTTTTCCTTCGGCGTCACGGCGGGACTTTACTCGTCCGCCGCCGCACTCGTCAACAGGCTTCAAGACAGCGCCAATCGGCTCTCCTATCCAGTTCCATACCCCGTGATTTTTGAAAACTGAATTGCGTACCACTTCTTCGGGCGTGTAAGTCCCGTGACTCACGAACAGATAGTAAGCATTTTGGGACACGACGATTGCATTGCGGCTCGAAATGTCGACTATTTTGCCGTTGATGCTGTTCCATGCGTGGGCGAGCCGCCCGCCGAACGTGCCCTCGTGGTAAAGCATCTTGCCTTCGCTGTAAAGCGAAGCACGCTGGGCGTTCATGTAGCATCGGCATCGCTCCGGCGTTACCTGTGCCAACACCTTATGGAGGATTGCCGTTTCCCGCTTGGTCAGTCTCATTGGCCTAGAATACCAGCCTCGCGGGTCAACTCCACAATCACCCATCGTCTGTAAGCAGGGTAGGCGAGTCGAAACTCTGGTGGGCGGATGGGTTGCAAGTACTTTCAGACATTCCTGCTGTCGCAATCTCCAGAATGGAAATACCCCGAGATTGAACCGCGAGAGCGCAAGACCACCGAGATTGAGGGTTGGATTCTGGGAGTTTTGTAGCGTCCTAAGAGTGCAAGGCGGGCGAGCCGAGTGAGGATAGAATCAGGAAGCTGGAGGGATGTATATTGGGTCAGGTCGTTCCGCCAGCGTGAGCAATATAGAGGTCTCTTATGTATATCTCGCCGCGCTACAGCGTCAGCAACTGGAAGATACTCAATCTCTCTACTCCATCCGATTGGCGAACCGCAGTTCGTGTTCTGAAAGACCGCCTAAACGCCAGATTTTTCGATGCAGCCGAAGCGATTGACCGGCAAGATTTCGCTTTTAACAAGAGGAATACGGCAGTCGCTGTAGGTTGAAAATCCCTTGCGATTCTCCGCCTTGCCCAACTCAAGAAGCCGGATTTCCGGTTTGGACCTGTGGCTTGTGCATCCGCTTAAGTTGGTAACAGTCTGAAACTCAGTATTTCCAGGAAATCGGAATGGTGCTTGATTGTGTTTGTTGTTTAGAATTCGCACGCAACCTCTTGTGACTTCGGTCCGGCCCCACGGGCAGAAGCGTTCGGTTAACACTACGAACCAGAAGGTTCGAGCCTCTTGAGCTCTAAGCCGTCCGGGATTGTTTTCAGTCGAAGGTCGTCAATACTGAGCGTAACTACCGGTGTCACTCGCGGGGTCGTGCTAGCCCAATCGATTACGCATTTTCCTGCATAACAAGCGAGTACGCCCACTAAAAATGAGCAGGGCCAGCAACACAAATAGCAAGCTGAAGAAAAACCAGCAGACAATAAGTTCTCGCATGTGGTAGGAATACAGGCCAAGTCCCAGGACCAACCCGGAGACCTGCAGTTCGTGCTGATTTTCTCGCAACCGAAGCAACGATTCCCCTTCGTCGTTTGGCTCGAAATGAAAGGCCGTTCTCGAGGGTCGACGTCGCCAACGTCAAATTCTAGAGTCTGACAGGAGTGCGTGCTGTTCTCTTTTGTACAGTCATGCGGAGATCCTGTTGGTAGCGTGAATACGGCGGCGGAACGCTCCCACCGAGACGGTGTTTCGCCCCAAATATCAAATCCAGATGAGGAGATTCTCTCATGGCGAAAGTTCTGAAATGCGGCGATGTGAATCCAGGATGTGAGCACGAAATACGAGGCGAATCGGATCATGACGTTTTGAGGAAAGCCGCCGAGCACGTGAAGAAAGACCACCACATGGACATCATTCCTCCCGATGTGCTATCCAAAGTTAAAAGTGCAATCCACGATGAAGGTGAAGCGCGAGCGCAAAAAGCTGGCTCAACGAATTAGCAAGTAGACGGATCGTTGCGGATGGTGGGGCTGTCTTTACCCGAACGTTTCATCGCCTTTATGCTCGCGAGCAACATCCGGATGGAGGAAGAGCTTGATCGATCGACTCTTCAACTCTAGTGAAAAGCGCCTGGCGTGCACACTTCTACTTCTCGCGCGCTACAGGGACCAGGAGCAACCCGACCGCATACTGCGAAGGGTTTCCCAGGCAACCCCTGCGGGCATGGCGGGAACTACGCGTTCGCGCGTGAATGTCTTCATGAACAAATTTAGAGCACCGGTTATTATCGAGTACAACCGCAAAATCAAGGCCAATACGTCGTTGTTGACGCTTGTCTTAGACGAGTAAGGAGGCAAATATTCTCTGAAAAACGGGGCGCATGCCGGATGCGGCAGAAAAATCTGATCGCCAAAGCACGTCCAATGCGAATAGCCCTTTGATGGCCATGCGCTGATTTCTCTCGCGCGTCATCCTTTCACAGGAGTTCAAAATGTCGCTGCCAAAAATAATGCCTCTCACAGATCCCGTCGCGCTAATTGAAGTCCACTCTCTTTGTATTAGAAGAAGAGCCAGTCACAGTGGCGCCCGTACTGCCACGCGCAGTACTACCCAATAGAATCGCAGTCGTGGGGAATTATCTTCCCCGACGTTGTGGAATCGCGACGTTCACAACAGACTTGTGTGATGCCATTCATGCGGAATTTGGCACGACTGAACTCCTGGCACTCCCGGTTAACGATACTGACGAGGGTTATGTCTACCCCGCCAGAGTCCGGTTCGCGTTGTCCCAAGATAACCTGGATTCCTACCGGCATGCCGCCGACTTTCTGAATTTCAGCAATATCGATCTGGTCTGCTTGCAGCACGAATATGGCATCTTTGGCGGACGCGCCGGCGGACATATCCTCGAACTGCTGCGGCGCCTGGAAATGCCTTTTGCTACGACGTTACACACCGTACTTCGCGATCCAAATCCCGATGAACGCGCAGTCATGCAAGAAATTGCGACCCTTTCAGACCGCCTGATTGTCATGAGCCAACAATCCGTGGATATCTTGCAGGAAGTGTTCCACGTCCCGATCGACAAGATCGATCTGATCCCACATGGCATCCCCGATTTGCCTTTTACGGATCCCAATTTCTACAAGGATGGATTAGGGACGGAGGGGAAGGATGTTTTGCTTACGTTCGGCCTGCTCTCGCCAAATAAGGGCATAGAAAATGTCATCCAAGCTCTGCCAAAAATCTTGTCGCATCACAACAATGTTGTTTACATGATTTCCGGTGTAACTCACCCGCACCTCTTGCGACATGAGGGTGACAAATACCGCGCTTCCTTGCAGAACCTGGCGAAGGATCTCGGAGTTGAGGCCAATGTCATCTTCCGCAATCGTTTTGTCAGTCCCCAAGAACTGGTGGAGTTGATCGGTGCGGCGGATATTTACATCACGCCTTACAAACATAAGGGGCAAGTTGTTTCCGGTACGCTTGCTTATGCCTTAAGCGCCGGCAAAGCAATCATTTCAACGCCCTACCTACACGCAATCGAACTCTTGGACGAGGAACGCGGCGCACTCGTTCCCTTTGATGACCCGGACGCGATAGCCGCAAAAACAATTGAACTTCTGGAGAACGGCACCGCCAGGCATGCCATGCGGAAGCGCGCTTATCTGTACGCAAGGGATATGGTGTGGAATTGCGCAGCGCAGAAATATATGAAGAGTTTTGCACGCATCTACAACGAGCGCTTGCGAAATCCGCGCGCCACATTTTCGGCGCAGAACACAGAAAAAACTCTCGACCGGCTTCCCGCCCTAAACCTGGATCACCTACATCGAATGACAGACCAGACGGGAATCGTCGAACATGCAGTTTTTGTGGTCCCGAACTATCGAGAAGGTTACACCACGGATGACAACGCCCGCGCACTGATCGTAATGACACTCCTGGAAGAACTTGCATCCCGCGTGCCCGCAGGCTCAGCCGACTTATCCTCGCGGTATCTAGCCTTCCTGTGGATTGCGTTTGATCCAACAACCAAGAGATTCAGGAACAGCCTGAGTTACGAACGCCAATGGCAGGAGCCGCAAGATTCGGAAGACAGTCATGGTCGAGCCATCTGGGGGCTGGGAACACTGCTCGGCACATCCAAGAACGCCGGACTGCGGGGAGCTGCGGGGCGTCTGTTTGAGCTCGCCGTTCCCGCAGCTGTCGAATTCAAGAGTCCCCGCGCCTGGGCATTTGCATTACTGGGCCTGCAAGAATATCTCGACTCGTTCCCTGGGGATTGCGCTGCGCTCAGTGCGTCAGACGCGTTGGCAGGTCGATTGTTGAATTCCTATCGCGCCAACCAGTCCGAGGACTGGAACTGGTTTGAAACGGTCCTTGCGTATTCAAATGCGCGTTTACCGCAGGCTCTCATTCGGGCAGGTACGCGCGCCGCAAACAAGGAGATGGTTTCGGCAGGAGTTGATGCGTTGAATTGGCTGATGTCGATTCAGCGTTGTGAAGTGAAGGGCCATTTCGTGCCTATCGGATCACACGGTTTCCATTCCAAGAATACAGAGAAGGCCCGGTTTGACCAACAACCAGTGGAAGCCTGTTCGGTCGTCTCCGCATGTTTAGAGGCTTATCGCTCAACAGGAAAGGGACGCTGGCGCAAAGAGGCATGGCGCGCTTTCAATTGGTTCCTAGGAGAGAACGATCTTCAGATCGCACTCTATGATCCGACTACCGGCGGTTGCCGCGACGGCTTGCACCCCGACCGAGCAAATGAAAATCAAGGCGCGGAGTCTACGCTGTCCTTTCTGATGGCTCTCCTGGAAATGCGCAAGTTGGAAGAAGCTGACGGCATGGAGCCGGCACTAGAGAGCTGGGCGATCTCGTTTCAGTCTTAGAAGAATTTCAAGAAGTCCATTCTATCCATGCGCTGAGGAAGTCCATGAAGGCCACGATGGCACAGTACGAAACGCTATTTGGACCGGCACGCTTCCAATCCATCCTTCCGAGAAAGGATTGGCCATATTCTGTCAACACCGTTTTCAATGCTGGCGCAGCACTTCTGCCGAATGATTCAACCTTCTTGCTTTGTCGCGTGTAAGATCGCCGCGGGCTCTCGCACCTGTGCGCGGCTCGGTCTGTAAACGGGATTGATGATTGGCAAATCGATCGTGAACCGACTCTAGTGCCTAATCGGACTGGATCAAACTGGCAGACCGGAAATGATTTCGGCTTGATCCTAAGGTTTGAAGCTTTTTCTCAGTTCGACGTGGATCGTGGCGAAGCTGCCATGTGGGTGGCGCGCCCGGCTGCCCATGCGATTGCGGTGTCGAGTTCATCGTAGCCGAAGCTCTTCACCTCAGCTTTGATGAAATGTTCGGCGATCCCCGGTGCCAAGCTGGCCAGCTTACTGTCTGCCGCAATTGCAATCCTCTTTACCTCTCGATGATGATTGCGAACGAATCGCACGTGCCGAAGGAAGCTCCCGAAATTCTCCCAACCGGGGAATTCGCGGGCGTGGATTACCAGCCCTTGCAGGTTCCCATGCGCTTCAATCCACGTGTCTGCGGAGAACGCCAGCGCGTCGAAATCTTGTGCGCGCAGGGCTTGCTTGACCTCGACCACGATCACGCCGGAGTCGGGAAGAAGACGATGAGAAATAGCGGCGCCTTCAGGAAGCGACCCCAGCCAGCCGATGGCCCTGTCACGTTCTTGATTGCCGAACACACGGACAGGACACGGCATGAGGAACCCGGCAAGCCCCGTCACTTCTCGGATCCAAGCCAGGTCAGTGACGACGGCGCAGCCATCGAAGAGCCGCATGGAATGAAGGCCGATTTTTGCATCTTCCCACGCTGCGGCGGGAGTGAAGCCCTCGAACTCCGGTCCAAGCTGATACAGAAATCGAACGCGACGCCCCTCACGCCGCGCTTCATCGAGAAGCGCCACGAAGACTTGCTCGTAATCTTCTTTTGATATCTTTCCGAGGGCCTTTACGCCATCGATTCCACTCGGGAGATCTGTCAGTTTCTCTATCACGGGTCCTCCTCTTTAGTTGCGCCAGGGTCGAGCTAATTCGACATGCCCATCATGTTGCCCATCACCTGGCCGTACTCCATAATTTCTCCATGACTCCTTCTGCTTTTCTGGTTTTCCTTCATGCCGCCGCACATCCAGGAAAAACGCTTGAACCGCCGATGTTCACGACTCGTGGGGGTTCTCCTCAAACACTACCTCCACCAGCACGAGCGCCACATCTTGGACTATCGCAGGACGCTTACAGATAAGCTGTCCCGTATTGGACAGCTGTAGTTCGCCAAAACTTCAGCCGAGGCCCAAAACGGGACGGTTCTGGTGGAATAGGCGTGAATACGATTATCGACTCGCTGCAGCAAGAAGACCCTAAGTGAGCGAGCCCGGTGCGCGTGGAGCGCGCATATAGACAGACTCGCAGGGCTGCACCATCGTTACAATCGTTCCTGTGCAAGGACCCGACCCGAAGCTTCGCAACGAATTCCGCGCAGCACCAATTCCAGAATCGGGCCCGACAAGTAAGTTTTCCGGTAGAGCTGATATAGCGGGCCGTCCAGAACGAGAGAAAAGTCTGGCGGTTCCTGAAAGGGCGTGGGGTTGGTCATATTTTCATCCAATCATCACAACTTGGAGCTGGCGCAGACGGAATCGCCGCGCCAGGTTACTTGCCGACGTTGCTAGTTTTATCGCTTCAAATCCCACACTTTGAGTTTCTTCGATGCGGTGCCGAACTGGCCGAGTTGGTAGACGGCTGCGCCCACAGGGGAGAACGTGAACGGAGCAAACGGTTCGGCCAGCATTTTGTCGAGGTATTTACGGGGTGCGACGCCGGTGGTTACGTGGGGATTGAAATGCTCGCCAGAAGCCTTCGGCACGAACGCCGAAACATACTGAAGCAAGGCCGGGTCAATAATCGGGTCGTCGTGCGTAGTGACGAACGCGGCAGAGGTGCCGGTTTCAACGGTGTAGGGAGCGACGGCATCGATGACTTTCTGCTGCAACTCGAGCAATTGCGGGGTGGGCTTTGCGACGATCCCCGCAACACCGATGTCCTTGCTGGGGATGTAGTAGTACTTGAATCGTGGTGTCCTGTGCAGCGGCGCCACTTGGAAACGGCATGACAAGGAATGCACTGAACACTATCATCATGCTGCGGATCTGATCGACTCTGGAGGAAACACCAATGAAATCGATTACTCGGTTAGTCACAGCAGTGGCAGTTATGTTCGCGGTCGCCACCCTGTGTCCCGCGCAGGACGTCAAGCCGACCGACCTGGGCAAGGGGGCGGCGTTCAATGGCAAGAAGATCGAGATGAAGGACAAGGGAGAGGTCGCTTACGTCCTGTCTTTCACGGCGGGGAAAGAGTTCGAGGCCACCACGGACGGCCTGAAGAATACCGACGTGCACCTTTTCGTCTACGACTCCTCCGGCGCGGAAGTCGCTAAGGACGACTCACCCGGACCGAAGTGTTCGGTTAAGGTCACGCCGGAGAAAGACGGGCAGTACAAGTTCGTCATCAAGAACGCCGGCGGGGCCAACACGGTCACCTTCAATGTAAATGTAAAGGTCGCCAAATGATGACTCGCCGCTTGTCAAAAAGACACTAGGATTCGCGCCAAATGGCTTTCGAAAAGCTGCGGACTATCGTCATAACGGCGATCCCTAAGCCGAGATCCCGCGAAAGGTTCCGCAAGATTGCCGAAACCATCCCAACTCCCCGAATACGAGCCACTCTGAAGTAATCGGCCAATTTCCGGTTTGCCGACCGACAAGCAAGCCTATCTGCAGAGATATTTCGGGGAGTCCGCCGGCGAGTACAGACTTGGCCGGTTCTTTTTGATGCGCCAAGTGGCGCACATATTCTACGCGATGGTCTTCCTCTCGCTGGCTGCGGCGGCGTGCAAGGCCATCGACACGAGCCTGGACGCTCTGAGGGAGTTCTTACGAATCGAGCCGTTGCTTCACGGCGGTAAGGGTGCCAGGGTTCGCCTTGATCTTGAGGCAAACACCCTTTTCCTCGTACGACTCGCTGAGCACGTGGATGTTCTTGCGGATGTCGGCGAGCACACCTTCCTTGCCGTAGCGAACGACAAGCTCCACCTCAGTCATAGTATCGAGAAAGAAAGTGACGAGACGAGAGTGAAGTGCCTCGATGTCCTGGGGGTTGAGCGCAGACATCGCAATGGCCTCGGGGAACTCTTTCTCCAGCAATGCCTTTCGCGAAGAATCGACGATGTCGATCTTGTTTAGGATCACCAGAGACGGGAGCTTTCCCGCCCCAATGTCTTCGAGCACTTCTTTCGTCACCTGAATGTGAGAGCGGAACGCCGGATCGGCCGCATCCACTACCTGGAGCAGAAGGGAGGCGTCCAGCGCTTCGTCGAGAGTCGACCGGAATGAGGCCACCAGATCGTGGGGAAGATTTCGAATGAAACCAACCGTGTCGGAAACGAGAATCCGGGGTTGCGTCTCGGGGTGCAACGCTCGCACGGTGGTATCCAGAGTCGCAAAGAGCCGGTCGGCCACGAGCACTTCGCTCGAAGTGAGCGCCCGCATGAGTGAAGACTTTCCGGCGTTGGTGTAACCGACGATGGCGACCTTGGGCAAATCTTCGCGATGACGACGGCGCTCGACTTGCTCTCGATGGACCGCTTTGAGCTCTCGTTGCAGCTCGCTGGTGCGGTCCCGCACTTTCCGGCGCTCGATCTCATGAAAGGACTCGCTGACCCCTCTTGCGCCACGTCCTCCACCCCTTCGCTCTTTGGCCCCGGACAACGCGCTCACGGGGCGCGAGGTACTTGAGTCTTGCCAACTCCACCTGAAGTTGCGCTTCTTTGGTGCGAGCATGCCGATGAAAAATCTCGAGGATGATGGCCGGTCGATCGTAAACCTCGACGCCGGTCGCTTCTCGAATGTTTCTCACTTGTGTGGGGGTTAGTTCGTGATCGAACACCACGCTTTCGGCCATGCTGGGCGCCTTCACGAGTTCGCTTAGCTCATTCAGTTTTCCCGGCCCGATGAGAGACGCAGCCGTAGGGGATTGCAGTCTTTGCGTAAGCGTTCCGACGATATCCCACCCCAGCGTTTCAACCAGTTGCCTCAATTCCTGCAGCGACGCATCGTGCTCTTCGGCGGCCGTCTTTTGCAGCTGTACATCTACGAGGATGGTGGCCGGCCTAACCTCGGACCCTGAAGGATGCGTCATATTGAAAGCATATCTCAACTAAGTTCAGAGTGGCCCAGCTTTGACCATTGTGAGCGAACCAGGAAGTATGCTTAAACACAAACTCAGCAAACCATGCGCGCCGCCGTTGATTGTCAACCCGGACCGTCCCACTCTGTTGGACACGGCAACCGCCGTGAGGCGGGAGACACCTTGTCACGGTTCCGCCCGATTGACGAGCAACCCGGAAGTAATGCGTCAATCGAAGCACTGCAGAGCAGAACCTACGACAGGTTTTCCACTCTCCTAATGCATTCAAGGTGGCCGGTTATTTTCTGTATCTCCAACGATTCGTTGTTACTGCTTTGCCGCGGCAGTTGCAGACAAAGTCTTGTGTCCCTGAATTCGCGGAACTCAATTCTTCCGCCCCTCTTCACGAGAAGGCGCGCGTACCATCAAGCGCGCCGCGAATTCGATATCTCAGACTAAGGGAGGACGATGACATGCAGCAGGGAAGTGTGATTCGAGAACATCGAAAACTAGGTCCAGACGTGTGGTGCTTCCGATGGTGGGAATCAGGACCGAGCGGCAACAGAGTGCACCGCCGAATCGTCTTGCGAACTGCCGAGCAAATGCGCGACGCATCATCAGCTCGGCTGATTACGGCCGGATTAGTGCAGGAGATTAATGCTACCGACATCCGGTTGGCAGGCATAAGCGCATCTTGGAGGTACTGGGACGAGGTTTGCTCGAGGAATTTCCGAATCCCGCGCGCACAGGGTGCCCATCCGGAGAGGTTCTCAAGAGTATCGCGTCGCATGAGATGCCTCTCTCGGAAGCGGAGAAGTGGCTTGATCACTTGACTTCCTGCAGCCCTGCTACAGAAAATATCGTCATCTACGTACCCACCGATGCTAATACGCGTGCCCCTTCATGGGCTCGCGACGGGCATGGTCTGTGTATCTTAGGCGTTGAGATCCGGCCCATTTCCTGATTCTTGTTGGGGGATCGGTGCCCAAAGATTTAGATTTAAAGCATAAATATTTTGCGTAAACAGGCAGCTGGCGCGCGTGTATATTGGCCAAGTCCGGAAGGTCAAAAGGGCATCCTGCTAAAACGCCCGATTAGCAGGGTGGCGCTAGCTGCCGTGGTGTCATGCAGGGGTCCCAAGGAGTCCATCATGCTGAGAGCATCCACAGGAACGTCCTTGGTCTCGCCGTGCTGCTGTCGTTCCGTGGCCACGTACAGGTCGATCCCTTGCAAGTTTTCTGCGGTGACGTTCGCCGAGCTCCAGTAGCCGGTGTCGGCACTGGCCACTTGTGGTTTGCCATTCACGTTGTCGATCACTGTTGCAGCATCGGCACCAACTGCTGTTTGTCGTTGCTTTGTTGCGTGATCTCTGCTGCGACAATGATTTGTGCCGCGCTATCCACCGCCGCCTGAGCATTGTAGGCCTGCAGGAAACTTCCCTTGTGCGCTCCATCGGGCATAATGCGACTTTCTGGATCGGTGAAATTCCGCTGTGACGAAGATTTTGGTTGGGCCTCTTCCGGGTTGTGAACCTGAGGAGCCCGCCCACGCGGTTTTTGTCCGGTCTGTTTCTCTTGCTCCTGCCGTGCGGCGATCTTGGCTTCCGCCTCCGCTTTCTGCTCCTGCGCTTTTTGCTGGGCTTCGGCCTCTAAAGCCTCCTTGGCTTCCCGGATCTTTTTCAGCCGACTCTCCCGCCGCGCCAATTCCGGTGGCAATTCATCGCCTCGTTGTCCCTTTCCGTATTGCCGATCTTCGGCCTCGTCCACTTCCTCGGCATGGCGCAGCAAGGCTTCCACTTCGGCCTGCAGTTTCTGCTCCGCCTCCCCCATCCGCCCATAGCTCATGGCTTTGTGTTTGCTCGCATTCGCCTGCATCTTGGTGCCATCGATGGCTACGTGCCCCAGCTTCACCAATCCGGCCTTTTGGCACAATTGCAAGGCCTGCACAAACAGTCCTCCCAGCGTGGCCAGATGTTGTTTTCGAAAATTCGCAATGGTGTCGTGATCCGGATGTTGGTCCGCCGTCAGATAGCGGAACGCCACATCCTCATAGCTCTTCCGCTCCAGGGCTCGTGAACTAGCCACCCCCACGCAATAGCCGTACAGCAGCAAGCGCGTCATCAACAGCGGATGGTAGCCCTCTTGCCCCCGGCCATCCCGACGATCTAGGCAAACTAACAGATTGTGGATCATCGGGGCAATCATGGCGATGGTTGCGTCCGGGAGCTTCATCGTGGCCATCACAGCGATGGTTGCGAGCGGGGGTATGCTTGGGAATGCGGCCGCACAAAAAGCATCGGTCCCGAAACCGCAGGATAAACTGGCGCTCGGAGAGGACGAGGTCAAGAAATTGCTGCTCATTATCGAACCTGACGAGAAGGGCAAAATCTCCAAGCAAGAGTACATGAAATTTATGGAAGCAGAATTCGAAAGACTGGATAAGGACAAAAACGGAGAGTTGGACGTCAAGAAATTGACGCAATCGAGTGTGACAGCTAACCGCTATGTCGGGAAGTAGCGGCATCTCGCACGGCCAGAAACTCAAAAGCGTCGGCGGCCCCTTCCACCCATCGGCAATTTTTTGAAATAACAGGCTCCGGCACGGCAATGAATTTCCGGCTGTCCGGTGTTCTGTCGCAGAGATAGCCCATCAAGAAGCCTGTCTTCGGCTGCGATCGGCAACGACCGTGACTTGAAGGTCTTGCGCTAAGCGGACGATGTCTTCAGTGAAATTCCTGCTACGTAGCCGTTCCAGAAGACCGAGCTGTGAGTGCGCAACAAAGACTTGCGTGACTTGATTGCGGCGAGCGAATTCCACCACTGTCTTGGCGATATCGCTGCCGCCGAGGATCCGCGTTTCGATCTGCAGACTCCGCGCGAAACGAAGGTGTTTTTCTACTGACTGTCGTTCTTCGGCCGGTAATTGCGACAATTCGGGAGTCCCGTGCACGAAGAGCGCGGTGCAATCGGCATGGAGGTAGTCGGCTACGCGGCGTCCTCGACGAATGAGCATGGCGGTCGAAGGATCCGCTGTGATATGGATGAGAATTCGCTCCTTCGGCTGGTTATCCGTTGCTCCGCTGGGACGCGCTTCGGAGATCCGCGGGACCTGAAACGCGCGCGTCTCATCGTAGGCGGACTGCCTGAGATCGACTTCATGAGCTGCTTGGCGAAGTGTCAACTCGCGAAGCGCGCCTAAATTGGAACCTTTGAAAAATCCAGTAAGCGCCTTCTCCACCATTTCTGGCTGGTAAATCGCTCCCCGCTTTAGCCGGTTGAGCAACGCGTCGGGTGTAACATCGACTGCTACAATCTCCGCCGCTTGCCGGACGATCCCGTCCGGCACCGTTTCGCGCACCTGGATACCGGTAATCTGCCAAATCTGGTCATTGAGGCTCTCGATGTGTTGGACATTCATCGTAGTCCACACTTCGATGCCAGCGTCCAGCAGAACTTGAACGTCTTCCCAACGCTTAGTGTGAACCGAGCCAGGGATGTTCGTATGCGCCAATTCATCGACCAACGCGATGCTTGGCCTGCGCCGCAACACGGCCTCCGTGTCCATCTCTTCAAATGTCTTGCCGCGGTATTCGATCTTGCCATGCGGCACAGTCTCGAGTCCCTGAGCCTGTCCAATCGTGTCGGGCCGCGCGTGGGGTTCAAAGTATGCAACGACGACATCGGCTCCGCGTTGCGCGGCAGCGTGGCCATCCGCAAGCATCTGGAAAGTCTTTCCGACACCCGCCGCATAGCCCAAATAGACCTTCAGCTTGCCGCGTTGAGTGTCGTCGGCGGTAGTCATGTCGGCCTAATGAGGGAAGACTCGGACGTCGATACCTTCCGTTGCGCGAATGAGGCGGAGCACCGGATCACCGAAAAAGCGATCGCGCCAAGTGTTGTGGGCGCTGTGTCCGATGAAGATCTGCGTAATGCGTTTCTGACGTGCATACTCGACAATCGCGGATATCGGATCGTCGCTTTCCAGCACCTCGGTGGCGGCGCCGGCTTTTTTCGCCGCATCGAAATACTTTCGAATCGTGGCTCTCTCTCTTCTCGACCGGCCAGGCTCGCACACGTACACCGCGTACAGCTCACCTTGAAAACGCTCTTTGTTGCGCTCCCCGCTTTCAATCATTGCTGGAGCATTGGAATGCGGCGTTAGACAGACAAGAAAACGCTCGTGGGCCCCAAACACTGGCTCGATCCCGTGCGCATGAACGTAGGACTCCAGTTGCGCATCTACCACTTCGGCGGTCAACAGCAGGGCGAGTTCACGGAGTTCTGAAAGCTGACGTTCCTGGAAATTGCTGATCCCCGTCGGCGTGAGTTTTTCGCCGAGACGCCACAAACAAAGGTCGGTTGGAACGTCCACGATGACGATGTCATCGGCCGCGAGGAGAAATGACTTGGGAATCGTTTCCGTAGTGTCTTTGCCAGTGATAGCTTGAACCTTTTCCTTGTACTCCTCGACATGCAGTAGGTTGACGCTAGTTAGGACGGAAATGCCATTCCTGAGAAGCTCCTGGACATCTTGCCAGCGATGAGAATTGCGACTTCCCGTCGGATTTCGCGCAGCCAGAGGGTCGATCACGCACACTTGCGGTGAGCGCCGCAGTACGGCTTCCACGTCTATCGCCTGCCCCTCGGATGTCTGCAGCGGCGGAACTAGCTCCAACTTTTGGACGAGTGCCAGAAGATCACCAGATTGTTGGGCCTGTATCGCCGCCACAACTACGTCTTCACCGCGCTCGTGTCGGCGTCGGGCTTCATCCAACATGCGATATGACTTACCTACGCCGGGTGCGTAGCCAAGAAAAATCTTGAGTCGCGCACCCCACCGCTTGTTCTCTTCCGCTTGTGCTTGCCGAAGGAGACGTTCGGGGCTGGGTCTAGGGAGATCGGAGACTCGCATTTCGTAAATCTTCCAGGGACAGTGTAAACCTCAATGTAGGGTCCCGCAATTGCAAGTGCCATCAGCTTGTCCTGACGCGCCTCTATTCTGATTGAAAACCCGACAGCGACTGGTCCTGGATGCTGATTTAGAATTCAAACCGGAGGCCGAACTGACCTGTGCGGTTTCCGCTGTTCTCCGCAGTCTGGACGCTTTGGACTATGCCAAAAGACGACGATGTCACATTCGTGGGAGGAGCAGCAAAGTTCGGATGGTTCAGTAGATTGGTAAAGGTGCCTTCAAAGCGGAGACGCATCCGCTCGGTTAGATGAAATGTCTTAGACACGCCGGCAGCGATCGTGGTTGTTCCGGGGCCCTCGAGAATACCAACTCCGCAGTTTCCAACGGGACCCGATGGAATCGGACTGAAGGCACTAATGTTGAACATGCTGCCGGTTGCGGCATTCGCGATATTGCCGTTTCCCACGCAATCGGGCCGCTGAAACGCACCGCGATAGGAGAGACTGAGATTGCCGGGATCGTAGCTGGAACTGGTGATGGGTGTGAGATACGGACCCGTTTCCCATAGGCTGACCGTGCTGACGGACCATCCACCGACTACAAGATCCGAGAAACGGTTCATGTGCGAAAAGAATTTGCGATTCTGGCCCACGGGGAGATCGTATACGGCGGAGAGCAGGAAGCGATTGCGACGTGTAGCAGCCATATTGCCGCGATTGGCCGAAAGATCAAAACGATTGGCGACAGGGGTCCCGTAGATGATTTCAGGATTGAAGGTGGTGGGTGCGTCTCCGCCGACGTTGCCGAGGCTCTTGGCCCAGACATGGCTAGCCTGAAAGGTGAGGCCGCCCCGCGCATGCATGTTCAGCTCGGATTGCAAGCCGTTGTAGTTCACGTGGCCGGAGTTCGTGGTAGAGAGAATGCGGCCCCAATTGGAATACGGCTTGGGGTTGGGATTGGGAGAGGTGGAGCTGGGTTCGACTTGATTGAGATCGATGGTCTGGCTCATGCGGTAGGAACTCATGCCCACGTAGCTTTCACGAAGTGTGACACCACGAGCGAGTTCGCCTTCGACGGTGAGGTTCCACTGGGCAGACTGTGGATCGCGGTAATTGGTGAGGGTGTTTTGGTAGAAATCACCGGTGCCAGCGATGCCAGAGGGAATATCTTGCGTTCGTGCGCTGGGGAATTGATACGCTGGCTGAAGGTTTGTGAAGGAATTGGCTGTGGTGCGCACGACGGAGACATCAATGTTGGTGGTGTTGAAGGACAGCTGTCCGAGATTAGTCATCGTGAATATGCCGAAGCCACCGCGGAGAACGATCCTGCCGGTGCCGAGAGGACGATAGGCAAAGCCCAGCCGGGGCTGAAAATTTTTCCAGTAGAACTGACGGAGGCCAGGGCCAAGGCCGACCTTGTTGGCGAATTCGATGGGAGCGCACGGCATGTTGGGGTCAGCGCCCAGGACAGGGACGCAGCCGAGCGCGGTATCGGCAGCGGTCGCCGCGCCGCATGGATCAGCGGAATTGTTGGGATCAGCTGGGTTGCAGCTGTTAATGGTGGCGAGGAATCCGGGGCGCGGTTGGTTCCCGACGGGAATGATGATCCCACCGTTGCGAATGTCGAAGGCGGTGAGATTGCCAAGATCGCTCACGAAAGCAGGAAGGGCCTGCCAACGCAAGCCGTAAGTTAGCGTGAGACGGTCGTTGAGGCGGAACTCATCTTGTGCGTAGACCCCCGTTTGAATGGTGTGAGCGTGGACGTCGGGGCCGGATTGTGCGACGTAAGTTTTCGTGGGCAAGCCCAGAAGGAGATTAGCGAAGGCGTTTCCCGTGAAAACGCCCTGGTCAAAGGTGAAGGCGCCAAAATCGTCGGCCCCACCGAAGCTTTCGAGGTCCTGGTAGGCAACCCGCCGGACATCGACACCAAACTTCAAGGTGTGGCGTCCTTTAATCCAGGTGAGATTGTCGGCGAACTGAACGGTCTGGGACTTCGTGATGCCATCTTTGTCGCGGCCAATCGGCGAGTAGTTGCCGGGGTCGTCGTTAAAATTGAAGATGGGAAATGCGCCAGTGGCAGGATGGTCGCTGAGATCGAGGCCTGTCAAGCCAAGAGTTGAGATGGCCGCCGCGCCTTGAATCGGGAATTTAACCTGCAGTTGCCAGAAAGACAGGCCGAAGCGCGCTTCGTTCACGAGATTGTTGGCGATGAGGTAGTTGTAAGAAACGATGAGGTTGTTGTTGTGCTCGGAGTCTTGATCGGGTGGCAAGAAATTGTTGACGGTGTTCAGAGCCGTATCGGTGAGGGATTGCGCGCTGAGATGTTTCCAGCTCCAGCGAACAAACACGGATTGTTTGGAAGTGATGGTGCGATCGAAGCGCAGATCGAACCCGTTGGTATCACTGGGTGTGGGAGTTTGCTGCAAATAGTTGGCTTGCGAGCCAAAATTAGCAGTGCTCACATTGATGTTCGGTGCGGGAAGATAGTTGCTGAGTAAACTTAAGGCAACAGGATTAATGCAATCCTGGGAGTTCGCGCACTGGCTGCCGCCGGGAATTTTGTTTCCGGGATAAGGTTTGCCGGTGAAGGGATCCATGAGCGGAGTGGAGAGCGCCGAGAAATCGCCTTGCCGCATGGCGTTAGTGGGAACGAAAAGAAACAGCGGCGTGGAATAGCGGCGGCGGTTGGCCTCGAAGTCAGCGAAGAAGAACGTCTTGGCTTTGCCACGGGAAAGCTTGGGAACTTGGAGAGGACCGCCGAGACTGCCGCCAAAAGTGTTATAGGCCTTGTGCGGCTTGTCGCCGGAATTCCAGACTTCCGCATCGAAGGCACTGTTCTGCAAATATTCAAAGGCGCTGCCGTGGAACTGATCGCCGCCACTCTTGGTGGAGATGGTGACGTCACCGAGCTGAGCAAATTCGGCATTGTTGTTGAACTGCGTGACCTTGAATTCACTGATCAGTTCGGAAGAGGGGTTCATGTTGCCGAGTGCACCGTTCTGGCGAATATTCACGGTCGATGATCCGTCGACGGAGTATTGGACCTGCGAGGGAAGTCCGCCACCGACGGAGACATTGCCGTTGGCATCCTGTTGAGCGCCGGGGACAGTGGCCAGCATAGCCAGTGGACTCGTGGTTGCGCCGCGGTAGTTCACGGGGAGGTTGGTGATCTGCTGGAAATCCTTGGTGTCGCCGATGGTGCCATTTTCGGTGTTAATCACAGGACCGCTTTCACCGCTGACTTCGATGGTTTGCGTCGAGGTTGCAAGTTTGAGGGCAACGTCCAATCGAAGGCTTTGGCGAGCTTCTACCTGAAGGGAAGCAGCTTTGTAGTCAGCGAAACCGTCTCCGTGAACGACCAGTTCGTAGCGAGCGGCTTTGAGATTAACGAATTCAAATGCTCCGTTGCTATCCGTGGTCGCGCTGCGCTGACTACCATCTTCCAGGCTCGTGAGCATGACTTGAGCGCCTGCGACTTCGCCCTGACTGGGATCCTTCACGACGCCCACAATTCCACCAAAGGTCGATTGGCCGATGGCACATGACGTTGACAACACGGTTGCAATTAAGAATGTCGATAGCTTGTTCAACATTGCGAGGTTCCCCTATTCTCACGTGCGCAATTCGCGATCGCGCAGCAGTGACGAGCAAAGTAGAAGAACACCAATAAGAAAGTCGTGAGCGTTTTCATAAAAGAGCTGATAACTCGCATTGGTTTCTTGAATTGCGCATCTAAACATCGCGTGTACTGATGCCACGCTAAGTACTTGCCTTTCCTACCCGATACCTCGTGGAACTCACAAAATCTTTATGAAGCTCTCAGGACTTTCTGAGGAGTGGGTCGCTATGTTGTGTGGTTGTGGGGGCAATTGCGCTCGCTGAATTTGGTTGATTTGAGCAGAGCGAATTGAATCGTGCACCTGATCCCCCTGTGTGCCATGACTCTCACGGTCTTAATAGCGATTTGTTTGTTTGCGTGTGCCTTTTATCTTTACGTCCTGTTTCAATGGATGCGAGACAAAAAGCGCAAACCCACTGGTCGGCCCGCCATTGGCGATGAAGCGGGCAACGCAGGCCAAACGCGCCCTGAGAAGCGACCACATCTCGTTGACTCCAGGAAGCCCGAACGAAGAATTGATCGGCCCAGCCCCAAATCGAGCAGGGTCCCGGGCGTGACGCGGCGGTCGAGAGCAAGCACTTCGGCTGCATTCATTGCGAAAGGATTGCGTACGAGAAGATTGCGAGATCGTGGAAGTTGCGGAATAGCAGTTAGGAGAGAATATGCGAATTTTGCCGGGGCGGACCTGTTTGGCTGGAATCGGAATGTTCACACTGCTGAGTCTTGGAGTCTGCAGAACTGGACGCGCGGACGACGATGCGAAGCCCAGTAGGGCTCCTACCACGTCGGCAGCAAAGCCGGCAAGCACGACCAAAGCGGAGTCGGGGCTGACGGAACGCGAGCAGTTGCTGTTGGATAAGGTGGAGCTGCTGTTGGATAACGTGGAGCGGCTCCAGAAACGCGTGGAAGAATTGGAAGCAAAGGAGCATGCAGGAAATCCGGGCGCAACCCCAGCGCCTACGAATGCGACGAAGGAGGTTGCTGCGGGGCGCGCACGCCGGAAATCCCCCGAGTACGCGGGGTAGTTCCACTGCTCCAGCCATCACCGCTGAGGGAAGCACGAACGTTGGATTTGCCTCCAGTTTGGGTGGCGTTCAACCGGGTGGGGCACCCTCCGTGCAGCCAAAGCAGGATCCAACCTCGGGCGCGGCTGCAACGACTGCCGCAACGAACGAACCGCAGAAGCCAATCGAGCCTTTTTCGGATGCGGACTGGACCTGGCTGAACGGCAATCCCCGCACGAAAGAGATCTACTGGGACACGAAATTTTTCACTCCGGAGATCAGAGCGGATACCAATTATGTTGCCGAATTTCAACCATCCGACGGATCACTCCATGGGTGGGTCGAGCGAACTCTTTCGATCGTATGAAGTCCAGTTGGAACAGTTCGGCGTCGGTGGCGACTTTCACTATGACAACGTGCGCGCAAGGCTGATGACCCAGTTCGGCATGTATTCCACGACCACGCCGCGCAATGATCCTAGCCCCGGTCACGGCCAGTGGGATCTTGCCAATGCCTACCGCTACGTCTCGGAAGCTTATGGCGGATATCACTTTAATGTGCTGCATGGCATAAACGTGGATGCGGGAATCTTCATGTCCTACATCGGCTTGTTCAGCTTACTACAACTTCGACAATTGGGCCTACCAGCCTTCGTATGTTTCTTCTAACACGCCCTGGTTTTTCAACGGCGTTCGCGTGCAGATTTTCCCAACGGCACATTTGAAGATTGAGCCCTGGTTTATCAACGGTTGGCAGGCTTACGGCTCGGCCAATCACACCCCAGGTATCGGCGGCCAGATCAAATGGACTCCGAAGCCCTGGCTCAACATCATTTCGAATAATTACGGCGTAGGCCAGGACGACCTCTTCATCCAAGGCCGCCGCCGCATCCATACCGATGACAGTATTGAGGTCAAGTACTACGACAAACCGGAAAAAACCCTCGACAAGATGGCGTTTTCGCTGACCGGTGACTTGGGTTGTGAGTATGGCGCCGGAGTGAGTTGCTACACCAACAAGCAGGGTGGGCCCAAGCAGAGCTTCATAGGCTTCATGGGGTACAACCGCTTCTGGTTCCACAGGGATCTGTTCGCAGTAACGGTCGGCGGCGGCAAGATCAACAATCCGGGACGCTATCTCGTGCTGATTCCACCTATCAATGGAGAAACAGCCATTACCGCTGCCACGAGTTCACCCTACTTTACGGGGAATCCTGGGCGATCCCTTTAAAGCGTGGGATTCCTCCATCACGTTTGACTACATGCCCAAGCAATACATCACATTTCGCGCGGAGTATGACTATCGCCACGCGAGCGTACCCTATTGGAGCGGCGCAGGTGGCATTACGCCTCCCGGCGGGAACAACGGTTCTCCGCAATTTTTCACTTGCAGCAACGGCACCTCTTCCGGGCAAACGAGCCTCGGGTCTGCGGAAACCGCTTGTGGCGGCGGAATCAGCAGCGTCTGGTTCCCGGATCTTCGCAAGAATGAGTCGTTTATCGACCTGGCCATCATGGTCAAGTTCTGAACGGGGGACGGCATTTCGATTGTGGATTCATCGCTGGTGCCGCAAGGAAAGACCGTGGCAGAACGGTAGCAAGCAACCGGAACTGGAAAGGGAAAAGAGTCATGCTGGACATTATTTTCATCGCAGCGACCGCACTGTTTTTCGCGGTTGGGGTTTTCTACGTTCGCGGCTGCGAGCGATTGAAATAGGAGCGAGGCTATGACTGCAGGTGACGCAGCACTTTTGGTGATTTGCGTGTTTCTCTTTGGCTATTTGCTATACGCCCTTTTGAAGGCGGAGGAGTTTTAGTTCATGACTGCGAATGGCTGGTTTCAAATTGGACTGTACCTTTTCGTGATCCTTCTGGTAACAAAACCCGTCGGAGTTTTTATGACGCGGGTCTTCAATCGCGAAAGAACGTTCCTCGATCCGGTACTTCGGCCAGTCGAACGGCTCATGTATCGTCTGACCGGGATCGATGAGAAGCGCGAAATGCGCTGGACGGAGTATGCCGTGGCCATGCTTCTTTTCAGCGGCGTTTCGATGACGCTTCTGTACCTCATTGAACGCACCCAGAAATGGCTGCCGTTCAATCCGCAAAAATTCCCGAATGTCGAGCCAGGCTTGGCCTTTGGCACCGCAGCTTCTTTCACCACGAATACCAACTGGCAGGTATATAGCGGCGAGTCGACGATGAGCTATCTCACGCAGATGGCCGGTCTGGCATATCACAACTTTGTCTCTGCTGCCGTGGGCATCGTTCTTGCAATTGTTGTGATTCGGGGCATCGCACGGAAGGAAACGGACAAGTTAGGGAACTTCTGGGTGGATACCACGCGCTGTCTCTTGTGGGTCTTGTTGCCGGTTTGCCTGATAGGTTCCTTGATCCTGGTATCACAAGGTGTCGTACAGAATTTTAAACCGTATACGACTGCCGATTTGATCCAACCGTACACAACACAAATCACCGGGCCGGATGGTAAGACCACCACACAAACGGTGACTCAGCAAGTCATTGCGCAAGGCCCTGTCGCGTCACAGGAAGTGATTAAGGAATTCGGCACAAATGGGGGCGGATTCTTCAACGCCAACAGCGCTCATCCTTTTGAAAATCCCACTCCCTTTTCGAATTTTTTCGAGATGGTGCTGATTTTTGCAATTCCGTCCGGACTGACCTACACGCTCGGCCGCATGACAGGCTCGCAACGCCATGGCTGGGCGGTCTGGGCGGCCATGGCTTTCCTATTTCTCGCCGGTGTGACGACGGCCTATTGGGCAGAGGCCAGAGGCAATCCGCTTTTGGCCGGCACCGACCAGCGCGCAAGTGCACTGCAATCCGGTGGAAATATGGAAGGCAAAGAAGTGCGGTTTGGAATCGCGAACTCCACGCTGTTCGCCACGGTGACGACCGACGCGAGTTGCGGCGCGGTGAACGGCATGCACGACTCGTACACACCCCTCGGCGGCATGGTTCCCTTGATAAACATCATGCTGGGCGAGGTCGTGTTTGGTGGAGTTGGCGCAGGTCTCTACGGCATTTTCGTTTTCGTGGTCCTGGCGGTTTTTATCGCTGGACTGATGGTAGGCCGAACGCCCGAATACCTCGGCAAGAAGATCGAATCGTATGACGTCAAGATGGCCATGCTCGCGGTTCTCATTCTGACGTTCACGATTCTCGGGTTTTCCGCTGTTTCGGTGGTTAAGCCGTACGGTACCGCTGGCATTACCAACCCAGGGCCACACGGTTTGTCGCAGGTGCTTTACGCGTACGTTTCGTCGACCGGCAACAACGGCTCGGCATTCGGCGGAATCAACGCGAACACGATGTGGTACAACACGACGACTGCCGCCGCTCAACTCCTCGGCCGATTCTTCATGATCATTCCGGTGCTCGCCATCGCCGGAAACCTCGCAAAAAAGAAGATCGTGCCGGAATCCGCAGGGACATTCCCGGTGACTGGTGGACTCTTCGCTGGTCTGCTTGTTTCTACAGATTTTGATCGTGGGTGCGCTCACGTTCTTCCCGGCTCTGAGTCTGGGGCCGATTCTCGAACACCTATTGATGAACGCAGGAAAGGCTTTCTGAGGTGTCTATGGACCCGGTCGCTCAAATCAGGAAAAAATCGCTCGCCGATAGCGCTATTCTCACGCGAGCCGTGGCAGATTCATTTCGCAAGTTGGATCCACGGACGATGGTCAAGAATCCGGTTATGTTCGTGGTCGAAGTGGGAGCCGTCCTGACGACGGTCCAGCTCGCGTGGAATGCCGCTCACCGCGCAGGACAATTCAGTTTTGGCCTGCAAATTACGCTTTGGCTGTGGTTTACGGTGCTCTTTGCCAACTTCGCAGAAGCCATGGCCGAAGGCCGCGGCAAGGCGCAAGCCGACACGCTGCGCAAAGCGCGCGCGGAAACCCAAGCGCATCGCTTGAAGAGCGACGGCAGCACGGAAATGATAGTCAGTTCGAAACTACGCTCTGGAGATATCGTCGTTGTTACGGCAGGGGACTTCATTCCCGGCGATGGCGAAGTGATCGAGGGTGTCGCATCCGTGGATGAATCGGCAATTACAGGCGAGTCTGCTCCGGTCATTCGCGAATCCGGCGGAGACCGCTCCGCAGTCACCGGTGGAACACGCGTACTTTCCGATGAGATCAAGGTGCGCATCACTTCGAATCCCGGTGAAACCTTTCTGGACCGGATGATCAAGCTTGTCGAGGGGGCTTCACGTCAGAAAACCCCGAACGAGATTGCGCTGAACATATTGTTGGCAGGTCTCACAATCATCTTTCTACTAGCGGTCGTGACGCTTCAGCCGTATGCCATTTATTCTGGTGCTCGGCAGAACATCTTCGTCTTGGTCTCGCTTCTCGTTTGCCTGATTCCCACGACCATCGGAGGCCTTCTGTCTGCTATCGGCATTGCCGGTATGGACCGTATGATTCAGCGAAATGTTATCGCGATGTCGGGGCGCGCCGTCGAAGCGTCGGGTGACGTGGACGTGCTGCTGCTCGATAAGACCGGAACGATCACTCTGGGAAATCGCGCCGCCACGCAATTCTTTCCTGCGCCCGGCATTGAGGAGGCCTATCTCGCGGATGCGGCACAACTTTCTTCGCTCGCCGACGAAACGCCGGAAGGCCGCTCCATCGTTGTGTTGGCGAAGGAGCGTTACAACCTCCGCGGTCGCGATCTTTCTCATCACAGCGCGATTTTCATCCCATTCTCCGCACAAACCAGAATGTCCGGCGTCGACATCGATGGCCGCGAAATCCGAAAAGGGGCGCTGGAAGCAATTTCTCGCTTGACCGGCAACCGTGGTAACGGCATTCCGGCCGAATTGCAGGTTTGTGTCCGGGAGATATCCAACGCCGGCGGAACGCCACTCCTAGTTGCGGAAAACGGCCGTGTCTTGGGCGCGATCGCTCTTACGGACATTGTTAAGGGAGGCATGAGGGAGCGTTTCGACCATCTTCGCGCCATGGGAATTCGCACGATGATGATCACTGGCGACAATCCCCTGACCGCCGCGGCTATCGCCCGCCAAGCTGGCGTCGACGATTTCCTCGCCGAAGCCAAGCCGGAAGACAAGATGGCACTCATCAAGAGTGAACAGGCCAAAGGGAAACTCGTGGCCATGACCGGCGACGGTACCAATGACGCTCCAGCACTCGCTCAGGCAGATGTCGGAGTGGCCATGAACACCGGCACCCAGGCGGCGAAAGAAGCCGGCAACATGGTTGACCTGGACTCCAATCCCACCAAACTCATCGAAATCGTCGAAATCGGTAAGCAACTTCTGATCACTCGCGGCGCCTTGACGACATTCTCGGTCGCCAACGACGTGGCTAAATACTTCGCGATTATCCCCGCGATGTTCGCGGGAGCGTTTCCGGTGCTCGGCGTCCTAAATGTGATGCATCTGCGGACGCCGGAATCGGCAATCCTCTCGGCAGTGATTTTCAACGCTCTGATTATTATCGCTCTGATTCCACTGGCTCTCCGTGGCGTGCGGTATCGTCCCTTAGGCGCGGCTGCTCTGCTGCAGCGCAACCTGTTGATCTATGGCGTGGGGGGAATCATTGCCCCATTCATCGGAATCAAGGTGATCGACGTGCTGCTGACATATCTTCGGGTCGTCTGAGGAACTTATGAAAAAGAACTTCATGATCGCTATCTGGTTCACTTTAGTTACCACGGTGATGTTCGGAATCCTATATCCGCTTGCCATCACAGGCTTGGCCCAGGTGTTGTTTCCTCATCAGGCAAACGGACAGCTGATCGAGAAAAACGGAAAGATTGTAGGCTCTCGAATCATCGGGCAATCCTTCACCGGGCCCGGTTATTTCCATTCGCGGCCGTCCAACGCAGGAACTGGGTATGACCCTACTTCAAGCAGTGGCTCGAATCTGGGACCCACAAACAAGATTTTGATTGACCGCGTGAAAGGCGACGTTCAAAAACTTCAGGCGGAGAACCCAACCGCACCAATCCCAGTCGACTTGGTGACGGGTTCTGGATCCGGCCTGGATCCCGACATCTCTCCTGCTGCCGCGGAATTCCAAATTCCTCGCATTGCCCATTCGCGTGGAATGAAGCAGGAGGATGTGCGCGCCCTTGTGTTGAAGCATACCCGAGGCCGCGACCTTGGGTACCTTGGCGAGCCCCGTGTGAATGTCTTGGAACTGAATTTGGACCTCGATTCCGTAAATAGCCTGCAATGAGGTCACGATTTGCGGCGTGCGCGTTTTTCGGAGGCCACGCTTGGTAGCTGAAATCGGTATCCCAGCCACGGCTCGGTCAGAACGTAATGAGGATGCGCGGGATCTTTCTCGATTTTCTTGCGCAGTTGGTTTATCACGACGCGGAGGTTCTCCGTTTGCTCGGCATGATCGGGTCCCCAGACAATTTGCAGCAATCTCTTATGAGTAAGCGGCTTTCCTTGTTGAATTACGAGCGCGCGCAAGACGTCGAATTCTTTTGGACTCAAGTGGACTCTGTTGCCGCGGACATCCACGATTCTTTTCTCGAGATCCACGCTCAATTCTGGAGTTTCGATTTTCGGAAGGGGCTCTTCGGAAGCGGATCGTCGCAAGGCCGCCCGGATCCGTGCCAACAGTTCGCCGATAGCGAAGGGTTTTACGACGTAGTCATCCGCCCCCGAATCGAGCGCGAGAATCTTGTCCTGCTCCGAATTTCGGACGGTGACCATAATAATCGGCCCACCGAAGGACAATCGAATCTTGCTGCAAACCTCAAACCCGCTCATGCCCGGCATGTTCACATCCAGGAGAATCAGATCCGGATGTTCGCGCATGACCATTTCGATGGCCTCCTCGCCGTTCTTCGCCTCGATTACGTCGAAGCCATTGCTGGAGAGCGTCACACGCAGGACCCGACGGATTTGCGGTTCGTCGTCGACCACGAGAATGGTTGCATTATTCATCGGTTTTGCGGGTCTGCAGGTGCACCAAAACGTCCAATACAGCGTCGCAATGGTAAGGGACGAGCAACGAGAAACGCGTGAGGGAATCCTAAGGAGTTCATAAAGACATGACCGTTCTGGATCTGCTTCTGGGCCGGCCTCTCGCGTCCGACGAGGCGCGTGCACAGTGCGTCGGGGCGGCTGCCGGGATTCCGATCTTTGGCCTGGATGCCCTTAGCTCCGCTGCCTACGGTCCGGAAGCGGCACTGACGCTGCTTATTCCACTTGGCGCGGCGGGCATTGCGTATATCGTTCCAATCAGCACGAGTATTATTGTTCTGCTGGCGATTGTCTATTTTTCCTATCGCCAGACCATCCAGGCCTACCCCGGTGGTGGAGGGTCCTACACCGTCGCACGCCAGAACCTCGGCGTTTCCGCGGGCCTTCTGGCTGCGGCTGCATTGATGATCGATTACGTATTGGTCGTTGCGGTAGGCATATCGGCGGGAGTGGGTGCTCTTGTTTCGGCACTGCCAAGGCTTCAGCCGTGGACCCTTGTGCTATGTCTTATGATCCTGGGGATCATAACTTTGGTGAATCTCCGTGGCGTCCGAGAAACCGGGCTTCTCTTCACTACCCCCACGTACCTCTTTGTAGGGTGCCTCTTTCTGGCCGTCCTGCTAGGGGTGGTCAAGACCCTCGCGTCGGGCGGTCATCCGATTCCTGTCGCGCTCCCTCCCAGAGTGCCTTTGGTTGGTGCTGCTCCAAGTCTTTGGCTGTTGCTGCAAGCATTCGCGAGCGGTTGTACCGCCATGACGGGTGTCGAGGCAGTGAGTAACGGAGTCAAGGCCTTTCGTGAACCTGTTGTGCCAACAGCCAGACGCACACTCACTATAATCATAGTCATTCTGAGCGTGCTGCTGGCGGGGATTGCGTACTTGGTTCATGCGTACGGGATTGCAGCCACAATTCCCGGCCAGCCCGGGTATCAGAGCATCCTTTCCATGCTGCTCGGCGCGGTCGCTGGGCGGGGTTTCTTTTACTATGTCTCGATCAGCTCAATCCTCCTGGTACTGGCTCTTTCCGCCAACACTGCTTTTGCAGATTTTCCCCGACTCTGCCGGGCCATCGCGCAGAACAACTATCTCCCGCATGCCTTTGCTACGCGAAGCCGCAGGCTCGTGTACTCCTACGGAATCTATCTACTGGCGGCGCTCGCTGGTTTTCTCTTGATTTTGTTCCGTGGCGTAACGGATCGCCTGATCCCTCTGTTTGCGGTGGGCGCCTTTCTCGCTTTCACACTTTCCCAGGCCGGCATGGTAGGTCATTGGAGGCGGGTCGGAGGCAAGGGAGCCACACGAAGCATTATCGTGAACGGTCTCGGGGCGGTGGCGACTGGTGTGACCGTGGTCGTGGTTCTGGTAGCCAAGTTTGTCCAAGGGGCTTGGGTGACGATGCTTCTGATCCCTGTCCTTCTTGTGGCGATGGTTGCGGTGCGCCGACACTATCATAGAGTCTTCCTCGAAACACGCAGCGTGGCTCCCCTTGAGCTAAACGACCTCACGCCCCCGCTCGTGGTAGTCCCGATCAAAAATTGGAGTCACATCGTCAAGAAGGCACTGCGCTTCGCATTGAAGATCTCGCCGCACGTTCGAGCAGTGCATGTGGACTGCGGCGAAGGCTCGTCAATACTCCGCCAGGAATGGTGCCGCTTCGTTGAGGAGCCGACACAAGAAGCTGGTGTGGCTACGCCGCAGCTCGTCGTATTACCTTCCCGCTATCGCTACATTCTCTCTCCGATTGTCGACTATGTTTTGGAAGCCGAACGGACCTGTCCAAACCAGCAGATCGCTGTTCTTGTGCCGGAACTTGTGCAACGGCACTGGTATCACCACATACTGCACAACAAACGAGCAGCCGTCCTGAAGGGCCTCCTGCTGCTAAAAGGCAATCAACGGGTGGTGGTGATTAATGTTCCCTGGTATCTCGAATCCTGAGAACACGAATGAGGAAGCTGCTGGAACCGAACTGAGCAGCACTCCTCAAGCCTCACGAGCAGATGTTTAGTAGGACTCGATCGCAGCGTTCCGTTCGTCCGCCGTTGCAGACCGTTTGTTACTCATGTTACTTTTTTTGGGCACTTTCGATGTCCATAGGAGAGACTGGAGGGCATTGCTGAGACGGATGCGACTGCTGAGACTCGGCAATAAACGACAGAAAATCCAGGTATTACGGGTGAAGTGACAGAAACGAAGAGAGTTGCGAAAAATGGAGCAGTATAATCCCCCCCTCTCCGCCATAAACGTAAGTGATTGATCCAATACTGGGTTTTTCTCCCGCCGTTTCCCGTGTTACTAATTCGTGGATCTTTCTCACCGAAATATTACCGCTGCGTTAAGTAACGCAGTTTCGTAAATACATGAGAAAACTGGGCTTCCTATTTTCATGTCTGGGGGTTCGAAGTTTTCCTTCTCCGCACAACTCAAACGATAACTAACAAGAAAGCAATGATTTCCGGCAATCGAGAAATTCTTGTCACTGTACTGCAGCGCAAAAGCCTAGTCGAAATCTCTCCGTGAAGCTGGAGCAGGGCCTGTCACGGCTTAAGGGACTGTTCCACCAATGCGCGAACGACGCAGGACGACATTAAAAGAGATGCTGCCATCACTGCGAGCCGCGTGGCACTCAACGAACAGGACGGATGATCTTGTTCAGGATTGTCGAAAACGCCTCGCTAATTCCTCCGTGGAAACTTGCCACTGAGGCCGTGAACATTTCGTCCTGCGTAATGAGATCCCACGCAATCTCGTAACCAGCTTCCACAGCCAGCTCTCGAATGAATTCGCGCTGCGCTCGTCCGTTTCCCTCGCGAAAAGGATGCAAAGCATTGATCTCGCCAAGGTAGTGAGCGGCGCGTCGGCAGAATTCCTTAGAATCGATCCCTCGCAAATATTGCTCGCCGGCGAGCTGATGAAATAGCTTCTGCAGTTCCGCTCGGATGTGCTCTGGCCGAGCGAAGAAGGAGTTACCCTTGGCGATCGGAACCGTGCGGAATTCTCCGGCCCAGGCGTATACATCCTGGAAAAGATGCTGATGGACGTGCCTCAAATGGTCTGAGTCAAAAGATCCGTGAATAGGGCTTTCGTGAAGCTCGAGGAGTCGTGCGAAGAAATGGTCACTTTCAAATTGGTTCAGGTGATTTGTATCGCGAATGTCGGCAAGATTGCGGAGCACGGACGTACCCGGGTAGAGATAGGGATCACCCTGAATGTTAGCTTCTTGACTCAATGCCTGGGGTAGAGGCGCTTAACCGCAGCTGTCAGCTGCTTCGCCTCAAGCCGGCCTTCGATATATTCGCTCGCAAGCGCTACTACTTCTTTGCTAGGTGCCAAGTCCTCGAGGCGGAGTGTTGCAAGCACCTCGCGCACATTTCTTTGGCGTTTGGCACGTGAAGAAGCATCAAGACGCTTAGGAGGGACGGTGGTGGTGCTCATCGGAGTCCTCTCTGAATACCTCTATTTTACATCAGGCCGCGTTCCAAAACATGGCCGATTTCGTGGCCAAACTCACTGGCCAACTTCCATATGTCTGGGTCAAGATCCGACTTCGGAGAACCCTCGGGGGAGAGATGTAAATGCCAGATCCCCGATTTCTGGGAGCCTTTTCACCTTTCGAAAGCAGCAGCCGACCCTTGATCTGACCTCTGAGGAACCGTTCTCTGCCGCCAGATACTCGTTCCGCAACAGGAGTTCCTGATTGACCATTCCAGTGACGTATGCCATGCCAGCACGCGTGCCCAGATCATTCCAGAGCCTCCCTAAACTTAATCTTCGAACCCGGAATTGTACAGCTTTTGAGGTTTCAGAAAGCAGTTGTGCGAGGAAATTACGATACCGGAAAACAAGCCTTTTCAATGCGTTTGAGATTTTTGACCATATGGGGCATTAGAACCTCGGTTTTTGACTGAGTTTCTCTCATATTCGACTAAATCCATCGTTCAGGCCGATTGACGCCGTAAAGAAGTAGTAGGAAACTTGTCCGACTGATGACTTCGTTCACAGAAACAATTCTAGAGGATGCGGGATTCCTATCACAAGCAACCTTCCCAACTTACATACATGCCAAAAGTGACGGTGATGCACGGCCAATGCATTTTGCCTCTCCCTCTATGAGGATTTCTCGCCGCGGACTGTTGTTCTCGCTCCTCGCAGGTGCTGCATCGCGGCACGCGTTGGCACAGGGCGTCGCTTCGCGCGGTGTGAAGCCCCAAGCGCGACCAGCCGCATCCGGACGTCCGTTCAACGCACACTTCATTGACGTTGCGCGGCAGGCGGGCCTCACCGCTCCCACGATCTACGGTCTTTCTGATCATGCAGATTACCTTTTGGAATCGGTCGGATGCGGCTGCGCATTCATTGACTTCGATAACGATGGGTGGATGGACATTTTTCTGCTCAGTGGGACGCGTCTGGAGGGCGCGCCCTCGGGTGCAACCAATCGCATGTATCGTAACAACCGGGACGGGACCTTTACTGACGTAACGCGGCAGGCGGGTCTCGAGAAGACGGGATGGGCATCGTCGGTCTGTGTGGGCGACTACAATAATGACGGCTTTGAAGATGTGTTCTGCACCTACTACGGAGAGAATGTCCTTTATCGCAACAACGGCGACGGCACTTTCACGGATGTGACCATCTCATCCGGGCTGTTTGGCGATCCCAAACGCTGGGGAGCCGGGTGTACATTTTTTGATTACAACCGTGACGGTCATCTCGATCTCTTCGTATCCAATTACCTGCAGTTCGACATTGCTCGCGTTCCCAAGCCGGGGCAAAACTCTACTTGCAGCTGGAAAGGCGTACCTGTGCAGTGTGGACCGCTGGGTCTGCCCTTCCCAACCCACGCTCTATATCGGAACAATGGTAACGGCACTTTTACTGACGTCAGCAGTGAAGCAGGCATTCTTGTGGCACGCGAAAGTTACGGCATGACCGTGGTCTCCGCCGACTTCGATCAGGATGGTTGGCCGGACATATATGTGGCATGCGATTCCTCCCCGAGCTTGCTATTCATGAATAATCACGATGGCACCTTCCGAGAGGAGGGCTTGTTGCGTGGCGTGGCGGTGAGCGGAGACGGCAACGATCAGGCCGGCATGGGAGTAGGTGTGGGCGACACGGACCTGGCGGGTCACCTCGACATTTATAAAACTCATTTCGCCGATGACAGTAACGTGCTCTACCGCAACAATGGGAAAGGCGATTTCGAGGACGTTACGAACGCTGCAAAACTAGGTGTAGAAACTCGCTACACGTGCTGGGGCGCTGGCATCCAGGACCTCGATAATGATGGATATCCCGATATTTTTGCCGTCGCCGGCAGCGTCTACCCGGGCTTAGAAAAAGAAATTGCGAAAGTATCTCGACAAATGCCCACGGATATTATTTCGCAATCTTGGAAATGGAACGTTTGAGGAATTAGATGCAGCCGGTCCAGGGGTTTCCGCGGCGCATTCCAGTCGTGGATGTGCATTCGGCGATTTCGATAATGACGGGGATTCAGACATTCTGATCGTCAATATGAATGATCCGCCGTCGTTACTTCGAAACGATGTCCGTCCGGGGAATCATTGGCTGAAAGTGCGGCTGATCGGTACAAGGTCAAATCGGAGTGCGATTGGAGCGCGTGTTATAGCAAGGTATGGCGGGAAAGTGCAGGCGCAAGAAGTCTTGAGCCAATCAAGTTTCTATTCCTGGAACGACCGCGATTGCATTTCGGGTTAGGGAAGGCTCTTACCGCAGATCTAGAGATTCACTGGCCCAGCGGTCGAACCGAGAAACTCAAAGCAGTAACGGCCGACCAGTTAGTTTCCGTTCAGGAGGGCGGAGGCATCGTAGCCTCCAGGGGCTGGCCGAAACCAATATAACCGCCAAACAGCCTTCTCAGTTGATTCCACCTTATCGTTCGAACAATCAATGCATTCGCGTTTCAGGATAGACTTTGATCCGATGAGTCCGTATTTTTGCCTTAACTTCCTTACCATTTGATATTGAAATGATTTTATTGGAGGACTGCATAGGCATATGGCAGTTAATACAGTTTCTGCCGATTCTTTCTCCCAACTTGCGAAACTCTCTGCAAGTTTTTGTCTTATGGCACATTAGGCAATATTCGGAATAGCTCGCAGCATTCCGCTGAGTTTGATGTACGTTGTGACACGTAGCGCAGCTCATTGTCGGCGAAGCCTGAAAAGCAGCGACTTCTCTGCAAAAGCCCCACCTGGTTGCCGTGTACCTCGGCCGTTTGGCTCGGATCAGCGAGGGGAGGCTCGAAGTAATTGTCCAGAAACTTCCTCCTGGAACAGCAGGAGAAAGCAGGCGCCGCAGGTTTTCGAAGACTGTTATGACATTGTGCGCAGACTTCGACCTGTTTGTCTCGTGTCAATTTTGCCGGGTTGATGATGCTTTCCGCCGGTTTCTTTGATCTCATGGCGTCCACGTGTTGGCGTCCTGGGCCATGACATCGCTCGCACGAAATTCCCATTACGATTTTTGCTGAATTGTAATGATTTGGCGGCTCAGGACCGGGAACGGTCTCGGCATAACCCACATGACATTCGAGGCAACGAGGAGTTACGGGACGATCAAAATTCCCAACATCGTCGAGATAACCCGGACTGCTTATCCAGGTTCCCAGTG
>CAWBVH010000060.1:0-14589 GCA_963792145.1 Candidatus Acidiferrales bacterium
ACCTCCGGCGGGCACCACACAATGGACATGCGGATGAAGCCTGACCTTTTGATTCCAAGTGTGCAGCACGCTGAAGAAACCAATCTCTGCACCGAGGTGTCTGGGATCGCGAGCGACTTCGAGGAGAGTTTCCGCGCTGGCACGAAACAAGAGATCGTAGATCACCTTTTTGTTCTGCAGCACCACTGGTGCCAGGTAGCGGGGAAGTGTGAAGACCACGTGCAGGTAGCGCGTGGGGAGCAGTTCTCGTCGACGTGCGGCGATCCACCGTTCGCGAGCAGCGGTCTGACACTTTGGACAATGGCGATCACGGCAGCTGTTATACGAGATCGGGGTACGATGTGCGCAGCGGGTGCACTCATCGAGATGCCCGCCGAGCGCAGCCGTACGACACCGCGCAATCGCCAGCAGCACTTTGACATGCTTCCAACGGATCCACTGGCGGTTTCGCTCGACGAAGGCAGCTCCAGCAGTGCGGATGAGATCGGCAATCTCGAGCGCCGGCGGGGTCACGGGAGCACCTCCTCCCCAACGTGACCCACACTTATATCAAAACCGCTGGGCAATCACTGCTCCGCTCGCTCATGCGTAGCGTCCGCCGCCGGGCGGCTACGTCCAACGCCGTTCCCGTCGATGTGGACTTAAGCGGCGCGGCTCCGCTCTGAATATGGGGTGCCACTATCGTCCTGTGGTATTCTCCGAATCGAGAAGGAGACTATACATGCCAGGAATCACGGACGTTGCCGAAGCTTTCTTTGCGGCCTGCGAGACCGGCAGAGGATGGGAGGTTTGCGGAGCGTACTGCAAGCCCAACGCCACGTTTTCTGCACAGGCAGAGCCTCTGTTTGATGTCAAGACGCTTGAACAGTACACCGATTGGATGAAAGGCATAACGACGTCCTGCCGAATGCTAGGTATGAGGTCAAGTCGTTCGCCACCGATGCAGTTCGAAACAACGTGGCGGCCTACGGTGTGTTTCACGCGACGCACACGGGCGCGGGTGGTCCGGTTCCACCAACGGGACGAAGCACGAGCACCGATTACGTCTACGTCATGCAGTTTGAAGGCGACAAGATCGTCCACATGACAAAAATCTGGAACGCCGGACTGGCCTTGAAGGAACTCGGCTGGCTGTAGAATCCAGCTTGCGATCGTCATGCCTTGGAAGGCAGATTATCCCACTTTTAACGCACAAAGCGTCCATGATGCAGCGAAGCTGGCGGGTCAAGTGGACGAGAACGCGACTTGAACAAAGCCGGCCAGCGGCGGACGCTACGCGTGAGGTGGTGGAGCGTTGGTTGCTTTATGGTTTGTGATGTAAGTGTGGGTCACAGGAGGTTTCCCTATGACCCATTTGCGAAAAATGATCGACATCTGTCGGGTTGACCGGTTCAATTTCGCAGTATGAGGCACAGGGAAATCAAGGAATGGCGGCGAATTGCTACCGAAGCAAAAATCAGGAACCAGATAATCGCAGTTCCCATTAGACACCAGAAAACAATGGTGCTGAGAGGGACCACCCGATACGTATCATGAATAGAGATGTCCAGCGCTAGGCTTGTGCGCAACCAAAACTGCAGAACAAAAGCTAGTGCCACCAGCACGCCTATTCCGACCAGATGCTTCATCGAGACCCTCCACAGAAGAGGAATATTATGTCCGTGCTAAGCAAAAAGGAACATCTCCGATCAGCCTCTCTTGTGGCTGATTGGAAACTCTTGGTCAACCCCCTATAAACAGCGCACTCGTCAATTTGAATCAGGCTGGCCATAAGCCCCGTTGTACGAAGTTGGGAAGCTCTATTTGGGGCTCACTGCGGATTGCAGGCAGAACAGGGCTCTCGTCTCCGGTCGTATGAAATGTGATCGCTTCGTCGTTACCGCTTTGCCGCGCTGACAGCCCGTCAGCAGAGCACAACGCAAAATATCTCCATCTGGAAGTGAGCCACGGAAATCCTGCGATTGAACTGTATCGGCGGAGTGGCTTCGTCGATCATCAGCGGTACCTCATGACGAAACGCCTTGGCGACTGACGATGCCTCTGGCGTTCGCTCTTTCCTTCCTGCGCATTCGAAGAGAGAATGACGGCAGTCGCTCCTGTGGTGTGCTTCCGGAGGCCATGATGAAGTTGAGGACCTGCATCTGCTCTGTCCTGCTGTTGATTCTGGCTGTTCCCGCTTTCGCGGCAGAAACCTATCCCGTCAAAGTCGAGCGCGGTGTGGAAGTGAAAATGCGCGATGGCGTGATTCTGCGCGGCGATATTTTTCGACCGAACGCCGAGGGAAAATTCCCGGTGCTGCTGCAGCGCACGCCGTATCGCAGGTCGGTTTGGGGCTACGCCGTGGACTTCGCGCAGCGCGCGGCTTCGCGTGGATATGTGGTTTTTTTGCAGGACGTACGCGGCCGCTACACCTCCGACGGCAATTGGTATCCGTTCATCCACGAATCGAACGACGGCTACGACACGATCGAGTGGATCGCCGCGCAACCGTATTCGAACGGCAAGGTCGGCATGTTCGGCGGCTCTTACGTCGGCGCGACGCAGATGCTCGCGGCCATCGCTCATCCGCCGCACCTCGCCGGAATTTGCCCGGTAGTGACCGCCAGCAACTATCACGACGGCTGGACCTATCAGGGTGGCGCGTTCGAACAGTGGTTCAACGAGTCGTGGACCACGGGGCTCGCGCAAGACACGGTTTTGCATCAAATCGAGCGGATGCCCGGTTCGCAGGAAGCGATCGACGTGCTTCCCCTGACGAATTACCCGATTTTCAATACCAGCCCGTCGAGTGCGGTCAATGCCACGGCCTCCGTGGTCGCGCCGTATTTTCTGGACTGGCTGGCGCATCCGAATTATGACGATTACTGGAAGCGCCTATCGATCGAAGAGCATTTCCCCGACATTCGCGTGCCTGCGCTTCACGTTGGTGCGTGGTACGACATTTTTCTTGGCGGCACGCTGCGCAACTACGTGGGCATCAAGGCGAACGGCGCTACAGATGAAGCGCGCAAAGGGCAACGCTTGCTCGTCGTCATTGGAGGCCACGCCGGCGGAGGCCGCAAGATTGGCGAGGTCGACTTCGGGTCGGAAGCGATTCGGAATGAAGAAGACGATGTGACGCTGGCCTGGTACGACTATCTGTTTAAAGGCGTGCAGAACAGTTTTGCCAGCGACAAGCCGGTAACGATTTTTGTGATGGGTCTGAATCAGTGGCGCCAGGAAGACGACTGGCCACTCGCGCGTACGAAATCCACGAAGTATTTTCTGCATTCGAACGCAGACGCCAACTCCGCAAAAGGGAATGGCTCGCTTTCCGTAACAGCCCCTGGGAAAGAGACTGCTGACAGATTTATGTACGATCCGGCAAATGCCGTGCCGACTGTCGGCGGACCACTCTGCTGTAGCGAACATCTGGCGCCGGGCCCGCGGGATCAGCGCCCCGTTGAGCAGCGCCCGGACGTGCTCGTGTACTCCACCACACCACTGGAGCACGACCTCGAGGTGACCGGGCCGGTGCGGCTGGATTTCTTCGCGTCTTCTTCCGCCGTGGATACGGACTTCACGGCGAAGCTGGTCGATGTCTACCCGGACGGCACCGCGATTAACCTGACCGAGGGGATTCTCCGCGCCCGCTATCGCGATTCGCAAGAGAAAGCCACGGCGCTGACCCCCGGCCAGGTCTACTCGCTGGCCATCGATCTCTGGGCTACCAGCAACGTATTTCGCGCCGGCCACCGCATCCGGCTGGAGGTCTCCAGCAGCAACTTCCCGCGGTTCGACCGCAACCTGAACACGGGCGAGCCCGCCGCGATCTCCGACAAGCTGGCCACCGCCAGCAATACGATCCTCCACGATAAGGAGCACCCCAGCGCGCTGATCCTACCGGTCATACCCTAGCAGGCCGCTGAAAAATCGTGCTGAGCGAGCGAATCTATGCCTGCAGGTGCGGGTTCGCGATTCCGATTTGAAAATCAACAACATCCAAGGAGGCCGTGTAGCATGTTGTATTTATAAAATTCAGCCGTCGTCGAGTTTTGGCGAAGGACAGGTATTACCGCTCGGCGCTCTATTCGCCGATGCGCCAGTGAAAAATGAAGCCATTCTCGCCGGTTTTGGCCGGGGCCAGTGATCCACCAGAGCCCGCTGGAAAGAACCAGTAAGAACTCTACGCTTTTTCGCAGACGGAGCTGCGAAAAAGTGGCCCCTTCGGGGCATCATCATCCTGCGGTGAACCACTTGTAGCTCGGCTGGTAATTCCCTCTCCAATGTGGAATGGAAGGCAGATTTCTCGGTCGTCTGCGGCGCTTAGGTTGGCCCGGGCTTCATCTTTCCACCTCCGAAGGTCATTCATGGTAGGGGAACGGGGAACAGGTGTCCAGCCTTCCTTTATTATATTCGCCGGCAATTCTTTGGCTTGCAAGAAGTTGAATGATCTATCCGAGTTATAGCCGCAACAAAATCCCTCTAAGCTTACGTTTGATTGCTGCGGATAGGCTCCAATTGATGGCTTTTGTCTTTCCCCGTACGTAAGTATGGCCCCATATACCAGCCCAATTGAGCCCACGATCTATTTAAAATTGCTTGACTCGTATAATTCATGATTCTAGACTCCCCGTGACCCGGTGGTCGCGACCACCAACCTAGCTAGTTTCTGTAGCGAAAGCCAAAATAACCGCATAAAAACAGGGGTTCGCGCGTTTTTTTCAGTCCGATTTTCATTTTTCTCTTGACAAGTATGTGTGCCTTGTGGCACACATAGAACATGCCACCTACTAAATTCGAGTCTCCTTCCGATGTCCTGCGCTGGCTCCAAGACCAAACGGACGGCCTCTGGCCGGCGGTTCTGGGCTCGCTTAGCCTACGCCGCAGCCCTTGCGTGCGCGAAAACTGCCGCGCTTGTCAATCCGGCGAGCAGCACCCGAGCTATGTCCTCTATGGGCGCCTGAAAGGGCGGCGTTTTGCCGTGTACGTTCCGGAGGAACTGGTCCCCGAGGTGCGCCGTTGTTTGGACAACGGGCGGGCCTTGCAGGAGCTGCTCTTCCAGGCCGCACCACGCTATGTCAAAGCTTTGAAGCGCGAGAGAGACCAGGCGTCGACAAAAAAGGAGAACTGAAGAGTGCCGAGAACTGCGAAGCCCCAAATCAGTTTTGCCGATTGGGAGTTGCTCAAGCAAGGCATCTCTCTGGAGCCGTTCCTGCAAACCATCTCCGATTTTCTGGACGACCACGAAGAGATGATCGAGGCGGTACGACGCGATCTGGAACGAGGCCTAAAAACACCCGCGACGGGTCGCAACGGGTTAACTCCCTCGCAGGTGCTGCGCTCCTTCGTACTGAAGAGCGTCAAGAGTTGGGATCTTCGCGAACTGCGGGAACGGATCGCCGACGGATACACGCTGCGCCAGTTCACGGAATTCTATTGCCAGCCGGTGCCCAAACATCTTGCGTTTAACCGCGCCTTTCATCGGCTGACTCCGGAGACGGTGAAAGCCATCAATGAGCTGGTAGTGGACGCGGCGGTGGATCTCGGCCTGGAAGATGGCAACCGACTTCGTGTGGATACCACTGTCGTGCAGACGGACATTCATCACCCGACCGACAACACCTTGTTATGGGATGTCGTACGCGTGGTCACTCGTTTGGTCGGCCGCCTCAAAAAAGCAGTTCAGAAGCGGGTTCGGGGGTTCCACAATCGCAAGCGGGTGGCACGACGTCGCATGCAAGAAATCCAGCGAATGAAACCCACGGAACGGCACGAACGACAAACCAAGAAATATCGTGAACTCATCGGAGTGACCGAGGAGGTCGTGACCGGCGCGCGAAAGGTAGTGGAGCAGACCAAGAAAGCGCGCGGCAAGGATCTGGCCGCTGAAATGGCGATCCCCGAACTCCGGAAAGAGATCGAGCACTATTGTAAGCTGGGAGACCGTGTGATCGATCAGGCCCGCCGTCGCGTGCTCGAGGGAGAGCAAGTTCCCAACGCCGAAAAGATCTATTCCATCTTTGAAGCCCACACCGACCTGATCAAGCGCGGCAAGGTGCAAACACCGCTGGAGTTTGGCCACAAAGTTTTTCTTGCCGAAAGTGCCCAAGGGTTGATCACGCAATACGAAGTGCTCGAGGGAAACCCTAACGATGAACAACACGTGGAACCTTCCCTGAAACGCCACAAGAAAATGTTCGGCCACGTCCCAGAACTGTATGGTACGGATCGGGGTTTCTTCAGTGAGAAGAATGTGAAGTTCTGCGAGCGAAAGGGTGTGAAGGTGGTTTGTATCCCGCAGTGTGGCGGACAGAAAACGGACGAGCGCAAAGCCTACGAGAAGAGTCCCGATTTCAAAAAAGGACAGCGCTTTCGAGCTGGCATCGAAGGGACCATCTCCGTGCTGTTCCGCGGTCGTGGCATGAAGCGCTGTCGCGACGAAGGGCGTAAGCGCTTTGAGTTGTGGGTGGGCGCGGCCGTGCTGGCCAACAACTTGATGAGAATTGCAGCCTTGCGAACGAAACGATCACGTAAGCGAAAAGCCGCGTAACACCTATCGTTCCGCTTTCTCCTTGCGCAGTGAAGCTGATGTTTTTCTAAACCGCAGTCTTCCACTTGATGCCGGAATCCGGCAACAATCGTCTGCTGTCACATGCCGTCGCAACCAACCACAGGCCGGCTAAGTGCTTGAAATCTCGTTTGCCAATTAAGGTTTTGCTGCTGAAATAGGCGTTTCGCTACAGAAACTAGCTAGCGGGGTATGCTCCTCTTGGTTCGGGGGTCCAACGATTCCAAGTCCTACCCCGTAGGTCTCTACGATAGATCTATTCGCGGTCACTATAGGCGAAAAAGAAAATCCTGGTTGGTGGAGACAGGCTGAGGCTAACAGGTCCTCAACCAGCGTTTTGCTACTCGTTTCATGTGAGAAAGAGAATTATCCATGCTGAATCTAGCAAAACCGGCGCTATTCGCGACAATCCTCACGACGCTGCTAGTTCCACTTTGTTGGGCTGATTCCTTTACCGTGACTCTTACCAGATTTGGGACGTGTCTTGGTTCCTGCGAAGTAGTGATTACCGATAACGGACCTCTTGATCTAAATCCGGCCCCGGAGATTATCGATTTTTCTGTTCCGTTGGTCGGCGAATCACCCGGCGGTGTATTCACGGCGAGTGGACAAGCCACGGAGACGCTCACGCACGATGCAGCCGGTAAGTTGACAGGGATTCTGATGAACCTTACGAATTCAACCGTTCAGGGACTCAACGGGGGATTTGGAAGCCCCGCCGTCATACCCGGCGAGATAGGAATGATCAGTAGCGCACCGCTTGTCACCCTTGATGGTGTCGCTGGTTTTGCCTCGCTGAACGGCCAGTACCAAAACTTTACGGGTGACGGTATCACCTCCGCAGATCTCACGGTTCAGGCTTTACTGGACGGATGCACAGTAGGGTTGGCCCAGGGAGGCGCAGTTAGCAACGTCCCATCTCCGGCACCTTTTGCGAATTTCAATGCTCGGACGTGCCCTGTGCCCGGCCCTTTTGACAACCTTTTCTTCGTCAACGCTAATTTTGATATAGCTGCTGGTAACGGATTCAGTCTTCCCATGAGCGCCGAGGGTTTTGTCGAGCCGGCACCGGAACCTTCAACATTAATCCTATTCACCTTCGGATTGATGGCCTTAGGTGCTTTCAGCAGGAAGTTACGAACTGGGCGCGCTAGGCGAGCGCTGCGTGCCTCTCCTAATTCGTTGGTTAATTGTTGCGTATCGGAAAGAATCTAATTGAGAGCGTCATTACCAGGCGTAGCAGACACAATGGATGGCGCACCGCTTGCCGCCAAAAGCTAGGTCCAACTCGACGGAATGTTTCGTCTCTTCAGGATTGTCATCGCCAGATTAAAGTTGTATAAGAATGCGCGGAAGGGTACTAGACCGGGGCGACTTTTCCGCCCGAAAGTATCGCCTCGGTCGCCCAGCCCCTCGTTCACGTTACCGATATCATCCGGCCGAGAAATCTATGCAAACTGTGCGAAAGTGAACAGCGCACACCCTAGACAGTCTCTACCATATACGGCGGCGCGGCGAGAGAGTGTGACATTGGCCAGAGGTTCGGGCGGACCTTGTGGACATTTTCCATCTTCTCGCCGCTCTTCTCATCTCTTCTTGAAATGGAGAATCCGACCTGTACGCTTTTCGTCTACCGCATGCTGCCAGCCTTAAAAAAAATACGCCTCTCACTTTTTCCCGGTCGGCCAGCGGACATCAATCCGGCGCATCATTTCCACGGCCAAATCAATACTGTCTCGAAACGCCATCTCTCGCGCTGGTGAGGGTTTGCCTTCCGGGGCGGCAAGTTTCCGGCACGCAAAAGACATCTAACGGTCTACGTCCGCCTCGTTGCCACATCAGGCGCGTGGCGTGGTCCACCACCACAAGCACATTCTGCACCGCCTTCGTTTCATACTGATGCGCCAATCCTTTACCGCCCGCGTTCCAGTCGGCGCGAAAAAACTTCTGCGTCACCACCATCACTTTGGCCTCGTCCACATTGGCAATCTAAGTTCATTCGTAACGCAGGCAAGCCATTGGATCAATCCTGGTCGCGCGCCAAGCCGGTAGCCAACACGCCGCCATCGCCACTACCAACAGGACCGCCGCCACCAATGCAAACGTCGCTCCGTCAGCGGGATCGACACCGAACAGTAGACTCTTTAACACTCGCGTCAACAGTAAGGCTCCGAGAACCCCGAACGTCAAACCCCACAGTATGCATCGCAGGCCCTGGCCTAGGAACTGACGCAGCACGTCGCCCGGTTGAGCTCCAAGTGCCATCCGAATGCCGATCTCGTGAGCGCGCTGCGTTACGGAATACGAAATCATTCCAAAGATCCCAACGATGGACAGACAAAAGGCGATAAATGAAAAAGTACCCATCACGATCATTCGAAACCTGGGGAGCGCTTCCAAGTCCGCAAGATGCTCTTCAAGAGTGGAAATATCGGTTATCGGCTGATCCTTGTCCAATGACCGAACCTGCTCGCGGATTACAGAAGTTAGACTGCGCGGATCACCAGACGTACGAACAACGACAGACATCCAGTTCAGCCAGATTTCGGATTTTTGAGCATACAAGAAATACAACGAAGGACCTTCATCGGAATCCAACGCCTGCTGTTTAATGTCGCCCACAATACCAATGATCGTAAACCATCGTTGATCTTCCTCGAGTCGTACGCGAAGTCCGATGGGATCGCGTCCCGGCCAAACCCGGTCCGTCATGGATTGGTTTATGACCACGACCGGCAATGTATCGGCGCCATCCTGAATCGAGAACTGCCGCCCTCTGCGAACCGGCATTCCGATCGCGTCGAAATAGCCCGATGTCACCCAACGGACTCCAGCCTCGGGCGGTGCCTGAACGGCTGGGGAACCCGGGCTTTCCAGCAACACCTTGAATCCCATGCGATTCCCCAGGAGAGGAAGGTCAGAAACGCCGCCGGAACCCAAGATGCCTGATTGTTGCCCAATTCCGTCAAGCATCTGTGTGAAAAAACTGATTTGTTGGACATTGGTTTCGTACTTGGAGCGAGGCAAAGCAAGTCGGAACGAAAGCCGCTTGCCTACTTGAAAGCCGGGACTCACCCGCGATAGCCGAAGAAAACTATTAGCCAAAAGTCCTGCTCCCACCAGGAGAATGAAGGCAAAGCTAATCTGTGTGATTACAAGTAAGGTTCGTCGGCTTTGAACCGCCGGAACAGAGGCGAGGCGATTCTTACCTCCCCTAAGCGACTCATAAGAGGATGCGCGAAACGCAGGAAACAGTCCCACTAGCGCCGCAACAAAGACTGATACGCCGACTGTAAACGCGATGACCGGTACGTCGATCTTTATACTGTGAATGCGAGGGATCGTTTCGATGCTCAGGAGTCGAAACGCGTGAACTCCCCAATGAGCCAAGAGAACGCCTAAAAATGTGCCCAAAGTAACCAGGACTGCGGATTCGGTTAGTAATTGCCGAATCATTCGTCCGCGCCCCGCTCCAAGGGCATAGCGAGCTGCAAATTCCGCCTCTCGTCCCGACCCCCTTGCGAAGAAGAGACTGGCGACGTTAGCGCATGCGAGCGAGAGCAGCAGTACCACGGATCCAAGTAGAACGAAAACCGTGGTCCGCGTTTCTCCTACAACGTACTCATGCAAACTCACCACTCGGATCTTCACGTTCGCATCTGCTTTTGGATAACTCGCCTGTAACCGCGACGCAATCACATTCATTTCGGCGGTGACCTGCTGCTGGGTCACGTCAGGTTTCAGTCGAGCGAGCACTGTGAGCCACCTCCCGTCACGGTTCTGTTTATTCTCGGGGCTCAAGTCGAGAGGGACCCATATCTCTGTCCTCCGCGACGGAAACGCGAAATCGGCTGGCATGATGCCCACGACGGTGGCAACGTTCCCATTCAAAGTCATGGTCTGCCCAACCAGGGGAGTGGTGGAACCAAAAATTCTGTTCCAAAGTGCCCGGCTCACGACGACAACATAATCTTTTCCAGATTGATCCTCATCTGGCCGAAATGTGCGGCCCTGATCCGCCTTGATCCCAAGAACCGAAAAGAAGTCTGGAGTGACAAGGGCTCCTGAGAGGCTCTCTGGTTCGGCAACTCCCGTAAGATTAAATCGCCACTCTGCGTAAGCTGCCGTAGCCGAAAACACTTTATTGTCGCGCTGCCAATCGTAAAAATTCGCGGCTGAAACTTGGCCCTGAAGCGAGTTCTTTTGGTGATTCGACTCCCATAATGTGACCAGCTTGTCGGGAGAAGGATAAGGTAGGGGGCGTAGCAAAACCCCATAGGCAACACTAAATATTAGGGTGTTCGCGCCGATTCCTAGTGCCAGCGTTATGACAACTATGGCAGTGAAACCAATCTGCTTTCGGAGAACGCGGAAACCGTACAGTAAATCCTGAACAAAGTCTTGGATGAAGCTCACTCTGCGCATATCGCGGCACTCCTCCCTGAATCGCACCACTCCGCCGAAATCGACCGATGCAGTTCGCCTGGCCTCTTCCTCTAACATTCCGCCGGTGATCCTTTCTTGAATTTCCCGGTCAAGGTGAAAGCGAATCTCGTCCGCAAGTTCGCGATCCACCGCAGACGCGGACCATAGCGAACGGAAGCGAAGTACAATCTTGTCCAGCCAGCGCACGATTTCCTTCCAACCTTAGATCGTCTTCAAGACCAGCCCAATGGCTTGAGATAATCGGTCCCAGTTTTCTTCTTCTTTTTTTAGAAACGTTTTCCCGGCTCGCGTCAGTGAGTAGTATTTCGCCCGCCGATTATTTTCGGATTCGCCCCAGTCGGCTTTGATCCACCCCTGCTGCTCAAGTCGGTGCAGTGCAGGATATAAGGCGCCTTGGTTAACTTTGAGCACGTCATTGGAAACTTGCCGAATGCGTTGAGCGATCGCCCATCCGTGCGCAGGTGCGAGGCGGATGGTTTTGAGGATCAGGAGATCCAGCGTACCTTGCACCAGGTCGGTAGGTTTGCTCACTTTCGCCCCCTAAGTTACTGACAGGGACAGTACTCTCTCCCCTCAGTTATCGTCAAGAGGAAAATACTAAGTGTAGAACACAGGCGGAGAGCAGCCGATAATTGCTACTTTGCGCAGCTTGCTGATCCCCTGGATACTCATCCCTTGCCGTTGCAGTTCTTTTAGTTCTTGCACGTCTTCCCCCCATAACAAGTCTCGGAACCTCCTCCATGCGGAGTAGGCTCCGGTGTACCACATCAGAGGGTGGGGAAAATTCAACCAGCACTATGGGGGTTTTGCACTGGCGCTGACAAATCCAATTGCTAGTGGCCTTGAGATGCAGCTCAGTGACTACTTAATGTATATTTCGGAGACCTCAGCGCCACGCTGTCTTCGTGTGCGCGCCCGCCTGGGAGGCGGCCGATGGAAACGAATCAGAGAGATCGATTACCCTCTGCTGCGAATGTCGAATTCTGGTCACACTCGATGGTCCAAGCGGTCCTCGTGCTCGTGCTGTGCTACCTCGCGGCGAGTCTCGGTGGAATCTTAATCATAACCGTTCCCCAAACGCTTTGGCCTCTTTGGCCCGGTTGCGCAGTCTTGGTTGCCATTCTGCTGGTTTCTCCACGGAGGGCCTGGCCTATCCTTATTCCAGCAGGTCTGGCCGGTTTTGTCCTCTACGACCTGCCAGCTGGCGTACCGATTCATTCGATTGCTGTTCTCCAGGTTGCCGACATTGCGGAAATTCTCGTGGTTCTTTGGGGAGTTGATTATTTCTTGCAGGGCGTGGCCCGTCTGGACAGCCTGAAGGCCCTTGCGAAGTATGTGTTCATTACTGCGATCCTCGGTCCGCTGGTCGTATGCTTGACTGGCAGCCAAGCCTTGACTGGAGACCGCTGGATCAGCGGCAGGATTGCCTTTCTATCGGACGGTCTGGCTTTTCTCACTTTGGCGCCCGCTATACTCGGTTGGGTCGAGCACTTCCGGGCACGGCCGCGCCCCACTCGTGCTTATTACCTGGAAGCAGCCGCTCTTTTCACGGCGCTCTTTTCCTTAAGCTCCAGCATGTTTGTTGCTGGTGCGACCCATGCATCCCCTGCAGTTCTTTATTCTCTGGTGCCGCTTCTGCTGTGGTCCGCTCTACGTTTCGGCTCTGCTGGGGCTGGGACTTCAGCGAGCATTGTCGCCCTCGTGTCCATTTGGGGTGCGGTCCACGGCCGTGGACCGTTTGCCGAAGCCGACCCGATCAACAGGGTCATCGAGTTACAACTGTTTTTATTGGTCACTGCCGTGCCGTTTATGATCCTCGCGGTACTGGTGGAAGAGCGAAAGCGACATGAAGCTGTTCTGCACAACCTAACGGGTCGCCTGATTAACGCGCAAGAGGAAGAGCGCGCCCGAATTGCCCGGGAGTTACACGACGATATCAGTCAGCGCATGGCCTTTCTCCAGATTGGCCTGGAGCAATTCGAGCAGACTCTGCCCACGCTAGCCTCCACCGACCGCAAACAACTGCACAATCTCACCGAAGTAGCCTCGGAGATGTCCACGGATCTTCATAGCATTTCTCACCAGCTTCATCCAGCGAAACTCGACCTTCGGGGACTGGTCCCTGCGATGGCAAGTTTCTGCAGAGAATTCTCCAACCAGCACGAATTGCAAGTTATTTTTCTTCACCACGACGTGCCCGGGCAGATCCCCAAGGATGTGGCTCTCTGCGTCTTTCGGATTGTGCAGGAAGCCTTGCGCAACGTTGTGAAGCACACGAATTCCTTGGAGGCCAAGGTGGAGCTGTCCGCTCGGGATGACGAGCTCAATCTTTGTATCTCCGACTCCGGAGCGGGATTTAATCCGGAGTCTCTCGAGGGAAAGGGCGGTCTCGGCTTGGTCAGCATGCGCGAACGGCTAGGGCTTATCGGCGGGCAACTCGCCGTCGAATCGAAGCCTTCGGATGGGACACGAATCTGTGTTCGTGTTCCGCTATCGAATGTCAGCACTCAAAGCGCAAGCGAGCCGAAACATCATAAAGCTAATACATAAGGCGCGGGTAAATGATCGCGTTAACATAATCTCCATATCTCTTTTGTGGGTTCCGGAAAATCTGAGCCACCAATTCCGGAAATTCTGAGCCGTTTTGTATTTTCTGGCAAGTTCTCTTCCAGGTTGAGATGGCGGGTTCTCCCCGAGGGTCCATCGAGGTGAATAAAGCGTCCGCGCTCGAGAACCCGATCGAGGATGGCCGCGGCCATATCTTCGTCGTGTAATACCTTTCCCCACTCATTCAGTGGCTTGTTGGTTGTGAAGATCATCGGCCGCTTCCTCAGGTGCCGATCGTTCACCACATGGAAGAGTACGTTGGCAGCGTCCGGCCCGTAGGTCAGATATCCAACCTCATCGATACTGAGGGCGTGAGGGTGCGTGTACACCGGAACTGGAACTGTGCGGATGTGCTTTCCTTTACCAATCAGGTCGGCGATCACCCAGTGTTCCTCGCGGACCTGAAAATCTTCGGGTCCGAGCCCGACCAGTTCGGCGCGTCGTAGGCCGCACCCAATGAGCAACGCTAGAATCGCTCGATCACGTTTGCCTCGCGGGCCATCTCCGTTGTTTCTGCGAGCAAGGTTCTGGACTGTTCGACGGTCAGCCAGTTTCCGATCCGAACACCCAAGCGTTTTGCGCCTTTAACGCGACCGATTCCGGCTGCCAATTCGGGACTGAGGAGGCCTGTATCAGAGGCTTCAAATGCAAGACGCCTCACAGCCGCCAAGCGGACATTGATCGTGGAAGGCGCCAGGTTATTCTGTTCGAGAAAGAACCGATAACGAAGGACAACAGTTCGGTTGAATGCAAGACGGGCTCGGAGCAGTACCACCCGATAAATTCGTCGATAGCATGCCCGTATGATTCTTGCGAACTCGCCGCCCCGAGCAACTTCAGAACTGCATTCTTCGACTGTTCTAAGTCGGCCAGCCGAAGTATTGTTTTGGACCGTGAGCGTTTCGATGCCTTTTTCCGACGCCCCATACTGGCGGCCTCCTACGCCGCGCCAGTATGGTTATCCACCTAGAAGGCTAGGTACCCGA
>CAWBVH010000061.1:0-172829 GCA_963792145.1 Candidatus Acidiferrales bacterium
CGTCCCCACCCTCAATCCCCCAAACGGACCGTAATCCGTCCAAAGTTATCGGCGGGAACGTGCCAACCTTTCTGTTGTCAAAGAACGTGTATCCCTGATCCCATCAGGGGTCCCGACTAGGTCGGAACGCCCTCCTTCCGGAGGGCCGATTATGAAGTCTCCCTGGCTTACAACCGCCAAAAAGCCCCCATAAAATACGAAACCCGGCGTCGAGCGCCGGGCACAGCCGCTTAGTGTTAGCGGCTTCGCGCGAAGCTCAACATGAATTACCCTGTGCTAATAAGGCGCCTCACTATAGGATCTGTTCCTTGGAGTACTTCAGACCCGACTGTGAATCCCCTGCACGGTCCCACACCTTTAGGAAGTGCCGAACCATTTGTAATCTTACTATAAGACTAAAATATGTCAAGTGGGGCCAAACACTTTTTTTCGGAGCTTTCCACACCCCTGTGGACGCTGTGCAAAACGCGGAATAGGCCATATCCATCGCAGATTTCGCTGGTCGCGGCGCAGCGCATCTTGGGATTTTGCCAGCTTACGTTGCCGCGCTGATTTAGGAACGTCATAACCAAGTTCTTTTTTCCTCCGAAATTGCGCAAAAAAAAGTGCCCCGCGAGGATAGCAATCTGACAACTTGCGCACCTTCCTCCCTAGCCTTCGGAACGAATACTGATCGCAGGGTGACGTGCGGCGCTATGCGCGCTCCATCTTCAATCCGACTGGAGGGAGCAAAACAAATGAAAAAATCAGTGCTACCCGGTTCCGCAGCTGAGCCAACGACGCGCCGGTCGTTTTTACAAAAAGGAGCAGTGACGGCGGGTGCGGCAACGATTGGCGCAGGACTGCTTGGCAACGAGCGGCCCGTTTACGCTCGAGACGACGATGATGATCACCGGGCTGCAACAACGCGCCGGCGACATGCCCAAGTAAAAAAAGGGTCCAGGCTTTCGATCCCGGACCCTTCTTTTTTGCGATTCGCGCGCGGCCTCGCGTCTTTCTTGCGCTGAATTTCGGCTTATTCCGCCGCGGCGGCCTTGGGATTCTTCTTTTCCGCTTCGGCCGTCCAGGGCGGCGTGATGCTGTTCATTCGTGCGTAGGCAATGGACTGCCCCAGGTGCTCGTGCATGTGCACGACCATCAGATACACCACGTCGCCGTCATTCGCGTCGGGCCCCAGTTTCTTTTCCGGCTTTGCGAAATCCGCGTTGGACATGTTATGCACTGCCGCGATGGCGTAGGCGAACGATTTGTTCAACTGTTCGATAACTTTTGCCTTGTCGGTGGTTGATTTTTCAAAGCCCTTGCCCTCGAATCCCGGCGCGGGAGTCACACCTGTCATCATCGTCGGAATGTTGTAGTTGGCTGCCGCGATATGAAGGAAAAGTTCGCTGACCGAGCGCGTTCCAGTCTCCGGACGCCAGGTGTATTTGTCCGCCGGGATCGCTTCCGCCAGCCCCACGATCTTTTTCTGCAAATCCTGCAAATCCAGCGCTGCCTGCGCCTTCATGTCGTAACTGGGCGTAGTTTTGTCTGCGGACGACGGCGCCTGCGTGGCGCAATATCCGGCGGGCGCGAGTACCGCCAATCCGGCAAGCAACAACGTACCCAATGAAACGGCCAACAGTTTTTTCACGTTGATTCTCCTTTGCGGACAGGTAGCCGGGAAACACGGCACACACGTTACCTGGTGCGCCGCATCCAGGCGTCTCCAGAGGTTCACGGACCCACACCCCAGTGGGAACTCTAGGTTAGACGCGGGAGACGCAATTCCGCTTCAGAAACAGCAAGGGCCTCGTAAGAGGCCCTTGCTGTCGATCGTTGACCAAGCTATTTCTTAGCGTCTGTTACCGCGTTGTCGCGTCGGCTGCCGGAGTGGCCTGCGCTGAGTTCTGCCCGATTTCCAGGCTGTAATTCTTTCCGCCGAAGTAAATCGAAGATAATACCCGGCCGCCATCTTGCTGTTTGGTTATGCCGTAGGAGTCTACGGCGGCCTTAGTCGGTGTCTGCACCAGGCGTGCCGGCGCCGTGGCTACGGTTTCTTTTCCCTTCAGAATCTTCACTTCCACGTTCGGGCCTGTTCCCGCCCACTCAACCTTGTAGTCGCCCGGGGGGACTTGCTTACCTTCGACGGTAATCGTCTCCGGCACGGACAGTTTGCCTTTGTTTTCACTCTGCGCGAAAGCACTCGTTGAAAACAGGAAGGCCGCACCAAGAATTGCTAACGAAAGTCTCGACATCTTCATGTAACGCTCCTTTTTATTCTTTCCCGGCTGAGGAGCTAACCACGAAGCATCCTGCGCGCGGAAAGTTTTTCTCGTTGTTATTTATTTAGACGAATTCACAGGAGGGGAAGTTTCTTGGCAAGCCCGCTTTTAACCGCTCAATTAATCGATTGAGCTGAACAAATATTTCCATGTAACCCTTAGAGGCAACAGCTTGACGACCTTTACGATTTCTTAACATCCGTACGCCAATATTCGCAGGAATTCCCGATGTACAGAATTTTCTTCCTGGGTTCATTCACTAGTTATTCGCGGCGGATTGTTTCTTCAGTTCGGCGCGAAACGCTTGCTCTCTCTCCGCCACGTAGCTCTTGTAGCCATCCGGATCACTGAACGGATTCGCCTGCCCTTGCTTCAAGCGCGCGAACTTCGCTTCCATGTCGTAGTAGCTGCCATGCGCTCCCAGAAATACATCGCACGGCAAAGCATTCAGCACGCGAAAAGTGCGTTCATAATCCTGTGCAATGTTGGGGTACGCCGCATTGTGGACCAATTTGTATCCGGGGTTCACGTTCGGGCTGCCCACAATCGCGACCTCACGAGTCTTTCCCCCATCGCTCACCTTCATCGTCCACGTGGTCGTTCCTTTCGTGTGCCCCGGCGTAAGACGCGCCGCCAGCACGGTGTCTCCCAATTTCACTTCGTCGCCGTCGTGCAGCACGCGATCAACTTTTGTCGCGGGATACCACGTGTCTTTCAAGCCTCCATACTGAAAATCGCGCTTCCCTCCCGACTCCACGACCGGCACATCCGCATCCATCACCATGTAGCTGGCTCCCGTGAGTTCCTTGACTTTCGCGCTCCCGGCGCAATGATCGAAGTGCGCATGACTGATCAGCAAAATCTTCACATCCGCTGAAATGAAAGCCGAGTTTTTCGACGCTGGCCTGAATCTGTGGAACCGACTCCTGCAGATTGCTGTTGATCAGGATGTGCCCCTGTGGCGTGGTGATCAGAAAGGCCGCGAGTCCTTTGCTGCCGACGTAGTAGATGTTTCCGGCCACCTTGTGCGGCGGAAACGGCTCGGTCCACTCCGGTGGGTTTTGTGCGATCAGCGTTCCAGCAGCAAGCAGGATGAGCATGCTCGACAAAAGCGTGAGCGCCAGCACTTTGCGACTTCGATTCATTTCGCGATCTCTCCGCACAACCAGGTTGCTGCCTCCTCGATTTTACCCTAAGCCACAACCTGCGCTCCCCGCGAGTGTCCGCAAAAGGAAACGGCAGAAAGAAATAGTTCTTCTTCCTGCCGTCCAGAGCCTGCGAGACCGCGAGCCTTACTTTGCTTGAAGTGTTTCGATGTACGTCACGATATTGCTGATGCGCTGTTGCACCACCGAATCGTGATACTTATCCAGGGATAGGAACAGCGGTCCCCAGATGGGCATGTCAGCCGACCCATGCGCTGGGTTGGCGGCGCCGCCGCTTCCGAACTTCAGGACGCCCGCTACGGTATTCGCGGGATACTTGCCATCACGCTTCTTGGCCAGTTGCGTCAGGTTCGTTGGCGGTGATTTCATGGCCGGCGCCGCGGGGCCGTTCCCGGTACCGTCGACTCCGTGACACGGTGCGCAGTACTGCGTGAACATCTCTTTACCGGACGACGCACTCGTCTGCTTGATTACTACCTTCTTTACTTCTGTTTTCTTTTCGGTGGTTCCCTGCGCGAAACAAAAGCTTGCGGCAGCAAGCAATGTGCCGAGCACGATCATGCCCTTTTTCAGCATAAATTCCTCTCTTTATTCGCGGACCGACTCGCGGTGAATCGAATTGATCCTCTATGCGCTTCTTCCTTTGGCGGAATATAGCAAGGCGCAAGAACGAAGGATGTGACGTATGGCACGTTGCAGACACACGCCTAATAACTGCCTGGAACGGCAGATGCTTGTCTAAACGAACACTGTTGCGAGGTGAAATCGGTTCAGAAGTGGAACACCACCGCCGCCACTCCCTGAAAGTTATTTTGCGTCTGCTTGAAGAACTGGCTATACAGGTAATCGGCTTCCGCACGCAGCGACAGCCGCGCGTGTAGGCGATAGTCCAAGCCGATTCCTGCTGTGACCGTTAGCGCCCCTTTACCGTTTCCCGCCGTTTGCGGCTGCAGGTGTCCGCCGCCCACCAATGCGTGGCCCCAAGGCTCAAATCTCGCCTTACGTGTGCCAATGCGAATGCCACCGGCCCCGCCAAAATACTTTACGTGTTCGCGATCGTAGATCGTCGGGAGCAAAACCTGTGACCAGGTTTCCTTCCAAGGCGAACCAGTCGTTGGTGTAATAGCTCACCGTGGTGTTCAATCCGACCATGCTGGCATTGAATACATTGGACTGGAACCGGAAGAACTCCACGCCTAGCGCCAGCTGCCAGCGGTAGTCATCCCGTTCGCCAAACACATACTTCGGTCGCGCCGCCGGTGCCGCTCCAGGATCAGCAGGACGAGCACTGGCATTTGCGCTCGCTGGTGCCGGCGTAGCCAACGCAAAACTCCGCATGGCATCTCCCGCGGCGGCAGACAAATTCACTTGCGCGACGGGGCTGCTTCCCCAAGCCGCCGCGCTGGTCCCTGAATCTTTCGCAGAATTGTCGGTCGAATTCCCATCCTGCGCGCGCACGGCGCAGGCGATCGCCATCATCAGCAATGCACCCAAGATTGGCCTTCTCATCGCCATGACTCTGCCCTCCAGCCAGCGCCCCCACGGCGCTCCGGCCTGCTTCAGATAGGGTACCCAAGCTCATCCCGTCTGCCGGAACAAAGTTCCCAAGGAAGTGCCAAGGCGGATAACACCTACAGACAGGGTAGCCCCACTATATCGCATTAGGCGCTGAAAGGAACGGGGCGATGCGAAGAAATTCGCTTGTGGTTGGGGTTGTTTATTGCTTCCGTAATTACTAGGGGACCAGACGATAGTTGTGAATGCCCGCGCCGAGAGAGAATCCCGTGCCCGCCACCTGCGGCACCCACCACAATTTCCTCATCCATTGGTGGTTGCTCGTCATCATGCGGTGACCCAGATAATCCATAACCGCGGGACTCACTTGCGTTGCCGCGTAAATCGCATTCGAATGGGCAAACGGCCGCAATAGCGGATCACCTTCTACACCGTAGTTTCCCGACACCGCGCGCCGCGTCGTCCAGGCGTCAAACGCTGCTGCTCCGCTGCTCGCGGCTACCAATCCGTACCAAATCTTTCGTTGCCGCGCGGTCTCGTAGGTTCCGTGAATTGCAGGCTTGATGGCAGCATTCGAAAACGGCTGGCTGCCTGGCGTAATGCTCTCTGAACTTGAACTCTCAGGGGAGGCATCATCCGCATTCGAGCTGATCGCAGAAACGTTCTTCGCAATCGGTGCGTCGGGGCGAGCAGGTTGCACCTTTTCCACCTTCACCGCAGGCGTGGAAGCGTCGGATGAAGCAACCGCAGGCGTGGTTCGCCCGCTGGAAGCGTTGGAGGAATTCGGGAAGGCTGTCACACAGCAGACCAGCGCGATTGCGGCGAAGACCATGAAGCACCCCTCAGGTCGCAGAAGAAAAGATGGTCAGTACGCTGCAACCACGACTACTCTACTGTACTTCGGGACAGGGGTCACTGGCCCAATGGTCACATTTTTCGCTGGTACCTTTACTGCCCTCTGACCCCTCCCGAGTCCTGGGACTTTAGTACTAAGCTGGTACAGCTCTCACAATTTGTGCCCGCAACTCCTGCTATAATCCCCCGCAATTGGAGGGAACAAGCTTCGCTGAGAAAAAATGTCACCATCGGAATCTTCTTCGACAAAACGGGCTCTTAAGCCGCAAAGCGGCTCGCAGCCACCGCAATTCATCGTGATTGAGGGCCCGCTGCGCGTGGGCAAAACGACGCTTGCCCGCATCCTGGCGGAACGCTTGCATGCCCGGCGCATTTACGATTGCGAAGACAATCCCTTTTTGGCGGATTTCTATGCCGCGAAACGGGGTGCGGCCTTCCGCGCGCAAATGTACTTCCTGATTGAGCGCCAGAAGCGTATCCGCGAAGCCATGTCGGCGGAAGCGCCCGGCCCGGTCATCAGCGATTTCCTGATGGAAAAAGACCGCATTTTTGCCAACCTCAATCTCGATGACGCGGAACTGAAACTTTACGAACGCTACTACGAGTCCGTCACCGCGGAACTTCCCGAGCCTGACCTGGTGATCTACCTGCAAGCCAAGCCGGAAGTGCTGCGTGCGCGCATCGCCAAGAAAAAAGCCCACGAGGAAAAACAGATCGCGCCCGAATACGTCGAAGAAGTCGCTCGTGCTTACGAACACTTTTTCTTTCGCTATGCCGGCGCTGACTTGCTGGTCATCGATACCTCCGAGATCGACTTCGTCGAGCGCAGCGACGATCTGCAGCAACTCCTTCGCCGCCTGCAGGAACCGGTCAAAGGCACACAATACTTCTTGCCTCTCGGCGGCACGGACTAGCCGCGCACAAACGCTCGTCTGAGAGTTTCTTTTCCCTGCCTTTTCGCTTACAGTGCAACTCGGCTCGTTTTGATTTCTCTGGAGGAGTGCCCCGATGGATCTCTGGTCCCGCCGCAAGTTTTTCTTCACTACATTGACCGGCAGCGCGCTGGCTTCCGCCAGCCGCCTGTTCGGAAAATCCTTGCCGGAGCCCGCTCCCGGCGCGGCCATGCCTGCGGCGGCGGAGTCTACCGCAACGCGGCCGGTGATCATCTCTTCGGCGAACGGCGTTAACGCGTTGCAGAAGGGCATGGACATCCTGAAAAGTGGCGGCGACACACTTGATGCGGTGGTCGCCGCGGTGACAGTTGTTGAAGACGATCCCAATGATGATTCCGTCGGATACGGTGGCCTGCCAAATGAAGAAGGAGTCGTGGAACTCGACGCCAGCGTGATGCACGGTCCCACGCACCGGTGTGGAAGCGTCGCCTCCGTACAAAAGATCAAAAACGTGTCCCGCCTCGCCAAGACCGTGATGGAGCGCACCAATCACGTGATGATCGTTGGCGATGGTGCGCGGCGTTTTGCGGTGGCCGAAGGATTCGAGGAGTTGAATCTGCTCACGGAACATTCCCGCAAGATCTGGCTGGCGTGGAAGGCCAAGACCGATTTCAACTGGCGGCCCGGCATCGATAGTCCCGAGTGGAAGGAGCACATGTCCCTTCTTTTCGATGGTGACGCCGAGAAAATCGCGTACGCCGAACAACGCATCGCCCATCCCATCACCGGCACCATCAATTGCCTGGCGGTGAATGCCAAGGGCGAGGTCAGCGGCACCACCACAACTTCGGGTCTCGCGTGGAAAATACCCGGGCGCGTGGGTGATTCGCCCATCATTGGCGCGGGATTGTACGTGGACGGCGATGTTGGCGGCGCGGGCTCCACGGGAAAAGGCGAAGAAAATATCAAGATTTGCGGCGGGCACACCATTGTTGAGCAGATGCGGCGCGGCGTGAAGCCAACCGAGGCCTGCCTGGAAGCCATGGGGCGCGTGGTGCGCAATTACAATGGCGACAAGAAAAAGCTCGCCACGTTCCACCTGTACTTCTACGCGTTGAATAAGGACGGCGAGTACGGCAGCGCCTCGCTGTGGAAAAATGGCTACGAGGAATCGAAGGTGGCAAAGTTTGCCGTGCACGATGGCACGCAGGCAAAGCTGGTTCCCTGCAAGCCGTTCTTCGATGAGATCGGCCACGAAGAGTAGCAATCCGCGAACTGCGCAAACGTTGTATCCTTGACGGTTATGGACCAGGCCAATGTTCTGATCATTGGCGGCGGAGTGATCGGTTGCGCGATTGCCGAAGCTCTTTCTCGCCGCTGGCAAGACGTTTTTTTGGTAGAGCAGTACCCCAAAATGGGCATGGCCACCAGCTCACGCAACAGTGGCGTCATTCATTCTGGCATTTATTACCCGACAAGCTCCTTGAAGGCTCGTCTGTGCGTCGAGGGAAACCGCATGACCAAGGCGTTCTGCGAAAAGCATAACGTCGCTCACCGAACTACCGGGAAGATCATAGTGGCGAAAAATGCGCAGGAAGAGCCGGCGCTGCAGGCGTTGAAGAAAAAGGGCGAAGAGAACGGTGTCGTGGGCCTGCGGCTGCTAGATGCGTCTGGCATTCGCGCTCGGGAACCGCACGTGCGCGGGTATGTTGCGCTCGATGTGCCTTCCACGGGAATCGTTTCTGCCGAAGAACTGATTCATGCCTTTGCACGTATCGCAGAGAGCCAGGGCGCGAACCTGGTGAATCACGCCAGGGTTGAGTCGCTCGAAGCGCAAAACGATTCGGTTGTGGTTGGCTTGCGCATCGGCGACGAGGAAGACTCCCAGACCGAAAAAATCTGCGCGCGTTGCGTGATCAATTCGGCTGGTCTCTACGCCGACGAGGTGGCGCTACTTCTCGGACCGCGCCCGTGGAAGATTTATCCGGTACGCGGCGAATATTGCGAGTTACGCGGCGCGAAAGCGGCGCTGGTCAACAATCTCGTCTATCCCATGCCGCACAGCGGTGGCCTCACCCTGGGGCTGCATTTCACCAAAACGCTCTGGGGAACCACGCTCGTGGGACCAACGGCGCGCTACGTCGAATCCAAGGAAAACTACGAGCGCGAACGCATGACTATTCCTGAATTCGCCGCCGATGTGAAAAACCTGATTCCGGAAATTGAGGCACAGGATATGCACCTGGCCTACACCGGCCTGCGTCCCAAGCTCGTGCCCCCTGATGGACACGGCATCGCCGACTTTGTCATCGAACCGGATCGCGAAGTGCCTCGGGTAATCCAGCTCGTGGGCATCGAATCCCCCGGACTCACCGCCGCTCCCGCCATCGCGGAATACGTTGCCACGCTCGTCGCCGACGTTTTGAACTAGCCTACTGCGCCGCTGGGTTTTGGCAATCCTAAGACGCAGCGACACGGTGTCATCCCGAGAGACGCGACGTTTGCGGAAGGATCGCAACCTCAGCGTCTTGCAAGTTGAGAAGCTTCGGCGCAGAAACGGCACCGCACCTCAGCATGACAAGCCCTGCGCAGACAATCAGGAGACCTACTCTACGATGATTCGCAGAAATCTCTTCTTGCCCAGCCGCACGTCATAAGAGCCAGCGCGACTCGTATCGAGCTTGGCCATCGGATCGTTAACGATTTTACCGTTGATCTCTAGACCGCCTTGCTCGATGATCCGTGCCGCCGCAGAAATAGACTCTACCTGAGCAAGATACTTCAACAGCTGAGGCCACTTTAGGGACCCTGATATGCTTTGTTGAGTTCCATCGGGGCCTTGTGTCTCCAAGAGCCCGTCGGGACGGCGCCTCAGTCTTCTCTCCGGCATCTCCGTTGGTGCTTGCCGGTCGCGGAACACGCGCTGGAAATTTTCCGCTGCTTTGCGCCCCGCTTCGGCGCCATGAAACCCGGAGACGACTTCTTCCGCCAGCCGCATCTTCGCGTCCATCGGATGCAGCGCGCCGCTCTTCACTTGTTCCTTCAGCGCCGCGATCTCTTGCGGCGTGCGATCCGTAACCAGTTCGTAGTACGACCACATCACCTCATCCGGAATCGACATCAGTTTCCCGAACATTTCCTCCGGCGCTTCCGTGATGGCGACGTAATTGCCCAGGCTCTTCGACATTTTCCGTTCGCCGTCGAGCCCCACCAGAATCGGCAGGGTCACGGCGACCTGCGGCGTCACGCCGTACTCGCGCTGAATTTCGCGGTGCACCAGAATATTGAACTTCTGCTCCGTAGCGCCCAGCTCCACGTCCGAGCGCAGCATCACAGCGTCGTAAGCCGTCAGCAGCGGATACAGCAGCTCATGAACCGCAATCGGCAGATTCTTGTCCAGCCGCGAACGGAAATCCTCGCGTTCCAACATGCGCGCCAGCCGGTAATGCGCACACAGCCGCACTACGTCGTAGCTGGACATTTTGCCCAGCCATTCGCTGTTGTAGCGAACCTCGGTCTTCTCGCGATCGAGAATCTTGTAAACCTGCTCCAAATAAGTCTTGGCGTTCGCGTCCACCTGTTCCCGGCTGAGCGGCGGGCGCGTCTCCGATTGTCCGGTGGGGTCACCGATCATCGCGGAAAAATCCCCGATCATGAAAATTGCCGTGTGCCCCATATCCTGAAAATGTTTCAACTTTGCGCAACACCACCGTGTGGCCAAGATGAATATCCGGCGCCGTAGGGTCCACGCCCAGATACACGCGCAGCGGTTTACCCGTTTGCACGGAATTTGCGAGCTTCTGCTTCAGTTCTTCTTCGGGAACGATTTCCGCCACGCCCTTTCTCAGATAGGCGAGCTGTTCCTCAACGGGCTTGAATTTGGCTTCCGGCATACCACCCTTCTTTTCGGGTTTCACCAACCGCCGGGATCAGGATTTCCCGCGAAGCACCCGGCGGCCTTCAATCCGGTAATTCCCTTCGAGAATGAATTTCACCGCTTCGGTATAAATCCTATGTTCTTCGCTTCAGAATGCGCTCCGCGAGCGTGTGTTCATCGTCGCCATCCTCGACCGGCACAGCCGCCTGCAGAATAATCGGCCCGGCATCAAGATTTTCATCCACGAAGTGCACCGAGCATCCGGCAATTTTCACCCCGTAGTCGAGCGCTTGTTTCTGCGATTCCAGCCCGGGAAACGACGGCAGTAGCGAAGGATGAATATTCAGGATGCGCTGCGGATACGCGGCCACAAAATAGGGAGACAACAGCCGCATGTACCCCGCCAGGCACACGAGTTCAACTTTGTGTTCCTGCAACATAGCCACGACCTGGCGATCGTAAGCCTCGCGCTCCAGCCCCTTCGAGGGAATCGCCCGCGTCGCAATGCCTCGCGACTGGGCTAGCTCCAAGCCGCGCGCGCCCGGCTTGTTGCTGATGACAATCGCGATCTCCGCGTTGGGAATGCGTCCCGCGGCAACGCTCTCGGCCAACGCCTCAAAGTTCGAGCCGCGGCCGCTTAACAGCACGCCTATGCGCTTGTTCATAAACTAAAAAAGCTAGCACATCTGGAGTGATGCTCCAAACGCTCCGCCGCAGCGGCAGGTCTGATTCGCGCAGCAACCGAAAAAGCCAGCCAGTCGCGAAGGACACAATCTGCGAAGATCCCGGGACATTGCGTGGATAGTCAAATCTGGTGTGCTATCACCTGGCGATATCGAGGTCGTTGATGGGAACAGCAAGAGAGGGAATGTGGGTAGCATTTTCGGCTGTCTTTTGGGGCGGCTGGATGCTCGCGTGGGGACCGCTGTGGAAAGCACTTCCGAGAGCCGATGCCCACATCAGGCGCGGTCTTCCATTCATGGAACTCTTGGGCCTGGCCCTCGTAAATCCGTTCCGCTCGGTAGCCGAGGTGCTGCTAGCCACAACAACGACTCGGGAGATTAGAAGCGGTGCCGAGCCACCGCACTCCCAAAAAACGCTTGAGCCCGGCACCACGTTGCGGTAAATTTGTTACTCTTGCAGCGAACAGAAAGCGAAACAAGGAGACGTCCTATGCCCACACCTTCCCAGCGCCAACTCAAAGACCTCATCTCCATCGGTCCCGCCATGCTCAAGGACTTCGAGCAACTCGGAATTAAATCTGTCCCGCAACTCGCCAAGCAAAAGCCCATCAAAATGTATGAGCGCCTGCAGCGGCTTAGAGGCGCGCGCATGGATCCGTGCGTCCTGGACACTTTCGAAGCGGCTGTGGCCCAGGCGCGCAATCCTCGCCTGCCTGCTGAGAAATGCCAGTGGTGGTATTGGAGCAGGAAGAGAAAATCTCCCGCCGGGAAGGGTTAAGCTACAAATTCAGCGAGCCGGAATAGACGACCCGCGCTTTGCCGGTGTCGCCTTTTTCAATGCGCCCAATGCGATAGAACTTCTCGCGCCGCCGCTTCAAGTCCGCTTCCGCTTCTTTCACATAAGCCGACGGGACGATCACGATCATCCCAATCCCCATATTGAACGCTTGCAGCAACTCATCCGTATCGATCTCGCCGACTTTCGCCAAATATTTGAAGATCGAGGGAATCGGCCAGGACTCCAGATCAATAACGGCCTTCACGCCGCTGGGCAACACGCGCGGCAGATTCCCCGGAATCCCGCCGCCAGTGATATGCGCCAGTGCCGAGGCCCAACCCTTTGCCAGAATATTTTTCACTGCCGGCGCGTAGCACACGTGCGGCTTCAGCAATTCCGCGCCAATCTTGTTTCCCACTTCCGCCACGTAGGTATCGTTCTTCAGCTTGGCAACATCAAACACCAATTTTCGCGCCAGCGAATAACCGTTGGTGTGCAGCCCTGCGGAGGGCAACCCAATCAACGTGTCTCCCGGCTTCACTCCTTTGCCGGTCAAAATATTTTTCCGCTCTACCACGCCGACGATGAAACCTGCCAGGTCGTACTCCCCGGGAGCATAAAATCCCGGCATCTCCGCGGTTTCTCCGCCAATCAGCGCGCATCCCGCCTTGCGGCACGACCGGCTCATGCCATCCACCAATTGCTCGACCACGTTGGGCTCCAGCTTGCCCATCGCCAGGTAGTCCAGGAAGAAAAGCGGCTCCGCGCCCTGCACCAGAATGTCGTTCACGCAATGATTCACCAGGTCGCCGCCCACCGTGGAGTGCACGCCCATGGACATCGCCACTTTCAGCTTGGTTCCCACGCCATCCGCGCTCGACACCAACACCGGCTCTTTCCATTTCCGGGTATCGAGAGCAAAGAGCGCGCCGAATCCGCCTATCCCGCCCAGCACCGCAGGCGTAAAGGTGTGGCTGGCCAAATGGCGGATGCGCTGCTTGGCATCGTCGGCCACGGCAATGTTCACTCCAGCGTCGGCGTATTTCATGGTCGGCTGCCTTCAGATTGCTTCTGTATCGCAACGACGATTCGTGATTCTTGGCGGCTCTGTCCCTGCAAGCGGTGGGCGGCCATCAGGGACGTATCACCCGTCCCGTGACTTGCTGCGGGTGAACATGAGTCGTTTTCGGCGAACGGTCCGGCTATTCGGCGGTGCCGAACCTGTACAGCTTAGAACACATGGAACAATCGACGCCAGCGCACAGTTCCCGGGTGGATCAATGCATTGGCGTATGCGAGAAACCGCGCTCCGATATCTCCGTTCCACGCATCTTTCGGCGCATCCAGCGACATATAGATGATCACCGGCGTGCCGAGAATATCATTTCTTGGCACGCACCCCCAATATCGGCTGTCGAGAGAATTCTCCCGGTTGTCGCCCATCACAAAATAACAATTTTCCGGCACGGTGTAGGGCAGTCCCGGGAAAATTTCCGATCAGGCTGGATTTTGACGGCGGCTCGGTGTGCCCAATCGTGTAGTTCTCTTCGAGTTTTTTGCCATTGATCCACACGGCTCCATCGTGCACATCCACCGTTTCGCCCGGCAGCGCGATCACGCGCTTCACATAATCTGGCAGCGACGTGTCGTAGGGCGGTTTGAAAATGATGATCTGCTGGCGATGGGGATTGCGCCACAGCGGCACATGCCAGTTCGTGAAAGGAATTCCCGCGTCGTAGCCAATTCGACTCATGATCAGGTGATCGCCAATCAGCAAGGTGTTCTCCATCGACGCGGATGGAATCACGCGCGCCTGCCCCAGCGTCCCGTTGATCAGCATGAACGCCAGGATCACCCAGAACCACGCGATGATCTCGCTCTTCACGCGGGTACTCATCGGCGCTTTCTGTTCCTTCACCGCTTCCTTCTTTTTCTTTTCTTTAGTCGCGTCAGCTTTCACGATTCACCCTGACCATCGATGCAACGACGATTCCCATTCGGCCTGCCTGCATTGCGCGGTTATCGAAAGGTTTCGAACAACCTTTTCCAGCGGATTTTGCTCGGATGGAGCACGGCGTTCCCATAAGCCAGCAGGCGCTCGACAATATTGCCGTTCCACGCGTCCCCGGGCGCGTCCACCGACATATAGATCGTCACGGGTGTGCCGATAATGTCGTTTCGCGGAACGCAGCCCCAGAAGCGGCTGTCGTAGGAATTCTCGCGGTTGTCGCCCATCACGAAATACTGGTTCTCAGGCACGGTGAAAGGCATGCCTTTGAACGGCGGCAGCAATTCCGAATGATAAGGAAGTTCCGTCGGACCGGTGGTGTAATTTTCCTGCAACTTCTTACCGTTGATCCACACCGCGCCACCGTGGATGTCGATGGTGTCGCCCGGCAGGCCGATAACCCGCTTGATCAAATCCGACTGGCTGTGATCGTAGGGCGGCCGGAAGATAACGATCTGCTGGCGATGTGGATTCCGCCAAAGGGGCACATGCCAATTCGTGAACGGCACGCCTGCGTCGTAGCCCAGCCGGCTCATGATCAGGTGATCGCCGACCAGCAGCGTTCTCTTCCATGGAGCCGGAGGGAATTACACGCGCTTGTCCTAGCGTTCCGTTGATCAACAGGAACACCAGAACCACCCAGGCCCAGGCAATCGCTTCCTTCTTCACGCGGGTGCCCAACGGCGCTGACTCCACCTCCGAAGTGGCCTTCCGCTTCACTGCCGAGTTTTTCTTAGCGTTCACGTTCCACCGTCACTTCTTCCCGCAATTTTGCCGAGCCGTTTTCCCGGACCTCCAGCTGCACCAGATCCGTGGGATAAACCCCGGTATAGCAAGACGTGCAGAACTTCCCTTCGGTATCATTCACCGCTTGCCGCAACCCCGGCAACGACAGGTATCCCAGCGAATCCGCGCCCAAATACTTGCGAATCTCCTCCGGCGTATTGGAGGAGGCAATCAGTTCTTCCTTCGTCGGCGTGTCCACGCCGTAGTAGCACGGCGAAATCGTGGGCGGGCAACTGATACGCATGTGAACTTCCTTGGCGCCGGCTTCGCGCACCATGCGCACAAGTTTGCGGCTGGTAGTGCCGCGCACAATCGAATCGTCGATCAGCACCACGCGCTTGCCTGCGATCAGGCTGCGCACCGGATTCAGTTTCAACTTCACGCCAAAATTGCGGATCGCCTGCGACGGCTCGATAAACGTTCTGCCAATGTAGTGATTGCGGATCAGCCCCATGCGAAACGGAATCTTCGATTCCAGCGCAAAACCGATGGCTGCGGGGACGCCAGAGTCCGGGATGGGCACGATCATGTCGGCTTCCACCGGATGTTCCCGCGCCAGCAGGCGTCCCAGCATTTCGCGCGATTCGTTCACCGCGCGCCCAAATACAATGCTGTCGGGCCGCGAAAAATAGACATGCTCAAAAATGCAGTATTGATGCGGCTTGGGCGGGCTAAAGTGGATGGACTCCAGCCCGGATCGCGAGATGCGCAACATTTCGCCGGGTTCGATATCGCGCACGTATTGCGCATTCAGCAAATCAAATGCGCAGGTCTCCGACGCCACCATCCAGGTGGTTTCGCCGTCATGCCCTGCAATCCTTCCCAGCGCCAGCGGCCGGAAGCCTCGCGGATCGCGCACGGCGTAGAGTTCATCCGCGGTCAGCACGACCAGCGAATACGCACCTTCCACCTGATTCAGCGCATCGCCCAGCGCGCCCGAGAGATTCCTCGCCTGCGAGCGCGCCACCAGGTGCACGATCACTTCCGTGTCGCTGTTGGTCTGGAAGATGGAGCCGCGATGCTCCAGCTTGCGCCGCCACTCGCTGGCGTTCGTCAGGTTGCCGTTGTGCGCCACCGCCATTTTGCCCTTGTTGCAATCGATCATGATCGGCTGGACGTTTAACAACGCCTTGTCGCCCGCCGTGGAATACCGCGTGTGGCCGATGGCGCTGCTGCCGGGAAGCTTCGACAGCACCCGCGGTTGGAAGATTTCTTCTACCTCGCCCATGGCCTTGTGCATATACAGGTCGTGGCCGCTGCTGGACACGATTCCCGCCGACTCCTGCCCGCGATGCTGCAACGCGTACAGCCCCAGATACGTAAGGTTGGCGGCTTCGGGATGCCCGAACACGCCGAACACTCCACATTCATCGTGGAAACGGTCGTCAACGTACGCCAGTTTCGTTGTCATTGGACCTTCAAGATACGCTCGAGCGAGTGCGCCCAGATTTCCCGCAACGCGGTGACCTCGGCGGAAGCGACCGCACGCCCTTTATATTCGATGCGCAAAGTATTGTCACCGGTCACTTTGCCGATTTCGTGCGCGCCTACGCCGTATTGTCTCGCAGTATTCCGAAGAGCGCCAAGTTTTTCCGGGGAGACGGAAACCAGCACGCGCGCGCCGCGTTCGCCGAACAGCGCGTACTCTGCCGCTGCGTCTTCGGGAACCGTTACGCTCGCTCCCAGCCCCGTAGCCGCGAAGCAGGATTCCGCCAGTGTAACCGCCAAGCCGCCGTCGCTCAGGTCGTGCGCCGATTGCAGTGTCCCCTCGCTGGCCAGCTGGACGAGGCAATCGATCACCCATTTCTCCGCGCGCAGTTCAATCGCGGGCGGCTCCCCGGCCACAATGCCGCCAATCGTCTTCGAATATTCGGAGGAAGAAAACTCCCGTTGTTTACCGCCGCGTGGACCAGCCTGCGGTCCAGCCTTGGAGGAAGTGGCTCCATCAAGCAGCACAATTACGTCGCCTCCGCTGCGGAACGCGATCTTCAAAACCTTGCTGGCATCTTCCAGAATGCCCAGGATGCCGATCGTCGGCGTTGGATAGATCGATTTCCCGAGCGTCTCGTTGTAGAAACTCACGTTCCCACCGGTAATGGGCGTATCCAACGCGATGCAGGCTTCGCCGAGCCCGTCGATCGCCTGCGAAAACTGCCACATCACTTCGGGCTTCTCCGGGCTGCCGAAATTCAGGCAATTGGTCGCGGCCATCGGACGCGCGCCAGACGTGGCCACGTTTCGCGCCGCTTCCGCCACCGCGTGCATCGCGCCAACCTTGGGATTCAGTTGCGTCCACCGGCCATTTCCATCCGTGGACAGTGCCAGCGCACGCATGACGCCGTTCTTCTCGGATTCCTTGATGCGCACCACCGCGGCATCGCTCGCTTCCGGGCCGGCCACCGTATTTGTTCGCACCATGGAGTCGTACTGCTCGGTGATCCAGCGCTTCGACGCAATCGTCGGCGACGCCAGTAACTTCTTGAAATTTTCCGTCAGGTCTGTGCCTTCGGCCTTGAACACATACCAGTCCTTTTCCATTTCCTTGTGCGGCGCCGGCGCGGCGATCGGCCGGTTATACACCGGGCCTTCTTCAGCCAGTGGATGCGCGGGAATTTCTGCCACAACGGTGCCGTGATCCTTCACCACCAGCATCTTGCCGTCTTTCACTTCGCCGACAACCGTCGCGTCCAGCCCCCACTTTTTGAACACCGCCAGCACTTCCTGCTCGCGGCCCTTCTCCGCGACCAGCAGCATGCGCTCCTGCGATTCGCTCAGCATGATTTCGTAGGGACTCATGCCGGTTTCGCGCTGCGGCACTTTCATCAAATCAATTTCAATGCCGGTGCCGCCGCGCGAGGCCATCTCGCACGTCGAGCAGGTCAATCCGGCCGCGCCCATGTCCTGAATCGCCACCACCGCGCCGGTCTTCATCGCCTCGATGCAAGCCTCCAGCAGCAACTTCTCCATGAACGGGTCGCCAACTTGCACATTGGGCCGTTTCTGTTGCGATTCTTCGGTGAACTCCGCCGAAGCCAGCAGCGACGCGCCGTGAATGCCATCGCGCCCGGTCTTTGCGCCAACGTAAATCACGGGATTGCCGACACCCTTGGCCTTTGCCAGGAAGATTTCGTCCTTTCGTGCGATGCCCAACGCCAACGCATTCACCAACGGGTTTTGCGAATAGCAAGGCTCGAACGCCACCTCGCCGCCCACCGTCGGCACGCCGAAACAATTTCCGTAGCTCCCCACCCCGCGAACCACGCCATCCAGGATTCGCCGGTTCTTGGCGGCTTCTTCTTCGCTGGTGGTCTTCGAGGCCACAATTTCGCCAAAGCGCAAGGAATCCAGCACCGCAATCGGCCGCGCACCCATGGTGAAAATGTCGCGCAGAATTCCGCCCTACGCCGGTTGTCGCGCCTTGAAACGGCTCCACGTAGCTCGGGTGGTTGTGCGACTCGATCTTGAACGCCGCTACCAGCCCATCGCCGATGTCCACCACGCCGGCATTTTCCCCCGGGCCCTGCACCACCAGCTTGCCGCGGGTCGGCAGGCGCTTCAGATGCACTTTGCTCGATTTATACGAACAGTGCTCGCTCCACATCACGCTGAAGATGCCCAGCTCCGTGATGTTCGGATCGCGCCCGAGGATTTTCTGAATGCGCGCATATTCTTCGCGCGTTACGCCATGCTCCGCCGCGATTTCCGGCGTCACTTTGATTTCGGTTTGTGCTGTTGCCATCTGCCCCTGACCTTCAATTCATGACCTGAAAAATACTGCAGGGGCACGACGCATCGTGCCCCTGCGCAATTCTATTTTTGGATGGCCCTCACGCTGTCGCCTTTGCCGCGCCCACCAGCGCTTCCATCATCGACCGGAAAACCACCAAGCCGTCCTCGGAATCCAGCGCCGATTCCACGGCGCGTTCCGGGTGCGGCATCAATCCGGCCACATTGCGTTCGCGGTTGCAGATGCCCGCGATATTCGCCACCGAACCGTTGGGATTTCCGGCGTTATCGTCTTTGCCGTCCGGCGAAGTGTAGCGGAACAGGATCTGCCGGTTCTTCTCCAGCTCTGCCAGTGTTGCTTCGTCGCAACTGTAATTTCCATCGCTGTGCGCGATCGGGATTTTCAGAATTTGGCCTTTGCTCGCCGCGTTGGTGAACGGAGAATCGGTATTCTCCACGCGCATATGGACGTGCCGGCAAATGAACCGCAGCCCGGAATTCCGCATCATCGCGCCGGGAAGCAAGCCAGCTTCCAGCAAAATCTGGAAGCCGTTGCAGATGCCCAGGACCAGGCCGCCGCTGTTGGCGAATTTCTCCACCGATTTCATTACCGGGGAGAAGCGCGCAATCGCGCCCGTGCGCAGGTAATCGCCGTAGGAAAAGCCTCCTGGCAGGATGATGGCGTCGCAGCCCTGTAAATTTTCGGATTGATGCCAGATGAATTCGACCGGTCGCTGCAACACATGGCCGATCGCGTGAAACGCGTCATGATCGCAATTGGACCCCGGGAAGACAACCACTCCAAATTTCATGCTGCGCCTCCGGGTTTTCGTTATCGGAAACTGCTATTTTAGCACAGCGACGCGCATTGCGGACTCCTGTAGCTCACCCCTTCAGGGGTGAGGATGTCCCTTGCGTATCGACCGGCTTGCAATGCGCGTGTCTGGCATTTTTCCGCAGCGCGTTCGCGCCTGGCACCGGGAGGGCACGAGCCGCAATGGTGCCAAATCGACGCGGCTTTAGCCTTGAGGGTTTTTGGCTCTCACACTCAACGCCGGGCGGATCAACTTTTGCGCTAGCGGTGATGCTGCTTCGCCTTCTTCGTATCTTTACTACCCGCGGCCATTTCGCGCCGCTTCTTTGCCGCCCACCCTGCCTTATTCGCCTGGCGGCCGCGCGCGATTCCCAGCGCATCGGACGGCACATTGTCGGTAATCACCGATCCCGCGGCAACGTAGGCCCCATTTCCAATTCGCACCGGAGCCACCAGCACCGAGTCGCTCCCGATAAACACTTTGTTCCCGATGGCCGTCGGGTGCTTCGTGGAAGCCGTCGTAGTTGCAGGTGATCGTCCCCGCGCCAATATTCGATTTTGCTCCGATCCGCGTGTCGCCGATATAAGAGAGGTGCGGCACTTTCGATCCTTCGCCGACCACGCTCTTCTTCAATTCCACGAAATTGCCGATGCGCGCGCCGTCCTTCACGTGCGACTCCGGCCGCATGCGCGCGAACGGCCCGGCCACAACGCCGGAATCCACGCGGCTCTTGGTAATCACGCAGTGTGGCTCAATAGTCACGTTGTCGCCCAGCACTGAATCGTGGATCACGCTGCCCGTTTTGATCACGCAGCGCGCCCCAACTTTCGTTTTTCCCAGCAGTTGCACGCACGGCTCAATCACCGTGTCTTCTCCCGCGGTCACCTCGGGATCGATCAGCACGGTTTCCGGCAGCTGGATGGTCACGCCACTATTCATCAACTCATCGCGCTTCCATTCGCGGAAGGCGCGGTCCACTCCTGCCAAATCTGCACGCGTATTGCATCCCAGCGTTTCCTGGGCGTTTTCGGCAATCTCTGCCAACACGGTTTCGCCTTTGGCGTTCAGCACGGAAATCGCGTCGGTGAGGTAGATCTCGCGGTGCTTGTTGTTCGGTTTCACTTGCGCCAGCGCCGGCCAGAGTTTCGCCGTCGTGAAGGAGTACATGCTGGAATTGATCTCGTTCAGTTCGCGTTGTTCCGGGGTCAGTTGCGATTCCTCGATGATCGCCGCGACCGTATCCCCGGATTTCCTCAGGATTCGTCCGTAGCCGGAGGGATCGGCCAGCACCGCCGTTAAGATCGAAGCAGCCGCATTGCCTTTTTTGTGCTTGTTGATGAGAGCGCGCAGCGTCTCGGTTCGAACCAGCGGCGCGTCTCCAGGTAACACCACCACATATTTCGCGTTTCCGATGGCGCGCTTGGCCACCAGCAGGGCGTGGCCCGTGCCATTCTGCGGTTGCTGCAGCACCGTCGTGACTTCAAACGGTTCCAACACCGCAGCCACTTTTTCCGCTTGATGCCCCACCACCGCGATGATCTTCTTCGCTCTCAGCGGTTCGCACGCGCGCACCACATGCTCCACCAACGAGCGCCCGCCGGCCGTGTGCAGCACCTTCGCCAGACTCGACTTCAGCCGCGTGCCTTTGCCCGCGGCCAGTATCAGAATTGCCACGTCCTTGTTTGTCATGGCCAGCATTGTCCCGTGACATCCGTGTTTTGACAACAACGGACTCTCGCGTCTGGTGAATTTGTTTCGGAATTCCAGGCCGCCCAGGTCGAGGCGGAAATGCTCAGTTGACGATTAAGGGCACGTTGACCGTGGCGTCCGGAACCGTACCGTCTCCGCCTACGGTGTAGGCATTGACTATGATCGAATAGTTGCCCGCCGCCGTTTCGCCACCCGAGTTTGTGCTCACCGTAATCTTCGCGATTGCCTTGTCGCTATTGGAAAAATCAAGCGTTTTGGGGTTCAACGCATCTCCCGTGCTGACCTGGCAAGCCGCCTTCGGCGCGGTGGTCGTGCAGGACAAAAATACGCGGCCCGTACCCAACTTATTGCCCACGTCTACGGTGGTTGTGTTTCCGGAGGTCGCTCCGGCCTTGACGGTGATCGAAGCCGGCGTTCCCATGCTCGGTCTAGGTACCGCTGTCGCCTTATAGATCCGCACGTAGTCCACGGTCATCACCGCCGGCATCGGCGTGGTAGCGTCTGCGGGACCAGGCCATGAGCCATCGCCTCCCACTGCCAAATTCATCAGCAAAAAGAATGGATGATTGAACGCCCAGCCCTGACCCGCTGGCACGTCGCTCGCCGTAATCACGTAAAAGGCTTTGCTTGGGTCGTCCACATAGAACTGAATCATGTTCGGTGACCAAATGGCTCCGTAGGTGCGCCACCCGGTGACGTCGCCATTGGGAAACGTATATTTCTTCGGCAATCCTTTATCGCCTGAATAGCCCGACCCGTGCAGCGTTGAGCTGATCTTCGTCGGCCCAAGTCCTCCCTGAGCTGGCACGTTTTCCATGTAGTCGATCTCGCCGCAAGTGGGCCATCCCACGGTGCTGATGTTCGTGCCGAGCGCCCAGAACGCTGGCCAGATTCCCGGCCCGACCGGCAACATCATCCGGGCTTCCGCTCTTCCATATTGAAATGGTTCCGTGCCGTCGGTCGTCATCCGCGCGCTCGTCCAGCTTCCACTGTTCGGCGCAGTGCTCGAATTGATCTTGATAGCTTGGATCACCAGGTGACCTTGGCCATCGATGTACGCGTTCGGCTTCGCGGAATTGCATCCGCCCGCGGAGGAGGTCGGCGCGCAGTAATATTCCACCTCGTTGTTCACGTTCAGAATGCCGGTCTCAAACTTCCACTTCGCCGTGTCGATGGCCGTACCGGCCGCCCCGTTGAACTCATCGGACCACACTTGATTCCAGGTCTGCGCCGCCGTACTGCTAGCCAAGAGGAGCCAGAGGCCACAAATCACCAGCAGTGGCGCGCGATTTGGCACATTTCCTCCTCTTCGCTTGCTGTTAAGCATAGTCCTGGTTTCCTGTGCCTAGAATTTAGTCGGTCGCAGGTACGGGAGCAGAACGAAAAGCGCGCGCTCCTGCTGCAACGTCGGCATGTTCTTCCGTCGTAATCACCCAGCGACTTGGATCGGCGAGTAACTGGCTCACCAATTGGGTGTGCAGAGCGTGCCCCGCTTTTCGCGCTTCCACCCTGCCGAGCAGCGGCAAGCCCACCAGCGCCAGGTCGCCAATCAGGTCCAGCGCTTTGTGCCGGCCAAATTCATCAGCAAACCGCAGCGAGCCATTCCTCACGCCATCTTTCGTCAGCACGATGGCGTTATCCAGCGAACCGCCTCGAATCAGGCCCATGCCCCGCAGTGGCTCAATGTCGCTCTCAAAGCAAAACGTCCGTGCCCGCGACAGCACTTGCCGGAAAGAGCCCGAGTTCACCACCATGTCCACTTCCTGCTGCCCCACCATCGGGTGCGGGAAATCCACGTAACAGCGCACGCGAAATTCGTCCCCGGGATAGATCCCGATTCGCCGCCCGTCTTCCACCACCTCAACGGGTTTGGTCACTTTCAAATAGCGCCGCTTCCGCCGCAGCTTCCGAATGCCGGCTTCGTCGATCATCTGCATGAACGGTTCCGCAGAGCCATCGAGAATCGGCACCTCAATCGCGTCGATGTCCAGGTAGATGTTGTCGATTCCGCAGGAATAGATTGCTGCCAGCAAGTGCTCCGTCGTAGACAGCAACACGCCATGCTTCATCAAGCTGGTGGCGTAACTGACGCGCGCGACGTTGGAACCGTGGGCTTCAATTTGGAACCCGTCGAGGTCCACACGTCGAAACACGATCCCCGTATCGACAGGTGCGGGAACAAGACGGAGCTTTCCGTGAACTCCGGTGTGGAGTCCGATGCCCTGTGTGGCGACCGGATTTTGGATGGTTGTTTGGAACATGCCCCAACTTAATTCTAGCACATCGTCGGCCAATCGACGGCTTGCTTCTCCTTCTTTTTCAGTTACTTATGAGGAACATTTCTTCTGTCTGGGAATTCGGTGTGTCTTTCACGCAACATTACACCCCGTTCCCGTGGTTTCTTCACCAACCCACCCTCGCGACCACCGCCAGCCGGCGCGTCCTCGCGAACTACTTTCGTCGCTTGTCCAACTCTTCCTGTCCGCCAGTACGTCTAAATGCTATGCTTGTGGTTTATATCTTCTCCTGGGTGGTGCTGGATGAATCGCTTCGCGCGTTTTAGCATTTTGGGCGTCTCGATACTTGTTTTTGGATGGGTGGGGCTTGGGCATGTTCTCGGCCGCACCACCGACAACAAGGCGTACAAGTCGCTGGTGGTCTACAGCGAGGTCCTGCAAAAGATTCAGCAGGACTACGTCGACGAACCCAACATGCACCTGGTTGAGGCTGGCTCGCTTCACGGCCTGCTGGAATCGCTCGACTCCGAATCCAGCTACTTCACTCCGCGCGAATACACCGAATACAAACAGAAGATCGCCAACTCCGCTACCGGCGAAACCGGCTTGAATCTCAGCAAGCGCTTCGGCTATATCATCGTCACTTCCGTTATTCCGGACAGTTCCGCGGATAAGGCCGGCATTCGCAGTGGCGACATTTTTGAGTCTGTCGCCGGCTTCACCACGCGTGAAATGTCCGTGGGACAAGCCAAGAACCTGCTGGCCGGACAGCCGGGCACCAGCGTGAAAGTTGGCGTGATTCGCCGCGGAAAGACGCAGCCGGAATCCGTGGACTTGTCGCGTGAAAAGCTTCCTCCGTCGAAGCTCCAGATTCAGCGCATCGATAACGAAACGATTGCCATCCGCTTCCCCACTCTGGATGCCGGGCGCGCCGACGAAGTACGCGCCAAATTGCAGGAATTCAGCAAGCAGGGCGTAACGAAGGTCATCCTTGATTTGCGCGAGTGTGGCCGCGGGTCTATTCCGGAGGCTCTCTCGATTGCTCGCCTGTTTGTGCCTTCGGGGAATCTGACCTCTCTGCGTGGCCAGACCGTTCCTGAGCAAGTCTTCGCAGCCGATGCCAGCAAGGTCATTTGGAAAGGTCCCGTGTCGATTCTCATGGACGGCACCACGACGGGTCCTGCGGAAATTCTGGCGGCATCTATCGCCAACACCAAGCGCGGCGATCTGGTGGGCGACCGCACCTTCGGACTTGCTTCCGAGCAGAAGCTCATCACCCTGGATGATGGCTCGGCCATTATTCTGACCGTCGCCAACTATTACAACGCCGACGGCAAAGCCATCCTGGAAGAAGGTGTAGCTCCGACGGAAATTGTGCGCAACGCCTTAGTGACTGACGATTCGGAAGATGGCGGCGACGATTCCACCACTCCGGCCGCTTCTGCTACTCCGCAAAAGGAACCGCCGCAGCTCGGGCCCCGTCCACTCTCTTCGGAGGATCCGGTCCTGCGCAAGGCTCTGGACCTGCTGAAGAATCCGGCCGTGGTTAAGAAGGCCGCTTAGCTCTCACGTGAAAGTTGAGTTTTTTCCCGCTGGGCGTGGATCGCTCGCCGTCTTTTTCTGCACGCTCGCGTCCGTGCTTCTCTGCCTGGCCGGCTGCGATAGGATCAAATCGTACCGCGAGGCCGCGCGAGCCCGCCGATCGTCCAAGGAACGTGCAGCACACCCTTCCCGCACTGGCGCCACAGCCTCACCAAAGCTGGCGATTATTCTCGATGATGTAGGCAGCGATCCATCGGCCGTCGATCAGGTGTTCGCGCTCCACTACCCGTTGACGCTCTCCGTGCTTCCTCTTCACCCGCACTCCACCGCGATCGCCGAAGAAGCTCACCGGCGCGGCTATCAGGTGATGCTGCACCTGCCCATGGAATCCATCGGTAATGAAGCGTCCGAGCCCCGGCAGTTGCGCCTCGGAATGAATTCGCTGCAAGTTTCCAACGATCTGGGTGGCATGCTCAGCAGCGTTCCGTATGCGGTTGGCGTGAACAATCACCAGGGCTCGCTCGCTACTTCCAATCCGGCGCTCATGGCCGAGCTTATGCCCCTGCTTCGTCAGCGCCACCTCTTCTTTATCGATAGCCGCACTACGGCAGCAACCGTTGCCTTCGACGCGGCAGAGCACGACGGTGTTCCCTGCGCTTACCGCAATGTGCCGTTCCTCGATGATGTGCAGGAAGCCAGCGCCATTCGCCGCCAGTTGGAACTAGCCATTCACGGCGCGAAGGAAAAAGGCGAGGCCATTGCCATCGGCCATCCTCACAACGAAACGCTGCAGGTACTCCGCGAAATGCTGCCCCAGGTGCAAGCGCAAGGTGTGCAACTGGTTCACGCCTCCGCTCTTGTTCACTGATCCTCAGGCGGACCTTCTGGAGAACCCACTGGTTTCTTTCTGAAGTCGGAGCCGAACGCGGTCATCCTGAGCGCGCGTCGTATGCGCCCCGAAGGATCTCAACTGCTGCGCTTTCTAAAACTCCAAATTGAAGCCCGTCGACAATCCTCAAGCGTTGCGGGGTGTCACTCAATTCTACGATTGCGTATTCGCTGCGTCCTTCTTGGGAAAAAGCCACATCACCATCAGAAATTGCAACGCCATGGTCAGAAAACAGAACACGCTTCCCTCCGGTCCCACAGTTCCTCCCGTTAACCATGTCGGTCCGTGCAACACGGAGTGCGACAGACTGCCCTGCATCGTCGTCCCACTGTTCGGTACCGAGAACAGATACGTTTCTCCCCAATCAAAGCTCGCGTGCAAGCCCACTGCGTACCAGAGGTTCCCCGTTCGCTTCAGTGTGAAGCAAAAGAAAATCGCCACCACTACCACCCCTGCAGCTCCCACCAAGCCTTCTCCTGGGTTGCCGAGGTGCAGCCCGCCGAACAACACGGAAAGCAAAATCGCGGCCGGCCAAAAGCCAATTCCGTCCGCCAAGGTGTACTGCATGTAGCCGCGAAACAGGAATTCCTCGAACAGTCCAACGAAGAAGAACAACAGCAGATGAAACAACCCCCATTGCACGATCTCGCTTCCGTGCAGCGCCAGGCTCCCGAAGGAGTACCCGCCGAACGCAGCAATCAGCCCGATCAGCAGCGAGACTTCCAGCAAGCCAAACAGGGATCCCAGCCAGAATTTACTTCCCAGCGCCTCACTCATCGGTAACCCGTAAGCGCCTACCGAACGTCTTTCCAGCCGCGACATGACCAGCGCCGCACCGTAAACCAATGCAAAGCCGACTACCTCTTGCGACAACAGGATCATGGCCGTCGGCACGCCACGCTTCGGCGTCAGAAAAAGTCGCAAGCCAAGCATGACAATTACGCCGCCGCCCAGCACGAGGAGCAGATAGACCAGCAGCCTCCATCCCGCTCGCAATCCATGCTCGTTATGAAAAAGTGACGTCGGACTGGGAGGGGGAGCAGACAGCGTGGACTGTCCCGCCGGATTGTATGCCGAATTTCCCGATTCCATTCTTACTCCTTGGCGCCGAGGATTAGATTACCGATACAGATGAAGCGGAGCCAAATGTTTTTCTTTGCAACCGGCGTAACCTTTTTACTATAGAATGCCGGTTAGAGCACGCAGCTTTCGGCAGGCCTTTCCTATGCCTCACAACAACTCATCATCTCTCATCGCGGGGCGCCTGGCACTTGATTTTGCCAATACCTCGCCGATTTCCCACGACCTCTCCTGGGACGAGTTCGTCTCCTTCCTGTTGGACGCAAAACTGGTGACTCCGGAACGTGCCGCAAAGCTCCGGCCTCTGCTGCTGTCTGAGCCGCAAGCCGTCGATGCCATCCTGTTGAAGATCCTGCGCCTTCGCGAAGCGTTCCGCGCGGTCTTCGGTTCCATCGTCGAGCGTAAACCCTTCCCCGGCCATTGGGCGGAGCCGATTAATGAAATCCTGCGAGTCACCGAGGGCCATGACGAACTGGTTCCCCAGGAAGACGGCTGGCGTCTTCAGTTTATCGCGCGAGAAGAAGGCCTGGAGTGGCTGCTTGCCGCCATCGCGCGTTCTGCCGCGGAGCTACTTGTCGAAGGCTACGAAGCGCCCGTCCGCCGTTGCGCCAATCCATCTTGCCGGCTGTTCTTTTACGACGACTCGCGCACGCATCGCCGGCGCTGGTGTTCCATGGCCACGTGCGGCAATCGTCACAAAGTGGCGACCTTCCTCCGCCGTCGTGTGGTTCACAAACGCGGGGTCTCCGCCTGACACCGCGTCGCCTGCCTTCAATCCTCACTTCACATACTTCGCCGACTCTCCTTTCGACCACGGGTCGTAATTGTGCGCAAACTCCAGCCGTTCTCCCAGCGGCGGGTGGCTGTATAGCCAGAACGTGATGAACTTCGATGGATTCGGATCCGCCAGGTCGATGTCGCCCATCTTCTGAAACGACTGCGCGGCCACTTCCTGTGAATTCGGCAGAACTCCATGCGTCACTTCCAACCCGTACACATCGGCCGCGTGCTCCTGCATCCGGCTGAAGCCGTTTCCGATCGGCGTTCCTACAAACTCCAACACATGGAATATCAGCAGCAACACGGCCAACGCGGCCCAATCTTCCTGACCGTGCACGCCCCACGCTTTACCCCAGCGCGCCAGCACCCATTGCAACGCGCGGTAGGCCAGGTACAGCCCGACCACCAGCCCGCCAGTAAAAAACAGGAAGCCCTTCCACGTGTGTCCCAGAACGTAATGCCCCAGTTCGTGGCCCACCACCGCAAGAACTTCATCGGGGTTCGTCTTCTGAATTGTCGTGTCCCAAACCACCACGCGTTTCGATGCGCCCACGCCCGTCACGTAAGCGTTGATCTCGTTGGTCTTGGCGCTCGCTTCCATGAGGAACATGCGATCCGGTGGAATCGGCACTCCCGCTCGCTGCGTCAGTTTGCCGATTGCTTCCACCAACTCCGGATGCTTGTACTGCAGCGGCGTAAACCGATTGAACATGGGATCGAGAAACCACGGACTGATGAAAAACAAAAACAGCGACAGCGGCACCATGGCATACCAGAAATACAGCCACCAGGTCCGCGGCTTCCACCGAATCACGCTCACCAGCAGGAGCGCGACGATGTAGCCCAACCCTAGTGAAAGCAGTTCGCCTTTCGTCCAATCCCAAAACCACGAAGCCCATCCTTGAACGGATTGCTGATACTGCAAGGAAAGCCGGTGGGCGTAGATCGAAATCGGCAGATGCAACACCGCCAGCAAAAGCATCAATCCGGGAACGAAGATCAGCGCCTGTACCCTCCGCTTGGGGCTTGCGCTTTCGGCCATGTCCCTCAATCGTGCCACCATCCCGGTCTGCAACAGCGCCAATAGCACCATGACGCCCCACGCCACGGCCACGAAGTACAGCGTGTACTCTTTCCTCGCGAGTGACACGGCCTTCTGGTAGCGCTCGGGCGGAAGTTGATAGGTCTCCGTCGACGGCTTCGCCACCGCTTTTACATCAGCGCTCGAACTCGTGCCGCGCAGGGGGGCTTGTACTCGCCTGCCCTGCGTTTGCCGGCGAGACGCCCGGCAAAAGCGCGCTGACTACCAGCCCTAGAACCAGCACCGCCCGCAAGTTCCACCCCTGCCACCTTGGCCTCGGCCCTCCCAGTTTTCCACTATTGCGTTCCATGCAATTCACCTCTATCTTGTCAAGGCTGCGTATCACTCTTACGAGCTTAGGACATCCAAATCGCCATGCGCAAACCAACTGCCTTGTTTTCCTTCCTTCTTATCCCGGCTGCGGCGGCGCTGCTCTTCGCGCTTCCCTCTCATTCTTCCAAGCCAGACGCTCCGTCCGCGGCGCCTCGCGCACTTTCTCCTTCAGCTATCAGGTTCACGTCCCTGCCGCCAAAGACGCCTCGGGCAAGCTGCTGCTTTGGTTGCCGCTTCCTCAACAAGACGCCTACCAACAAATCAAGGATCTGCGCATTGAGGCCAACGTCGCTCACTCGGAGGGCCACGACCCAGAATATGGCAACCCCTATGCCCTGTTCCAACCGACAGCAAGTCAGCTCGCCGCCGGTTTTGATGTTAGCGTCACTTTTGTCGCCACCCGGCTGGAGCACAAGGTTTCCCTCACCTCGGCAAAAGCCACGAACGCGTCGATGAATACCGCCAGTGACCCGGCTTTGCAGCGTTATCTGCAGCCCGACAAACTCGTTCCCCTGAATGGCGTCATCGCTGAACTCGCCAAACAGCATACCGCCGGCGAAACAACTGATTTGGCGAAAGCGCACAGTGTCTACGACTATGTGGTCTCCACCATGCACTACGACAAATCGGGCGAAGGCTGGGGACGCGGTGACGCCGTGTGGGCTTGCACCTCCAAGCGCGGCAATTGTACCGATTTTCATTCCCTCTTTATTGGCATGATGCGCTCGTCCAACATTCCCGCGCGTTTTGAAATCGGCTTCCCGCTCCCGGAATCGAAACACGAAGGCGACATCCCCGGTTATCATTGCTGGGCCGAGTTTTATCTGCAAGGAACGGGTTGGGTTCCTGTCGACGCGTCAGAAGCCTCGAAGAATCCCGCCAAGCACGACTATTTCTTCGGCGCCCACGACGACAATCGCGTCTTCTTCACTTCGGGCCGCGACATTCGCCTCTCTCCGTTGCAGAAAGGCGAGCCCTTGAACTATTTCATCTACCCTTATGCGGAACTCGACGGTAAGCCCTTTTCTGGCCTGCAGTCGCATTTCTCGTTCCGCGACCTCGCGCCGGCAGGGGCCACAGCGTCCACTGGCAATACCGCCTCTCGGTAACTTTCCGATCCTGCATTGCTTGTTTCGCCTCAGCCCCACTTGTTCCGCGCTCATTTTCCGCACGGGGACGTATCATTTAGGAGAAAGCCTCCTATCGGAAGCTTGAAGGGGTTGCTATGCGCCATAGGGTCATCGCGCTAACTCTGCCGTTCGCCTTGTCTCTCTCCGCCTTGCTTGCCACGCAATTGGCAGCGCAGGATTCGCAAGACACTTCTGTTGCCGAGGCGGCTCGCCACGCCCAGGAACAGAAAAAATCCACGCCCAAGTCCCCCAAAGTAATCACCAACGACAATTTGCCCGCTGCTGCCGAAGCCAGACGCCACGACTCCCTCCGGAACTCAGACGCCCGACGCGGCCACTCAGTCTGCTCCCGCTGCTGACACCGCAGCTGCGCCGACCGCAGGTACGGATGCGCAAAGCGGGAGACGCTGCGGCGAATCCCGAAGTTGCCGCTCTGAAGCGCCAGATTGCCGATCAACAAAAAGAAGTGGACCTGCTCCTGCGCCTGCACGCACTCGACCAGGACGCCTTCCTCGCCAACCCCGACCACGCCAAAGATCCGCAAGGCAAGGCCAAGCTCGACACCCAGCAGGAAGAAATTCACGCGAAGGTCGCTGAGCTTGCGGCCCTCAAAGCGAAACTCGACGCCATCGCTCCCGGCGAATCGGCAAAGCCTCCTGCGCCTAAGCCCTGACATAAAACACTGCAAACGAAATTGGGCTTCAGCCCCTGAGGATTCCGAATCCTCAATGTAATTCCGCACAACGCTGCATCGCTTCGGCATCGCTTCGTTTTCCACAGCGTCAAAAATTTCCTCATCGCTTAGACCTTGTTTCCCATTGACTCCTCATGAACGCGGCGTGACAATTCCGCGCAAGTCATCGTTCCGCCCAGGAACGAACTTGGCCGCCAAGGGAAGCTCACCACCCATGCGTGAGCGGGCTGCCACGGGGAGAGTGCATTATGTCCTTCATGCCGGGCTCCACCGTTCAGTGTGTGAATCCGCATTGTGAAACCAGGGGCCACTGGCTCCGCGCCGAGATTGTCAACTCGGAGCACTGCCCCACCTGCGGCGAATCTCTTCGTCATGTTCCGCCGCCGCTGGCTCCCCGTCCCCATTTCCGCCCCCGCCCCTTGGCCGCCCGCCCCTCACTCCGCCCCCGCTGACGCCCAACGCGTCAGGCACACCACGATTTCGTCGTGGTGTCTCGATTTACCGCCCCGATCAACCAGGGATGCGTCTGCCGTTGGGAAGAAGCGTAGGTTGGGTAAGTTGGAGAAGTTGTTCGCGATCCACAAAGGTTTCCAGAATATCTTGCTGCACGTCCAGATAGCGATCGATGATGCCGTCTAGCTTGTTCCGCAAGGGAGCAAGATTCTCCACCGCCTTGCCAATACCGTAATCGGTATAGATATTGTTGGTTGCAGACTCAGTACGGAGCAAGAAACGATCGCGGACATACTGTTTGAGGAAGCCTTTACGGTAATGGCTGCGGATCACCGGGTTGGGGAGGTTCAGATCCTCGATCACGGTCTGGAGCTTGCCTCCGTGACGACGGGTGATGCGGCGACCGAAGATTACCGTGAGTTTGTTGGGTTGACCGATGGTGCGATTGGCGTCAAGGAGCCGTTGCTCGAGGGCATCGACGGCCGCGCGACGACAGAAGATGAGGTTGTCGCAGGTCTCCACTTGGGCAAAAAACAGCCGGTGCTGAACGCCAGCTTGTTTTCTCTCCTCGGAAGTGAAAAAGGGAGTGAAGTGGGTCAACCACTTTTGGCCACAAGTGATCAGATCGTTGGCAGTGAGGGAATCGGCGAGTTTCTGCAGGGTCTGCGAATCAGAACATTGCAAGAAAGCGTTAGCGCACTGCTGAAAGCGGATGGCACGCTCTTGCATGCGCAGAGCCAGCCAGTAATGCTGATTGAGACAGATCCGGGCGGAGAAAGGAAAGTAGGGACAGACCCGTACAAACATTTGTCCCCAGCGAGAGTCCTGAACATAAAAGTTGTATTGCTCGACCCAACGACGCTTCATCTCCAGATGCCAGCGGTCGTCTTTCCCGATCGCGGTCATGATAGTAGCGGGCTCGCGCGCTTTGATGATGGCCACGACTTGATCGGGTTGGGCACGTCGGAAGTAGCGAGCCACGAAGTCATCGCGTCGGCCTGGGGGATCTTCTTGAATGGGTACACCCCATTTCTGGGAGCGGTTCTTAACCCAGTTGTGGTACTGCGTAGCGATGTCACGCAACACCTGTCGACTGACGGGATAAATTTGGCGATAGGTCCAGAAGAAGCCGACGGCTCGCTGTTCCTGTTGAAACGGCTGGATCGTGGCATGCAGCAGGATACGATCGAAGCAACGATACACAAAACGGATGTTATTCTTATGGTGTTCGTAGAAGGCGTTCATGGAATCCTCCAGAGGGGTCAGATCCCTGGAGCATACTCCCGTGGACGCCTCTCTGTTTATGCCTGTCCCCAGAGCTGCGGCACGGACTTTTCAGGACCTTGTGGTGTGGCGCAAAGCACACCAGTTGGTGCTGGCGGTCTACTCGTTCACGGCCACGTTCCCGAAGGAGGAGACATACGGCTTGGCGCTGCAAATGCGAAGAGCGGCGGTCTCCGTCCCAGCCAACATCGCCGAAGGATTTCGTCGGCGTGGGAAAGCTGACAAAGCGCGCTATATGAATATGGCCGAGGCTTCCCTGGAGGAGAGTCGCTATTACTTGATCCGGTGCGCAAACAATCTTCGTAAAACGACCGCAGCACGGCCAGCCGCGATTCCCAATGCTTGGGAGAGAGCGGCTCGGCCAGTTCGGCGCAAAACGGCTTGGCCGTTCGTCGAGCGTCTTCGGTGTAGATGAGCGTACCGTCGGATTCAATTCCCTCGACGCCATCCGCCCGGGCCCATAGATTGTTGAACTCGACAGCCTCATCCCTCGAGATTCCGGCCGGCAGGTCCAGCTCGATACTCTTTCGACGAACGCAAATGGGATACCCGCCCGGCAAACCTAATACCCCGGGAGCATGCGTGCGCACGGATATGTTTTCATCCAACAGTGCGGTAACCAGAGGAACCGCCGTTACCGCGGTCAGATCGTTGAAGTGGCGCCCTGGCCTCAGGTCAGAGCGAGTCACGAGATCTTCTTCTTTGAGCCTCTCGCCGTTTTTGTCCGCGATGGGTAAAGGAAGGTCCGGCCCTGCATGCGTCCCGGTCAGAAACGGTGTGACGTGCGCGTGGTGCGCGATGATCCGCAACCTGCCTTTCCCGTGTTTCCCGCGCGCTTCCTGCAAATGACGAGCGATCATCGCCACGTTGCCAATTCCGGCCGTCGGTGCCGAACCTAATCGCCACAATATCGGGTGGCTAAGATCCGGAAACGAACAGTTGATCACCGGGCAGGACAGCCCCAGATTCGCATGCACGCGCATCAGGGTCGCGATGATTGGCAGGTGCGCCGCTATTTGCAGCGCGAATCCCGCTTGCATAATCCCCACGGCGGCAGGTGCGCCACTTTCTAGCAGAGCGAAAGGCGAGAGCAGGCTTGCGCATTGCATGATTAGATCTGGCTCGAAACTCGCAAGCACATTTCTCATGCCCACCACATCCAGACCATCCGTTCTCTCGCTCGAGACCCGGCAGTCCGTGCCCAGCCTGAGGAGTTGAGCCCACTGCGCCGCCACTTCCCCGCGGCTGACGAGTTTCAAGTCCGTCGCTAGCCCGCGCTCCGCGACCGTCGGCGCGAACCGAATGCCCAGGTCTCCCAAGCCTAGGATCACTCACCCTGCGTTTTTGTTCATTTTTTATGCTTTGCGATTGCGTCATGTCTCCATCACACGAGCAACAACGAAAAAAGGACCAACGCATTCGGTGCGTTGGTCCTTTTCGAATTCCAACCTATTATCCTCGAATCTAGCCTTCGACCAGCCCTCGTTCCAGCATCTCGTCGTCGCTCAGCCACAGATCGGGAATGTTCGCCGATCCCAGCCGCAGGATGTCTTCCAGCGCTCCACGAACCTCGCGTAGCCGGAAGTCTACCCCGATGCGTTCCAGCAGATCGATCAGCGCCTGTGCTCCTTCGGCAAGCATCGCTTTGGGTCGCGCGCCAATCTTGATCCAGCCGGTGATAGGTGACAATGTAGAAGGTGCTGAGTCCTGCTCCGTGCCTCACGATGTGCAGAAACCCTCGTGCTCGCGGCTGGCTCGGCTTTTGTTTTGCTGCTAGTGCTGATCCGATGGGGAGTGCGCTCATCGCCTGGTCTCCTATTCCCCTATCGCTTAACTGCATCCGCTCGTACTTCCGCAGTTTTCGCACTTGTAGCAAGCTCCGTTCGGCACCATCAACATGCCGCACTCCGAACACGTCGGCGCTCCTTCGTGCGCGTCACGCGGTGACCTGCTCACCGTCTGGCAGCTGTTCTGGCCCCCACCAACGTCGGCGCCTGCGGCGGCATCGCGATCGCATGTGCGACCTCGGTTGCCGTCGCTCCGTTCAGCTTCAGATAGTCCGAAGAAATGAACTTTCCGCCCAGCCAACGCGCGATGTAGTCCAACACCGACGTCGAGAAGCGGATGTTCGGATTCGCCGTGATCCCGCTCGGCTCAAAGCGCGTGTTCACCAGCTTATCCACGAACACCTTCAACGGCACTCCGTACTGCAAGCCCAGCGAAATCGTCAGTGCCAAGCCGTCCATTACGCCCGAGAGCGTGGAACCTTCCTTGGACATCTTGATGAAGATTTCTCCGGGACGCCCATCTTCGTACATACCGACGGTGATGTATCCTTCGTGGCCGCCGACGCTAAACTTGTGCGTAACCGAGTCGCGTTCCACCGGCATCTTTTCCCGCTGCTGCCGGGCAAACAGTTCCCTCTGCAGTGGCTCCGTCGCGGCCGCCACCGCTGCTTCCGTTTTCTTCTCGTCCTTCTGGTTGCCGGCGGCATTCAGCGGTTGCGAACGCTTCGAATTGTCGCGGTAGATCGCCACAGCCTTCAGCCCCATTTTCCACGATTCCATGTACGCCTTCATGATGTCTTCGATCGTAGATTCTTCCGGCATATTGATGGTCTTGCTGATCGCGCCCGACAGGAACGGCTGCGCCGCCGCCATCATCCGAACGTGGCCCGTCCAGGCGATAGAGCGTCCACCGGTAGTGGCCAACGAGCAGTCGAACACCGGCACGTGCGCTTCCTTCATGAAAGGTGCGCCGTCGATCTTGCCATTCTTGTCGATGTAGCTCACGATTTCGCTGGTCTGCTCCGGCGTGTACCCTAGCTTCATCAGCGCTTGCGGAACGGTGTTGTTCACGATCTTGATCACGCCGCCGCCCACTAGCTTCTTGTGCTTCACCAGCGCCAGGTCTGGCTCGATGCCCGTCGTGTCGCAATCCATCATGAATCCGATGGTGCCCGTCGGTGCCAGCACCGTCACTTGCGAATTCTTGAACCCGTGCTTCTCGCCAAGTTCCAGCGCGGAATCCCAAGCGCTCTGCGCGCCCAGGTAAAGTTCCGCCTGCACATGGTCCGGCTTGATCCCGCGCATCGCTTCGCGGTGCATGCGGATCACGTCCAGCATCGGTTCGCGGTTCACTTCGTAGCCGGCAAATGGCCCTAGGCGTTCCGCCACTCTTGCCGATTGCGCATAGGCTTCGCCGCACATCAGCGCCGTCACGGCACCCGCAACGTCACGCCCTTCATCCGAATCGTACGGCAACGCCATGGACATCAGCAGCGCGCCCAGATTCGCATAGCCCAGCCCCAGCGGCCGGAAGTTGTGCGAGTTTTCCGCAATTTTCGGCGTCGGATAGCTGGCATTGTCCACCAGGATTTCCTGCGCCGTGATGGTCACGTCCACCGCGTGCTTGAACGACTCCACGTCGAACGAGCCATTTGGCTCCAGATACTTCATCAAGTTCAACGAAGCCAGGTTGCACGCCGTGTCGTCCAGGAACATGTATTCGCTGCAAGGATTGCTGGCATTGATTCGCGCCGTGTTCTTGCAGGTGTGCCAGCGGTTCACCGTCGTGTCGTACTGCATGCCGGGATCCCCGCAGTGCCACGTGGAATCCGAAATCTTGTACAAGCAGATCCTTGGCGCTCAGCTTCTCATTCGGCTGGCCGTCAATCACGTTCTTCGTCCACCAGTCGCGATTCTTCTTCCGCCGCGCGCATGAACTCGTCGGAAACACGCACGGAGTGGTTCGCGTTCTGGAAGAAGACGGAACTGTAAGCCTCGCCGTCGATGGACGAGTCATAGCCCAGCCCGATCAGCGCGTGCGCCTTCTTCTCTTCCTTCACCTTGCACTCGATGAATTCCACGATATCCGGGTGATCGATGTTCAGGATCACCATCTTCGCCGCTCGCCGCGTCTTTCCGCCGCTCTTGATCACTCCCGCGAACGCATCGAAGCCCTTCATGAAGCTCACCGGCCCGGAAGCAATGCCGCCGCCCGAAAGCGTTTCCTTGCTGCCGCGCAGTGCCGAAAAATTGGTGCCCGTTCCCGAGCCCCACTTGAACAGCATGCCTTCCGTCCTCGTCAATCCCATGATCGATTCCATATCGTCATGCACGGAATTGATGAAGCACGCCGAGCATTGTGGCTTCGGTTGCACGCCGACGTTGAACCACACCGGCGAATTGAAACTCATTTTCTGTTCGACAAGCAGGTGCGTCAGTTCGTCGCGAAACGCGTCGCGCGACTGCGTGCTCGCAAAATAGCCGCCCTCTTCGCCCCAACGCACAATCGTGTTCACGACACGGCCAATCAATTGCCGCGCCGAACCTTCACGCTCCGTCGTTCCCGGCTTCCCGTGAAAATATTTGCTCGCCACGATGTTGGTCGCCGTTTGCGACCATCCCTTCGGCACCTCCACATTTTCCTGCTTGAAGATGGTTACGCCCTTTTCGTTCCCGATCTGCGCCGTCCGCTTTTCCCATTCGACCGCGTCGAAGGGAGAAATTCTTTCCATCCGTAAAGTAACGCTCAAACACCAATCCTCTCGTCTCGCCGGCATGCTTCGTTACGTTCTTCAGTTCCATCGCTTTGCCGTTCAATGCTGACTTCACCGTTGCCATTCATTCCTCCCCAACAGGTTCCCTTCCCTCAGGCGAGGAACCTTTTATTTTACCCCCGTGCCGCCCTGGGGGGCGCGCGCCGCACTCGCAAGCCGCGCTGCTTCAGACTCTGGTGCCGTGGAAGCTCCAGCCGGAAAATAACCGTAAAAAGCGAACGCGCTGCCCTAGGCCGGTGTTCCTCACGCGGCTGAACAGCTTCATTTCCCCGCCAAACGCACTGCGCGGAGAATCCACTTCGCGCTCGTTTTTTACGGTGATCCCGGGCTGGCTCGTGGGTTCAATGCCGGACCAAGGCAAGTCCCCGACTCTGGTCCGTCTGGCGCTTCCACGTCCCCCGAATCTGGATGTGCAGTATCAAACCATGCGCTGGTCCTGTCAAGAGAAAATCGCAAAATCTAGCTAACTTTTTCCAAACGCGCCCATATCTTGTGGTGTCGTTTCGCGACGGCACGTTCTAAATCGGTGCTCGTCACATACATTTCATCCCCGATAACGCTCTAAGCTCTTTTATGACAGCCTATTAGTATGATGGCCCGAGTTGCTTGCTCGCTCGTTGCGTTCCTGGTTCTCTCGTTCTCATCTGCAAAAACTTTTGCACAGGATTCCCGCACGCACACATCTCACTCGTCTCATCCAGCCTACGCGAAGACGCTGCATGTCCACGGAATCTCCGATGTCGGCAAGCTCAACGATTTTCTTTACCGCGGCTCGCAACCGAATGAGCAGGGTTTGCGAGAACTGAAAAAGCTGGGCGTAACGACCATCATTGACTTGCGTGGCGAAAAGCAGGGATTGGTGAAATCCGAACGCAAGAGAGCACAAGCCTTGGGCATGCGCGTCGTAAATATCCGCGCCAGCGGCTGGTCTCCTCCGAACGACCAACAGATTGCCGAGTTCTTGTCACTCACTCAGCAGCGACCGAAGCAAGTGATCTTCGCCCATTGCTGGCTTGGAGATGATCGCACCGGTGTGTTTTTCGCGACGTATCGGATGGTTTTCGATCACTGGACGCCACAGCACGCCATCGCGGAAATGGATCATTTCCATTTCAAAAAGTTTTGGCATCCGGCCATGAAAAAATATGTGCTGAATTTCCCGGCGCATTTCGCTAAATCGCCGGCATTCGCGGAGCTGCGCAAGCAGCAGGAACTTGCGGCGCAACGATGATCGGGGCTTGCACGCTGCCCCTCGCCCTTTCGCGCTATCGATACGCCACGGCACACCCTATATTCCTGTAGCTCAGGCCTTCAGGCCTGAGGATTGTTCGCGCTGCGGCGTGGTCGCGGTGAGAGCGAAAACCCTCACCCCTGGAAGAGCTGAGTACTACAGAATCTCGCCGGCGCGCAAACTGTCGGTGCGCCGAAGGCGCCTCGGAAGGCGGCCGCCACCTCCGCCGTTTCTTCGAGTGCATCCGAAAGCCAAGCCCGTACCATCCAATAGAAATGCGCCGCTTGTTTCATAACCTGGCCCTGTGCGCTCTTCTGGCATCCCCGGGAGTGCTCGCGGCCCAGACCCCAGCTTCCACTTCGTTTGCCGCTTCCAGCTACGCGGAGAAGTTGAAGTTTGCGGGATTGCCCAAGTTCGGAAGGATCAACGATTCCTTATATCGCGGCGCGCAACCCTACGCGGAAGGTCTCAAGCAGCTCAAGAAACTTGGCATCACCACCGTCATCGATCTTCGCGGCGAAGATCCCCACAAGGTTGATTGGGAACGCAAGCAGGCGGAAGCCCTGGGAATGCGCTTCATTCATCTTCCCGTTAGCGGCTGGTCCACTCCCAGCAATGAGCAAGTTGCGCAGTTCTTTTCAATCTTTCGCGGCAAAGCTAACGAAAAGGTTTTCGTTCACTGCCGTTTCGGCGAAGATCGCACCGGAGTCTTCATCGCCTCGTATCGCATCGCCTTCGACCATTGGTCATCCGACCAGGCTTTGAGCGAAATGCTCGCCTTTGGCTTCAATCGCTTGTGGCACCCCTCCATGGCCAGCTACATTCGCGACCTTCCCCAGCGCCTGCAATCCGACCCGGTCCTCAAATCTTCCCTGGGCCCTCAAGTCACCCCTCCCCTAGAGCTAGCCCGCTAAGGCCGCCAGATCCATAGCGTTGCGGGCATCCTGTAGCTCACCCCTTTCAGGGGTGAGGCTTTTCGCTTGGGTTTGCGTGCGACGGTCGCTGCACACCGTTCTCCTCTGGCCCAGTACTTCCGTACCCTTCACATCGTGACTTGCGCTTCATATCCTTACTTTCCCTCTCACGGTATTCTCCTTTCGTTGCAGCGTTTATTCTTCGTGTCTCCCGGAGACCCTGTGAACGTCGGCCGCTATCAGATTCTCGAAACGCTCGGCACCGGAGCCAGCAGCCGCGTGGTGCGCGGATACGATCCCCTGATCGATCGCTCCGTGGCCATCAAACTTTTCTCGCCGGAACTGGGCCGCGGGGAGGGGCGCGCGCGTTTCCTGCGTGAAGCCCGCGTCGTCGGCAAACTCTCTCACCCTTTCATCATCTCGCTGCACGACATGGGCATCGAGGAATCCACTCTCACTCCCTATCTTGTGATGGAACTGGTCGAAGGCCAGTCGCTCGAAAAAATGCTGCTCAAAGGAAGCCTTCCCATGCCGACCGCGTGCGCCCTGGCCGCCCAGGTGGCCGTGGCCCTTTCTGTCGCGCACCGCGCAGGCATCATTCATGGCGACGTCAAGCCCGCCAACATTCTGGTCACTCCGGAAATGCGCCCCAAGCTCACCGACTTCGGCATGGCGCGCCTGGCCAGCCACGATAATGGCGACACTTCTCTTTTCGGCACGCCCGCTTACTGGTGCCCCGAACAAATTATCGGCCGACCCCAAGACGCGCGTTCCGACCTGTTCTCGCTGGGCGTGGTGCTGTACGAAATGCTCACGGGAATTTCTCCCTTTGCCGGCGAGTCCGATTCCCTGCAGACCGTTTGCAATCACGTGCTCTCTTCCACGCCGCTGCCACCTTCGCACGTCAACGCTTCGATTCCCACGGCAATAAATGAAATCATGGCTGCTTGCCTGGCCAAGGACCCGCAGCACCGCATTCCGTCCGCCGAAGCCCTGGCCGATCATCTCTTCCCTCTCGCCCGCCGCAAGCCGGGCGCGCAACAGCCGGCTCCGCCCGAACCAACGCTGCGCAGCCGCACCGCGCGCTTCCTGCGCTCCGCATAACCGTAGCTTTATCAGTCGCTTGTCCCGCATCCGGGAAGAAATGCGTCGGCCCAGATGCCAGTAGCGGCGCGTGGCGGGTCACACACCCAAATTTTTTGCTAACTCTCCCTGACCAAAGCGGCCCACCCCTCGTCTATACGCCCAGAGGTGAGCATCATGGATTCCCGCAAGCTGCTTCCGGTTGTTGGCATCGTCATCTGGTCCGGAGTCGCCCTCACGGCCGCACCGCGCGCGCTTTCTCATCGGCATTCCGTCGGAATGTCCGTCCACCACGGCGAGCCGATCGAGAGTTGCTCCGATCTGAACATCTACTTCGACAGTAACCGCCGCTCCATCGTGCAATCCGAGGAGCGCACCATCACCAAAGCCGAAGCGCCTACGCTCCACATCCAGGCGGAATCCAATGGCGGATTGCAGGTGGAAGGCTGGGACAACAACGACTACGCCGTCACGCTTTGTAAAGCGGCGGATCCCGACAACGACGCGGAGAGGGTGCTCTCGCAAATTCATCTCACCTTTCAAAATGGTGAACTTGGCGTCTCCGGCCCGTCATCCCATGACCGCTGGTCCGCTCACATCCTCGTGAAGGCTCCCAAGGGCACCTCGCTGAATTTGCGAGTGAATAACGGCCCCATGGGTCTCTACCATATTGATGGCAACATAAAAGCACACGCGCAGAACGGGCCGATTACGGTGATGCGCTGCAGCGGCGATGTCGACCTCTCCACGCAAAACGGTCCCGTCACGCTAGAAGGCAATAGCGGCAAGCTGCGCGTCGATGCACAGAATGGCCCGCTGACGATTTCCCTCAGCGGCACGAACTGGAATGGCTCCGGCATCGAAGCGCACGCCAACAACGGTCCGCTTACCGTGGAAATTCCCTCCGGCTATCAATCCGGCGTGCTGGTGGAATCCGAAGGTCACAGCCCGTTCCAATGCCACTCTTCGGTTTGCTCCGAGGGCCGCAAAAATTGGGACGACGACCGCAAGAGCATCGAATTCGGCTCTGGCCCCACGGTCGTACATCTCTCCACGGTGAACGGACCGGTTTCCGTCCACTAATTCTCGACTTTGATTTTCGGGATTCTTACCTGCTGGAATATCTGCGCTGCTCGCGCCGCGGCTGATTTTCCTGGGCGTCGTGGCTGGACGCGCCTTCGAATATCGCGGCGACTTCAGCGTCTCGTTCGCTGTTCGCTTGCCGCAGACGCCCGCGCTCAGCTTCCAAAACCAATTCCAGCCAGCGCTGAAAGTCTGCTTCATTCGCGATGACAAATCGATGCTGCGAGGAGCGCTGTCGAGAGGGGCGCATGGGTCGCGAGTGTCTAAGAACGCCGCTCTAACGTCAATGTACGGAACTAGATTTAGTTCTGCAAGCCTATGCGAAAGCGTTTGAAATTGAGCCGAATTGGCTGACCGCGGGAAACAAATGGGCTACGTGCATCTGCTCCAGGGAGACATTGCCTTGGCCGCTGGCCAGAATGACAAGGCCATCGAATTACTCCGGCAATCCGACAAAGAGAACAGCACCGCGCTCTCATGGAGGCTCTGGCACGCGGGTATCAGCAAGCGGGCCAGATCGACCAAGCCATCGCCACCTTCCAGAAAATGCTCCGCTCTACCGGTGGTTCGCTCGGCTGGGAACCGCAGCAGCGCTGGCTGGTCGCTCGCTATACCCTGGCGTCCGATTATTCGTCGCGCGGCGATAAGCAGAAGGCCCGCGACACGCTGGCCACCCTCCTGACACTGTGGAAGAACGCCGACCCCGACTTACCCACACTAGTAGCCGCCAAATCCGCCTACGCCAAACTCTAGTAACCAACGTGCGAGCGCGCAAGTCTCGCGAGTATAGGCTTCGACAGAAGCCGCTCCAGTTCACGCCTGGGGTCGTCGAGCCGCTACTAAATAACGCGTCCCCGCCATTCTCATGCTCCGCCATTTACAGAAAGACCGCCAGTAACCCCATTGTTTCCAACACATACATAAAACAGGGGGAAGAGGGGTAGGAGTTATTGTTAGCAGTAGCTCTTCCACGTCCTATCCTTTCGATTCACATGCTTCCGCTACCTTTCCCCAACCCCTTTCGATTTGAAATACATCCACAAAACACCGGGAGCCAAAATGCTAGGGTAGTTACTACCCATGTCGGCGCGCCGACATTCCTGTCGTGCACTTCTCTATTTGCGTTTTCGACTGTCTGTTTTCTCGGAGGAACCAACCTGAAGGTTGGCCCCTACAAAGACACATCGAGAACCAGAGGGCTGACCGTTTTTCCATTTTCGAGTTTCTATTTTCGCCTGGCCGCTCGCGCGGCGCGGAGTTGCTGGATTGGGCGCGTATGTGCCGCTGGCTCCTTCTCGCCGTACGCCGCGTGCAGTACGCTCAGGCTTGTGATCGCCGCGTGGAATCCTTCGCAACCCGAAATCACGGATTTGATCGTGCAACACGATCCGCAGACACTCGAGCGTCTTCCCGTGGGCAAGCAACAGGTTCTGAACGTGTTCCACAAATTCGGGAACCGGCAAGCGCTCCGAGCCGTGGAAGCGCTTCCCGAGCGCGACGGGCGGCTGGACGCGCACGCCATCGACCGCATGTTCGTGACCGTGCACTGGGAAATGCAGCGCCTCTCTGAAGAGTTCTACCACGGCCCGCGGGTACACGAGCTGCTGCGCGCGGTGATTGCGGCGATCCGCAGCCACGGCGTTGCGGGACCGTTGCGCGTGGTCGACGTCGGTTGCGGCATCGGCTACAACATTCGCTGGCTTGCGGCTCACACACCATTGCCTGCGCAAGGCGTCGAACTGGCCGGCGTGGACCTGAACTCCGCGCTCATCAACGAAGCGGCTCGACTGGCGCGCGCGGAAAATCTGCCGTGCCAATTCGTGCATGGCGACGCGTTTTCCCCGCAGCACTCCGGGCAGATCTATCTCTCCACCGGCGTGATTCATCATTTCCGCGGCGATTCGCTGGTGAAATTTCTGCACCGGCACGACCAGCCGGAAATTCATGCGTTTCTGCATTACGATTTTCAGCCGTGGTTTCTGGCGCCGGTTGGCTCGTGGTTTTTCCATCTTTTGCGGATGCGAACGGCAATCGCGCGCCATGATGGCGTCCTTTCGGCGGCGCGAGCCTACAGCGCATCGGAGCTGACGGAAGCCGCGCGCAGCGGCGCTCCGGGATTTGTGTCCGGCATTTACGGAGCGCAAATCTGGAACACGCCCGCGCCTCGCGTGTTTCACACTTTGATTGGCGTGCGCCCTTCGTTGGTGAAGGAGCTGCGGCGTCAACTCGGCCGCCGCGCACAGCGATTGGGAGAGTTGCGATGACGCTCTTCGCGCTGTACCTGCTGGCGTTGCTCGACGGCTTGCTGTGCGGCGCGCGCGTGTCCATGGGGCGCTGCGCACTGATTCGCAAGCGCCGCTATTATTTGCGCAACGCGTTGTACGGATTGATCGGCGCGCAAGTGATCAGCACGATTGCGTTGCTGGCTCTGCTGCTGGCGGTGCGCTTCTCCGGGCATCGCGGAGAATTGCGCGCGGACCTGGAAGCCGCCGCGGGAAGGATGCTGTGGATTTTTGTGCCTTATGCGATTGCGGTGGTGGGGAGCCTGATGCTGCGCGTGATTCCGTCGACGGATTTGCGAAGCGCCACGAGTGTGTTCGCGCTCGGACCGCTTTCGGCAATTCGCTCGCTGGTGATGATTGTGGGAGTGGTCTATGGCGCAGCGCCCAGCCGCCTTGCGGAGACGAAATTATTGGGCGCGTTTGTGCTGCTGCTGATGCTATCGATGGAAATTGTGCTGAATTTTCTTGCGGCGCGCGCGCAAGCCCGGCAGATCGGTGATCTTTTGTCGGAGAGACCAACCTAAAGGCTGGCCACTGCAAACGCACGAAATTGGAAAATCGTAAAACGGCCACTGTTTGGTTGCTATTCGTAGCGGAGGGCTTCTACTGGATCTAATTTGGCGGCTTTCATGGCGGGCCAAACGCCGAAGATCAGACCAATGGTGACGCTGACAAGAATTCCCGTGGCTCGCCGCCCAGAAGGGCACCACGCCGGGCCATTGGAGCGTCAGGCGAATGAGCAGCACCAGCATAAACACCAGGATCAACGCAATCAGGCCGCCCATGCCGGTGAGGGTCATGGCTTCGAGCAGGAATTGCCAGGTGATGTCTTTGCTCTTGGCGCCGATAGCTTTGCGCAAGCCGATTTCGCGAGTGCGCTCGGTGACGCTGACGAGCATGATGTTCATCACGCCGACGCCGCCGATCAGCAGCCCAATGGCGCTGAGAACGATCATCGCCAGGTACACCATCATCATGATGTTGTGGAATTCGGCGACTTCCTGCTCGGCGGTGGCGATGGAAAAGTTATCTTTGCCGCCAAAGGGAACGTTTCTACGGCGCTCGAGAACTTCGCGGATCTGGTCCACGGCGGTGTCCAACATTTTCGGATACGCCTGAGCGCGCATGTTGATTTCGTCGGCATCGGGATAAGTTTTCTTGAAGGTGCTGAAGGGGATGAGAACGCGGCGGTCTTCGTCGCCCATGCCGAAACCACCCTTGGGCTTTTCCACCACGCCGATGACCTGAAATGAGGAGCCGTCGATCATCACGTCTTTGCCGATGGGATGGCCCTCGGGAAACAGTACGGGAGCTACGTTTTCGCCGAGCATGACCACTTTCTCTTTGTGAAGATCATCGCCTTCACTGATGAAGCGGCCTTCGATGGTGGCGGCGTTGGCGTAGACTTCGCCGAAGTTGGGCTGCACTCCGCGGAAATCGATGGCGGTGACGTCGCCGGATTTTGTGCGCACGACGTGGTTGTGGCTCCAATTGGTCTGCACAAAAACCGTTACGCTTTTTATCGCGGGACACTTCTCCTGAATCGCGATGGCATCTTCGATAGTGAGAGGCTTGCGCTGCTGCTCTTCCATCGGTGGAGGACCACCGTGGCGTCCCTGATCCCATTTGGTGATGAAGGCGGTGTCCGCGCCGAACTGATTAATGTTCTCCTGAATTTTCTGATCGAAGCCGGTAAGCAGCGCGGCGACCAGCATAATGACGCTGACGCCCAAGACCACGCCGAAGACCGTGAGAGCGCTGCGCAACTTGTGAGTGCGGAGCGTGTCCATCGCTTGCTTCAGGTTTTCGCCGTAAGCCTGTGCCATGTGTTCCTCAGCCGTCCGAGCGCAGCGCTTCGATGGGATCCAGCTTGGCCGCGCGCATGGCCGGAAAAATTCCAAAGAAAAGCCCAACCGCGGTTGACAGTCCCAAAGAAATGACCACCGCGCCGAGCGGAGTGTGCATCGGGAAGGAAAAAATCTTTTCTACCAGGAACACTGCGGCATAAGCCGCCAGGACTCCGATGATTCCACCGGCGGCGGCAAGCACGGCGGATTCGGTCATGAACTGAAGCAGAATATGTTTTTTCCTGGCGCCCAGCGAACGGCGCAAACCAATTTCGCGCGTGCGTTCGGTGACACTGGCCAGCATGATGTTCATGATCACGATGCCGCCGACTACGAGGAAAATGCTGACCAGCGACATGGCGACGAACGCGATGTTCTTGGTAAGACTGTTCCACAACTCCATGATGGAATCGGAGCCAAGAATGCCGAAGTTGTCGGGCGCGTCGTAGGGCAAATGGCGCCAGGCACGGAAGAGCATGCGCGCTTCGTCTTCGCTGGCGTACATCAATTCCTGGCTGGGCGCCTGGACAAAGATCGTCACCCAATCCTGGGGAGTGTTCCAACCTTTCCGCCAGGTGCTGATCGGCATGATCATGTAGTTGTCCTGGGACTGACCGAACGCGCTGCCCAGCGGTTCGGCAACTCCGATGACTTCATAGGTGTGCGTTTGCACGCGAAGGGTCTTACCGAGGGGATCCACATTGGGAAAGAACTTGGTGGCTAAGTCGGGTCCGATGAAGACAACTTCGGAGCGGTGATCCTCATCCGCTCGGGTGATGAAGCGGCCTTGCGCGGCGTTCAAGTTGCGGACGTCGGCGAAATTCGGAGTGGCGCCCAGCATCTGGACGTTTTCCATGGTCAAGTTGCCGCTCTTGACCTGAACGTTGTGATCTTGTTCGGCAGCAACCGCGGTGGCAAGCTTCATACTCTCGCGCAGTCGCTCGTAATCCTCGTAGGTAATCAAAGGACGCTTTTGCGCTTTGATCCAGGCATCTTGGCTGGTGATGATGCCGAAGCGGTGGACCAGGAAAACGTTGGCACCGAGATTGGCGACGCGGTTGGCGACGTAGAGGTCGAGGCCGGAGATCACGCTCATGACAATGACCAGGGTGAGGACGGCGAGAATCACGCCGAGCAGCGTGAGGAAGCTGCGGAGCTTGTGGGATCGCAAGGCGTCCAAGGCGAGCTTGATGGTTTCCGTCGAGGTGATCCAGGCAGCGCGGAATCCTTTCAGCCTGACCGGAGATACAAAGGCCCTTCCCGCGACTGGCGGGACAGCCGTCAAGCTATCGATAGGGGTTACGCCCACAGACTTCTCCTGCACTGTATGGAATACGAAGACACGCCTCGAATCGTTCCTCATTAATTAGACGTATGCGGGGCATCTTTGCTTTCAGTGAAGTTGCATGTAATCATCTCAATTGTAGCGTGTTGGGCGCGAGCCGGCTGGCAATTTCTGGGACGCCCGAGACGCGGCAAGGTTTGCGACTTAGTCAGATCAGCCTGTTTTTTCTATGACTTACATCCGGCTAAGCCAATCGAGAGTCCCGCGGACGCGCCGATTGTGGCGCACGCTCGCTATTTGGCCGCTGTTGTTCGCTTCTACGATCTGCGGTCAAGACCCAAGCCCTCCCGCGGCTGATCCGGCAATCCACCCAGAATCACAGAGCGACGTATTCGACCGAGTGATCGCCAACGAGAAGCAGATGGAGCTGGCGCTGGATGAGTATGAACGCACCGAGAAGGTTGAGGTGCGGAGGACCGGGAGCGATGCGAAGCCTTCCGAGGTGAGGGTGTGGCGACTGTTCCCTGCCGGGCCTGCTATGAACAAGCTGCCAATTTCGGTGGACGGAAACCCGGTCAACCCGGAAGTCTATCGCGAGAATCTGGAAAAACTGGAGAAATACCTGGTATGGGCAGCGCAAGGAGGTGCGGCACAGCAGGAGGCTTACGCAAAGGCGCAACGCAAACGAAAAGAGCGCGGTGACTTGATTGCCACCACCCATGATGCGTTCGTTTTTTCTCGCGTGGGCGCGGAGAAGCGTGGCGAGGAGACGCTGGCGAAGTATGCAATGGTCCCCAATCCGAAATTTAAGGCGGGTACGCGGAACGCCATCATTTTTAGCAAGGTGCGCGGGACGGTTTGGATCGACGAACAGTCGGGAGAGCTGGCTAGGATCGAGGGCTCGGTTGTCGAAGACATCTCGATCTCGTTGTTTTTGGCCAAGGTTTACAAAGGCAGCCATTTCATGCAGGAACGCTACGAGATGACACCCGGGCACTGGTTTCCCAGCTACGAGCAGTATGACTTTGACGGGCGTAAGTTCGTTGTACCCTTCTCGATTCATGAACGCACGTCGTACTCGGATTACAAACGAGTAGGTCCGCCGAAAGATGCCGTAGGGGTGGTGCGTGACGAGTTAAGCAAGCTGGCGGGCGAGCAGACGGCTAAGTGAGGCTGGCTTCGCTAAAATAGAAGAAATAGTACTAGAACCAGCTTGGCCGGATCGGAGGCGACATGTTCCGGAATCGCGTTTCCCTATTCTCCGGGTTAGTTGCGGGCGCGGTGATTTGCATGGCGGTTCATCCATCCTTGGCATACCCCCAAGATACGAGCGCACCCACGGCTACCGCGACTCCACAGACGAGTCCAGCGCCCGGTGCGGCGAAGGCTCAGTCGCTTGTTCCGGCAGTTCAGGCGGCGGACAAGAAGAAGCCGAAAAAGGTCTGGACGAATGACGAGATTAAGTCCGTGAAGAACGGAGTATCGGTGGTGGGCGACACGAATAAAAACAGCACGCGACATTCGTATGTGCGGGAAGACGACGAAGAGAATGAGAACCAGGATGTGCACAAGCAACAAGTGGAGGAGTGCCGCAATCAAATCCGTGAATTGCGGGACCGAATTGACGCAGTCGACAAGCGCCTTTCGCAGCTGAAGGATTTCAAGGCGGACAACACGTCGGCGTCGGGTGGAATCAAGATGCACCAGGGGTACAACATGGTGCCGTTGACCGACCAAGTGAAGCAACTGGAAGACGCAAAAAAGCAGCTGCAGGCACAGATCGAAGAGATCGAGAATGAAGCGCGAAAAAACGGAATTGCGCCGGGCGAGCTGCGGTAGCGGGAGACACCCAGGAAGTTAAATGGTTTAGGTGGTTCCGCCGCTCTGGAAGGAAGGTTCGGGCATCAATTCTCCGGCGGCGCGGTTGATGCGCCGCTCGCAAGTGGCCCATTCCTCCTCCGGGCACGGGGCACGCTTGCAATCGAACGCACACAAGGCGATATCGTCGGGCACTTCGCCGAGCAAGTGACCCGAGAACCAGCGAAAGCAGCTGTTCCACACACCCGGTGCCGTCGAGCGGACCTGATTCATAGACAAACGACGTCCAGCGAAGATTCCCCGGCAACGTTCGGTCAGACGCCTGCCCCGAGGGCGAGGAATAGAGTAAGGTAGCGCTTGAGGTTCTGGGTGATCAGGAAATTCTCCTTTACGTGCTCGTGGCCGCGTTCCCCCAAGCGGGCGGCAATTTGCGGGTGGGAGAGAAGAAAGCGAATCTGATACGCGGTGCCCTCGACGGAATGCGCCAGCAGGCCCGTGTGATTGTGAATGATCTGAGTAGGGATTCCGCCGACCGCGGACGCCACGACTGGTTTCTTCTTCCAGAGAGCCTCGGAAACGGTAAGCCCAAAACCTTCGCGGAGGCTTTTCTGGATGACGATGGAAGCGGCGCGCTGTAGGGCATTCACTTCCAGGGGAGCCCAGACAGGAAGCTCGAGCACCTTGATATCGGGATCGCCATCGGCGGCCTGATGTACTTCCCTAAGGACTTGCGCACCTTCGGGATCGTCTGACGCACTTCCCCCCGCGAGCACCAACTGACAGTCGAAATAGCGTTTCACGATGCGGTACGCACGAATAACTCCGAGCGGATCCTTCAGGCGGTCGAAGCGGGATATCTGTGTGAGGATAGGACGCGAGGGATCAATTTGATGGCGAGCAAGCACCTCGGCAATGAATTCTGCCGGGAGTTCGCGATTTTTCTCCGAAAGAGGATCAATCGCGGGGTAGAAAAGATATTGGAGGATGGGAAGACGGCGGGCGAATTCGGGGGAGGAAAAAATGGAGGCGTCGTAACGCGCCACATAAGCATGGAGAAAATCCCAAACCGCGGGGTTGGGATGGGAAAGGTCGATGTGGCAGCGCCAGACCCAATGATTTTTGGCCTGGGGGCGATCATCGATAAGGCCAAGAGGCTGGGGGTCATGGATAACGACGAATTCGGCATCGAGAGGGAGGCGATGAAGGTTGCGTTGCTGGTATTCGCGGAAGATTTCGAAGTCGCGGGGCTGCGGATGGTAAGGCGCGCCATGAAGGGCGTTGTGGAAGGCCTTGGTGACCGCGAAGAAATTCTCGCCGCCGATAATGACGTCCCAGCGGAAGGACAGGCCCAGATCCTCGGCCAGAGGAATGATGCGATTGAGTATCTCGGCAACGCCGCCGCCGACGGCAGTGGAATTCACCATTTCCACGCGGCGTCCGAGCAACGGACGAGCCAGGATGCGTAATTCCTCGATCTCCCCCGCACCAATGACGGCGGCATACTCATCGAGGGGAATGCGGTTCGCGGTCTGCACTGCCGTCATGCTTTCTCCTCTCACGGTCCACCAGGCGAAGCAACTTTTCCCGGGCGCTGTCCAGGGTATTGGTGTAAATGTCGATGCGATTGACGTTTTCAGCGAGAGTCATGAGGCCGAGGCCATCCGCGAGCCAGTGGGAAAAATCGTTGGTGCGAAGCTGAAGCCGCAAGCGAGAAGAGATGAAGTGGAAATAGAAACCGGAATGGCTGAGATGTGAAATGCCTTCGCGAAATTCGTCGAGAGTCCTGGCGGTGCGGCCCAGGGGAAGAGTGACCTCCAGGGATTCGCAGAAATAAAATGGCTCCAGGGCCGATTGGTTGGCGAATTCAGGATGTTGCTGGCAGAAATCGCGGACCACCATACACAAATCGGCACGCAACGCGGCAATGCTGGAATAATCGCGGATATCGAGGGCCGCGAGCTGCTCAGCGAGAGCGTCGCGATTGACACCGGCAAGAACCCATTGCGCAAAATCGTTGGAAAAGCCTTCGGTAAGGAAATGGTGGATGCTGAGGGTCTGAAAGGTGTGGTGGAAAATGGAAGCGTCGCTACAGTGCTCGAGTCCGGCGAGAAACTCGGAAAGGGTGATAGCGGAAGTGTTGCCGATGCGAGTGAGATAAGAGACGGTGAAAAAGTTGAACGGTGTCTGTGCCGTCTCCATGGAGAATCCTCTGCGCCGGTGAAGTTCAGCCGCTAGCCGTCAGGTCAAGGACTGAACCTCGTTTTTGCTCTCCGGAGCCTCGATGCGGATCTCCGTGAGATCGGAGAGAAGGTTGGCGGCCCAGCGGTAGATGTTGTATTCATGAATGGTCTTCCGCAGGTGGACCATGCGGGCGGCTTGTTGCTCCGAGCTCATATCGAGGGCCTGGTGAATGGAATCGGCAAGCTGCTGGATGTCGTAGGGATTGACGAGCAGAGCGTCGGTAAGTTCGTGGGCAGCGCCGGTAAACGAACTGAGGATCAGGACCCCTTGTTCATCGTCGCGAGCGGCGATGAATTCCTTGGCCACGAGATTCATGCCGTCATGCAGCGAAGTGACCAGGCAAAGCGAGGCAGCGCGGTAGAAACGGGTAATCTCCTGATGGGAGTGGTGCCGCAGGAGAGGAACGATCGGCCTCCAGCGGCCGACGCCAAAGCGGCTGTTGATGCGGTCCGCTTCGGCGCTGACTTCGTCGAGAAATTGTTTGTAACGAGGAATGTCTGTGCGGCTGGGAGCGCCGATTTGCACCAGGGAGAAGCGGCGCTGATAAACGGGATTCATTTCCAGGAAGCGTTCGACGCCGCGGAAGCGTTCGATGATGCCCTTGGTGTAGTCGAGGCGATCGACACCGACAGCGAGAAGCGATGCTTCGATGCCGAGTTCGGCACACAGAGCGCCGCGCTCTTCGCCCGCGCTGCGAACTGGCTGGCTTCCGTTATTGGTTGTGAGGGACGCGACGCTGATGGGATAAGGACGCACGCGAGTGACATGGCCTTGACGGTTGACGGCGAAGCGGTCCCATTCGGTGATCGCTTCCACGGCATGATCCACGGTTTCCAGAAAATTGTTGCAGTGCGTTTGAATATGGAAACCGACCAAGTCAGCGCCGAGCAATCCTTCGACAAGCTCGCGCTGCCATGGGCAGATGCCGAACACTTCCGCGTTGGGCCAGGGAATGTGCCAGAAAATCGCGACAGCAGCGTCGGGGCGCGCTTCCTTCACCATCTTTGGAAGCAAGGCGAAGTGATAGTCCTGCGCAAGAAGAATGGGTGATTGCGTGCCTTTCATTTCTTCGAGGACCGCATCGGCAAAGCGCCGGTTGACGCGCTGATAATGAATCCAATCATCGAGCCGGAAGGTGGGGCGAGTGTGCGCGATATGGCAGAGTGGCCACAACCCTTCGTTTGAGAATCCTTCGTAGTAACCGTTTTCTTCTTCTTCGGTGAGCCAGACGCGACGCAAGGTGTAGCTGGGCCGGTCAGGTGGAACCTGCAAGTGATCGTGCTCATCGACAACCTCACGATCGGCATTGCCGGAACCATTGGCGATCCAGGTGCCGTTGCAAGCTTGAAGGACGGGCTCGAGCGCGGTGACCAGACCACTGGCAGGCACGATCATCTGCACGGCTTTTTCCTTGTCGCGGAAGACGTGCATATAAGGTTCGCGGTTGGAGACGACGAACAGAGGCTTATTGCTGAGCTTGTTGCGGAGGCTAACCCGCAAGCGCTCGGCGGTCCACACGGACGATTGCGTTTCGCGTAGCTGAGCTTCCTCCTGTGCCGCGGCACGCGCCGTGTTCAGCGCATGCGCGAGGTGTTTCACCTCGGTGTGAATCTGATCGAAGAATTCACCTTGCGGAGGCGCGGCGCTAGTGTCGGAAGAACCGGCGCGCACAGTGCGAAGCCATTTCGCGGTGTGAGCGAGGGGAGCGGTAATGTTCCAACGGACGAGAACGAAGGCCAGGCCGGTGATCAGAATGGTTTGCAGAAGCGCGGTGAGGAGAGAGTCGCGAATGGAGTAGGCGAGGCGCTGATCGATGTAGCTGGTGTCAAAGACAACCAGGACTGTTCCGGTTTGGTCGGCGTCGCGATGAAGCGGCAGCGCGTAAGCGTAAACGGGAAGGCCACCGACATTCCGATAGTCGGCCGCACTGGTATTGAGTTTGTCGGAATGGGCCGCGACCTCGGGCCGTTCCTCGAAATATTTGGGATGGTCGGGAGTGATGGCCAGGATCTTGCCGGCGCGATCGTAAATCACGACGCCCAGCAAATGTTCGCGTTGCGCGATTTTGGCAACGATGCGCTGAAGATTCTTGTCTGAGGCACGACCGGGCGTTGCCTCGATGCTCTCCTGAAGAGTTTCCGCGAGAGTGGCAGCGCGGCGTGACAGGTCGTTGCGCAAGTTGCGCCGCTGCGTGCGGTACTGATAACCAGCGTAGAGAAGCGATACCAGCGCCACACTAAAAGCGAGCGGCAGAACCAGTTTGAGTGTGGTACGCATGCTGCCTCCACGGGCGGTAAAGAGGTATCCCTGTATTAATCCGAGTCCGCTGACCATGCTGAGTTACCGTGGTGCTCGGGTACTTACGCCACGGCAAGGAAAAATGCCGAACGAAGAAAATGCATCCTTACTGGATGCCCCTGAAGAGTGCAATCGGTGCGGCGCCAGAGCTGGGAGGTGCACCGCAACCGTCTATTTCAACTCGCAACCAAACTAATGAAAATCAGGTATTCGCCTTATCTGGCAGCGATGCCAGATGCTTGTATGATGACCACGCGAGTAGCGATCATCCTCTCGCCGTCCACACGATAGTCCACTGCGGCTTGCGCGCCAACAGTCAATTTGCCCTCCACCGCGGTATTTTCGTCGATCACGAAATGAACGATGTCCGGCTTGGCGTTCTTCAGGATGTCCAGACTTAGTTGGCTTTCGGCCACGGCGGCAATCTTGCCAGAGACGGAGTGCGACTCGGGAGGATGAGAAAGCAAGGAGTGAAGCGGTGCCGACACTGGTTTGGACCAAGCGGCGAGAGCGATAGCCAGCAGAACGAAGGCATCGACCACAACCATAGTGCGGAATCGCATAGTGGAGAACCCCCATATCGATTTCGCTGGGTATGGCAAGATAGGGGCACGAAAGGAGCCAAGTGGGCAAAAATCGGTTGTTGTATGTAAGGGGTTGAAAGAAAAAGAACATAAGCGGGGTCTTGGGCAGAGAAGGAACTGCCAGTTTTAGTACTTTACCACGAAAATTTTGCACGGAGACCAGGGAAGAGATTGCTCGAGGTCGGAGTTGTGGCCAGATTCGGAAGACCGAACTGGCTAACTCCTGGCAAAGAAACAGGTGTGCGTTGTGCGGGACACGCTCGGTGGACCCGCTGTTCCGATGGCGACGCGGGAATGCTGGCAGTGCGGCAACTAACGCATACGGGACAAGTAGATCCGTGGGGAAAGGTTACCGATGGAACGTGCATCGACACCTTGTGCGCGACGTGATAGCTGGAACTCGATGTATATTTCACGGGAGTGAGTCCGGCAATGAGTCAGGTGTACGTTACCGTGGATCACGGCGGCGTGGACGTGTCCTCCGTCGATCTGAAGTTACCTTAGGATTTTCCTCCGTCACAGAATACAAGTTGAACTCAACAAACTGCGCGCGCCGCGTCCGCTGCGATTCATCTGGCGGCGCCTGGCCTGGCTGGCAGGTTCCGAGTGAGACACACGCCCTGGATCGCCGCACAAAGGAAGGCTGCCAAGCACTAGACTGAAAGAAGTCAGAAAAAAGGAGTACCGTGAAACGCAGACTTTTCCTCGCAGGCCTGGTGGCAGTTACGTTCTTCGTTGCGACCGAGCTCAATGCTCAGACGCCGCCGAAGAAAAAAGGGGCGACGATTACCGGCACGGTGATCGGTCCGGACGATAAGCCCGTGGCGAAGGCCAGCGTGATGTGCCAATCCTCCGGGGGACTTTCGCCTCATGCCACCTACACTGATAAGAAGGGGCACTTCATGATCACCGGTTTGAAGGTGGACAGCTATGATGTTCGAGCCTCTTCGAACGGCGTCTTTTCTGAGTGGGAAAAGAATATTCCGCTGCGGAAGGGGCAGACGAAAGATCTTACGCTGCATCTGATTTATGCGAAGGAAATGCCAAAAGCAGCCGGCCCGAACCAGAAGTAACCCTCGTTGGTCAGTCATCGCTGGAACATGGAGCCTCTGAGAATTTGCTCGCGTCACAACCTGTTGATTTTGATGGTTATAAATAGGACACAGGCGCAAGGCCACGCGTAGCGCTTCAGTACTACGACCGCAGTACCCCATTTCGTGGAGCCATCGGGCCATTGAGGCTTCCAGTTGCGGTCTCTAGTATGAGGGACAGTGGGTTGGGGGCCGCGCGGGGACAGCGGCCCCGCAAGGGGCCGTGTGCGAGCTACCCAACCCGCCAAATTCTCCCACCAAGCCGTATGCTGCAGAATCTAAAAGCTTAATTCCCTGTCTCGAACGCCTGGCCGACGTCGTGCATCCATCCTTTAGTGAGTGAATGAAAGATGTTGAAAACGAAGGAGCTAGGATCCGCTCGCCTACGAGGCTGCGGTGGAAGGCGCAGACGCATGAGGCGTTTTCCCGACAGATGGCTTTGCGTTCTCGCCGGCTGCCTCCTGGCAATTACGCAGCTGCCTCGTCTGGCAGAGGGAAGGTCGCCGTCCGGGTTCCGCGTTTCTCCGAGCTCTTCGACGCTTCAAGCCTTCCAGCAATATGTGGCAATCACAGACACGCAAAACAGCCGGAATCTGGGGGAAGGAAATTTTCTTTGGATTGACGATCTGCCCGAAAAAGAAAAGCAAGACGTCTACGCAGGCCTGAAACGCGGCGAGATTGAAATGCGCCGTGTGCCACCCGAAGCAGCGGGCGCAAATGCAGGGATCCCGGGCGGAATGATTCATGACTGGAAAGGAATCGTCTTCATCCCGGGAGCAAAATTGGATCAGGTTCTGCGGGTGCTGCAGGACTACGACCATCAAGCAACGATTTACGCGCCGGACGTGGAGAAAGCGAAAATTGAGAAGCGCGATGGAAATCACTACGTGGTTTTTTTGCGATTCCGGCGGACAAAAGTGGTGACCGTAGTGCTGGACACGGAGCACGACGTGAACTACTTCCGGGATTCGCCGACGCGGGCGCACAGCCGCAGCTCCGCGATTCGAATTGCGGAAGTGGAAAACCCGGATAGTCCGAACGAAAAGGAAAAGAAGCCGGGCGAGGACCAAGGATTCCTGTGGAAGATGGAAACGTGGTGGAGATTGCAAGAAAAAGATGGCGGAGTGTACGTGCAGAACCACGTGGTGTCGTTGACCAGGGATCTGCCGACCGGATTGGGCTGGCTGATCGAACCATTTATTACCAGCATTCCGAAGGATTCACTGGAATTCACGCTGGGCGCGACGCGGAAGGCCGTGCTGAAGGCGAATAGAGACTAGGCGCGGTGGACCGCCGCGTCGCGAAGGAGACGGTGAATTTCCTCGGCATGGCGATCCCACGAGAAGAGCGCGGCAGTTTGCGATGCATTCGCGCCGTGGCGCAGGGAGGCGTCATTCCAGCGCTCGCCGGTGCTTCTCCGGTATGGTCATCAACGGCATCGGATTTTCGCCAACTTCAGGTCAGGGCGGGCGCCGCTAATCCTGTTCACCGATAGTTTGGGCGTAGGTCTTGCCGTAGGGATAGAAGAGTTCCTTGCGGCCGTGCTGCCACGCTGCTTTGAGTTCGGGGATGGTGATGTCCCAATCGGGCCGGCATTTTCTGGTAACGGCGCGCAGGTCCTGACGGAGATCTTCCATAGTGGGCCGACCGACGAACCAGTAGCCGTTGTAGATCTTATAAATGACAAGAGCGGGCTCGAGGACAATCACGTGGGGAATCATCGGATTGTGGGCAGGATCCGTGTATTCGGCGATGTCGAGATCTTTTTGAACCAGACGCGCCGGGTCGGAGAGGAAAGGCCAGTGCGCGCCGACGCCGGTGCGATATTCATTTGTCTCGGTGATATTGTCGGTGCTGATGGTGACGAGACGGCAATAGGCAACCTCGAGTTCGCGATGGAGTTGCACAAGCAACTCAGCCTGACGGCGGTCCTTGGGGCAGAAACCACCGCGGCTGAGGACCAAAACCATGGGGTGCGGTCCTTGCAGCTCGGAGAGCTTCCGATGTTTCGCCAGTGTGGTCGGAAAGCTCGTAGTCGGGGAACATCGCCCCTGGAACAATGTCAGTTCGCATAAAAAACCTCAACGATTGGATGCGCGTCGTAGGGTTATGTCTCACTGATTATGAGCGGCGCCGAGAACGTGATCGTCTCCTGAGCTGCCACAGACAGATCATTTCCCCTGCCGATTCCGTTGAAGGAATTCGTCGAGGCTCAACGGGAAAGTTTCACAAGCTCCCAGGAACAGTGCTCCCCCGGCGACCGAAAAAACCGAGAGATTGAGAGGCGCCTTCACACCCAAAGCCAAGGTCATCGTTAGTGCAAAACTGATCAGAAGAAGTCCGCTTAGCAAAGCAGCGATGCGAGTCTTCCAACCGAAAACAAGGAGAAGGCCCAAGATAGTTTCAGCAGCCGTGGCGATCATCGCTAACGTCGGGATCATGGCCGCCGGCAAAAACCAATTGAGCTTGGCCGTATAGTCCACGAATCGGGCGTAATCGCCCCACGACACGTTCGGCTGGCCATAGGCGCCCCAGAGGCCAAAGCGGTCCGCGACGGCAGACAGGAAAGAGATTCCCAATGCGAACCGTAGAAATACCGAACTGAACTTCGCCAGTGCCGTTGATCGTGGACTCGAACGTCGACTCCTTAATTCAGGCCTGCTTTCTAATGTGCGCGGTGATCGCGCAATCTTAATGGTCCGCGGCCGGCGTTCCCCGCGGCCCCAGCCGACGGGGCGCGAGGAGAAGCGACAAAGCCTCGGACCAGTTCGGCGATTTCATCCGCCGCCGTGTCCAATGCGAAATGACCGGCGTCGAGAAGGTGAACCTGAGCGTTCGGCACATCGTGGCGATAGGCCTCCGGCTCCGAGAGATCGAACGAGAGGTCCTACTTGCCCCAGATCACCAGCAGGAGAGGCTGCTTCTGGCGCATCCATGCCTGCCACTTGGGGTAATTCTCTCCAGAGATCCGGGTCATAGCGTTCGACGTTGGGATCGTTGCCGACATGGCGGATTTCACATTGTCAGGACAACGCGGAACTGCGCGTGGCCGCTCATCATGTGCGCGTAAGCCTCGGCCGCTTTTTCGAGCGGATAGGTTTCAATCATGGGACGCACGCCGGTTAGTTCGGCGAAGTTCAATGTGTCTTCTGCGTCAGCTGGGGTTCCGGAGGCCCAGCCTTGAAGACTGCGACTTCCGGTAATGAGCTGTACCGGCGTGACCTCAATGGGATCAAATGCCGCACCCACTACCATGAGCTTGCCGTTCGGGCCCAGACCGTTGATTACTTCGGACATGGCTTTCGAGCTTGGCGCGGTGGCTAGAATCGACCTGTGCGCCGCCGAGTTTTTGCAATTCCTCTGCTGCATTCGTTGCTTTATTATCGATATATACGTTGGCCCCGAGTTTCTTTGCGAGCGCCGCGTTTTCGGCCCCGCGTCCGATGGCCGCGACCTTATAACCAAACTTGTTGGCGAATTGAATTCCCAGGTGACCCAGACCGCCGATACCCAGCACGGCAACCAGATCGCCGGGCACCGCGCCACTGTGGCGCAACGCGTTGTAGGTGGTGATTCCGGCGCAGAGGAGCGGCGCTGCTTCGGCGTCACTTAGGCCGTCGGGCATCGCCGTCAGCGCCTCCACGGGCGCCACCATGTATTGCTGGTATCCGCCGTCGTAGCTGATGCCCGCGAATTTTCAGGTTCTGGCAATTGCCAAAATCTCCGCGCCGGCAGGAGCGACAGGTACCGTCATGGCCGCCGTGCCAGCCGACGCCAACGCGCTGGCCCTTCTTCCAGTCGGAAACACCGGCACCCAGTTCATCGATGACGCCGGCGACTTCATGCCCTGGAACACGGGGATACTGAATTCCTGGCCAAGCGCCTTCTTTCGTGAACATGTCACTGTGGCAGACACCACAAGCCTGCACTTTGATGAGCACGTGACCTGCGCCCGGTTTAGGAATCTCGCGTTCGACGATCTCGAAATCGCCTCCAGCTTTACCAATCTGCGCTGCCTTCATTGGTGCTATGCCGACTTTTGTCGTTGCCATAAATCCTCCCTTGAAATTTCAGCCCTCAAATTCTCAGCCATTGTTGAAAAGCACGTACCGGGAAAGGGGCGGCCCACTACGCGCTGCTGCAAGGTGAAAGGTCTCAATTGCACGGGAGAGAAAAGCCTCACGTCCATACGCGAATCCTCCCGCAATTGACCTGGCGATTATTCTGTTACGCCGCTCGAAGAGCGAGTTCCATCGGTGAGTGGCGAAAAGACTATCACAAAAATGCACGTCAGGGGCATTAACTCGAGCTAAGTCGTGAAGCGGGCAATTTGGGTAATAGTACGTCTTCGATTTTCATGAACCTGCTTGCCCCTGCGGAAAAGCGTCCTCGTCCAGTGAACATGTGCTGCGCGGGTCTGCCATTACGACTGGCATAACAGCCAGCGCTACAGTGAAGAGAAAAAACTAACCGCGTACCTCGAAAATGATTTCGAGCTCGACCGGGGTCCCAAGCGGAAGGCTTGCGACCCCATACACCAAGCGGCAAGGGCTTTTGTCTTTTCCGAAAACGTCTTGCAGCAACTGCGAAGCGGCGTCAGCAATTTTCGGCTGATCGCGGACGTCTCCCGAGGTGGCCACGGACACGCCGAGCCGGACGATGCGTGTCACTGCATCGAGCGAACCCAAATGCTGGCGCGCGACCGCGAGGGCGTTGAGCGCGGCGAGGTGCGCGGCCTTGCGTGCCTCTTCCACATCCAGCTCCGCGCCGACGCGCCCAACGAATTTCGCCCCGTGACCAGCCGTGGGAAGCATCCCGCTGAGAAAAAGCAGATTGCCGGTCTGCACCGCTTCTGCATAGGTGCCGAACGGTTCAGGCGGCGCGGGTAGCTTGATGCCAAGTTCTTTTAGCCGCCGCTCGGCACTGGGCGTCCGAGAGCCTTTGCGGGTTACAGTTTGCCGTTTCGAATTTGCATTCATTGATCTCGCTCCTATCGGATTTCGATCGATGTTGACGCATATGGCGGAGACGGGGCTAGGTTGAACAATCTGACCGCTACCAACGTCCGGCGTGAGCGCCGCCATCGACGTGGAGAATCTCTCCGGTTACTTGATTTGCCTGAGCCAGGTAAAGAACAGCGTCGACTATGTCTTTTACCTCCACGATTTTCCCCATTGGCTGAAAGGTCTTAAGGGACTCCTTGGGATCATTCTTGTGCAGTGGTGTGTCGACGACGCCGGGGGCTACCGCGTTGAAGCGAATGCCTTCCTTTGCGTACTCGATGGCGAGACTTCGGGTGACTGCATTCAGCCCACCCTTCGTAATCATCGAAACGGATGCCTTTTCGCCGACAAACGGCTGATCGACCAGCGAAGCAGATATGGTCACAACGTTCCCCGATGCTTGTTTCAGCATCTGCTTTACAGCGAGCTGAGTGATATAGAGAAAGCCCAGCAGGTTAGTCGAGACCAAGGCATTGAAGTCCTCGGTCGTAAAGTCCGTAAAGGGCTTGGTACGGAAGATCCCGGCGTTATTCACAAGAACATCGATGCTTGCAAAGTGCTTGATCGCTGCGTCGACCGCTTTGGCAGCGGTCTCCTGTTTACCGATATCGCCATCGACGAGAACCAGGTTGGGTGAAGCAGTCAATGATTGACTGACATTACGAGACGTTGCGACGAGGTTATAACCCTGCTTCAGGAAGCCATCAACCAATCCCGCACCAATACCCTTTTGAGCTCCGGTGACGATTGCTGTTTTTTTGTCCGGCATATATGCCCCTTGATTTGGACGCGAGGAACCAATGAACAGTTGCGATTGAGCCAGAAAATTAGGGGTGAAGTGGCCGTTAGCGATTGGGCATGGCGCGTAGCAGCTAAGGCATTCGTGGAAACGCGTTGCACGAGTTGCATGGGAAAGGCCACGGGCCGGCTTACGATCGCCCCATTTTGCGCCGTATCGTCCGGCGCAGGGTCGAACGTAACTTTGGACGGAGCCGGACACTCGCGCTGGCGTTGAAAAGGAGTCGAGGCTTTGGCTCGTCAATGGCTGAGCAAATTGCCTGTTTCAACGGCTGTTGTTCGATGGTTATCGCTTGCTCAGGCCAGCGTGTTTCCGCCATTCACAGAAAAACGTTGCCCGGTGATGAAACGCGCAGCGTCGCTTGCAAGGAAAGCAACCAGCTTGGCGACATCCTCCGGAATACCCATTCGCTTCATCGGGACAGTCGCGGCGTAGCTATTCAGTTCTTCTTTAGTTGCGTCTGCGTGTCGTTCCGTCGGAATCCAGCCGGGCGCGACAAGGTTAACGGTAATCCCGGTAGGTGCAAGCTCGCGCGCCCAGGAACGAGTAAGTCCCAACTGAGCGCCCTTCGCTGAGACGTAGTTGGCAAACCGGGGATTCCCAAGCTCGAAGACTTCACTACCGATGTTGATGATCCTGCCGAAGCCGCGCTTTTTCATTCCCGGCAGCACCTGCTTCAACAGCAGGAGAGGAGATTTCACAAAGAACTCCAATTGATTGAGATAGGTGTCCCAGGTCTGCTCTTCGATGGAGAGAAACGGCTGGGGGCCGGTCGCGTTCACAACAAGCACGTCGATTTCGCCGAACACTTGCCCGACTTCACTGACGAGACGGGCAACTTCAGTTTCACTCCGCACATCCGCTTTGAAGGCATGAGCATGACCGCCCGCCTGCTGAATACGCTGGCAGAGTTGTTCCGCCGCCTTGCCGCTGTTGAAGTAGTTGACGGCCGCGTTCGCGCCCATTGCTCCCAACTCAAGAGCGATGGCAGCTCCAAGGCCACGGGATGCACCTGTAACGAGTGCGGTGCGACGGGAGTTTGCAGTGCTCATGTCTTCACCTTACGGTTTTAGCGCCGGCGCGATCCTCTGGGTTGTCGGTGCTCTGGAGACTCAACGTATGTCGGAATACAGCGGGCCTAGCTACTTATTTCTCCGAATCACACCGAGCCCAATCGTCTTGCGCTCACGCTCCGGGTATTGCAAGCGCGCCTTCTCCGCCTGTTTCTTGGTCTTGAAAGGTTTCGACAGCGGTGTCAACTCGCCACCGACGTATTTGAAAAGCAACCACTGCTCGCCTGTTTTGGACATGCCAAACTTATAGCATGACGGAGATTTGGCTTCCAAGCATCGATTGCCACGGTCTCACTGCCCGCCAAATGGCTGGTATTCCCGGATAGCTGGAACTTTCCGAGGCGGTAGAACGAACCGCAGGCCTTGAATCGCCCAGGGCCTCGACCCCAGATCTGGTCGACGGAGGCGTGAGGGCGAGGCTTCGGTTAGACCGCAGCGGCGGTGGAGGCTCGCGAGGACGAGCGAGTGCCCGCTCCGTTCGTTTTTGACCAATTCCTGCGAAGCTCTTCGGCGCGGCGGATCACACGGCCGACTACATCTTCCGAAGAAAGTCCTGCCGCGGCTGTCTCTGCGGAATTGCCTACCGGCGGGATTTCCAGCGTCTGCAGTTTTCCGAAGACCGGCTTCATGGCGCGTGCAGGGTTGCGGAGAAACTCCGAACTGCGGATGTGCGTGAAGATCCAACCCATGCGTTCGAGCACGGACTGCCGGTCCATGTCTTCGGGAAGTTTTTGAAGCGGGTGATAGCGGTCACCATCGCATTCGATGGCTAGCCGCTTGCCGCCACCCTCGACGACCAAATCGATCCGGAAAGTTCCGATCTTCCAGTGCGGGGTGACGCGATACCCGGCCGCCGCGATACGTTTCATGACCTCGCGTTCAAAGTTCGATTGCGCACGTCTTTCTTTCTCTTCCAACGCACGCATGAGGCGCGCGGGGTCTTCGGCGTGTTCGATCAATTGCCGACGAAGGTCGTCGGCTTTCAAATCGTTGTGCGGAGTGAGCGAATGAACAATCCACATCTGGTCACGAGCGCGGCTAGCGGCGACGTTGAAACGCTGTTTGAAAAGTTCCTGATCTCGTAGAGAAAGAGAACCGCGCTCGGCGGTGTCGACCAGCGAGATGAACACGACATCGCGCTCGTCTCCCTGGAATTGCGCGGCGTTTCCACAGAGCACGCGATGGAGTTCATAACGGTCAGGCGAGACGTGGGCCCGAACCAAGTTGTCGATCTCGATGGCTTGTTCGTCGCCAACGAGAGAAACAACACCGAAACTCAGCGGCTGGCCTGCGTCATTCTTTCTGTATTCGGGTTGCTCCATCACGGCCGCGAGCAGCGAAGCGACGGTCAGGGCTTCCTGACGATTGATCTTACCGTCGCGGCTGGACCCCGAAACGCGATGTGCGATAGTGTGCGGCCGCAGTCGGACGCGGCTTGCATCGCGCAAGGGCTTGATGCGACCGTCGTAGGAAATCATGTTGCTGAACTGGATGATCTCCGGAACGCACCGGAAATGTTCAACGAGGCATGTAGTGCCACCGAACGACTGGCGCGCAAGATCGTAGATTGAGATTTGCCCATCATACAAATCGGCGTTGGGAATTCCGCGGAGGTACTGGAAGATAAGGTTCTGGATCACGCCCAAGTCCTGCCCGACGGCAGACGGGCTGACTTGCTCGTGATCGCCGACCACGAGCACCGTCTTGCCCAAGTACAGGGCGACGAGTGCCATCACATCGCTCTGGCTGGCTTCATCGATGATGACCACGTCGAAACGCGTGGAGCGCGGGTCGAAGTTTTCGACCACTCGCGAAAGCGGCATGACCCAAACGGGAACGGCTCCGCGGCACTCGCTCATCTTTCTGGCCGCTTCGGCACGCAAAAGAGCAACGCGGATTCCGTGACCTTTGCCGATGCGACGGACAGTGTCAAGCCAACCGACGAGTGCCTGGCGCTGGCGAGAGGAGGTGCGGCGCGCTTGCGAGGCCCAAGAGCGTTTGTCGATCAGTTCGACAGTAACGCGGCGAAGTTGCTCTCGTAATTTTTCGTTCTTTGCTTGCAGGGCTTCGAGCGAGACGCTGCCGCGACGATCGAGTTCATCGTTTAGCTGGCGCCAGGTCCAGGCAGCGGCGGGCTCACGCGGCGGCTCGCCTCGACCGTGTGTGCCAGTGCGATTGCGAATCGCGCCAGCCCAGGCGGGAGCAGCGGTCTCGAGCTTTGCGAGCAAACTGCGGCGCAGATCGAGGTCCGCCTGTTTGCTCTTCAATTCCATCAGATGTTCATGCGCTTCGCGGTAACGATGGGAATTTTCATCATTTACCGCCGCTAAAAGCTGGCCGAGCACTTTGGATGCTTTCGCTGCACGGGCAGCGAGTTTGAGCCGGCTCTTCAGATCTCGGAATTCTTCTTCCAGTTCGAGCAACCTGAGCTTCTTGTAGCGGGAATCCAGGATAGGTAGCAGGGCATTCGTCACCGCGACGCGAATGCGTGCCAATTCGCCATCGGATCCGACCACGGCGGGCTGTTCCGCGAGAAATTTATCCCACCGGAAGCCGCGGTCTTCCAGCCGCTGCTGCAGCGGAAGCCAAGTGTGCTCTTGCCAGCCCAGGCAATCTTCGATGGAGTCGCAATACTGCATCAGTGTTTTCTCGACGTCCTCGCCCATTTCGCTCGAGTGGGGAGCGCCGAGCGTAGCGACTTGGCGATCCCACCTCGCGCCAAGATCTTCACGCAGGCTCTTGAGCCGGAAGAGTTGGCGTAGGGCATGGAAATGCTCGGGAAGACGCGGGCGCGCGTTGTTTACTTTTGTTTGCTCCAGGAATTGGCTCCAGGCTTTGTGCGCGAACAAACTGAAGGAGCCTAGTTTGCCGCCGTCCTCAAGATGCGCCAGGATCTCTCCGGCAATCCGTTCCTGCTCCTTGGCCGCGGTTTTGTCGGAAGACTCCGGGCCATAGTTGACGAACGATTCCTGGGCATTCGCGGCCTCTTGATGCGCCTGCCGCACGGAGCTGATCAGTTGTTCCCAGGGCTGCCGGTGCACGCCGCCGTACCTGCCGGCGTAAACCGCTGCGAGCTTCCACTTGTCTTTTCCGGAGAGAGGGTCGACCGCTTGGGCAAGAGCGGCTGCCAATCGCTCCATTTCTCTCGGTGAACTCTGCGCATCACCGGACTCCCACAAGTCGGCGCGCAAATCGAGATCCTCGAAGCCGAGGCGATTGCGCTCGTTCACGCTAGTTTCGAAATCTTCCACTCGGGGAAGATCGTGAAGTTCCGGAAGATGTCCCGAGAGCTCATTCTCGTCTTCGCGGGAAATTGAAACACTGGTGCGATAGAGGTCGGCCAACTCACCCGGGGAAAGAGGTAGTGGCGCTACCGCCGCGACGGGGCCAGGGATCCAACCGTGCACGTCCTTCTCCTGCATGACTTGGCGAGCCGCATCAGCGGGTGCCCACGATTTTCCGCCAATCGCAATGTCTCGATACTCGTCGGCGCGAGCCTCCGTGAGCTGATTTCGAATTTCGTCGAGCTTCTTCAAAAGGTCCAGGCGCTCGGCTTCCAATTTCTTTGCCTGCATTTCGAGCGAACCGGCGTCGGCCCGCGACAATCTTTCTGCGATCGAACCCACTGCGCTTTCGAGTTGTTTGCGGCTGTCCAAATCACTTTCGAGCACGCTGACGCACAAGGGGCGCAGCTCGGGAACGATGTGATGGCGCACCATGCGCAGTGCCTTTGTCGTGTGGCTGGTGACCAGAACGCTTTTTCCCTGCGCCAGCAAGTGGCCCACAAGATTGCCAATGGTGTGAGTTTTTCCGGTGCCGGGTGGGCCTTGCACCAGAACACCGCCATGTTCCTCGAGTTGCTGAGCAATTCGAATTTGCTCGGGATTCGCGGGCTTGCTCAGGAGCACTTCGCCATCCGCTTGAGACGAACCACTCGCGGATGGATGTACATCCCCTGCGTCCGGGATCGGCGATTCTTCTCCAACGATATTCAGGAGCGACCAGGGCAGATCCTCACGTGTGCGGAGGTCTGCGATGATGCCTTCTATCGCCGCGGCGAATCCCAAAGTGCGTGCGCGCAGGAAGAGCAGAGGGTCGCGGCCAATGCACGGATCGTTCACTTCCGCATCCGGCGAGCGGTCTTCGAGGAACTCTCCGCGCGGGGATAGCTGTACGACCAGGCGCTTCAGAAATGCGGAGGTGGAACCATTGATGAGCGGATGGAAGCCGCCCTGCTCCAATTCCTCGCGGCAGCGGCCGATCGCGCGCCCATCAACTTCGTTCATCGATTGAAACAAGGCAGAGTACAGCTCGACGGGTTGGTCCGCTTCAGAAAGCGTGAATTCGGGGACAGATGCGTCGAACTGCAATTGAAGGCGCTGGAGAAGGATCGGATGATAGATGCCGCCGTCGGCGCGACGCCAGCTCAAAATGCCGTCTCCCAAGACGAGCTCCACACGTTCCGCCTCACGATCGATGCGACCGTAGAGAGCGTAGAGGGATTCGAAAATTCTCATCGCGGCACGCGCGGGCTTTTCGGCTTCCACCCACTCACTCCGCAGAATCTTCCAACGCTCCAGGTTCGCGGTCCTGATCGGGTCGTCTGCGAACTTCTCACTTCTCAGTTCCGTGCGATTCTCGGATTCCTCCGAAGTCTGCTTCACCGTGAAGTCATTGCAAGGATCGTCCCAGCCATCTTCCAGCCATGCGGCAATTTCCAGAGGCGGTTCCGGTGCGCGTGTTAACCGCGGACGCTGCACCTTCAGAACGAAGTTCGTATTCGCGGCGTCTTCCGGATTTTGGCTGTTCCCGTTCTTTGTCTGCGAAGAGCTGGTCTTTGCGGCGCCCCGCCGAATGCAAGGATGCTGGGGAAGAGCGCGCAGCCAGAGACTCCAGGGCTGTTCGTGAATGCGGCGTTTCGCAGGATTACGGTGCTGGTTCAGCGCTTCCAAATAGCGGAACACGCGTGTGAGTTTGTCTCGAACAACGTGGAGTTTTTCGGCATCCATGATGGGCGGCCTCTTCAGAGAGACATCCAGGTCCTGAGGGTGGGTGGTGGAGACTTCAGAATATCAGGCGTGGCATAGAAGCCTCAATGGTACCCACCTAGTACCGCCGCCAGGTCCGCAAGATTGCCGCTGCTCCGGCGCTAGCGGAGTACGGAACGGGGTGGCGACGCGTGCAACTGAACTAGGACGTCGGCTTGCGTTTCGACGGGTTTCCCATCGATCAGTGTGGGTTGATAGCGCCATCCCTGGACCGCTGTGACCACGGTGGGAAACAGGTTCGCGGGACCATAGATGGGCCGGACGGACTTGACGTGGCCGTCTTCGGCGACAGTGGCATGGACGCGAACGTACTCACGTGAGCCAGTGGGAAGCTGTGTGAATTGAGGATCGACGCGGGAAATCAATCCCCCGACAAGTATTTTTGTTTTGCGATGGAAGGGCCAGTGCGAATTCCCCGATGGCAAACGAACGGAACGTTGGATTCGAATGGTGGCCGAGGAAGATTCGAGGACACTCTCATTTGGTACATTGAAAAAATGAGCGCGGTATCCGCTGGGAAGATGGACTTCCAAGACCTGACGTGCGGGCAGATCCATTTGAATTACGGGTTGTGCAACGGGTGCCGCGGAATTGCGTGGGTTTGCAGAGCGAGACCGGCGCAACGTTGGACCTGGACGCCAGAGGCTCGGGCACACTTGGTGCGACGTCATTTGAGTGAGTTGAATTCGAGGATGGCGTTGTCACCGCAGGCGATGGTGAAATGGCGGGGGGAATTGCAGCGTTCGCAGGCGCTGAAGAAGAGGAGCCGGCAGCGACGCTACTGCTGTTGGGCGCGACAGAAGCACCAGCGGGAGGTGCGACACCTAAGCTGATGTCCTTTGTGGAGGAGGCTTCACCTTCAGAGTTGGTGCGCGACTGGTTTGAACTGAGATTGCGCTCGACCGTTCTCGTTGCAGGAAAAGAGGAGGCCGCGCGCGGAGCCTTGCGCGCGTTTTGCGTAGTGTTGAGCGGAAGGTTTAACTTCTGTTCGCGATCACGTTGCGCTTCGGCTGGCTGGGAATTCTGGAGTCCTGTTGCGGTGGAGAGAGCGTTTTTTGAATTTGCGGCGCTCGTGCTGTGTGATGGCGAGTCAGCATCGCGATTGCCGATGCCTTCAGTACTGTCTGAGGATCTCAAATCGGAGTGGGCATCCTGGGTGGGTGGCGGGACGATGGCATTCGCGCGGGGAGTTGTGGCGGAACGTGCGAAAGAATGCTCCATCGCGCCAGATCTAAAAATGAATGCTCCCACCACGCAGAGTGCGACCAAGAACATGATCCACCTGGTTATTGGAGTGATGACTGATGGAGATTGCCCTCGAATGCCAGAGGGGGAAGGGGATGTGGACGGAGAGGGTGCAACTGCGGAATTGTTGAGAGGCAACTTCCGAGTGGATGGAGACTCCGCCTTGGTTTTTCCGTTGGTCTTTGGGAAAGGCTCGACGATGCGAAGTTGATCCGGTTGGCGCTGCGGCTCGCGTTGTACGTCGCGGTGCAACGATGTCGAAGAGACGTAGCTGCCCCATTTGCGGATCTGTTGGCGGTCGTGGTCGCTGACGTCAAGTATTTGGATGCCGGCGAGCCGTCGGATTTCACTGGTCCAGAGAACGCGAATATTCACCACTACGGGTTTGGGAAGGCCATCGAGTGGGAGCGCGATGCGTGCCACAGAATTGCAGGGGAGTCCCGTGCGCGTGGAGAGCAACAAACCATTTTCACTGACATTTATAACGAGGCATTGGTTGGCGTCGTTTATTGAAATGCAGATCGGAGCCAGTGGAACGATGCGGGGATAAAAGCGGCGTTCGATTGCGGTCGGCAGTGCCGAGAGCGGTTGTGCTTGTGCTGTCGGGGCCATGTTTAAACCTCCCGTCGTGAGCGATAGCGATTCATTCGAATCGCAGCGGATCCCGAGGCAGGGCAAAAGCCCGGGCAACCGGGGGCTGGATGCGATGCGGCATCTTAGACACCTGAACGGTAACAACCCGGGACGCGGGAGAAGGTTTCGGTGAACCGAGGTCGGCTTACTAGAAACGCTGTAGAGAATGTCTAATCTGGAGCAGCACAACTTCCTTTTTCCGGCAACGAGCGAAGCGTCTATTAGGTGCGCCGCTTTCCTGTTCACCGCGGCTAGCGGAGTTTCAAGGTGCTATGGCAATGACTCGCAATGGACTACCGGAGCCGCCGACGATTTTCAACGGCGCGGCAATGACAATCGCGCCGGTTGGCGGAAGCTGATCAAGATTGCACAGGCTGGCCAACCCAAACTTGCCGCTTCCGTGCATCAGGTAGTGGTTCGGGAAAGGAGGGTCGAAGGTAGCGGCCTGGCCTGCATCGGTCCCGACGGTCTCTACGCCGACACCTAGCACATCTCGCTCTGTGGCGAGAAGAATGGAACTTTCCTTGGCCAATCCGGGAGTGTGCGGTCCATCTTCCTTTAGGTTGATGTAATCCTTGGTGTCCTTCCGCTTCGACCAGTCCGTGCGCAAGAGAACCCATGCACCCGCCGGGATGAGACCATAGTGCTTTTCCCACTGTCGGATATGCTCCGGGGTCAGCAGATAGTTTGCGTTTTTTGCCACGTCCGCACTGATGTCGATCACACAGGCAGGTCCGACAAATTTCTTCGGCGGAATGCGGTCCACAGTGTTGTCCGTAAGGTCTTTTCCAGAGATCCAGTGCACTGGAGCATCAAAGTGGGTGCCAGTGTGCTCGCCAGTTTCGAAGGCATTCCAATACCAGGCAGGACCGCGCTCATCGTACCGCGATAGCTCCCAGATTTTGAACGCGGGCGTGTTGTTCCACTGAGGTGGCAGCGGCAGCAAAGGCGTCTGCGGACTTAAGGGTTGCGTCAGATCCACGATCCGCAATCGGCCAGCATAGAGTTCTTCAAGCAGTTCATCCAGGACGCGTGACATTGGGCCTCCTTACAGATCCTGCCCGCGGCATTGTTTCCTGTTCGATGGCAGTCTGCCCGATCTTCAGCGTTGCTTGAGCGACTGAATATGCCGCGAGAACTGAAATCGATTCTCAATCAGCGAGAGGCCGGTGACGTAAGCGGCGGGACCTGTCGCTTCGACCTTTGCGATGATCGTCGTCAGTTCGTTCCCATCACGGGCACCGATCACTGCGGCCTTGAAACTTTCCACAGTGCGCACAGTGGTGACGTTGGGAACGCCCGCGGCCGCAGCGATCCCTTCCAGGTCCGTGCCTGTGTTCGTCGCCGTTGGGAAACCACCGACGGAAAGCAGGCTTTCGTTGTCGAAAACCACATGGATCAGATTGCTGGGGCGGTAACGCGCCATTGTGGTGAGACTGCCAAGGTTCATCAAGAGCGAGCCGTCGCCATCGAAGACAATTACTTTTTGATCCGGCAAGCACAAAGCAAGTCCCAGCCCCGTGGACGAGGCGAGTCCCATCGCGTGCTGCAGATAAAAGAAATTAGAGCGATGACCCAGGGATTGCAGTTCCGTAGCGACCGCTCCCATGATCGTAACGACCAGACATTCTTCCAGTTCGGAATAGATCGAGCGCAGGCAATCAACGCGAAGCATCACTCCTCCCACATCAGGTCGCGTGTCAGAAGAAGGGCCACTGGTTGCAGACTGCTTTCCGCCAGTGTCTGCGCCTGGCGAGTGCGCTTTTTAACGCTTTCGGCAGCGTCAAGGAATGAGTAAGGGATGCCTAGCGCCCGCAAGAGCGGTTCGGTGACGTTTCCGCCTTGTGTTTGCCACGGGTCGCGCTCTCCCAAGGAGCCGCGATAGCTGATGAGCATCAGGAGAGGAATCTTGTATAGATGCGCGAAAGAGACGATGCCATTAATGGATGCCAGAAATCCATGGTTCTGCATCAACATGGCCGATTTGACTCCTGCAAAGTGTGCTCCGGCCGAAATACCAACGCCTTCCTCCTCCTTCGCCAGGCGCACCAGAACCATCTTTGGATCCTCGTCAGCAAGCCGGATGAGATGCACTAGCCAGGTTTCCGGCAGAGCGGAGAGCAGGCGGATATCACATTCCTTCAAGGTGTTGTAAATCAGACTGGAGTTGGTGAGGGATACGGGCATATTTAATCCGCGACGGTGCGGAGACTATAACTCATCTTGCTTAGCTGCGGAAACGGAGAGACCAACTCCGACCCCGGAGAGGCGGGAATGCAGGCGGGAATGCAGTCTTGACGAGCGCTGGCAGGCGGTATAGGTTTGGCGCTGTTCCTAGTGCCAGACTTTCACCGCGGAATTTCAGCCGTGCCAGGAGCAAAGGTTTTGGAGGCCAAGTCCCAAAGGGTTCTCAACCGCGAAGTCCCGTCCGCACCGAGTGCACGCTTCCCTGTTGAAACGGTTCGCGTTGCCTTCCCCGCACTTACGCGGGCGAAGCAATTCGTCTTTTTCGACAACGCGGCTGGCGCGCAGGTTCCGCAAGTTGTATTGGACGCGGTAAATCACCATCTCCTCGAATGCAATGTACAGCGAGGGGGACGTTACGCGAAAAGCCGCGAAGTGGACGATGCGATTTTGCGCGCGCGGCAAAGTGTGGCGGATTTGGTGAATGCATACGATGCGAGCGAAATCGCTTTTGGCATGAACGCCACTTCTTTCATTCGCTTGGTCAGTTTGGCAATCGGGCAAACGCTGGGTAAGCGAAGAGAGATCGTGGTAACTGACTTAGATCACGAAGCGAACGTCGCCACTTGGCTGGCATTGGAACAACTCGGAGCGAAAATTCTTTGGTGGAAAGTCAGGGAGGACGGCAATCTGCACGTGGACGACTTGGCCCCTCTGGTGTCCTCGACAACCCGCCTGGTCGCTTGCACGGTTGCTTCGAATGCCCTCGGTTCAATCGTGGATGTCGCGGCGGCAGCCAGGGTAGCGCACGCAGCGGGCGCCGAAGTGTTCCTCGATTGTGTTCATTATGGCCCACATGGATCGATCGACGTGCAGGCCTTCGGCTGCGATTATCTCGTATGCTCGGGTTACAAGATCTTCGCGCCGCACATGGGATTCCTTTGGGGTCGCCGCGAACTGCTCCAACGACTCCCAACCTTCCGTGAGGATTTCATCCCTGACGAACCCCCCGGGAAGATTGAAGCAGGTACTTTCATTTATGAGAATGTGGCCGGGATGGACGCCGCAGTGCGCTACCTGGAAACCGTGGGCAAAGACGTGACCGTAAATGAGGTAAAAGAAAAACCGGAATCCAGGCGGGCCGCCTTGCGCCGCGCGCTAAACACAATACGCGCCTATGAAGAATCTCTCTCACGCGAAATGCTTCGCGTGCTGAACGATTGCGGCGCTGTCGTCTATGGCGTGACGGACAAGAACCGGCTCCATGAACGAGTCCCGACGCTATGTTTCAATTTGCCGAACATATCTCCGGCAAGAGTCACCGAAGAGTTCGCGAACAACAATATCGGCGTGCGTGACGGCCACATGTATACGCCGCGACTGATGAAGCGATTGGGTCTCGCCCTAGAGACGGGCGCGGTCAGGGCATCCTTGGTTCACTACAACACGATAGAAGAGGTGCGCCGGTTCGGTAGCGCTTTAGCTGAGATAACGAGTGCCTGAATCATCGACGCTCTCCGGAGAACAACCTCGAATCCCTGAAGCAGAGGGTTTGCAGCGCCGCTTGAGTCAAAGGCAACTCACCATGATGGCCATTGGCGGTGCCATCGGTGTTGGGTTATTCCTGGGAAGCAGCGTAAGCATTCGCCTCGCCGGTCCTGCCGTCATTCTTTCCTACCTTCTCGGAGCAGGCATCGCCCTGATCATGTCCTATGTGCTGGCGGAGATGGCCGTCGTGCATCCCGTTGCCGGCGCATTTGGAGTTTACGCAGAAAATTACCTCAATCCATGGGCAGGCTTTTCGGTTCGCGCCACCTACGGAGTTGCGCAGATCATTGCTATAGGTGCGGAAGTTACCGCCGCCGGCATCTATATTTCTTTTTGGTTTCCGAACGTTCCGCAATGGATGTGGGTGGTATTGCTCTCTGTCGCGCTGGTGGCGGTGAATTCCATGAAGGTCAACCACCTGGGGGAGTTTGAATATTGGTTCGCGATCGTCAAGGTGGGCGCCATCATCGCCTTCATCATTGTCGGACTGTCTTTGATCCTTGGCGCCGGTTCCAGAAGCGCGATGGGGGTGGCCAATCTAACGCGCCACGGAGGATTTTTCCCGCAAGGATGGAAGGGGGTATGGCTTTCGCTAACCATAACGGTGACCAGCTACATGGGAGTGGAAATAATTGCGGTCACCGCGGGAGAAGCCGAGGATCCTGAGGTTACCATTCCTCGCGCGATGCGCAGTATTGTATGGCGGCTCATTTTGTTCTATGTGCTCGCCATTGCGGTGATGGTGACGATGGTTCCCTGGAATCAAGCTACCGGCTCGTCAACCCTTTCTGGCAGCCCTTTCGTGACCGCATTCGCTGCGGCGCACATACCGTTCGCTGCGGCGATCATGAACTTCGTCGTGCTCACCGCGGCACTTTCCAGCATGAATACCAACCTTTACCTCTCCACCAGAATGCTCTTCTCTTTGGGAAGCGGAGGGTATGCTCCGGAATGGATGGGCAAGGTGAGCCGCAACGGAGTACCGCATCGCGCCCTGCTGGCATCCACCGCTGGAATCGTCGCAGCCATTCTGTTAGCCATCTTCGCTCCAAAGAACGCTTTTCTCATGCTTTATGGAGTTGCCGTTGCCGGCATGCTTTTCGTATGGCTTGTGATTCTCAATACACATCTTCGTTTTCGTCGTGCCATCACGAGCGAGCGGCTATCGAGCTTACCCATGCGTTTGTGGGTACACCCGCTTTTTACGATTGTCGGCATTCTGCTGCTCCTCGCAATCTCGGTTACAACCTTCTTCGTGAACGGATTGCAGTGGTCGGTCCCCGCATTTTCAGTTTTTCTCGGTGTCATTTCGCTCTTTTACCTGCGCGGGCGCCACACACATGCTTGACCGAGTTGACGGATTGCCGGAAGCGGCTTAGATCGAAAATTGCTCTCAAGGCGGAACCCAAGTAGTCTCGTCTTGAAATGTAAAACCGACGACGGCTTCCCGGTCACGACGCGCTGCGGTTCCAGACGTTTCCCCCACGAGGCCGCGTGGAAACACTGAAAGCAGCCAAGTAGCCTGGTTTGTTGGCGCTTGCAGTGTCAGTTGAAAGTCCAAGGAGGTAATACTTCGGATTTATGGCGCTCTGCTTGACAACGTCACTCCGCCGATTCTTGTCGATGTGCCAAACGCGCGAGTCTTGCAGAACTTTCCGCCACTCCCGCTTCCACATTCACACCCGCGTACAATTCCCGGGCTTCTTCCCACAGGCGTCGGGCTTCTTCGAATTCCCCGGCATCGTCCTTAAGTATCGCCAGAGGACGAATGGCATTCGCCAGGTCGAGAGACGGAGTTTCTTGCCGGCCGCGATACAGCGCCAGAGCCGCAAGGTAGCAATCCTCGGCCAGTTTCGCGTGTCCTTCATGCCGGTGAACGTCGCCTAAATGTCGGATGGTGTGTGCAAGGTCAAGCGGGCCACCCTCTTCGCGGTAGATGGCGACAGCTTCCTCATAAAGCGGTCGCGCAGCATCGGCGTGCCCCGAATCCCGTTTGATCTGGGCCAGGCTCTTCAGAGCTTGCGCCAGTTCGCGTCTTGCGGCATCCGCGCGACACAGGCCCACCGCCTCGCTTAGGTCCCGCTCCGCATCGGCCAGGCGGTGTTCTCTTCGCGCGCGGTCAGCCTGGTTCATTAGCTTGACGGCTTCCTTGGACATGGCGCTCGCTAGGCTATCACCGCCGCTATATGGAGGGAAGAAAGTCAGATGACTGTGGCCCTAACCTCGGACCCGCGGAGATCCTTTTCCCTTCTTTTGGACGCAACACCTGAAGCGCATCATGCGCGCCTCGATCTCCACACGGTCCACGAATCCCCGCTGCCCCAAGTTTTGCTCCTCTAGCCAGCCGCTATGATGCCGCGAGAGAGAATCGCAAAATTTAGCTTCGTTTTCTCAGTGAAATGCTTTGAAATCTGCCAACGGCACGGCAGAACAGGAAATCACCGCCCTCTGATCTTCAGGGATTTTCTTTCCATTTATCTCAGCTAGACTGATCACAATCACCGAATGTTGTGTGATTTTGTCCCCATTCGACTTTTTTGCACTTCCCATATAAAAAACAGTCAAGACGGTATCTTTCGGGACTTGGAGCGGCGTGAAAGTATGCATAGCGCCGTCTTTGCTCTTCCAGACGCAATCTGCCTCCAGCCTGCCCTCGAATCGTTCGGTTTTGTTTCCCTTCGTATAGACCAAATTCACTTGTTTCGGGTCCCCTTCTGCTTTCTCCACTACTCCTGTAAAGGTGGCGCCCGAATATCCGGCTGGATAGTAGCCATTCGGAGCGCTACCAGCTTGAGCTTTCACAGGCACTGAGAAAACACATGCAATCAGAACGATTGCAGCAAATTTCACGATGTTCCCTCCCGGAAACGGCCTAACTTAACTAGATCTTCGGATCTTCTGGCGGCGGGCTCAACTTAGAATATCTCTACTCTATGTGCATACGTGTGGATCAGTTGGTGTCCATTGAGGAATCCTCGAAGGATCTGAATATATGAGAAGAACGTCTGCCTACCCCATTTTGGACACTTGCCCCCAATCCGCGTAAAATACGGGGTTCGGATCCAATCCATGGCCTCGCCCTTTAACATCATCGCGAACGGCATCATGCCACCCGCGCCTGCACCCGACACCCATCCGCGTCCAGACTGGCTGCGCGTGAAGTTCTTCGGCGGTGAGCGCTATCACGACCTGAAGCGCATCATGCGGACGCTCGATCTTCACACCGTGTGCGAATCCGCGCGCTGCCCCAACATGGGCGAGTGCTGGGAACACGGCACCGCCACCTTCATGATTCTTGGCGATATTTGTACCCGTGCCTGTGGTTTTTGCGCCGTGCCTTCCGGCAAGCCGGTCGGTCCTCCGGATGAGGACGAGCCCGTTCGTGTCGCGGAAGCAGCTGCCCGCATGGGCCTGCGCTACGCCGTGGTCACCAGCGTAAATCGCGACGACCAGCCCGATGGCGGCGCGCGTATCTTTGCCCGCACCATTCAGGAAATCCGCAACCGCCTTCCCGGCTGCAAGGTGGAAGTGCTGATCCCGGATTTCCGCGGTGATTGGAACGCTCTTGATGTCGTCCTCGCGGTGAAGCCCGACATCCTGAATCACAACACCGAAACGGTGCCGCGCCTCTATCGCCAGGTGCGCAAAGGCGCGCTGTACGAGCGCTCGCTGGAACTACTTCGCCGATCCAAACAGACTCATCCCGACGTCCCGACGAAAACAGGGATGATGCTCGGTCTCGGTGAACAAAAAGACGAAGTTCTTTCCACCATGCGGGATCTCGCCGCGCAGGGCACAGACATCCTTACTCTCGGCCAATACCTGCAGCCGACGCGCGATCATCTCCCGGTCGTCCGGTTCGTTCACCCGAACGAGTTCGCCGAGTTCAAGCGGCTGGGCGAACAGATGGGCTTCAAGCACGTGGAGTCCGGCCCGCTGGTCCGCTCTTCCTACCACGCCTTCGATCAAGCAGAATCCGCGATCCGCTGACATTTCCGTTTTATCTGGCTTCGGTGCGGTGCAGCGACCAAGCAGTCCGTGAACGGCACCGCTCGGCCACCTCGAATCACCGTTGGAATTACGTGATCGAATCCCTTGTGGTCTTTTGCTGAATAGTCCAGCTTCAGTTCCGTTCCCAGGCCGATATCGAAGTCGTGGACGGATTCAATTCCTCGAATCAGCCCCTCTCGCGTTAGCTCCTTGCTTGCTTTTTTCAGCCCCTCCACTATCACCATCGCGTCGACGAACCCTTCCAGGCTGACTTTTCCGCCAGCGGTACGTACTTCACAGGCGTGGGCGTGTTCACACAAAAAACCGAGCGGCAACATCTTCCGTGCCATCAACTTTTCCCGGCAGTGCATCGGTCTTCGCCGGATCATAGCTAGCGTCTGCCGACACCAGACGCAGCTTCCGCCCGTTGATCCCACTCGAAAGTCAGCCTCGGCTCTGGCAACGGTCTCCCGGCCAAGAAAGCTGGAGGGCCCCTCGAGAGCGACGCACGATCCGATCACGATCTCTTTATCGCTGACACCGGTTGCGGATTGCGCTTTGGCCGCGCTGCAGGCGGCCAGAAGTGCGCAAAGGGTCACACTGATCGCGCACCGGTGCCTCTTCGGGGTGGAAAGCATAGGCTCCGTCGTCTTGTGCCTTGACTGCCCTGGGGTAGGTTCTGATGGGTTAGTTTTACTCCGTTTGCAGCGCCAGGCAAGAGCTCAACAGTCGCGATGACGAGAAGTCGTTAACGGATTGCGCTCACGTTCCCTGTGGAACACGGCCCGAAAAACGGGCCAGCAGATACACCCCGGCGCCCTCTCAGGCGCTCGGAATGACTTACTTAGGCGGGAGTACTACGAATTACGAACGGGCAGCGGCGGCAGCGGCCTTCTTGCTGGCCTTTGCTGCGGCAGATGCCTTGCGGCGGCGCTTCGTTTTCGGCGGGATTGCGGGCGCTTCGCCAATGATTTCGGCGGACAATAGACTGGTCACGAACAACTTGGAACCATGATCGTCGAAATCGACCGAGGTACGCTCGGGATCCGAGGAGAGTACGATCCCCATCCCGAAAATCTCATGCTTGATGGTTTGGCCTTCCTGCATTACTTGCACAACTTCCTCCTTAACAACGGCTCGCTTCTGGTCTTAAATTCGTCTTCTTTCTGAAAGTGAGAGGCCCCCGACCCCTCGGGGACCTCTCCAATGCACAGGCTAGAGGCTTGTGACGTTCTCCGCCTGAAGGCCTTTCGGGCCCTTCTTGACTTCAAACTCCACCGCTTGACCTTCATTCAGCGACTTATAGCCCTCTTGCTGAATTGCGGAGAAGTGCACGAACACATCTTCTCCCGTCTGACGTTGGATGAACCCGTAACCCTTCGAAGCATTGAACCACTTAACTGTTCCTTGTTCCTTCACTGCTAAACCTCGATATTGAATTGCTTTGCCTCTCTTGGTTCGGTCCCCCGGTTTCCCGGGCGTCCCGACTGCCTCTAGCCCGAAAAAAAGGGCCGCGAGTTTGTTCTCGCAGCCCCCTGAACGAGTCAAAAGGTAATACAAGAGCAACAAACGCTATACCTAACACTATCACAAGAAAGGGCTTATTGTCCACCTGAGAGTGCGCACACGCTTCCCTGCTACGATAAATTGTAACTTATTGGATTTATGGGAATTACTGCGGCTTTTGGGCATTAACTGCTTTTAATACGCGAAATCCGCTACTCTTCCAGGGATTCAGGCTGCAAGCTCAGATTGCCCCCACCCGTTTGCTTCTTGTCCCAATACTTCTTGACCCACGCTTCCCAACTCTTGCCTGCGGCCGTGTCGCGGCCCGAAAAGGCGAGTGCCGCAATGTCGGCATAGGCGATCTTCAGTCGCTGATTGGAGTCTTTTGGCAGGATGCGCACATAAGAGGTGGCCAACGTCGTGCCGCTGACGCGGTCGAAGATGTAGCCCTCGAATTTGGACCCGTCTTTCCGCGTTATAGTCACGTCGCCGCGGTAATCGAAGGCCTTCTCCAGGGCCTCGCGCAGTTCATCCTCGCTGGCAAGCTCCGGAATCCACCCTTGCAGCGTCTCGTGTACGAACCCGGGCGCTACTTCCAGCTCATCGGGATTTACTGTGTGCTCTGGGCGGTCGGCGTGGCGCGGTCCCGTCATGCTCGAGTCTCTTCCAACTTGGAGGATTTCGAGTCGATCTGCACCAGCGGGTTGTAAGAGTGCACTGGCGCGACGGGCTCGTTCAACATCAGCAAAGCCTCGTCGTCCTGGTTGCGCGTGAACAGCGTGGCTTTTGCCGCAGCCCACAGGCCTTTCAGCGAACTGAACGTGTAGTCCACTCCGGAGGCTTCATAGCCACTGTGTACCATGCAATTTGCGCACTTCGGATTGCCGGATTCCGTGCCGTAATTACCCCACTCCGTGGTCGACATCAGTTCTGCAAACGAGTCGGTGTAGCCGTCTTGCAGCAGGTAGCAAGGCTTCTGCCAGCCAAATATGGAGTAAGTCGGCATGCCCCACGGCGTGCACTTGAAATCGCGCTTCCCCATCAGGAATTCGAGGAACAGCATCGATTGATTGAATTGCCAGGTGGGCTTGCGGTTTGCCAGGATCGCGCGGAACAAGCGCCGCGTCCGCGCACGCCCCAGGAAATGCTTCTGGTCCGGCGCCTTGTCGTAAGAATAGCCCGGGGAAAGCATCATGCCTTCCACGCCCAGTTCCATCATTTCGTCAAAGAAAGCGCGCACGCTCTTGGGATCGGCGCCGTCAAACAGTGTGGTGTTCGTGGTAACGCGGAATCCGCGCTTCAACGCCTCTTTCACGCCTTCGACGGCCAGTTCATACCCGCCTTCGCGGCAGACCGAGAAATCGTGGTGTTCTTTTTGCCCATCCAGATGCACGGAAAACGTCAGGTATTTGCTGGGCTTGAACAGGTGCAGCTTTTCTTTCAGTAGCAGCGCGTTGGTGCACAGGTAGATGTATTTCTTGCGCGCCACCAGGCCTTCGACGATCTTTTCGATCTGCGAGTGCATCAGCGGCTCGCCGCCCGGAATCGATACCATCGGCGTGCCGCACTCGTCGACGGCCTTGAAGCACTCTTCCGGTGAAAGTTCCTGCTTCAGCACGTGCGCCGGATACTGGATCTTCCCGCAGCCTGCGCAGGCCAGATTGCAGCGGTAGAGCGGCTCCAGCATCAATACCAGCGGATACTGTTTGCGTCCCTTAATCTTCTGCTTCAGGACGTAACTCGCCACCGTCCACGCTTGTGAAATTGGTACAGGCATTCCTTCCCCAGTTGTGCCGGTCCGCGACTGATGCCGCGCCGCACTTCGATTCGCTTCAAAACACGCCGCCGAACACGGGCCGTTCGCAAGATTCTAGCGCTTGCTCCCCAGCCCTGAAGCTTCTAGTTTACCTGAGAAGCCCCGCCTCGCGTCACCCTAAGATTCTACGGTCCTTTCCATCATGCCTCCATTGTGATGCAGTGAAAGGCGCTTAGGTGGCACCCGACGTGCTCCCCATCGATTAAATGGCACTCCTCCTTTACCAATCCATCCGGCGTATTATGAACCCGCTCGCTCTGGAGCGCCCTTAATCATGCCCCGGCCCAACCTGCTCTCGCTGCTCAACTCGTTCGGGCGATTTGCGAAAGACCCCGCCGTCGTCGAAACACGCGGCTACCGTCGGGAATCCCTGACATATGCAGAACTCCGTTCTAATGCATTCTCATGGGCTCGCGTGCTTGCCGGCTACGGTGTTGGTCCTGGCGATCGCGTTCTTCTGTGGGGACCGAACTCGTCCTCGTGGATCGCTGGCTTCTGGGCCATTCTCCTTCGAGGAGCCGTGGCCGTGCCGATGGATGCGTCCGCGAATCTCGAGTTCGTTCAGCGTATCGTTCGTGAAGCGCAGGTGAAAGTGATCCTTCGCGACGCGTCGCAACCGATTCTGCCGAGCGGGCCGCCTGCTCTCGTCTACAACGATTTGGAAGCTGCCATGACGTCGTCCCCGCCTCTCGCGGATTCAGTCCCCGCTCCTGGTGAGCAAGCTTCGCGAACTGATGTTGCTGAGATTCTCTTCACTTCCGGCACCACCAGCGAGCCGCGCGGCGTAGTTCTGACCCACGGCAATTTTCTGGCGAACCTGGAGCCGATCGAAACTGGCATCCAGGAATATGGCAAGCGCGAAAAATGGTTTCATCCGTTGGGATTTGTCTCGCTCGTTCCTCTCAGCCATGTTTTTGGCCAATTCATGTCCGTGTTCGTGCCGCCGCTGCTGGGCGCCACCGTCGTGTTGGAAAACTCTCCGCATCCCAGGGACATTCTGCGCACCATCCGGCGCGAGCGCGCTACTATCGTGATCGCCGTTCCTCGCATGCTCGATGCGTTGCGAAATGCCATGGAGCAGGACATCGACGCCCGCGGCTGGCGACCATGGTTCAATGCCACCGCGGCCGCTTATGCCAAGGAAAACTTCTACATCCGCGCCTGGCGCTTCCGCCGAATCCATCGCCAGCTCGGCTGGAAGTTCTGGGCTTTCATTTCCGGTGGCGCCGCTCTTTCTTCGCAGACGGAGGAGTTCTTCAAACTCATCGGCTACGCCGTCGTACAAGGTTACGGCATGACAGAGACCGCGTCGTTGATCAGCTTGAATCATCCGTTCAGCGCCGCGGAGGGCACCGTTGGCAAAATCCTGCCCGGCCGGGAATTCCGCCTCGCACCCGACGGCGAAATTCTCGTTCGAGGCGAGAATGTTTCTTCCGGCTATTTTGAAAAAGGCACTTTCCAATCACGCATGGCGGAAAACGATGGCTGGCTCGGCACCGGCGACCTCGGGGAACTGGACGCAGAAGGGAACTTGCGCTTTCGCGGCCGCAAGAAAAATGTCATCGTCACGCCCGCCGGCCTGAACGTTTATCCCGAGGATCTCGAAGCCGCGCTTCGTCGCCAGCCTGCCATCCGCGACGCCGTGGTCATCCCGCTGGACTCCGCCGCCAACGCCGAGCCACTGGCCATCCTGCTCATTGAAGCCATCGCCATCGATGCCAAGTCACATCCCGAGCTGCCCCGAGCTTCCGAGGGTAGCGAGGAACGAGGTAACTCTCAGCTTCGGTGCACGATTCAAAGCCCATCCGATTCCGCCGCCCGCGCCGCCATTGACGCCGCCAATTCTTCCCTCGCCGAATACCAGCGCATCCGCCGCTGGCTCGTCTGGCCCGACCCAGACTTCCCGCGCACTCCCACCGGCAAGCCGCGTCTAGCCGTCCTCGCCTACTCGCGCCGCCCAATTCTCGGGCGGCAACAAAGCCGTCACTGTCATCCCGAGCGAAGCGAGGGATCTGCTTTCCTCTTCCGCATCGTTGCCCTCCACCGCCGACCTCACCTCCATGTCCTCCCTCGACCGCGTCGAACTGCTCTCCACTCTCGAGCACCGCTACAACATTGAACTCAACGAAACGCAATTCGCTGACGCGAAGTCCACCGCCGACCTCGCAGCGCCTCATCGCGCAACCTTCCGCCCGCCGCTCCGATTTCGTTTATACCCGCTGGCAGCAAACTCTTCCCGTTCGTCTGATCCGCATCGCCGTCTATTACGCGCTGACCTGGCCCGCCACGTTACTTCTGGCGCACGCGCGCATCGTGGGCCGCGAACATCTCGCCAATCTCAAAGGCCCTTTCATCTTTGTCGCCAATCACGTTACCCGTCGCGCCGATATCGGACTTGGTCCTTGTCGCTCTCCCGCCGCGCTTTCGTCATCGTCTCGCCGCGGCGATGGGCGGCGAGGAACTCCAGTCATTCCGCCACCCGCCTCACAAATGGTCTTTCGCCAAACGTTTCCTGTGGAGGTTCAAATATTTTTCGGTTGTCTCGCTCTTCAACGTTTTTCCGCTCTGCCGCGCTTTTCCGGCTTTCGCGAAAGTTTTCGTTTTGCTGGGGAATCCGTCGATCGCGGCTACAGCATTCTGGTTTTTCCGGAGGGCGATATCAACATGCGCGACACTCCGGAAATGACCCCTTTCCAGCACGGCATCGGCCTCCTGGCGCAAAATCTCAACATTCCCGTGGTTCCCATGCGCGTCGATGGCCTCTGGCGCATGCAGAAGGAGCACCGCCGCCTCGCTCACCCCGGCGAAGTCACCGTCTACATCGGCGCCCCAGTGACTTTCCCGCCCGACAGCGCCTCCCGCCGAAATCGCCTCCCATCTCCAGGATCTGGTCCGCTCATTGTAGCCATCACGTTCGCCGCTCGCGAGGTAGCGTCGCAATAGCCGGAAGCTTCGTTTTGAATCTGAGCTACACTCGGCAGGATGAGACGCTCGGCAACAGCCAGCTCTTTCACTGCCTTGTTGCTCGCAGTTGCCATCCTAATTTTACCTATTCATCCTGCCCTTTTGGAGTTCAAAGAGGGTCGCCTTGAAAATCTCGCGGTGCTGCACAGAAGCATGTCTAGGCACGATTTCGTGGGTTCGGGCAGCTCGTAGGGTCAGCTGTGGCGTGATGCGCAAGCGCTGGCATTTCGGTGACCTGTTGCGCCATCAATACCCAGAGAATAGCGGACAATGAGTTTGTGTTCCGTACTCTCCTGTCTAGCAAAGGAAATGCGGAATCATCGATTCAGAGGGTTTCATCTGTCCCATCCGGGAAGGGACTCCTTGCACCTTTGCATTCGTGAATGGCGGGAGCGTCGCATAGGCCGTTCACCGAGTCGGTAATTGAGGCATGAGTGATCGTAACCAACGGCGCGCGCGTCGCGTCGAGTGTATATCTGCGGCTATCGCCTCGGGCGGAGCACGGGTCAGCAGAACGCTCACCAAGATAGTCGTGGCAAGCGCTATGACCAGACCGTTGCGCCTGGTCCACCAGGCAACAATTCTGCCTCTATTCGGCCCTGCCAGCCCTCTTATGGCAAAATAGAAAGTCTGTAGAACAGACCTATGGCTAACCGTGTGACCATCGCTCCCGACAAGCTATCCAAATCCCCGAAGAAATCCGCCTCGCCCAACGGCAGCAATCACGCCGAACGCGAGCGCATCTTCGATCTTTTCCGCCGCTGGGGCTTTTACGAAGCCACGCTCGATCCCCTCGGTTTCTTCGTGCCCCTGAAATTTCCCGACCTCCAGGGCCTCTCCGGCGAATTTGCCGAGGAAGCGCGCCGCTATTATTGCGGCACCATCGGCGTGGAGATCAATCATCTCCCCGAGCCGGAGCGGCGCCGCTGGATCGCTGAGCGCATGGAAGGTCCGGAGTTCGAGGTCAGCCAGGCAAAAGTTCTCGAGCGCCTGATTCGTGCCGATCTTTTCGAGCAAGTTCTGCAGAGCCGCTATCTGGGCAGTAAACGCTTTTCGCTTGAGGGCAACACCTCGCTCATTCCGCTGCTCGATGCCATTCTCGACGTAGCGGGTGAACGCGGCGGCATCGATTCGATCATGGCCATGAGCCACCGCGGCCGCTTGAACGTCATGACGCACATCGCCTGCAAACCGGCGCATGAAGTTGTCGCGGGCTTCGAAGATGTCGACCCGCGCAGCGTACTGGGCGCAGGCGATGTGAAGTATCACGTTGGCGCTACCGGCATGTACACCACTGCCGCCGGCAAGCAATTGAACGTTCACCTCGTTTCCAATCCCAGCCACTTGGAAGCAGTCGATCCGGTAGCGATGGGACGCGCGCGCGCCAAGCAAACCCGCCACGGCGTCCAAGGCGCGCAAATCGACCACTCTCAAGCCGTCCTCAACAAGGTTTGGTCCATCGTTATGCATGGCGACGCGGCCTATGCTGGGCAGGGCGTGCTCGCCGAAACGCTCAATCTTGCGGATCTTGCTGCTTACTCCGTCGGCGGCACGGTCCATATCATCGTCAACAATCTCATCGGCTTCACCACTCGCCCGACCCAGGAACACTCGTCGCGTTTCGCCTCCAGCATCTCGCGCCGCCAGAGCATTCCCATTTTTCACGTCAACGCAGAAGATCCCGACGCCGTGGTGCGCGTCGGCCGCATCGCCGCGGAATATCGCGCGCATTTCAATTCCGACGTGGTCATCGATCTGATCGGTTACCGTCGCCACGGCCACAGCGAAGTGGACGATCCCACCATCACGCAGCCTCGCCTTTACGAGCGCATCAAGTCGCATCCGCAACTCTGGAAAATCTATGCTGAGCACACCGGCATCGATGCCGAGCCAATCGCCGCCACCATCCGCAAGGAATACGAAGAAGCCCAGCGCAAAGCAGGGAAGCTCACAAAGATTCCGCGGCTTCGCAAATTGCCGGATTACTGGGCGCCGTACAACTACGGCAAATACAATCCCGCGTTCGAAGTCGATACCGGGCTCGGTCGCGAGAAGCTCGCTGAAATCACCGATGGACTGATTCGTCCGCCCGCGGGATTTCACGTGCATCCCAAAATTGTGAAATTGCTGGAACAGCGCGGCGAAATGGGCCAAGGCAAGCGTCCGGTGGATTACGGTTTTGCCGAACTTCTCGCTTTTGGCTCGCTGGTTCTGGAAGGGAATCCCGTGCGCCTTACGGGACAGGATTCGCAGCGCGGCACGTTCAACCAGCGCCACGCGATTTTGGTCGACACGCAGACGGAGCAGGAGTATCTCCCGCTGGCGCATCTTTCCGCGTCGCAAGCGTTCTGCGAGATTCATAACTCTTCGCTTTCCGAGGCGGCTTGCCTCGGTTTCGAATACGGCTTTTCGCGCGACTATCCTGAAGGCCTGGTTCTCTGGGAAGCTCAATTCGGCGATTTCGTCAACGGCGCGCAGATCATCATCGACCAGTTCATCAGCGCCAGTGAAGACAAGTGGGGCCTTCCGACTGGCCTCGTCCTGCTTCTTCCCCACGGCTACGAAGGCCAGGGCCCGGAGCATTCCAGCGCGCGCATCGAGCGCTTCATGCAGCTCGCGGCCGAAGGCAACATGAACATTTGCCAGCCTTCCAGCGCCGCGCAATATTTCCACCTGTTGCGCCGTCAGGCCCGGCGGCTGTGGCGCAAACCTCTGATCGTCTTTACGCCGAAGAGCATGCTGAGGCATCCCGACGCCTCTTCCACCCTTGAAGAATTCGAGCGGCCGCGCTTTCTCACTCTGGTTCCCGATCGCGAAGTCACCGATGCGCAAAGCATCCTGATCGCCAGCGGCAAAGTCGGCCACGAACTCCGCGCGGAACGCCGTCGCCGCAATGACACCTCCACGGCGATCTTCTTCCTCGATCAGCTTTACCCGCTGCCCAAAACCGAGATCGCAGCGGCTATCGATGCGCATCCCAATGTTCGCGAAATCGTCTGGGTACAGGAAGAACCCGCCAACATGGGCGCGCTCTTCTACGTGCTTCCGCGCCTGGAACGCATTGCCAAGGACAAAAACATTCGCGTGCGCACGGTGAAACGTTCCGCCAGTGCCAGCCCGGCCACCGGCTCCTCCAAAGCTCACGAACTCGAGCAGAAAACTCTGCTAACCCTGGCCTTCGCCACTACTCCTAACCCGTAATCGGCGCGCTAGCTCTCCGGGCAGACGGGCTAGCATAAAAGCTAGCGCTACAACTAAGAAGCAAACCCTCGCCCCGGCCACAGACTTCCCGCGCCACAATCACGGATCACGAGTCACGAATCACGGGGATAGAAAATTACATAACCTCGTAACCTTCTTTGGCATCTGCTGTGGCTGAGGAGAACAGCTATGACTACCGCTGCTGACAACGGGCTGATCCACCTGAGTAGTTCCTATTCCGTCGCCGAAACTGCCAAGCGGCTGGAGGCGAGTCTCCTCGCACACGGCATCACTATTTTTTGCCGCGTCGATCACAGCGGTGAGGCCGAAAAAGCTGGTTTGCACATGCCTGCTACGCAACTTCTGATCTTCGGCAGCCCCAAAGGCGGCACGCCGCTGATGCTCGCTTCCCCGACCATTGCGATCGACCTGCCACTAAAGGCCCTCATTTGGCAAGACGCCGGCGGCAAAGTCTGGCTCTCTTATAATTCCCCGGAATACCTGCAACAGCGCCATAATGTCCCTCCGGAACTCATCCAGAACATCGCCGGCCCCACGCCGCTGCTGCAGGCGGCTGCCACGTGACATTCCGCCTTGGTTAAATATGAATGCGGTGTTAACTCCCGCTCAATCCGTTCGTTAGCGCGTTTACAGTTCATTCATATTCTTGTCATCTCCTGCTCACCACATCGGCCGCCTCCGCTGTCACAATATTCCCGATTCAGCTAATTCCCTGGGGGTTCAATCAAATCCATGCCTACCGCGATGCGGCGGTCTACGGTAGACTCCTACCGATGCGATCAGCGGTTCGAGAGCGGTACATGAAGCGCATCCTGATCATTGAAGACGATCGCGACATCGTCGAGCTCGTCCGGTACAACCTTGCAAATGAAGGTTTTCAAATCAGCGCCGCCCTCGATGGCGCCAGCGGCCTCTCCACTCTGAAGAAGTCTCCTCCCGATCTGCTGCTGCTCGATCTGATGCTCCCGAAGCTTTCCGGCCTGGACATTTGCCGCGAAATCCGCAAGGACGAATCCCTGAATCGCCTGCCCATCCTGATGCTCACGGCTCGCGGCGATGAAGCCGACCGCGTGGTTGGCTTGGAAATGGGCGCCGACGATTACGTCACCAAGCCCTTCAGTCCGCGTGAACTGATTGCCCGCGTCAAGGCTCTCATTCGCCGTGCCGAGCCTCCCGCCGATGCTCCGCGCGTCCTGGAAATCGGCCGCCTGGCCATCGATCCTGCTTCCTACCGCGTCAGCCATGCGGGGAAGCCCGTGCCTCTGAGCACCCTCGAATTTCGTTTACTCTATTACCTGGCTTCGCGCCCTAACCGCGTCTTCACCCGGGATCAGTTACTTGACGCCGTGTGGGGCACGGATCGGTTCGTCACTCCGCGCAGCGTCGATGTTTACGTCCGCCGCTTGCGCGAAAAAATCGAATCCGACCCGGAAAATCCCCTGCACTTGAAGACCGTGCGCGGCGCCGGCTATCTTTTCGAAACTCGTGCGGCCTAAATTCTTTTGGAAACTCGCGCTGACCTTCCTGGCGCTGCTGCTGAGCGTTTTGCTCGCAGTGGATTTCCTTGCCGAGCGCACGCTTCGCAGTAGTTACGAGACCCACGGTTTTCAGGAACTGAAGGCTCTCGCCACCGTACTCCGCCGGGAGCCTTTGCCGGCCGGCGCTCCTCAAACACCGCCGGATATTTCTGCTCTGAACACCTGGGCGAAAAACGCGGCTGCCAACGGCGTCCGCGTCACCCTGATTTCTTCCGACGGTACAGTGTTGGCGGATTCAGAATCGGAAACGCAAACCATGGAGACCCATGCCGGCCGCCCCGAAGTGCTCCAGGCTTTGCAGAACGGCGAGGGCCAATCCACGCGCTACAGTGTGTCGGTCAAGCACCCTCTTCTTTATTACGCTGTGCGCGAGAATTTCCCCGACGGTACACCCGTTATTTTGCGCCTCGCTTTGCCGGTTGAAAGTATCGACCAGGAATTGGCCACCTTCCGCACGCGGCTCTGGCTGTGGTCCCTTCTTATTCTCCTGCTGGCCGGCGTGGTTGCGTTGCTGATCTCCCGCTCGTACACCGATCGCATTGAGCGGCTGCGCGAGTTCTCTCTGCGCGTAGCGGAAGGAGATTTTCGGCCTTTGCCGGGAGACGGCAAAGGCGACACTCTGGAATCTCTTGGCGTTTCCTTGAATCAAACGGCACAACGGCTCGATCGCACTATCCGCACTCTCACGGAGGAGCGCAATCTTTCCTCCGCGATTCTCGGCTCCATGGTGGAAGGCGTCGCGGTGGTGAATGGCGTCGAGCGTCTCGTGTTCGCCAACCCCGGCTTCGCTCAGATCCTCGACCTGGATGTGCCGCCCGTTTCCGGAAGCTCACTGCTGGAAGTTGTGCGGCAAACTGAACTCATCGAGGCCGTGCGCCGCGTTCTCGCCGGAGAGCCGCGTGTCGAAGCCGAAATTGTCACTGGTACGCTGCGGCAGCATTATTTCGCCGCCACTGTGGCCTCCGTTCGCGCCGGGGAAACCTCCGGTGCGGTCATCGTGCTGCACGACATTACCGAACTTCGCAAACTCGAGCGCGTCCGCCGCGACTTCGTTGCGAACGTCTCTCACGAATTTCGCACGCCGCTCACTGCCATTCAGGGCTTCTCCGAAACGCTTCTGGCCGGCGCCGTCAACGATCCCAACAATCGCGATCGCTTCCTCGGCATAATCCTCGAGCATTCCCGGCGCCTCGCTCGCCTCACTGAAGATCTTTTGCGCCTGTCTGAGATGGACGCGGAGCGCCTTGAGCTTGAGGTTCGCCGCCTCGCCGTTTCGCAGCTCGTCGAATCCTGCTACGAAACCGCGCAACGTCGCGCCGCCGAAAAAGGCCTCACGCTTTCTCTTCAACTACCCGGCCGTCTCCCCGATATTGCCGGCGACACGCGCCGCCTGCAGGAAGTCCTGCAAAATTTGCTGGACAATGCTATCCAGTACACTCTGCCAGGCGGAAAAATCGTCCTCAGCACCGAAGCCAAAAATGACGAAGTGATTTTCACCGTCGCAGACACCGGCATTGGCATCCCGCGATCAGACCAGCCTCGCATCTTTGAGCGCTTCTATCGCGTCGATGCGGCCCGTTCCCGGGAAGCGGGCGGCACCGGGCTAGGCCTCAGTATCGCCAAGCACCTGATCGAAGTTCATGGCGGACGCATCTGGGTGGAAAGCGAAGTGGGCGAAGGCTCGCGATTCCATTTCTCCATCCCGGTGTTTGATCCGGAGCGCGCTCGCGACACGCACTGCCGTCTCCGCTGCCGGCAGCCGTGCCAGCCGGGTATACCCGGCCAATTCATAGCTATCCGTCGCGCGTCCCTTCGCCTCTTATTCACCTTCCCGTCAACAAGCAGTAACATGACCAGCCCACACTGTTGTTAGCGTGCGAAGGCGTTTCAGCCTGTCTCGCCGCGGAGGCGTGAATGGCTACTACCACTGGATTGACGGAAGTCGTGCTGTACGACACGTTGGTCAACTACCTGATCTCCATGGCTCGCCTTGTTGAAGGCGCCATGAACCGTGCCCTCGACGCCATCGTCAGTTTTGAGAGTGAACGCACCGCCAGCCTTCCCGGCGAAGTTTTTCTGCTCGAGCCGCGCATCAACGAAATGGAAATCGTCATTGATGAGCACGCCGTTCGACTCCTGCGCCGTGGTTCGTTTACCGAGGACGAGATTCGCCTCATCGTTGCCGCTCTGAAAATTACCAATGATCTCGAGCGTATCGGCGATATCGCCGTCAACATCGCTGAACGCGTTATCTCTCTTCGCGAAATGACGCAAGCGCAAACTCCCGAGGAACTCGCTCCCATGGCCGAAGCCGTTCGCTCCATGGTCAGCCGCAGCTTGGGCGCGCTGATCTTTCGCAATGCGGAACTGGCCGCGCAGGTGCTGGAGTGCGACGATATCGTCGATCAGTATCGTGACCGCATCTTCGAGCACTTGCTGCAGCGCATGACCAAGGACGTCAGTCGCGTCACGCCCGACTTGCAGTTTGTGCTGGCGACGCGCCACCTCGAACGCATCGCTGACCATGCCACCAACATCGCCGAAGACATCATTTTCTGGGTGCGCGGACTCGATGTCCGCCACGGCCGGGGCCTCACGCTTCTTCCCGAACAACAACAGGAGGATGTTGTGGTTCGGCGCTCGGCGGACGTCACAGACAATTCATCCACCCTTCATTCAGGCGTGACTCCGTCTTGCGAGACTCAACGCGTTTAGTCTTCACTCCAAGTCCTACCACGGGGACCGGTTGCACCCCTGGCTCCGGTCCCTTCTCCTCCGTCCTTTTGCGCACACCCTTGATGCACCCTATTGACGGCCATTCCGAATCTAATCTATGTTTATTAAATGCAGAGAACGCGAGTGACTGACAGTCCCGCTTGCGGAGATTCCCGTACCATCTGGCGGGTGTGCGTCTGCCTTGTCCTGATCGCCTCGGTTCTCTACAACCCGTTCTTCGCTTTGAAGATTCAGTCCGACGGGCTGGCCTATGCCTCCCTGGCACGCCATCGCTCGACTGTCGGCTCGTCGGAAATGCAGCATTTCCCACCGGTCCAGGCCGAGTACGCGCAACCCGATGCGACGGTCGAAGAGACTGTCCCGCAAATCTCGGTGGTGCAGGTGGCGCAGACCGAATACACCGGCAGGATCATCTTGGATCAAGCGCTGCCACCACAGCCGGAACTGATCGCTAGTATTTGTTTCCGTCCCCCGCCTTCGCTGTAGACTCTTTCAGAACCCCAGACTCGAAAAGTACTCTGAGATTTCGGTCGCCCCTTTGCTCTTCGGGTGCGTTCCCTATTTAGCCCATACGGTACAGGCCCGGTGGACAATCCATCGTTCCCGACCATAGGCAGGAACAGGAAAAGGTATGACAAACAAAAAATATCTGGTGATCGCAGCTCTCGCTCTCGCGGGACTGCTGGTTTTCTGGGGACTCTTCCGCCACGCTAAAACCGAAGCCGATGGCGCTGACAATCCCGAGCACGCTGGCGCGCCCGTCGCGGCTGTCGTCAAGGTCGGGCACGGGACCTTGGGCACTCCGCTGGCGTTGGCGGGAGGCTTCAAGCCCTTTCAAGAGGTCGACCTCCACGCCAAAGTCGCCGGCTACATCAAAACCATGTACGTCGACGTTGGCTCTCACGTGAAGGAAGGGCAAACCCTTGCCGTCCTGGAGGTTCCGGAACTCGCCGCCGAACTGTCCGGTGCCGACGCCGCTGTGCGGCGTGCCAAGGAAGAAATCCGCCGCGCGCAGGGCGATGTGCAGCGAGCAAAATCCGCTCATGAAGCTACCCATGCTATGTCGGAACGATTGACGCAAGCCTCCGATTCGCGCGCCGGACTCGTCGCGCAACAGGAAGTCGACGATGCCCGGGCCAAAGACCTGGAAGGCGAGGCGCAAGTCTCCAGCGCTCAAGCCGCCCTGAGCGCCGCAGAACAGGCACTCGATGTCGCTGTGGCCAATCAGCAGCAGTACAAAGCGCTGTCCGATTACACACGCATCACTGCTCCCTTTACCGGCGTCATCACCGTGCGTTATGCCGACACCGGTTCCTTGATTGCCGCCGGCACTTCCTCCAGCACGCAATCCGCTCCCGTCGTCCGCATTGCGCAAATTTCCGTCCTCCGGCTGGTGCTACCGGTTCCAGAATCGATCGCCGGACAAATTCGACTAGGAGAGCCTGTGAAAGTCCACGTCCAGGCATTGAACCAGGATTCCGTCGGCAAAGTTTCGCGTTTTGCCGACGCTCTTGATTCCCAGACACGAACCATGGAAACCGAAATCGATTTCGATAACAAAGACGGCAAATTGCTGCCCGGGATGTACGCGGAAACCGTTCTGCAAGTGGCCGAAAGCAAAAACGCACTGGTGGTGCCGCTGGAAGCGGTGACGCAAGGCGAAAAAGAAGTCACCGTTCTTGCCGTGAACGCGCAAAACCTGGTCGAGGAGCGCAAGGTCAAACTGGGGCTACAGGGAAAATCGCGTGTACAGATCCTTTCCGGTTTGCCCGATGACGAGCGCGTGATTGTCGGCAACCGCAGCCAATTCCGGAGCGGAGAGAAGGTTACGCCTCAGGAAGTCAAATTGCCACAACTGGAAACGGAAGGGGCGAGCTGATGGCTGGATTCTCCATCCGCAATCCCTTTTTCGTGATTGTCTGCTGCTTGATCATCGCGATTGTGGGAACCGTGACGTTGGTGCGCATGCCGGTGGATCTTTTCCCGCCCATCAATATCCCCGTGGTTGTGGTGGCGACATTTTATTCCGGCATGCCGCCGCAACAGATTGAAGCCAGCATCACCAACCCCTTCGAGCGATTTTTCACCCTGGCGAGCGGTGTTGATCATATTGAATCGAGGTCGCTGCCGGGCGTCAGCCTGGTGAAGATATATTTCCAACCGGGAACCAGCGCAGATTCCGACGTAAGCACAATCGCGAATCTGGCCATGGCGCAGTTGCGGCGCTTACCGCAGGGAACATTGCCACCGGTGGTGCTCAAGTTCGACGCCTCCAGTTTGCCGGTTTGCCTGGTCACCTTAAAAGGCCAAGGCCTGAACGAAACAGAATTGCACGACCTTGGACAATTCAGCGTGCGCAACCAGATTGCGAACGTGCCGGGCGCCTCCGTGCCGCAGCCGTTTGGGGGAAAGTACCGGCAGATCATGGTGTATGTCGATCCGTTGAAGTTGGAGGCGCACCAATTGAGCCCCATGGATGTGGTGCGGCAAATCAATGAAAGTAATCTGATCTTGCCGGCAGGTGATGTAAAGATCGGGCCGTTCGACTACAACCTGTACTCCAATGCACAAGCGCCGACGGCGAATTCGATCAACGCGATGCCGCTCAAAACCGTCGGACAATCTTCCGTCATGGTCGCGGACGTCGGCAAAGCCGAAGACGCCCAGGCGATCCAGACCAACATCGTGCGCGTCGATGGCCAGCCATCCGTGTATCTGCCAATTTTGAAGCAGGGTGGGGACACCAACACCATCGCGGTTGTGGACGGCATCAAGGAAGCGCTGCAACACCTCGTCGATATTCCCAAACAGCTCATCGCTCGCGTCGTGTTCGACCAGTCCGTCTTCGTCAGAACCGCCATCGACAACCTGCTTCACGAAGGCGCCATTGGTTTGGTTCTGACCGGACTTATGATCCTGCTTTTCCTCGGAAGCATGCGCGCCACCGCCGCCGTCTTTCTTTCCATTCCACTTTCCGCACTCGCGGCATTCCTGGCCATCAACGCCGGCGGCGGCACCGTAAATACTATGGTGCTGGGCGGGCTCGCCTTGGCCTTTTCGCGCTTGATCGACAATTCCGTCATCGTTCTCGAAAACATCTTCCGTCATATCGAGGCGGGCGAACCTCCCGAAATCGCGGCGGAAAAGGGCGGACAAGAAGTGGCTCTTGCCGTGCTCGCCGCCACCATTACTACCGCCATCGTTTTCTTTCCCGTGGTTTTCCTGTACGGCGTCAGCCGCTTTCTTTTCCTGGCCCTGGCGACAGCCGTTGTTTTCTCGCTCTTCGCCTCCTACTTTGTAGCCATGACCGTCGTCCCCTTGTATTGCGCAAAGCTCGTTAAGAAGACGCAAGCGGATGAGGAAGTGGGTGAGGGCTCCGTTGGAGCTCGGTTCGGCAAGATTGCCAAGAAATTTGACCACTACTTCGAAACCATGCTTCACAAGTACGACCGCTCCTTGAACCGCGCTCTTTTGAGGCCGGCCGCCACGCTGATTGGCTTGGTGGGTGTTTCGCTTCTTTCTCTTTCCCTCTATCCATTGCTGGGTGTGGCCTTTTTCCCTCGCACTGATCCCGGGCAGTTCGTGATTAACCTGAAAGCACCGTCGGGAACACGCGTCGAACTCACGGAAGAGTACGTCAAGGAAGTGGAACAGATCATCCGGGAAGTCGTTCCGAAAGACGAATTGCAGATGGTCGTTTCGAATATCGGAATCACCCCGGATTTTTCCGTGATCTACACGTCAAACTCCGCTCCGCACACCGCATTCGTCCAGGCCAGTTTGAAGGAGGGGCACAAGGTCGGGAGTTATGAATATATGGGGCGCGTGCGAGCGCAGTTGCAGAAAAAGCTGCCTCAACTTACGGTCTATTTTCAATCAGGCGGATTGGTGGACGCGGTCCTTAACCTCGGCTTGCCCGCTCCGATTGATATCCAGGTGAGTGGAAGCGACATGCTCGCTGCGCACGAGGTTGCCTCGAAGCTGGCGTCTCAGGCAAGGCAGCTTGCCGGTGTGAGTGACGTGCTGATCCCGCAGGACGTGGATTACCCAGCGTTGGAGTTAAATGTGGACCGGGTAAAGGCGGCCCAACTCGGTCTTTCGCAAAAGGAAGTTGTTGACAACGTGATTACCGCGTTGACCTCTAACGGCATGATCGCTCCGAATTATTGGGTCGATCCAAAAAGCGGCAACCCCTATCTGCTCACCGTGCAATATCCGGAAAACTCCGTGAACTCTATGACTGATCTCCACCAGATTCCCTTGCACAGTCCTCACCTCACGCAGCCTACGTTCCTGGATACCGTGGTGAAAATACGGAATATCTCCGCGCCGACGGAAGTCGATCACTATCAGCTAACCCGGGTGATGGACGTATATGTGGCTCCGAAGAAGGAGGATCTGGGAAAAGTTGCGGGCCAAATCGACGAAATCATCAGGAAAACCAAAATGCCGGAAGGCGTTCGCGTGAACCTTCGTGGCTCGGTGCAAGGTATGCGCGCTTCCTTCCGGAGTTTTGCAGTGGGATTGATCCTCTCCGTCGTGCTGGTCTATCTCGTCCTGGTTGCGCAGTTCGCGTCGTGGACGGACCCTTTCATCATTTTGTTGGCCGTACCACCCGGCCTCGCCGGAGTGCTGCTGTTTTTGCTGGTCACCGGAACGACGTTGAATGTCATGTCACTGATGGGCGTGGTGATGATGGTGGGCATCGTGGTATCCAATAGCATCCTCATCGTGGAATTTGCTCGCCATTTGCACAAAGAAGGAAAAACGCTCCAGGAAGCGGTGGCGACAGCTTCACGTCAAAGGCTGCGGCCCATCCTGATGACCTCGCTGGCCACCCTGCTCGGACTGATCCCCATGGCTTTGGGCATCGAGGCAGGCAGCGAGGCCTATGCGCCGCTGGCACGAGCGATTATTGGAGGCCTGCTGGTCTCTGTCGTCGTGACTGTCTACCTCGTGCCCGCTGCGTATCTTCTGGTGCATCGCCGAGAACAAGCACCGGAGGTGGCGTCGTGAAGCAGTTCGCTCAGCTGGCGGCAATATTACTCGCTGTGTCTGTGGCTCCGTGTGCGGCGCAACAGACGCCAGCGGCTCCCGCGTCCGCGCCTCCATCAGCAACGACTACTCCTGCTACTCGCCAAATCACTCTGCAGGAGGCGGAAGCCACTGCCATCAAAAACAATCCGCAAATTACCGTTGGTAAGTTGCAGGCGTTGCAAGCGCGCGAATTCACTCGCGAGACTCGTGCTGCGCTCTATCCGCAAGTTGGTTTGAGCGTGACTGCCGTAGGTTCCGATCCTGGCAGCCGCATTTCCGCGGGCTTCCTGAACAATCCCACCGTGTATCCCAGGGTTGCCGCCGGTGCCATGGTCAGCCAGTTGATCACCGATTTTGGCCGCACACAGAATCTGGTTGCCAATTCCGTCTTTCAAGCCAAAGCGCAGGACCAGAACGCCATTGCCACTCAGCAGCAGATTGTCCTGGCCGTCGACGAAGCTTTCTACAACACACTCGAGACGAAAGCGCTTCTCCATGTAGCCGAGGAAACCGTGAAAGCCAGGCAGGACCTCGTTGACCAGGTTCAGGCTCTCACCAATGCCAAATTGAAATCCGATGTCGATTTGAGCTTCAGCAAGGTGGACTTCGCCCGCGCCAAGCTCCTGCTCCTGGAATCCCAAAACAGCTACGAGGCCTCCCTCTCCACCCTTTCCGCTATTCTCGGTTATCCCGACCGGCAGGATTTCGCCCCTGTCGAGCCTCCTTCCCAGAATACGCCGCCTGCGGTTGATGCTGCTCCGCTGATTCAACAAGCACTGAACCAGCGCCCAGAAGTGCGCGCGCTGCAGGATGAAGTAACCGCCGCCACAAAATTCAGCAAGGCGGAGCACGACCTGTGGTGGCCCACGGTATCCGCGAGCGGCGTGGTCGGCGCAGCACCAATTCGAAACGATAACATTACAAACTGGTACGGCGCCGCCGGTGTGAACATCAACATTCCCGTGTTTAACGGATTTCTGTTCAATGCACGCGCAAAAAACGCCGATCTGGATACCGAAGTGAAACGCAAACGCCTCCAGGATCTGCAAAACAATGTTGCACGCGATGTCCGCAATACCTGGCTCGACACCGAAAAAGCTTACGAGCGCCTTTCGGTTACTCAGCAACTTCGCGAGCAAGCGCAACTCGCGCTGGAATTGTCCCAGGCACGCTACAAGCTCGGGCTCGCCACCATCGTCGAATTAAGTCAGGCCGAATTACAAAAGACCGAAGCCGATATTGACGATACGGACGCCCGCTATCAATACGCGGTATCGCAAATCTTCCTCGCGTACCAAATGGGTCTTACCCGCTAACACTCTGTTCCTTTTCTGAACGTTTGCAAAAACTTCCTGACGTGTTCTTTCCGCCGCCCGACTTCGGTCTCGCTCTTGCTCTGAGACGCCAGGAGGCACTAGCATTGTCGCAACTCTTTAACTTTGCCATGACGACCTGAAACACTACAGACACCGGTCCCTGATTGTTACGGGCTATCCCTCGCTTCCATTGACATCGGCGTAAGAGTCTTCAACGCAGGCACGCGAGGAAGACATGCATGAAGCCTGAGCCGCACAAGCGGGAACGGCTACCCGTGGGCGACGCGAGCCACGAGACGAATGAGCTCCTCGCGCTCGCTGCGATTGAGCCTCGCTAGCATTTGCGCGGCAAGTTTCAACCTGGCCGCGGAGCGGCAATCTAAGTCTTACTGTGGGAGAGCGAACGCGACGTAGACTCCGCCCGATCGAGAACGAAAATCTTTGCCGCCACCGGCAGCAATGACGACGAATTGGCGGCCGTTAATTTGATAAGTAGCCGGGGTGGCATTGCCGGAAAAAGGGAGCGAAGCTTCCCACAGCAGTGCGCCGGTGGATTTGTCGAAAGCCCGGAACTTTTTGTCGTAGTTGGTGGCGCCAATAAAGAGAAGACCGCCGGCGGTGACGATGGGTCCGCCGTAATTCTCGGTTCCGGAGTTTTTGAGTCCGTGGGCGGCGAGTTCGGGATATTCGCCGAGCGGAATTTTCCATGCGTACTCGCCGGTGTTCAGATCGATCGCGTTGAGCGTTCCCCAAGGCGGAGCGACAGCGGGATAACCTTCCTGATCGAGGAAACGCTTGTAGCCGGTAAGGTGATAGGGAATTTCGGCGGATTCGGGCACGATGCTAGCCAATTCCTTGCTTTCGCCGGTGCTGAGAAAATCCACCAAGGCATAGATTTGTTCACCCGAAAGATTCGGAAAGCCGGGCATGCGGCCTTTGCCATCCTGAATCGTAGCGGTGATGGCTTGCGCGGAAAGGCGCTCGCTGACACCAAGGAGCGAAGGCGTAGTCGGAGGAGAACCAGCGCGATTATCGGCGTGACAAATACTGCACTGGCTCACGTAAAGAGAACTGGTGGTGTCTTCATGGATGTTTTTCGCGAGAGCACCGGTCCACGCGATGTCATTCGCATTGATATAAATGATGGAAGTTTCTGGATCGACGGCGGCGCCGCCCCATTCGGCTCCTCCATCGAAGCCGGGGAAAACAACCGTGTCTTTACCAATGCTGAAGGGCACGAACTGGCCAGCGTTGCGGAAGGCGTGAAATTTCTCGAGCGCAAGCTGGTGAGCAGCGGGTGTGCGGTTGGTTAGAAGATCTTCGGTGAGAGTCTGGCGCGAAAAGGGAGCCGGCTTGGTGGGGAGACCTTGTTGAAGAGCGGTGCGTTCACCGGGAATATTGCTGGGAGGATAGTTGCGGTAGATGATGGGAAAAAGCGGAGAGCCATTGGTGCGGTCGAAAAGATAGACGAAGCCTTGCTTGGAAGTTTGCGCGACGGCGTCGATGGATTTGCCGTGCCGCTTCACGGTCAGAAGCACCGGCGGCGCCGGAAAATCACGGTCCCAGAGATCGTGACGCACGCCCTGGAAATGCCACAGGCGCTTGCCGGTTTCTGCGTTGAGCGCGATCAGGCAATCGGCGAAGAGATCGTCGCCGAGACGATTTGCGCCGTAAAAATCGAACGCCGCTGAGCCCGTGGGAATATAAAGAATGCCGCGTGCGGAATCGAGAGACATGCCGGCCCAATTATTGGCAGCGCCGCTGGATTTCCAGGCGTTCTTGGGCCAGGTGCTATAGCCAAATTCACCGGGATGCGGGATGGTGTGGAAGGTCCAGCGAAGTTTGCCGGAGCGAACATCGAAAGCGCGAATGTCACCCGGAGGAGCGGGAAGAGTCTCGGGATTACGGCCGCCAACTATGACGAGATCCTTATAAACGATGGCCGGACTGGTGAGACTAATGGATTGCGCGGACGCGGGTTCGCGGCCAAGCCCTTCGCGCAGATCGATGCGTCCGCCTTGTCCGAACGAGGGCACCGGTTTGCCGGTGGCGGCATCGAGCTCGTAGAGAAAATGCATGACTCCGACGAGGATTCGTTCGTCGTTGCCGGCAGACCAGTAGGCCAGACCGCGGTCGGGTTGCGTGGCATGGACGCCGGAATCAAATTTCCAAAGGAGGGCGCCGGTAGCGGCGTTGAGTGCGAATACTTTTTGCGTGGGCGTAATGCCGTAGAGGATGCCGCCAACAACAATAGGGCTGGTTTGCAGGCCCCCTTCTTCGCCGGTATCAAAGCTCCATGCAACTTGAAGCTTGTTCACATTGCCGCGATTGATTTGCACCAGGCTGGAGTAGTGGTTGTTTTCCGGTGCGCCGCCGTAGACCGGCCAGTCGCGATTGTCCTGGGCGAAGCCGGCAGCGGCGAAGAGCAGCGCAAGTGCAAGGAGCGTGACTGTTTTCAATTTTTCACCCGTGCCGATGCACCGAAGATATCACTGCTCTCGCAGATTCTTCCAACATCCATTTATCGAAGCGGCTGAGATTGAGATTCTTCGGACATCCTCGTCGTATGTCCTCAGAATGACGTGTTTGCGAAGTGGGCGTGGCAGATGGGTGGATCAGCGATAGTCGAACAGGGTCATAAATCCAAAATCCATGTGAAGCTGCTGGTGGCAGTGGAACAGAGTGAGGCCGGGATTGTCGGCGACAAAATCGACTTCCGCTTCCTGGTAGCCGCCGAGCATGACAAGGTCTTTTAAAATGCCAGCGGTGGGTTTGCCGGCCAGGCGCGTTATCTCAAAGCTGTGGCGATGAAGGTGGATGGGATGGATATCGTCGCTGGCGTTGCGCATGCGCAGCCGGTAGCGCTTGCCTTGCTTCAGATGAAATGCGCCAGGAGCCACTTCGTAGGTCATGGGGAAGGCGACGCCGTTGATGGACCAGCGATTGAAACCTTCTTCGGCCGCGTTGTCCTTGGCGAAAGTCATTTCGAATGTTTCATCGGGAGAAGCAGCAGACGCGGCGGGCTTTGCGAAGCGCGCATAGTTCCATTTGAAGGCAGGCGGCGCGAGCCAGACGGGTTTGCCGGTGCGGCCGGAATACTCGACCACGATGCCCATGCCGTGGCGGCGGTCGTCGTCAGCCAGATCGCCCAAAATCCAAATGCCGGGATGATTCATTTCGACGATTGCGGAAATGCGTTCAGCGGTGCCCAGCCAAAGCACCGGGACGCGCACAGGATTCGGGACAGGATTTCCGTCGAGCGCCAGCACTTGAAACAAGTGCCCCGGGAGGGCGAGGCTGCGAATTTCGGTGGCACTGCCATTCAGGATGTGAAAGAGCACGCGTTGGCCCTGCTTCACGCGAATGGGTTCGCCGTGTCCAAGCATGCGGCCATTGATTGTGAACGAGGCATAGCCAACTTCGTAGCCGTGCGGCGTACCTTTAGCGAGCGAAGCTTTCATGGCAGACTCGCCCGCCTCTTCGAGATCTTTCACGCGAGTGGAGGGGGCAAGGAAATTCTGGGGCATGTCGCCGCCGCGGCTGAGGGTGGGCTCAAATTCCTTCAGGACCAGAAAGACCTCTTGATCGAAACGCCCGGGCTCATCTTTCGGATCAATGAACACAGGACCGACTTGACCTGAGTATTGCCCCGCAGCAAGGTCGGCGCCGGCGCGATTGTGGGTGTGATAGAGGCGAAGGCCCGATGGATTCGGAGTGAAGGAGAGGCGGCGCATACCGTGAGCGGGGATGGGAGGAGTGCCTTCCTCGGCGGCTCCATCCACATCGGTGGAAACGCGCTGCCCATGCCAGTGCAATTGTTCGGGAGTGTCGGTGTCGTTGAAGACGTCGACGATCGTGGGGCTGCCTTCCTTGAAACGGAGGAGCGGCCCGGGGAACTGACCGTTGTACGTGACCGTGGAGAGGATGCGCTTCGGCGCGATTTCGATTGGGGCAGCCTTGATGTGTAGTGTGTAGTCAGCTGTTTCGGCGGGCGCCATAAGCGAGGAAGACCGTAGGCTGGAATTGTGAGAAGAGAGGAAAAGAGCCGCCGTGGTCCCGCCGGTTGTCTGCAAGAACTGGCGCCTCGAAACGCGATCCGTCATACCCTTTCTCCTGAAAGATGCCGGCGCGACAATCGCGCGTCAAATGACCAAGTGCCGGCGCCGCACGGCGATCAAGATACGACATCCTTTCTCATGCTGGGGGTTACTGTAAATAGGATGATTCCAGGATGTATGCGTTTCTGAAGATTGGTGGGAGAGACCCGAAGGATGCGGGACCTTTGAGGGTCGCTCGCGTGGAGATCTCGCCATGATCGCTCCGCTGCGAGCCGAAAAGGTGCGGCTCTCCGGTCCGGATGACGATTCGAGAGAAGCAAAAACGCGGACCGCCGAGGCTAGACGGCAGTAATGAAGGAGCCGTCGGCGGCAACGTAACCGTACGCCATGCGCGGAGTGTTGAAGGCGAAACCGGGTGTTCCATTTTTGCCCAGCACGATCAGCCCTCCTGTGCCTTTACCGCGTTTCGCCAAAAGCTCCACGGCGGCTTGGGCTGCGCGCGTGGGAGTAGAACCTGCTGGGCGAAGAAAGTCTGCCGCAGTTTTTGCCATCACGATTTTCATGATAGCTTCGCCGAAACCCGTGGAGGAGACACCACCAGTGTCAGAGTCGGCATAGCAACCACAACCGATCAGCGGAGAATCGCCGACGCGGCCGGGAAGCTTGCAGCACGTCCCGCCGGTGGAAGTGGCCGCAACGAGATTGCCGTACTGATCGAGAGCGACAGCGCCGACGGTGCCCTGCTCATGGCCGCGATGGTGTTCGGACGCGTGTGAGTCTTTTCGGCAGTGCAGCCAAGCCTCACTCTCGGCGGGAGAGATGAGTTCGTTGGGATCGCAAAGTGGGACACCGTGATCGGCAGCGAAGTCCTCGGCGCCTTCCGAAATAAGCATCATGTGCGGGCACTTTTCAAGCACAACGCGTGCCGCGCGAATGGGATTTTTCACGCGGCGCAGACCGGCGACCGACCCTGCCCGCAGAGTGGCAGCGTCCATGACGATCGCGTCGCACTCAACGTGGCCATCGAGGTTCAAGTGCGAACCGAAGCCGGCGTCGAAGACGGGATCGTCTTCCAGGACGATGATCGCGGCCTCGATGGCATCGAGAGCAGAGCCGCCTTTCGAAAGCACTGCCCAACCGGCGCGCAGAGCGCTCTGACAGCCGGTATTGCAGGCGACGACAGCGTCATCGGGAATATCCCAGGCGCCGCCATGAACAATGAGCGAGGGTTGCATGAGGAAAAGATATCAGATATCAGCGATCAGTTATCAGGCAACACGAGGTTCTAATTGCAAAAATGTGACGTCTGGCACGAAAGCCAGCGCTACACGGAAGACAAAAACAGCCGATATGATTCGCGCCGCTGACTAATGATTCGCAGGGCAAGGAAACTGCGTCCCGGGAGGGGGTTAGCGTCTTAAATGTAGCGCTAGCTTTTATGTTAGCCATGGGTTGCGATATGAGCCCCACTTTACACTGGCGTGACAGCGCGCCGACGAATCAAACGAAGAAATCGAGGAAGAAAAGGAAGACACCGAGGAAAAGAAGAGCGGCGCCCCAGGAAAAGCGCCGCTGCGGAAGTTTCGTGACAGATTGAAACACGGTGGAAGGAATGACGCGAAGACGCGACTGGCCACGAGGTTCATAGAAAGGGCCTGAGGGAACATAGCGGGAAAGACTTCTACGCAGGACAGAGAATTCGTTTTCCATCCAGTAGGAAAGCTCTTCGCGATGGCGCCAAAGATAGACGGCCCCCACGACAAATACAAAGTACCCGAGAAACGTTAAAAGGCCGAGAGCCGGTCCTGAACCCCAATAAAACATTGCACCTCTCCGCGGGCTGAGCGGAAGGAATTAAGCTTCTTCGTGAATCGTCACCAGGCGCACAACCTCAAATTCTTTTTGTCCATTAGGCGTAGCGACCTGTACTTCATCACCGACTTTGCGGTTCAGCAAAGCGCGGCCGATGGGAGAAGTCGTGGAGATGAGTCCTTTTTCCGCGTCGGCCTCTTCCGTGCTCACGAGCTTGTACTCGACCTCGATGCTACGCTGCGTGTCGAGCACCACGATGCGGGAACCGTAGCCGGCTCGGTCCTTAGGAATATTGGTTAGATTCAGCATTCCAAGATCGCCCATGCGCTTCTTGAGCTGCCCGATTTTTGCGTTCACGTATCCCTGGCGTTCCTTCGCGAACTTGTACTCGGCATTCTCCGAAAGGTCGCCATGCGCGCGTGCCACGGCGATCTCCTTGGGGAGTTCCACACTGAGTTCGTGTTCCAGCGAATCGATTTCCTGCTGGAGCTTTTTCCTAATTGCTGCAAGAGGGTCAGACATAATTTTCCGCTATAGAGAAAAATGACGCGGAGTCCAGCCTGGCCGGACTCCGCGTCCTCTTATTATAGAGGGTAGAGAAATAAAGGGACAAGGGGAGAAGAGAGCCGGAACGTGTCGGGAAACCGCGGGGATCCGCCCATTTTCCAAGTGATTGGTAATACATATACTTACAGACGCACCGGTAGGCTAATGAACTTGCAGCTCCACGCTTTGCGTGGCCGTCTTCCCGGAAGTATCGGCAATCGTCAGCGTATACATCGTGGTTTTCTTGGGGGCCAGATCCACGCAGCGGGAATGCGAAGGCCACACTTCGCCCTCGGGAGGATCGAGCGTGACGGTCTTCGCGTTGGCGACATCGTAGCAAAGCTGCGCTTTTTCGCCGCGATGAATCTGAGGGGGAGAAACGTAGAGAGAGCGTATGGCGAGATCCGATCCGCCCAGTTGCTCGACGGCTCGGCGATCTTCCTCGCGCCGCTGTTCGGCTTTTTGGGCGGCATCGCGGCGTTCGAAATCGCGATTTGACTCGTAGCGGGTCAGCAAAACGAAGCCGACGTAAATCGCCACGCATACTAGAATCGCTCCTGAATAAACGTACGGATTTTTCCAGGGTGATTTGCGCGAGTCTTGAGGAACCGCATTTGTAGAAAGCGCCATCATCAAATGATGCCCGAGAAGTGCCGAGCGGGCCATAGGGTAAAAACGGGAGCCTCAGTCAAACGTGAAGAGAGCGGGGAGAAGTTCGCCGGATTTTCCGAGGATGCAATCGTCAAAGATGGTACTGTTTGCCGGAGCTTCCGGGCCGACATAGAAGGTTCTGGCGCGAGCGGCGACTTGGGAAACGAAACTTGCCGCGGGCTCAACAATACCCGAAGTGCCGATCGCCGCGAACAGGGTACATTGGCGGAGCGCTTCGAAAATGCGGTCGAGATGGAAGGGAGTTTCGCCGAACCAGCAGATGTGCGGACGAATGAGTGCGCCGCAAGAACAACGTGGCAGATCCGCGGGTGATTCGTAGAGATTGGCGTCGTCAAAGGGCGGCGCGTGGCAGGAATCGCAGCGACTTTTGAAGAGTTCGCCATGCATATGGAGAACACGTTGGGAGCCGGCAAGCTCGTGAAGATTGTCGACATTCTGAGTACAGAGGAAGAAGCGGTCGTGAATGGTCCGTTCAAGGGCGGCGAGGGCGAAGTGTCCGGGATTGGGCTTGGCCTCGGAGGCGACGCGGCGGCGCATGGAATAGAAATCCCAGACCAGGCGCGGATCGCGGCGCCAAGCATAAGGAGAGGCGACTTCCTCGATGCGATATTTCCGCCAGAGGCCGCCCGCATCGCGAAATGTGGGAATGCCGCTCTCCGCGCTGATGCCGGCGCCGGTGAGAATGAAAAGCCGGTCGACAGGAGCGATAGAAATTGTTGCCATGAAGTTTCTGCGAGCTAGAGATTTTTTTGCCAGAACACGCGCATGGTGCGGTAGAGATGGATGGTCGCAGGGCGATCGGCAATGCCGTGCTTGCGCATGGGGTAGACCATTGTTTCGAAGAGAATGTCGTGGGCGATGAGTTCGTTGGTGAAGGCCTGCTCGTTCTGCGGATGCACATTGTCGTCGTACGTGCCATAGACAATCAGCAGATGGCCGGAGAGGTCGCCCGCGTGTTTGACGAGCGAGATGCGATCGTAGGCTTCGCCGTTGGTGGAAGGCAGCTTCATGAGAGATTCGGCCCACTTGGAATCGTAGTAGCGCCAGTCGGTGACGGGAGCAACGGAGATGCCCGCCTTGATTTCCTTTGAGCGGGTCATGATGTTCAGGGTCATCGTGCCGCCGCCGCTCCAGCCCCACACGCCGAAGCGCGAGGGATCGACCCACCGCTGGGACTTGAACCAACGAATGCCGGCGACCAGATCGTCGGTCTCTGAAGCAGTGGGATTGGCGGGAATGGTGTTCTCCAGTTTCTTGCTGATGGCTGTCGCGGCGCGATTATCGATGGTGATGAGAATGAATCCGTCCTGCAGCAGCAATTGATCAGCAAGCAGGTCGCCCGTAGTCCAGGCGTCGAGGACGGAAGGCGCGGAAGGGCCGCCGTACACATAAAGAATCACGGGATATTTGCGCGCGGGATCGAAATTGGCGGGTTTGAGGATTTCCGCGGGCATGGCGAAGCCGTCGGCAGCAGGGACGGTGAGAAATTCGGGATACTGAATTCCTGCGGGAAGCAGTTCCGGGCGAGGCGCAGCAAGAGTCTCGAGAAGCTTGCCGTCAGCGGAGTGGAGTCGCAGAGCGGGAAGCGTGCGAGCGTTGGAAAAATTGTCGAAATAGAATTTGGCGTTGGGCGACATGGAAATGCCGTGCGTTCCGGATTCGGATGACAGGCGAGTGAGGCCAGAGCCGTCGAGCTTGATGCGGTAGAAATTGCGCTGGATGGAAGAATCTTTGAGAGCAGTGAAGTAGATCCAGTCGTTCTGGTGGTCGATGCCGACGATGGCTTGGCGAACCCAAAACGCAACGCCGCCGGAAGAAGCGACAGCCCAGTCGCCCGAAGTGATTTTATTGACCAGCGTGCCGTCCATGTTGAAGCGATAAAGATGCATGAAGCCATCGCGCTCAGAGGCCCACAGGAAGTGCTCGCCGTCGGGAAGGAAGAACAGGTCGTCAGTGACATTGACCCAGTAGGCGTCGTTTTCGGTGAGGATCAGCTTCGTTTCGCTGGTTTTGACATTGGCAAAGAACAAATAGCTTTCGGTTTGCGGCCGCGTCATGGTTTGCACGCTGACACGCTGTGAATCCGGCAGCCACTTCACGCGCAAAATCCATTCGAAGGGCTTCTCGCTGAGATTGATCCAATGCGTTTCCGGAGAAGCTATGTTCAAGATGCCGACGCGCACCCGAGGATTTTGCTCACCGGCCTTGGGATAGCGTTGATGGATGATGCGTTCGTGGACGGGCTGGAAATCGACAAAGGTGCTTTCGGCAACGCCGGTTTCGTCCGTCTGGAGGTACGCGATCGAGCGGGAATCCGGAGACCACCAGTAGCCGGTGTCGCGACGGCCGAAAATTTCTTCCCAGTAAACCCAGGACAGCGTGCCGTTCAGGAGTTGGTCGGAACCGTCGGACGTTAAGCGGGATTCCTTCTTTGCGGTAACGTCGAAAAGGTAGAGATCGTTGGAACGCACAAAGGCAAGAAAATGGCCGTCCGGCGAAAACTCCACATCTTTTTCTTCGGCGGGCGTGTTGGTGACACGAAAGAAGCTGGAAGAAGGAAGATCGAGAAGAAAGATATCGCCGTGAAATAGAAAGATGGCCTGGTGTCCGGTGGCATCGAAAGCCTCCGGCCACGGGAGAGCCTGCTGGACCTCGGCGGAGGTGTCGACCGCGATGAGCGAGGCAACAGCTTTGTGCATGTCGAGAATGGGACGGCGCTCGCCCGTTGCGGGATCGAGACGCTCGTAAGTGCGCTGCGTTTCCGGTTGGCGAACGTCGTAGAGAATTGCGGAATTGTCCGCGAGCCACGTGAACTGCGGGACTTCGGCGAGTCGTTCACCCGCGTCACTGAATATCCACTCGGTGGTGAGGCTGGGGGGCGCTGTTTGAGCGAGCGTGGGAGAAAGGGTGACCGGGACCAGGAAGATCAGAACGAGGAACAAAACAGCTGGGCGAAAGTGCTTCAGCAACTGAAGTCTCCTTGTATGAAACACGAACAGGATGCGGCAACGCTTCGGACGAGGATGCAAAACCCAAACGGAGCGTATCCAAGAAGAGCGGAGGAATCAAGGTGAGAGCAACAGAAGCAAATGAAGGCTGGCATGAAAGCCAGCGCTACATGTGTAAGCAAAAACTCGGGCTTCGTTATTTCTTCCTTCTTCGATGTAGGGCTAGCTTTCATGCTAGCCCTGGGTCGTGACGCGAGCGCTAACGCGGGCAACGGAAGTTGCTCTTCAGGAAAACGCGGACGGCATCAAGCGCGACTGGTATAAATATCCAGCAATTGCAGCCGGGTGGCGTCGAGTCGCACCGTAATGATGTTAGAGAAGCGCTTCAACATTTCGTAACCAAGGTCATGGTCTTGCTCGCATTTCGCGCGCAGACAATTGGCGTCAAAAACGAGCGCGCGAGTCGGTTTCAACGTACGCGCGTTAAAATGCCAATGGTATGGCGGCGAAACCCAGGACCAGCCAAGAATCTCGCCACCGCCTACGGTCTGCACGCTCCTGGGGCCGCTGTCTTGCACCATGAGCTCAACGGAAACCGCGCCCTTGCGGATGAAATAGAATTCATCGGCCGGATCGCCTTCTGTGAACATGACGTGTTTCTCGGGGAACTGGACGTTTTTAGCGCATCCGGTGATGAAGTCCAGATGTTCGTCCGACAGTCCGTGGAAAAACGGATGCTCCTTAATCACTAATTCCAGTGTCTGAATCATGATAATCGTCTCCTTAATCCGCAATGTTGGCGTGACACGACACCCGGTCTCGACGTGATCCTGGGCCTGTATGACTCCGTGCGGTGGCGGCATCGGCAGAGCAGAATCGGCAAGTTCGAGCGGCTCTCGGTAGGGTAAGTCCACCCACGGGTCCTGCAGTGAGGACCGGCTGGAACCCCGAGGCGCCTTGGAGAGTGTCACATCTCTCCGTCGGTCCGGACAGGAGCGGGTCCGGCGCGCAATCCACGACTTTCTTCTATAGCTGGATATACTCCTCTGAGTGTTTGAAGGCAATGGCAGGCGTCACGCCACCTCATTAAAGATTGGACATCAATCCAAAATGTGAAGCAGCCAAAATCGTTAAAGGGGCCACGCTGAAAGTGATTGCGGGCGCGCCGCACGGTATGTGCTCGACGCTGAAGGATCAAGTCAACACAGAGCTGCTGGCATTCTTAAAGGCGCGGCGACCGGCGCTCGGCGTAACAGCGCCTCCACGGAATCTCTATTCTCCACGATACTTCCTCGATACAGCCCAGGCGACGGCCATTGGGGAGGAGGTGTGTCATTTTTGGTTGACGGGCGAAATGGCCAAGGCTACAGTCGAGACTATTGAATCGTTTTAATTAAGGGCATTCGGCTTGAATCTGCGTTATGCACTCGATGAGGACTCGCCATGCTAATGATCCGGCAAGATCGCAATCGCACCATTTCGCTTGCTTCTCACGCGAGCAAACAGGGCAGACACGGCCAAACTGTACCTTGCCTCGTGCCTGCGGCGTTGTTCCTGTTCTTCGCAAGTTTTACAGGCACCGCACGGGCGCAAAACATTGTCGTGGACGCCACGCCAAGTCATGTCACGAACACCATTCGTCCTACCGAAGCGCTGGGCGCGGGGATTGACCGCATACCTTACGGCGCCGCGGACAAACTGTTCGTCGATTCGACGGTGAAGCAAGTGCTCGCCGCAGGCTGGCAAACGGTCACTTACCGCCAGAATACCGAGCTGCACATGGAGGCGTGGCACTGGAACCCGCAAGGAACGTGGAGCGATCCTGCCGGGAAAGGATACTTCACGGGGAGCGCATCACCCGGAGCCGAGCTGATTCGTCATTCGTACGGTTATCCGTTGCCGCATCGCGGAGTGACGCGCGACGACGGCACCGACACCGAAGGCTATTCGCGGCTGACCGATGGCGATGCGAATACCTATTGGAAAAGCAATCCGCATTTGTCCGCCACATTTACCGGCGAGAATGACGCGCTTCACCCGCAATGGGTGATCGTCGATCTTGCGAACCGGCATGAAGTGGATGCCATCCGTATCGAGTGGGTGGAGCCTTACGCGGTTCGTTATGTGGTGCAATATTTCACCGGCGGCGATCCCATCAAAAAGCCCACTGAGGGCGTGTGGCAAACATTTCCCGGAGGAATTGTCACCGAGGGGAAGGGCGGGGCGGCTGTGCTGCATCTGGCGAGCGCGCCGATTGCCGTGCAACACCTGCGCATCCTGATGACGCAATCCTCGAACACGTGTGACACACACGGGAGTGGTGACAAACGGAATTGCCTGGGTTATGCGATTCGCGAACTGTACATCGGCACTACGACCGCCGACGGAAAATTTCACGACCTGGTCCGCCACACTCCCGACCAGGATCAGACCATGACGTACTGCTCCTCGGTCGATCCATGGCATGAGCCGAAGGATCTAGACGAAAAAGCCGGCGACCAGGTGGGCTTCGACCTTTTCTATACCGGCGGCTACACCCGCGGACTTCCCGCCATGATTCCCATCGCCATGATTTACGGCACGCCGGAGGACGCGGCGGCGGAAATCGCGTACATCGAGAAGCGCGGATATCCGATTTCGCATGTGGAAATGGGCGAGGAGCCCGACGGACACTTCATGCCACCGGAAGATTATGCCGCCATGTACATACAATTCGCGGCTGCATTGCACCGCGTTGATCCGAAACTGAAATTAGGGGGGCCGATTTTCACTGGCGTCAACAAAGACATCGAGACGTGGCCTGATGCGGAGGGGCGCACGTCGTGGACGCGCCGGTTCATCGATTACCTGCAGAGCCACGGAAAGATCGGCGAGCTGGCGTTCTTTTCGTTCGAGCACTATCCCATGGAGCCGGGAAAAATTCAGTGGAGCAACCTGTATCACGAGGCGGAGCTGGTGACGCACATCATGAAAGTTTGGCGCGAGGATGGCGTGCCGGAAAATGTTCCGCTGTTGATCACCGAGTCCAATCTTTCGTGGGTCAGTTCGGAAGCGTTCGTGGACATCTGGGGAGGGCTGTGGCTTGCGGACTATATTGGCGCGTTTTTGAATGGCGGCGGCCAGGCGGTCTACTATTTCCACTATTTGCCGCTGGGGGTTCATCGCGGCGCCAATGGTTCCATGGGCACCTTTGGCATGTTTTCGACTGATGCTAATCTTCAGATCAAGCAGCCGCTTTCGCAATTTTTCGCCAGCCAGTTGATCAACCTCGAGTGGCTGCAGCCCGGCGACGGCGTGCACAAGCTATTTTCCGCGGAGAGCGACATTCGCGACACTGCCGGCAACAAGCTCGTCACGGCTTATGCAGCGGCGCGGCCTGATGGAACATGGTCGCTGATGGTCATCAATAAGGATCAGGAAAACGCGCAGACGGTGCACGTTTCTTTTGCGGACGATTCCAAGCATACGCGAGTGGGAATTTTCCGGTGCGGTCAGCGTGAACACATTCGGCAAAGCGCAATATGTGTGGCATCCGGATCCAACCGGTGGAACTGCTGATCCCGATGGTCCGATCGCGGTTTCCACTGTAACTGCGGGGCCCGGAGCATCGTTTACACTTCCCGCCGCCTCAATCACCGTTTTTCGCGGAAGCATCAAGGCCATTGAAAGTAGCGTAAAGGCGGCGCACTAAACCGCGTGCAGCTCACGCTCAGGAGCGCGACGCGCGGGCGAGTTCGACGGCCAGCACCAGAGCCCTGGCGCCAGCTACTATTTTTTCCGGATTATTGTCACGGAGCGCTGCTAGGTCCACCAGGTCAGCTCCCACGCCCAGCGCAAAAGCGCCAGCCGCAAAATATTCAGCGGCGTTCGAGAGATTCACGCCGCCGGTTGGAATGAACTGCGCATCCGGAAAAGGGGCTTTGAGCGACTTGATGTGTTTGGGACCGCCGACGCTGCTGCAGGGGAATATCTTGATCACTTCCGCACCGGCTTCGCGTGCTTGCATGACTTCAGTGGGCGTCAATGCGCCGGGCATCGCCAGGATGCCGCGCTTTGCAGCTACTTCCAGGGTAGCGACGGAAAGTCCTGGGCTGACCAAAAATTGTGCGCCCGCGTCGATGCACTCCTCCGCGGCCTTGGCATTCGTTACCGTGCCCGCGCCAATCAGAACTTTCTCTCCGTGATGCTTTCTCAGTTCCTGAATGATTTTCGTGGCGCCGGGAACGGTCATGGTGATCTCGATGACGGGAATTCCACCCAAATGGATGGCCTCCACGGCACGACGCGCTTCGTCCACGCTGGAAGCGCGCACTACCGGAACGATGCCCGTTTCCCAAATTCGTTTCCGCACACTTTCCGTGGTCATAGTTCATCTCTCCGATGAAATTCCTGCTTGCTCGAACACTAGCGCGAGATACGCGCGCTTTTTCCCTTCATTACTTGCAGCACTTCCGGCAACGTGGCCATGGACGTATCGCCCGGCGTGGTCATTGCCAATGCTCCATGAGCGGCGCCGCAATCGACGGCCCACGCGAGGTCTTTCCCGGTTAGCAAGCCGTAAACCAGTCCAGAAGCAAAGGAATCGCCGCCGCCAACGCGATCGTAGATTTCCAGGTTCTCGCGCAAGGGGCTCTGATGGAACTTCCCCGCGGAATATGCGATAGCGCTCCAATCATTCTGCGTGGCCGTGCGCGCATTGCGCAAGGTCGTGGCGATCACGGCGAAATTGGGAAACTCTTGCGCAACTTTTTCGATCATCGTCTGGAAGCTGCGGTGATCCATCTGCGAAGGAGATTCATCGACCGCGGGTGCGGCAAATCCCAGTGCCGCGTTGAAGTCCTCTTCATTCCCGAGCATCACGTCCACCAGCGGCGCGAGCATACGATTCACCTCTTGCGCCTTTTTCTTTCCGCCAATCGATTCCCACAGCGAGGCACGATAGTTCAGATCGTAGGAAATAATCGTGCCGTTGCGTTTTGCCGCCTCCATCGCCTCTTTTGCCACCAAAGGCGTCGTTTCGGAAAGAGCGCAGAAAATTCCGCCTGTGTGGAACCATCGAGCACCTTCGCGCGCAAAGATTCCTTCCCAGTCGACCTCGCCCGGCTTTAGCTGGGATACGGCGGTGTGGCCACGGTCGGAACATCCCACTGCGGCGCGAACGCCAAATCCACGTTCCGTAAAATTTAATCCGTTGCGCACGCTGCGGCCAACGCCGTCGTAGCGCACCCAACGCAGGTGTTGGAGATTCACGCCGCCTTGCAGCATCAGGTCCTCCACCAAGCGGCCCACGGGATTGTCGGCCAGCGCGGTGACAATGGCGGTGTCCATGCCGAAACAACGCTTCAATCCCCGAGCCACATTGTATTCACCGCCGCCTTCCCACACGCGGAACTCTCGCGTCGTGGCGATGCGCGTGTCTCCGGGATCGAGCCGCAGCATCACTTCGCCCAGGCTCACCAGGTCCCACCGGCACCTATCTTTTGATTTGATATTCATCGCGGTCATCACTCTCGTACACCATCATTGCCGTTCTGAGCGGTTTTGCGGATGCCACACCTGCCTGCGAGGAAAGCAAAGAACCGGCGGCAAACGAAGCGGCCAATTGTCCGGACTGCCTGTGAAGCTAGGCTACGCGCCACGCAAGTACGAAACTGCGCTTCACCAGGTCAACGTTTCTATACTACAGCGCCGTTTCACAAATCCAGAGCAATTTCGTTGATGATGAGCATGCCATCGGAGCCGCGGAGATATTTGTTACACTGGCTGCTTCTTAGACGAAATTGCTGAACAACAGTGGAGGATTCGCGATGGGCCATCCGCTTCTCGAGTTGGCAGGCAAAAACGCGGTGGTGATCGGAGGAACCAGCGGCATTGGCCTGGCGCTGGCCAAAGGGCTAGCCGAGGCGGGCGCGAACGTGGTGCCGACGGGGCGACGAACCGAATTGGTGCAAGCGGCCGCGGCGGAAGTCGAGAAGCTGGGCCGAAGCTCGCTGGTGTGCCCGTGCGACGTCACTGACACGAAGCAAATCGAGCGCGTCCTGGCGGAAGCGGTGGCCAAGTTCGGCGCCGTTCAAATATTGGTGAACTGCGCGGGGCAGACCAAGCGCATGCCCACGCTCGATTTTCCCGAGGAAGACTGGAACGCGATCCTGGAGACAAATCTCAACGGGACTCTTCGCGCGTGCAAGGTTTTTGGACGGCACATGATTGAACGAGGCTATGGCCGCATCATCAACATCGGCTCGCTGACTTCATTTCTTGCCGCGTTTGAAGTTGCGGCCTACGGGGCCAGCAAAGCGGCCGTGGCAGCGCTCACAAAATCTCTGGCTATCGAGTGGGCGATGAAGGGCGTGTGCGTGAATGCGATTGCGCCTGGCGTGCTCCGCACAGCGTTGAACGAAAAACTCCTCGACGGCACGGAGCGGGGACGAGAGTTTCTGATGAGGACTCCGATGCGTCGGTTTGGGAAAGTGGATGAACTTGCGGGAGCCGCGGTTTTCCTGGCGTCTGATGCAGCGAGTTTTGTTACCGGGCATCTTTTGGTCGTGGATGGCGGGTTTATGGCCAGCGCCGTCAATCAGTGAGTGAATTTCATTGGCACCAGGGAGAAGCAGATTCCTCGCTTCGCTCGGAATGACATCGGGGGCATCAGGTCAGCTAGAGAGCCCGAGCATTCATGCGGTCGGCGGAATGAATAAACGCACGGCTTGCAGGTTGGGCGCAAGAAGTTGCATGACGGCCAAAGCGAGGAGATACGCTGACCCGGCAATGAAGAAAGGGATCGTGTAGCTCCCGGTCCACTGAAGAATGTGCGCCACGACTTCGGCGATCAGCATGCCGCCGATTGCTCCGGCTGCTCCGCCAAGGCCTGCCACGGAGGCGACAACCCTTGCGGGAAACATGTCCGAAGGCAAAGTTAATAAATTTGTCGAGAATCCCTGATGAGCCGCCGCGGCAAGGCCAACCAATAGAACGGCAGCCCATACAGAATTGACTCGAGATGCGAAGATGATCGGCACGACACAGATGGCGCAGACCAGCAGTGCGGTCTTGCGCGCCAGATTCACGCTTTTGCCGCGATGAAGAAGAAAGGACGAGAGCCACCCACCGGCAACGCTTCCAAAATCGGCGAGCACATAAATGACCAGGATCGGCAAACCGATTTGACGGAGCGACAAACCGTGCCTGCGTTCCAGGAAATCCGGTATCCAAAATAAGTAGAACCACCAGATGGGATCGATCAGGAACTTGCCGCTGACGAACGCCCAAGTTTGTCGATGGCGAAGAATCTCGCGCACGTTAAATTTGCCGGAGCTCTCGGCACCGTCGCTTCGAATATGCTGCAGTTCCTCAGTGGAGCACTGCGCATGTTCCTCGGGCGGGTGGTACAGCCAGAGCCACAGCGCAAGGCCAACGAAGCCTAGAGCTCCCACGGCGAAAAAACAGCCGCGCCAGCCCCAACGCGCATAGATGAACGGCACAAGCAGAGGAGTCAACGCAGCGCCGACGTTTGTTCCGGCATTGAAAATTCCGGTGGCCAGAGCGCGTTCCTTCTTAGGGAACCACTCCGCGACAGCCTTCAGGCTGGCGGGGAAGACGCCGGACTCGCCAAAACCCAACGCAAAGCGCGCGACAAGAAATCCGCTAAGGGAGTTCATGAAACCGTGCGCGATGGACGCCAGGCTCCAAAATCCAATCGTGACCGCGTAGCCGACACGAGTGCCAAGGCGGTCGATGAATCGGCCAACCACCAGCATGCCCAGGGCATAGGCAGTCTGAAACGCAAAGACCAGATGTCCGTACTGGATTTCATTCCAGCCAAACTGGTGCTGTAAATTTATTTTTAGAACCGCAAGAACCTGGCGGTCCATATAATTCTTGGTCATGCCAAAGAAAAGAACCGCGCAAATCACCCAGCGAAAATGAGCAAAAATGATACCTTTGACGGAAGCGATGGAACGGGGATTGGAGTGCCTAATGGAATTCATCCACGATGATTTCTTGTTGCATTCAGAGACGGCTCGGCAACTCTACCATAACTACGCCGCGGGCGAGCCGGTTCTGGACTATCACTCGCATCTTTCGCCTGCGGATATCGCCACGGACCGGCGCTTTCGTGATTTGTCGGAAATGTGGTTGGAAGGCGATCACTACAAATGGCGAGCCATGCGGGCAAATGGAATTGACGAGCGCTACTGCACGGGCACCGCGGCGCGGTACGAAAAGTTTCTGGCGTGGGCCCGCACGGTGCCGGCAACGCTGCGGAATCCGCTGTACCATTGGACGCACCTGGAACTGAAGCGCTACTTCGGTGTTAGTGAGTTACTGGACGAGCGATCCGCAAAAAACATTTGGGACAAAGCGAATGCCTTGCTCGCCACGCCCGAGCTGTCCGTGCGAAACATCCTCCGAAAATTCCGCGTGCTCGCGCTGTGTACCACCGACGATCCCTGCGACGACCTTGCTCATCACCAGAAAATCGCAGCGGACAGACCCGGCTTCCGTGTGTATCCGACATTTCGACCCGACCAGGCGCTGCAGGTGTACGCGCCGGGCAAATTCAATTCCTGGGTGGAGCGCCTGGCCGCAGCCAGCAACCGGGCGATCCTGAAGTTCAGCGATTTTCTCGAAGCCCTCCAAGAGCGCCACGATTATTTCCATGCCAACGGCGGAAGAATCTCCGATCACGGCCTGGCCCGCTGCCCGGCCGATTGGTGCACGGAGTCGGAAGCCGCGGCGATCTTCGATAGCGCCCGCGCAGGCAGGCCTGCGACACCCGAAGACCAGGTGCGCTTTGCCTCTTTCCTGATGGTGTTTTTTGGACGGCTGGACGCGGAAAAGGGCTGGACCAAGCAGTTGCATCTTGGCGCGCTTCGCAATGCCAACACCCGTCTCGTGCGTGCATTGGGACCCGACACGGGCTTCGACAGCATCGGTGACTGGAATCAGGCGGAGGCGCTCTGCCGCTATCTCGATCGACTGGACCAGGAGCGCGCGTTGCCAAAGACCATCGTTTACAATGTGAATCCCGCGGACAACTATGTTCTCGCCACAGCCGTCGGGAATTTTCAGGACGGATCGGTTGCGGGAAAAGTTCAATTTGGCAGCGCGTGGTGGTTTCTGGATCAGAAGGAAGCGATGGAGTGGCAATTGAACGCGCTTTCGAACACCGGTCTACTTTCCCGGTTCGTCGGAATGCTCACCGATTCCCGTTCCTTTATGTCTTTCCCCCGGCACGAATATTTTCGGCGTGTTCTGTGCGACATGCTGGGCCGCGACGTGGAACGTGGCGAGATTCCCAATGACATTCCGTTGCTCGGTGCAATGGTGCGAAATGTCTGCTTCGCCAACGCGCGTGAGTATTTGGGCCTGGCGCTCGATTAGCGCTCGCCGCCAGGTTTGGCATTGTTCACGGTGATGCAGTGGGGATCCTTTGGTCGCAGACTACGCTCCCTCAGGATGACACTGAGAGCTCAGATGGCGTCGGTGGAATGATGGTGTCACCAGTTGTGCATGGTGCCATCAAGTTTGCGGTTTACGGGCAAGTAGGCGCGCTCGTACGGCCATTTTGCCGCGAGCGATTCATCGAGGTCGACGCCGAGCCCAGGCGCCTCCCCAGGATGCATCAGCCCATTTTCAAAACTGTAGGAGTGCGGAAAAACTTGATCCGTCTCCGGAGTGCGCCGCATATATTCCTGGATGCCAAAATTATGAACGCTTAGGTCGAAATGGAGCGCCGCCGCCATGCAGACAGGGCTTAAATCCGTGGCGCCATGCGAGCCCGTTCGCACCGGATACATCTCCGCCAGACTGGCACTTTTTTTCAACTGCGTGATGCCGCCGGCGTGCACGACCGTGGTACGAATATAGTCAACGAGCTGTTCCTGAATGAGCTGCTGGCAATCGTAAATCGTATTGAACACTTCACCGACGGCCAGCGGCGTTGTGGTGTGCTGCCGCGTCAGGCGAAAGCCTTCCTGCAATTCCGCGGGAGTTGGATCCTCCAGCCAGAACAAATGAAACGGCTCCAGCTCTTCGCCCGCGCGCGCTGCCTCGATGGGAGTCAGCCGGTGATGCGCGTCGTGCAGCAAATGCACGTCGGGCCCAAACTCCTTGCGCAGCCGCGTAAAAAGTGCGGCACAAAATTTAGGTACTTCTCCGATGACCAATGATTTCCCGGTGGCAAGCCTTTTTCCGCCGGCTCATAGTGCATCTGGCCACGGCCGACACCATAGGTGCTCTCGAGTCCCGGGATTCCCGATTGCGCGCGAATGGCTTTGTATCCAAGTTTCAAATAATGCGCGACAGCGGTGACCGTATCTTCGATGTCGGCCCCACTCGCGTGCCCATACACCAGAACAGCGTCGCGCGATGCGCCGCCGAGAAGCTGATAGAGCGGCGCGTTCAGGCTTTTCGCTTTGATGTCCCACAGAGCCGTGTCCACCGCGGAGATCGCTGACATGGTGACCGGGCCGCGGCGCCAGTATGCTCCCTTGTAAAAGTACTGCCAGATGTCTTCAATCTTGCGGGCGTCGCGGCCGATCAACGAAGGGATGACGTGATCGGTCAAATAGCTGGCCACAGCGAGTTCCCGTCCATTCAACGTGGCGTCACCCAAACCATAGAGTCCATCTTCGGTGATGAGTTTCAGGGTGACGAAATTGCGCCCGGGAGAACAAATAATCACTTTCGCATCGGTGATTCGCATTCAGGTTTTCCTTTGGTTCGAAGCGTACACAATTTGCGGCGAATAACGAACACGATTGTATCGCGTGGGAAGTCGGCTTCAGCACGAAATCAAGGGTTAGGAGTGAGAGCGGCTTGCGGCGGCGTTGCAGGCGCGGAATCGGGCGGAGCTGCGACCGCGGCGGCCGAAGGTAGCGTACCCCGCGAAATAATTTGCTGTGGAGTAGGAAGCGTGGAGGAATCCCAGCCCCCGCCGACGGCCTCAACCAATTGCACGCTGGCCACAATTTGTTGAATGCGCAAATTCACGGCGATCTGCTGGTTGCTGAACAGCGTGGTCTGCGCGGTAATCACGTTGAGATACGGATCGATGCCGAGGCGGTAGCGGTCAGTCGCGAGGTTCAGACTACGCTGCGCAGACTGGATGGCGGTGTCTTGCTCCTTGATTTCCTTGGAAAGAACGCGCAGGGAGGCAAGGTTGTCCTCAACTTGTTGGAAGGCAATCAGGACGGTCTGGCGATAGCTGGCAACGGTTTGATCGTATTGCGCGCGGAACTGCTCGACGGTAGCGCGACGGAGTCCACCATCGTAGATGGTTTCCGAGGCGGAGGGACCAGTAGACCAGAAGCGGCTGGGCCACGTGAACCAGTTGCCGCCCTTGGTGGTTTCAAATCCGGCAGAAGCACTCAGCGTGATCGTCGGAAAAAATGCGGCCCTCGCGACGCCGACCTGCGCGTTGGCTTGGGCCATCAGTCGCTCGGTTGCGGCTACGTCCGGGCGGCGTTCCAGCAGTTGTGAGGGAACGCCAAAAGGAACGGCGGGAGGTGGAGTTTTCAAGGGCTCGACGGCGATCGAGAAGGAAGAAGCGGGCTGGCCAACCAGCAGCGCGACGGCATGTTCGTATTGCGCACGCAGAATGCCGAGTTGCGTGTCTTGTGCGCGGGTGGCTTCCAGTTGCGTTTCCGCTTGCGCGACTGCTTCATCGGAGTCGATGCCCGTTTCGTATAGCGCCTTGGTCAGTTCCAGGGACTGCTCGTAAGCCACCACGGTGGAATCAAGCAGCTGCTTCAGAGCGTCCTGCCCACGCAGTTGGAAGTAATCGACAGCAAGTTCGGCTTGAGCCGTCAGGCGCGTATTCTCAAGGTCGGCCGCGCTTGCTTGCGCGCTGGCGACATTGGCGCGCACGGTGTTGCGCACACGGCCCCACAAATCGGGCGTCCAGGAAGCATCAAAGGGCAACGAATACGAAGTAAAGGTATTTCCAGAAGCCGCGGCAGCGATATTGCTGTTGTTGCTGGGTTGGTGTTGTCCAGTGATGCTTACGCCGACAGAAGCGGTTGGGAAATATTGCGAGCGAGCCTGTCGCACCACCGCTCGCGCAGCCATGAAGTTCGCAAAGGCCGCGGCGACGTTCTGGTTGGAAATATTGATTTGCTCTTCCAGCGTATTCAGCTGAGGATCGCCGAAAATCTCCCACCACTTGCCGTGAAGAGTCGCGTCCTGCGGTTGCGCCTACTTTCCAGCCGTCCATTTGCTTCAGATCGTCGGGAGTCACTTCTTTAAACGTTGCCGGTACGGGAGCGGATGGCGCCGGGCGATTATATTTCGGGCCGACATCGCAGCCCTGCAGCAGCAACACGCCGCAAAGAAACGTCGCCGAGCGCCGCATCCAGGTTTTCAATTGCATCGCTATCCCTGCCTCCCTGGGGATTGAAGTTTATGGTTACACACGCCGGGCTGTTTGCGCTTTGTACCATCATCCGGCAGTCTCCAATGGCGCCGGGTTCTGCAACTTTCCGTGGGCGCGCAGCCACTTCACTCTCAAGCGGTCCAGCGCCAGATAAACGACCGGGGTGGTGTATAGCGTGAGCATCTGGCTGAGAATCAGGCCGCCAATAATCGCAATTCCGAGCGGTCGGCGAAGTTCCGACCCTGTACCGGTCCCAAACGCCAAGGGCATGGCGCCAAACATGGCGGCCATGGTGGTCATCAGAATAGGCCGAAAGCGCAGGATGCAGGCTTGAAAAATTGCTTCCTTGGGAGTCTTGTTATCACTGCGTTCCGCGGCCAGCGCGAAGTCGATCATCATGATGGCATTTTTCTTCACAATGCCGATCAGGAGAATAATGCCGATGAGCGCAATGACGCTGAGATCGGTTTTAAAGAGCATCAGTGCGAGAACCGCGCCGACACCGGCCGACGGCAACGTCGAAATGATGGTGATGGGATGGATGTAGCTCTCATAGAGGATGCCCAGGACGATATACACGGCCATTAGTGCGGTAATGATGAGAAACGGTTCGGTGGCAAGCGAAGATTGGAACGCCTGAAGCGTGCCAGAAAACATTCCGCGAATCGTTTGGGGCATACCGATTCTTTGCTCCATCTCGATAATGGCGCGCGAAGCGTCGCTAAGGGCTATGCCAGGAGCGAGATTGAAAGAGATGGTTACGGAGGGATATTGGCCCTGGTGATTAACGGAGAGAGGCGCGGTATTCGCTTGGTAGCTGGCGATGGCGCTGAGCGGAACAACGCGGCCTTGCGCCGAGCGGATGTAAACATCCTGCAAGCTGGTCGGCGACTGCCAAAACTTCGGATCGACTTCCAGAACCACGTGATATTGATTGATGCCGGTATACATCGTAGAGACCTGCGCCTGGCCAAAAGCCTGGTACAAAGCTGGTGTCGAGCATCTGTGGAGTGATGCCCAGGCGCGAGGCTGTCGCTCGATCGTAGACCAGGGTCATCTGCAGGCCGCTGTTCTGCTGGTCGGTATTTACGTCCGTCAGGATGCGCATCTTGCGCATTTGTTGCAGCAGCACCGGCCCCCATTGAACTAGATCCTGCAAGTTGTCGCTCTGAATGGTGTATTGGTATTGCGCGCTGCTTTGCCGCCCGCCGATGCGCAGGTCTTGGCCCGCTTGCATGAAGGTATTCGCGCCGGGTACGGCAATTAATTTCGGGCGCAGCCGGTCGATCATCTGGCCGGCATTCGTTTTGCGTTCCTCGAGTGGCTTGAGGCCAAGAAAAATGAAACCGCTGTTCGTGGGGCCGCCGCCGCCCGTGAACGCCATGACGTTTTCGACCGCTGGGTCGGTTTTAACAACATCAACGATGCGCTGCACAGCGGTCTGCATGGCCTGGAAGGATGTGTCCTGCGGACCTTGAATGCCGCCGAACACCGTGCCGTTGTCTTGCTGCGGGAAGAAACCCTTGGGAACGATATTAAAAAGGTAGATGTTGACGCCGATGGTAATGGCGAGAACTATGAGCGTCAAGGTCGAGTGCTCCAGGACCCAGCCGAGCGTTCGTTCGTAAGTTCCGAGAACCCACTGAAAAAATCGCTCGGAGAGACGAAAAGCCCAGCTGCGGTCCTCTTCCCGGATGTGCTTCAGAAGACGCGAACACATCATGGGAGTCGTTGTCAGGGACACGAGCAAGGAAACCAGAATCGCCACGGAGAGCGTAACGGCGAATTCGCGAAATAGCCGGCCAACAATGCCGCCCATCATCAGGATGGGAATGAACACAGCAACCAAGGAGAGGCTGATGGAAAGCACGGTGAATCCGATTTCGCTACGCGCCTTTCAGGGCTGGCCTGCATCGGGGGCATTCCTTGTTCGATGTACCGGGTGATGTTCTCGATCACCACGATGGCGTCGTCGACAACAAAGCCGGTGGCGATGGTAAGCGCCATGAGGGAAAGATTGTCGATGCTGTAGTTGCAGAGATACATCACGCCGAAAGTGCCAATCAGCGAGACGGGAACCGCGACGCTGGGAATCAGCGTGGCCCGGAAATTTCTCAGGAACACGAACACCACAAAGATGACCAGGCACACGGAGATTACCAGCGTGCGTTCGACATCCTTGACGGAAGCGCGAATCGTCTGTGTGCGGTCCAGCACCACGCGAACATCAATCGCCGAAGGGATGGAGGCCTTCAGGGCCGGAATCGCCTCGCGGACACGATCGACGGTATCGATGATATTTGCGCCAGGCTGGCGAAAAATAATGATCAAGACCGACGGCTTGCCATTCACGAAACCCGCGGCGCGGATATTTTCCGTCGAATCCTGCACGTTGGCCACATCGGATAACTTCACTGCCGCTCCGTTGTGATACCCGACGACCAGGGGCATGTAATCCACGGCCTTCAACAATTGGTCATTGGCAGTGACGTCCGCGCTGCTGGTTCCATCGACAATCTGGCCCTTCGGGGAATTGGAGTTCTGGCGGCTCAGCATGGCGCTAACGTCCTGCAGGCCAAGTCCAAAGCTGTTCAGTTGCGTGGGATTGACGTCCACGCGCACCGCCGGAAGCGAACTGCCTCCCACGTTTACCTGTCCCACGCCCTGAATCTGAGAAAGACGTTGCTGCATGATGGTGGAAGCGGCGTCGTAAAGTTTTCCGCGGTCATACACGTTTGAAGTAAGCGCCAGGATCAGAATCGGAGCATCGGCCGGGTTAACCTTGCGATACGTCGGATTGCTGGGAAGGTTCGTAGGCAGGTAACTCCGCGCCGCATTGATGGCCGCTTGCACGTCGCGCGCCGCGCCGTCAATGTTGCGATTCAGATCGAACTGCAACGTAATGCTGGTGGTTCCGAGATTGCTCGACGAGGTCATCTCATTCACGCCCGCGATTCTTCCAAATTGTCGTTCGAGCGGCGTGGCGACGGACGACGCCATGATTTCCGGGCTCGCGCCGGGCAAGCTGGCGCCCACGGAAATTGTCGGGAAGTCGATCTGCGGAAGCGCAGAGACGGGCAACACGCGAAAAGCCACAGCTCCCGCGAGCGCGATCGCCGCCGTCAACAAGGTTGTGGCAACCGGCCGCTTTATGAATGGAGCAGACAGGTTCATAGCACTAATCCGCCGGCACAACCGCTGCGCCGCCTTCCGACGCACGGTGAGAACTGAATCGTTGCGCGAGCCGGTCGAAGAAAATGTAAATCACGGGAGTGGTGTACAGCGTCAGAACCTGGCTCAGCAGCAGGCCGCCAACCATGGATATACCCAGTGGACGTCGCAACTCGGAACCGATGCCGGTGCCCAGTGCGAGCGGCAAGCCACCCAGGAGAGCGGCCATGGTGGTCATCATGATCGGACGGAAGCGAAGCAGGCAAGCTTCGTAGATCGCATCCTCGGGTTTTTTGCCGTGGTTGCGCTCGGCTTCGAGCGCGAAGTCGATCATCATAATGCCGTTTTTCTTGACGATGCCAATCAGCAGGATGATGCCAATCAGCGCGACGACGCTGAGTTCAGATCCGCAAATCAGAAGAGCCAGGATCGCGCCGACTCCGGCGGATGGCAGCGTGGACAGAATCGTGATGGGGTGGATGTAGCTCTCGTACAAAACTCCCAGAACGATGTACACGGTGACGAGCGCGGCGAGAATCAGAATTGGCTCGTTGGACAGCGAAGCCTGGAAGGATGCGGCGGTGCCCTGGAACGCGGTTTGCACGCTCAATGGCATTCCGATATCTTTCTGAGCCTTCTCAATTGCCTTTGTGGCCGCGCCGAGAGACGCACCGGGAGCCAGGTTAAAGGAGACGGTCACCACCGGGAATTGCCCTTGGTGGTTGACCGAAAGCGGCCCGCTCTTCATTTCGAAGTGCGTAAACGTGCTCAGCGGAACAGCAGCTCCGTTAATCGACGATACCGCGCCCGGTGCCGCCGACCCCGTGCTCACGGCAGTATTCGTCGTGGCCCTGGGGCTTGACGTTGTGGTCGCGGAGCCGCCCGAGGCCGTTGTGGCGGTAACCACGTCGGTGGATGCGGTGGTCAATGCAGAGGGTGCGACCGCCGAGCGCACATAGATGTCCTGCAACTTGGCGGGGCTGGACTGAAAGTCGGGCTGCGTCTCTAAAATGATGTGGTACTGGTTTAGCTGCGTGTACATCGTGGAGATTTGCCGCTGGCCAAAAGCGTCGTAGAGCGTCTGGTCGATGGTTTGCGGCGTGATGCCCATGCGCGAAGCCGTGACGCGATCGACGATCAGGGACGCGGCCAAGCCGGAGGTTTGCTGATCGGTGGCAAGGTCGCGCAATTCCGGAATGGCAGAGAGCTTGGCCATCAGCTTCGCCGTCCAGAAATTCAGTTCCTGCAAGTCGGGATCTTCCAGCGTGTATTGATACTGCGTGCGGCTGACGCGGTCCTCCACGGTCAAGTCCTGCACGGGCTGCATGTACAGCGTGATGCCGTCGACTTTCTCGAGTTGCGGTTGCAGCCGCCGGATCACATCGGACGCGTTGATGCGACGCTGGTCCAGAGGCTTCAGATTAATTTGGATGCGTCCGCTATTCAGCGTGGTGTTGGTTCCATCGATGCCGATGAAGGAGGAGACGCCCTCGACGGCGGGATCTTGCAGGATGTTGTGGACCAGTTGCTGCTGGCGTTGCGCCATCGCGGGGAACGAGATGGATTGCGACGCTTCGGAAATGCCCTGGATAATGCCGGTGTCTTGAACGGGAAAGAAACCTTTCGGCACGATGATGTACAGGAGAATCGTGAGGACCAGGGTGGCTACGGCCACAGCCAATGTGGCGGTTTGATGTTTCAGTACCCACTTCAGCGTACGGCCATAGAACGCGATGGTGCGCTCGAAGGCGCGCTCAGAAACTTCATAGAAGCGGCTCTTCTTTTGTCCGTGGGTGTTCTTCAACAAGCGCGAACACATCATCGGTGTGAGGGTGAGAGAGACCACAGCGGATACCAGAATCGTGACGCTCAGGGTGATGGCGAATTCCCGGAAGAGCCGCCCGACGATATCGCCCATAAAGAGAAGCGGGATGAGCACAGCAATCAAGGAGATGGTCAGCGACACGATGGTGAAGCCGATTTGCTCGGAGCCCTTCAGCGCCGCTTGCAGCGGAGGGTCGCCCTCTTCCAGGAATCGGATGATATTTTCGATCATCACGATAGCATCGTCGACGACGAACCCCGTCGAAATCGTCAGCGCCATCAATGTGAGATTGTTCAGGCTGAAGCCCGCCAGATACATCACGCCAAACGTGCCGACAATCGAAAGCGGCACCGCTACGCTCGGGATGATGGTGGCCGACAGATTGCGCAGGAACAGGAAAATCACCATCACCACCAGCGCAACCGTGAGCATCAACTCGAACTCAACATCCGACACCGACGCGCGAATGGTAGTGGTGCGGTCGGTCAGCACATCGATTTGCACCGCCGCCGGCAGATTGCTCTTCAGCAAGGGCAGCAGCTTGGTGATGCGGTCGACAACCTGGATGATATTCGCTCCGGGTTGCCGCTGAATATTCACGATCACTGCCGGAGTTTCGTTCATCCACGCGGCTTGCCGCACGTTCTCCACGCCGTCTTCCACGCTCGCCACGTCGGAAAGTTTTACGGGGGAACCGTTGTGGTAAGCGATGATGACATTCTTGAAATCGCTGCTGGTCATCAACTGATCGTTGGATTGAATCTGGTAGTCCTGCTGCGGGCCATCGAAGTTGCCCTTGGCCTGGTCCAGACTCGTCTGCTGCAGCGCCGTGCGGACATCTTCCAGGTTGATGCCGTAGTGCGAAAGTTGTGTCGGATTCACGCGCACGCGTACCGCGGGCTTTTGTCCGCCGCTGATGCTGACCAGCCCAACTCCGGGCAACTGCGAAATTTTTTGCGCAAAGCGCGTGTCCGCCAGATCTTCGACCTGCGAAAGAGGAAGGGTCTTTGAAGTGAGAGCCAGCGTCAGAATCGGGGTATCGGCAGGATTCGTCTTGCTGTAGATCGGCGGTGAAGGAAGATCGGTAGGCAGGTAGGTCTGTGCGGCATTGATCGCCGCTTGTACTTCCTGTTCCGCAACGTCGATATTCAAATCGAGAGAAAACTGCAAGACGATGATGGAGCTACCGTCTGAACTTGTGGAAGTCATCTGGTTCAGTCCGGGAACCTGGCCGAACTGCCGCTCCAGCGGAGCTGTGACGGCCGAAGCCATTACATCGGGACTCGCACCAGGGTAAAACGTGACCACCTGGATGGTGGGGTAGTCCACTTCCGGCAGCGCGGACACCGGCAATTGCAAGAACGCAACCGTGCCCGCCAGCATAATCGCCGCCATGAGCAGCGACGTTGCCACCGGCCGCAGGATGAATGGACGAGACGGACTCACTGCGCGGAGCCTCCCTTCTTTCCTCCGGTGGATTTGCCATTTTGGCCGCCCGGCGAACCCGGCTGGCCCGACTGTCCTGTGCGCGCTGGTTGACCGGGGCCATTTGAATTTGCGGGCGCGCGCACACTCACCTTGGCGCCGTCTTGCAGTTTGTCAAACCCATTGGTAGCGACGATCTCGCCGGCCTGAAGTCCATCCACGGCCGTCACCGTTCCGTCAGTAGCGCCGGGTGTGATGCGGTTGCATCGCCGCGGTTTGATCGCTCTTGATCACGTACACAAACGCGCCTTGCGCATTGCGTTGGATCGCGGGCGTGGGAATCAGAATGACGTTTTGCAGCGTATCCACCAGCAGGCGCGCGTTTACGAACTGGCTGGGGAACAGGGCACTGTCGCTGTTGGGAAAGATGGCCTTCAATTTCAGAGTGCCGGTAGTGGTATCGATCACATTGTCGAGTGTCAACAGCGAGCCACTGGCGAGTTTCGTGCTTTGGTCGCGATCGAACGCGTCCACGCTCAGCTTCTTCCCTTTTCTCAGTTGCTGCTGAATCTGTCCCAGATGATCCTCGGCAACGCTGAAGATTACGGTGATGGGCTGCAGTTGCGTGATCACCACCAACGGAGTGCTGCTGTTTGCCTGCACGATGTTCCCCGGGTCAACGAGCCGCAAGCCCACGCGCCCATCAATCGGCGAAGTGATATGCGTGTACGTGAGATTCACCCTGGCATTCGCAAGCTGTCCTTGATCGTTCTTGACGGTTCCTTCATCCTGCAGAACCACCTGTTGCTGATCGTCCAGTTGCTGCTTGGCGATCGCGTTTCGACTGAATGCTTGTTGATAGCGTTCCAGATCGATCTTGGCCTCGTTCAGCAGCGCTTGATCATGCGCCAGTTGCCCTTCCATCTGCGTCACCGCTGCTTCATACGGCCGGGGATCGATTTCCAGCAGCGAATCACCCTTCCGCACCATTTGCCCTTCGCGGTAGTTCACCTTCATGATTTCGCCCTGCACCCGGCTGGTCACCGTCACCGTGTACACCGGCGTCACCGTCCCCAGCGCGTCGATATTGATGCCAATGCTTCCCTGACGCGCCGTCGCTGTTGACACCACCACGGCACGCGCTGCCAGGTCGCCCGTGGTTTTCGCCTGAGGAGTGGCGCCGCGTCGCTGCCATATAACGATCCCCACGACCACAACCAACGCAACGATCAGCCATAACGACCAGCGATGCTTGGGCGCAGGTGGGCGTTGCGTTCTCGAGTCAGGGACTGTTTTTGCTTCAAGGAAATCCGTTCTGTTTTCCGTCACAGGCACTCCCACCGGCGGCCATTTTGCAATATGTATTAGATGACCCGTATGTGGAAATTGTGCACGAACCCTCAGAGATTTAAGGAGCGTGGACTCCAATAGACAGTCTTCTCCGCGGGGTCTGCACCATGTTCCGCCACTGATCCGCTCCTCTTACGACGTGCAGGAACCACCACGCGTTTCAGCGAGACACAGTCAACAAGAGGTGCTGTGGAAACCCGCACCCTCTCGCCAGGCCCTACGCATGCTGCTGCGTTGCAGCCGCGCTGGTAGGCCTGTTGGCCCCACTGAGCGAGAGAACTCCCCAGGCAGGCAAACGAACGCAAAGTCACTCGGAGCGCAAGGCAATCAGCGGGTTCACCTCTGTAGCCCGGCGCGCCGGCAACAAGCATGCTGCCAGGCCCGCCACAAAAATCACCAGCACAACCGCCGAAAAAGTCCACGGATCCGTGGCCGAAACACCCCAGATTTGGCTGGCGATGAGCCGTGTCAATGCCAGGCTGATGATTATGCCGGTCAAGCGCGCCTCCGGTTATTAAGCACCAGGCCACTCTTTAGAACCATTCGCAAGACGTCCTGCTGTTGCGCACCAAGGGCCATGCGAATAGCAAATTCGTGATTTCGCAGAGACACGGAATAGGCCATCACGCTGAACACACCCATGATGACCAACACCAATCCGATACTGGCAAACGCTCCCAGCACCATCAGGACGAATTGGGGTTCCGCGAAATACCACTGTTTCAGGTAATTCTCAACCGTGGCGGTCTCAGAAATGGCAATATCGGGATCCAACACCGAGATTTCTTGCCTTACGGCCTTCAACGTTCCTGCCGAATCTCCCACTGTCCGCATCACGATCATGCGATTGCCCCCTCCTGTCAGTGTATGCGGAAGATAGGCTTCCGGCCGTGGCGGATCTTCTAATCCACTGTTATTGGCGTCCGCAATGACCCCGACGATTGCAAGATAGGCGTCACGCGGCCAATCGGAAAAGTACATTTCGAAAGTTGCTGAGTTTAATTCCTCTGCCGACCGGATTGTCATCTCGGAAATAAGCCCTTGCCAGTGTTTCATTGATGACTGCCACCTGCCGCGCTGAATCGATGTCGCGTTGCGTCAGCAGCCTGCCGCGTAATAAACGCCGGCCCACCGTCTCAAAGTAGCCTTCGCTGCACATAATGAAGGTAATGCCCGAAGGCTCGTCCTGCGTTTTTCCTTGCACCCTCACATCGGTCCCTCCCGACGAATAGGGTGGAAGGGAACTAGCCACGGCAGCCGCGGTCACTCCCGGAATCGCGTTGATGCGGTCGACTATTTTCCGAAAAATCGTTTTGATTTGACCAGCGGTATCGTACCGTCCTTCCGGAAGAGCCAAGTCCACATACAGAACATTGCCCGGATCAAAACCAAGGTTAATCCGTTCCAGTGCAAAAAGACTCCGCACCATCAATCCACTGGCGATTAGCAGAACGATCGACACGGCCACCTCAACGATCACTAGGCCCGCACGCAATTTTCCATGCCGCACGGCCTCCGTTGTACCCTTTCCGGCGCCCGCCAGGCCGATCCGCAGATCGCGACGCGCCGCATGGATCGCTGGCGTCACACCACACAACAAGGCGGTCACCACTGCCACGCCCATAGCGAAGATCAAGGTGGCTGGGTGGAGTGCGATGTCCACTTCGGCCGGAACCATACCCGCAGGAATGACCGCGGCCACGCCTTTCAATCCCCAAAAGGCAAAGACGTAACCGGCCATGCAGCTTGCCGTTGCCAGAATGAAACTCTCGACCAACAATTGCCGCACAAGTCTGCTGCGGCGCGCGCCCAGCGATGCCCGGATGGCAATTTCTTTTTCACGCACGGTGGCCTGGGCGAGCAAGAGATTGGCGACGTTGCTGCACGCAATCATCAGCAACAGCGCGACCGCACCCATTAACGCAAATAAGGTAGGTTTGAATCGCCCCACGGAGTAATCCTGCAACGTGTTTACCCTCAGCTTATATTGGGGCCGAAAAAATGCTGGGTACTCTCTTTCCCTTTGCTTTGCAATTACCTGGAGATCCGACTCGGCAGTTTGTGCGCTTACACCTCGCTTCAGGTGCCCAAGCATCCAAAGTTCGTTGGGCACAATACCGAATCCGGGAATGAAAGTGTCTCGATTCAGGCTGAGGGGAATCCAAATGTCACAACCCCCGAAATGAAATCGCGGTGGCATTACCGCAATCAACGTCCTCGGCGTGCCATTGAGATCCAGTGTGCTTCCGAGCGCTTTCGGGTCCTTGTTGAACTGCTTGACCCATAGTTGATAACTCATGACGAATACGGGCGGAGAACCGGGTTTCCCGTCTTCGGATGTGAGGGGCCGCCCCAGCAGCGGTCTGCTGCCAAGAACTCCAACGCATCCGGCGTCACCCACCCGCCTTGAACCTGTTCAGTCCCTTCACGACTGGCATAGCGCACGCTCAGGTATGCAAGCCCGATCATGTCGTCGAACGTGTGGTTCTGCTCTCTGAAATCGAGGAAGGCTGCCACCGGGAATCGCGGGATTTCGGCTCCGTCACGTAAACGGATAGAAGGAGTCGCTAGCCTGTCCGCATTTTTGTACGGGAACGGATTGAGCAGAACACTGTCGATGACGCTGAAGATCGTGGTTGTCGCGCCGATTCCCAGCGCAAGAGTCAGGATGGCAATGGCAGTGAAGCCAGGACTCTTCGCAAGCACCCTCAGACCGTAGCGAACATCTTGCCAAACACTGGTCATCGGCATACCTCGCGGGTTTGGGTGAAAACCTATAACTCCCCAAGCGATTTGATGCAAGATTTTTCCACGAAAACCAGCGAAACGGAGTGATGAAACCAACCACGGCAATAACATTTGAACCGGCGAATGTGTCCGATTCCGACACAAGCAAATCCCAAAAGCGACCGCAGTGCCTATTGCTACCACCCGCGAAGCGGAGCTAAGTGTTTTGCTATCTATGACTACGGCTGTGCTCCGCTGGGACTCCAATGTGCCCGGATTTGCCGCGGATTGCTGCGTGGAGGTGCCCCACATGGAAACCCTATGGAAAGACCTGCGGTATGCAGCGCGCATGCTGGCGAACAGCCCCGGCTTCGCCCTGATTGCCGTATTCACGCTGGCGCTGGGCATTGGCGCCAACACCGCCATCTTCAGCGTGCTCAATTCGGTGCTGCTGCGTTCCCTGCCGGTGGCGCACCCCGAGGAGTTGGCGGTGCTTACCGATCCTGACTTCCATGGAGGGAGTTTCGGCAGCCAAACGGGAGAGCGCTCAGCACTCGCCTATTCGGAATTCGAGTATCTGCGCGACCACAATGAGGTCCTTTGCGACATTTTTGCCGCCGACAGCCAACTGACCGGACGTCGAAGTGACCATTGGGGATTCTTCCAATGGCGCCGGCGCAGACAACGAAACCGCGCGCGTCAAGTTAGTGAGTGGAAACTATTTTGCGACTCTCGGCGTGCAACCGGTTGCTGGCCGCACCTTCAATTCCGAAGTAGATCGCGTGCGAGGCGGCTCTCCTATCGCAGTGGTGAGTTACGCTTTCTGGAAACAGCGTTTTGGCTTGAGTCCCGACGTGCTCGGGCGAACCGTGAAGATTCACCACACGTCGTTCCAAATTGTGGGCGTGACGCCGCCAGGATTTTTCGGCGAGACAGTCGGCGAAACTCCGGACATCTGGGTGCCGATGATGATGCAGGACGCGATCTACCCTGGGCGGGATTATCTTAGCGCGTCGCCGCTGGGCGTCCTGAACCAACACATGTGGCTTCAGGTAATGGGCCGCTTGAAACCGGGGATCTCCTTTGCGCAGGCCAAGGCGAGCATCAACGTAAGCTTCAAGCAATTGCTGGAATCTGCCGCGGGAGCGACGCTGACGCCGGACCAACGCAAAGAAGCGCTGGACCAGCAGATCAACCTGCAACCGGGAGCGCGTGGTTCTTCCACGCTTCACTCCGAGTTCGGTAAGCCGCTCATCTTTCTAATGGTATTGGTCGGGTTGGTTTTGCTGATTGCCTGCGCCAATGTGGCGAACCTGCTGCTCGCCCGCGGCGCCGCTCGCCAAAAGGAATTCGCCATGCGCGTGGCCATGGGCGCTGGGCGAGGGCGTTTGGTTCGGCAACTTCTCACCGAAAGCCTTCTCTTGGCCGTTCTCGGCGCGGCCGCGGGAATATTGCTGGCGCACTGGGCAGACGTCTTGTTGCTGCGCATGGTTTCGGGACCAGCGACGCCTGCAGCAGTGCAACTGAATCTGCAACCCGACGCGCGAGTGCTGGGATTCACGCTCGGAGTCACGCTGCTTACCGCCATCCTGTTTGGATTGACCCCTTCGCTGTACGTCACGCGACTCGATCTGTCGCCTGTTCTGAAGTCCGCCACGTTGAGAATGGCGGGCGAGTCTTTGTCGCGGCGATTGCCCCTGGGCAAATCGCTGGTAGTTGTGCAGGTGGCTGTGTCGTTGATCTTGTTGGTTGCCGCAGGCGTGTTTGTCCGAAGCCTTTCCAGGCTCAGCCAAGTTAGCTTGGGCTACCAACGCGAAAATCTTTTGTTGTTCCGCGTCAATGCCGCTGCCGGCGGGTACAAAGGCGCCGCGGCCACGCGCCTCTACCAGGAGCTGCTGGACAAATTCGCTGCCATCCCCGGCGTGCGCGGAGTCACCGTCTCGCACAATGGCGTGTTCATCGGTTCGGAATCTGGCGACCCCATCGCCGTTGAAGGTTACACGCCGAAGCCGGACGAAGAGATGAATTCGCGCATGGATCACGTGGGTCCCGGCTATTTCTCCACCATGGGCATTCCTATCCTGTTGGGACGCGAAATCGAGCCGCAGGACAGCGGAAATGGGCCGCGCGCCGCCGTCATCAACCAGACGTTCGCGCGGCAGTTCTTTCCCGACGCAAGTCCCATCGGTAAACACGTTCGCGATACGTATCCCGGCAACCCAGCGGAAATGGTCATTGTGGGTGTGGTCTCAGATGCGAAGTACAACAGTTTGCGAGAAAAAATGCGGCCGCGAATCTACGCGCCTCTCTTCAACCCCATGTGGGAAATGACCGCCGCGGTTTATGAAGTCCGCACCTTTGCCAACCCCACGAGCGTGAGCGCGTCGCTTCGGCAGGCCGTGCAAGCTACGGGGACTTCCCTGCCTCCCGTCGAAATTCGCACCATGTCCGGATTGGTGAGTGATTCGCTTCAAACGGACCGGTTCATCGAACAACTTTCGGAAGGTTTCGGCCTTTTAGCCATGCTGCTTGCCAGCATCGGCCTGTACGGCATCATGGCTTACACCGTCGCTCGGCGCACGCGCGACATCGGAATCCGCCTGGCGCTGGGCGCGGCGCCGGGAAATGTGCTTTGGCAAGTGTTGCGCGAGACGCTGCTGCTCGTTCTGATCGGCATCATCATTGGCGTGCCGCTCGCGCTGGGCGGCACTCATTTGGTTCGCAGCATGATATTTGGCTTGGGCTTTGCGGACCCCGTTGCGATTCTGGTTGCGGCTGTTCTGCTGGCCATGGTCGCTGCGCTTGCCGGCTTTTTGCCTGCGTGGCACGCGTCTCGCGTGGATCCGATGGTTGCCCTGCGGTACGAATGAACCTTCTTCAAGCCGGCCTTAAGCGCGCTCGCGCACCGTGCCTGCCGTCAAACTCGCGCTTTTACTAGGACTTTGATGGATGCGAACAACATAGCTGCCGCCACGCACAGAACTCGCAACTGTGGCCATCCACGGAAAACGCCCTGACGGAAGATAGGTACTCCGATCACTCCGCCGGGTATCGCTGAAAATGCCTGCGGCCGCGCCTGCCAGTGCTACTCGAATCCGATGCCCTTTTGGCAGCAGCACCGATGTCGGGTACACCGCGAAGCGAATTGTGGCCTCTTCGCCCAGGATTTAGTCTCCATTCTCTTTTTTCCTCCAGGAAACTTCGATGCCGCTGCGTTCTTGAGCGGTCCGCCTCGCTCGATTGACTTCCGCTCGAAAGTTTTTTACCTTCATTTCCAGCGCGAAGGGCGCATCCAGTCCGCGGAAAGGGCCGTGCCCACCTTCAGTCCGACAATTCGACGAATCTTCTTTCCAGCCTGATGCGTGCGGACTCCAGGCGAAACGCGAAAGGAGCTTCGTATGCCTGACAGAGATCTGCCCGCTCGCCCAAACCTCGAACAATACAAAAAACAAGCCAAGGATCTGGTCAAGAGTTTCGCTTTCGCGGATCCTCAAGCGCTTGCTCGGATCCAACGCCATCATCCCCGCTTTCACAAACTGCCTGAACCGAATCTTCATAGCGCGCTATTTGCTCTCACCGATTCACAATTAGTTATCGCGCGCGAGCATGGCTTCGAGAGCTGGCCGAAGTTTGCCCATCACATCGAAACGCTGAATCTGATTCGTTCCCTCGCTTCTCTCACCGATCCGGTCGCGGCGTTCATTGAAGTGGCTTGCGTGCCCCGCCACTCCTCGCACGGTTCCGGCACCCTGGAACACGCCGAGATGATCCTGTCGCGCTACCCACAAGTTGCCACCAGCAACATCTACACTTCGGCGATACTCGCAGACGAAGCAAGCGTGCGCAGTTTTCTCTCTCGCGATCCCAAAAACGCCACAGCCACAGGTGGTGCGTACGGTTGGGACGCGCTCACGTGTCTCTGCTACTCGCGCTATCTCAGGCTCGACCACCGGCGCTCGGATGCGTTCGTAGCCACCGCTCGGGCTCTCCTCGATGCCGGCGCCAGTGCGAACACGGGCTGGTACGAGATGATCGATCAGCCCAATCCTCGGCCTCTGCGGGAGAGCGCGATCTATGGCGCGGCAGGCATTGCGCGGCATCCAGGCCTCACGCGCTTGCTGCTCGAGCGCGGAGCCGATCCCAACGACGAGGAAACTCCCTACCATGTTCCGGAAACCTACGACAACACGGTCATGAAGGTCCTTCTGGAAAGCGGCAAGCTGAACGCGCTCAGCCTCAGCTGTCTGCTCCTGCGTAAAACCGACTGGCACGACAAGCAGGGCCTGCGGCTTTTGCTCGAGAGCGGGGCCGATCCGAATGCCATGACCAAGTGGGGAGACACCGCGCTGCATCATGCTCTGCGACGCGACAATTCTCTGGAGATGATCGAGCTGCTAGTCGACCACGCAGCCGACCCAGCGCTGAAAAGTCCCCGCGACGGCAGGTCAACCATCGCAATAGCCGCTCACAGGGGACGCGGCGATGTTCTCGCCTTGTTCGACCAGCGCGGTGTTGCTCTCGATCTTCGCGGCGTCGACCGCCTGCTCGCCGCCTGTGCCATGGATGACGGCGGAACGATTGGCTCGCTCGTCGCACAGGAACCTCATCTCGCTAACGAACTTGTTGCGCACGGCGGAACACTCCTCGCGCAGTTCGCAGGCAACAATAACGTTGCAGGACTGCGCTGCCTCCTCGACCTAGGCGTCAGCGTCTCCGCGCTGTACCGCGAGGGTGACCTGTACTTCGACATTGCCAACGACAGCACCGCCTTGCACGTAGCCGCGTGGCGCGCCTGGCCCGATGCCGTGAAGGAATTGATCAAGCGCGGCGCTCCTGTGAATGCTCTCGATGGAAAGGGCCGTACCGCTCTCTTTCTCGCGGTCAAAGCCTGCGTCGATTCCTATTGGACCGCTCGCCGCTCGCCTGATTCTGTGGGAGCTTTGCTTCGCGCCGGCGCTACAACTTCCGGAATTGAGATACCTTCTGGCTACAAGGAGGTCGACGATTTGCTGCGTCTATCTGCCGGCTAATTGCGATTGTGACGCAGGCAATTATCCTCTATACCTTCTCGCCTTTCTCTCTGCCCAGGAACAACTCGCTCCTGCTCGTTCCCCGTATTCCGGAAACTTGGGAAGCCCAGCGCCTTACAAATCAGGTATTTGCCTGTCTTGCGCGTCTATATTCTCAGATGCTACGCTTTCCGTCTCGGCGCCATTGGAGTGGTGTCACGTGCATGCCAGTACGGGTTCGCTCCGCACTCGGAGTTTCGGCGTATTTGAAGTTGATTTGCGGGCGGCGGAGCTGCGCAAGTTCGGAATCAAGATCAAACTCCAGGAGCAGCCCTTCCAGCTCCTGGCACTCCTCCTCACCCATCCGGGAGAATTGGTTGCACGCGACGAGCTCCGCCAAGCCCTTTGGCCAGAGCACACCTTCGTCGATTTTGACCGCGCCTCCCACGTCTTCGAGAAAACAAAAACAGAGCGCGACGCAGCCATGGCGGATTTGGTCCAAACCAAGGCTCTGCCCATGGAGGGCAGCCCAACCGAAGCTCGTCTCCTCATCGACCAATCCATCAGGATCGCCCAAACTTCCCACGATCGCGAACTCAAATTGTCTGCCAGGGTGATAGCCGCCCGCTTTCAGACTGCCTCCAAGAATCCTGTGGATCTCAATCAAGCTGTCGGAGGACTCGGTTTGGAAGCACGCTTGGCTCTCGGACAGATTGAGTTGAACTCCCGCAATCAATCCTCAGGCCGCGCGCATCTGGCCACTCTGCGAAAAGAGGCAGACCGCCGCGGCTTCCAGTTGGTCGCACGGAAAGCTGCCGCGGCTTTGCATGTTGCGCACGATCAAGCCCCGGGACAGCGGCCGAGTCAGAACAAGAATCGTGGATTGTCGCGGTCCACTCGGGCTTGACGTGCTCTCACCCTCAGCCAGGGTTTACACGCTCCTCCGTCGCGCGCTCGCTCTCAGTGCGGTGATTTTTTCTACCCTGTGCTTCGCGCAGAACGCCCCAAAGCCAGAGAAAACCCCGCCCGTGCCTGATGTCCCTGGCCATTTCGTGGACATCACCAAAAAATCGGGCGTCCATTTTCAGTATCAGTCCTCGCATACCTCCAGGAAATATCTGATCGAAACCATGGGCGCCGGTGTCGCGCTGTTCGACTACGACAACGATGGCAGGCTCGACATTTTCCTGGTCAACGGCGCGCCGCTGCAGGATCCTACGCCCAAGGGCACCATCCCCAAAAAGTCTGGGCCGGCGTACTGGAACCGTCTCTATCATCAGAAACCCGACGGCACCTTCGAGGATGTAACGGAAAGAGCTGGCTTGCAGGGCACCGGGTACGGCATGGGCGTCGCCGTGGGCGACTATGACAACGATGGCTTCGAGGATCTCTACGTTACGGCGTACGGCGGAAACAAGCTCTATCACAACAACGGAAACGGTACCTTCACCGATGTCACGGACAAAGCCGGCGTCCAGGGCAGCGGTTGGTCCAGCAGCGCTGCCTGGGTCGATCTCGACAACGATGGCAAGCTCGACCTCGTCGTCCTCCGTTATCTCGAGTGGGACTTCGACGACATCTGGTGCGGCGAGCACCAACCGAACGCGCGCGCTTACTGCCACCCGGATGTGTTCAAGCCCGTTTCCCCGCTCGTCTATCACAACAACGGCGACGGAACATTCACCGAAGTCGCGAAACAACTGGGTCTAGACAAGCCGGCCAAAGGGTTGGGCATCGCCATCGCCGATTACGATCGCGACGGTCATATCGACCTTTTCGTCGCCAATGATTCCATGCTCGAATTTCTCTTTCACAATAAGGGCGACGGCACGTTTGAAGAAGTCGGCCTCGCCGCCGGCATCGCCGTTGACGGAGATGGTCGAACCTTCGCCGGCATGGGCGTCGACTTCTCGGACTTCAACAATGATGGCTGGCCTGACGTCATCATCACGGATCTCGCCAACCAACGCTACGCCTTGTATCAGAACAACAGCGATGGCTCCTTCACGTATGCCAGTCAAGTCTCCGGGATTGGCCGCATCAGCATGACCCACTCCGGCTGGGGCAACCGTTTCTTTGACTACGACAATGACGGCTGGAAGGATCTCCTGGTCGCGCAAGGCCATGATCTGGACACCATCGAGATCAATTATCCCAATCTTCATTATCGTGAGCCGATGCTGCTGGCACACAACTCAGGCAAAACCTTTGTCGATGTGTCCCGGGAATCCGGTGACGTATTCCAGCAATCCTGGGTAGCTCGCGGCTTGGCCATCGGAGATTTGGACAACGATGGGCGCGTGGATGCCGTCGTCACCACCAACGACGGCCCCGCGTTTGTCCTGCACAACGAGACACCGTCGCAAAATCACTGGCTCCTGCTGAACCTCGTCGGACACAAAAGCAATCGCGACGCAATCGGCACTGCGGTTACTCTGACGACGAACGCTACTACGCAATATGCCACCGTCTCGACCGCCGGCAGCTATCAGTCTTCCAGCGACAAGCGCGTACATTTCGGCCTCGGCAAGGAAACCGTCGTTTCGCGCATCGAAATTCGGTGGCCCAGCGGAATCATTCAAGTACTCAAGGACGTGAAAGCCGATCAACTCCTGCGAATTGACGAGCCCACGGCGAGTTCGGTTCCCTAGGTCGCCACCCTCGACCATAAGCCACACTTTGACTTAATATAAGCGCCGCGGAGGGTGCCCTACATGGAAGAACAGCTTAGTCTGGAATTTCTGCGCGTGGTCGAAAACGCCGCCATTGCCGCGGCGCGCACCATGGGTTTTGGCGATGGGCACAAAGCCGATGAAGCCGCCGTCGAAGCCATGCGCAAAACCATGGACCAGGTCGAGATGGACGGCACCATCGTCATCGGCGAAGGCGAGCGCGACCAGGCCCCGATGCTGTACATCGGCGAAAAAGTCGGCCTCGCCACCCACGCGCCGAAATCACTTTTCCCTTCCGTGGACATCGCCGTCGATCCACTCGAAGGCACGAATCTTTGTGCTACCGGCGCTCCCAATGCCATTGCCGTCCTTGCCGTCAGCGAGCGCGGCGGCCTGCTCCACGCTCCCGATCTGTACATGGAAAAAATCATTGTCGGCCCCAGTTGCAAAGGTGCCGTTGATCTCGATGCTCCCGTCGCCGACAACTTGAAAGCCGTCGCCAAGCGCCTCGACCGCGACGTTGAAGACCTCGTGGTCATCGTTCTCGATCGTCCCCGGCACGAAAAACTTATCGCCGACATTCGTGCCGCCGGCGCGCGCATTCGCCTGATTGGTGACGGTGATCTCTCCGCGGGAATTTCCGCGGCCGTCATCGGCACCGGCGTGCATATGGTCATGGGCACCGGCGGCGCACCCGAGGGCGTTCTCACCGCCGCCGCGCTTCGCTGCCTCAACGGCCAGATTCTCGCGCGCCTCGTCGTCAGCGCGCCGGAGCATCACCAGCGCCTCGAAAAAATGGGCGTCAAAGATCCCAAGCGCATTTACGATACCGCTGACCTTGCTCCCGGCGGGAAAATGATTTTTGCCTGTTCCGGTGTTACTGACGGCAATCTCCTCAAAGGCGTCCGGTTCTTTGGCGACGGCGTTCGCACTTCTTCCATGATTCTCACTCTCGACGAGCGCCAAGTCCGCTTCATCGAATCCGTCCACCTGGAAAACCGCCCTGACATCAAGGTCCGCTTCAACTAACGTTTGTTCTTGAATGCAGCGCTGACTTTTATGTCAGCCACAGCGACGCAATCCTGTAGCTCACCCCTTTCAGGGGTGAGGCTGTTCCTTGTGCGTATCGACCACCTTCAAACGCGACTTTGGCATTTCTCCCAGCGCGTTCACCGGGAGGGCACGACAACTCTACCTATGCCCCTTACGCGTTCCTTAACTCATTCGGAGTACCATCCCAATAGCACGCAACGTAAAGTACCACGGGAGAAAACAGGTTATGGACATTTTCAGGCAGGGTCGGGGCGACAATGCCGAGTTTACGTTGAAGCCGGCAATCCCGGGCCTCCGCAACATCGTGATCGGCGTCGCAGTCGTCTTAGTAGCGCTCTTTCTTTTGTCTTTCGCCGTGCGCATCACGCGCATTTGAGGCGGGTCACGTCGGCGTGGAGATTAACCTCGCGGGCGCCAGCGCGGCGCTTCGGAAATCCCGGTGCGCACCGGATGGGTCTTCTATTCGCCGCTTACCACGCAGATCATTGAATTCCCCACCTACGTGCAGACCGTGAAGTGGACCAAGGACGTCAACGAGGGCCATCAAGTCAATGAGGAAATGGGCTTCAACTCCAAAGAGGGCATGGAGATTCTTGTGGACGTTTCGCTGTCCTATGCCATCGAGCCCGCCAAGGCTCCGGATTTTTATGTCAAGTACCGCGTGGGTGAGTTGGACCAGTTCACGCACGGAATTTTACGCGATATCGTGCGCAATTCTCTCAACGAGGTAGCATCCACCTATGTAGTGGAAGACATCTATGGCGAAGGCAAAGCGGAATTCCTCCACAGAGTGGAAGCCATGATTCAAACGAAAGTGTCACCGGTAGGCGTGACCGTGCAACAGTTTGGTTTCATCGGCGCTCCTCGTGTGCCGCAGGTCATTGCTACGGCCATCACCGCGAAAGCGCAAGCCATCCAGCAAGCCGAGCGCGCGCGCAACGAATTGGCCACCACGCAAGCGGAAGCGGCGAAAAAAATTGCTGAAGCCGAAGGCGACGCCAAGTCTATGGTGACGCGTGCCCAGGGAGAAGCCGATGCCAACCGCATTCGCCAGAATTCACTGACGCCGCAACTCCTGGATTTGCGCCGCATCGAAAATTCCCGCGCGCTCATCGACAAGTGGAATGGCCAGTTGCCAACTGTAGAGTCCGGCCAGGGCAGCGGCATGATGCTGCAGCTACCTAAGCCGTAGCAGGCAACCTGCTTGCGTTGTCATCTCCAGCAGACTGCTTCATCGCGAGCAGCCTGCCTATGCCTAAATTGTCATCCCGAGCGAAGCGAGGGATCTGCTTTCCCGCAGTACGATCGTGATGTCACGTGGATCAGGCCAGCGTGACTAGCGCGAATTCAACGCGGTGGCGCATCGGGTCGATCCGTTCCGCGCGAACGCGCACGCGATCGCCTAGTTTCCACTCGAGCGGCGACGCCTTTTTCCCGCGACGCCCACGGCGATCTCTATCGCCTCCGGGCAGCGCCACGATGGCGTGATCGCGTTCACGGAACACGCAGCGCGCTCCGGCAGCCTCTTCGAGCGCATTGATAGGCAGCAACCCTTCGACAAAAATGTCAAACAGCTCCACAAAGCAGCCGTATTTCTGCACCGAAATAATCAGCGCGTCAAACTCATCGCCCAACCGCTGCTCCATGTATTGCGCTGTTTTCCAGTCGAGCAGTTCGCGTTCCGCATTGGCAGCCCGCCGCTCCGTCTCAGACGTTTCCGCGGCGATCTCCTCCAGATGCTTCTGCGAGTACAGCGAAGCTTCCTCACCGATGGCAGGCTTGATGAATGTGGGCGCGGGGGCGTCGGGATGCGCCAGCGCCCATTTCAAAATGCGGTGAACAATAAGGTCGGGATAGCGCCGAATGGGCGAAGTGAAATGGGTGTATTCCTTAAAGCCAAGAGCAAAGTGACCCAGCGGTTCCGCGGCGTAGCGAGCCTGCTTCAACGAGCGCAACATCAAATACGAAAGGATGCGCTCTTCCGGCTTCCCGGAAATTTTCTCAATCAGCCGCTGATAATGCTGCGGCGTGATGTTGATTTCCGTGCCGGGAAGCGCAACGCGTTGCTGCCGCTCGCGCCCTTTCCCGTACGAGTCCGGCCGCCCGGCACGCACAGGCGCCGGCACTTTCCCGTGCCTTACCGTCACTTCGCGCTGATGAAGATCAGCCACGCCGAGCGAATAGCCGAACGCCTGCGCGATCTCTTCAAACTCCAGCACCTTGCGCGCGTCGGGCTTTTCGTGCACGCGATGCAGCGACTTGATGCCCCGCGAGATCAGGTAGTGCGCGACCGCTCGATTGGCCGCCAGCATGAACTCCTCGATGATGCGATGAGCGATGTTGCGTTCGCTGCGAGACACACCGGTCATGCGCTGCTGCTCGTCGAATTCGATCACGCGCTCCGGCAGATCGAAGTCAATCGAACCGTTTTCCTGCCGCCGTGCGTTCAGCAAAAGCGCCAGGCCCTTCATCCCGCGAAAGTGGTGATTCAGGTGCGCGTACCTCGCCGTCATCTCAGGATCGCCGTTCAGCACCTTGTTCACGTTCGTGTACGTCATCCGCTCCGTCGATCGAATCACTCCCTGCACCATCGATGAGTTCGTCATCCGCCCCGCCGCATCGAAGTGCATGATCGCGCTCATCACCAGCCGCTCTTCCCGCGGATTCAGCGAACACATCCCGTTGGAAAGTGATTCGGGCAGCATGGGCACCGCGCGATCGATGAAATACACGGAGTTGCCGCGCAGCCGCGCTTCGCGATCCAGCGGCGATTCGGGACGTACATAGTGCGCGACGTCGGCGATGTGTACTTGCAGCAACCAGCCGCCGTCCTCTCGCCGCTCAACGTACACCGCGTCGTCGAAATCGCGCGCCGTCTCGCCGTCGATCGTCACGATGGGCAGCTCGCGGAAATCTACCCGGCCCGCTCGGTCGGCTTCCGTCAGTGGAAGCGCCGCCCGCGCCGCATCTTGCAGAACCTCCTGCGTGAAGGTATGCGGAAGATGGTGTTTGCGAATGATGATCTCAGTATCGACGCCCAGATCCCCGGGACGGCCCAGAATTTCAATAACGCGGCCAACCGGAGCGGCGCCTCCGCGCGGATAGTGCAGCAGCTCAACGTTAACAACAGCTCCATCGAGCTTCGGGATGTGCGGCAGGCGCCGGTTGCGTGCCGAGTGTTCCTTGGCGGAAGGAAGCAGCTGTTCGCGCAGCGCCGCAGAAAGCTCCTCGCCGGGCAGCAGTTCGATTTCGTGCTGCACGCGTGGGTCGTAAGGCACCACCACGGCGCCGCGGGATACATAACGGAATTGGCCAACCACGGAGGGGTGCGCACGCCCAATGATGCGCACAATGCGCCCCTCGGCGCGCCGTGCACCGGGCTGCCCGCTCAGCCGCGTGATTTTCACGACCACATGATCGCCGTGCATGGCATCTTCGATCTGGTCGCGTGGGATAAAAATGTCGCCATCGACGTTCGGCAGGGCCAAGTCGGGCACCACGAACCCATATCCATCCGCATGGTGCACTAAGCGGCCGCGGATTTCGTCGCGCGCGGTGGTTTTGTGTTGTGGAATCTTTTCGGGTGCAGAAACGGGCGTGGCAGCGGGTGCAGGCCGACGGGTTGCGCTGGCCACGCCGAAAAAGGAACCGGTCATGCGACAACGCCTCCACCAGACCCCGTTTCTTCAATTTGGCCAGCATCGCGAGCAACGCACCGCGGTTACCTTTGTTTACGTGGAGGGACCGCGCCAGCTCCTCCAGCGAAACCGGATCGTTCCTAAGTTGTAGTAAACGCAGGATGTTATCCGGACTTAATTGTGTGGAACGGGGCATTCGCGATTGGTCCCTTTCCGGGAGCGAGGAAGCCATCAAGATTTTAGTCATTTTTTTCAGTTGGGTGTAACTTTTTTCACGTTTCTTCCATTTCATAGGTAGGCCAACACACGACCGGCTAGCCGCCCTCCGTCAGGCTAGTCGGATTCGCCGAAAGGCGAATGTGGGGAGGCGGGAAGACCTGGCCCGCCTCCCTTCTTTTTTTGCCCGGCCGCAAAATTACCCACAAATTCGCGGTTCCTAACCAAAACGCGCTGACGTGTTCTCGATTGTCTGTATGCCGCGATTCAGATATCGTGCATCCACAATTTTGGGAGACGCTCGTGAAGAAAAGTTGCGCGTGGAAGCTACTGCTGGCCGCTCTGCTGTCGATCCCTAGATCCCGCGCCTTGCTCAGGCAGGGCCGGAAGGTGCCAGCAGCGAATGGCAGGTCTGGACCGGCGGAGGGCACGGAATCAACGGCAGCACCTCAGACACAGGCGTGTGGAATCTCGGCTTGCGTTACGGAATCGTGATCACCTCGCCCCACGGCCCCGGCTTTTTGAAGGGCCAATTGGAGTACGCACTGGACGTCGTGCCCGTGTGGGTGATTGCGCAGAAGACGAATACCGCCTACGGCGGAGGCGTCAATCCGTTCGCCTTCAAATGGATTCTAACTTCACCAAAAAAAGTAAAACCCTATTTTGAAATTGAAGGCGGAACTCTCTTCACCAACACCAAGGTCCCGGAGGGCACTTCGCAGATTAATTTCACTTCCAGCGGGGCTCTTGGCGCTCACTTCCTTCGCCGAAAGCACAACTTCAGCGCCGAAGTCAGGTTCATGCACATCTCCAACGCTGGAATGACCAAGCCCAATCCCGGCATCAACACCATCCAAGTGAGAATCGGCTTGGGCGCCTTCCGCCGTTAACTGACCCGCATTCTGGTGTAGGGGCACAATACATTGTGCCTTGGGTTTGCCTCTGCCGCTGTCGTTGCCTTTGCTGTTGGGTTTGCATTTGTTGTTGCCTTCTCTTTGTAGTGGCCAACCTTTAGGTTGGTCCTCTCGGCCCTTGTAGCGGCCGCCTTCTGAGGCGCTCCGCTCACCACAAATACTTGCCGCCTCCGCCGTATTCGCGGTCACAACCGACCCCTTTTTTCCTTTGACCTTCTAGGGAAGCCTGTGTTACCCTCCTCCCCCAGAAGCAAATAGGGAAGGCCCCGCATGACCAAACAAAAATCCGATCTCCCGCAAGGGACTCTCGACATGTTAATCCTGAAGGCCCTCTCTCTCGGCGCCATGCACGGCTACGGCGTAGGCCAGCGCATCTGCCAGCTTGCCGAAGAAATGCTTACCGTCGAGGAAGGCACGCTCTACCCCGCGCTCTACCGCATCGAGCTGCGTGGCTGGATCAAAAGCGAATGGGGCGTCTCGGAGAACAACCGCCGCGCGCGCTTCTACAGTCTGACGCGCTCTGGCCGCAAGCAATTGGCATTGGAAGAGGCCAAGTGGTCGCATCTTTCGTTGGCGGTCGGCAAGGTCCTCCGCACCGCCTGAAGGAGATTTCCCATGGGCTGGCTCACGAAACTCCGTATGCGCTTGCGGGCGCTTTTTCACAGTGCGGATGTACACCGCGAGATCGCCGACGAGTGGCAGTTCCACATCGATCGCCGCACTGAAGAAAACATCCGCCGCGGCCTTTCGTCGGAGGAAGCCCGCAGAAGCGCCGAGCAGCATTTTGGAAATAGCGGCTACCTCAAAGACGTGAGCTGGGACCAGCGCGGTGGTGGCTTGTTCGAAATTCTTTGGCAGGATCTGCGCTTCGGGGCACGCCAGCTCGTCAGGAGTCCTGGATTCACCTTTGTTGCGCTGATCTCCCTCGCCTTGGGAATCGGCGCCAACGCCGTCATTTTTGGTTTGGTCAGCACTTGCCTGCTTCGGCCCTTGCCCATCGTTCATCCCGAACAGGTGTTCGCGATTTATCAGGGCCAGCGCAACGATCCTTCCTACTCGCAATCGATGTCCTATCCCAATTACAAAGATCTTCGCGACCGTAACCAGGTTTTGTCCGCCATGGCCGTCTACCGCTTTGCTCCCATGAGTCTCAGCCACAACGGCGCCAACGAACGCGTTTGGGGCTACCTCGTATCCGAGAATTACTTCCATCTGCTTGGTGTTCGTCCCTTCATCGGTCGCACATTTCTCCCCGAGGAAGGCAGCGCTCCCAACGCGCACCCCGTAGCGGTGCTCAGCTATGGCTGCTGGCAGCGCCGTTTTGCCTCCGACCCCGCAATCGTGGGTAGTCCGGTCATGATTAATGGGCACAGCTTCGTGGCGGTTGGCGTGGCGCCTCGCAATTTCACCGGGACGGAAAGTGTCTTCACTCCGGAGTTCTGGATTCCCAGCGTGATGCAGGAGTGGATCGAGTCGTCAAACGGCATGGAGTCGCGCGGCAATGGCCAGTGGTTGGTGGTTGGCCGCCTGAGACCTGGAATCGCGGCTGCCCAAGCGCAGGCTCAATTGAATACCGTCGCGCAGCAACTGGAAAAGGAGTATCCCGGCAATGATCAAGGAATGGCGCTGCGTCTCACTCCTCCGGGGCTTGTCGATCCCAATTTACGCAGCGCGGTCCTTGCCTTCACCGGCGCTCTGATGTTGACGGTCGTGCTGGTGTTGATGATCGCCTGCTCGAACCTTGCCAGCTTACTTCTCGCGCGTGCCGCTCAGCGCCGCAAGGAAATTGCTGTCCGCATGGCCATCGGCGCCACGCGCTTTCGCTTGACCAGGCAACTGTTGACGGAAAGTCTCATGCTCTCGGTCATTGGCGCAGCGTTCGGTTTGCTCCTTGGTACTTTCCTCATGCGCCTCGCGCAGGCTTCGCTTCCTTCCACCGACTTTGCCTTGACGCTTGATCTGCGCTTGGATTGGCGCGTCCTATTTTTTGTCACCTCGCTCGCGCTGCTGACGGGCATTGGTTTTGGCCTCGTGCCCGCCGTCTACGCCAGCCGCCCGGATGTCGTCTCAACTTTGAAGGAAGATGCCCTCGGCGGCGGCCGCAAGGCCCGCTTGCGCAGCGTGCTGGTCGTCCTGCAGGTCGCGCTGTCCTTCGTCTTGCTGATCACCGCGGGACTAACCGTAAGAAGTCTGAGCCATACCGAGGGCCTCGGCCCAGGCTTTGATCCCAGCCATGCAGTGACCCTCTCCGTGGACTTGGGCCTTCAGGGCTACGACGAGCAGAAGGGACAGATTTTCTACCAGCAACTGGCACAGCGCGTTCGAGCATTGCCCGGTGTACAGGCCGCAGGTTTGATCCGAAGTTTGCCGCTGGGGCTGGAAGCAAGTACCACCGGTGTCTACCCTGACGGCCGGCCCGAACCGCAGGCGCAAGACATGCCCTCTGCCTTCTATGAAAGCATCAGCCCCGGATATTTTGCGGCCATGGGAATTCCCTTGCTGGCCGGTCGCGATTTTGCCGACAGCGACACGGAGAAATCGCAGGGAGTGGCCATCGTGAATGAAACCCTCGCGCAAAAGTTCTGGCCCGGCGAGAATCCCATCGGAAAGCGCTTGCACTCCGGCAACACCTCGGTGCTTGAGGTGGTCGGGCTCGCAAAAAACGGCAAGTATCAGAGTCTCGGCGAAATTCCGAGGCTCACCATTTACTATCCCCTCCAGCAAGTTTATGCGTCCAACGCAGCGCTCGTTGTGCGCACAGACCTCGATGCAAATGCAATCATCGGCAGTGTCCGCAGCGAAGTCCGCAACCTCGATCCCACTTTGCCCGTTTACGAAGCCAAGACTCTTCGCGAACACATGCGCCTGGCGCTTTTTCCCTTGCACGCGGGCGCCGTGGCCGTCGGCAGCTTCGCCTTTCTGGCCATGATCCTCGCGGCCATCGGTATCTACGGCGTCATGGCCTATTCGGTGGTGCAACGCACCCAGGAAATTGGGATTCGCATGGCTCTGGGAGCTCGCGCCATCGACGTTTGGAAAATGGTGCTGCGCCAGGGAATCATTCTCACCGCTGTTGGCATGCTTTGCGGTTTGCTCTTTGCGCTCGGCCTCTCCAGAATTGTCGCCAGTTTGCTCTATGGCGTCAGCGCCACTGATCCTCTTACTTTTCTTCTCATCTCCCTGCTTCTCGCCGCCGTGGCTCTGCTCGCTTCTTTCCTCCCAGCGCGGCGCGCCACCAAAGTTGATCCCGTCATGGCAATCAGGAATCTGTAATGCCGTTCGGGAGCTTCGATCAGTTAGACGCCGTGCAGTCGCCCGGCTTTTCTGCCACGTAGATATAACGCAACAGGCGCCTTTCACTCGTCAGCGCATGCACCGTAGAAAGAAATTGCTGTAATCCTTCGTAATTCGCCGGGCTTTCGATGGTCAGCAGCGTCTCTTTTCTCTTCTCCCGCGCGTCTCGCCACCGCTGCGCTACCGACGCTGCATGTTCGCTTGTGTCCGAGGCGCTCTCCAGCCGGAAACCTGCCTCCCTGATGATTCGCTTCGTTCTCCCCGGGTGGACTGAAGATGTAGAAGCCGATCGAACTGCGCGTCGCAATTTCCTGCTGTGAAATCAGCCCGCCGATCACCAGCGCGTCACTGAAGAGCATCCGTCCGCCGGGTTTAAGAACGCGAAAGAGTTCGCGCAGAACGCGCAGGCGTTCGGAAAGATGGCACAGAACGTCGTTCGCAAAAGCCGCGTCAAACGTCGAATCGCCAAACGGCAGCTTCTCGGCGGCATCGCAAATCTCAAACCGCGCTTGCTCCGCCATGGTACGCGCCGCCGCAAGCTGACGCGCTGTCTCGATACCCGGGCCGTTCGTGTCCAGCCCCACGACACGACAACCCACCGTGGCCACAATTTGCAGCGCATACCGCCCGGAACCGCAACCGATTTCCAGCACATACGAACTGGGCGTGAGCCGCAACGTCCGAGGTATTTCTTGGGATTCTTCCGAGCTTACCCAGCTTGTCTGCCCGAGATCTTCTCCATAAGTCTCGACGCGTATCTGCCGATACACTTCTGCATCGTAGTTCGCGTAAGCATTGTCGTAGAGGTCCACTTTTCCTGCCATCGAAGTTCCTTCAAGTGGACCCCAACGAATCTCAATCGCCGGGGTTCACGAATTTGAACGTCAGCGCCGCCACCGCTCCGCCCACGAAATCGGCCACCAGAAAAATCCAGATGCTCGACCACGCCGAAAGCCCCATGATGCTGATTCCGATCGCGACTGCGGGATTGAACGCGCCGCCAGAAATGTTCCCAACAGCAAACGCACCGGTCATCACCGTCATGCCGATCGCCAGTCCGTAAAACGAATTCCCAGCGGTGCCCTTGGCGGTGGCGGAATTCAGAACAACAAACACCAGCGCAAAGGTAAACAGGAATTCAGCCAGCAGCGCGGCCCCCACTGCGGGTTCGCCCGGAGTCACCGTCACGCCCACCTTAAAAAATTTCACCACGGCCGCCGCCAGCAACGCGCCCACAATCTGAAACGCCATGTACGGCCCTACATCCTTCGTGTCGCACTTACCGCGCATCCAAACGCCCAGCGTTACCGCAGGATTGTAGTGACCGCCCGAAATATGTCCGCCAGCATAAATCATTACCATCAGCGCGGCGCCAATCGCGATCGGCGCCAACGGGCCCGCTCCTTTTTCGATAACCGTGCAACCAATCGTCAAAACCAGGAAGAAGGTTCCAATCAGTTCCACCAGGTATTTGTTCATTGTGTTCTCCGAAGTGTGAGTGGATTCGCGAAGCGGTCATACGGCTTGTCGCGTTCCAAGGCGGGCCGGAGTTAACAGGAACGTGGCACGTCGCAAAGAGTGGCGAGAGGCGCACGCCTCGCAATCCGGGGGCTACTTTATGCGAACCGGCGCTTGCGTGCCAGCGAAATTTCCGCGAACGGGTCAGTCTCCAGGTGAACAGCAAGCTTCAATAATGATTTAACGAGCGTCGGCGGCCTTCCCTTTTTCCGCCGATTCTCCCACTGGTCCCACAAACGAGCCGCCGATCTTATGCGCAAACTCCTCAACGCCATCCAGATTTGCCTCCGCGCCGCGGAAGCCCACATATCCGTCCGGCCGAACAAATATCACGCCGCTCTCGCCAATCAGCTCGTTCAATTCCTCTTTCCCCATCTGCAGGTCGCTGGAATTGAGGAACAGATACTCGGCGCGCGGCAGAAGCGCCTGTTGCCGGAACGGCTCTTGAACATCCAGGCCCACCAGCAGCGCTCGCGCACTGGTCAATGGATCCAGCAGCCTCATCCGCCGCCCTTTCCACACCAGCTCCGGGTTCGGCATGCGATCTCCTGCGCGCCACGACCCGATGCCAAGCAAATCCATCACGATCGGCGAATGCCGATAGTTAATCGCCGTTTCCGACACGAATCCCACAATTTCCTCTTGCACAAACGGAATCTGCGTCGCCATATGCACAAAAGCGTCGCGCAACTTCTCCAGCAAAACGCTCGTGCTAGTGACGGCCCTCAACACGCGCGACGTGTTGCTTAGTAGCTGCTCGCTCACCTTCCCGCGCTCTTCTTCATAGCTGTCCAGTAGACTCTCGTCCGCCCCATTGCAAACCGCGGCAATTTTCCACCCCAGGTTTGCGGCGTCTTGGATGCCCGTATTCATTCCTTGCCCTGCCACCGGCGAATGAATGTGCGAGGCGTCGCCCGCCAGGAAAATGTGCCCACACCGCATGTGTTCAGCGCGACGATCGCTCACCCGGAAAGGTGTCATCCAGGATGCTGAGGTCGCCCGCAAGCGTATCCCGGCCCGGTCCATGGGCTCCTGAAAATCAGAAAGCTTCAGTTGTATTTCACGTTCTGGCTTGGCCTGCTCGGAATGCAGCGCCACGATCACACGAAACACTTTTTCCTTTAGCCGGCCGATGAACACCACGTCTCCGTGGTGCAGGTAAATGCGCAGTTCGTCGCCCAGCAGGTCCGGCCCTTCCAATTCCAAATCGCCTAGAAAAAAGTTCAAGCCCACCTTGGCGCCGGAAAACGGAATCTTCAGGCTTTCGCGGACGGCACTGTGCGCTCCATCGCATCCCACCACCCATCCGACCGTTGTGTTCTCAATTTTGCCGTCCACTCCACGGAGTTGTACCTCAGCCCCGTTGCCCTTCTCCGCAATCGACAGCAGCTCTGTTCCGCGCTCAATTCGCCCTCCCAGCGATTCCAGATGCTCGATCAGCAACGCTTCCGTCTCGTTTTGCGGCAGAAACAAGACAAATGGATAGTGGCCTGGAATTTTGTCGAACGGAAACGAAACAATGGTCCGCCCTTCGCTGATCACCGAAGCGTGCTTCAGCGGTCTCCCTCGTCGCACCGCGGCTTCTGCAATGCCATAGCGTTCGAATTGCTCGAGCGTCCGAGCCTGCACCACCAGAGCCTGCGAATATTGCGCCGCCTTCAGCGATTTTTCCACCAGCCGAAACGGCACTCCCAGCCTCTTTAACTCGATTGCCACGCTGAGGCCCGTAGGTCCAGCTCCCACGATCAACACTTCTTGATCTCGCATTTTCTTGCACTCCTCGAACTGTTAGATGCTCGAGAATGCTGGAACGCCTCACGCCGAAATCGGTTCCACTCGAAACACCAACGGGCTCGCTGTCTTTGTTCCTTTATGTAGCCCTGGCTTTTATGCCAGCCCGGAGAGACGGCTTACATTGCGACGCGTCGTTGCGCATCCTTCAGTGGTCGGTAGGCTCCTGATAGCGCCGGTTATCGCTGAGCTTTGGAAACGCTGTTAAGTTGCCGGTCACCTTGACGGGAAAATTTCGCACCGCTGGCACGCCGTCCACTCCATCTACCGTCAAACGAACTGTGAACTGCGCCGCTCGCGTATACGCGTGAGAAACCTTGGAACCGCTTGCGCCAGTACCATCTCCAAAATCCCAGCGATACGATAACCCCGGCGCACCAGCGATTTCGCTTTGCGCCGAGAAGTGAATGATCTCTCCGGCGTTAGCGGCCGCGGGCACCTCGGCCTTAACGGTTGGCGCGGCCGGCGAAACGCTGCTGTCGATCAGCTTGATCACTCTCACCGATTCAGGCGCTTGATTCTCGATGCGCACGGTGCCGTCCGCAACAATTGTCGGCGCATTCTGGTTCAGCACGTCCGACGCCGCGTACGTATGCTCGCCACGCAACCCGAGGTTCGCCAGCTTCAACGTGTGCGAGCGCGGACTCTTCGTCCAATTAAATACCGTCAGGATCGACTGCCGCGGGCTTTCCTGCAAAAAGAAAATGCTGGGCTGCTCGTCCTGGGCTTCGAAGGTCATCAGATCGATAGGTGTAGAAGCCCGTCCAATCTTCGCCATAGCAAGTAGATCGGCGTTCTCAACCAGCGCCAGCCGATCTTTCTGCGAACCCAGCACAACCATGTCGTCGCCAATTTCATACATCCCGCCGGACACCGCCGAAAGCGCAATCGAAGCCTGCGCTGCCGACAATTCAAGTGAAGCCGGCAGCTCGCGGCGAATATCGGGAAACGCTTGCGACGTCGTGTTGAACGCATCCGGATCATTTACGAAAAAATTGCGGTGCATGTAAAAGCGCGCGGCGATTCCCGGTGCAGCCTCCTTCGTAGCCTCAAACGCGTGCGCCGTGTCCGTGGAGATGCGCCCCGTTTCAACCAACCCCACGGCGTTCAGCATCGGGCTTCCGTCCTTGTCCAGCACCACGTCCTCGCCGACCGTGTCGCGAATAATCTGCAACCCGATGCGTTGCGCTTCCAGCGCCGTGGTATTCGGCCGGTAACGATATCCTTCGATCGCGGTGGTATCCATGAAATCGAGTTTGATGAAACGCACTCCCCATTCCCGCACCAGCGTTTTGTACGTCTGTCGCAGATACTCCTGCGCGCCGGGATTTGTCGTATCCAGCGTGTACAGCACATCCGTTTTCTGGTTCCACACTTGCCGATTGCGGATGGGCTCGCCCTTGGCGTTGTGCACCAGCCAATCCTTGTGGTGCTCGTACACCCAGGCCCGGCTTGTCACTTCGAACGGCCCCGTCCAGATGCCGAACGTCAAGCCGTCCCCGGTAATTCGGTGTCCCACGAAGCGCAGTCCATCGGGAAATTGTGTGGCGTTCGCCGTAGCGTACTCTCCGCGCGCGTACTGGTAGCCTTCGTCGATCTGAAAATATTTGTACCCCAGCGCCTTCAGATGCTCGGCTTGCCAATCCGCGTTCGCAAGCGTCTCGCCTTCGTTAATGCCTCCATAGAACGCGGTCCAACTCCACCAACCGATTGGCGTGTCAACGGAAACGCGCGCGTGGTGCAGCCGTCGGATCGCCTCGCCGTAAGCGAGCAGCTGGCCGTGGTAGTCCGGCCCGGCCTCCAGCATCAGCCGCTCGGAATGCATTCCTGTTCCGGGCGCAACGGGAAGACTCAGCTCGATCAGATCTTCTGCTTGGGCATTTTTCATATCGAACTCTTTCTGCACTTCCGTGGTTCCCGTGGAGTCCACACTAAACGATGCAATCTTTGTCTCTGCGCCCGTGCCTGCTGCCTGCAGATGCAGCAGCGTAAGAAACCGGTCAGAACTCAGCGCGCCGAGAAACACACTTTGCTTGCTCTCGCGATTGTAAATCAGTTGACTGCCCGCACCGCGATGCATCCCGCCCGGCGCTTTTCCCAGGTCATACAGATGAAGCTCCGGCCAGTCTTCACTGAAGCTGTCGGAGAGAATGCGATCGGCCGATGCGATGACCACCCAGATTGACCATTGGATCGCCAGTCGCCTCAACGCTTCGGATAGCTTGCACCGTCAGCTCCCGATTCGTGGTGTTGCGCACTTGTACCTGCACAGCGGCATACGGACGCTGGTCATACACCTGCCCGAAGTAAATCAGCTCAGGTTTCCCCTCGAGTCCGCTGAACGTCACGGTGACCGCATGCCCCGGCCCCAGTTCATCGCTGAACGTAGATTCAGCAACTTGGTGACGAGGATAGTCACTCGAACGCAGCCACTGGTGATCGATCTGCGCCGCCACACGGCTGTTGAATATCGGTTGACCACCGCGCACCCCCAGTTGATACGATCCGTCTTTCGCATTCACGCTCAGTGACACCTTTTCGTTCGTCAATTGCTGCGCCGCACAAGGCATCGCAACACTTAGTCCTCCAACAATCGTCACAATTCCCACACCACAAAACAGCCCGCAGCTCTTCTTCGACACGGCGATCGCCTCTCTTCCACCTCATCTTCTTCTTGACCGAGGCAATACTACACCGCCAACCCCCGATACGGCGAAGCATGCGTGACATTGACTTCACGGTCCGACGCACCTACAGTGGCGTCGCCAAGAGACAACCACACAAAAGGCGGCGGGCGCCCACATTGATCGAAAAACTGTTTCAGCTCAAACAGAATCAGACCACGGTGCGGCAAGAAGTCTTGGGTGGTGTGACCACGTTCCTCACGATGGCCTACATTGTGGTCGTCAATCCGCAAATTCTGGCGCAAGCGGGCATGCCGCCAGACGGCGTGGTCTTTGCCACCTGCCTTTCCGCGGCCGTCGCGACGCTGGTGATGGGCCTGTATGCGAATTATCCCATTGCACTGGCCCCGGGAATGTCGTTGAACGCCTATTTCACCTACTCGGTCTGCCTCGGAATGCATGTGCCGTGGCCCGTGGCGCTGGGCGCCGTCTTTTTTTCCGGTGTCCTGTTTGTGCTCCTGACCGTCACACGCGTCCGCGAACAGATCGTAAACGGCATCCCGGAAAGCCTGAAGCACGCCACCGCCGGCGGTATCGGAATGTTCATCGCCTTTGTGGGATTGCGCAGCGCGAAACTCGTCGTGGCCAATCCGGCCACGTTTGTAAGCTTGGGCAATTTCGGCAACCGCGAAGTGCAAGCGGCGTGCGTCGGCATTGCTGCTGATACTGATCCTGATGGTCCGGCGCGTGAATGGAGCGATCCTCCTGGGAATCCTCGGCGCAACATTGTTCGGGATCTTTCGCGGCCTCGCGCACTGGCCAACGGCGTTCATGGCCTTGCCGCACCCGTCAGCCACCTTTCTGAAGCTGGATTTGCGCGCAGCGTTACACCTCGGCCTGATCGAAATCATCTTCATTTTTCTCTTCGTGGATTTGTTCGACAACGTCGGAACGCTGGTTGGCGTCTGCGAGCAGGGTGGGTTCGTCAAGGACGGCAAAATCCCACGCGTAGGAAAAGCGTTGCTCGCCGATGGAGTCGGCACGATTTTCGGAGCGCTGACCGGAACCTCAACGGTAACGAGTTACATCGAGAGCGCCGCGGGCGTCGCTGCAGGCGCGCGCACCGGTCTAAGCAACGTGGTGGTAGCAGGACTCTTTCTGGCTGCTATGTTTTTCTCTCCGCTGGCGGCTTCCATCCCGGCATTCGCCACCGCCCCGGCATTGATCTTGGTCGGCGCTCTGATGACCCAGTCGATCGCCAAGGTCGATTGGACAGAGTTCACCGAGGCGTTTCCCGCGTTCGTCACCCTCCTGGCCACGCCTTTAACCTTCAGCATCGCCACAGGATTAAGTTTGGGCGTAATTACCTATACGCTGGCAAAAGTGGCGGCCGGCAAGTGGCGCGAAGTCAGCCTCCTGTTGTGGATCCTCACCGCGCTGTTCATCCTGCGCTACGTCTATCTAGCAGCGGAATGAACGGGTTGCCTCCTTTAAAACCCGACGATCCGCGCCGTGACCGTGAGCTGTTTGCCGCCGCGCTCAAGCACCAACGTTCGCGTCGCGCCCGGCGGCCCATGCAGTGCGTCAATCACCGCGCCAAACGTTGCTGATTTGGTTGCCAGGTCTCCCACCTTGATGAGCTTGTCTCTAACCAAAACTCCATCCATCTGCTTCTTTCCGTTCTTAGTGAAAATGCCGATCACCGTGAAACTGCCATCCTGCGCCGGTTGCAGTACAAGCGGAATCTGATCCATGTCGTCCGTCTCGATCGGCGATTGCTGCGACCAGTAGGTTGCTTTGTGTACATAGTCGACCTCGATGCGGAACGATTTCAGTACATTGCCGCCGATGAAGCCCACCACCGGCTCCGGCGCTTTCTTCGAATACCAATCGAACATCTCCACGTGATCGAACATTTCCGTGTACCCGGCAACCCCCACTTGTTGCAGTTGCAAGGAACCGGCGGCAATCAGGGGGACCCTGAGCAGCAATGCGCTGGCTTCTCCCTCCCGCCCATTCATGTTGGCGTGGCCGATCGCTCCGACTCCACGAGACCAGTCGGGATGCGCGTTAATCCAGCCGCTCGCGACGCGTTTGGCAACCCAGGTGTACGCTGACCCATTGTCAATCGTTACCGCATAACTTTGTTTCCCAACCGCAATCTCAACCGAGACAAGACCCGTTTTCGGATTGACGCGGCACGGCACACGCACTCCTTCGTGTTGAACGGTGCCTGGTGCCGCCAGAGTCATCGTTCGCGCTTTATAGTCAAACACCACGTCATAGTTCATCAGCAAGGTTGCAGGAAAATTGGCCTCTACTGTTCCAGCTGCCGATATGATCGATCCGTCTGGAACAGCCTGTGCCGTCAATTTGTCCTCGTCAAAGACGAGGGACGTGCCTGCAATCCGAATTCGCAGCGCCTTGTCCTGGTCTAATTGAAGCTCTTCGGCAAGCAATTCGGTGAACGTCAGGTTTTGATCACCCATATCGACAAACGCGCGCGCCTTGCGAATCGTGCCATCGGGCTTCACGAAAACGAGTTCCACAAAAACCCTATTGTGGTCGAGAACAAAGGGAACGGTGATTGCTTTCTGCCGATCTGCAATGTCGTAGTCGCTTGAGCTTGAGGGTGGCCCAGCCTTCGCCGGTTTTGCGAAGGGTGGGTTGCTACGCTCTGACGCCATACCTGTGTACGCAATGATTCCCGGCATAGCCAGAATCAGCGACAGCACCGCGCAAGCTGTTCTAGCCATCATCGGCATGTCCCCACATCGACACAGTCCATAACGAACTCACAGATGATGTAACCCTGGCAGTTGGTTGCCCTCAGCGCAGCTTCAGGCAGGAGTGAGGCCAGCTCCTTGCGCTTGCTTGATGGCGCGCACACCGTCGGGCGTCCCGTGGCGTTCCCCGAAGCCGATGCCAACCTTCTTCTGAAACGCTGTGGGCGGCTCGCCACCCGCAAAAATCCACACAAAATCATTGGCAAGCGTTTGCTTCGCGCCATTCACATCCATGATCACCGAATCGGCCAGTATCTCTACAGGATTCGAGTTGAACAGCGCCTGCAGTTTGCCCTTACGAATGAACTCCTCAATTCGCTGCTTGTTGCGATCCTTGATCCGCGCAAAAGCCGCTTGCCGGTACGAAATAGTGACGCTGTTACCCACCTGGCTGGCCAGGCCCATGGGTGCTTGCACCAAACTGGTGGCAAGAGTTGCACGGCGAAGTTCCGTTCAGCGACGAATGCACTTTGGAAGAGGCCCGGGCGAGATTGGCGCCGCTTTAGCAGGAGCGCAAACCGATAACAATATGCCGCAAATCAGAAACGCAAAAAGCGCGGTGCGTTTGAAGGGCTTGCGCAGAGAATCCCTGAACCACGTGCCGAGCGCGGATTCGGGCACGCATTCCTCCGTAATTCTGTTTGAGAGGACCCCACACCATGGCCGGGTTGCCTAGCGTTAGCGCGCAACATACCGCCACGAGAAAAATAACAGAGTTACGCAGTGTGGCGAAAGCTGTACGGGAGACCAGATAAAGGATGGGAGAAACGAACTGGACGCGGAGCAGATAAGAGATGCCGGAGGATTTGGCGAACCTTTGCCTTTGCCATGATTCGTATGGTGCCCGAAAGAGGACTCGAACCTCCACTCCCTTGCGAGAACCAGGTCCTGAACCTGGCGCGTCTGCCAGTTCCGCCATTCGGGCACTGTTTTGATTCTACCTTGTCCGCGTCGCTTTCCGCAATGAATGCCAGTCCACGCAGTCCGCGCACAAACTCGGTGGGCCAATAGTGCTCCTCTAAGGAACCAATGCGCGTGTGATCTGAAGGAACCGGCGAAGCGGACAAGCCATGCCGCCACGCGCCCCAAACAGCCGCATTCCGGCCACCCCGCCTAAGGCATTGATTACACTAGAGTAATTGACCTTCGTTGCCCGGTCGAACACTCCTGTGGCTAGTTAGTCGCTCCGCCATTTATCAGCCCAATACTTCCCGAATCTGTGAAATCGCGTACGGCCACGGTACAAACTTTCCTGCTAGTTTTAGCCCCTCGTAGCACTTCCATTCTCCACGCAGAGTGCTATACTGCGCGCAAATCAGCCCTGTCTGCCTTGGGGAGGCAGGCATCGCCGACCGTTTCCAAACGGGAGGACTCTATGGACGCGATAGAAGGGTTGTTGAAGGGGCCTTTCCTTTATCTTCTAATCACCTGGGGAGTCGTAACCGCCATATTCCTGATCTTGGTAATCTGGCGCAGCGTGCTCGCCAGTCACGAGGACGACCAAATTTTCCTGGATGCCGCTGAGGAACATATGGCTAGGGAGCAGAGGGAGTTGGTCACCAAGATCAACAAACTCTCCTCGCCTATCTTAACCAGTGGGATCATGGCAGGCGTGCTGTTGCTGGCGATTGCCGGCATCTTCGTTTACAACGGCCTCAAGAATTTCTGATCTCGACAGGCCGCGCCGCAAAAGGTCAGCGCTACTCTATGGCTTCACTGCTGGTGCGGGCGCAGTAGTTGCAGGGCTGGGCTGCAGCGCGGTTTCCACCAATGAAGTGTGATTGTGCACGATGATCCACGCGTCGTTTCGTTTCGCAAGGATCAGCGTGGTCTGTCCGCGCGCGCCGCTCGATTGGCCGTCCACTATTCCTGAGAACTCCCATTGATAACACGCCCAGCCCACATTTCCGGTGACGCGGACCAGCGTGTTCGTGCGTTCCAGCCGAACCTGATTCGCGCGCGCTCGTTGCATCTGGTAAGCCCTTAGGTATTCCGGCCATCCCACAACCGGCGGCGCCCAATTTCCATTCACCACCACAACATCGTCCGCGATGTCTTTATGAAGCTTATCCGTATCTCCGATTTGCCACGCCCCCAGCATGTCGGAGATCAGCAGGTCGATGCGCTGTTCATCGGGGAGTGATTTCGAGGCGTCGGGTTGCGGTTGCGCCTGGTCGGCCTGCTTTTTCTTTTTGTCTTTCTGCGCCGACGCCGTCGTCGCAAAAGCAAGGCATAGCGCGAGCATGGCGAACAAGTGCCAATAACGCGACCGCGAGTTTGAAAATCTAGCTGCGTTGTGATTCATTCTTCATACACTCCCACAAAAATGATGCGTCACACTGCGTCCGGAGCGATCCGGTGCGATTCGCTGTTCCAATGCTGGACACATCGAGCATAACGCAGTGCGCCGCACCCAGCGCCAATTCTATTCCCACCTTTATCCGATATCTAACTCGGGAGGGCACGACTTCAGTCGTGCCATATGTGCTTGCCCCGCAACCCGGCTTTAGCCGCTGAGGATTTCTTTCCCCACCCCTACTCCGTCTTCGACGCGCTAAGCAAATTCACGAACAACCGGTACGCCCCCGGCACTCCATCCGGCAGCTCCCGGAAAAACGCCAGCCCGGTATAAATGTACGTGCCTTTCCCATAGCGCGTGTACACCACGCCGCCATTCAAATCCTTTTCTCCCGGATCGCTCATCGCCAGCACCGGCGTATACTTCGCATCGAAATCGCTCCAGAAATACAGCCCGCGCTCTTGCTTCCAGTTCTGGAAATCGGCCTGCGTGATCTTGTTGGGACGATTCAGCAACGGATCATCAGCCTTCAAGAATTTCACCGGCGAATTTTCATCCGTGATCCGCGGCGTCGGGCTGCCGATTTTCGCGGGGTACGGCGCGGGCTGCACGCGGTCCCAGATATAGTCGCGATTGTATTGCACCACCAGCGTGCCGCCATCGGAAACGTAGTCGAGCAGCCGCTTGTTGGCGCCCGAAAGCTCGGGGCGAAGTTCATACGCGCGCACACCCACCACGATCGCGTCGTAAGTGGAAAGATTGCCGAAGGCCAGCGCCGCCGCGTCCAGCAGATCCACGCTGATTCCCAGCCGCTTCAGCGCCTCTGGGATGGGTTCGCCTTCCGCGGAGATATAGCCCACACGAAGATTCGGCGGAACGTTGATATCGAACGCGTGCACCACGCATTGCGCTGGCTCGCTCCACAGAATCGTAGGCATCGAAGGCAGCGGCTCAAGCGACGTACTGAATTTCTCGTCACCGCGCTTCGCGTAGGCCGTAATCGTGAAATTACCGGCATCCAGTTTTGTGGGTGGAGTTAGCGTGAATTTCGCGTACTGATCCCCGACGCCATCGAAGTTCAGTTCCGCCGGCGCGCTCGAGGTCAGCCCGTCGGGAAGATCCAGCCCCACAGAAATCTTTGCGGCCTTCGTCGAATAGGAATGTACGCGCAGCAAAACATCAAACGGCTGGTACTTGCTGTTCAGCACTTCGACAGCTTGCGTCGGCTGCACGGACAGTGTGTACGCCGGCACGATGCGCAGCGGAACTCGTGCCACGGTCGTGGAAGAAGCGAACGGGTAAAAAACATTTGTGGGCACTAGGATTTCATGCTCCGCGTCAATCTCTTCCTTGATCCAAACGAAAATGATCGGACGAGGCTCCGCGCTCAGTTGCATCCACAGCGGAGGCGCTTGCGGGACCGCGTCCAGTGTGATTTGGAACTTCACGCCTTGTGTGGGGTCGCCTCCGCTCGGCTGAAATTGCTTGCCGGCTGTCACCACTAACGGCCCTTGAAACGGACATTGTACGCCGGGGCGGCAATGGTAGCTCACCGTCAACGACACCGGCTCGCCGATCACCACTTCACTGCGATCGGCTTCCGCCTCAAAAAAGAAGCCGGCCGCCAGCCGAAGCGCGCGCGTCACCCGCTCCACCTGCAAGCTAACTTGGAATTGGTTCGTGCTTTTTTCATCCGAAGACACGGCACCGGGCGGAAGAATTTTGGCCAACCGCTTCTGCACATCCACCAGCAGGTTCGTCGCAGCCGAAAAATCCAGCGCCAAAACGGCCGCTCGTGCCTGCGACAGTTCTTGATCTGAATGTTTCAACGCGTCGCACCAATCCTTGTGCGCGCTGCAAACCTTTCCGTCTTCTTTTCCGAACAATTCCGGCAAAGGAATCGCCAGCATCGACGGGTCAAAATTCTTGCCGTCTTCTCGCTTCAGGGCAATCGGTCTCCGCAAAAATGACGAACCCAAAAATCCCGCGATCCCCTGGCTGTGATGATTCACAAACGCGTCCAGCCCTATCTGGCGCCACGATTTTCCATACAACGGCGATACTTCGTCGAGCGGAAGAACGTAACCTTGCGGCTTATCCGACCCACGGTCGACATCCAGAACCACAGGCGGTTCTCCATCAATATTCCACGGACTCAACCCTTCCTTCGCCAAGTCCTCGTACGCCTTGGCATCCGCTGCGAGTTGCACCGCTTTCGGCGTCCAAAGCCCCGACGTCTGATGATGTCCATGCCCGCCATGCACCCCGCCCCAGCCGTTGATCACAATGTCCGGACGAAATTCACGAATCACGCGCACCATGTCTTCCAGAACCTGGTCACCCCAGATTTTTTCCGTTTCCGCCACCGTCTTGGAGTAGCCGAAATCCTTCGCGCGCGTGAAGTACAGCTTCACACCATACCCGCGAGTAGCGGCGAGCAGTTCCTGTGTGCGAATCAGCCCGAGCTGCGGAGCCTGCTCCGGGCCAAGCGCGTTTTGTCCGCCTTCCCCTCGAGTGAGCGTCAGCAGCGCAACATCCGCATGAAGCCCGCGCGCCAGATACGTAAGTAGCGCGGCGCTTTCGTCGTCGGGATGCGCAGTAATGTAAAGGATCCGCGTGGTGACGCGCGCTCCGTCGATGGCGTCAATCGTCTCGGGAAGCCCGGGGCCAGTGCCGGGCGCGGCAGGAAATTGCGCATGAGCAAGTGGGAGAAAGAACAGGCTGAGTGCTAACAAGGTGCAACGAACCACAAATCGATTCACGCTTCCTCCCCAACGTGTGCTTGCTCACGGGTCTCAACTGCAAACGGCCATTGTCTCATTACGCGGGTCCAGACGAGAAATGCCGATACGCCCAGGGCGATCTCCAGCAGCCCCCATTTGCGCGCCGGGCCCGTCTGCCAAAAAAGCCACGCCCAACCCAGCATGGTCAAAATAGCCGGCACTGGAAAAAGCCACATTTTAAACGGCAGCCGTTCTGGTCCCCAGCGCTTGTGCAACAGAATCACGCCTACGGCTTGCCCGATGAACTGCACGATCAGCCGCATAGCCAGAATCCCGGCAATGGCGGTCTCCAGTCTCAACACAATGCTGAACAGGAAGGCCAGGCCCCCCAGTATTAGAAGCGAAATGTGCGGAAAATGTTTCGTTGGATGCACTTTCGCGAAGATCGGGAAGAAGTTCCCGTCTAGCGCAGCGGAATAAGGCACGCGCGAGTACCCCAGCAAAAGCGAAAACACCGATGCAAGCGCGATCCACAGCACCATCCAGGTCACGAAATGCGCGGCGCCCACGCCATAAAGCTTTTCCACGAACAAACTCGCGATAAACGGCGTGTTCTCGGCCTGCCTCCACGGAATCACCCCGAGCAAGCTCGTTTGCATCGCCAGATACAAAACCGTGATGCCGAGAATGGAAAGAAAAATGCCCCTCGGAATATTTTTCTCCGGCTCGCGAATTTCGCCCCCGAGATGGCAGATATTGTAGTAGCCCCAGTAACTGTAAACCGTATTGACCATCGCCGCGCCCAGCCCTGCAAACCACAACGACGAAAGATGAAATGCGCCCGGCGGAAAATCGAAAGCCAGCTTCGCATCGAAATGCCGGAGGCCGCCCCAGATCAGCCAGAGCATCGTGCCGACAACTCCAGCCCACAACAACATGGAAATTTTCCCGATGGTCGTAATCTTGCGATAAAGAAGCACAACCAGCAGCAGCACTAGCCCGCCGGATATCATTTTTGACTCCACGGTAGTCAGCGGCCGAAGGTACCCGGCATAGCGCGCGAATCCGATCGACGCCGAAGCCACGGAAAGCGGCGCTTGGACGAACGTCTGCCACACAAAAAGGAACGACATCAGCCGGCCCCAGCGCCCGGGTCCATAGGCTTCACGCAAAAACACGTACGTGCCGCCCGCTTTGGGCATCGCGGCGCCGAGTTCCGACCACACGAAGCCATCGAGCGTAGCCAAAAGCGCGCCGGCAAGCCAGGCAATCAGCGCCTGCGGTCCGCCCATGGCCTTAATCACCAGCGAACTCACCACAAACGGCCCGATGCCCACGATCTCAATCATGTTCAAAGCCACGGCTTCTTTCAGGCCGAGCCCGCGCTCGAGGGCGGGTTGAGAGATTGCGGAGTTTGCGGGATGGGGCGGCGGTTTCACCATGCGTTGCGAGAATAACAAAAGCTGCGAGCCCCTCCTAATATCGCTTCTTGATCTCCTGCCAAGTTCGCCTCGACGGCCTTTTTTGGCTTCTAAGTGACCTACGTCGATGATGAAGTCGCGCTGCGCTTGGCCGTCGCGGAATATCTGCGCTCGACCGGCCATCAAGTTATGGAGTCGCAAAGCACCTTGGACGCTCTGGAACTCGCCCGCCATCATTCCGGCCCGATCGACATTCTCCGTCACCGACGTCGTCATGCCCGAGATTCGCGGCCCGGAGCTTGCTCGTCAGGTCCAGGAGCTGCATCCAATTCAGCATATAGTCCGGTTATGCGGAAGGCGGCATGGACCAGGCCATCCCGCCCGAAGCGGCATTCCTCCAAAAGCCATTTCGTTTTGCAACTCTCACGGAACAGCTTAGACTCTTGCTACGGAGGGCGTGAGACCCCTCGCCTCTCCCAACACCATGCTTCACCGCTTCCTCGCCGTCGTTCTGTGCTTGTTTTGCTTTGGAGACTGCGTCCGCGCAAACCAGGCCGCCTCCGCATCCCACCCGCCCGCACTTCCAGAAAATGTCTCCGCCATTGTCGACGACATCTATTCGTGGCGACTCGATCAGGCCATCACCGAAGCTCGCCAGATGCAGCAGCAGTCCCCCGATCAGCCGCTGGGCTATCTGCTGGAGGTCGAAGCGCTGTGGTGGAAAACCTGGTGCCTCTCCGCGGAATTCAAATATGGCATGAGCATGCCGCGCCACCGCGAAAAACTTCCTGCCGACCAGCACTATCTGGAACTCACCTCGAAAGCCTATCTCTTGGCGGAAACCAGTTTGCAGCACAAGGAAACTGCGTCCATGCATCTCTACGCCGGAATGGCAGAGGCGCTGGCCTCTCGTCTCTACAGCCTTCGCGGAGAGAACCGCGCCGCAGCCCGAGCAGGCGTCCGCGCGCGAGAACATTTCCTTCGCGCCCTGGCCCTTGATCCCAACGCCGCCGACGCAGCCTTCGGCCTCGGCCTCTATGACTACTATGTGGACACCTTGTCGACGATGGCTCGCGTCCTTCGTTTTTTCATGGGTATTCCTGGCGGTTCCAAAGCCGAAGGAATCCGCTTGCTGCAAACGGCGATTCGCGAAGGCCAGCTGACTCCCGTACTCGCGCGTTTCTACCTCGCCGTGAATCTGGAGAACTACGACCTGCACTACGAGGAAGCCCTCACCTTAATCACTCCGCTCGTCGAACGCTATCCGCAAAATCCCATCTTCCATCTCACCCAGGGCGATCTCTATGCCAAGCTGGGCAGAAAATCTCTCGCGGCCGCCGCCTACCATGCCGCCGCGGCCACTAAGGATCCCGACGAAGACCGCCAAAGAAAGATTGCCCTGCTCGTGCGCCAGTCGCTTGACGCCTTAGGCCCTCCTGCAAATTGACCGCGCCTTGACCTCCGACGCTTGCCCGCGAGCACCAATGCCGACTTTTCCCAAATGCCCACCTGCGCCATAATAGATCAGGTAAAGCGGGGGTTGTATGTCTGCTGCGAGCGGTGCTCCAGCGGCAGGTCAACGCGTGCTGCAGTTTTTGCATCTCACCCCAAACAGACGCGCTCTATTCCCTTGTCCTCCCCGGATCGGGCGGCGAGAGGGCGCTACTCGCTTGAAACGTCGCGAAGGAGATTCGATGAAGCGGTTTTGCTCCACGGTTGCCGTAGCCTTGATCGCGCTTGCATGGCTCATTAGCTGCAACGATTACAACAATTCCGTGCAATACGCCACCGGCTCAACCCTCCTCAATATTTCCCCGACAGGTGTCGTCTTTGGCGGTCCATCCTTCACGCTCACCCTCACCGCCGGTCCCAACAACGGCTTTCCCGCCAAGCCTCCGACCACGGTGCAATGGAACGGGCAGGACCTCACGACCACCTACGTCAGCGCCACAGTGGTAACCGCAGTCGTGCCCGCCAGTCTAATCGCTAAGCCGGGCACGGCCTATGTGAACACTCACTATCAGCAATCGGGCACCGGCAACAACGGCTTATCCAACTCCCTGGCCTTTCTGATTTACGGATCCCCCAATCCTCAGCCTACGCTCACATCCATCTCGCCGACCACGGCTGCCGTGTGCACGAAAAATTGTTCCCCGGTCAACATCACGTTGACGGGAACCAATTTCCTTCCGAACTCGACCAATGGCGCATCCACCGTTACCTACACCGGCGTCGCCACGGGCGGAATTGAGACCGCCATCAACACATCGGGTATCACCTCCACGCAAATCAAGGCGATCATTCCCGTAACCTACTTGGCGCAGGCGGACCCCGCCGCGAAGATCAACGTCATCAATCCGCCCAGTGGAGTCTGCCTTGTTAGTTGCCCCAATCTCGGCGGTGGCGACACCAATTGCACCGGCAACCCGACTTGCACTCAATCGTCGCAGACTTTCTCCGTCGGCCCGCCAGCACCCGCCACAGCCAGCTCGACGGCCAACGCAGCAGGCGCCACCGCGGAAGAAACGCCGGCGATCAGTGCCGATGGCCGCTACGTTGCCTACACTTCTCAGGAAAATGATGTGACGCAAATTCTCTTGCGAGACACGTGCGTCGGAGCGCCCAGCGGTTGCGCGCCCGCAACACAAACCGTCTCCGTCGCGAAGGATGACACTGCGGGCAACGATGCCAGCCACTCTCCGGTGATCACCGCCGATGGCCGCTACGTCGCGTTCAGTTCCGCCGCCACCAATCTCGTCACCGGCGCGCCCGAAGGACGACAGGTCTACATCCGCGATATGTGCACCGGAGCAACCACCCCTTGCAAGCCGGCCACTGCGCTTATTTCCACCGATCCCTCCGGCGCCCTCACCGGCACGGAGGCCGTCCTTCCTTCGATCAGTTCTTCAGGCCGCTACGTCGCGTTTGTCGCCATCACGCCCGGCCACGATTCGCAATCGTCCGCGGCGAAACCGCAAACCGCTCCGTCGACCACAACTCCCAACAGCGGACTCCGCCAGGTCTTCCTGCGCGACACTTGCCTGAATACTCCGAATTGCACGCCCAAGACCACGCGCATCTCAATGCAACCCGGCGACGCTCCCGTCGACTCTTCCAAGCCCGCGGCTCCCGCGCTCAGCGGCTTGGCAAAACAAATTGCCCTCGCCGATAGGAAAACCTCCACGCCCCTGACGCCCACCGTCCCCATCGACGACCGCGTCTTCCTAGCCATCCCCACCGAACCCAAATAGTCAGCCTTGGTTGTCCACGGCCCGGAAGTATCATAGGTCCAAAAGCAGGGAGCCATGACCACCCGCCAACACAAGGTTCACACGCAACTCGGCCGGGCCGCAGTCCAGATTTTTGCCGTCAACGATCGTATCAACCAGATCCTGATCGAACATCTTGACCCTTCCGCGTGGAGAGCCAAACCACCTGGAAAGACCCGCACCATTGCTGCGATCTTCACGCACATGCACAATGTCCGCACCAAGTGGGTCAGGCTTACGGCTGCGCACCTGAAGGTCCCGCCGCAGCTCAACCGTACGCACTGCACGCCGCAGCAGGCTCGTGCGGGACTGGCCGAGAGCGCCGCACGCTGCGGGGAGATGCTCGCCGAAGCGCTCGGCGGTGCTGGGGGCCGCGTCGAGAAATTTCACAGAGACGGCTGGGCCAAGCCTTGGCCGGTTGGCCCGGAAATGCTGTGCTACATGGTTTCGCACGAAGCCCACCATCGCGGGCAGGTGTGTATGCTCGCACATCAGCTCGGATTCCCGTTGCCGGACCAGGTGGCGTATGGCCAGTGGAATTGGGAAAAGCTGTGGAAGGAATGCGGGGCGCCTGGCGGCCCCGGCTGCGATGCTAGGGAGTCACCCAAGGGCTCAGGAAAGATCAATCAAAGATGAGTTTGGATATTTTGGGAGCAACAGGTTCATCGCAGCGGCGAAAGATAACCCCACTGCCAGCGTTACCAATAAAGAGGAATAGGAGCCAGTCAAATCAAATGCACGACCCAGTATCACTGGACCAATGGCCCCAGCAGCGGCATAGAAGGTCCAGGTGAGACCGTAAAGCGTGGAAAACGCCCGCAGCCCAAAATATCGAGTTAGCAAGTAAGGCGTGATCGCAGCTTCGCCGCCAGCCCCGACGCCGATCAGCGCAGCAGCAACGCATCCGCCAGGAAAACTATTCGCTCGCGCAAGTAGGAAGATGCCCGCTGCGGTAATCAGGCTCACTCCAAAAGCGACGCGCGCTCCAAATAATCGGTCCAGCAGCCAGCCAACACCGATCCTTCCAATCAGGCTTGAACCTCCAAGCAGGGACGCGCATAAGGCCGCATTCCTCGGTGTAATTCCTCGGTCTGTCAGCAACGCGGACAGGTGTGTGATCGCTCCATTCATGCTGATCGAGCTCACGAAAAGGACAGTGACGATGATCCAGAAGGCAGGGGAGCGTAGCCCTTGCTGCCACGTCATTCCAGAATGTGAAACAGGGCCAGACTCACGCTTGACCAGGCCACGCTCTCGGACAAAGCGCCAGCTGAGTGGCAGCCCAAGCAGTAAGGCAAGACAGCCGAGGAAAAAATACGCAGCTCTCCAGCCTGCTCGGCTGATAATGCTCTGCGCTACAACCGGCAGGATCATAGCGCCCAAGCCCGCTCCCACCATTACGAAAGCGAGTGCCGTCCCCAAACGTCGCTGAAACCACGTGGAAATCGATCGCGAATAGGCCAAGTGCGCTGCACCGTTTCCGACCAAACCCAGCACGACGCAGGTTGCGTAGAACTGCCACAGATGGGAGTGCAAGAACGCCAGCGAAAGAATCGCGCAACAATACAAGGTCATGCAGGGAAGGATGATGCGGCGAGGACCGAAGCGGTCGATCCATCGACCCAGTAGAGGTGAGATCAGGCCCAACGTAACGGCGGCGAGTCCGAAGCCCAGCGAGATGGCTTCGCGATTCCAACCGAATTCCGCGCTCAGCGGTTTTACAAAAACCGCGAAAGTGTAAACGAACAGCGAACCGAAACCCGCCATCACGCCGAGGCACGCCGCGAGCACCACGCGCCAGCCGTAATAACCGAGATCAAATTCGGTCAGAACGGGCGCCGATTCCTCAGCTTGCAATTCGCGCAGCAATCCCTTCATCCTTCCTCTGCAGTGCGTCGCTCAGGTTCAAATGCGAGGTGATAGCGCGAGGCCTGTTTCACAAGACGCCATCAAATATTGGCCTACAGAGGCTATGGGGAACGCTCCATTAAGTCAGTAGTATTTTCGTAGTATGCCGCTCGATAAGTTTGGCTCTGACGTGCCGGCGCCGGAGACAGCTGGGCGTCGTGTGTGGATTCCGTGAATACGCTGATTAGTGAACTGGTTCAGCCCACCAGCGAGATCGCACGAGTGCTGGCGTCCGTGTCCCGTGGAGATTTGTCATAGGGGATGCCTCTGGAGGTCGATGAGCGCGAACTCCTGTCTCCGCACCTTGCCTATTCGCGCTACCTATACAGCACTAACACTTCCCATTACCAACCGCGGTAAGCCTGCACTTCAGATCACTTGGGTTAGCCAACAATCCGCTCAGAAACCACTATGGTCTTGCCATTTTCTCGATTTCTGATGCGGGCACCCGCCTCCCCAGAATCTGCCGCAACGCTTCCTCCAGCACTTCATCCCTGCCCGCGCGAATTCCTGCAACCGTAGGTCTTACCTCGATGCTTGGCTTGATGCCGATGCGCTGGGTTGCCGTCTTGTCCGGATAGAACACTCCGATCCCACTGATCATGGTGTGTAGGCCCCCAGGCAACGCGAACGGGGACACATTGCCATCGGCTCCGGAAGTGGTGCTACCGATGACAATCGCCCCATGAGCAGACCGAAAAGCCATGCTGGTGTACTCGGCTTGACTCATTGAGCTTTCGTCGACCAGGATTACAATTTTCCCAGCGTACTGCGGTCTCTCTGGGCTCAGTGACAACGGTTTTGTCCAGTGGAAGGCGCCCGGGTTAGCAAGGTCGCCCTCGGTGAATCTTACGAATTCGGTTTTCTTCTCCACGAGATGCGAGCCCAGTGCAAAAACCACAAATTCCGAAGGATAGTTCCGAATGTCAATGATCAGTCCTTTCGTGCCGGCCGCCTCCTCAAGATAGTGGGTACACTCAGCTTCCTTCACTGAGGAAAGCTTGAGATAGGCGACCTCTTTCGAAACCAATCGAAAAGCAGGTCCAGGCAAATCGTGTTTGCCAGGGTCGTAGTCGTTGATGGAGGCGGTAACGCGCTTTACGGTGACCTTGAAATCCCGGTTTTCACGATGGATGCCGATGATGGCCTCGCCGCAATCTCCGCGGGTCATGTAGTGCCCAATGTCACGCATCAATGCTGCATCGTTCGACGTTGCATAATAAGGGCTCCAGGTCTCGATAAGCTTCCCGAGAGGAGCGCCATCAAGTGCGGTGATTACGTCGCCGATCTTGAGTGCCAGATCATTGGGGGCAGCGGCAGACAGGCCGCTGATGACGGGAAGATTTTCAGCGAAGCGCACTTCCACCGGAAGCTGGCACTTGCCGACTGGAGGCCGCACCGCCAGCGAAGTCCACAGGTTGGCGTGCCCATCATGGGCGTTGGCGATGAATGCCAGGAGCTCACGTTGGTAGGCCTCTGCACTTCCCGCCAGGGCGACCCTCGGTATGAACTGGGTCAGAATATTATTCCAATCCACCCCCATGACGTCGCGATAGGGCGACCAGTACTCGATGATGTTCCAGAAGCGATAGAGGCTAAGAAGTTGAAATCCAGCGTCAGGAAGCTTGAGTTTCTCGTAGCCGAGTTCGTGGTCGAACGAGGGATTGCCAATATTGGTCACCTTTGACACGTAGAACTGTCCGCCCGGTACTCGGTTGTTGCGAATCAAACGCAGGCGCTGGCTAAGTTCGCGTCCCAGCGACACCTCGTCTGCGATCCAGTCGACGTCGGGGCCGAAGTCAAGGTCGCGCTCGTCCAATTCCGCGCACGGGTTGCAAGGCGCAACATCGCTCAGCTTTGTGATCCAGCGCAGCAAGGCACCATTTGCGGCCTCGCGATCCGGCGCCTCGAGGATCGCGGGCAGCACACGGAACAACTCATAGTCCCAATGCAAATTGCCGGATGTGACTTGGGGGTGGTGATATTTCAAGAAGCCCCAAACCCTGCCCAAGGTTGCGAGATTCCCGATCTGCACAGTCGTAAGCTGTTTTAGGACGATCCCCGAGCCGCTGTCGAACTGGTGATCTAGATCCAGGGGTGTTTGGGTCCGCTCGCAGGTTGATGTGAAAACGTTTGGAACGGTTACATCCCGAGTCGTGAGATCACATGCTTTGCTCCGCGCTCGTGCGCCATAGGCGATGACTAGAATTACAACACCAAAGAACGCGATACGAAGAATCGACTTCATCCTAGATTTCCACGTTGACTTCGCGGAACGCTGGCATTGTACACCCGCTTTCTCTCGCGGTTCGTCCCTTACACATAAGGGATGAGTGTCTAAGGAATGCCATCGACCGCGCCTACTTGGAAAAGTACAAGAAATCCAGAGCCACGACCGTTGAGCTTGTGCCGCTTTCCGTGACGCATTGAACCCTTGTTTGTTCCCGGTTGATCAATTCACGTCCATTGACGGCATATCCTCCGCAATAGTGCCTAACTAAAGGATTGTGACTTCCGGATTGCCGACCTCTTGAACATGAGCGCGAGAAGCAGCGCGGTTTTGGGCAGGATGGTTTTTTGAGTTGTACGTTTACGGGCCGGCTTCCAATGTGCGTACTCGGCTTTCGCTTGCTTCAGAATAGGAATGTCGGGAGCAGCATCCTTCCAGAGTATGAAGAAATCTTGGTAGGTATTCCGCGCCTTTAGCGTTTCTTTGGACATTGCATGCCCCGCCGAATTGTAATTTGGCGAGGCGGGGAGTCCATGGACTTGAATAAACTAGGCCAGCAAGTCACGTGTGGTCCTTGGCGCGGAACATGGTGCCGCCTCTCGGCGTCAATTACGGGAGAGCACGCTGAATGAAGCGCGTGGCATCACGGGCGTGCAGTCTAGCGTAGTTGGTGTGGAGCACCACATTCCCTGGAAACTCGTAGTCGGGGCGAACTACTCTGGCTCTCGTTCATTTGCTGGATTGACCGGTTCGAATATTAATAGCTATCCCGGCGGTTACTCGAATGGCACCATCGACCGATTGAATCCAAATTTTGGCGTCATCAACTATGGCCGGTTTTTCAAGCGGTATTGCCAAAGTGCTGACCGCGGGATGGTCGTTAAGCAGCGTTATCGTTGCCCAGTCGGGCACGCCCTTATGGGTCGTCAACACCAACTCCCCAACCGCGCCTGTCAACCCCGGGGACTACCATCTCGTCGGCACGAATTATGACATCCCCAATAAGCCGAGTTTCGCCTGCAGCGCCTCCTCTAGCCGTTCGGCCTTCAGGAGCGGCTTGTTTACCACGTGCGATTTTTCGGCATGTTCGAGGTGGATGCGAGTGTGGCCAAGAACACGACCCAAGCTCGGCGAAGGGGGTAATCTCCAATTGCGCTTCGACTTTGTGAATCTTTTCAATCGCGCCAACCTCGGGCCGGTCGACGGAAATATGGCTGACCTCACGTTCGGGAGGATGACCTCTGCTCTGCCTGCCAGGCAGATTCAGCTTATCGTTCGAATATTTTTATAACCGACCGGCTCCCGGCGCCAGGAAACCACCACGGGGAGCTCTGCGCCCCTTTCCTGGCGCCTTTCCGTTTTCAAAATGCTATCCGGCGTCAATTCCTTTAGAATCAGCGACCACCTGCTCAATCCGCGCTAACCTGAGGACAGAATGGCAACGCATTATAAAAGGGCGCCCCTTTTTGGTGTAGGTTGTGATCGTTCGGATCGTCACCTACAAGGAGCACCCTCATGAATGACGCCAAGTATATTGGGCTGGATGTGCATCAGGCAACGATCTCCGCGGCGGTTCGGGATTCTGACGGCAAGTTGGTCTTGGAGGCTATCCTGGAAACGAAGGCGGAAACCATTCTGCAGTTTATTCACGGTCTGCGTGACAGCTTGCATGTCACCTTCGAAGAAGGCACCAGCGCGGACTGGTTGTACACCTTGCTCAAGCCCCATGTCACGCGAGTGCTGGTCTGTGATCCGCGGAAGAATGCCCTGTTGAAAGTCGGCAACAAGGGTGATCGCATTGATGCACGTAAACTCTCCGAATTGCTGCGCGCGAATCTTCTGCGAGCGGTCTTTCATGACGACACCGGTCTGCGAACGCTAAGGGAAATGGCGCGCAGCTATTTGACGATCACCAAAGATGTCACGCGGGTGATGACGTGCGTTACACAAATCGAAATTGGTTGACACTTTTTCTTCCCTCGGGGCGGCAGGTCGAGAGAGCGGAATGTTGTAGTGCACATCAACTCGCCAGTCCTTGACCACGACCTTGTCCAGGACCATGCGCATGAGCTTCTGTTTGTCCTCCAAGGAAGAGTGTTGAACACGATCCGACACCAGAGCTCGAAACTCCTCGAGGTCACGCCGGACATCGCCTTCTTGCTTTTGCTCGCGAGCCATCTTTTCCAGAAGCTCCTTCTCTCGATGGAACGTATCGAGCTTTGCGTCCACCAATCGTCGGCGCTTCTGCAACTCCGGCAGTTCAATCGTGCCGGCCTGGTAGGCATCCAGAAGCCGCGTCATCTCTGTGTTTGCCAACTTGATCTGGGTCGCCAGCTTTTGCCCTTGTTCGCTCAGGCCAGCCTCTTCTCCATTCCTCCGGTGAATCCTGCACTCCCGATACGCTTCTAGCACCAAGTCCGGATCTTGCAGCCTGGTGCTCACTTCTTCCCAAACCAGTTCGTCCAACGCATCGGCGCCGATGCATCTCTGTGAGCATCGCTTCTCGATCAGGAAGTGTTTCTTCGTTCCCGGACAAACATAATAATGACTGCAATTGGGATTTGCCGTATTACTGCTGACACGGCAACTTAACCCGCAGTGCCCACAGCGGACGAGCCGCCGTAGAAGATAAGCATCCTCCTGCAGATTCCGCGGAGAGAATCTCTGATTATCTTTGACCCGGATCCCGGCTTGATGAAAGGTCTCCAAGTCGATGATGGGAGGAATCGAAATCGGGATCCACTCCTCCTTGGGCCGAAGAATGCGTTGGCAAGAAGGCCTCTTGTGACCATGCGTCCCTTCCATCGCTGCACAGTTGTGGCGGTTGTAATACAACGTGCCAACATAGGCCTCATTATGAAGAATTCGATCCACAGTATAGAAATTCCATTCCCGACCACCACCCGGCGCCGGAGTTCCCTGCAGTGTGAGTTGCTTGGCGATCTGGCGAACCGTCCAGCCTTGCTTCGCATAGAGATTAAAGATTCTGCGAACCACCACCGCTTTGTTCTCATCGATCTCCACATGTGGCGCCACACCGTCACGACGTGGAATGCGCACATAACCGAAAGGGGCTCTCCAGCTGACAACCTCACCACACCGAGCTCGGTAGAGCTTGCCGCGCCGATTCCTTTCGACAATCTTCGCCCGCTCGAACTCAGCTACGGCTCCGGTGATTTGGTGCATGAGCTTCGAGAGCGGATCGTCGGCCGCACCGCCCTCCAGGAAAATCGTCTTCACTCCGAATAACTCCCCATCTCCTCCAGAATGAGGGCCTGCAGCACAAACTTCCGCGCCAATCGATCGGTACAGTAGGTCAGCAGCAATTCGAATCCTCTGCGCTCCGCCAAGTCGCGCATCCGATCCAGGGCGGGACGATCCAACCGCGCCCCGCTGTAGCCCTCATCGGTGAACTCCTCGACGATCTCCATCCCATTCTGAGCCGCGTAGTTCCGCAAGGCTTCTAACTGCGAACCAATCGTATGTTCCTTCTCCTGCCGCTTCGCTGGAAACGCGGGCGTAGATGGCTACTCGCATCTTCCATCACCTCCCGGGTAAGGAATTCATAAACCTCAAGAAGTTTCTCGCGATGAAAGTCTCTCGTCCCGCTCCAGGCCGGACGAGGAACACTCTGTGCGCAAAGAATGAAGGGAAAATCCGGTTGCCCGCCGGGGAGCAAGCTGGCCACTCCATATCGGCGAACGCGCTCCAAGACCCAGGAAGCTGGCTCCGAGTTCTCGAGTGCCTCGCAACGCACATTTTCATAAATCCCCTGCACGGGATCGTCGCGCGCAACAATGCTTCTCGCCAGCTCTTTCCGCGGCGAGCGCAGTTTTTTTTTCAGTCCCCGCAGCACGGTCGTCCGATGAATCGCGATGCCATAGCGCTCCTGAATCAAAGCCGCCGAGTGCCCCGGGTCGATCGCGGGATTCTCCTTTTTCTGCGCGAGGACGAACTCTAGGACCTCGCCTTTCAGTTTGACCGGGCCTTTGCGGCCTC
>CAWBVH010000062.1:0-74746 GCA_963792145.1 Candidatus Acidiferrales bacterium
ATTAAGAGTCAACTGCTCTACCATTGAGCTACCGGTCCACGGGCAATTCTTAATTTTACCTTGTTCTGAAATTGTTGTCGACTTGAAGTCGCAGCTAAACTTCGCAGTCGCGCGCGATTTAATTTCTATTTGGAGCGCAGGACCGCCGCCAAATCTCGCGCCACCTGACGGGCACGCGGCACGTCGTTAGGATCGAAGGAGATCGCGGAAACACGTGGATGACCTCCGCCGCCATACTTCTCCGCCAAGGTGGCCAGATTCTGATCGGCGGTTGCCTGGTTCCAGGGGTTCGTCCCCAGCGAGACCTTGGCGCGAAGTGGCGAGGCGCTGACGCTGACCGAATAAACGCATTCGGGATGCAGCAAATAGGGGATGAACTTGTTGTATCCCTCCAAATCCATATCACTGACATCAAAGAAGATCACGCCGTCTTTGGCTTCGCAGCGTTGCCGAAGAATGTCAATGGACTTGCGATGGCGTTCCAGCAAAGGGCCGAGGTGCTTGGCTACGATAGGCAGGGTCACCATCTCGGCGAGAGGCCGGTAAGCCAGTTCCGGAATGATGCGAGCGGGAATTCCGTCCTCTGGCGCGGCCTCAATCACGAGAGCAAGTTGAGTGGCCGGTTCCGCGAGTTCGGTGGCCGACTGTGGCGTGGGAAACTGAGCGCCATCGATGATATCGCCCCAATGGATCAAATCCTGCAAAGGTTTCGTATCGAATCCAAACTTATCCTTGGTGACCGTGGCAATCAGCTTGGTGCAGGATTTGTAGTCCGGTTCGTAATACATATTCTTGCCGGGAAATTTCTTGAAGTATTCGGCGTCGGCTGGAGTCAAGAATGCGCTCTGGTGATGATCGAACCACCAGGTCACCTTCGGGGAATTCGAGTACTTGAAGTCAACGATGACGTTCTCGTCGCCGTCGAACAGGCCTTCTTCCCAAGGATGCTTGGCTTTGTGGGTCATGCCGGTGAAATGAAATTGGGCGTTGGCATCCTGGCGTTCGCGATAAAAGCGGTAGAACAACGCGGCCGAGGCGGTACCGTCGAAACAACGATCGTGAAAACAGAGTCGGACATTGGTCATATAGGACGTGCCTGCCGTACCTCCTCTCTGTACATGCCGGAAGTAGAAGCAAAGCCCTTTACGATGTACGGGTCGACGCAGAAAGTCAAGTGTAAATGGCCACTCTGGCCACTCGCAATGCGTTGACTTGGCGCTAACGTTAGCCTAACATCCGGTGACGACGGACCCTACCTAAACAAGCAATCTCTTTGCGGGAGCCTACGCATGAGTGACTGGATGTATGTGCAGGAGAACCCTGGCGAACAGCTTGCGCAACTGCACTTTTTTTCGGTACTGAAGGAGCAAAAAGGCTCCGAGATCGCCTTTCGCATCACGATAAAGGAATTTGCCTCCCCACCACCTGGGCAACACGTCCGTTTCTTCGCGGAGGCGGATAAGGCGCTGAACCAGCAGACGGCCCCGTTCGTTCCGTGCGGCTGGGGAAACTCGCTGTATGCGGCGTTGGGCGACTGCGTACGGCTGATCCGGCAGTTTCCTTACGAGGGTGAAGCGTGATCCTACACCTGAGCAAGCGGCAGATTCAGCCTGGCCTTACCGTAGTGGAAATGAAAGGCAGCGTACACGCCGGCACCGATTGCCGCCGAGTGGAGCAGGAAGTGGACGGGTTGATCCGGGCAAACGAACTGCGCGTGATTTTCGATCTGTCGCAAGTGACGCACATCGACAGCGCCGCGATCGGGTGCGTGGTGCGATGCCTGTCACAACTTAAGAAGTTTGGAGGCTCGCTGCGGCTGGTGGGAGTCAAGGGAATGATTGAGGGCACGCTGAAGATGACCAAGGTCGACAAGATTATTCAGATTTACGCTACCGCCTCCGACGCAGCGCAAGATTTCCCGGCACCTTCGGGGGGCAGCGACATTACCGCGACTTGAGTGAGAACTGGAACTTTTATGCGCCCACGGCGTAGGACTCGTTCTTCGCTGCGCCTGATCTGAGCGTGAAGCGAGCATTATAGAAGGGTGCAGCCGTCAATACTTTCTGTAGGTCCCCCTCATCCATATAGCGACGCTTGGGGATTCGGCGCTCCAAGAGTGCGAACTCCAACGGCTCTCGTCGAAATGGATAGGGATCGAGAGTGTAGCGATTTTCTCCGACCTCCCGGAGTTGCCAGTCGACCTCGCTCTGCTCACTTACGGGAACACCTTCGATGGTGATATCGCCGCCTTCACCCAAGCAGAAATACAAAGAGAGTCGATCGAGCGCGTCCAATCGCTGCTGGTTGGCTTTGATCCGTGATTCGTCGGTGAACGGTCTCATCGCCGGATCGTTGCGCAGGTCTACCTTCAAGCGGAGTTGTTGCAGCCGTAACCGCTGGACAAAGTCGGCGGCCACGTGTTGCTCATAAGACTTCACATATTTTGCGGAATAGCCGGGCATGGTGGCCCGGGCGCGGTCATACAGATTCATGCAGTGACCCACGATCAACATTCCCGCATAAAGATCCGCCCGCACGGCGCGCTCAATGCCGCGTTGATACAGGACAATATGCTCTTCTGTCGGGACAGTCATGAATGTGTACGGCGCAAACGTTTTGGGATCGACACCGGGCAACATCTCCCATTCCTGCCAGCCATTATCGTGCTCAGCCGCCGCCAGGCAGAACGATGCAAATGGTTCCGGCCGTTCAAAAACTTCATTGCCCCATTCGCGGGCAAAGAATCCCGAGAGAAACGCGTGATCCGTCTGGCGAATCACCACCATCGGGTCACCGTGTTGCTGCACGATCATATTCAGTCCCGCGGACCTTTCTTCCCTTCCACGCCCACATTATCCGCTCACGGATGGAGACAATCCAGCACCACTAGCGGAAAACTGGCGAAGGGCGAGTTCCCGTACTACAAGTATTATCAAGACTGATCGCGGGTGTGATGGAACCGGAAAGAAGAGTCCGTCAGGCGACCTGGCGAGCCGCTGTCTGTTGACATTCGTCCCGTAGCGCGCGGATCAGAACCATCTCGACGTCCGTGGCATGCCAAGGGCTTCGCGTAATGTCAAACGCTCCCTTCCTCAGTGCCTCGAAATAGAAATCCCATTCAGCGTGGCGAGTAGCGACGACAATGCGAGGGATTTTGTGGTTCCAATGATTGGTGTGAATCAGATCGCTGTAAGAACCGTCGGGCAGGTATTCATCGCAAAAGACGAGATCAACTTCCTGGCGGGCAAGCACTTCGTCAGCTTGGGACCGCGTGGAGCAGGAGATTACATCCGCGGAAAGGCGATCGAGCGTGCGAATGAGAACTTGGCGAACTTCCAATTGACGAGAAAGGACCAAAACGCGAACCTGACGTTGTGTTGGAGTATCTTGTGGCGTGTCGTCAAACGTCCCCGAAGGTTGGGAGTGTGCAAAAGAGGCCATGGCTGAAATAACCACCTTTCGCTGAGAAATGGGGGGATATTGATAAATCGGTTTCCGCATGTTGCCAATACAGTGTTTCCTTTAGAGGTCGACCTGCGGGGAACAAAGCGCGCGCGGAAAACAGGCCCAAATTCAAGAATCGGAGGCTTCGCCCTCCAAGACTTTCTTCACAATTTGATTGCGGCCAGCTTTTTCAGGTCTTTCAGAAATTGGCGTTCTTGTTCGTGCCGCGTTTTTTCATCGGGAGCCCGCAAGATCGAAGACGGATGCACCATAGCCATTACGTAAGGAGCGAGGGAGGACTCCAGCAACTCTCCGCGGTGTTCGGTTACCCGAAAGCTGCGGCCTAGAAGGGCCTGAGCGGCCGTTGCGCCCAGGCACACGATCACCTTGGGTTTCAATGCGGCGATTTCTGCATCCAACCAGGGCCTGCAGGCAGCAATTTCGCTGGCGCTGGGTTTCTTGTGAATTCGACGCTTCCCTCGCGACTCCCACTTGAAATGTTTGACGACGTTTGTCAGGTACACCTGCTTGGGATCAACGCCAGCTTCTTTCAGTGTAGCCTGCAATAACTTTCCGGCCGGACCCACAAAGGGTTTCCCCTGCAAATCTTCCTGATCTCCGGGCTGTTCGCCTACCAGCATGATGGGAGCGTGTGGGCTGCCTTCTCCAAAAACTGTCTGGGTCGCATTTCGCCAAAGATCACAATTCCGGCAGTCCTGGGCCTGCCTGGTTAATTCCTTCAAGGAAAGTGACAGGAGAAGCAGTTGCGGCGAGGCTACGCCTTTTTTCGAGCGGGTCATCATTTGGTGTAATGCTGGGGAAATTGAGAAAGTTTGACAAAAGCCTCTGAGGAGAGAGAAAATAATCGTGGCGAACAAAAAGCGAACACTTCCCTTCCTCGCCTCTGATTGCCATGCGGCCCACTTCTGCTGCCTTACGTCTCCAGGTCGAGTCCGCCCTTGCCGGGCGCGTTATCTCTCCATTTCGTCTTCGCGAACCGGAGCCTACTTGCACCGCTCCTACAGGAATCCCGGCCCTGGATGAAAGCACAGGAGGCCTGCCGCGGGGAAGCCTTACGGAAATTTATGGCCCAGTCTCATCGGGAAAGACTTCCATTCTTTTGTCGACCCTGGCGGGACGCACCAGGAATGCCGAAGCGTGCGCGCTGGTAGATGCGCAGGATGCGTTCGATCCGAATGTTGCGCAAACCGCTGGCGTGCATCTGGAACAGGTTCTTTGGGTGCGCTGTCGCAGCCTGGACCAGGCTTTGCGTTCCACGGATTTACTTTTGCATGGCGGAGGTTTCGGCCTGATTGCGCTGGACCTGGCGGATGCTCCAGCGCGTGTGGTGCGCCAGATTCCGCTGAACGTGTGGTTCCGTTTGCGGCGCGCAGTGGAAAGCACGCCAACAATTTTGCTGGTACTTTCGCAGGAGTCGAACGCCAAAACGTGCGCTTCGCTGGTCTTGCGTTTGCAAAAAGAGACGGCGGCCTGGTCGTTACATTCGAGGAACAACGCGGGTCGAATTTTCCACACGCCCAGTTGCTTGCTGGAGGGGTGGACCAGCGAAGCGGAAATCGTTCGCACGCGCATTCAACGGGCAACTGCCCACTATATCGACATCGACAGAAGTTCTGTTTCTCGCCAGGACGCGGGGAAAATAGTTCGTTTTGCCGTTTGTGCGGACCCGCGTCACGAGAATGAGCCAACTCTCCCCGTTCCCTCACTGGCACGAAAAAAGGAAAGGAAACAGAATCCCGGTTGAGTTATTCCCTTCCCTCAACGGGTTTTTCGAAACGCCATGGCATTCGCTGCCATTTTCGTTCCCAATTTCAGGTTGCAAGCGGTGGTGCGTTGCGAGCCCGAATTGGCGGTTCGGCCCATCGCGCTGATCGACGGTCCTCCACCAACCTATCAGGTGGTGGCTGTCAACCGATTGGCCGCGCGCCTGGGAGTGGCGGAAGGAATGACAAAAGCAGCCGCGACCCAGTTTCCCGGCGTGGAAATCCGGCCGCGAGGGAAACTCCAGGAAACCACGGCCCACGCGGTGCTGCTGGATGTTGCGTGGTCGTTTTCGCCGCGTATGGAAGACACTGCTCCCGACACGGTTCTGATTGATGTGGATGGCCTGGCGTCACTCTTTGGAGCGCACGAAAATATTGCGGCAAGCATGGTTTCGAAATGTGCGGAGATGGGGCTAACCGCTCAGGTGGCCATTGCTGCAAATGTAGAAACCGCGAGCGTCGTAGCGCGAGCTTTACCGGGAGCTACGGTTATTCCGGAAGGCCGGGAAGCAAAATTTCTGGAGAGCTTGCCGGTGCACATGCTTTCGTTGAGCGAGGAACTCTGTGAAGTATTCGAACGCTGGGGCGTGAAGACTTGTAAAGCGCTCGCCTCTCTGCCGGTAATTTCTCTTTCTGAATGTGTTGGACAGGAAGGTGTGCGCGTGCACGCCATCGCTTCGGGAAATGGAGTCAGATCGCTGGTCATCGCCGAACCGGCGCATTGCTTCGAGGAATTTTTTGAACTGGAAGATGCGGTCGAGGATCTGGAGCCGCTTTCCTTTCTTCTGGGCAGGCTGCTGGACCAGCTTTGCGCGCGACTTGCCGCGAGATCGCTTGCCGTTCGCGCGATCCATCTGCATTTCACGCTGCAACCTTCGTTTGAAAGCGCGTTCGACTCTTGCAGCGAAGCGATCCGCAAAAAAGAACTTTCCAGCGATTATGTTTGCGCCATCGAACTGCCTGTACCGTGCCGCGACGCCAAACTCCTGTTGAAGCTTGTGCGCTTGCGATTGCAATCGACTCCTCCGCACGCACCGGTACAGAAGATCCACATGCTCGCGGAGCCTTCTTTTCCACGCGTGACGCAAGGCGGATTGTTCGTTCCGGAAGTTCCGGATCCCGAGAAACTGGAACTGACGATTGCGCGTATCGCTCACGTGGTCGGCGAAGGCAACGTGGGATCGCCACAGTTAATGGATTCGCATCGCCCGGATTCCTTTCGCATGCACAGATTTTCCGTGGCATCCGCGTCCGCGCAGCCGGTCGATCGTGACGGAAAAATGGAAACGAAAATCGGATTCCGGGCTTATCGTCCGCCAGTCTTGACGAAAGTGAACTTGCGGGGAGGACGCCCGATCAACGTCGCATTTTTAGGCCGTTCGGGAGAGGTCGTTCATGCCTCCGGGCCTTGGCGCACATCGGGCGACTGGTGGGAAGAAGATCCGTGGCAACAGGACGCGTGGGACGTAGAAGTTAATTTTCCTTACGAAACTCCGCCGTCACAAGGTTTCTATCGAATTTGCTTCGATTCGCGGCAGAAGAAATGGTTCGTATTGGGCGCATACGATTGATGTACATCGAACTGCACGCTCGCTCTGCATTTAGTTTTCTGGAAGGCGCATGCACGCCCGAAGACCTCGTTCACGCTTTTGCGGCGCATGGCATGCCATCGATGGCTTTGCTGGACCGCGATGGCTTGTACGGTGCTCCGCGGTTTTACCTGGCGGCAAAGAAACTCGAACTGACCGCCCATATCGGCGCCGAGGTTACCGCACCGGCAGGGAGACGCTACTGCTTACTTGTCGCTTCCCGCCAGGGCTATCAAAATCTTTGCCGCCTGATCACCCGCATGAAGTTGCGCGCGAAAAAAGGCGAGGGCGCCGTCGAACTGGATGAATTGCGAGAGGCAAAGGAAGGCTTGATCTGCCTGACCGGAGGAGATGAAGGGCTATTGGCGCACGCGTTGCGCACCGGCGGCACAGAACAAGCCGCAAAATGCCTTCGCGAGCTGTGCGCGATTTTCGGCCGGGAGAACGTCTATGTAGAAGTGCAACGCCATTTTTCCTTGGAAGAGGAGCGGCGCAATCAAGCCGCCATTGCACTTGCTCATTCCATGCAGCTTCCGCTTCTGGCCACCAACGGTGTTTGTTACGCGACGCCTGACCAGCGTGAAATTCTGGATGTGTTCTCCTGCCTGCGCCACCACCGCGTCCTGGCCAATGCCGGTCGACTGTTGTCGTACAACTCCGAGCGCTACCTGAAGTCGCCGGCACAAATGTCGGCTCTGTTCGCGGACCTGCCGGAAGCCATTGCCAACACGGTTGAACTGGCATCGCGACTGAAATTCACACTCAAAGATTTGGGCTACCAATTTCCGGTCTATCCCACGCCCGATAACGAATCGCAGATCGAGTTTCTGCGCGCACGAACATGGGAAGGCATGGTGCATCGGTATGGCACGGGGAATGAACGGGCGGTGCAACAAATCGATCGCGAACTGGCTGTGATCGAAAAGCTGGATCTTGCTGGATATTTCTTGATTGTGTGGGACATGGTTCGCTTCTGCCGCGAAAATAATATTCTCGTGCAGGGCCGAGGCTCCGCCGCCAACAGCGCGGTGTGCTACTCGCTGGGGATCACCGCTGTCGATCCGGTCAGCATGGAACTTCTGTTCGAGCGTTTTTTGTCGGAGCAGCGTGGCGAATGGCCCGACATTGATCTTGACCTTCCTAGCGGTGCCCAGCGCGAACGCGCCATCCAATATGTTTACCAGCGCTATGGGCAGCTGGGCGCAGCCATGACCGCGAACGTCATTACCTACCGCGGCCGTTCCGCGGCGCGGGAAATCGGCAAAGTTCTGTCGTTTGATCCGGAAACTCTGAATCGGCTGGCGAGTCTCGTCAGCGCGTGGGAGTACATCGATTCAAAAGATACGCTGACGCGACAGTTTCAGGACGCGGGTCTCAACCTGGAGCAGCATCGCATCCAAAAATTCTTTGAACTGTGCCAGACAGTTCAGGATCTGCCACGACACTTGGGACAGCACTCTGGAGGCATGGTGGTTTGCCAGGGACAACTCGATTCCATAGTGCCGCTGGAGCCCGCCACGATGCCGGGGCGCGTTGTAGTGCAATGGGACAAAGAAGATTGCGCGGACATGGGCATCGTGAAAATCGATTTGTTGGGATTAGGAATGATGGCGGTGCTGGAAGATTCGCTTCGGCTGATTCGTGAACATTGTCGCGAAGAGATCGACCTTGGCCGCCTGCCTGCCAATGATCCGGCGGTGTACTCCGCGCTGCAACGCGCCGACACCATCGGACTGTTCCAAGTGGAAAGCCGCGCGCAAATGTCGTGTCTGCCCCGGCTAAAGCCAAAATGTTTCTACGATATCGTGGTGCAGGTAGCCATCATTCGTCCCGGGCCGATCGTGGGGAAAATGGTGCATCCGTATTTGAACCGGCGCCTGGGTCGCGAAGCGGTCGAAAGCCTGCACCCTTCCCTGGAATCCACGCTTGCGCGTACGCTGGGTGTACCTCTTTTTCAGGAACAACTGTTGCGGATTGCCATGATTGCCGCGGGATTCTCAGGCGGTGAAGCCGAGGAACTTCGCCGGGCCTTCGGATTCAAACGCTCTGAAGCGCGAATGAAAGAAGTGGAAATCAAACTTCGGCGGGGAATGGAAAGCAACGGAATCATCGGCGATACTCAGGACAAGATCGTTCGTTCCATCACTTCTTTCGCGTTATATGGATTCCCCGAATCACACGCGGCCAGTTTCGCGTTGATCGCTTACGCCAGCGCGTTTTTGAAATGCCATTATCTGGCCGCCTTTACGGCCGCCATGCTGAACAACCAGCCGATGGGCTTCTACCAGCCCGCCACGCTAATTAAGGATGCGCAGCGTCACGGATTGCGCTTCAAGCCCATTGACGTGGCGAGCTCCGATTGGGATTGCCTGCTGGAAGAGGCGCCGGATGGCTTTCGCGTTCGCGTTGGTCTCCGTTATGTAAAAGGTTTGCGAAAGGAAGTCGCGCTGCAAATGTGCGATCAGCGCCGCATTCGCCCTTTCGATTCGATTGAAGATTTAAAACAGCGCGTTCCTGAAATTCGCAAAGATGAGTTCCGCGTTCTTGCGGCAGTGGGTGCGCTAAATTTCATATCCAGCAAGAAGGGGTTTCACCGGCGCGATGCTCTATGGCAAGTGGAGCGTTCCAGCCGCTGGTCAGGGCCGCTGCTGGCAGGGCATTCGTTAACGGAGAATCAATCCGGCGAATCATCGCCCCTTGACTGCATGAACCCGGAAGAGCGGCTCAACGCCGATTTTCGCGGCACTGGTTTGACGATTGGGCTTCATCCCATGGCCTATCAGCGAAAAGTTTTGCAACGGCAAGGCATTTCTCCGGCCGTTCAACTGCCATCCTTTGCCGATGGCAAATTCGTGCGCGTAGCCGGCGCCGTCATCGCTCGCCAGCGCCCCGGCACGGCTAAGGGATTTGTGTTTCTGAGCCTGGAAGATGAAACGGGCGTTGCGAACATCATCATTACTCCACAACTTTTCGACGAGAGACACACAACTGTCGTGCACCATTCTTTCCTGATCATTTCTGGAGTGCTGCAAAATCAAGATGGAGTTGTGTCGGTAAAAGCCAGGACTGTGGAGCCCTTGCTGACAGCGAGCGCCGAGATGCAATCCCACGATTTTCATTGAGAGCTGCAATTCGCTCTGTTGACCAATGCCCGGGAAATCACTGAGAATAGCTTATCAACGTGCGGGAGTGGCGGAACTGGCAGACGCGCAAGACTTAGGATCTTGTGGGGTAACACCCGTGGAGGTTCAAGTCCTCTCTCCCGCACCACGATTGGTTACTACTGTATTTCCCTCCCCTTGCGCCCCATCGTTGTTCTGAACGAAAATGCTCTCGCAGTCCTCTTACTTCATCCGGAGTCATCCTCTATGAATGAGCGCAGCGTCCGCGATGTTCTGAATCTTTACAATCCTGCTGATCCTTTGGAGAAAGCCTACACGATTCCCGCGCCCTGGTATTTCGACAAACGCATTGAGGAACTGGAACGCAACAGCGTGTTTGCCGCGAACTGGCAGGTGGTGGGACGCCTCGACCAGGTGAGGGAACGCGGGGAATACTTCACCATCGATGTGAACGGAGAACCGCTGATTGTGGTTCGCAGCGAAGACGGCATACTGCGCGCGTTCTACAATGTGTGCCGCCATCATGCCGCCGCAGTCGTCCCCGAAGAACAAGGATGCGCCAAACAGTTCCGCTGCCCGTATCACGGCTGGACGTATGGAAATGACGGGGCATTGAAGGGCATGGTGGAATTCGATGGTGTGTGTAACTTCAACCGTGCGGACAACGGGCTGGTTCCCGTACCCCTCGATAGCTGGGAGAATTTTATCTTCGTGAATCTCGACGGGGCGGCCAGGCCGCTGCTGGAATTTCTGGGTAAAGTGCCTGAACTCGTGGCGCCGCTGAAACTTTCGGAAAATCTGCACTATTTCGACCGTCGCATCTACACGTTGAACTGCAATTGGAAAGTGTACGTGGACAATTATCTGGATGGCGGGTACCACGTGCCGCACGCGCACAAGGGACTGAGCAGCGTGGTGGAGTACACGAAATACACGATCGAGAATTTCGAGCGTGTCCTGCCTGCAGTCGAGCCCACTGGATACCTCGGGCGCGCTGGAGGCCTCCATCAGTTCCACGCGGCAGGGCCACGCCTTTTATTTGTGGGTTTATCCGAATTTCATGATCAACGCTTACTCCGGCGTCATGGACACCAATCTGGTCTTGCCTCTGGGCGTGGACAAATGCGCCGTGATCTTCGATTACTATTTCGCGGACATCAGCAGCGCGGCCGAAAAGCACCACCGCGAAAGTATCGCCGTCAGTGAAAAAGTGCAGGATGAGGACATGGCCATCTGTGATTCGGTACAGCGGGGATTAGGTTCGCGCGCCTATGTTGCAGGGCGCCTGTCGGTGCGGCGCGAAGCTGGAGAGCACCTGTTCCACCGGTTATTGCATGCGGACATGATGAAGGCCCTAGCGCGTCCCGTCGCCGCCGACTGAAAAGGCTTCAAGCGGCGTGTTTAAAGCGAGTTTGCAGCGCGCCAATCAGTTCCTGCTCCAGGATGCCTTTTGAATTGAGCGGCCACATGGTTGCCGGCTGGCCGGAAAAGTCGCCAGTCGGTTTCCCATAGCCTTGGAAGCGTGTGCTGCTCTGCACGCGGACGTAGCCCTCGCCAATCATTCAGATAACGCACGAAGGACCAGGTGTCCTCGGAAGCGTGGTTCTCGCCAACCCTCCACTGAAATTCGCGGACAACCGATTGCAGGAACTCCTGCACTTCGATGGGCTCGCCTTTTAGCTCAACCCAAGCGGGGAGCGGTTCGGTCGCCAGCAGGTGCTTCGATTTTTTCTGAGGCTTGGATTTGGAGTTGCCCTCTAGAAAGGATTCGCCGCAAGCGCGCGGATTGCCTGACGCAACGCGGCTTTGCGCCGGAGCGCTCGGAATTGACATCAAATTGTGTGCAAGGAAAAAAGTCTGAGAGGCTGCGAGTAGGAGCAGGTGAAATGCGAGGAACATGAGCGCGAGACTCTTCTCCCTCAAGCCTACTCGAAGATGATGGTTTTGTTGTTATAGAGCAGAATTCTATTTTCAATGTGCCAACGAACGGCGCGAGAGAGCACCACCTTTTCCAGGTCGCGGCCCTTCTCGACGAGGTCCTCCAGCGAATCGCGGTGCGTGATTCGTGTTACTCCCTGCTCGATGATCGGGCCATCATCCAACACTTCCGTCACGTAGTGAGCGGTGGCGCCAATCAATTTGACGCCGCGCTCGTACGCCTGGTGATGCGGCTTTGCGCCGACAAAGGCCGGCAAGAAGGAGTGGTGAATGTTGATGATGGGCTGGGGGAATTGCACGATGAAGTCGGTAGAAAGCACCTGCATGTAGCGGGCAAGGACCACGACGTCGATGTGGTTGGCGTGGAGGAGCTCCAATTGCTGTGCTTCGGCTTGCGCCTTGGTTTCTTTGGTGACGGGAATGTGATGGAAGGTGATGCCGTAAAAATCGGCATCGCGTTTCGCGTCGATATGGTTGCTGATAATCAGCGGAAAATCGCATTCCAGTTCTCCGCTACGCTGGCGATAGAGCAAATCCACCAGGCAGTGATCCTGCTTGGAAACAAAAATGGCCACACGCGGGCGGTAATTGCCTAGGGCGATGCACCAGTTCATGCCGAACTTGTGCGCGATGGGGCCAAACGCGCCGTCGAAGTCCTTCATGTCCAGACGGAATCCGTCCAGATCCCATTCGACGCGCGCCAGGTAGTAACGCTCTTCGCCAGCTTGATGCTGCTCGAAGTGAAGAATATTTCCATCGTAGCGGTAAATAAATTCGGCGATGGTGGCGTCCAGCCCCTTGCGATCTGGGCACTGCACGAGAAGAATGGCGCTGTTTTTCAAGGCAGTTCTCCTGGCGGCCGGCCGGTTTGATGGGAGCGGAAGCAACCTGTGGCAGGCGCGCGTTTCTATTTGGCCGCAAGGACCGGGGCGGTGATCCGCGGCATATAGAACTCAAAGAATTGATCGGAATCCGAGCGCAAGCAAACTTGCGCGTTGGGCGCTCCGGTGTCGACCCTTGTGCTTCCCTGCTCATCGACGTGCAGGCGCAATAGCGTAGTGGGGCACAGGTCCGGCTTGATGGCATAGGCGACTGCCACGGCGTCAAAGAGCGTGGGCGTGACCTGGTTGCCGTTCGACCATTGATGATAGAGCACGGTGAGCGCATCGGTGATCGATGTGCCGGTGCTGAAGATTTTTGCGCGCTCCAGTTCCTGAAGCTTGATCTGCGTGGAATCGAGCGGCATAACGTAGAGCGGAATGCCGGAGGTGAACAGCTTCTGCGCCGCGGGAATATCGCAGAGAATATTCCACTCGGGCTGAGGCTGCGACTTTCCGGTCGGATAAGGGAAGCCGTCGTAACCGCGGTAGATCGATCCGCCCATAAGCACCACGCGTTTCAGTTTCCGGAATGTATCTGGATCGCGGTCGATCGCCTCGCCGAGGTTGGTTTCTGGTCCAATGGCAATCAGAGTGATCTCGCCAGGGTGTTGCCGGATTTGTGCCAACAAGAAATCCACCGCGGCGGGAAAAGTCCGGGCCGGACCCCGCTCCGCATACTTGGCTTGCGAAAAATTCAGCTTACCCTTGGCCGGATACTTTTCCGTTCCCACCGCAATGGGGATATCGGTTCGCCCAGTCTCCTGCAAAAATCGTGCAAGCAGCTTTGCGCGCAGTGGGGTGTTGCCCCAAGCAGCAGTGATTCCCAGGATTTGCAACTCCGGGCTTTGCAGCGCTAGTGCAACAGCGAATGCGTCGTCCACGTCGTCGCCGATATCCGTATCGATGATGACAAGCTGCGGCGTGCTTGCCGCCGGTGCAGCAGTCTGCCGCGATTGAGCGGGCAGAAAGGAGGCGAGAAGCAGAACACCAAGGGCCCCTAGCAAAAAGGAGCGTGTGGCGCGGCTGTTCATTTTTGCAGTGAGACAGACATTTTCACTACTTGACGCGCTCATATTCTTCGTCCGCCCATTGTCTTCGCAAAAGGAAACCATCCTGCTGCCAGTGCGTCCGTCTGTACAGGGGATAGTACCCCCATTCTGCGAATTTGCAGCCAGGTGCCAAAGTTTGAGACCCTGTATGATTCAAGGTCAGTTATGAGGGAGAAGAGAGCATGTCCAAGTTGACGAAAGCGGTTGCAAGCCGGGCGCTCGCGTGTTTGTTGAGCGCGGCCCTGTTTCTGGGAACAACTGCCTCCGGCCAGTCCGCTCCGGCGCCAGCGCACAAGCTGCCGACGATTCCTTTTGAGAAGTACAAGTTGAAGAATGGTCTCGAAGTCATTCTTTCGGAAGATCACACGCTTCCTCTCGTCTCCGTGAATATCTGGTACCACGTCGGGCCCGGCCAATGAAAAAGCCGGGCGCACCGGCTTCGCGCATCTTTTTGAACACATGATGTTCGAGGGATCTCAGCACGTTGGCGCCAAGGCGCATTTCGGCTACCTGGAGGCGGCGGGTGCCACGGAAATCAATGGCACCACGAATTTCGACCGCACCAACTATTACGAAACGGTGCCTTCCAACCAGTTGGATCTGGCGCTGTGGCTGGAAAGCGACCGCATGGCCTACTTGCCCGGCAAACTGGACATTCAAAACCTGGCGAACCAGCGCGACGTGGTGCGCAATGAACGGCGTCAATCTACGGAGAACACGCCTTATGGACTGGTGGAAGAAGGTCTCTACCACGAACTGTTCCCGAAAGACCATCCCTACTATCCGGCCGTGATTGGATCGCACGTTGACGTCGAATCCGCGAAACTCGAAGATGTGCGCGACTTTTTCCGCCAGTACTACACGCCAAATAACGCCACCCTGGCAATCGTCGGAGACTTCGACAAGAACAAGATCAAGGAACAGGTGGAGAAGTATTTCGGCACCATTCCCGAAGGACCGGCGGTCCCGAAGATTACCGTGACTACGCCGCGCAATCACCTCGGAACGCCGCGCCACAATTACCGATCAAGTGGAACTTCCGCGCGTGTACATCGGCTGGCTAACGCCACCCGTGTTTCAACCGGGCGATGCCGAAAGCGATCTCTTCTCGGTAATCCTGGCGGGCGGAAAGAGCAGCCGACTGTACAAGACGCTGGTGTACGAAAAGGAGATCGCTCAGGACGTTTCAGCGAGCGTCGAGGAAACTCGTCTTGGCTCCATCTTTGAACTTGAAGTGACCGCGAAACCCGGCGTGAAGCCAGAGGACCTGGAAAAATCCATTGATGAGGAAATGGACAAGCTTCGCAAGGAAGGTCCGACGGCAGCCGAAGTGGATCGCGCGCGCAACGTCACCGAAACAGGCCTCATCCGCGGGCTACAACGCACCAATGGCGTCGCCAACCGCTTGAACTACTACAATCAGTACGCAGGCACTCCAGACTATTTCTCGAAGGATGTGGCGCGCTACGACGCGGTCACTCCGGCAGACATCAAGAATGTAATTGCGAAAGTTTTTGCGAAGGACGCGAGCGCGGTCGTTTACGGCGTCCCCGGCGACAAGAAAATCACCGACGTTCCAAAGACCTCGGACGAAGAAAACAAGAAACAGGCGGCGGAAGCAGGACCGAGCAAAAGCGCCATGGCAGATGAAGCGTGGCGCGCTACGCCTCCGCAACCTGGGCCGGTTCCGACATTCACGTTGCCTGTGGCGAAGCAGGTGAAACTGCCCAACGGGTTGACGGTGCTCCTTGTCGAACGCCACAACCTGCCGATTGTTGCGGCAACTTTGTTCACCATGAGCGGCAGTGAATTGAATCCAGTCGATAAGCCAGGACTATCGAGCTTCACCGCGGGAATGCTGCGCGAAGGGACAACTTCCCGTTCCGCGATCAAGTTTGCTGAGGACACGGATCAGATTGGCGCATCGCTCGAATCGGAAGCCGGCTATAGCAGCGCCTATTTGACCTTGTCCGCGCTCACCTGGAACGCCGATCCTGGTTTTGATCTTCTGGCAGACGCCACCTTGCACCCCGCTTTCGACGCCAAGGAAATTGAACGCCTGCGCAGCCGTCGCGTGACGGCGGTGCTGCAGGAAAACGACGATCCGGGCACCATCGCGTTCCGGACTGTCGACAAAATCCTGTATCCCAACAGCCCCTATGGCTTTTCGATTCTCGGCACAGTGGCATCGAACAAGGCCATCACCCGCGACGATATGACGGCCTTCTGGAAACGCGGCTACGTTCCCTCGAATTCCGTGCTGGCCGTTGCGGGAGACGTGAACGAATCGCAGTTGGCCGAACTTACCCGCAAATACTTTGGCAACTGGTCGGGCCCCGATTTCAAGACGAAGGCTCCAGCGACACCTGCAGCGCCGACGCCTTCCGTCTCGATTGTGGACAAACCGGCCGCGCCACAGACGTTTTTGACACTCGCAAGTCTGGGAGCCAGCCGCAACACGCCAGACTACCTCCCGCTTGAAGTGATGAATACCGCGCTCGGCGGTCTTTTCTCCAGCCGCATCAACATGAATTTGCGCGAAGAGCATGGCTACACCTATGGCGCGTTCTCCACATTCCAATATCGTCGCGGCGTTGGGCCTTTCCTCACGGGTGGCGCGATTCGTACCGACGCTACCGCTCCCGCCGCCGCTGAAGTGTTCAAGGAACTGAAACGCGTCCGCGAATCCGAACTCACCGCTGATGAGCTGAAGAAGTCGAAGGACTCCTTCTCGAAATCATTGGTGGGCAACTTCGAGACTACCGACGCGATCTCTTCCACGATTGGCCTGCAATTTGTTTTTGGGCTGCCGCTGGAGTATTACCGCGATTTACCGGCGCAAATTGACAAAGTCACCTCAGCCGACACCCTGCGTGTAGCGAAGGAGTACCTGCATCCCGAGGCGATGATTGTTGTGGCCGTGGGTGATCGCGCGAAAATCGAGCCAGGCCTGAAGGACTTGAAGGTTGGCGACGTTAAAGTCGTTCAGTAGGCAGCGGCGGTCGCCCCAACAGCGCTTCCGACATTGAATATCTGAAATTCCCGGATGTGCGCTTCCGCTGATGAAGAAAGAATGTTCAGGCGGATGCGAGACGCTGTTACGGGTGCGAAGTGGTCGATACGCTTGTGGCCGATGGCGCTGCCTTCCACAAGGGACTTCCAGCGATTGCCAGTCCACACCTCGACGCGAAAGCGTTCCACGTGTTGTCCGTCGTTCAGCCACTCCATCAGTAAGGTGTGATCAAACGTTATGGGTTTGGCAAAATTGGCCTCGAGCATAGCGTGATGAGATCCCGCAGGCGCCGACCAGAACGTATCGGGATTTCCGTCCAGCGCTGCCTCGGTGGTGCCGGCTGGAGTGTGATTCTTCACCATCAGGTTTTCCCCGTAGCTTTTGCGAATGGCCGCGCCGAATTCTTCCAGGCGTTTTACATCGGCGTCTGGCAGTAATCCACGGCGGTCCGGAGCAAGACCGAGCATCAACTGGCCACCGTGCCCGATCGTTTCCTCATAGGTCGCAACCAACTCCGCCACAGACTTCAGCGTTGCTTCATCGTTGGGATGCCAGAACCAGTGCTTCTTGTGCAGCGGGGTGTCCGCTTCCACGGGCCTCCAGCGAAGATATCCGTGGCGATCGAGGACGTTCCAGTTTTCGTAGGGAATGGTTCCGTCCTCATTCCCTGCCCAGCGAATATCGGCATATTCCATGAGCGCCGCGTCGGCAAAGACCAGGGTGTTCGGCTGGTAGACGCGGAGGCCTTCGATGATGCGGGGGAAATTGTAGACGTGGCCGGCGCTGCCCGCTCCGTCCAGCCAGAATTCCACGAAATTCCCGTAGCTCGTGGTCAATTCATCCAATTCCGCCATGTAGTAATTGTCGTATTCGGCAGAGTTGTTGTACTTCGGTTCGTGGCGATCCCACGGAGAAAGATAAACGCCGAATCCCAGTCCAAATTTTCGAGCGGCCGCGGATACTTGCCGCACCACGTCGCCTTTGCTGTTTTCCCAAGCGCTGCTTTTCACGCTGTAGTCGGTTTGCGCGGTTGGCCAAAGGCAGAAACCGTCATGATGCTTTGCCACGAAGACCACGTACTTTGCGCCCGCCGCTTTGATGGCGCGCATCCACTGCTCAGGATCAAACTGCGTGGGAGCGAATACCTGAGGGCTGGCCGTGCCGTCGCCCCACTCACGGTCTAAAAAGGTGTTGGTTCCGAAATGAATGATGACGCCGAATTCGAGGTCCTGCCACTCAACCTGCTGTGGCGAGGGCTTGATGTCGGTCAAGTTCTGGGCGTAAGTGTCAGGAGTTGCGATGAAATGAAGCACTAAAAGAACTCCTGGGATGATTGCGGTGCTACGGAAGGCGCGGAACATGACGATAGTGGACCTCGTTTTTCGGATGCTTTCGGTGATTAGTATCGTACAACGTGATTGACCTCAGAAAACCGCGCGATCGGCTTGGCGAGAGCAGGGCCGCATGGTTCGTTGACCATTGGGTAAGCCTCACCTATACTTTTGGTTGGGGTTTTTGCTGGCCCGCCGGAGTACCGCAGGGAAATTCCTGAAGTTTCCGCAGACAGAGCGGGATGACATACGCAAGTCGAGCGAGTTTGCATTCGACTTCGGTCCGCGCTTTTCGCCGGCGAAACATTTTGCGCCGACAGGGAGAAAATGGAAATGGCAGACGAGAATTGCCGGAGAGAATTGGAGCTGGAGATTCCGGCGGAAGAAGTATCCAAGGCCACGGAAAAAGTGGCGAAAGAGTTTGCGCGCATGGCGCGGGTTCCGGGCTTTCGTCCTGGCAAGGCGCCTGTCACGCTCATCAAAAAGCGCTTTGCCGAAGACATCAAGAGCGAGGTGCTGCAAAAGCTGGTCCCAGAGAAGGTCGAGCAGGCCGTCGCGGAACAGAAACTTACTCCCATCTCGCAACCGCAGGTGGACAAGCTGGAATTCGTGGAAGGCCAGCCGGTAAAATTTCGCGCGTCCTTTGAGGTGCTGCCGGAGTTTTCCCTCGGTAATTACAAGAGCCTCGAAATTGAAATGCCGGAAATGACCATCACCGACGAGGATGTCGACAAGACCCTCAAGGAAATGGGTGAGCGCGCCGCTACTTTCGCTCCCGTGGAAGGCCGCGAAGTCCAGGACGGCGACTACGTGCAGATCAAACTGGTTGGCACACCCGAGGGCGGCGGCGAACCGCTGAAGGCCGACAGCGTTCTTTGCCATGTGGGCGCCGAAGAAACCATGGCCCCGTTCAACGAAAATCTGCGCGGCGCGAAAGTCGGCGATCACAAAGACTTTGACGTTGCCTACCCCGCCGACTATCCGGATGAGAAGCTGGCCGGCAAAACGTTCCATTACTCCGTGGATGTCCTCGGGCTGAAGACCAAGTCCATCCCGGAACTCAACGACGAATTCGCAAAAGATGTGAGCGACGCCGGCTCTCTCGACGAATTGAAGAAAAAGGTTCGCGAAAGCCTGGAGCATGAGCGCGATCACCGCCAGAAAGACTTGCAGCGAGAAAAGGTCCTGGCCGAACTGGTGAAGCTGCACGAATTCCCAGTGCCGGAAGCCCTGGTGGAGCATCAAATGGACGTGCGCCTGGAGCGTGTGGTTCGCTCGCTGGCGAATCAGGGAGTGGACCCGCGGGCTGTAAACGTGGATTGGGTGAGCCTGCGGCGTAAGCAGGAAGACCGCGCGAAGGATGACGTGAAGGCGGAGCTGGTGGTCGACCGCATCGCCACGGAAGAAAAGATCGAAGTCACCGACGAAGAGCTGCAGCACGAGCTCGAACATATGGCCGGACACAGCGGGCAATCTGCCGAGGCTTTGCGGGCTAGTTTGACAAAGCAGGGCACGCTCGATAGGATGAAAGCGAAGCTGCGGAGCGACAAAACTCTCGACTGGCTTGCTCAAAATGCAACGGTAAAGACGGTCGCCGCGGCGAGCGCCAAGTGACTTTAACCCCGCTCTGCGAGTGAACTCTCACCCATGAAAAACTACGAAGATCCAGTCTACCGCGCGACAACTCTGGTTCCGATGGTCGTGGAACAGACCAGCCGGGGCGAGCGCGCGTACGACATCTATTCGCGCCTGCTGAAGGAACACATCATCTTTATCGGCACTCCGATCGACGACCACGTCGCGAACCTCGCTACAGCTCAAATGCTCTTTCTGCAAGCCGAGGATCCGGAGAAGGACATTCAGCTGTACATCAATTCTCCGGGCGGCTCGATCACGGCAGGCTTCGCGATCTATGACACCATGCAGTTCGTCAAGCCCGATGTCGTCACCACCTGCGTGGGTCAGGCTGCTTCCATCGCCGCCGTGCTCCTGGTCGGCGGGGCCCCCAAGAAACGCTTCTCTCTTCCCAATTCTCGGATTCTGATTCACCAGCCCTGGATGAGCGGACTCGGCGGCCAGGCCACAGATATCGACCTGCACGCCAAAGAAATCCTGCGCATGCGTTCTACCATCAATCAATTGCTGGCCAAACATACCGGCCAGCCCGTGGAGCGCATCGAAAAAGACGTTGAGCGCGACTACATCATGAATCCGGAACAGGCTAAGGATTACGGGATGATCGATGAGATCATCTTCAAGCATCGCTAACAGGAGCGCTCCAGGGAATTGCCCGAAACGTCCGACTCGAGGAAGCAGCACAGCGCGTTCCTGATTGAGGGCACCGTTGCGAGATTCTCTTTCGCCCCGGGGAAGATTCAGCCTAAAATGGCAAGTACAGCCTCCGGGTGTGTGCCGGATATTATGAGGACTGCGAACACGTGAAAAAATACAGCCCAGATGAACCGCTTCGCTGTTCCTTCTGCCACAAGACCCAGGAACAGGTGGAGAAGCTGATCAGTTCGCCTTCGGACTATCCGCGGGCGTACATCTGCAATGAGTGCGTGGGTGTTTGCCAGACCATTCTGGAAGACGAGAAGCGCGAACAAGCAGCGGCGCCGGCGCGCAGGCTGCCGCGTCCTCCGGAGATCAAGCAATTCCTGGATAGCTACGTCATCGGGCAGGATCGCACGAAGAAGAAGCTGGCGGTGGCCGTCTATAACCACTACAAGCGCATCTTCCTGAACAAGCAGCCAGGTGAAGTGGAACTCAGCAAATCCAACATTCTTCTGATTGGGCCGACCGGTACCGGCAAGACGCTTCTAGCTCAGACGCTTTCGCGCATGCTGGATGTGCCGTTCGCGATCGTCGACGCAACCACGTTGACGGAGGCCGGGTACGTTGGTGAAGACGTCGAGAACATTATTCTGAAGCTGTTGCAGGCCGCCGACGGCGATGTACAGAAGGCGCAACAAGGCATCATTTATATCGACGAAATCGACAAGATCGCCAAAAAAGACGAAAACCCCTCCATCACCCGCGACGTCAGCGGCGAGGGCGTTCAGCAGGCGCTCCTGAAGATTCTCGAGGGAACCGTCGCCAATGTTCCACCCCAGGGCGGCCGCAAGCATCCGCACCAGGAATTTACCCCTGTGGACACCACGAACATCCTATTTATATGCGGCGGAGCCTTTGTCGGACTGGAAAAGATTATTGAGAAGCGCGTGGGCCGCCGGTCTTTGGGTTTTCATACCGATGCTGCGCCTACGACACCGCAACGGCGCAATACCGAGCTGTTGGAACAGGTTCAGCCAACGGACATGATTCGCTATGGGCTGATCCCGGAGTTTGTGGGCCGCTTGCCTGTCGCCGGGGTGATGAGCGACCTCGACAAGGGCGCGCTGATGAAGATTCTGACGGAGCCAAAGAACGCCCTGCTGAAACAATATCAGCGCTTGTTTGAGTTTGAGAACGTTCGGCTGCGCTTCACTGACGATGCTTTGGAGACTGTCGCGGAGTTAGCACTTCAGCGCAAGGTCGGCGCGCGCGGCTTGCGTATGATCCTGGAAGACCTCATGCTGGAATTGATGTACCACCTGCCGATGCAACGGAAGATACGCGATTTCGTGGTGACCGCCGATATGGTGCGCGGGCGCGAAATCAATTGGAGTTTGCTCGAGAAGGCCGGATAGCGGTTTTTTCGGGCTCTGAGGAGTTTCAGGGGCCTGCATGTTTAATACTCGCGAGAAACAGGAAATGAAACGCGTACCGATGATGCCGGTTCGCGATATGGTGATCTTTCCGCAACAGATGACGCCGTTCATCGTGGGGCGGGAAGCCAGTGTACGGGCTCTGGAAGAAGCATTGGCCGGCGAAAAGAAGATTTTTCTGTCCACCCAACACGACGCCTCCATCGATGACCCCAAGCCTGAAGAGATTTACGCTGTCGGCACGCTTGCCAACATCGTGCAAAGCGTAAAGCTGCCCGACGGCAACATTAAGGTGCTGGTCGAAGGTGTTGAACGAGCCCGCGCGCTCTCCATCACCACTGACGAAGGCTTCTTCCGCGCCAATCTGCGCCTGCTGGCGGCAAAAATCGAAAGCACCCCGCAAGTGGAACAACTGGTTCAAAAGGTGACCGGGTTATACGAGCAGTTCATCAAGCTGTCCCAGAGCCTTAACTACGACACGATGATCGCGGCGGCGCGCGTCGACGATCCTGCGCGCCTTTCCGACACGATTGCAGCGAACCTGCAGCTTCCGGTGGACGAAAAGCAGGACTTACTGGAAACCGCCGATCCGCTGGAGCGGCTGAACCGCATCTGCGACATTCTGGAAATCGAGTTGGAGAAGCTGAACGTCGACCGCAACATCAACACGCGCGTGAAGCGCCAGATGGAGCGGGCGCAAAAAGAGTACTACCTGAACGAAAAGCTCAAAGCCATTCAGAAGGAACTGGGGCGCGGCGAAAAGAACGAGACCGATGAGCTGAAGAAAAAGATCGACGCCGCCGGCATGCCCAAGGAGGTGCACGACAAGGCTGCCGCCGAACTGAAGCGCCTGGAGCTTATGCCGCCGATGTCCGCGGAGTCCACCGTTAGCCGCAATTACATTGATTGGCTGCTCGCGGTACCTTGGAAAAAGCGCTCCAAGGAAATTCGCGATATTAAGGCCGCGGAAGAAATCCTGAACAAAGAGCACTATGGCCTTGAAAAGGTGAAGGAACGCATCCTGGAATTCCTGGCGGTGCGGCAATTGGTGAAGAACCCCAAGGGTTCGATCTTGTGCTTCGTGGGTCCTCCAGGCGTTGGCAAGACGTCGCTGGCAATGTCGATTGGCCATGCTACCGGGAGGAAGTTCGTGCGGGTTTCCCTGGGCGGCGTGCGAGATGAGGCGGAGATTCGAGGACATCGCCGAACTTACATCGGCGCTTTGCCTGGCCAAATCATTCAAATGATGAAGAAGGCCGGTACGACGAATCCGATCTTCGTGTTGGACGAAGTCGACAAAATGTCCACGGATTTCCGCGGCGATCCGTCGGCCGCGCTCATGGAAGTGCTTGATCCCGAGCTGAACCACGCCTTCACGGATCATTACTTGGATGTCGAGTACGATCTGTCCAAGGTGATGTTCGTCTGCACCGCCAACGTATTGCACACCGTTCCGCAGCCCCTGCAAGATCGCATGGAAATCCTGCGTCTGCCGGGTTACACCGAGCAGGAAAAACTCGAAATTGCGAAGCGTTTCCTGGTGAAGCGCGCCCAGGAAGTCACGGGCCTTTCCGACAAGAATCTGACCTTCACGGACGAAGGACTGCTGCACCTGATTCGTCATTACACGCACGAAGCTGGCGTCCGCAATCTCGAGCGCGAGATTCAGAATATCGCTCGCAAGATGGCGCGCCGGGTGGTCACCGAGGGTAAGGACTCCAAGAAAGCGGAAATCACGCCCGAGAACGTCAACGAATTTCTGGGCGTGCTGAAGTATCGCGAATTCTGGCTGGAGAAGCACAATGAAGTCGGCCTGGCCACGGGTCTGGCCTGGACCGAAGTCGGCGGCTCTGTGCTGGTCACGGAAGCGGCCATCATGGAAGGCAAAGGCCGGCTGACCCCGACAGGAAAACTTGGCGAAGTCATGCAAGAATCGGCGCAAGCGGCAATGAGTTATGTGCGTTCGCGCACCGCGACCCTGGGTCTGGCTAAGGATTTCTACCGCACCATTGATATTCATGTGCACGTACCCGAAGGTGCCATTCCGAAGGACGGCCCGTCCGCCGGCATCACCATCTGCACCTCCATCGTCAGCGCTCTCACGCGAATTCCGGTGCGCTGCGACGTGGCCATGACCGGGGAAATCACCCTGCGCGGCAAAGTTCTGCCTATTGGTGGCGTTAAGGAGAAGCTGCTGGCCGCCCACCGAATGGGCTTGCGTACCGTGATACTTCCGAAGGATAATGAAAAGGACCTTGCAGAGATCCCTCAGGAGATTCTCTCCAGCCTCAAGATGCATTTCGTAGAGACAATGGATGAAGTCTTGCAAATTGCACTGGAGAGCCCGATTGTGCCGCTTGAGCACACTGGGGTTGCGCCTGTCGCGGAAGCGTTCAAGTCTGGCGCCGATAAAGATTCGAGTTTGACCAACTAAGCAGCTTTTCCAGGCACGGCCCGCACCCGCGGGTTGACTTTGGGACCAGGCCTGGAGCTGCTACCGGTTGCAGACAGTTTGGTTTGCCCACCCTGGCGGGGGATTCCACCCGGCAGACGGTATACCACCACGCAGTCCATTCCGGAAATGCATAGGGTCAAGGTTCACCATCAACAAACAACTAAAGTCAGGAACTATGGCAAAAGAAACGAGTCCAGAAGCAAATAATCAACCGAGTATCAGCTTGGCTGAACTCAAAGAAAAGAACATTACCGATCTCGCTAAGATCGCCAAGGAATTGAACATTCCCGGCGCAAGCGGATTGCGCAAACAGGAACTGATCTTCCAGATCCTGCGCGCACAGACCGAGAAAAGCGGCCTGATCTTCTCGGAAGGCGTCCTGGAATGCCTCCCCGACGGCTTTGGCTTCTTGCGCGCCCCGGAGTACAACTACCTCCCGGGACCCGACGACATCTACGTTTCGCCGTCGCAAATCCGCAAGTTCGATTTGCGGACCGGCGATACCGTCTCGGGACAAGTCCGTCCACCGAAGGATGGCGAGCGCTATTTCGCGCTGATCAAAGTGGAAGCCGTCAACTTTGAAGACCCAGAAGTTGCGCGCAACAAGATATTCTTCGACAACCTGACGCCTCTCTATCCCCAAGGCCGGTTGAAGATGGAAACCGCCAAGGAAAATCTGACCGGACGAGTGCTTGACTTGCTCTGCCCTGTCGGCAAAGGGCAGCGCGGGTTGATCAACGCTCCGCCACGCACCGGCAAGACCATGATGCTGCAGTCCATCGCGAATTCCATTACCGTCAACCATCCGGAAGTTGCGCTGATCGTTCTTCTGATCGATGAGCGCCCCGAAGAAGTCACGGACATGCAGCGCACGGTGAAGGGCGAAGTGATCAGTTCAACGTTTGATGAGCCGCCGCAGCGCCATATTCAGGTGGCGGAAATGGTTTTGGAAAAGGCCAAGCGCCTGGTGGAACACAAGCGCGATGTCGTCGTGCTGCTCGACTCGATCACGCGTCTCGCGCGCGCCTACAACGCCGTCACGCCTCCTTCCGGCAAAGTTCTCTCGGGCGGTATCGATGCCAATGCGTTGCAGCGCCCGCGGCGCTTTTTTGCGGCCGCTCGAAACGTGGAAGAAGGCGGGTCGCTCACGATCATCGCCACCGCGCTGATCGATACCGGCAGCCGCATGGACGACGTGATTTTCGAGGAGTTCAAGGGCACCGGTAACATGGAAATCTATCTTGACCGGCGCCTGGCCGATAAGCGCGTCTTCCCAGCCATTGATATTCAGCGCTCCGGTACTCGTAAGGACGAGTTGCTGCTCCCGCCGGATGAGTTGAGCCGCGTGTGGGTGCTGCGTAAGGTGCTCAGCCCGCTTTCGACCGTTGAGGCCATGGAACTACTGCTCAGCCGCCTCACCAAGTCGAAAACGAACGCGGAATTTCTTAGCTCGATGTCCGCTCCTGTCTGAGGAGCATGTTCTCTTAAGGCGTCCCCCTTTCCTCAGGCAAGAAGCTGGCCTGTCCTCCGCCGTGAGGCCGAAGAAGCGTTGTGAATACGAGGGGGCGCATTTATGCACGAAAAATTCATCGCGCGTCAACCCATCCTCGATACCCGTCTGCAGGTATTCGCTTACGAATTGCTCTTCCGGGGCGGCCCACAAAACAGTTTTCAACCTTTTGCCAACGCTGCTTCCAGCGTGATCGCGGACTCCATCACACTTTTCGATCTGGATATGCTCACCGGCCATGCACGCGCCTTCGTGAACGTGGACGAAATGGCTTTGCGCCTGGGAGCACCGCGCTTGCTGCCTGCGGATCGCATCGTTGTCGAAATCCTGGAAACCGTGCGCCCGACCGAAGAAATACTTGGCGCGTGCCGCGAACTCCGTTCCGCAGGATACCAGTTAGCGCTCGATGATTTTGTGGATTCACCAGGGATCGCGCCGCTTGTGGAGTTCGCCAGCTTTCTGAAAATCGATTTCCAGATGTTCGATGCGCGGGCCCGCAGCGCGCTTGCGCGGAAATATGCGGACAACCATATTCGTCTGCTGGCGGAAAAAGTGGAAACAGAGAGTGAGTTCCGCGAGGCTCGCGACCTGGGCTTTTCTTACTTTCAGGGCTACTTCTTCTGCAAACCGTCCATGGTGGAAACTCGTGAAATTCCCGGCAATAAGGCCATCCAGTTGCAACTTCTCACAGCCGTCGCCGCTCCCGAGCTTCGCTTTGATTTCATCGAAAATCTGCTGAAGCAGGAACCTTCGCTGCTCTATCGGCTGCTCCGCTACCTCAATTCACCCATTCTTGGCTTGCGCTCTGAAGTTCGCAGCGTCCGTCACGCCATCGTGCTGCTTGGTGAAAACGAATTCCGTCGTTGGGCCTCTATTTTCGCCATTATTTCCATGAGTACCGGCAAATCGCCGGAGTTGATCCGCACGGCTCTTACCCGTGCATTTTTCTGCGAAGAGTTTTCCGCAGCCGCCGGACTCCGCGAAAAAGGCCCCAGCCTTTTCTTGATGGGGCTTCTTTCCGTCACCGACGCGCTGCTGGACAAACCGATGCGCGAAGTTTTGAAGGCGCTTCCTGTAATTCAGGAAGTGAAAATCGCTCTCTGCGGTGGAACAAACCATTTTCGCGATGTCTTTGAATTGGTGCTAGCTTTGGAACGTGCCGAGTGGATACGACTCTCTGACATCGCCGCGCGCATTGGCTGCGATGAAGGGAAAATTCCCGACTCCTACCTTTCCGCTCTTCTTCGTGCTACTTCGATCGGCGCTTGATGACCGCCGAAAAAAAGTGGGCGCCCCGACTGGGTCGAGACGCCCGGAAGTTGATCCACAACAGTGAATCAGGTCAACCCGCGGTTTCCGCTTCCACCGCGGCGATGTAATCGACGATCCGCTCTGACCAGCCGTCGATATGCGTCCAGCCGTTGCCGTAGCTGAGCCCGTGCTTGTACGGCGCCACGTTTACAACATAGGCTTGCGCCGTCCACGCCGGAAGAATCCCGTCGTGCGGCTGCTCGTCGGTAATCACGATCAGCCGGCTCCAACTTCTTCCAGTCGAGCTGGTTGCTCAGGTGCGTCAGCGCCCGCTTCAGGTACGTGCTTGCATGCGCCTGCGACTTCACGATCGCATCGCGCAGCGCAAACCCGCGCCGGTGCGGAAGCTCCACGCACGAATCGGAGAAGGTCGCGAGGGAAAACTCCTCGGCCTTTTCCCGCAGCAGGATGGCGAGTCCCGCGGCAGCGTCCATGCGCGTGGTCTCACTTTTCTTCGAGAGCGCCGCGTTCATGGAGCCGGAAACGTCAACGAGCAGTCCCGTCGATCCCGCGAGCTCGGGAAGTCCTGCGACGCCCTCGAGCATGGCGGATTCGAGCGCGTCCTCGAGTTTCGGTGCGTAGCGCGCCGCCGTCACAAATCGAAACGGCAGCGCACGCGCCACACCTTTGTCGAGCCGCTGGCGGATGAGCTTCTGCGAAACTCCCGCCGCGATCATCAGCCGCAGGTTGCGCAACACAGCCAATCCGCCGAGCTTCCCTTCCTGCAGAAGGCGCTCAAACGTCTCCTTCTTGCCTTTCTGAGCGGAGAGAGCAACCTCCCAAGTGTCGGGAGACTCGAGCGAGCCTTCCACAAGCTTCTTCCACGCCGCTACCTGTTGCTCGTTTTTCGGCTTGGCGTGGCAGAGGAAGAGAACGTCGCGGAGCTTGACCACCGACTCGCGGTTGTATTTTGCGAGTTGGTAGGGGTCAAACTTTGTGAACGCGCGAGCCAGCCCGCGCTTCACTCCAGCCGAAAGCGGTTCTTTCTTCTGCTTCCAATAGAGTGCGACGAACTCGCCGAGTTCGTCCGCGCGCTGAATCACGTGCTCGAGCGTTTCGGCAACGAGCGGACCGGTTCCCTTGCGCCGGGCCAGTTCGCGCACCAGGAAGAGCGGCACATGACGCAACTGCATCTTGTCGCGGGCTTCGCGGGCCAGCGCGGCCACGTCTTCCGGCTTATTTTCGCGAACGAGTTCGGCGACGCGCGCAGCGATTCCGCTGCCTTTTTCGTAGAACGTGTCTTCCCAGAGCAGGCACGTCAGCACGGTGCGGCGAAGCTCCAGCTTCGGGCTGACCTTCTGCGCTACTGCTCCTTCATGCGTGCGTACGGGAAACATGCGCTTCCATACATTCATTTTTGCCATTTGTGATGCTCCTCCCTTCTGCGAACGCCCGTACTCCCGATCTTTCAACCGGGAATACAGGCGCCGCGGTTAGTCGAGAAACGCCAGATAGCGAAGTGCACTCGAGCGATTCTCTGTGTTCATAAGTACGCGATGCCAGCCGTTAAGAGTGCATGGTCTCGTGATCGGGGTGACGAACTTCCCCGCGCACATACACGGCTGCATCCCGCTTCATCATCATGAAGCCGATCTTGCGCTCACGTTCCGGTAACCGCTTGTATTCCTCGGCAGAAATGCCCAAGGGATACTTCCCGGAGACGTACACCGTTTCTCCGCCGGAGCGATAGCACTGCTCGACTATATGTGCCTTGCTGCCATTCCCGCGAGAGAGCGGCTCATTCCGAAGAATGTGCAGAGAATCAGCGCTTACATGCGGCTCAGAAAGAAAAAACCACTCTCCCTGGCGCACGTAGGCTGCATTCTTTCGCCGGAAACTCTCCTTGCGGGAGACTCCCAGCGCCTGCTCGCGAGTGCGGACTTCTTCTGGTTTGAGCGCAATCTTGGCTCCGATGACGGTGCTGACTGGTTCGTTTTCTGGAATTGCGGCCACGAACCAGTGCTTTTCGTCACGGCCGCACAAGAATTTCTGCTTGGCCAGAAGCTCGTCCTGCACGTCAAATTGGCGACTGAGCAAGACGAGATGCTTTTCCCGAGGTTGCAAGTTCAGGACGTCGATCTCCTGCCTGCTTCCGGGCGCTGTGCGGATCTCGAAGAACTCGCCTGCCTTGTCACGACGAATGTCGATGACAATTTGCGGCGGTTGTTCCGTGGATCGCTGTCCTATTCCAGCGCATGCGAAGAGGCGAAGGTGCGGCTTCCATCACCTTCACTCGTGCACCCATCCGGGAAAAGAACCGATCTAAATTACTGCCCACTGCTTTTTCCTTTCTAAGACTGCCTGAGGCAGTCGGAATTGTGTTTCAGCGCAAATGGAAGGCTTTGCGCCTGGAACCGCTGTTTAGCTGATGCCGAACTTCATTCTTCGTCACTGACCGCTTCATGACTGCCTCCTTGCGCTGCTTCCGCAAATGCAAGCTGCGAAAATCGCTGGACGGGAACATCCGGTCAGGGACATTAGGTGCTCGATCCACTGGGCTACTGGCCCCAACCGGACCACTGGGCTTCGAGCCTTCGTTTGCCTTTCGGCAAATTCTGCGACGCAATTCTTTGCGTCGACAATTTCAAACCGGGAGGAATAAATGAGCACAGCTACGGGGCTGACGGCCCCGTTATCGTAGTCATCGAAGTATCTCTGCTCTGCACCATCCCGGTATCTTCTGCGGCGGGAACTCTCGGCCCGAGTGTTTTGCCATTTGCTCTGCCGTTGAGCTACAGCAGCTTTCGCCCCTGGCGGGATTTGAACCCGCATCCGGTGGTCCGATGTAACTCGCACCTACACCACGCCGCAAACTCTTCAATTTCAAACACACCTCCAGCGCACGCTCCGCAATCCGTCTCTCGTCGCCAATTACAATCTCTCGAAGAAATTAGATCCGGGAGGAATCAGCGTTCACGGTATATCCGGGATTCGAACCCGAGCCTCGCGGCTTCTGCCGATGAAGTAGCCGTGAACTTCGCCATCCCGGGAAACACTTCCCCCGAAGTGGATTGTTTTGGATCGAAATGACTTAAGCGGGATTCGTTAAAGTCGCGTGAAAATGCAGACCACGAGACTCATTCGCCTTGTCATCCGATAATCGTGACTCGGTTTTTCTTGTCCCATCGTCTGCGCTCCACGCTCAGTGAGGCTCTGCATCGCAAAAATCCGCAGAAAATACTGAGGTATCTGCAAAGTAAACGGAGATGAAAAATCTGTCAAGCGCTAATTTTAAAAAATCATGTTTTTGGCTTGTTTTTACGGTAAGTCGTTACTTTTCAGGTATCTAAAGGCCAAAAGAAATTCAGTGCGCCGGTTTTGCCGATTGTCTCCCGAGCCACGCGTTCATGTGCGCTTCCAAAATGTCGAGCGGCATCGCGCCTTCTTCCAGAACGGCATCGTGAAAAGAACGAATATCAAATCCATTGCCCAGCGTTTTTTCCGCGTGCGTGCGCAGTTCGCGGATCTTCAGCTGACCCAACTTGTACGCCAGTGCCTGTCCCGGCCATACGATGTATCGATCCACTTCCACGGTAATGTCCTGATCCGTCTTCCCGGTATTCTCTCGAAAGAAGTCAATCGCTTGTTGGCGCGTCCAGCCTTTCGAGTGCATCCCCGTATCGACAACCAGTCGCACCGCGCGCCACATTTCATAGCTGAGCTGCCCGAATTTCGAATAGGGATCTTTGTACATCCCCAGATCCTCACCCAAACTCTCCGCGTAGAGCGCCCAACCCTCCACGAATGCGGAGTAGCCAATGTGCCGGCGGAATTCCGGAACGTTTTCCATTTCCTGCGCCAGGGAAATCTGCAAATGATGTCCAGGAACGGATTCGTGCAGCGACAGCGCCTCCATTTCCCACTTCGGCCGCGCCGCCAGATTGTAGGTATTCACAAAATAGGTTCCTGGCCGCCCCGCCGATGGTGCCCCTGGTTGGTAATACCCGGTGGTCTGCGACGGCGCTTTGAATGCCGGGATCGGCGTCACTCCGTATGGCAATCGAGGTAGCTTTCCAAATTCGTGCGCCAGTTCAGGATCGATTTTCTTCACGATGATCCGGTAGCCATTCACCAGGTCATCGGGCTGAGTGTAGTAAAACCGCGGGTCGGTGCGCAGAAATTCCGTGAACGCGTGAAAGTTTCCCTGGAATCCCGTGGACTGGATGACCTTGTCCATCTCGCCGCGGATTCGTTTTATCTCGGCTAGCCCAATTTCGTGTATTTGTTCTGGCGCCAGCCGCGTTGTAGTTTGCCAGCGAACATGAAACGCGTAGGCCGCCGCTCCATCCGGCAGAGCACTCGCTGCAATGTTCTCGCGGCAGGCAGGAATATACGTAGCAACGAGATAGTTATTCAGCTTTTGGAACGCCGGCACAATGCTGTTGGCATAGATTTGTTTCGCGCGATCCGTAAGCCGGTTACGTTCCGTTGCTGTAAAGTTGAGCGGAAACTCCGTGAACGGCTCGAGCAGCGCGCTTTTCAGCGGATCCGCAGGAATCAAGTCCGTGATCTGCTTCGGGACATCGCGCATCGTGATTTTTGGCGGCGTATAACCGCGCTTCAATCCCTCTTGCAGATTTCCCGACGTCTGGTCGACGACGGCGGGAAGCGCCTCCAGCCGCGCAATGATGTCTTCATAGTCGGATGGCTTTTCGTGGGGCATGGTCGCCAGCGTTTCCGCCGCGCCCTGTTGTATGCCACCCATCTGATTCACCGGCATCCAGCGATTCGCCGGGGTCACGCCGCGAAACGGCATGGGATCGTCGCCAAACGGCAGCCCTTGCACCGCCGTTTCCAGAAGCTCGTGATAAAGATCGAAGTTCAATTGTTCGCTGGAGGGCAACGACTCCCGATTGAATTGCTGAAGCGTCGCCAGGCTTTCCCGCAAATGTTTTACTCGTGCATCAAAGCCTGCAGGCGATTCGTCAGTCCAACGCCGGTTTTGTCCAGGGAAGCCGACCGCGGTCGCCATCTCCGGGTAGTCCTGCATCCAGCGTTTCCAGTCCTCGGCGAGAAAAGCACGGAAGCGCTGTGCGGACTCCGTCTGATCCGCCGCGCCGCTTTGTGCCACAACCGATAGAGGCAGTAACAAAAGGATCGGCAATAGGGAAAGCGCCATCGCGGCGAGACTGCGAATCATGCAATCCTCCCGGAAGGCAAGACAATTCCTTTTTCCCGTTCGTGAGCCAGAAAGACGACGAGCCGTGCGGTTTCCTCGATTCCCATCGCGGTATTGTCAACGAGCACGGCATCAGCGGCGCGAACCAGTGGAGACACCTTGCGCTCCCGGTCGCGCTTGTCCCGCTGGCGCACTTCTTCGAGCACTTCCACAATTGTCATCACCTCGCCTTTTTCCTGGTGTTCTTTCCAGCGGCGCTCCGCCCGCGTCTCCGGTGACGCGTCGAGAAAAATCTTCAGCTCGGCGTCGGGAAAAACGACGGTGCCAATGTCCCGCCCTTCCATCACCACTCCACCACCCCGCCCGGCCCGCTGTTGCTCGGAAACCAGAACTTGCCGCACTCCGGCGATCGTCGCGAGGCGTGAAGCCGCTTGCGCCACGGTCGCTGAGCGGATTTCATAGCTCACTTCCGAGCCGTCCAGGAAAACGCGGTTCTTCAACCCTTCGGCTTCCTGCTCCGGCGTTGGTGATTTCAACTCGATGTGCGTCTCGCAAGTGAGCGCTGTTAACTCTGCTTCGTTGTCCAAAGAAATGTTGTGCCGCAGGGCCTTCAGCGCGACAGCACGATACATTGCGCCACTATCGAGGTAGAGATAGCCAAGCAATGCCGCGACCCGCCGTGCGACGGTGCTCTTGCCCGATCCCGCGGGGCCGTCGATCGCAATCGTCAGTCGTGTGGCCATGATTTGCGGTTCCTGTTCGCCGATACTCGTGAGGTGGCGATCGGGATCAATGCCCTAAAAACCCATGATGTTGTAGCCGCAGTCGACGTAAATCGTCTCGCCGGTAATTCCAGACGCCGCGTCGGACAGCAGGAACGCCGCCGTTCCACCAACTTCCGCCGGATCCACATTGCGCTTCAGCGGCGCGCGCTCCGCGTGGGATTTCAACATTTCACCGAGTTGTGAAACGCCTCGCGCGGCCAGCGTCTTGATTGGACCGGCGGAAATCGCATTCACGCGAATCCCTTTCGGGCCAAGATCGTTGCTCAGATATCGCACCGTGGCTTCCAGCGCGGCTTTTGCGACGCCCATCACGTTGTACTTCGGTACCACCTTCTCCGCTCCGTAGTACGTCAACGTTACGATCCCGCCGCCTGAGCTCATTAGCGGCGCCGCAGCGCGTGCTACGGCAATCAGTGAGTACACGCTGACATCATGGGCAATGCGAAAGCCCTCGCGTGATGTGTTCAGAAATTCGCCCTTCATATCTTCCGCCGGTGCGAAGGCTACGCTGTGCACCACGCCATGCAACACTCCATACTTGGTCTTCAATTCTTCAAAAAGCTTTGCAATTTGCTCGTCGAACGACACATCGCACATGAATCCTTCCGCGCCGGGCAACTCCGTCACCAGATCTTTGGCCTCCTGGGCCATGCGCTCGTTCTGGTACGAAATCGCCAGCCGCCAGCCAGCCTCGCTCAGCTTTTGCGCAATCGCCCACGCAATGCTGCGCTTGTTGGCCAGCCCAAATATCACCGCGGTCTTCCGTGTCTCGTTCACGACCACCTCTTTTTTTGTATTCTTGGTTCTTGATCGCTCATCGCTGAATACTGATATCAGATGTCAGCAATCAGAAATCAAGAAGCATGCAATTACGGAACCCATTGGAATGAATCCCACGCAGTCTATCAGCACTCGCTCGCCACTCGCCATCTTTACGGCTTTCCTTTTGGCCTATCTTTAGATTCTATGGAACGCCCGTTCGATCTCTTTCACTGAATAACGCAGCACCACCGGCCGCCCATGCGGGCAACTCATCGGGCAGTCGGTCTTGGCCAGCGCGCCCAATAGCCACTCCATTTTCGTATTGTCCAGCGGCATATTCACTTTGATGGCCGCGTGGCATGCGGTCGAGGCCGCAATCTTGGACTGCAACGTGTCGATCGAAATCGCAGCGTGCTCGCGCTCAATGCCGTCGAGAATTTCCGTCAACAGATGTTCCGCGTCAGTGGCGGCGATCCCCGCGGGCACCGATTGAATCGCCACGCTTTTCGGGCCCATCAGTTCCACTTCGAATCCGTTTGCGGCTAACTCCTCCGCGATCTTTTCGTAGGTCACTAGTTGCCGCGGCGCGAGTTCAATCACCATCGGCATCAGCATCCTTTGCGATTCCACTTTGCCTGCCCGGCGCGCTTCCAGGTGTTGCTCGAACAGAACTCGTTCGTGCGCTACGTGCTGATCGATGATCCACAGCCCTTCGCCGTTTACCGCCACAATGAAACTGGAACTGACCTGCCCCAACGGCTTCAGGTCCGCAATTTGATCTGGGCGCGCGAGCGCCGCTGGGGTTTCTTCGCTGCCCCGCGCGAAATTCTCTGCCCAGTTGATCGTGGACCGGTCAATCCCCTGCGCCGCACCCGGAGCAAGCGAAGCGCCAGCTGCAAAAGGAAACCGCTGCGGCACAGGTTGCAGCGGCGCCGACGTCAAGTCAAATCCAGCGCCGGAAGCATAATCCGATCCTACGCCCGAGCCCACACCCAGCTCCTCCAACGCAGGAATCACCGCGCGCGGGACGCCTGAATTTGCATTGGAGCCCGCGAAGCCTCCAGAAAAGGTCGCAGAAGGCGCGGCGGGATTCGGCGCATTGGTTGCCGCCACAGTCGCAAAACTCGCGATCGGACGAGCGTTCATCAGCGCCTGCCGAATTGCGTCGCGCGTAAAATCGTGCACAAATTGCGAACGCCGGAAGCGCACCTCGATCTTCGCCGGGTGCACGTTCACGTCCACCTCATCGTACGGCATCTCCAGAAACAGCAGCGTCGCCGGAAACACTGTTGGCGGCAGAATGTTGCGATATGCCTCGTGTATCGCGTGAAGAATCAGCCGGTCTCGCACCAGCCGCCGGTTCACGAACACATAGATGCCGTTGCGATTGGGCCGCTGAATTTCCGGGCGTGAGGTGAACCCCGTCACCGTAAGTGTGGCCGCTTCTTCGCCCGCTTCCATTTCCGGTTCGGTGATGGCGGCGCGAAACGGCGCGGAAGTCGCGGGAATTTCTACCAGTTCATCCAATGCCTGGCGGCCAAAAAGCTGGTAGACGCGATCGGCGAGCTTTTCTGCGGGTGGGCAATTGACGATTTCCTGCGTCGGCGTCGTCAGCGTGAATTGTTTTCCGGGATTCGCCAGCGCGTAGTGCGTCACCAAAGACGCGATGTGCCCAAGCTCCGTCGTGTCTGACTTCAGAAATTTCCGGCGCGCCGGCATGCAGTAAAACAAATCCGCGACACTGATCGTCGTCCCTGCCGGCAGCCCCGCCGGTTTCACGCCAACCAGCTTCCCGCCCGCAAACTCCACACGCGTGCCTTCTGCTTCGTTACTATCGCGGGTTTCCAGCAAAAGCCGCGACACAGCCGCGATCGACGGCAGCGCCTCTCCGCGAAAACCCAGCGTGGCGATCGAGAGCAAATCATCCGCCGTGCGCAGCTTGCTTGTCGCGTGCCGCTCGAATGCTAGCAGCGCGTCGTCATGCGCCATGCCATGCCCGTCGTCGATCACGCGAATCATGCGCTTGCCGCCCATTTCCGTCTCGATGCGCACGGAAGTGGCGCCAGCATCCAGCGCATTCTCAAGCAATTCCTTCACCACCGAAGCCGGGCGCTCCACCACTTCTCCCGCGGCGATTTTATTCGCCACTGCCTCCGGCAATATGCGTATGCGGTTCATGAGCCCTTGATCTGAATTCCGAGCTGGTCGAGCTGAAGCTTGTCGACTTCGGACGGAGACTCGGCCATCAAGTCCACCGCGGCTGTTGTCTTCGCAAACGCAATCACTTCGCGGATGGATTTCTCACCCGCTAACAGCATCACTACGCGATCCAAACCCAGCGCGATGCCGCCATGGGGTGGCGTGCCATACGTCAACGCATCCAGGAAAAATCCAAAACGACGCCGCAATTGCTCTTCCGACAATCCGAGCGCCTTGAACAATCTTTCCTGAATGTCCTGGCGGTGAATTCGGATGCTGCCCGATCCCAGTTCCACGCCATTCAGCACCAGGTCGTAGCCCTTGGATCGCACTTCCCACGGCGCCGTCTCCAGCTTTTCCAAATCTTCGTCGACAATTCCGGTGAACGGATGCTGCGCGCTAACCCACGTCTTGTCCGCTTCGCTCCATTCAAATAACGGGAACCCAGTCAGCCACAGGAATTTCCATTGCGCTTTGTCGATCTGACCGAGCGCCTCGCCAAGCTGCAAACGAAGCTGACCCGCCACCAGCGCCGCAGCTTCCGTGCCCTTGATCTGTTCCTTCGCAGAAACAGCAACGACAAGATCGCCGGTCTTCACCCCGCACATCTCCGCGAGTTTTTTCACATTATCCGGGCCAATCAGTTTCTCGACTGTTGACGTCGTTCCCTCGGCCGCCAACTTCACGAAATACGCTCCGCGCGCGCCGGCCGCCTTCGCCTTTTCCGTCAATTCATCCAACTGCTTGCGCGAGTAGCTCGCCGCACCGGGCGCCGCAAACGCAAACACATTGCCTTCGATCTGCAACTTCTGCTTGGCTTCGGCAGGAAAGGCTTCCGTCACCTGGTGGAGTTCCATGCCAAATCGCATGTCGGGCTTGTCGCTGCCGTACTTGCGAATCGCGTCCTTGTACAGCATATGGGGGAACGGCGCCTCTGCCTTGATTCCCGCCACCGCGCACGCCCGCACCATCACATTCTCGATCACGCTGAAAATATCTTCCTGGCGCGGAAAGGACATCTCCAAGTCAAGCTGCGTGAATTCCGGCTGGCGGTCCGCACGCAGATCTTCGTCGCGGAAACATTTCACGATCTGAAAGTAGCGATCCATCCCGCCAATCATCAAAATCTGCTTGAAGATCTGCGGCGACTGCGGGAGCGCGTAAAACTGCCCGTGATGCACGCGGCTGGGCACCAGGTAGTCGCGCGCGCCCTCTGGCGTCGAGCGCGTCAGCATCGGCGTTTCCACTTCGATGAACCCCATCTCGTCCATCACTTTGCGGATTTCCAGAATTATTTTGTGGCGCAACGCCAGGTTGCGGTGCGGCTTCGGCCGCCGCAAATCCAGATAGCGGAAGCGCAGGCGCGTCTCTTCCGCGGCGTTGACTTCGTCTTCCACGGGAAATGGCGGCGTCTTGGCAGTGTTCAGGATGTGCAGCTTTGAAGCGGCCAACTCCACTTCGCCCGTCGCTAATTCCGGATTTGCCTTGCCGCGTTGCAGGACCTTGCCTTCGACGGCCACAACGAATTCACTGCGCACCTGCTCCGCCTTTGCGTGCGCTTCGCGCTGCGTCTCTTTGTTGAATACCACCTGCACAATTCCCGTGCGGTCGCGCACGTCCAGAAACAGCAGATTGCCCAGGTCGCGCCGCCGGTGGACCCAACCCATAATCGTGGCATCACGCCCCGCGTCGCTAGCGCGCAGCGCCCCGCAGTAATGTGTTCGTTTCAGATTGCCGAGAAAGTCCAACACGATGATTCATTCCTCACTTTTTCTAACCTGTCGCCCTGAGGGCACCCGATGAGCGTGCACGAAGTACCTCAACCGCTGATAAGCCTGGGCTGATCTTAGGTTGTGATCCTTCGCTTCGCTCAGGATGACACGCCTTTGCCTTCATCAAGAACTCCAACAATTGCGCTTCTGTATATTTCGCCTGCGTTCCATCTGCCAGCGTCTTCAGCGTCCACTGGCCCGAAGCGGCTTCGTCTTCGCCAAGAATCAGCGCGTAGCGTGAACCAATTCTGTCCGCCTGGCCCAACGCTTTTCCAAACTTCTGCTCGACCGGTGGCAGTTCCACGCGAAAGCCGGCCGCCCGCAACGTCTTCGCCGCATGGATTGCGGTCGCGAGCGTCTTTTCTCCCATCCACGCAATGTAGACGTCGCGCCCCTTGGCTACGTCGCCCTTCCCTGCCTCTTGCAGAGACAGGATCAGCCGGTCTTCGCCAATCGCAAAGCCAATTCCCTTCGTCGGCTGGCCGCCAAGGAGTTCAACCAGTCCATCATACCGCCCGCCGCCGCACACCGCATTCTGCGAGCCTAGCCCCTTCGCGGTGATCTCAAAAGTCGTCCGCATGTAATAATCGAGCCCGCGTACCAGCCGCCAGTTTTCTTTGTAGGCCACGCCGCGCAGCCCCAACTGCCGCTTCACTTCTTCGTATTGCTTCGCGCAGTCGACACACAGGTGCTCGCTGATCCGCGGCAGCTTCGCGATGATCTCTTGCTCCGACTCGAGCTTCGAATCCAGCACGCGCAGCGGGTTCGTGTCGATCCGCCGCTGGCTGTCCGGCCCAAGTCTGTCTTTCACCTTGAGCAATTCTGCGCGCAATACCTCAACATATTTCGGCCGGCACTCGCGGCACCCGATGGAATTGATCTCCAGCTGCACGCCTTGTAGTTCCAACCGCGCGAAGAACTCCATCACCATCTCGATCACTTCGGCGTCGGTAGCGGCGTCCTTGAAAATATCCTTCGCGCCGCCCTGCCCCGGCTGGATCGCTTCCAACACCTCCGCGCCTATCTGGTAGAACTGCCGGTATCTCCCCTTTTGCGGCCTCTCGCGTCGAAACATCGGTCCCGTGTAGTACAGCTTTACCGGTTGCGGCAGCGCATGCATCCCGTGCTCGATATACGCGCGGCACACACTCGCTGTCGCCTCGGGGCGCAACGAGAGCATCTCCCCGAGCTGGATAGTTTGCGCAAAGTAAATGCACTCCATGAGGAGAGCTCCGTAGGCTCGGGGAATTGGGTCTCCACCTGAATGGAAGCCGGTTTTCAGCATGCTGGACACTTTGACGAATTCGTCGAACTTGGACCGAAAAGTTCTGACAGAATCTCGATTCGAAGGCGTGGAAGGAATGGTCTCCTTCCTAATGCCCTCTTCTATCGCAACAACATAGTCCCCCAACTCCATGAATCTTCGTGGGTCAGGGATTCCTGCAGGCCGATCCTCAAACGAGTACATCTCTTTCGAAACAATATCCGTCTCGCCGCCGACCGCGCGGGCAAACAGTTCCGTCGGCTCAAAAATGGGTGGCCGAATCTCTCCGAATCCGTAGGTACTAAATACTTCGCGCGCCGTCTGCTCTACCTGGTTCCACAACTCCGTCTCCGGTGGAAGTAGATCGCGCGTACCCTTAATTGCCTGGAACTTTCGTTTTTCCGCCATGGGGAATGTGCCGGCCAAACAACTTAGCCTTTGTAATTGCTCCAATCTACGTTCTCGCCCCGCTCTGTCGCTTCGGCGCGATAAATTTCTTTGTATCCGGCATAGCGCGTGGCATACATCGCAATCGTCTCGATATCCGCCTGCGACAGTCCGCGCTTCACTTTGCCCGGCGAGCCCATCACAAGACTCCCCGGTGCAATTATCGTGCGCTCCGTTATCAACGTCCCTGCCGCGATGATGCTGTTCGTTCCAATCACCGCGCCATTCAAAATCGTGCAGCGCATCCCGATGAGCACGTGTGACTCAATCGTGCACCCATGCAAAGTCACCGAGTGCCCTACGGTTACCTCGTCGCCCAGCACCAACGGGTATTGATCCTTCATCACGTGCAGCACGCAGCCGTCCTGAATATTGGTGCGCTTGCCGATGCGGATGTAGTGAACGTCGCCGCGCGCCACGCACATCGGCCACACGCTAGACTCTTCGCCGATCACCACGTCGCCGATAATCACCGAGGCGCGGTCGACATACGCTGAAGACGCAATTTGTGGCCACTTGCCGCGATACGCGCGGATATCCGGTCGCGTACTCATAGGGCGCCTCGAAAGCTCGTAAGTGATTGCTGGTCAATGATATAGACTGCCCTGCGTTGCCTGCCAGCACACACTGAGTATTTCAAGATATCACTCGCTTCACCCTACTGACAAGGAAACGCGTGCTCAGCCCCAGCGCTTGATTTTTGGCCAGGCTTTTTCCAGGTCGCCGAATTTCGGGCGCCGGCACAAATACACATCGAAGTGTTGATAGGGCATCGACAAGGGGTGCGTCACGGTTCCAACCAACTCCACGCTTTCAAACAACTCGCGCAGCCGCTCCGGCCGGTCCCCCAATACGATCAAGCACTCCCCGGTGAAGCCGTGCGGTCCCCAATAAAAATAGTTCTGGTGGCCGGAAATGGCGGGAGGCAATCCCATTTTTGCGCCGAAGAAATCGATGGCGCCAGCTTGACCATAGTTTTGTCCAAATATCCCGCAAGACTTCTGTTCTTCGGGCGGCAGCTTGTGATACGCATCGGCGACTACTTGCGCCATTTCCTTCCAGCCAAATTGATCGGCGTAAATCTGCGGCAACGGGCCCATCTCATGATTCTCCAGGCGCACCGGCGCAAGATGCATGAACTTGGAGTACGCAATGTACTGATCCACCGTCAGCATCGGAAAATATGCGAAGGGCGCGAGGATCAGGCCAGTCGCCACGAGCAGCGCGACATATGCAGGCATCAGCCAGCGGCCGCTCAGCAACCGGGTGAACCAGCGCTCGAACACCAGTCCTCCCGCGGCAAACAGCATGGGATAGGCGGGTGCCGGGTAATACATTCGTCCGTGCATCGTGAGCATGCAAATCATCAGCACCACGTACGCGATGCCCAGCACGCGCCAGCCCTTGCCGTCGCGATCGCGCAGCAGCTCAAACAGACCAGCAATCCACACGGGCGCGGCCAACGGATGCAGAATGAAGGCCTGCACCAGCAGGAACATCCCCGGTCCCATTTCCGTGTTTCGGCCGCTCTGTTGCACATTTCGCAGCAGTTCCACTGTAGGAAAGTGACGATGGATTTCCCAAAGCAAGTTTGGTAGAAAAATCAGGAACGCGATCAGGCCGCCCAGCCAAATCCACGGCTTCGTGAACTGCTTCCTTTGCGAAGTGAGCAGCAAGCCAACGAAAAGACCAAAGCCAAAGATCAACATGGAATGCTTGTTCAGCAATCCAACGCCGCAAATCGCGCCAAACAAAAGCCAGAGCTTTTGGCTTGCGCCATTGAGAATCTTCAGGACAACCAGAGCCGCGCCCATCCAGAAAAGCGACTCGAATACGTTCATGGTCAACAGCGAATCGAGTCCCAGGTAAATCGGCGCAACGGCTACGCAGACGCAGGCTAGCGCGATGCCAAATCGCCGGGCGCCCAGTTCGCGTGCAATCAAGCCGGTCAGCAACACGCGCAAACCCGCCGCCACCGCAGGCAGAAAATGCAGCGCCGAGAGCGAATCGCCCAGCGTCACTCGTTCCAGCCAGGTAATTACCGCGATCAACGGCGGCTGGTCCACGTATCCCCACGCCAGGTGATGGCTGCAAGCGAGGTAATACAACTCGTCCACAAAATAGCCATAGCGACCGCTCACCAGCATGTGCGCGGCGAACACCAAAAAAGACAGCCCGCCCAAAAGTGCCCAAACTTCTGGACGGGCGTCTCGGGTGCGTTCGGGAGGATTGGATTCGACCGGTGCGGATCCAGTCATAGAAACGCCCTCATTTCTTGGAACGTCCAAAATCGCAGGAAAGTTCCGTAGAGAATCGGGAGCGAACGGGAAAATCGATCAGAAAAGGAGCGATAAAAACGAAACCGTCGTTCAGTCGATCTGGACCGTTGGTCCGCCGGACGTGGCGCCAACTTCGGCCAGCCGCGCGGCCACCGCTTTCGCCACACGGTACAGACTCTGCGCCGCCGGAGCCGCTTCGCCCTGCGCTGCAACGGGCTTCCCGGTGTCGCCGCCAATGCGGATGCGCGGATCGATTTCCACTTCGCCCAGTAGCGGTACGCCGTATTCGATAGCGGTTCTCGATCCTTCGCCGTGGCCAAAGATATCCACCGGCTTGCCGCAATGCGGGCAACTGAACGTGCTCATATTTTCCACCACGCCCAACACTTCCACGTTCACCTGGCGAAACATCTCGATGGCCTTGCGCACGTCCGCCAGCGCCACCGTCGACGGCGTCGTCACCACCACAGCTCCGGTCACCGCAACAGTTTGAATCAGCGTCAACTGAACGTCGCCCGTCCCGGGCGGCAAATCAATCACCAGGTAATCGAGTTCGCCCCATTCCACGCTGCGTAGGAACTGCGTGATCACGCTGTGCAACATTGGCCCGCGCCAGATAACCGGCTTGTCTCCCGGATTCAGTAGGCCCATGGAAATCATCTTCAAGCCTTGCGCGTCCACCGGAATAATGCGCTGTTGCCCCGCCGCCATCGGCTCGGTCGTTGAGCCCAGCATGATCGGCACGTTTGGCCCGTACACGTCGGCGTCCAGCAATCCAACTTTGTGCCCAAGCTTTACTAGCGCCAACGCCAGATTCACTGCGACGGTGGTCTTCCCCACTCCGCCTTTTCCGCTGGCGACCGCAATAAGGTTCTTCACTCCCGGAATTGGCTGGCGTTCCGGCATTTGTCCTGGCTTGGTGCCTGGCGGCATGGTTGAATCCTTCCCCGTGAAGACGTTTGTTAACCACACTAATCTGGCGTTCTTGAATTTTCCTTACATCACTACTTCTTTACTTCATTGCGTCTTTCTAGGAATTCGCGCCGTGGCACTTCTTGTACTTCTTTCCTGAGCCACAAGGGCAAGGATCATTGCGCCCCACTTTGGCGCCGGCGCGGACCGGCTTCGGGGCTTCTGCCTGGCCAGCGCCTGTCTGATACTGCAAATCGCGTTGCTGCCGTTCCTGCCGACGCTCCAGGGCACGCGCAAAATCCGGCAACCGTTGCGGAGCCGCATCCTCGGCACGCGCCGCAGCGCTCGCCGCAGCCGCAATCGCTGTGGAGGGACGCGGCCGCGGAGGCTCAGGCTGAGGCGCTCTGGGCTGCGCAGGTTGCGCCTCCTGCTGAATCTGCACGTGGAACAAATAGCGCACCGTTTCATTGTCGATGCGCGCCATCATATCTTCAAACAGGATGAACGCTTCTTTCTTGAATTCGACCAGCGGGTCTTTTTGCCCGTACCCGCGCAGCCCGATTCCTTCCTTCAAGTGGTCCAGCGAGAGCAGGTGGTCTTTCCACTGCGAATCGACCACATCCAGAATAATTCGACGCTCCAACCACCGCAGCAGGTCCGGGCTGAACTGCTTTTCTTTCTCCGCGTAACGCTCCGCCACCGCATTGGCAATTGCGTCCGACAAGCTCTTCGTGATTCAGCGCGGCGGGATCCGCGCCCGCCGCTTTTGCATCGATGCCAAACTGGCTGTGCACCTCCGCCAGAAATTGCGCCGTGTTCCATTGCCCCGGATGCTGCTCCTTTGGGCAATAGGTGTTCACCAACTCGCGGGCGACGTCTTCCGCAATCCCCAGCACGTAGTCTCGCTGGTCTTTGCCTTCCAGCGCAGAGCGGCGAATGGCGTAGATCGTCTCGCGCTGCTTGTTCATTACGTCGTCGTATTCCAACAAATGTTTGCGCGCGTCGAAGTTTTGCGCTTCCACGGACTTCTGCGCATTCTCAATGCGGCTGGAGATCATCCCCGACTCGATGGGCACGCCTTCCGTCATTCCGAGGCGAAACATCAATTGCTTCACGCGCTCGCCGCCGAAAATGCGCATCAAGTCGTCTTCCAAGGAAAGGAAGAAACGCGAGGAACCGGGGTCGCCCTGGCGGCCTGCGCGTCCACGCAACTGGTTGTCAATGCGCCGTGCTTCGTGCCGCTCCGTTCCCAGGATGTGCAGGCCGCCCAGCGCCACCACTTCGTCGTGCTCCGCTTTGCACTGCTGCGCAAACTGCTCGTACATCGGCGCCCACTGATCCTGCGGCACCTGAAAGATTTTCCCCTCGTGCTGGAACAGCACCATCGGCACGGTTGGCTGAATGCCTGCGCCGTCAGAGCTTTCCGCCGCCAATCACCGCGGGAGCCGCCGCATAGGGTAACGCCAGCTTGTTCTTCAAGAAATACTCGCGCGTCATGGCTTCGGGATTACCGCCGAGCAGAATGTCGGTGCCGCGGCCCGCCATGTTCGTCGCCACGGTGACCGCACCCTTGCGACCAGCCTGCGCGACGATGCGCGATTCGCGCTCGTGCTGCTTGGCGTTCAGTACCTGATGCGGAATCCCCGACTTCTTCAACAGTTCCGCAATCGTTTCCGATTTTTCAATCGAAATGGTGCCCACCAGCACCGGTTGCCCGCGCTCGTGATACTGCCGGATCCCGTTTGCAAGGCTATTGTCTTCCTGCAGGATGCCGTTCACCACCGCTTCGAACTTCTCTTTTTCCGTGCGGTACACCACGTCGCGATTCTCAATGCGAATCAGCGTGCGATTGGTCGGCACCACCACTACATCGAGGTTGTAGATCTTGCCGAACTCCGCCGCTTCCGTTTCCGCCGTTCCGGTCATGCCCGACAACTTCTTATACATGCGGAAGTAATTCTGGAAAGTAATCGTGGCGAGAGTCTGATTTTCGCGCTCGATCTTTACGCCTTCTTTGGCTTCTACCGCCTGGTGCAATCCGTCGGACCAGCGGCGTCCGGGCATCTGTCGGCCCGGTGAACTCGTCGACGATGATTACTTCACCGTCTTTCACCACATAGTCGACGTCCAACTTGTAAAGCGAGTGCGCGCGCAACGCTTGGTACACGTGGTGCATCTGCTCCACGTTGGCGATATCGGAAAGGTTGGTGATTCCCAGCAAGCGTTCGCACTTGTTGAAGCCTTCTTCCGTCAGCGTGGCGGTGCGATGCTTTTCGTCCAGCGTGAAATCGATGTCCTTGATCAGCTTGGGAATGATCTTGTCGATTTTGAAATACTTGTCGGTGGACTCTTCGGAAGGCCCGGAAATAATCAGCGGAGTTCTGGCCTCGTCGATCAGGATCGAGTCGACTTCATCGACGATCGCGAACTGGTGCCCGCGTTGCACGCAGCTCGCCAGGTCGTACTTCATATTGTCGCGCAGGTAATCGAAGCCGAACTCGTTGTTGGTTCCGTAGGTCAGGTCAGCCGCATATGCCGCGCGGCGCTGCTCGTCGTCCAGATCATGCACGATCACGCCGACGGTCAATCCCAGCGCCTTGTAGAGGGGGCTCATCCACTCCGCGTCGCGCCGGGCCAGGTAATCGTTCACCGTCACCAGGTGAACGCCGCGGCCATGCCAGCGCATTCAGGGCCGCAGGCAGCGTTGCGACGAGCGTTTTTCCTTCGCCCGTCTTCATTTCCGCGATTTTGCCGTCGTTCAGCACCATTCCGCCGATTAGCTGCACGTCGAAGTGCCGCATCCTCAGGAAGCGACGCCCTGCTTCGCGCACCAGGGCAAACGCCGGAACCGTTACCGGCCCCAGCGCCTTCTGCAATTCTTCCTTGTAGGAAGGCTCCGCTGGATCCGCGTCCTTCAGCTGCTCCTGCACTTGCGTTCGGAGTGCCGAGAAGCGTTCCTTCAATTGCGCGTCGCTCAGCGCTTGGACTTCGGCTTCTTGCGCATTGATTGCCGCAATGATTGGCTGAAGCTTCTTAATGTCGCGTTCGTGCTTCGTTCCGATAAATCGGGCTACGACGCGGTCGAGTATTTGTGCTGCTTCCATGGAGGTTCGCCGTCTCCTGACGGGAATGCGTGAATTTCCGCGCTTGCACAAGCCGGTAAAGCCGGGCTGCTACAAACACTTCATTGTAACTGGTTAGATGCGCCACCGCCAAGATTCGCCACTCGCCCCCGCGCAGATGGCGCAAGCAGAGACTTCGTTTGGCCGGCCCGCGAAACAGCCGTCAGGGCTGCGCTGGGAATGAAGTGTATGGATCTGGCGTCCCAGGCACATGCGGCGGGTCGGAAAACTTACGAGGACGATACTGCGGGTCATATTCGATGAAGGGTGGCATGCGTTCATCTTGGGCAACACCCGCACGGATGATAGCTAAGTTGCTCTCACGGTACGCCACAAGTCCGCATAATTCCGGTGTGACGTCTCATCGCCACCGGACTCGGTACGCTGCCCAAGCAATATGATCAAGCGACCTCCAGGAAGGACGCTGAAAGAACCTTCCGTGAACGCAAGGGCAACATCCTCTCCCAACTCTACGTTTCGCTGGGAACCCAATTGATTGTGGCCCGGCAACCCTAAACGATCTTCACAAGGTCCGGCGGACAATCGCGCAAATTCTCCATAGAAATGTTTCTCTCGGACTTAAGCGCGTCCTCCGCCGGCACCATCCCAAAGGCGCGGTTGCGTCCTTCGCGCTTCGCCACATAGAGCGCCTTGTCTGCAAGTTCAATCACGTTATCAATCGAGAGCAGCCCCACATCCTCTTGTAGCCATGGGAACGGGGCCCAACCGATCGAACACGTCTTGTGGATTTCCACGGCGTTGCCCACATCGAAAGGCAGTTCGCGAACCGCCTCCAGCACTCGTTCGCAGAGCATCGACGCATTTTCCCGGTCCGTTGTCCGGCACACCAACAGGAATTCTTCCCCGCCCCAGCGCACCAGGTCGTCCGAACGCCGCATCACCGAAGCGATTCGTTTCGCCACTTCCTGCAACAGCCGGTCGCCGGCAGCATGACCCAACTCGTCGTTCACGCGCTTGAAACGATCGATATCCACCAGCACGAAGATCAACTCCTGCCGCGGAGCCGGCGTTGCGGTGGGATCTAGGGATTTCAGGTGCGACCGCAATGTCTGGGCAATGTCCGTTGAAATCGTTTCGTAGAAATAGCGCCGATTCCGTGTCGAGGTCAACGGGTCGGTCAGTGAAATCTCCTCCAGCTCCTTATTCTTCTGCATCAACTCGGCGTTCCTTTGCGCGACGGCCTGTTCCAATTCCCTGCGCCTGCGGCTTTCTGTTCGCGTTCTCAACGACACAAATCCCCACACGGCCATCAGGAAGAGCAGCATCGCCGATCCTCGCGCCCACCACGTCTGCCAGACGTTGGGACGCACCCGGAACTTGAAGCTGGCTTGCGACGCAACGGCCCGCGTTCCCTCGCGCCAGCACTGAACGGAAAACTCATATTTCCCCGCGGGGATAGCGGCGTATCGGATTTCCCGCAAGTCCGTTTCTGTCGCCAGTTCTTCCATGCCCTTCAACTGGTACTGGCAACTCGTCCTTGAAGGACTGTCCAGGTCCATTGGCGTGAACTGCACCGCCAGCGTGCCATCCGACGCGGATATCTCGGGAAGCTCGGAGACCTTCCGTTCCACGCCCCCCAGGGTCACGGAAGTGAACATCACTTTGGGAGCCACCTCCCGTGCCGCGCCAGCTGTCGGCCGATAGCGCGCTAGTCCTCGCGAAGTCGCTACGACAAAACTCCCGTCTTTCTCTTCCCGGACCCCGGCCCATGGGCTGATGTCGTTCCAGAGCAATCCATCGGAGTGGTTGAGCCGCTGTAGTCGGCCATTGGCGTCGAGAATGGCGAGCCCATCTGTCCCGTTGAACCAGACGCGGCCTTGCGAATCGCGGAGGACCACGGTCCAGTCCCAATTGCTATGCTCGAAGTCGCGCAATGCCGTTCTTTGCCAAGTGCAGATGACTGACGCCCACCACATCGTTGTAGCCGATCCATACTTCATCATCATTCATCGCCACAAGACTGGTTACAGTTTGTCCGCGCAATCCGTCCTTCGACGTGATGGTCTTCCATTCTTTGCCGTCGAAGCGATACAGCGCTCCCGGACCCGTTCCCCACAGCACACCGCTGGGTGCGAACGAGAGAAAGTCAATTTCACCGGCCCCGGAAGGCAGCACGATGTCTTTGGGTTCGGCGAGTCCCTTGCCGGGTGTAAATCGCACCAATCGCGTTCGCGTACTCGCCCAGATACTCCCGTCTGGCGCGGCGTAAACCGTCGAAAACGCGCGCCCGAAGTACACCGGGCTAACCGTCGTGGAGAAGTCTCGGGGGGCAATCCGCACCAGAGCTCCGGTCGGCGTCACGCCCCAAACCGCTCCGTCTCCGGCCAGCTGAATCTGCCGGATCTCTCGCGGGCCATTCCCCAGGGTGACTCTGTCCCAGTGATGAGAGGCTTGGTCCCAAACTCCGATTCCTTTTCCAGTGCTGACCCACAATCTCCCGCTGTGATCGCGGATTGTTGACCACGTGGAATTGTCTGGCAATCCCTCGGCGGTGGTCCACGCGGACCACTCGCGCACTCCTGGCAGCCGGTCTAATCCGGTTCCGGATCCTGCTATCCACAATGTACCTTCGCGATCCTCAAGCGCACACTCCACATCATTGCTCGTGATTCCTTGCCTGTCCGTCAATACCTGCCAGCGGCCTTCTTGTTTCCAATACAGTCCAGCAGAGGTCGGCACCAGCAATCGGCCCTGTTGGTCGATTGACGGCTTGCCCTCCTCTTCATTGGAGCTGGCCGTCACGCCTGTCTCAAAAGTGAGCTTGTGCATACGAGGGTCGAGGCTTGCCAGGTGTGTCGCCGTTCTCAGCCACATCGTCTGACTGCCGTCGAATAGCAGCGCTACCACGCGATCCTTGGGCAATCGGATTTCCGGGTCCACAACAAATGCATTGCCTCCCGGATCCAAATGCGCCAGATGCGTGCCAAAGGTGATCCAGATTGTGTCGCCAGGCGCGCGCACAATTCCGGCGGCGTTTTCCTGAATGTTCTCGGCCTTCCCAAATACGTTAGTGCTGGCAGGGTTCTTTGGATCGATTCGCAGTACTCCACCCTTGAATAGCAGGACGAAGGCGACGCCTTGACTGTCCACCGCGAAAATCTGATTTCCGGTTCCCAAAGGCATCATCGCCGGCGAAATTGCGAGTCGCTCGAATTCTCCGTTTTTGAGGTGCGCGATTCCGCGGTTTCCGGCGAACCAGGGTGTGCCATCCGGAGCAATCAGCATGTCCACGATGTAGTGGCCGGTGATTGACTCAACCTCGATCATCTTCCGCGCTCGCGCGCCATCGTAACGGTAAAGCCCGGTTTGCGTGCCGATCCACAGAAATCCCTGTGCGTCTTGCCCCATGCAGGTGGCAGTCACCGCACCCATTCCTAACTGATCTTCCAGTCGTTCGACAGTAAATCGCGGATTCGCCGGAAAGGAAATTCCCGGCGGTACGCCCATTGCTCCGCACACAAACGTTGCCGCCGCACACAGCAGCAGAAAGATTCGCGATGGGAATCCCTTGGGCAAAACAAAACCACCCTTTGAACCGGTCATTAGCCCCGGTGCAGCGGGCATCTAGACGCGGTTCTTTACCGTATAGGCAGAGTAAGAGGAGAATCGGTAGGGAGTAAATCGAACAAAGGTACCGTAGTATAGTACCTATGACGAGTTACTTACTAGGTAAGTACGGCAGCCAATAGTGCAGTGAACTTATTGTAAATGCATGGCTTATGAGGATTCCGTGGACCCTGGAGCCGGTCTAGTCCCCGGACTTGGTTCCTCTTTCCATGTGTTCCAACAGCAGCTTCCGAAACTTGCCCCGCTCGTCCAGACTCATGTCCACGATCTCGAACGACATGTCCTGCGCGCGGTAATCTCGCATCAACGCGGTCGCTTGCAGATTCCGCAGGCCAAGCTGCATCTTCAGCTGCACCTGCGTGCCAGGCGCCAAATGCGTGCTCATGGTGGCCAGGCCGCCTGTCATGCTTGCCGTTTTGATCTCCAGGCTGCAGTTTTGCTTCAAGTTCGTGCTGACCGCATGCAGGTTCTTTTGCAGCTTAACGCGAGGATGGCGGCGCTGGCGCACAAATTTTGACTTTAGCGGGACTTGCAACGGAGCCAGCGACATCTCGTCGCGCTCAATTCCACTCTTGGGGAGGAATTCTCTGGCCCATGCAGCATCCAGTTTTCCCAACGCCTGCATCGCGGCTATCCGCAGCTCCTGCGGATACTGCCAGCCAAATATCTTTCGAGTCTCCACGATTCGCTTCAGCGTGCTGACAGCCTCTGCGGCGTCCAGCCGTCCCAGGGCCTCAATCGCTTTCACACGCAAAAACGGAGCAGCGTTGACGGGCAAGTCTCCATCCGCAATCGTCAACATTCTTCCGAGAGCCTCGCGGTCGCCGGTCATGCCGATTTCGTCGACGACCAAAGGCATCACCAGCGGATCCACGTGATCCAGGATCGCCAGGAAAACACGACAACGTCCCTGCGCCCCGCTCGCGGCGAGTTGCCGCACAATTCTGTCTTGCGCCGCCCGAGGAAAATCATTCACCCGCCCTGGCAGAAACACTTCCGTGGCCTGGGGGTCAAGCTTTGCCAGCAGGCCCACCATCTCGACGGCTTCCACGGCCGGTCCACCGCGCACCGTACTTATCAGGTATTGCACCGCCTCTTCGCCGAGGTCATGCGCCAGATTCGCCACATTCTCCACGTCGTCGCGGAGCTGGCACCGATTGAACCGCACGGCGAGCTGCTCCATCGCCGTCTGTGGTAGCTGCTTCAACACGCCGGTCAATCCCGCCGAAATCTGTCGCGCGCGCAACGCCTCATCGACGAACTCCGGCACGCGTTCTTCGATGCCCATCTTCGATCGCAGCGTCTTGGCAATTCCCGGCCTTTGCGATTCCACCCCGGCCAGCAGATCCAGTGCCTGTTCCATCGCCGGGAAGCAGCGCTGCGTAGCAGCCTCCTGGCTCAGTCGCACAAACGCCGCGCTGACTAGCGACTGCAGATCCTGATCCTGCTCCACACTCAGACGCAGTCCCACGTGGCGCAGGGCGTCGGCCAGCAGCTTCGGATCGGCTTGGGCATACAGTTCGGCCATCTCTGAAAGCCCTGTGGCCGCGCGTTTTCGTGCGTCGGGCTCTTCGCTGTCGGCACACCTAGCGTAGTTTTGCAGGATGCTGACGGCCTCTGCGACATTCCCTTGCCCGATCAGCTCAGAAACATAAGATTGGACGTTCTTCGGCGGAATGGCCCAGGCCTCTTCCGAGAGCAGCACTTCTCTCTTAGCACTCTCGGGCACCGATGCCCAGAATTGCCGGTCCAGAATTTCGCGGTGCGACTCCACCAGCAGCCCCGCCTCGGCCATTTTGTCTTCGTGCTGGCCCAGAATCTTTCGCAGGCTTTCGACTTCCTGGTGCATGCGGTCCAGCATCTGACGCACGGCATTTACTTTCACTTCCCCGCGTTCGAAACGCTCCAGCGCGAATCGAATGGAGAGATGCTCCGCCAGTTGCACGAGCACGCTCTGATCGAGCTTGTGATTCTTGCCCTGTTCGGCGATTCCCGCCAGCGCGTTTCGCAGCATTTCCTGCGCGTCCACCGGCATCTGGTTGACCTGTTGCTGGAATTCCACTGCGGCGCCCGCTGGATTCTCTCCGGCCTCCATCCTACCCAGCGTGGTCAACGCGCGCAGAATGCGGTAGATTCCTTCTTCTCCGGGCTCCCCGACACCAAACCCCGCTCCTCCGCCTCGGCCACCGTTTCCGGCTGTGCTTCCACCGCCATTTCCGCCGCTGCCTGTTCCGGCACCGGAGCCTGATCCACGGCCGGCGCCATTGCCACTTCCATTGCCAAGGACAACGCCACTCCCGATGCCACCGCTGTAGTTACTTCCCGAACCGCTGCCGGAACCCGATCCACTTCCGCCGACGACTTTCGCGTCTGTACCACCGTTGCCCGAGGTTCCACCCCCGACGCCGCCTCCTGCCAGGCCACTTCCGCTTGAATTCGGGGCTCCTGTTCCTGCGCCCGAGCCGGTCCCTCCTCCAACGCCACCGCCGGAACCTGTTCCGGTTCCGTGCCCCGTGTCCCCGCCGCCTACTCCTGTTCCCCAACCAGATCCGGTCCCGCTGCCACCGGCACCTGTTCCCGTTCCGTGGCCCGTGCCCCCGCCGCCTACCCCTGTTCCCCAGCCAGATCCGGTCCCGCCACCACCGGCACCTGTTCCCGTTCCGTGGCCCGTGCCCCCGCCGCCTACCCCTGTTCCCCAGCCAGATCCGGTCCCGCTGCCACCGGCGCCTGTTCCCGTTCCGTGCCCCGTGTCCCCGCCGCCTACCCCTGTTCCCCAGCCAGATCCGGTCCCGCCGCCACCGGCACCTGTTCCCGTTCCGTGGCCCGTGTCCCCGCCGCCTACCCCTGTTCCCCAGCTAGATCCGGTCCCGCCACCACCGCCCGTTCCTGTTCCGAGCTCGTTCCGCCCGTTCCGGAGCCAGCCTCTGTGCCATAACCAGTTCCTGTGCCGCCTGCTGCCGCCGCCTCCGGATGACCCGCCAAATCCACCGTCGCCGTCACCGCTACCGGAGTGCGACCCTTGCGCCGCGGCAATCAACTCCAGCAGTTTTTGCGGGTCATTCAACATCCTCTTGAACGAATCCTGCTCATCACCCAATGACGCCGCGGCGATTTGCGCTGCCATACTCGCATCTTTCAGGCGGACATCGGTCGCCACGAAGCACACTTCGTTGACGCGGATCCCTCTGGCATCGGCAATGGCGGTCTTGAGCTGCTGAGCAAGTTCCGCAGGCTTCGCCTTCCCAGTGGGAAATGCATGTATGAACTTTGCCAACTCCTCTTCACTCACTTGAGGGGTGAACTGCACGCTCGCCAACCCCGCCGTCGACAAGAGTTGTGCGAACTGTTTCTCTGCAGGCGAGCCTTCCAATGGCACGCCATCCAAAAGCAACTGCGTTCCGGTTGCCCCCAGCAGCAATCCCTCGTCGGCATCCTCAGGAATGGCGGTACGCAATTCGTTCCACGCAATACTCAGCTGCCCGGCGGTGCGAGCATGGTCGTACCCGTAAAGCCGCGCGAACTTTAAGAGAATATTCAGACTTCGGACAAAAGCTCGCCCGGCGGTGGTCTTAGGGTCCGTTTTCATCGCGTTCAGTGGCACGTGATACCTGTAACTCCGGCGCTGAAGCGCCTAGGACTTCATCTCTAGTACCGTAAGCCCGTTGCGCGCGGCTCACAATGGTACAGTGGTCCCATGTAACTCGCGGGTTATCTCTCCCACAGGACAGTTGGTCTTCCTGACCTTGTGTACGGCTTTCAAAGCGAACGGACAGGTCGCTCCTGCACGGATTGACACTGCTGGCGGGGCTTACCTCGACAACGCAATGCGGCCTTGACGCCGGCTTCGATTGCCGACATTCGAGGGTTGAGGCAGACCCCCGAGTTCAAGCAGAAGCTTCCTAAGCCGCGAACGCTCATCCAAATCCATATCGACAAATTCAAACGCCATGGCCTGGGGCCGCGCTCCTCGCACAATCGCCTGCGCGCGAATATTTCTGACGCCGTGCGAAAGTTTCAGCGACAGCAACGAACCTGGAGCCAGGTGCCGATCCGCCGCCCCTATTCCTCCACCCAAATTCAATTCCGGAATCGTCAGCCGGATGTTCTCCCGAAGATTGGTGGTAACGGCGATCACGTATTTGGAGAGCTTCAATCGCGCGTAGCGCCTTTGCCGAATGACCGCCGTATTCGCTTCCGGATCTGTCGGCTCCAGCACAAGATCTTTGCGGTCCAGTCCGCTCGCCGCGATCTTTTCCATTCCCAGGGTTGGCTCAATCTTCGGCAAAGCCTGCGCTGCGGCGATCCGTAGTTCGGTGTGATACGCCCACCGCCAGACTTGCTTGGCTTCCAGGATTTGCTGCAGCGACGTGCTGGCCGCACTGGCTCGCAACCTGCCCGCCGCCTCAATGGCCTTGATTCGCGTGAAACCAGGGGATGAATCGTCCCTTATCAATTCCACAAGTCTGGGAATAACTTCCAACCACCCGCTCATTCCCATCTCATCCAGGGCCAAGGGACGAATCAGGGGATCAAGTGAATCGTAGAGCGCCACCAGAAGATTCCCGCGTTGTTCCGCCGGAGCCGAAGAAAGCTGCCGTATTGCGCGGTCATGCGAAGAGCGAGGCCACTGCGCCAGCCGGTTCGGCAACACCTTTTGCACCGACTCTGGCGAGATCTGGCTGAGTAATCCAATGACCTCCACTGCCTCGGTGGCAGGGGCCGTTTGCAGCGTCTCCACCAGACGGTGCACGGCATCCTCGCCCAAACCTATGACGATCTGCCCCAACAATTCACAGTCCTCGCGAAAACCACAATTCGCAAACCGGTGGGTCACGTAATTTAGCGAGGTCTTCGGCATCAGCGCCAGAATGTCCAGCATGCCATCCGGCACTTGCCCGGTGCGCAGGGCATCTTCCACAAACTCCGGCAGGCGTTCTTCCGCACCGATTCTCTGGCGCAGGTTGTTCGTCGATCCCGGCCGCAACGCTTCCACGCCGTCCAATGAAGCCAAGGCTTGTTGCATGGCAGGATAAAACTTTTTGGAACCGGCCTCTTGGCTCATGCGCACAAAGGCTGCGCCTACCAGCGTTTGCAGATCCGGCTCGCGTTCCACACCTAACTGGTTTCCAAGGCGCTGGATCACGTCGATCAACGCGCTTCCGTCGCCGCTTCCGTAAAACTCCGCCAGATCGGATAAGCCGATGGCCGTCGTTCGCCGCGCTTCAGGCGCGTCCAGGGCCACGCACGCCGCGTACTTCGTCAGGATCTCATTGACGGTTTTCAACTCGCCACGCCGCAGCATCTCTTCCAGGAATCCACGCACGTTTCGCGGAGGCACGCACCATGCTTCATCCGAAGTCAGCACTTCCTTCTTATTCTCTTCCGGCACCTGTGACCAGAATTCCTGGTCCAGCAGTTCGGTGTACGATTGCACCTGAATTCCGGCGCTCGCCATCATTTCTTCCTGGGAACCGAGGATTTTCCGCAGCGCTTCAATTTCCGCATTCATGCGGTCCAGCAACTGTTTCACCGCATTCACGCGCAGCTCACCACGTTCGTAGCTATCGAGCGCGAATCGAATCGCCACGTGCTCTGCTAACTTCAGGAGCATGGGCTTGTCAGGTTTATCGGTGGGTGCTTGCGCAGCGAGTCCCGCAAGCGCCTGCTGCAAGGTAAATTGCGCGCGAACGGGCAAGGTCGAGAGCCGCGATTGAAATGTCGCCGCGTCCATGCGGTGCTCAGGATCCTTTCGCGACTTACCCAATTGTGCGAACAAGCCGATCATAGAGCGAACGTCTTCTTCCGCTACTTGATAGGCCCCGCTGCCTACCCCACCTGGCACCGGGCATTCCGGGCATGCCTGGTACGCCAGGAACTCCGCCAAGCACTCCACCACGGACAAACGCCGTGGCCGTCAACCATTTACCAGGCTCGGCTCCTGTGCCTCCACCGCCAGCCGCACCTCCTCCGCCAGCCGCACCTCCTCCGCCAGGGCCTCCTCCGGTCCGCCTGGGCCTCCACCTGGTCCGCCTGGGCCTCCACCCGGTCCGCCTGGGCCTCCACCTGGTCCGCCTGGGCCTCCACCTGGTCCGCCTGGGCCTCCACCTGGTCCGCCTGGGCCTCCACCCGGTCCGCCTGGACCTCCACCTGGTCCGCCTGGACCTCCACCTGGTCCGCCTGGGCCCCCACCTGGTCCACCACCAATCCCACCGCCACCTCCCCATCCGCCGCCGGGACCGCCTCCAGAGCCGCCCGGTCCGCCAGTTCCACCACCACCGGGTCCGCCGCCCGCGCCGCCGCCACCCGTTCCCCCACTGCCTCCACCCGGGCCTCCGCCTGCACCCCCATTGCCAGGCCTTCGCCGCCGCCACCTTCTCCGCTTCCGCCTCCTGGTCCTCCACTACCTGAGCCAGTTCCTCCGCCTCCACCGCCACTTCCACCCGCGGCCTTTCCCGCTTCCCATAAACTTCCACCGGCGCCGGTGCCTCCGCTCCAACTCGAGCCACTTCCACCTCCGGATCCACCGGTTCCGCCAAATCCTGGACCGCCGCTGCCTCCTCCTCCGCCGCTGCCACCCAGGCCGCGATTGCTCTCGGCCGCCAGAATCAACTGTAGCAATTTATTGGGGTCTTCGAAAATGTCCCGGAACTTCTCGCCCGCGGAGCCCAGAACCTTGGCCGTCAATTGCGCCGCAACTTTGATTCCCGCTACTGATCCGTCTTCCGCAACGAATCGAATTTCGTTGATCTTGATGCTCGTTTCTCCGGCGAGCGCGGACTTCAATTGCTCCGCCAAAGAACTAGGCTTGGCGTTTCCGCTGGGAAACGCGCGAACAAACCTGGCAAACTGCCCTTGTTGGAGACTGGGAGAGAAGTGAATGCTGGCGATTCCAGAGGATGTCAACAGCTGCGCAAAACTGCGTTCGCCCGCCGCGGTGCCTAGCGGCACACCGTCCAGCAAAATTTGGTTGCCGGAAGCTCCCAGCAACAGTCCGGTGTCCCCACTTTCATCCAGGGCTTGCCGCAGTTCCTTCCAGGTGGTCTCAAACTGAGCCGCGGTCCGCACGTGTCCAAACTCATACAAGCGCGCAAACTTCAACAGAATGTTCAAGCTTCGAACGAACCCGCGTGCCGTCGATCGAGTTTCCTTGCCCATTCTTCTACGGAGCGACCCCCGTCTATACCTTCTTCCTTCTTACACTAGGACGCAATCCCTTTCGAAACAAGCATCCTGGCAGCAGCTGTAACCTTTTCACCAATGGATGTTACTCTTCAGGCACAGCTCCGTCGCAGACTGATTATGCCGCTCTATGGGGTTGCCCACGTCCGCTTGTCCTACGTACAATGTCAGTAGTGCGAACGTGTCGTCGCTCTGTCCGCGATCTCCTTCCTGGATCACTCGGCACGCTCCCAAGGGAACTTTCTCGCGATGACGGAACCCGCCCCAGCTTCCCGATTCAAAGCGGACATGCCGCAAATCCCGGGCGTTTCGGGCCCGAGCGCTCGGCCGCCACGTCGCCAGAATCCCCTTATGCCGCTGATCGTGGCATTCCTCGTCCTTGGCTTGGTGATTTTACTCGCGGTGCGTTGGTTCTCTCGCAGCAAACCGGCGGAATCGGTTCGGGCGGAGCCAACTCCTCAGATGGAGGTGCCGGCGCCGCCGCCGGATCCCAACGCGTTATTGCCACATGTCAGCGAATTCAATCCTGTTGTCGCCTCACTAGCTGATCTGGCAAAGCCCTGGTCCTCCGTCGATTTCCTGCTCCGCAACAAGTTGAATGGTGAGGAGATTCCGGCGACGATTGTCCGCCTCCCTGAAGGTTCGCCGGGCCTTGCCTCGGGTTATTGGGCCTTCTCTCGCAAACCAATTTACGGGAGCTGCAAACTGGAATACATCACGGACCTTACGAAGCTGCGCGATGAATACGAATTCCGTTCGCCGCGTCACCCGCTGGTCGGCAATCCTTGTACCCACGTCTTGTACGACCCGCTGAGAACTGCGAATCTTCCTGGGAACACGTGGATCCGCGGCGCCATTGTTCAGGGCAGCGACATTCGCCCGCCGTATGGTATCGAAATCAAGGTGCAAGGCAAGGAAATCCTCGCCACCCGCGCCGAACAGTAGCGCCATTCTTCGCAACAACGCCACAGTTGGAGACAGCGAGCAAAACTATCAATGGTCTTGGTCGGGCGGCGGAGGTGGAGCTTTGATCTTGTTCTTGGTGTCCACATCAAACAGCAGATAATTCGTCAACGTATGTTTGTGATGATAGCGGCGACCCATCAGGTCAAAATACATTTCACCCTGCCAGGGTAGCCAGAGTTCCGTGGCCGCGGACTGGAAATGGACTGGGCCGTAGTCGACCATTAATTGTTCGCGATTCAATCGCAGACCCGGGACAGGCTCACGCAGTGTCGTTTCCAGATGCATGATGTTGAAGCTGTTCGCGCCGATCCACATGCGACCCTTGAGAGGAATTGGATAATCTATCTTCTTATAGTTCCACGAGCGCACGCGCGAAGGGACGTCAGCCCGTTGCACAAAATAAAGCTGCCACGCCGGCTTCCCGTTCCTGTTGCCTAGACCCTCGCAGGTAAATTGAAAATCCTTTGAGAACACCGGATTTACAACCATGAACCCTAGAGAAACCAAACCGCGTGTTGCGATTCCGGTAGGAAATGAGTTGCTCGATTCGGTTCCCTTTCGGTCCTCGACGAAGTAGTACGGCAGGGTCTTGTTGTGGTGAACGAAGATCAGGTAGTTGAAATCGCGTGATACTGGGGTTGTCCACACGCCGCTGGAGTCGAGGACCTGATGCTCTATTTTTTCGGTGGCGCTGAACTTCTCCAAATCTCCCAGTTGCCTGAGAATTCGCTGCTGCGTCTTGTGGAGGACATCTTCGAGCGAGCAGGAAACTCCAGGCGCCGTGGGGGGAGTTCCGCCATCCACGTCTGCCGGCGCCCAAGGCTTTTCGAATGCTGCAGCAACAGCCACAACGGATTCTGCTGCATCCGATGGTTTCAGAGAGTCCGGCGGAGAAATCGCGGCTGACGCGGCGGCCTTCTTTGCTTCCTCTATTTTTTCCATGTACTTTCTTGCTTCCGGAATCGCAGCGTCTTTCGGGTAATCTTTGATGAAAGACTGAAGCGCATCTTCCGCCTCGGAGTCCTTTCCTTGAACCATGAGGATTTTGGCGCGCAGAATCTTCATGGCCGCAGCCTTTTCCTGGTTCAAGTCGCCAGCACGCGCAGCTTCGACCTCGGCTTTTGACAGCTCCCCGGTTCGTATGAAGGCAACGGCCAACAGATAATGCGCTCGCCAGTTGTTGGAGTCCGCCTCCACCGCTTTCTGGAGCGTCGCGCTGGCCTCCTTATTTTCCTTCGCGTCCAACTGCATCTGGCCGAGCATGAGCAAGCTGCGTTCATGGGTCGGGTTAGTGGCAAGCACGGATTCAAACTGTTTTCTCGCGGCTGGCATGTCTTTGGCCGTGTACTCCAGCATGCCCATCAAGTACAAGATGTCCGGGCTGGAAGGGGCCATCTTCTGTGCTTTCTCGAGATGCTTTCGCGCTTCACCATATTTGTTTTGTCGTAAGGCAGCGAGACTCTTCTCCAATTCCCGCTGGACGCTTGGAGTCAGGGCCACACCAGTCGGCGCAGTGGCTACTGTCGAGCTACCCACGGGAGTCAGGAAGACATACACGGTCTGGCGCATTCCCTCTCTGGAGATGCTGGTATGCTCGGTGCCCTTGTTGTATCCCGTCGCCTCTACATCAATGTCATATTCTCCTGGCTCAACCGGGAATGCGGCTGTACTGATGGAGTTGCGGGAATTGCCTGTGGTGCCGACTTGTTGCAGTCCACCCGCCTGCCCGGTAACGCGCACAATTGCTTCTTCGGAGAGCGGCTCCCCCGAAGGCTCGCGTACGCTGACTAGCAACTCCTGCGCAGAACCTATCGTGGGGAGGAAGGCAAGGCTCGCTAGAAGGAGCGTGAGCGGGTAATAGATTCGCAACTTCGCGTTGAAGGACATAAATTTCGAGTCAAAGCCGATTTCTCGGCTCAAGGTGCTCGTACCGCATCAGAACGCACCATCACACCCAGATTTCATGTTGCTCCAAGGTGAGTGCTGCGCTTAATTCCGTCAGGATACACCATCTGCTTCCTATGATTTCTGGAGATCGGTAAGGATGCGCTTCAAGACAAACTCCCACAGAGAGCGGGACTGATGCTCGACAACAAGCTCCAGCTAGCGACTTTCAGCATGATCTAGCGGAGAAACAACACACTCGAAGCCGCAAGAAGTTTCAGGCATCTTCATCGCCAGCTCCTCACTCGGTACTCTACCACTGCCACCAAGGAACAAAATGGGGAGCCCGAAGGCTCCCCAGAGATGGCCGAGTTGGGTATAGTTGACTAGAACATCAGCTTCAGTCCGAACTGGATGTTGCGACGCTCGTCGGTAGCCTGCCCAGCCGTGCCGTAGATGCCACCCTTCTCAGTCTGGATATAGGGTGTGCTGAGCGAGCTGACATCGAGGTTACCGCCGGTGACGTACTGGTTGTGGTGGTTGAAAATATTGTAGAACTCGCCGCGGAACTGCAAGCCGAACCGCTCAGTGAGCCGGAAGGTCTTATAGAAGTTCATGTCCAGGTTCCAGTAGCTAGGCCCGACGAATTGGTTCCGGTCAGAGTAGGGCTGGCCGTTGGTCGTGTACGTGCAACCGGTGTGATCTAAGCCGGTGCAGTTTGGGATTCCAAGTGACACGGCTTGGTTATCCACAGTACCACCGGTGTTCGGCAGCGCTATGTAGTTAAACAAGTTCGACCCCACCGAGCTCGGTGTGCCGGATCGCTGAACCACTGAGGGCTCAGCCCACAGTGGGCACGAGGTTCCATTAAAGTTATTGCAATCATAGACGCTGAAAGGTGAGCCGCTACGGATGCTCCAAATGGTGCCGAGGCCCCAGCCACCCAGCACGGTCTTGACAAGCTTGTTGTCTGAACTCTTCAGCCACGGAAGTTCCCAACTCAAACTGAAGTTGAAGCGGTGCGTGATATCAAAGTCCGAATTGCCGTAGTTCAGCCGGGGATTAAAGGCATCCAGATAGCCCAATTGGTAGAGGCCGGAGTTCCCATCGCTGAACGTGGAGGAGAGGTTGTCCAGGGAGTGCGAAAAAGTGTAGTTCGCCCCAATGCCCAGCCCCTTGCGGAAAAGATTCGTCACTTGGTACTTGACGTTTAAGGCGTTGTAGAAGCTGAAGCCGTTGTCGCTTCGGAAGTTCATATTACTGTACTGGTAATTGAGACGATTCGAACAATGGCTGTCGCCCAGGTACTGGCCGCCGGAGCCGCAACCATTGGGGTTACCGCCAGCACCAGGATTCACATTGGCGATGTCATATAGGTGTATGCCACGCGAGCCCGCATAGGCAACAGAAACGACACCCTGCTGCCCCACGCTGCGGTCGACGGACAGATTCCAAGTCTCGGCATATGCGCTGTTCATGTTCTGGTTGATCGCACGGAGACTAACTGCTGGCAAGAATTTGGTTCCCGTGCCTGCCAGAGGACCAAAATTGTCGGTGTACACCGGCTGGTTGACCGGGACATCCTGATTGGAAATAAGGCTGACCACAGCATAATTCGGTGGGTTCTGAATGGAGTTAAAGGTTACGTTACCAAAGTTTCGTTCGTAACTTATCCCATAACCTCCGCGGAGAGAGGTTTTGCCGTCTCCCATGATGTCCCATGCAAAGCCAACCCGAGGACCCCAGTTGTTGTAGTTTGGCTTCCAGAACACCCCGCCGTCTTTGGCGAGTTGAACACTTCCGTTGCGAATCTGTTCGTACTCATTAGCTCCAGAACCAAAAACGAAGTTGGAATCGAGCGCTGTGATTGGCATTGTGCTGTACGCCGTAGTACTCCCAGCGGAGACCTAGGATGAGTGTCAAGCGGGGTGTGATCTTCCAGGAATCCTGGGCATAAACTCCCCCGTCGTTGTAGCGGTAGTTGCGGTTGAACGCTGGTTGTGTCGCCGGCAGCGTCAGCGTACAGTCTGCGGTTACCTGATAGACGCCGTTGGCATCTTTCACACAAGGGTACTTGCCTTGGGGATAAACAGCCCCCTGGAACTGATAAATGTTTCCCGAAACTAAGTTGGCAAGGGCAGTGTTCAAGTTCGTACCCAGGGCTTCAACCGAATTTTCATAGGCTCCAAAGGCTCGATTGTCGCGAAGTTGGATGAATTGGCCACCGAATTTGAACTGATGCTTGCCGTGTGACCACGAGAGATCATCATGAAATTGATAGAGGTTCTGAGGGCCGCCGAAGGGGATGGCATTCCCGGGAGTCGTCTCGCTGTAGCCGGGGTAAACTAACGGAAAGGAATTTCCGTTGACCGTCACGTTCGGTAGCGAAGTCGCGCTGTTGTAGAGGGTTGGACCGACTGGATTCGTGCCAAGCCCCTGAACCGGCCCATTCAGACGATTGTAGGTTGCTTTTGCCGTGTTTACCAAGCTCGGAGTGAAAAAGTGCACCAGGCTTATCTCATAGTTCTGGTCGAAATTGGTTTGCCCGGTATTGTAGCCAGCGTAAGGGCTGGCGACAACAGTGCCAGGGAAATCGAGTTCATTGAATGCAGCGTATCGAAAGAAAAGCGAGGTGTTAGGGCTGAAATTGTAGTCAAACCTGGCTACCTCCATCCAGGTGTTCTGCGGAGAACCTCCCCCGGCATCGCTCGGCACACTAAAGCCGACGGTATCGCAAGTGGGGCTGTTGGCGACGGTCGCTGAGCAAGGACCGCTGGCGATGGTCCTGACATCGGAAGCGAGTTTTCCATACGCAGCGAAAAATGCCTGACTGGCTGGAGCTAACGATGCCACCGATGCGGGATCGATGATCGTGTAGTTCGTTGGGGCACTGCTGCGCACCCGGACCCACTCGGTGTTGTTGAAGAAGAACAGCTTGTCCTTCTTGATCGGGCCGCCGATCGCAAATCCGAAATCGTTGCGTGTGAATACACCCTTGGGCGTGTCGGTCTCATCATTTTGAAAGGTGTTGGAGGACAGGGCCGAAACACGATTGTATTCGTAAGCGGAACCGTGAAAGGTGTTTGTACCCGACTTGGTGACAAGGTTGACCACTCCGCCGCTGGCGCGGCCGTACTCGGCAGTAAAGTTGTTGGTGAGCACGCTGAATTCCTGCACGGAATCTAGCGGGATAGTCTGGCCGACGCTAGCTGTAAAGGTGTCAACGTTTTCGGAGCCGTCGAGCAAGATGCTCGTCGAGGCCGCACGCATGCCGTTAATTGCGAAACCGGCCCCGCGCATCGCACCACCCCCGGCGTCCTCTGTCACGTTGCCAGAGGTTCCTACCAAGGCATAAGGGTTGCGGGTCGGGTGAGGTCGGCAACAGATCAATATCCTTTGAACTAATGGTCTCCGACAGGGTTTGATCCTGCGTATTAACAACAGCACGTTCCCTCAGGCGAGGTTACCTCCACAACTGTGGTCGCTTTACCAACTTCAAGTTGTAATGACGCTTCAATCTGCGATCCAACCGTCACCTGCACGCGTCGCGTAACCGTGGCAAAGCCCGTTGCCTCCACGGTAACCTCATAGGTGTCTGGCCGAAGGCTGGGAATCGTGTAAAGACCAGACGAGTTTGTGGTCGTTTCATGCGATTGACCGGTGTTGACAGACTTGATGACCACTTTTGCATCTACGACGATGCTACCAGTGGCGTCTGTGATTGTACCGGAGATCCGACCGGTGTCCGTCTGTCCATAAATTGGAGCGACGTTTGCGGAAAAGAAGCCAAGCACACACAAGCTCGTGAAAATCACGAGGCTCAATATTCCCTTTTTCAAAGGAACCTCCATTATATACCTACATAAAATTTCGAAACATACTTACCTGGATGCGAGCAACCAATGCGAGACTAACCAACCGATGCCTCATCATAGTGCAATCAGAGTTCCAAACAAGCCGCTTTCTATTCCGGCCATATAACTTAATGTCTTCGTTTACAATCACTTAAGAGGTCATGCAAATACTTATATAATTTCCATCTTTATTCTGCACCCCTGTCTACTGTTCTTCATAAATCCTATGGATTCCCGAAGGATTCCCCTTCTTGCTTACGGCCGTCTCGTTTCCAACCTTGCGGCGTTTCTTGACATCGCACCTGCTCTCGCACCATCCTTCTTCCCCATGAGCCCTCACCGATTCGTTTCGCGTCGACGCTTCCTTTCTTCATCCGCAGCCGCCAGCTCTTCTGTTTTGCTTCTCTCTGCCTACGCCCCCGCGGCGGACTCATCAACAGGGAAACTTCCACCTGCCTTCTCGTCCCTTAAGCCTCTTGGCGATCGAGTTCATCCCATCACGCCAGAGGAGTTCCACGCGCGGATCCTTCGTGCCCAGGAACTAATGGCGCAGGCCAATCCAAAATTAGAGGCCCTGCTGATCGGTTCCGGTTCCTCGCTTGTCTACTTCACCGGTATCCGTTGGTGGCCCAGCGAACGCCTCCTCGCTTTCGTCATTCCGCGAACGGGCGATCCCATCATCGTTTCTCCTGCCTTTGAAGAGGCGCGCATGCGCGAATCGCTCCGCAATCCGGCGGAAGTCCGCGTTTGGCAGGAAGACGAAAGTCCCACCAAGTTGATTGCTGCCGCCCTCGCTGACCGCAACATCCGCTCTGGTCGCATCGGCATTGAAGAAACTTTTGCGTTTACTTTTTACGACCACTTCCGCGCGGCCGCGCCGGCCTTCGACTGCGTTTCCGCCGATCCCATCACCATTGCGTGCCGCGCCGTGAAATCGCCCCACGAACTCGAACTCATGCGCATCTCCTGCGAGGCCACTTGCGACGTCTTCCGCGCGGTGTTCGCCTCCCTGAACGAAGGCATGTCGCAAGAGGACATCGGCGAGCTGGTGACTTCCGGTTTCGCGAAAATGAAGCTCCGAGGCGACGCCCTTGTCCTTATCGGTCCATCCGCAGCGCTTCCTCACGGCAGCAAGCAACCGCAAAAACTGAAAGAGGGCGACGTCATCCTCATCGACGGAGGCACAAAAGTAGAAGGTTACGATTCTGACGTCACGCGCACTGGCGTTCTCGGCAAGCCTTCCGCGAAGGTGCAGCAGGTTTTTGAAGTGGTTCGCGGTGCGCAGAACGCCGCTCTCGATGCGGCACGTGAGGGGAAACTCTCTGGTTCGGTGGATGACGCTGCTCGCGGTGTCATCACCAGCGCGGGTTACGGCCCCGACTATAAGTTCTTCAGCCATCGCCTGGGACACGGCATTGGCCTCGATGGCCACGAGCATCCCTATTTAGTTCGCGCCAGCACCACTGTTCTCGTCCCTGGCATGACCTTCTCCAACGAGCCCGGCATCTACATCCCCGGCGAATTCGGCCTTCGCTGCGAAGATGACATGGTCATCAGCGCTTCCGGCCCGGCACAACTCCTAACGCCAGGCTTTCAAGTTTCCCTGGAGAAGCCCCTCGGCTAGCGCGCGTTCGCCTCAGCGTCGCTACGGAGCTCAATGTCGGCACCGCGCTTTTCTTTCCTTATTTCGCTACTTCCTTATTTCATTGCTTCTTCTTGGCAAAATTCCGCAATTCTCTCTTCCGCCCAAAACCGCTCCGCTCCTTCCCACTTCGATATGAACCCGCAATGCCCACCATGCTTCGGCGCCACAAATCTCACTAGCGGGTTTTCTGAGACTCGCGCCCGCTGAAACACGTCGTACGGCACAAATGGATCATCCTGAGCCGTCATCATCAGAACCGGCACCTTCACCTGCCCGATTACCCGCTTCGCTCCTGCCGCTTCGTAATATTCCTGCGCATCCTTATATCCAAAGGCCGGTGCCGTGATTTTGTCATCAAACTCCCTTACTGTCCTTACCCGCCCAAATCCATTTTTCGAATAGTGCTTCGGAAACAGTTCCACCTTTCGCCGGTACCGCGCCAGCAATCCCTTAACAAAATGCCGCTGGTAAAGATAATTCTCCCGCTTCTCCAGAGCATCCGCACACGCACTCAGATTCAGCGCCGGGCACACCACCGCAACTCCTCTCAGCTGCTTAGGCGCGGAATCCGCAAATTCCCCTGCCATCTTCGTCACCAGGTTTCCTCCCATCGAATACCCCGCGAAGAAAACCTGCTCGAAGCCATCTTTCTCGATCAATTCCATTAGTATGGCGCGATAGTCTCCGCTCATTCCGCTGTTGTACAACGTCGGCGTCAGCAGTTCGGTGCCCCCGCAGTTCCGTTGATTCATGCGCACGGCATGAAAGCCTCGTTGGTACGCCTTGTCCGCAATTCCAATCGCGTACTTCGAATCGCACGAACCCTCCAGCCCGTGCACAATCACAATCACTGGCGCATCGAGCCGCTTTCCCGGCTGCCAGTGGCACATTCCCTTCAACTGCGTCTCGTCATCCACGCGGAACAAGCGCTCCTCTGCCGGTGGCAGCGCAAACTTCCGCCGTAAAAACGGCCCCGCCATGGTCTGTAAATGGCCGGTCCTCAACCAAGCGTGCGGCTCGAACTCTGGAATCTCGGCTGGCATATCCTTAACTTTATCAGGTCTCGCCGCATCCTTCCGTTCATCCAGCCAGGCGGGCGTGCTCCCTTCCCCTTGCGCGCCATAAACTACTGCAAACAGGCAGATTGCAGGGTATTGTTAACACCGGCCTTGGTTCCTGCGTCTATCGATTAAATGCATGCGCACTGCGATGGCCCTAATATGTCAACCGACTTTGAGCTGCAATCGACGTTCCCGGGTTTGGCTGCCGTGAACTCCACCACCGAGACGCGCGGCAGCGATATCGCATTGGTGCAAGCGGCACAAAACGGTGATCGCAGCGCGTTCGGGAAGCTCTATGCCCGGTACTCGCGCATGGTTCACGGCATTCTGCTCTCTAAGGTTCCTCACGCGGCGGTCGAAGATCTCGTGCAGGATGTTTTCCTCCAAGCGCTTCCCCGCCTCAACTCCCTCCGCGACGTCTCGCGCTTTGGTGGCTGGCTCGCCGCCATTGCGCGAAACCGCGCCATCGATTTTCACCGCCAATCGCGCCCTGCCGATGAATTTGACGAGCAAATCCACGAAGGCGACAAACAGCCGCATCCCGCAAATCGCGTCGATCAATCCGAAGCTCATCAGGTTCTCGAGGCCATCCGCTCTTTGCCGGATACCTATCGCGAAACGCTCATCCTGCGTCTTGTGGAAGGCATGACCGGCCCCGAAATCGCCGCACGGACCGGTCTGACGCACGGGTCCGTGCGCGTGAATCTCCACCGCGGCATGCAGCAACTCCGCGAGCTTCTCGGCCGCAAAACCGGCGCTTCAGACTCGCAGGCATCGAGCACACCATCATGAACAAACCGCGCAACAATTCGCCTGAGGAACTAATTATGAATGAGCCCTATTTGTGGGACGGCTCTGGCAAGCCTGATCCCGAAGTGCAACGCCTCGAATCGCTCCTGGCACAATTCAGCCACCGCGAAATTCCGCTCGCGTTGCCACAACCCCAGAACGCGCCGGCAAAGCCTGGATACTTCCATGGTCTGCTTCTGCAATTTCCCTGGCTTCCGCGTTTCGCCGCCGTTGCCGTCGTCCTCCTCGCTCTAATCGCAGGTGGCATCCTTTCCTTTTACCCGACGCGCGTCTCGCCATCCGGCCCCGGCTGGGAAGTGGCGCGGCTCGATGGCACTCCGCAAATCGGCACACGATTCATCACTGCGGGTCAGTCCGCCGCAAAGCTTCGTGTCGGCCAAACTCTGGAAACGAACGGAACATCACGCGCCAGCATCTCTCAGACGGACCTGGGCGAGATCAAGGTCGAGCCCAACTCCCGCGTTCGTCTTCTGCAAACCGACGATCATCACAAACGCATTCAACTCGATATCGGCACCATTCACGCCATGATCTGGGCGCCTGCTGGCGAGTTTGTCGTCGACACGCCGTCTGCTGTGGCCGTCGATCTTGGTTGTGCGTACACGCTGCAGGTTGCTGCGGACGGTTCGGGCACGATTCGCACCACTCTCGGCTGGGTAGGCTTTCATCTCAACGGCCGCGAATCCTTCATTCCAGCCGGCGCCATGTGTCCCACGCGGCCCAAGGTTGGCCCTGGCACGCCCTACTTCGAGGACGCTTCCGAATCCTTGCGCGCCGCTCTTGCCGATTTTGATTTCGCGGCCGAATCCCAGGGTAACCGCGCCGCTTCGCTCGCAAACCATTCTCTCGCAAGCGCGCGCAAGGGATGGCCTCACACTCTGGCATCTTCTCTCTCGCACGGACGGTGCTGAGCGCGCCGAAGTCTACGATCGCTTCGCCGCTCTCGTTCCTCCGCCCGCTGGCGTCACCCGCGACGGAATTCTCCATCTCGATCAATCCATGCTCGATCTCTGGTGGAACGCCCTCAACCTTGGCGACATTTATCTGTGGCGTTATTGGGAGCAATCCTCATCGCCGCGCGCTAATCCTCCCAATCGAGTCCTGAAAGAACAGCTCCTCCAGAAAAAGACTCCGTAAGTTCGAGCGCCCGCGCATAATTCGTCGACACTCTCATCGGGAAAACCGTGGTTCCTGCGGTCTCAAGAATCTGAATTTCGTATCTCTCCGTCGCGCATTTCAACCTTCCACAGTTAACACTCAGCCGCGTCTTCTCGTCTTTCACTTTGTAAGCGAATCCATTCGCTGGGAGGCTCGTAACCACCATGAAATCTCAACTTTTCCATTTGAATCGCATCGCGTTTGCAATCCTGCTCGCCCTGTTCCTCTTCACCAGCTCCGCGCTCGCTGGTCCACCGCTCATCTGTCATTCCTTCGACATCGGTGACGCCAAATCTATTCCCTGGACGAGCCACGATTGGAACCTCACTGGCTCGGAAAACTACAACACGAAAAATCTCGCTGCAGACACCATCGCCATCCTCGATTCCGATTCCGCCGTCCTGGTTCACATGGAAACCCTGCGCCGCGCCACCCTCTACGCTCGCAAAGATCCTGTCGCCGCAAAGCAACTGCGTCACCAAACTGGTCGCTCGCGCAGACTCTTCCGCCAATTCAAGAGCCGCAGCGATGGCCTCATTCGACCTGGGCTATCTCGCGGAATGCTACAGGCAGTGGATGGGTAAGGACGAACCGAATCCCGCCCAGGGACTCGACGGCTATGCGCTGGTCAAGAAAGCCATGCAACTTCGCGGCAACGACCCACAAATGGACTTCGCCGCCGCGCTCATCACTCTGAACGGCCCAGCCGGCGAGCATCAGGACTACGTACAAAAAACGCTTGCCGGCGCAAAGACCGACGCGTTGCTCGCTCGCAACCTCTTCACACACTTCATGGGTCCGCAGTCGGAAACCATGGCGGACATGATCTCGCGCACGTCCGCTGTAAAGGTAGCAAAGCAATGAAATCCGGAATTGCGGGAGCCGTCGCCATGCGGCTCCCCTCCGTTTCCTCTTATCTGCGCGCGGTAGCCAGTGCCGCCGTTCTTCTCACGTTCCTGGCTTTCCCTCGGGCGCATTTCGCAAAGCAAAACTCCACCTCCTCTGAGCTCACCGTCCACGAGTGGGGCACCTTCACTTCGATTTCCGCCAGAGACGGGCAGCCTATTGACTGGCTTCCACTCACAGGTTCCACGGACCTGCCGAGTTTCGTAGAGCATCTGCGCGAGCCCAATTTCAAGGGTGGCCTTCGGGGAACGATCCGCATGGAAACTCCGGTCATCTATTTCTATGCGCCCCGAGAAACCACCGTTTCCGTCAACGTTTCGTTCGCAAAGGGCCTGATCACCGAGTGGTACCCGCACTCCGCATCCGCCGCGGCCATCGATCCTCGCAAAGACTTTTCCCTCTTTCTGATGCAAGGCCAGGGCGCCATCTCGTGGAACTCCGTGCACATCGAACCTGGCGGTGCCACGGATTTCCCGCGCGACTCCACAAAAAACCACTACTATGCCGCGCGCGAAACCTCTTCCGCACCGATCCGCGTTGGAACTCCCTCCGGCGATCAGCACGAACGTTTCCTCTTCTATCGTGGAGTGTCCGCGTTCACGCCACCAATCTCCGCCGGACTTTCTGCCGACGGCACTGTGCTCGTCCAAAGCCTGCTTCAGGAAGAAATCCCTGACGTAATTCTTTTCGAACGTCGCGGCAACAAAGTCGGCTATCGGATTCTCGGCCCGCTCCGCGATCAGACATCTCTCGTCCCGCCTCCGCTCGAAGGTTCGCTCCCTGCGCTGTTCAGCGATCTGGAAGGCATTCTTATCTCCCAAGGCCTGCACGCGGACGAGGCTCATGCCATGCTCGAAACCTGGAAAACCTCGTGGTTTGAGCAAGGCTCGCGCCTCTTCTATATTGTTCCCCGCAACTTCGTGGATTCCGTTCTTCCCCTCTCCGTTTCTCCCCTTCCAACTGAGATCACTCGAGTCTTCGTCGGCCGCCTTGAACTCATCACTCCCGCCACCGAACAAGCCGTCGAGTCTGCCTTCGCTTCCGGCGATCGCGCCACTCTTGCCAAATACTCGCGCTTCCTCGAGCCCATCCTCCAAACCATGATCCAGCAATCCAGCGATCCGTCGCGCCAACGTCGCCTCACTGCCTACCTCAATTCCGCCTACACGGATCTCGCCGCAGAAGCTGGTAGATAGAGGCAGAAGCCGCCTGCCGCGCGGAGACCCAAGTTTTCCTGGGGGATACGAGTCACTGCGTCAGGTTTACTCGCCCCTCAACTTGACCCCATCTCCCGGCAACCCCTAAAATAGAAGATTCACCGTGATGCATTTTTTCGATCTATTGAATTCATCTCTCGGCCCAGCGGCCACCCGCTGGGCTGCGCTGTTTAAGGGCGCGCGCTTCCCCGCCCTACATTTCTTTATGCGAGGCTCTCGTTCATGATCGACGGTCCCATCCCCGAAGGTCTTACGTTCGACGACGTCCTGCTTCTCCCGGGCAAGTCCACCGTTCTGCCCACGGAAGTCGACACCGCCACGAAATTCACCCGCAAGCTATCTCTCAACATACCCATCGCTTCTGCCGCTATGGATACCGTCACCGAATCCCGCCTTGCCATCGGCATCGCGCGGCAAGGCGGCATCGGCATTATCCACCGCAACATTCCCATCGACCGCCAGGGCGAAGAAATCGACCGCGTGAAGCGCTCCGAATCGGGCATGATTGTCGACCCGGTCACCATTTCTCCGGACATCACTATCCGCCAGGCCCTCGAAATCATGAATAAGTACCGCATCTCCGGCCTGCCCGTTACCCGCGGTACGCGTCTCACCGGCATCCTCACCAACCGCGACCTGCGCTTTGAAAAAGATCTCAGCCAACTGGTCGGCCAGGTGATGACCAAAGACAATCTCGTCACCGTCCCTGTCGGCACCACCCTCGAGGGCGCGGAAAAAATCCTGCAGAAACATCGCATCGAAAAACTCCTCGTCGTCGATCAGGACTTCAACCTCAAGGGTCTCATCACCGTTAAAGACATCCAGAAAAAACTCGAATATCCGCGTGCCGCGAAGGACGACCAAGGCCGCCTCACTGTGGGCGCCGCCGTCGGTGCGACTGGCGATTTCCTGGAGCGCGCTGTCGAAATGTCCAAAGCCAAGGCCGACGTCCTCGCCATCGACACCGCTCATGGCCACACTGAGCGCGTCATCGAAGCCATCAAGGCCATTCGCCATCGCCTACCGGACATGCAAGTCGTCGCCGGAAACGTTGCTACTTTTGAAGCCGCGAAGGAACTCATCTCCCTAGGCATCGATGGTCTTAAGGTCGGCATCGGTCCCGGTTCCATCTGCACTACGCGCATCGTCACCGGCGCCGGCGTTCCTCAACTCACCGCCGTCATGGAAGCTGCGAAAGCCGCGAAAGGCACCGGAGTCCCCATCATCGCCGATGGCGGCATCAAGTATTCCGGAGACATCTCGAAGGCCATCGCCGCCGGCGCATCTTGCGTCATGATCGGCAGCTTGTTTGCCGGAACCGAAGAATCTCCCGGCGAAACCATTCTCTTTCAGGGCCGAACATTCAAGTCCTACCGCGGCATGGGCTCTACGGGCGCAATGGAAGCAGGTTCCGCCGACCGCTATTCGCAGGAAGGCGCCGACCGCGGAAAGTCCGTCCCCGAAGGCGTCGAAGGACGCGTCGCATATAAGGGTCCGCTGAGTGGCCTAACCGATCAACTGGTCGGCGGGCTCAAGAGCGGCATGGGCTACGTGGGCGCGCGCACCATCACGGAGCTCACGGAAAAGGGCCGATTCATCCGCATCACCGCTGCCGGCCTTCGCGAGAGCCATGTCCACGATGTAGTTATTACGAAAGAAGCGCCCAACTACCGCATGGAATAGGCTGTTCTGCGGTTTCTTGTCTATACTTTTTCTGGAAGCGTATTTTTTAATATAAGAGTTGTAGTCTGAGTTTCGATCTTTTTGAGGAGCAACTTTTGTCCACTTCCGAATCCTGGCGTAATCCGCGCCCCGCACCCGAACTCGCGGGCCTCGGCTCACGCATTCCGCCCCGTTCGCTATTTCCTGCTTGGCTTCGCGCCTGGTGGCCTGCGCTGCTCTGGGCTGCGATGATGTTCGTGCTTTCCACCGATTCTTTTTCTTCGGAGCACACCAGCCGCATCATCGAGCCAATTCTTCGCTGGTTTCTTCCCGCCATCAGCGCGGCATCTCTCGACTTCATTCACCACGTCATTCGCAAGTGCGCGCATTTTACGGAATATTTCATTTTCTTTTTGCTTCTCTATCGCGGGCTGCGCGGAATCCGCCGTGGATGGCAATTGGCGCCGGCCGTGCTTGCCTGGTTCATCGCCTCCGGCTACTCCGCACTCGACGAAATCCACCAATCCTTCGTGGCTTCCCGCGGCGCCAGCCCCTGGGATTCGCTGCTGGATTCCGCAAGCGCCCTCGCCGCGGTCGTGATGGTCTTCCTCTTTTACCGCTTGCGCCGTTCCACCAATAAATAAAGGCGCAGTTTCCTGCGCCTGTGTTCGAGAATGCGGGTCCATTGCCGAACCGCATATCGCTATGTGTAAGTGCCCTTGCTACTGAACTTCTGCCACGGCCGCCGGCTCTCTTTTCTTCACAATTTCCTTGTTGTAGTACAGCCTGCGATCCGCGGCCTCGATGAGTTCCTCCACACGGTCTCCCGGCTCATACGCTTTCCATCCGGCCGCTACCGACACCGGCAGGGTTTTCCCGTTCACTTGGACTTCAAACCCCTCCAGCCGCACCAGCACTCGCGACAATTGCTCCACCTCGCAATCCACCAGCAGCATCATGAATTCGTCTCCACCCCAACGCGCCGCCACGTCCGATCCTCTCGTCGAGTTGCTCAAGCGCTTGGCGAATTCTTTCAGCACCAGGTCGCCCGCCTGATGCCCATACTTGTCGTTGATTTCCTTGAAATCGTTCAGGTCCACCAGCACCACAATTAGCGCGTGGCCCCTCCGCTCAGACCGCGCGATCTCCGCCTTCAACCGCTGCTCCGCAAATCTGCGGTTGTACAAACCGGTAAGCGGATCGAACATCGCCAGCCGGCGGAATACTTCTGCCTGAACCTGCTGCTCTTTCAATTCTCGCTGCAGCTTCCGCAATTTTACTTGCTGGTAGATCGTCTGCGCCGTGAACGCCAGCACCAGAATTACCAGCGCCCGTACCGCAACGCGATAATCCACTCCCAGAACCGTTTTCATTCCCATCCATTGCAGCGACGCCGACAGCGAGAACACCGCACCCGTCAGCCCCAGGATGATCACCACCGCATTCATCCACGCCCACAGGTCGCGCCGCTCCAGCCGCCGCAGATCGGCGCTGATCTTCGCGGCTCCGTAGTCGGAGTTCTCGTTCTCGATGGGCGACGGAACGTTATCCATTGTGTGTTCTGCCTGTCTTGGAGCGGTCGTTATCTTGACCCTAGGCCTTCCCTTTCACAGCGTCAAGAAATCCCGCGCGCTCTGCTGCGCGACAGTAATCGTTGCTTGCTTGGCGTTAGCTAACGAGCAGGTAGGTGCTGTATGGTTCGTCGGAAATGGCGACAAACGGTAGCAGGTTCAGGGCAGGGCGGCGGTCTGCACTGCCAATTCTGCTTACCCACTTTTGCAGCTGCGTGTTTAGTCCGACCGGAGTGCTTGCATGACGTCGACGCGGGCAGCGCGAGCCGCCGGCACCACCGAGGCGACAACCGCGGCGGCAAGTAGCACGACAGCTGCGGCGACGAGCGGCACGGTTCCGGGGATCTGTACGTCCGTGAAATAGCCGCCGGCCAGGCGCACGAGCGCGTAACCACCTGCGGCACCCGCAACTACGCCAGCCACCGCCATTACGGCGCCTTCAGCGACGACGCCCGTGAGGAGATGACGCGGTTGGCAGCCAATTGCCAGGCGAATGCCGAACTCACGGATGCGCCCGCTGACGGAAAACGCCAGAACACCCGCAACGCCCACCACCGCAATAAGCAGCGCGACAGCCGCGAAACCACCGAACACGATGGTGTTCAGACGATCCGGCGTGAGCACTTCGGCGCGCACGTCGTCGAGAGTGGCGGCGCGCTCGACCGGCTGGTCTACCGACAGGTCGCGAATCGTGCGCGTAACCGGCGTCACTAGGGTGTAGGGATTCGCGCTGGTGTGCACGAACAGACGGCCGCCCCAGAGTTCCATCTGGTCGAAGGGGTGATACACGGTGAGCGCAGGACCTGGGACCACGTGCTCGTCGTCCACATCGGCGACGACACCGACGATGCGGCGAGGCGCAGTGCTGATGTCTACAAATTTCATGACGGGATCGGTCCACATGACGTGGCGATTCACGGCGTCCTGACCCGGGAACATCCGCTGCGCCACGCTCTGGCTGATGATGACCACGGGCTCGCCGTCGCGCCGGTCGGACTCGTCGAAGTCTCGTCCCGCAATAATAGGGACGCCGAGTGCCGCAAAAAATCCGGGCGAGATGGTGCGCAACTGTGCGCGCGGATCTTCTTCGCCGGACTCCCGGACGTGGCCATCCGCAGAAAATTGGAAGCCGGGGCCGAAGCTGCCTGCATCCCGCCAGGGAACCACAATGCCAAACGCAACGCGATCCACGCCGGGCAGCGCGTTGATACGCCGCATCGCTTCCTTGTAGAAAGCCACGACTTGCTCAGGCGTCTTTCCGTAGGAAATCGCCGGCACATTCAACGCGAGCACGTGATGCGTGTCGAAACCGGTCTGCACCGCTTGCAGCGAAAGCAGCGTCTTGATCAGCATGCTGGCACCGGCCAGCAGCATGAACGATGCGGCGATCTGCGTAATGGCGAAGATGCGCAAACGGCGGCTGGTGCTGCCAGTAATGCGCAGGCTGGTA
>CAWBVH010000063.1:0-214581 GCA_963792145.1 Candidatus Acidiferrales bacterium
TTGCAAACGCACAATGCCAAAATGCTCGGAGTGGACCGTCAGCGCCTCCTGCGCGCGTACTTCGTTGGCAACCGTCGTGGCGCATCCCCGGAGCATCGCCAAACTCACTCTTCCCTCAATTGAATTTGCATAGACGAGCGCTAGCCGCAACCCCGAGCGGCTTCCTTCAAACGGCGGTATCGAACACGCGCATACTACCGCTCCTCAGGTTGGCACTCGTTCGTGCAAACGCGCGTCCGATACCCCTCTAACGTTTCTGGACCGTGACGGACCTTGTACGATTACCCCAGACTTAAAAGTACTTGGCCCGCGGCCAAGTGCAATTGCGGGTGAAGATGGAGATTTGTCAACGGTGCTCGTCGGTCACGGGAGAACTCGACTCTCCGAAATCGACTTCATCGGAGTACGGACACAGCGCGCTACGCGAAACTATAATTGGGTCTGCCTCGCCGGGAATGTGCCGCCCGCGCCAAACGGTGTGGAAATTTTCCGAACGTGAGGTAGCCACCATTGCTGTAGCTGACTTCCGGACTCCGGTGCTTAACGGAACTGACTCTAGTTTTCGATGGCCATTGACATGGTCGCCAAATGGCCGACACGTCATCGCACAAGGCCATTCTGGGCGAATTCGGGGGGGGGGGTTGCGCCCATAACTAAGGCGAAATTGCTGCAACTACGCTAGAGCTTCCAGATTGCCCGTACCCTTCTATTCAAAAACTTTCTTGGGATCATCAACACAAAAATATTGACACAGACCCAGGTTAGGCCTTTAATGCATACCCAATTGGTCGGTCGGTGGAGGTCGGTCGGACAGGATCTCGCGGGATGGGTAACGAGAGCCTGCGTGGTGGATCAGTTCTGTGAAAGCATTCCGAAGTCCAACTTCTCCACGAGCCGTATTTTCATAAGAGCCAAGAATTTATAAGTGCCGTTGAAAGGAGTTGTCCATGTCTTGGGCTTCCATCCGGCGTACTGCTATTGCTGCCGTTCTTTTGCCTGATTTTCGGACTGACACTGGCCCTCGCGCAAACTGGCACCACCTCGCTGCGCGGCACGGTGGTCGACAAGTCTGGCGCGACGATTGTCGGAGCGAAAGTAACACTGACGAACGATGCGCAGGGATTGCATCGTCGAAGCATCCACGGACAGTTCAGGCGCCTATGAATTCCCGTCTCTTCCGCCTGGCCACTATTCCCTATCGATTGAAATGAGCGGATTTCGGAAGTTCGAACACAAGAATCTCGAACTTCTGGTAAACGTGCCTGCTACGGAAAATGCGACACTCGAAGTCGGGTCAACCACGGAAACAGTCGAGGTGTCCGCGCAGACGGTGACATTGAACACCAGTGACGCGTCGATCGGCAATGCGTTTAACGAAAACCAGGTGAAGGAATTGCCGCTGGAAGGCCGCAACGTGCCGGACCTGTTGAGCCTACAGCCCGGCGTCGCTTACACAAACAACCGACCGGACGTTCCGACCTGGGATACAAGAAACGGCGCGGTGAACGGAGCGCGAAGCGATCAGGCCAACGTAACCGTCGATGGCGGGCCGTGAACGCCGAAGGCGGGCAAGCGTTCACCTCCGTGTTGCCAGTCACACTGGATTCCGTGCAGGAATTCCGCGTAACCACCTCGAACTACAATGCCGACGAGGGAGGCAGTGCGGGCGCCCAGGTGGCCATGGTGACGAAGAGCGGCACCAACCAATTCCACGGTTCCGCCTACGAGTACAACCGCAACACCTATACCAGCGCGAACGACTTCTTCGTCAAGAACGGTCAAATTCAGAATTGTTTGGCCAACGGCACTCCCCTGAGCGACAAGTCATGTAACACACCACCCAAACTGATTCGTAATATATTTGGCGGATCGGTCGGCGGGCCAATCAAGAAAGATCGCCTCTATTTTTTCCTGAATTACGAAGGGACCGCCGTTCCGAAGCGCAGAGCGTGACCAACGCTGTACCTTCCCAGACCATGAAAGACGGAATCATTCAGTATCAGTGCCAGACTCTTTCCGACGGGAGTCCGGATACGGTGAGTTGTCCTGGAACCACTGTTACCGGCAGTAGCGGAAACTCCTACCAGATTCAGCCAGGCTTTTCTGCGCTATCGCCTACACAGATAAAGAATATGGATCCCTTGCACGTGGACCGAGCCCGGTCATGTTGGCCTATCTGAGTACTTGGCCAACGCCGAATTGTAACAATGCTGGGGATGGCGTAAACTATAGCTGTTTCAATTGGAGCGGCCCAATTTCGGACACCGCCAATATCTACATCGCAAAGATGGATTACAACATTACCCGCGATGCAAAGCACCGCATTTCAGTAACGGGTCGCTAAGGAATGAAAACAATGCCCAGTCCCCGTTTCTTCCCGGGCAAGCGCCCTCGCAAGCGATAGTGAACTACAACAAAGGCATTGTCGTGAATTACACCGGAACTATTACCAACAGTCTGGTAAATAGTTTCCGTTACGGATTCATCCGGGAGAGCGACGGTTTTATCGGGAATTCCAATCAGGATTGGAATAATTCCGCGGCCTGAACGATCAGACTGGACCGCCGGGGGCAATACGCGAACCACAGCTTACAGCGGCCTATTAACAGTTTTTCCGACGATCTGACCTGGATAAAGGGAAGACATACGCTCCAGTTCGGAGGGCTCATCAGCATCATTCGCACACCGAGCGTCAGCTATAAGAGCTCCTACAGCGATGGCAGTGCCAATGCTTCCTGGACAACTTTGTCCGGCTACGCAGCGAAAAAATCGCCGTGAATCCTGCGTACACTTGCGGGACTTCACAAGCGAGTTCTTGCGTTGCAAACGGAAACCCCTTTGTGGATCCGACTTCGCCAACTCTTACGATTTCCCGATGCAAGCATTGTTGGGGATGATCACCGAGGTCGATGCGCAATATAACTACAACCGTGACGGGACCGCGCTTCCCGATGGTGCGGCGCTCAAGCGCCGGTATGGCATCGACGGTTACGAGATTCTATGGGCAGGACACCTGGAAAGTGAAACCCACTTTGACCTTGACGTTCGGAGTACGCTGGTCGCTGTTCTCGCCACCGTGGGAAACCAACGGCTTGCAGGTTTCGCCCGCACCGGGTCTGGGTCAATGGTATCTGGACCGCGCCAACGCGGGAGCCAACGGAATTCCGTCGAACCAGGATGCGCCCGTCATCTTTCAATTGGTCCGGCCCGGCGAACAATGCCGCTAACTACTACAATTGGGACTTAAAGAACTTCGGTCCACGCGTCGCTTTTGCCTGGGCGCCGCATGGCTCCAGTGGTCTCTTGCAGAGCGTCTTCGGCGAGGGAGGCCAGACCTCCATCCGGGGTGGATTCGGAATCGTCTTCGATCGCTTCGGACAGGGCATCGCCGACGACTTCAGCCAAAATGGATCGTTCGGACTCTCGACCACGTTAACGAATCCGGCGGGATTCCTTTCGCCCTACGATTCTCCACGCTTGCTGCCGGACAATAGCTGGATCCAAAGCAGTATCCGTGTGGCACGTCCCCAAGCGTCAATGTGATTCCGACTCAAGACCTCAACTGCAACACCATCTTTTTGCCGGCGCCACCAGCGGTTTTCCCGCAGACCTTTCCTGCGGGAAACTTTTTTATCGGGCATAGCATTGATGCGGGACTCAAAACTCCTTATTCCTACACCTTCGATTTCTCCGTCGCTCGCGAGTTTAAGGGCGGATTCTCGTTGGAGGCGTCTTACGTCGGCAGGTTGGGCCAGCGCCTCTTGACGCAGCTTGATCCCGCCATTCCGCTCAATCTGAAGGATAAGGCGACCGGAATGGACTACTTCACGGCGACAACGGCTTTGTCCAAGATTTATCGTACCGGCGAACAGACACAAAATTTCAACGCCTCGCAAGTGAGTCCCCAGGTGGCGCAGTATTGGGCAAATATCATTTCACCGCTCCAACACGGAGATGCCTACACGGTGTCTTCATGCGTAGGAAATAACGCCCAAGGGCAACCGCTAATGACATCGACGACCAGTCCTGTTGTTGCCGCCTATGATCTGTTCTGCGGCAACAACCTGAATGAGACTACCGCCCTTCTCGGTCTTGATTACTATGGCCTCTCGGGCGTGTCCGGTGCGTCCTATCTGCCGACGGGGGGACAATACACGTATTACAACCCACAGTATGCGAGCTTGTACATGTGGAGAACCATGGGTAGATCCAACTATAATGCTTTGCAATTGGACTTGAAGCATAGGATGACCCACGGGTATCAGTTCGGTTTTACCTACACCTTCTCGAAATCCATTGATTTGTCGTCCGACGCCGAACGCGTGGGAACCGGCGGTGGTACGGGCGGCCAGATACAAAACGCTTGGAGCCCCTACGCGTTCCGGGGGTTGTCCGACTTTGACGCGACGCACCAGATTACAGCCAACTGGGTCGTGAATCTTCCCTTCGGCCGAGGCGCGGCGATCGCGCACGATGTGAACCGATTTGTGAATGCCTTCATCGGCGGGTGGCAGTTCTCAGGCCTGGCACGCTGGACCAGCGGTTTTCCGTTCAGTGTGGGCAACGGCTATAACTGGCCCACCGACTGGGAACTCAGCGGGAACGGCTATCAAACCGGACACGTCTCGACAGGCACGTACTACGATCCAAACAACCTGGGAGCCGTCAACATCTTTTCCAACCTCGCGAACGCCGCAAACTCTTTCACCGAGCCACTTCCGGGACAGTCCGGGCAGCGCAACTGGCTACGCGGCCCCGGTTTCTTCAGCGTGGACATGGGGCTCTCCAAGCGTTGGCAAATGCCATGGGCGGAGGGACAGAGCCTGCAACTGCGCTGGGAAGTGTTTAACGTGAGCAACTCCAAGCGGTTCGATCCACTAAGTGTCAACTCATATCTCGATGTATACGGTTCGACGTTTGGAGATTACACCCGGCTTTCCACAAAGCCCCGCGTTATGGAATTCGCACTGCGTTATGAATTCTAGGTTCGTCGTAGCTTTTCCCCCGGAGAGAGCCGGCCGCAGCGCGGACTTACTGGCACGGGAAAGCATCGTGCCGGAAACTTGCGTAAACCGGTTACAGGACGAATCGCTCGGCCAATGCTCAAGCCGTCACATCGCGAAGCTATTCTTGAAGGTGGCATGAAGGTTATGGTTCGATTGGGATACCAGGGGGCGAGTGTGCGCGATATCTGCGCGGCCGCTGGTGTTCCGCAAGGTTCCTTTACCAATTACTTCCGCTCTAAAGAGGCGTTTGCCGAAGAAGTATTGAACCGCTATTTTGCTCGCACACAGGCGGTGGTCCAAGAGGTTTTGGACGACAAGTCCCTTACTCCGCGACAGCGACTGAAGCGGTATTTGGACCTCATCAGCGACATACTGGAAGACGCCAAATGGCATCGCGGTTGCCTGATCGGCGATTTCAGTCTTGAGACTACCTCCCAGAGCAAACTCTTGCGCGAGCGACTGGAAGCAATATTCCAGGAATGGCACGCTCCGTTTTCCTCGTGCATCGCCGAGGCTCAAACCGTCGGTGAAATCGATTCAACGTTCGATCCGACGGATCTCGCCGAATTCCTCCTGGCTTCGTGGGAGGGCGCAATTCTCCGGATGAAAGTTGAACGCGGCCCAGCCGCGATCGATCGCTTCAAGAAGATCGTTTTCCAAACCATACTAAAGGAGTAGAAAATGAAAATCCCTTAGAATGCTGTACTGCCCCAAGTGAATGTTCTGGGTTGCACCATGGCCTACCGGGAAGCGGGAAATCCCAAGCACGGGTCACACTTTTTCTGCAGTTGAACCCAACCTCGTCGTACGTGTGGCGAAATATCCTTCCGCTGGTTGCGTCGGTGGCGCTTTGCATCGCAGCAGATCTCGTTTCGGTCAATAGGGAAAATTCGCCATCGGACGGAATGCGATCAGCCTAGATCAACCGTTTCGTGGTCACCGGATCTCCAGGTCAGATTTGGCCGCGTACAAACTACCTCACTGTCGCAACCTATATCAGACACGAGCGGCTGCGTGATTTTCCAAAGGCTCTCGATTGCTGCGGTCTCCGGTCAACCTTGAGAAAACTTCCAATAAAATCATCTGGTGTTTACGTTCTTGGTTGCTGCGCGTTTCGCGGATCCGCCTGTTCACTTCCACCGTATCAATTCGCCAGAGACACGCCGAGAGGCAGCGGGTTGCCGTCGATGCGCTGCCTCAGGGTTCCCCCTTGGAGCAGCTCCATCGCAATGAAACGTTGGGCGTTGTATTCGCCAATTTCCCAATTTCGTAGATCGTGCCGATGTTGGGATGATTGAGTGCGGCCGCAGCACGAGATTCTCGGCGGTAAAGCTATGTTCTCGTGAGCACCCTCGACTGCACCTATATCCCTTTCAACACTACGCTGAGCAGCTTGCTCGCGCCCGGCGCATTTTGAACGCGTAGTCGGCAACACGGACGTCAATCTGGAGGTCGCAATCCGGAACGGCGTGGAAAGCTTACATCCGAGGCGTTTTCGACAAGGAGACTTCTGGATCGTTTCGCTGTATTTGTTCTGACACGCAACGGACTCCCGATTGACGGCCAAGCTGGCAGTTCCTCCGCCAGTTGCCCCTGCGACTGGAAGGCAAGCAGGGCACTGTGCCCGAATTGTGCTTCCGCCCGACTTCCAAGTATGAGGATCGGGTGTCACGAGAGAAATTTAGGGACGCGTCACGTGTCCCGCATGACCTATGATCGCAGTGTGATAGAGTTCTGCGACCGCGAGTTTGAAGACAGTCTGTCAAACTGGCTGGAGCGACACTGATGAGTAAAGGATCTGAGATTCGCTGTTACGACTACGTGAACCATCCCTACGAACGCGTCCGCGATACATTGAGGCAGCACGCACTCACGGTGTTCCAGTCAGCTACGAAGGCTGCGGCCTACCGGGCGCAATCAGTCGCCGCTGAACTACACCTCGATATTGGCGGTATTGGAGTCAAGACCGATATCAGGATTTCCGTAAAAAGTGTCGAGGAGAACGTCCTTGATGCTATGTCGAGTCCGGCTACCCGGTTGCTGCTCGAATGGGAAGCCGCGACCAAGCCACACTTGTTTCCGCTAATGAAGGGCGAGCTTTCGATCTACCCGCTGACCGCTACGGAAACGCAGTTGGATTTCTGGGGCCTCTACGAACCACCACTCGGCTCGGTAGGAAAAGCCGTAAATGCGATCGTCGGTCACCGCATCGCGGAGGTCTCCGTCCATCGCTTCATAAATGACGTGGCAGGGTACCTGCGACAAGCGCTCGCTAAGTGTTCTTATTCATAAATACAGTGCCGTATTATGAAGTCATATTTGGCGCGTAATCTGATAAGCTTGGCATCAGAGGAGAATCGCCTCTGATGCCAAGAATAAGCCCATTTAATGTAGCTCTAACAGCTGACGAGCGCCAAGCCCTGGAGTCTTTGGCGTCTTTGGCACGGAAGTATACGTCACCGTATTGTGATGTCATTCGCGCCAGAATTGTCCTCCTCGCAGCGGAAGGACTGTCCAATGATGTGACTGCTGCTCGGCTCGATACGCCGCGCCAGATCGTTAGTAAATGGCGTAAACGGTTTTGCTTGGCCCGCTTGCCAGGTCTTGAGGACGAACCTCGAGGCGGGCGCAAGGCCCACTTTTCCCCCCAGTCTCGTCGTCCAAGTAAAAGTACTCGCCTGTGAGTTGCCGCATCGCCTGGGGATACCCTTGTCCCGGATCTCGATCGCTGAAATCCGCCAGCATGTGATCACCCAAGGCCTGGTCGCGGAGATCAGCGGCGCCACGCTTTGGCGCTGGCTCAGCAGCGATGCCCTTCGTCCCTGGCAACATCGCAGCCGCAGTTCCTGCAGAGCACGCCCGTTGTCCAACCAGCGCTGAACTTGGGGAACCAATTCCTCGGGCACGTACAGGGAAAAGCGGCGTCCTTGCTGGCGGCCATAGAGGACATAACTGGGATGCTTCTCCCCGGAAAGACACGCGGGGCAATTCGGACGGATGCAGGGACTGCGGCGAAAACTGAGGGAGCCGAGGGCGGCGGGCCACAGGTTGGCGGACTGCTGTTGCAACCAGCGTTGGACGTCGGCCAGGGGTTCGGATTTCGGATTGGATTTGGTCGGCACGCTGTAGGTATGCAATAACACACACATACGCATCAAGGGAAAATATAGAAGGCCTGAAACTCTACTCGGAAAATCGCGGGTCAGCCAGTTTTTATGCGGGGATTTGGGTTTCGCGCCAGAAATTAGTTAGCTGCATCGCTCATCTCACTGGCAGCTGCTTCGCATTGCTCAGCCGCAAACATTCGGAAAATACGTCGCTACTCACTCGTGATGGGTTGAACTTCCGCCTCGGCTAGCGGGCGAATCTCCGGGCTGCGCATAATCACTCGCGCACAGGCGTTCCACCGCAGAATCGCGTCGTCATTGGCAGGGGGGCGGAGAGCTTCGGCTCGTTCGTAGTGTTCCATCGCCTCGCGCAGTGCGTGATAGGTATTTGCGCTGCTGCCAGGACCGCCTTGCCGCAGGTGCGCGTGTCCTTGGCGTTCCCAGATAATGCCGGCGTAGTAGGCGCGCTCGTACTCACCCTCGATGCGCAGCAGTACCTCTTGAGCCGATTTCAAAGTAACGCCGCTGTCGAACTGATCGGTTCGCGCAAGAAGGAGCGAAACCAGTGCCTCTTGATGTTTAGGCAAAATAGCCAGGATGTCCAGGCAAATGCTTTCAGCGAGGCTCGGTTCGTTCAGGAGCCGGTAACGCTCGGCTTTCTCCAGCGCTTTGGGAACGCCCTCGGTCGAGATGGACTTCAGATTGAAATGCATGAAGACCTCCTAGCCGCTATCGGTTTTAAACATTCGGAACAGCCTCGTCAATGGGTCGAAGAAGCGATCCACAACACGCTCCTTCAAGGGAATGATAGCGTTGTCGGTGATGGTGATGTTCTCCGGACACACCTTGGTGCAGCATTTTGTAATGTTGCACAGCCCGATGCCGTCCTGCGTTCTCAGCTCGGCGGTGCGATCTGCCTCGTCCAGTGGATGCATTTCCAGCGCCGCCGCATAAACCAAAAAACGCGGCCCGATGAATTGGTCGTGCATGTGGTGCTCACGAAGCACGTGGCACACGTCCTGGCAAAGGTAACACTCAATGCATTTGCGAAACTCTTGGACGCGATCGACATCCGCTTGCGCCATGCGCCAGGTCCCGTCCGGAGCGTCTGGACGGCGCGGCTTGAATTTCGCTATGCGCTTTTTCACATCATAGTTCCACGACAGTTCGGTAACCAGGTCTTTAACATGCGGAAAGGCTTTCATGGGCTCGATGGTCACGGGTTGTTCAAGCGGAAGCGAATTCAGACGCGTCATGCACATAAGCTTTGGCATTCCGTTGATTTCAGCGGAGCACGAGCCGCATTTGCCGGCCTTACAGTTCCATCGTACAGCAAGATCATTGGCCTGCTCAGCCTGGATATGATGAACGCTATCAAGCACCACCATTCCGGGAGCCACTTCGGTCGTATAATCCTGAAACTTTCCGGAGCCTTTTTCCCCGCGCCAGATTCGGAACGTTGCCGTCGCCATTACTTCATCTCCTCAATGATTTGCTTCAACTCCGCCGGCATCTCCGGAATCGGCTCACGCATAATCTGAGGCTCACCGCCAGCACCCTTTCGGATGACAATGTTGAATGAGCCGAACTTGTCATCCTTGGCGGGATAGTCGTCACGAAAATGCGCGCCACGACTTTCTTTTCGCTCTAGCGCTGCCCTGGTCACCATTTCGGACACCGTCAGCAAGTTGTTAAGGTCGATTGCCGTGTGCCAGCCGGGGTTGTATTCGCGATTCCCGCTCACGCCAACCCGTTGCGCGCGGGCCTTCAACTGTTCGATGCGCTCGAGCGCCTGCAACATTTCTTTTTCCTGGCGTACGATGCCCACCAGGTCCTGCATCATGTCTTGCAACCCGTACTGAACCGCATAGGGTCCTTCTGCGCCATCGCGGGCGAATGCGGCCAGCGCTTGTTTTTCCGCTAGCGCAACTTCATCCGGATTGATCGCGCCCAGCGAGTTCTCTTTCGCATACCGCGCGGCATATTCACCAGCCCGCTTACCAAAAACCAGCAGATCAGACAGCGAATTCCCGCCAAGCCGATTCGCTCCATGCAGTCCGGCGCCGCACTCCCCAGCCGCAAACAGGCCTGGGACGTCGGACATCTGCGAGTCGGGATCGACGCGGACGCCCCCCATCATGTAGTGCGTGGTCGGTCCGACTTCCATCGGCTCCTGTGTAATATCAATGTCCGCCAGTTGCTTGAACTGGTGGTACATGCTGGGAAGTTTCCTCTTGATGTGTTCGGCGGCATTGGGAATCCGTTCCTTAATCCACGCGATGTCCAGGAACACGCCTCCGTGGGGGCTGCCCCGCCCTTCTTTCACTTCTCGCCGGATGCAGCGGGCAACGTGATCGCGTGTAAGCAACTCCGGTGGGCGGCGCGCGTTCTTGTCTCCCTGCGTATAGCGCCAGCCTTCTTCTTCTGAGTCGGCAGTCTGATTCGCGTACGCCGCCGGGATGTCGTCAAACATAAAGCGGCGGCCCTCCCGGTTGCGCAGTACGCCTCCCTCGCCTCGCACTCCTTCGGTCACCAGAATTCCCCGGACGCTTGGGGGCCAGATCATTCCTGTTGGATGAAACTGCACGAACTCCATATCCATCAGCGCAGCTCCCGCGTGATACGCGAGGGAGTGCCCGTCGCCGGTGTATTCCCAACTGTTGCTGGTGATTTTGTAGGCGCGGCCAATTCCTCCTGTCGCCAGCACAACAGCCTTGGCGCGGAACACGTGGAATCTTCCGCGTTCCCGGTCATACCCAAATGCGCCTGCTATGCGCTCGCCATCCTTTAACAGCGTGACGACGGTGTATTCCATAAAGACGTCCATGCCGAGATGAATATCGTGATCCTGTAAGGTGCGGATCATCTCGAGACCTGTCCGGTCGCCCACGTGCGCTAGTCGCGGATAGCGATGCCCGCCGAAGTTCCGCTGCAGGATGCGGCCGTCGGCTGTCCGATCGAAAACGGCGCCCCACGCCTCCAGCTCTCTCACGCAGGTTGGTGCCTCTTTGGCGTGCAGTTCGGCCATCCTCCAGCTGTTCAAGTATTGGCCGCCACGCATGGTGTCTGCAAAGTGAACTCGCCAACTATCACGCTCGTCGACATTCGCGAGAGCGGCTGCGATACCGCCCTCCGCCATCACGGTGTGAGCCTTGCCAAGCAGCGACTTCGTGATCACGGCGACTTTGGCGCCGCCTGCCGAGGCTTCCGCAGCAGCCCTCAAGCCGGCACCGCCCGCTCCAATCACCAGCACGTCGTACTCATGCGTGAGATATTCGCTCACTAAAGAATTCTCCAATCTCTCCAGATCCCCATCGAGCACAAGCGCACGTACAGGTCCGCGAATCCCACAGAAAACAGGCTGAACCAGGCGTAGGTCATATGGCGGTGGTTAAGGCAACTGACGCAATCGTACGCGCCCTTCTGCAACGGCGCGCTTGAAAGCCGGTCTCGAAATCCGCCGATCAGGTGGCGCAATGAGTGGCATCCAAACGCGTAGCAGCTCAGCAAAACCACGTTGGCAAGCAGCACCAACGTACCAACGCCGACGCCGAAGTGGCCGTCAAACCAGAACGCATTCCACACGTCGTGGGCCAGCAGAACCAAAAATATCAGTGCAAGATAGAGAAAATAACGATGGACATTTTGCAGGATCAACGGAAAAGAGCGTTCACCAAGATATTTCTTCCGGGGCTCACCAACCGCACACGATGGGGGATCCGCCCAAAACGCTTTGTAGTATGCGCCGCGGTAGTAGTAGCACGTCACTCGGAATCCACCAGGCGCCCACAGAATAAGCATCGCGGCGGTAACCCACGCCGGGATCCAAGCCGGCTTCAGGCCGAACCAGGATCGTAGTGGATCACCGAACAGCTCCGGTGAGTAGAAAGGAGAAAGATAGGGGCCGAACCGGTAATGCTGCCCTTGCATCGCTGCCCAAGTCGAGTAAACGATAAACGTAGAAAGCCCGAGGAAAACAGCGACGGGTTGGATCCACCAAGTGTCGCGCCGCGACGTTTGAGCGAACTGCGAACGCACCAACGGAACATCAAACTGAGCCATCGAGTTCTCCTTACTGTTCGGGCTATGCTCGGAATCAAGAAAAATCACATGGCCAGGTGATTTGAAGATCCTTTCTTAACCGCGCGCAAGACAGTTCCGGCAGCGCAGGACCCGATATCGTTGTTTGGGGCGGCCTAGGTCACCCCCAAGCGATTGTTGACGAAAGATTTAATCATCCGCGGTAAGTATCACGATGGAATTTCGCTGTCAATTAGGATCGAGAAATGACAACGGTTCCGCAACGAGCAACGGGTGGCGAGGGAAATAGGTAGGTCAGGGGCAGGATAACGCGTTTTTAGATGCGGGGGCCGGAAGCCATGAAATTCGCACCGCGTTTAGCGAGGAGAAAAGGGACCGGCAGCGCCACGCGAACAGCCACGGGCAGAAGGACCTCCTTGCAGGTCCCTAGGATGAGCAGAGGTTCTGGAGGAAACGCGAAATAATCTCAGGGCGACATGCCGACGGGAGTCAGTTCGCAATAAAGTTCGGCGGCGATGAGTCGAGCCCAGAAGATTTGAGTTTTGCCCTTTCGTGCGGCAGGCTTCACATTCAAGGCCAGAAAAGCATGAAAGACGTTATAAGCGAGGAAGGCTACGAGCAAGAAGCACTCGATGGCGCCGGGCTCGTGCATGTAGACATGATCGGAGTGCCATTCGTTGGCCAACTCGTTAAAGCCATAATTCTCGATGTCCCATCGCTGGTGCCCCAAACGGACGACCTGTTCGACGGGAACCTCGGTAGGCGATAGCGTTGTCACCCAGATCCAGTCACTGCTTTGCGGATCCTCCCGCTTGTCAAGTTGCCGGCGTACCGAGTAGGTTTCCAGAGAACGAACGACGCGCACCGGGGTTTGCACCTGCGGCCAAGAGAGCAGGTCCGGAAAATCCCACCAGCAGCACTGGCGAGATCGGTAGCGACCCGGCTGCGGCGCTACGTGCTGGAACAATCCCGCGACATCCTGATACAGATCGCGCCGTTCATCCTTGAGAACGGCCAGTGCGTGTTTGCCATGAGCCAGGAGAAAATTGAAAAAAGGCGCTTGGGCGTAGAGTGCGTCGGCCAGCACCAAAGTAAAGGCGCGCGGATAGGCAGGGATCACGCGCGTCAATAAACGCAGCGCGGTTTGCACTTCATCTTCTCCAGGTCGTTGCGGCTCCTGATCCAGGAGCAAACGAACCGCCTCACGTCCCGGTGGCGCACCGGGCAGCAACAGCAATGTGACTTGCCGGTGATAAAACTGAATGCGATCGCCTTTCTCTCCGTGAATGGTGCGCTCTAAGCAGCCGGAACAGTGGCGCAAGTAACTCGCGTGGTTTTCGTGGCCGTCCAGAACCACGACGCCCAGCCCGTAAAGATCGGGTAGCGCCTTGTTGCGTTTCAGACGTTCATAAACCTGGTGTATCCCCTGCCGCAGCCCGTCGGCGTCCAGTAGTGCATGGACCCGCCCCAGAGTGTCTGCGCTGCAGGCGGGCTCGGCCAGCCAACTCTGCCAAAAGCGGGCCCGGCCGCCGACCTGGGCCCAGGCGTTGATGCTGCCCATGCGGGCCCAGAACAACACCAAAGCTGATTTCACTACTGCCACCGCGGAGATGCGTGGTTCTAATCTCCGATCAGAAACCTGCGTGAGGATATCTGCAGAGAGAGCGAAGATTTTTTCCGAGTAGGCGATCAGGCGGCGGAGAACGTTTATCGCTTCCTTTCCCGAAGACGTTTCCATTCCAACTCGGAAACTTCTTCGATGAACTGCTGCATTTGCTGGTAACTGCTTACGGCTTGGCGAACCCGTTGCTCCCACACCTTGGGGATACAGATCTGGCGTGGTTTTCCCGCGTGACTCTGAACTAGGTACAGGGACTTGTGTGGATCGCCTTGCGCGCAGTGACAGTTCGACTTACCACACTTGCGAAAGCGTTCGGAGAGAGTGCCGCGAAGAAACCATTGGCTGGAAGCCAGCTGAGCGACCCGAGAGCGAAATTTGCGTTCGGAAGGCGAAAGGCTAGAGCGATGGAAAGCAGAATCAGCTGGTTTTCTCATCTGAGACCTACATATTATCTCAGATTAAACCAGATGTCCACACACAAAATGCAATGCGAATTTGCTCAGCATCTCGAAAAGGGGACCAACAGCAAGAGAATGAGAAATGACGGGTGTTCAACACACTCCGGTGGCACTCGGCGCTGGGCGAGTTTAAGTAAGGCGGGGGACCCGCAGTTGAGTGTCAGAAGGCGAGGCTTGTGCAGATTCCACTGATCCCGGCCTCTGCCGATTTGGCTCGGCAGTCTGCAAACTGGAGAACTGGCCGGAAACGGGGTTCGCGGAGATTAGAAGTGTGAACAGTCCTCCACTGGCCGAACGAGAGTTCCTGCTACTGACGCGCTGCCTCGAAGATCGCGGACGCAGCGCCTTGCGGATCTGCCATCACAGCCATGCGGTCAATATCTTCAATCTTCATTGGCGGCATGTGGAGTTTCGCACCAAGGCATTTCGCCTTTGTGGCTACCTCATCACAATCGGAGACCAACAAATAAATCTGCCAGTGCGGTGGCGCCCCAGGATTGCGAAACGCTGGAGGCAGAATTCCCCCAAGGAACTCATCGTGATTGAAGAGATGATAGTAGTTGTGGGAGGGATCTTCCTCTTCCTTCCCAATTCGCCATTTGAAAAGCTGCTCATAAAATCGGCTGGCGCCATCCTGATCGGATGTGCTCAGGTCAACTACACAGAATGTACCGGGAAGGCCTTTAATACCGAAGCCGTTGTGGCGTTTCGCCTACCACATGGAGAAAACGGCTCCTGTCGGGTCCTGCACAGGCTCCGCAATCACCTTCCCGCCAAGTCCCCTTGCGCGGTCGGCGGCAGTGTCCGCGTTCTCGACCGCAACATAAAGACTCCAGTGCGCCGGAACGCCTCGCGCCTGCCGCTCTGGACGCAACGTGTACACAGCTGCCACATCGCGTCCGTCGATCTTAAACGTCATATAAAAGTCCTTCGGCCCCATCGGGAACTCGCGGATGGTCCAGCCGAAAAGTTCTGAGTAAAATTCCTTCGCGGCAGAGTGGTCGGTGGTGGTCAGTTCGATCCAGCAGAAGTTGCCGGGCGCGTGTTTTTCGACATGCGGCACTTGCAAAGTATCACTCCCTCTCGCTTTTCGAGCAAGCTAACAATTGACGGTAACTAGCCCGAAACGGGGTTCGAGGAGATGAGAAAACAATTGAAGTTCTGCGAAACGTGACTTTCCTGAAGCGGACTTCTGGCCCGCAATAACTTCCGGTTGGCACGTCACTCGGCAAGAACTGCCCAGACTGGGGCCGCCGGCTGCGCAGACCGCACAGTCGTGGAAGAGTCCGGAAAAGAAAGTGAAATTTCTCTTCTGCTTAGCATCCTGAACTATGAGCCTGAACTATAAGTTTGTTCACGAACTCCGCACACAGGAGAAACAGACAACTTGGTTCTAGGCGAAGATGGTGATTACAATGAGGAGCGGCTGGTGCACCGGCCCAAGTACGGAGAGGGGTGCAGTTCGACCGAGGAAAGGCCGGCGCCTGAATGCGATCAGCTCGAGTTCTCGTGGTCGATGATTACGAACCGTTTCGGCAATTCGTGTGTTCGACGCTTGGAAAAATACCAGGATTGCGAATCGTCGGCGAAGCCTCAGACGGCGTAGAAGCGGTTCGCAAAGCCGAAGAACTGCAACCCGAGCTAATTCTGATGGACATAGGACTCCCGAGTCTGAGCGGAATTGAAGCTGCTCGACGAATCCGCCAGCTTGCCCCCACGTCAAAGGTCCTGTTCCTCAGCCAGGAAACCTCTCGCGATGTAGTCGAGGAAGCATTGCGGTTAGGGGCATCGGGTTACATCGTCAAAGCGCATGCTGGAAGCGAACTCCTAGCTGCTGTGGAAGCGGTTCTTCGAGGTGAGCAGTTTGTCGGTAGTGGAGTGGCGAATTACGTTTTTGCCGAGTTTAGGGGTGCACAGGCCCCTGGCCGTCTCCGCTCCAAGGAAACATTCGCGTCGCTCGCACCACCGCTCTCACAAGAGGGCAGGGTCATCCCCTGCCATGAGGTGCAATTCTATTCTGACGATGCGTCGTTGCTAGCTGGCTTTACTCGTTTTGTCGAAACTGCTCTTGCGGCTGGAAATGCAGTTATCGTTGTCGCCACCGAGTCACACCGAAATAGTCTTCTTCAGCGCTTGCAGGTACACGGCGTGGATGTTTTTGCCGCCATCGAGAAAGGGAGCTATATTCCGTTGGATGTTGCCGACACGCTCTCGACATTCATGGTCAATGATCTGCCTGACCCGGTTCGATTCCTCAAGATCGCGGGTGATCTAGTCGCGGCGGCAGCCAAGGCGGCGAAGGGGGAGCGTCCCAGGGTTGCAGCTTGTGGTGAATGTGCCCCAATCTTGTGGGCACAAGGTAGGGCCGATGCGGCGATTCAGCTCGAACACCTGTGGGACGAGATAGCCAAAACATGCGACGTGGATATTCTGTGCGGGTATGTGCTGAACAGCTGCCAGCGCGAACGGGAGAGCCATATCTACGAGAGAATCTGTGCAGAACACTCTGCCGTTTGTTTTTTGTGAACAACTATTGATCAGTAGCCTTAAATTTGCGCCGAAACATCGCATGGGGCTTTTCCAGACCTTTGGCCGGGAAAATGGAGGTTCATCTCCGCGCCAAAATCTGTCTGGTGCCGACCTATACGATCAACAAGCCATGGCGATTTCGGTGCTCTTTACCCGACCGCGCGCATGGCATCGCTCCCAGAATTGAGAGGCACGCGAGCGTGGATCGTGGTGCCACGCTTGAGTTGCGAGTCGATTGAAAGCGTTCCGTTAAGCAGCTTCAGCCGCTCCTCCATGCTGATGAGGCCAAGCCCTCGCGTCTCCTTTATCGCTTCGCTGTCAAAGCCTGCGCCGGAGTCGCTAACCCTAAGATGAATCTCCTCCGACGTTGCCCACAATTGCACCTCGCACCGGTGTGCCCCGCTGTGCTTTGCCGAATTGTTTAGGGCTTCTTGCAGAACTCGGAACAGGCAAAGCGAAATGTCCCGCGGCAATGGCCTTGGCAATTCGTAGGTTTTGAAATCAATCTCCATTTTCCGCTGCTCTCCGAACTCTTTGCAGAAGCCTCTCACGGCCGCAGCTATGCCCAGATAGTCGAGTTTTGACGAGTGCAACTCGTGCGACAACGCTTGAATATCGGTCGCTATCTCGGAGGTCTGCTTCCGTAGTTTGCCCATGCGGCGACGGACTTCAGCCGACAAATCGGGAGGGTTTTCTTGGAGTTGTTCTAGCTCGATTGTCAACAGTGCGAGACGTTGACCGATGTCATCGTGAAGCTCTCTGGCGATCCGGGTACGTTCTTGCTCCTGGGCCTCGATCATCCTGCGGCTCACGCTGGAGAGGGCCTCTTCCGCAACCTTGCGATTCGTAACATCCGCTACCAGGCCTATGATACGCAGCATCCTACCTTGATCGTCGAATAAGACGCGCCCGTTTGCCTCCAGCCAAATTGCACTACCATCGGGACGTAACACCCGATAACTGGTTTCATAGGTAGGGTTTTCAGGGGAAAGCCCGTTCTCCGGAGCAGCATAGGCCTCGCGGTCGTCGGGGTGGACTCTGGGGAGAAATTGCCGGCCAGTATCGCGCGTCGGGTCGTCCATCCAATTGAGAATATCTGTGCACTGTCCAGATCGCACGATCACATCGGTTGCCGCGTCCCATTCGAAGGCATACATCCTTCCAGCTTGGACCGCCAGACGGAACCACTCCTCGCTTTTACGCAGTTTTTCTTGTGCGAGCCTGCGTTCAGTGATGTCTTGAATCGTCCCGAGAAGCCGCACGACTCGGCCCGCAGTATCGCGCTGAGCTTCGCCCCGAGCAACAACCCATCTTGTGGTGCCATCGAAGGGGACCATCTCAAGATCCAGTTCGTATGGTGTTCCAGTGCGCAACGCTTCTTCTACGGCGCACCGCAGCCGTTGCCAGCTTTCGGCGGTGTAGAGCTTTGCGTGTTCCTTATAGTTGACAGGAGGCAAACTGGGATCCAAGCTTGCGATTCGATAAAGTTCTTCTGACCACGCGACCGCATCAGTATCTGGGTCCCATTGCCAGCTACCGACCTTAGCCAGGCGCTGCGCTTCTTTAAGTTCCTCCTCTCTCTGCCGTAATACCTGCTCCCCTTGCGTGCGCTCTTCCACAAGAGCTGCCAGAGCCATGAAAGGCGCCGCCGCGAAAAATAAGAACAGTTGCAGTGACAGCACATTGATATGTGGCCCCGGTTCCGCGAACGGACCTCGGCCGTGGACTGCGCCCCAAATGGACACAAAGGCAATTGCAATCATCGCGGTACTGACCCCCGTGGGTCCGAAACGCAAAGCGGACCACAGCAGTAGTGGCACAAAAGAATAAAGCAGTGCCGGAGGGCTGCTCCTTCCAGGATCGGCGAAAGCGAGATGTCCCAGAATAACCAACGCAACAAGCAGCGCAGTTGCTTCCAGGAAATAAGCACGTGGTTTTTGGGCCCAAGCCGGAATTTCTCTGGCCCAACCCAGAATGGCAGGCATCAGAGTGAGGAATCCAAGCACTTCCGAAAAGAAAGCCACATTCCAACTTGCCCAATAGTTGCTACTGGTGGACAGCGCACCGAGGAACGCTCCAACGAATGGAGCCAGGAACACCGCGTAGAACGAATACTTAGCCAGGGCTTTCACACTATTCAGCCGGGGCACGCCCTCGAACGAAATTCTAAGACACAAAGCGGCGATGAGGACTTCTACTGCATTGGACAGAATGAGCCAGACAATGGAACGGATCGGCCCATCTGTTTGCAGGTCGTAGAGGAAAAATCCAGCCAGGCCGGCTGTGAGGACTACGGGCCAGATCCTTCGCCGAACCAGTAACAGCATTGATGCCAAAAGCACGTTTCCCAACCAAAGCGGCGAGACCATTTGCGGTCGTACTATCAATGCCCCGCCTAGCCTCGCGGCAAGGTAAGAGAGGGTAACCACCAGACAAGCTTGGATCACCAAGCGGTGTGGGAGATTCTGATTCGCCAAGCTCCACGATAGACGACCACGTTCGGTTTCGATGGCTTACCTCCGACCCAGCAGGACCAGTTGCGGTTTGTTGGGTAGCAAACCAAAAGCACTTCCACGGTTAGTGGGGAAAAGTAAACATACTACACCCGTTACGCGATGTTCGGTATATCGATGACACTCCCGGGAATCAGGTTTCAGTCCGTACGCAGCGCGGCGTCGGGACAGCTTTTGCCCTCTTGACACAGAGTTGTCTACTGGTAACTGGGTACCGGAACCAACATTCTCCGTTGATGACAAAGGTTATTCGCCCAGATTGCCAAGCATTTGCTAAGGCGACATTCCGAAGCATTGAGAAGTGGAGATTCTTACCCTCGTTATCAGCCATATGGAGATGCCTTCCCGCCACTATCCCAAGTTCTGAATTCCGCGAGAACCCTCTTTGAGAGAAGGCGGAACAGTTGGCTGCTGCCGAGTGGAAGCTTCTCGCCCTGGCAATCGGTGTTCCGGCCTATAAACGTGTAAAATCAGCTCTAGCGAGTAAGCACTGTCCGGACTCCAACCAAACAGCATCCTGCCGGCATGACTCCTTCCATGTAGCATAGTCGTATATCTAGAAACGGGTTCTGGGAAATGAGTGATTGGAGTCAATTTCTAAAGTGGACGGTTTCATCCTGCACATTTTGCGGGACTGACGTGCCCCCAATCGCGGCGCAGCCGGTTTTTTGCCCGGAAGATAATGGTTTTGACTGCAGGGAGGCGGCGGTTGAGCGTGCTGGCGATCTCGGAGTAACTCATCCGCTTGTAGTAGCGGAGCATCAGTGGAACCTTATAGTAATCCGGGAGGCGATTCAACTGTTCCCTCACCTGGCGTTTTGCTTCCTTGTGCAGAACTTGGGAGAGAGGAGAAGGAGTGGAAACGTCAGGGACGACGCAAAGATCATTTCCATCGACGATCGAGAATTTCTCGAGTTTCTGCCGGCGCAATTTGTCAATGCAATGCCGGCCTGCCACCTGACACACCCAAGGGCGGAAGGGATGCTCCTCATCTTTTTTCTCGAGGACAGTGTGCAGTTTCAAGAAGACTTCTGCCGCGGCATCCTCAGCGTCTTCCGGCTGGCGAAAGAACCGACGGCAGACCTGCAGAACCTGAGGATAGTGCGTGACATAGATTGAGGTTAAAACGTCAGGGCAAGTTTGCAGGGCCTGATTGAGGGCCGTGCCGAGCTGGGGCTCTTCGAGGAAGATTGAGGTGGATCGAGTTTCCATAACCACTCCTTTCTTTTCAATCGCGTATCCAAGAACATACGGTCGGTGGTTCCTCTCATTTGAACCTGCTCGTCCCCGTGCTCTCAAAGCTGCTTTGCAACACGGACTGCTAAGGCCAATTGGTCAAGTCACTTCCACTCGTGAAGAGGCTTGACGTGCTTGGGTGCCAGTGCAGCAGCAGCGATCTAGTAAGAAATTTAAGGGAGCTCCGCCTCCAGGGATCTATTGCTTGCTGCTCAATTGCTCAAGCTGCTTTTTGGCCCACTCGTCCTGGGGATTCAGCTCGAGAATCTTCTCGTAATCCGCCTTGGCTTTATCCACTTCCTTGTTTGCCACGTGGGACATTGCCAAAAGGCTGTAGGCCCAACCGGAAGGCGGGGTGTTGACTTCGACGTTGAGCTCCATGATGGCCACGGCTTCCTTGGCTTTATCCTGTTTAAGCAAGCTCTCCGTCAAAATGTTCAACGACGTTTCTCCAAAGTCGTATTTGCCGCTCCCGAGGTCATTTTTCCTGAGGTCGCGATAGACCGCGATGGCCGCCTGAACATCCTTCTTATCGATCGTTTCTGCAAGAAGTGCGTTCATGGTTTTCGGGATGCTGAGCTGGTGGTGACAGGTCACACACTCAACGCGGATCGGTGCGGTCCGCCCCATCTTAGCGATGTATTCCTGGTTGATGGCATCGACCATGCGCAACATGGCGAGTGCGGTTTTCTTAGTGTCTTTTTCATCGGATGCAAAATCCACGTGATCGAGTTTGTTGCCCTCTTTTGCAGCATGGCAAAATTGGCAGCGGACGCCCAGGCTGAATGAAAATCCGCGCATGTTTCCCATGAGCTCTTGGCGCGAAATCGTTTTTGGAAAGTATTGCAAATTAGTGAATTTGTCGGGCATCTGAGCCTCAGCTACGAGAGCCGTCAAGGACAGCAACATCACACTTGCTGCAGCCAAACATCCAACGCGAAATCTGCACAACATCGCTCGCCTCATCTGCGCTTGCTGCTCATTAAATGCAGTATGCAAAGGAAGCGATTTGTCCAGCGATTGTGGTGGGGAGGAATTCAATTTTTTGTCAGGAATCTGTCAGGAAGGTGTCCAACAAGTGCAAATATTGACATCCACAGTCAACTGGCCCGTACTGCGGGTGCTATACTCGCAATCCTGAATGGCGATTTCGTTATCTTGGCATTCCCGAAGGACTCGAACAGCCCTTGTTGTCCTTCTCTTGTTGGTCAGCCTGGCAACCGCGAGCTTGATCGTGCTACAGGCCCAATACGCAAATGCTTCGCAACGGACCACTGTTGAGAGCGTCCTCCACGACTATTCCTCACTTGTTGCCGACGAAGTCATCCGCAGATCAAGTGCGGAGATCGGTTATTACGGCTATTACCCGCTGGTGGGGAATGTGCTCCACGAAGTGCAGTCATTGGGAAAGCTACCGGTAGCGATAAAAGCAACGCTGCTCTCCGCACAAGATCCGCGCGTCAAGCGCGCGGCGGGCCTAGCCAAAGGCTACTTCGAGATGGATCCATCCACTAGTCGGTTGAGCTTTCTCAATAAGCCGGTGCCCGACCAAGTAGCAGGCTGGCTGCGGGAGAATCTAGCGCGCGCCTTCGCGCAGCACAGTGACGCAGCATATCAAGTCTTGAACGCTCAGATCGGAGGCGCTCCGCGGACATTTGTGGCCGGCTCCACGCGAGGACCGCGAGGTCGTCAGATTGTGGCTGGCTTCGAAGTTGACCTTCCGAACCTGACGCAATGGTTTAGAACCGCTTTGAATCGTCAGCCCCTCCTGCCGCCTTCCCTGGGGCACGGACAAGTGACGAACGAGTTTCTACATGTGAGCATTCGCGACCACGGCGGAGTGGAACGCTTCCGGCTGGGCGAAGATGCACCACTAAAATTGACAGTCATAAAGCCCTTTGGTGATACGTACCAAGGAGTTTTCTTGGGTTTCACGGTGGAAGCCTCCATCGATCCGCAGATTTCCCGGCAAATTGTGATTGGGGGATTGCCGCGCTCCCGGCTGCCGTTCTTTCTGGGGCTCTTTGCATTGAATGCGGGTCTGATCGTGACGGCAATTCTCCAACTGCGCCGGGAAATGGCTCTGCAGCAGCTGCGGGACGAGTTCGTTTCCAGCGTCTCACACGAGCTTCGCACACCCCTGACGCAAATTCGGATGTTTGCGGAAACACTGTTACTGGATCGCATCCGTTCCACCGAGGAGCAACGACGGTCACTCGAGATCATCGACCGCGAGGCTCGCCGCCTTACGCAACTGGTCGAAAATATTCTGCAATTCTCCCGAATGGACAGAAAAATCGACTCACTCTCGAAGGCGAAACATGAACTAGGGCCCCTGATTCAGGAAATCGTGGAGAACTTTGAATCCGTAATGAATGGCAGTGAAGCCCAGATTGAACTTCGTTTGTCCTTTGGACTGGTGGCAAACGTGGACCCCGACGCTCTGCGGCAAATCGTGATCAACCTTCTGGATAATGCCGTAAAGTATGGAAGAAAGAAACAGAGGATTATCTTGGGGCTTGAAGCTCGTGACGGTATGGCATGTCTCTTCGTAGACGACGAAGGGCCAGGCGTTCCTGTCGCCGATCGAAAACGCATCTTTGAGCGATTTCAGAGACTAGAACGCGATCGGCAATCAGCGATTGCGGGCACAGGAATCGGTCTATCCGTCGTACACGATTTGGTGACCCGTCATGGCGGCCAGTGTTCAGTAACTACCGGTGACCGCGGCGGAGCAAAGTTTGTCGTCCAGGTGCCCTTTTCCAAAGGAGAGGAAGGGGCCCGTAAGGAGCAGCCGGAGGAATCGTCTTGAGCCGAATCCTGCTGATTGAGGACAATCGCGATCTGGCATTCGGTCTGCGAAACAACTTGGAGATCGAAGGCTACGAAGTCGAGACGGCTGAGGATGGAATGGTTGGCCTGAAGACTTTCGCGAAGGTGAATCCAGATCTCGTGATTCTCGACCTGATGCTGCCGGAGTTGGACGGTTTCCGTGTATTGCGATCTTTACGTCAAGAAGGACACGCAACCCCAGTCCTTCTACTAACAGCGAAGGGAGAAGAGGCCGACAAGGTCAGGGGGCTGCGGATGGGGGCGGACGATTACGTGACGAAACCCTTCGGACTGCTGGAGTTGCTGGCACGGGTCGAGGCCCTGCTTCGCCGCACTCACGGGGGAGGCACGAGCACCGGAGATGTGCGGAAGGTGCATCGTTTCGGCCTCATCGAAGTTGACCCCGCTTCGCGCACTGTACGCCGCGCATCGCAAACCGTCGAATTGGCTCCGAAGGAATTCGATTTGCTGCTTGCACTCTTGCGAGCGAGGGGAGCGGTGGTCTCCCGGTTGCAAGTGATGAGGGAAGTTTGGGGATACTCCGCGGCGGTCGTTAGCAGGACCGTGGACACACATATCGCGGAGTTGCGCCGCAAACTCGAGGAGAACCCGTCCTCGCCTCGTCATATCATCACCGTGCGAAAGACCGGCTACCGGATTAAGTTCTGATGAAAAGTTCGGCCATTCTGCAGCGAAATCCCCGTTAGACTTAGTCCGCAGGGCCGAGTGATTCGACGTTTCACTCCTAGTGCAAGGTCGCCAACGGGTCGACACGCGTGGCACGACGGCATTCTCCGGAGGCGCATTCAGACGGTTCCTCTTCTCTTCTGCGCAAAAATCCCGTTCCGTTTGACTTACCGATCCGAGAGACAAACCATTCGCACCACTACTATCTCTGCATCGTTATCAGAAAGAAGGGTCGTAATCGTTGGATTCGAGCCAGTGCTGAAGAACGACTTGCTAGAGAATATTGCAACCGGGAGACCACGGCGCCGGCCATCAGTGCGTCGAGAGCTGTGCGTAGATCCGTGCCGGTTGATGGGATTCTTGACCTCTGTAACAGTTGGCTCGTACGATTTCGCTTGGGTAATGATCTCCCACTTCTGCGGTACTGAAGCCTCGATCGGTATGCTTCCCGGATAATTATGAAGCGCTAGGACAGGTCGTTGATGTGATTCAGTCGTCGGTCGGGGCGTTCTTCGGCTTGCTAATTTTGTTAGTGGTGTCGACTTCGAAGAGGCGGTAATCGCTCAGATAGTGGCGATGGTGATAGCGTTTGCCACGCAACTCCATAAACATTTCGGCATCCCAAGGAAGCCAAAGAGTCTGGTTGCCGCGATCGAATTTGACGGGGCCGTAGTCAACGCGAAGATGGTCGCGGGTGAGTTGGAGCTTGCTCATGGGTGCAAGCAAATCGGTTTCGACGCGGAGCACGTCGTAGGTGGATTGGGAAATCCAGAGGCGACCTTTGAAGGGAACATTGTAGATCATGCCGTTCCTCTTCCAGCGGCGTACGCCCAAAGCCTCGGTGCTTTCTTCCTGAAAACGAATGCGCCAAACGACTTCGCTGCGGAGTTGCGTGATACCTTCACACTGGTAACGAAAGTTACTTCTGTCGGAGGGTTGCAGAAGCGAAATGGCGAGGCTGTTGAGACCGGTGGTAGCAAGTGGCGTAGGGAAGGAATCGGTTGTCTTTTGGTCGGCGTCGCGGCTTTCTTCGAGATAGAACGAATCACCATGATAAGGAACAACGAAGACGATGTAGGAGAATTCGCGGGTTTTGACCTTGCCGGGAGCCCCGTGGCGATCGATTTCCTGATGTTCAATGTGTTCGGTGGCGGTGAACTTCTCAAAGTTGGCTAGTTGGGTTTTGGTTCGCAGGAAGGCGCGGTCGAGAGCATCCGTTGTCGAGCACGAAGCCCCCAGGACGGTTGGGGGATTGTCGTCAATGTCCGGTGGCGACCAAGGGGTGTCGGCTTCCGCAATGGGTAGGTCTGTGTCATACAGGACTTTCGGTGGGGGAAGATTGGAGTTCTCTCGAAAGTTTCTTGAGCCAAGAGCGGTGTCTTCGAGTTTGCGCTTTGCTACGACTGCTGAAGGATCGGAAGGCAGATCCTCCGCTAGTTTCTGCCATGTTCTTCTCGCGTCAAGCGTCTTTCCCTCCGCGAGATAGATCTGTCCCAGCAGCAAGCGAGCCGATCCACCTTTGTCTCCCGCGAGATCGACGGCGCGGCGTGCATGTGCTTCCGCGTCGGGCAAGTGGCCAGGAATTCTGTAGTAGGCGTTCGCCAAAACAAGATGCGCTCTCCAATCCGTGGCATTAACGGAGACAGCCTTTTGTAGGGTGACAATGGCGACGTTGGTTTCGCCAGCGACCAGTTGCATTTCTCCGAGTGACAACAGGGCCTTTTCGAAATTGGGATCGAGCTCCACCGCGCGCTCGAAGCTCTTGCGAGCTAGATCCGTATGCTGAAGGCAGAATTCCGTAGCACCCATCAAGAAGGCCAATTCTGGATTACCGGGCGCCATCTGCGTACCCTTCTGGAACTGTTTTTTCGCCAGGTCGCAGTTGCGCTGACGTAGCGCGTCCATTCCCTTGGCTACGGTTTGCTGCAATTTAGGGGTCATGATCGGCCCGCCCGTAAGGGATTTCCCGGAAGCGTTTGCCGGAGCGGGTTTGAGAAGTACCGTTACGTAGGTATCGGTCGCCAAATCACGTGGGGCGACAGTTAGTTCATCAGTGGCGAGCTGATATCCATCGCAGCGCACCTCGACGCGATAGTCGCCTGGAGGGACCGAAAAGACGGCATCAGAGGTTCCACCCGTAATTGAGGTAGTATCGTACCCATTAGTCGGTGAGTAAAGGTGCACATTCGCAGCAGTTGAGGGTGGAGCTCCCTGCACATCGCGAACTGCGATAGCCACGGAGACCGTGCCGCCTGGAGAAGGCATCTGCATTCCGCCAATATCGGGCCGTTGTGCGAAGGCGAGGGGCTGGATCGCCAGCAGAGCGAGAGCGAAGCAGAATGCAGTCACCCTCGCGCGAGAAAACACGGAAGTCATTGGGCAGCCCTCCTGTAAGAACAAGCACGTGGGCTTGACTGTTATGCGGGCGCCTCGTGTGGGACCCTGCCCGGGTGAAAATGCAATAAGAAAGCTATCAGATAAGCCGCGGAGCGTCACTTCTTTTTGGCGCTAAGGTACAATTCCCGAACTGACGCGAATTCACGGTGCAGAGACGGTCACGCTCGAGAAGTTTTTGCGGGCGTGTTCATGCTGCTTCGCTCGCTTCAGCAACGACGAAGGGGGTTCCTGCCCGAGATATCCTGGGCGTCAGGTAGTCTTCGCCTTGGCAGGAGGAGCGAGTGCGACGGAAGCTTCGCTGGTGAGCGGCAGGAAGGTAAACGTCTCCTGCAGATAGAGGCGAACGGCAGTGTCGGTGTGGCTGGAATAGCCTATGGAGACGTCCTGGCCGATGTGCAACTCAAAATCGCCGCCGCGGGTGGTCAGTACAAATGCTCCTGCGATGGCGGGCGCCCAGATGATTTGATCTTTGACGAGCCGTTTGACGTGTTCCAGCACGGGGTATCCATGGTCGCTGGTCTCGGCGAGGGCGGTGTAGGCATCTGCTCCGAGAAGGACCGCGTAGGGGCCGTTCACACCGACAAGGCGCAACCGGCTCAAACCCTGCGCAATCGCTTCCGGGTACTCGCGCACGTCGCTCGGAAGAGTCATCTTCGGATTGCTGGTGGCTTGACGAATGCCTTCGATGCCGGCGGCAGCATAGCCGTCGAAGATGGCGCCGTCCTCCGCGAAGGCCATCTGTCGCGCGGCATCCTTCGCTGGTTGCCAGTCAGAATCGTTAGCCCCCCGTTCGACATCGTCGATCATCTGGCGATTGAGTTCGAACGGAACGCGCAGCTCAACGAGCGACTTCGCGTCGCGTTGCTTCGCAACGATCCCTTTCGCCGGAGCTGTGATCGTATTGAGGTGGCCGGTGCCAACGGCGGATAGACTAGTGCCGCTCGGTCCCCGCAAATCCACAACCCGGCGTCCAGCGATGTAGCGTTTCAGCGTGCGCGAAGTTTCTTCTTCGATCTGAGCCCACGCTTCGTCGGAAATTGGGGCAAGCTCGCGATGTAAGTTATTCATTGGGGATGTCTCCTTTGAGGGAGCCGATACCGAGCGAACCATGGTGCTTCGACAGGTTGGGTTTCGAAGGTTCTTCCGCGGACGGCGCAGATGGCGCTGCATCCGTCGGCTGATCTTCGGTCACTCCCTCCAAAAACGTTTTCGTCGGAACAAAGAAAAGGCTTCCCGTAACCGCACGGCTGAAGTCGAGAATCCGGTCATAGTTGCCAGGCGGCCGTCCAATGAACATATTTTCGAGCATCTGCTCGATCGTGCCGGGCGAACGGCTGTAGCCGACGAAATAGGTACCAAATTCACCGTGCGAGGGGCGCCCAAACGGCATGTTATCGCGCAGGATCTTCACTTCTTTGCCGTCCTGGACGATGGTGTTGAGCGCGCTGTGCGCCGAGGTTGGCTTAATGGAATCATCTAACTCAATGTCTGAAAGTTTCGTGCGACCGATGATTCGTTCCTGTGCCTCCGCGGACAGCGCATTCCATCGGTCCAAATCGTGAAGATATTTTTGCACGATGACGTAGCTGCCGCCCGCAAATGGCGAGTCTTCTTCACCGATGAGAACGGCATCTACCGCTTCGTCGCCCCTGGGATTCTCCGTTCCATCGACGAAGCCAAGCAGATCGCGATCGTCGAAATACCGGAATCCCTGCACCTCGTCAACCGGAGAGACCGCAGCGCCGAGACGTGCCATTATTTGAGTGGCAAGCTCGAAGCATAGATCCATGCGTTTCGCGCGGATGTGGAACAGCAAGTCTCCTGGCGTGGACACAGCGTGGCGCTTTCCCGCGCGAATCTCCTTGAACGGGTGGAGCTTCAACGGCCGAGGAGAGCCGAAGAGTCGGTCCCAGGCATCGGAACCAAATCCCAGGACACAGGTGAGGCTCGCTTCAAGGTCGCGAAATTCCACCGCCCGTACCAAGGCCGCAAGATCCGCACAGAACGATCGAATGGTCCTGTGGCTCTCGAAACCTGCGTTTACTGTCACGACCACGAAGATCGCGGCGCGGGTGAGTGGTGCGGCTATTGGCTGCGCGGCCTGTCGTATTCCGCTAGCGGCTTCAGGGAGACTCATTGGATTGGATTCCATGGGATGTCAACCGAGCTAGCCTGTGCGAACTAATCTTCTAAAGTGTCAAAAGCGTTTTTCACGAGCGGCAAGCTTATCATTACGCCTCTGCAAGCGTCCATGAGGCCTCTTTTGAAATGAATCGCTTGGCCCGAAATCAGTAACCACCTCAAGTGATTCAAAGTTCTAGAACGAGGGTGGCTCCAAAAAACTCAAACGGCACGGTCGCCTGATCCCTGCTAGGGCAAATTGTCCGGACGAGAGAGATCCAACCGCATTAACGCAATGGCACGAAGGTGATGCCGCAGCGAAAGAGTTCGGATCCAGCGATGGGTGCCATATTGACGACGCCGGCGGCTACGAAGATGGCGGGGGTTGCGGGGCTTCACCGGCGAAGGGAACGGCGATGTGCACAACTGAGGAGCGCGGATAGGGATGCTTGGTCTTGAAGCTGAGGCCGCCGCGGGACATGTCGATGCAGGGGACGATGTCGTCCCCAAAGGTTTCGGAGCGCACACAGGCGTAATAGTTGACCTTGGCCCGGCGATGGAGGCGACGATTGGCATCCGGTGGAGTAATGAAGTCGGCGAGCGTTTCGACAGGGATCGGCGCGGGGTGAGGCGGTTCTGAGTCATCAGTGGTGACGCGTGGTGGGTCAAGCACAGCCACGGAGGTTGCGACGGGTTGCTGCTCTTGCGCGGAGGCTACCAGTTGCGATTGCGGGCTGGGAGCGGGAGCTTCTGAAGCAAATTTCCAGACGGTAGCAGAACCACAGTGGTCGCAATAACGGACCAGTCCGCCATGAATGACGCAGACGTCGAATTCGAAATCTCATTTATCTCCTAAAAACTCAACTTCCACCCAAAACCCCCCCCTAATGACCGTTTTAGTCTCCTCGGAGAACACACGGCCTTCGCAATCGCTGCCGATGAGAAGGATGGGAACTGATCATGCGTCCGCTGCGACGGACCTTTTGGCACGTCATCTTGCAACCTGGGGAAGGGGCCAAGAGTCTATCCACAGCAATGGTAGCGAAAAAGAGCATGATGGCGAAGGAAATGTGAAAGGGAGTTGCTTCCGCGAAACAGGGCCGGCCGCCTCGCGAACTGAGATCTCTAGCCGGCCGTTAGGGCTTCGCAGTGCCGGCAGCAGACTCGGAGACAACGAGATACTGGTAAGACTTGCCGTTGGCCTTGAACTTCATCTTGTCCTTGTCGAGGGTGAATTCGACGCTGGTGTTGACGGGAATCAAGGCCTGGTTGGAAGGCTTTTGCTGGCGGACGTGATAGTCGGTGGTGAGCCGTGCGGACAGCGTATTCCTGGCAGAGGAGTTCCGTGCTCTTTTTGTGCTTATCGGTCTTGGAGCCACAGTCAACGGAAGATTCAGAAATAATCGTGCCGGTTTGCGGCTTTTCGCCGGCCTGGACAAAGCTCGCAGCCAACAGTGCCGCTGCAGACAGTAGAAGGGTTCTTTTCATGGGGACTCCTTAAAGGATTGGGCTGGTGCCGCGCCGAAACAAGTCTACAGCAATTCGCCACGAGTCAACTCGATGAGCTATGAGAGTTGTGGTATGGGAGATTGCAGGGATCGAGGCTTGGCGGCTAGGATGGCGGGAAGAGAAGCACGTTTTCGGTGATCAGCTGAAAGTTCCAGGCAAGGGAAGAGCCGTGTCCGAGAAATGAGCGAGGTCGTGCCGACTCATGGCAAAAATTGATCCGGAAGTGGAACGTCAGCGACTAGCAAAGCTTTATGCAACGATGAACGATTTGGAACTTGCGGAGGTTGCCGGCGAACCCACTGCGCTCAGTGAATGGGCTTTCGACGCGCTACGTAACGAAATGACCAAGCGAGGGCTCGACTGGGCAGGGGGCAGCGCCGCGCTGGCGACTCTTCGAGAAGCAGCATCGGTGAAAACCAGATGAATCGGGAAATGTGCCGGAGGTATTGCGGGTGTATCGAGACCTGACGGATGCGTTGACGGACCGTATGGTGCTAGAAGGCGCAGGGATCGAGTGCTATTTGTTCGACGAGAATATGGTCAGGTTGGACTGGCTGTGGTCCAATCTGCTCGGTGGCGTAAAGCTGGTTGTGAGGAAAAAAGATGTCGAGGAATCGCAGCGATTGTTAGGACAGAGTGTGCCCGAGAAGTTTGATTTGGAAGGAGCGGGCAGCCAATACGAACAGCCGAGATGTCCGAAGTGCGGTTCGATGCATGTGAGCTTTGAGGGATTGATGAAGAGAGTGGCAGGTGCCGGATTGTTCCTTGGTTTGCCATTAAGTGTCAAAATGAAGGGCTGGAATTGCAATTCTTGCGAGCACCAATGGGGAATTGAGGATGAGGACAGGGAAGAAGGCGCAAAGCCTTTGTAGTGCTTTTTTGACTCTCAGAACAACTCGGGTCGCGGCACCCCACTAGGCGAAATGCAATTCTGCCAAGCCGGCGACTGAGAATAGCGGGACAATCTGGCTCCTGCGAACGGGACGTGCGGGCATTGTACGCGGACGCGCGCATCAAAAACTGGTACACAAAAAAGGGTGATATTATACACATAGGAGTTGAGCCATGCGGACGAACATTGAGATTGACGATCGCCTGATGCGGGCCGCGATGCGCAGCAGCGGTCGGCGGACGAAGCGGGCCACAGTAGACGAGGCACTGCGCCTGCTGGTTCAAATCAAGGCACAGACAGGGATCCGCCAATTGCGGGGAAAGATTCGGCTGAGAGGGAATTTGGAAGAGTCTCGACGCAACTAGCGGGCGGTAGATCATGGTGATTGTTGATACGTCGGTGTGGTTTGACTATTTCGCGGGCGTGTCAAACGCCGAAACGAGATGGCTCGATGTCGAGATGGGCAAGCAAAGGCTGGGAGTAACGGACTTGATCCTCTGCAAGATATTGCAGGAGACCCGCAGTGATCGCGAGTTCCGTGTGTTGAAGGGGGCGATGTTGAAGTATGAGGTTTTCGCCACAGGGAGCCGTGAAATGGCCATCGCGGCGTCTGAGAACTACAGGCTACTGCGGAATCAGGGGTTCACTCCTCGCAAGACCATCGATTGCTGGATTGCTACATTTTGCCTGAGGGAAGGGCACGCACTTCTTCATCGCGACCGCGATTTTGCACTTTTCGAAAAATACCTGGCGTTGCGGGTGATTCATCCATGAACTAAGGTTGCTGGGTCGAAGTAGCGCTTGGGCCCGTGTCGTTGCATCACCCGAGGAGGAGCGAAGTGGGATACGCGGATTTGCGGGAGTTTGTGCGCAGGCTAGAAAAAGAGGGCGAACTGAGGCGCGTGAAGGCGGAAGTCGATCCGGTGCTGGAAATCGTGGAGGTGGTGCAGCGGGCGCAGGTGCAGCCGGGGCCGAAAGGAAATCCGGGAGGGATGGCGCTGCTGTTTGAGAAGCCGAAGGGTTCGCGGTATCCGCTGCTGATCAACGCGTTTGGAAGCGAGCGGCGGATGGAACTGGCTTTCGAGGTAGATAAGTTGAATGACGTGGCGGCGCGGATTCGCGGGTTCATGGACATGCAAACGCCGCAGGGTTTGTTTGACAAGCTGAAGATGCTGCCAAAGCTGGCGGAACTGGGGTCGTTTTTCCCGAAGAGCGTGAAAGACGGACCGTGCAAGGAGATTGTGCGGAAGGGAAGCGACGTCAACCTGTTGGATTTTCCGATATTGAAGTGCTGGCCGCAGGACGGCGGGCGATTCATCACGTTTCCGCTGGTGTTCACGAAGAACCCGGAGACGGGGAAGCGCAATGTGGGCATGTACCGGATGCAGATTTACGACGAACGCACCACCGGCATGCACTGGCAGACGCAGAAGCATGGCGCAGAACATTTTCGGCGAGCGCGGGCGCAGAATCCGGAGGGGCGAATTCCGGTGAGTGTGGCAATCGGGTCGGACCCGGCAACGACGCTGGGAGGGATTCTGCCGATTCCGCCGGACCTGGACGAGATGATGTTCAGCGGCTTCTTGAAACGGGAGCCGGTGGAAATGGTGAAGTGCGAGACGAATGAATTGGAAGTGCCCGCCAATGCGGAGATTGTGCTGGAAGGGTATGTGAACCTGAACGAGATGCGCACGGAAGGGCCGTTTGGGGATCACACGGGCTACTACTCGTTGGAAGGAGAGTTTCCCGTTTTCCATGTGGAGTGCGTCACGCAAAGGAAGGAGCCGATCTATCTGACGACGGTGGTAGGCCGGCCGCCGCAGGAAGATTTCTACATGGGATACGCGATTGAGAGAGTGTTCTTGCCGTTGATGAAGATGACGCATCCGGAAATTGTGGATGTGTCGATGCCGGCGGAAGGAATTGTGCACAATCTGATGATCGTGTCGATCCGAAAATCGTTTCCGGGGCACGCGCGAAAAGTGATGAACGCGATCTGGTCGTTGGGGCAGGCGATGTTCACGAAGGTGCTGGTGGTGGTGGACCACGATGTGAATGTGCACGATTACCGCGAAGTGGTGTGGAAGGCGTTGTGCGCCATCGATCCGGAACGGGATGTGCAGTTCATGCTTGGACCCATGGATACGTTGGATCATGCGGCGAGGATGCAGGATTTCGGGTCGAAGATGGGAGTGGACGCAACGCGGAAATGGGCGAGCGAGGGATTCGCGCGGCCCTGGCCGGACGAAATATTGATGGATGAGAAAACGAAAGCGCGCGTGGATGAGTTGTGGAAGAGCTTGGGGATTTAGCGCGGGTTCTGCCAGTAGATCGAAAAGGCGCCCGCCTCAGAAGGCGGCCGCTACAAAACCATTGGACTACTTTGGGACGGTGGGTAGCCAGGTAAGGCCGTCGACGCCTTTGGTTAGATGCAGGGGTTCCTCTAGTTTTCCGTCACGCAAATTCAAAACTTCAACGGTGCCTGCCTGGGGGCAACTCACGTAAGCGTGCGAGCCGTCTGGGGTAAGAGCGACTTCGCCGAGGGCAGCAGGGATGTCGTAAGTCTTTTCCAAGACGCCGGTGGAGAGATTCACGACGAACAATTTTCCTTTCGGAGAATCCGCGACGAGACTTTTTCCATCGGGTGTTGGTTGCGACGAGTAGACGGTGGAGGGAAGGTCGATCCAGCGAGCAATGGTATTTGAGGCGGTATCGATGACCGCGATGCGCGGCTCATCCTGGTCGTGCGTGAACAGCCACTTGCCGTCAGGCGAGAGCGAAAGGCGTTGAACCATCTTTGCTACAGGAATGACGGTGACGAGGGCGCGCTTGCGAAGATCCAGAACACTGATGGTGCCATTGGCGACGTTCGCGGTGTAAGCGCGAGAACCGTCGGGAGAGATGACGAGCATGTGGGACTCGGGGCGGCCCGTGGGGATTTCGGCGACGACCTTGCGGGAATGAATGTCGATGGCGTAGACGGAGTTGGCGAGTTCGGCGGTGACGTAGAGTAAGCCGTCAGGTCCGAACTTGGCGCAGTGTGGGCGGACGGGCTTAGGGAGATTGATGATGTCGATCGCGCGGCCCGTTTGCAGATCGACGATCTGGATGGTGCCGCCATCGGTGCCGGGTTTGCCCACGCCCGAATTGCCGTAGATGGGCACGTAGCCAAAGTGGCCATCGGAAGAGGCGGCGACCTCGTGGCCGTTGATGTCGACGCCGGTAGTCGAAATAGTTTTGCGAGAAGTCAGGTCGATGAGCAGGGCGGTGTGTTCAAACTGATTGGCGACGAAGAGATATCCCTGGGCGCGAAGGGAAGAAGCGAGCAGTGTCAGGGAGACAAAGGAGAGCAGTCCAATCGTTAGGCGGGCGTTGCGGCGCATCGATAACCTCGCAGACGAGAATTGAGCCGCAAGTATAACGCCAACAGACCGAAGAAAGATGGAAGGCATCCTCGGAAAAACAAGGTGCCGTCTCGGCGCGGCAGCGTCGGTACAAAGGTGAGGAGCGCGGCAAACGAAAGCCCAAGATGGCTGGCATAAAAGCCTGCGCTACATTGAAGAATGAAGAAGAACTCCTGGCGCGTCGCAAACTGTTCAATTGGGGAGTGCGTGCAAATTCAGACGAGGAGTTGGCGTTTGCGGCCGAGTAGAGCGGCTACGGCGAAGACCGCGGTGAGGGCGAGGTAGAAGAGCGGGTAGTGCGTTGAGGGTGTGGCCGGGGCAGAGGCTGCGTAGTCGAGGGCGGGGAGGGCGTGCATGGGGCCGAGATACCACAACAGGGTATAGAGGATTTCGAAGGGCTTGGCTGAGCCGCTCCAAACACCGAGTGCAAGTGCCGATGTGGGGATAAAGAGCGAGCCGATCAGCCAAGCAAACAGGCCGCGCCAGTTGCCGCCGACCAGCAGGCGCAGAGCGAATCCGCTGCCGGTGAGAATGGCGAGGAGCACTCCCGCGAGCCAGACGGCAGGCAGTTGACGAGAGATGGGATGAGGCGCGGAGAAAAGAAGTTGATGCGTTTGGTGTTGCACTTCGCGAATGCCCATGGAGGACCAAAGCAGGATGGGCCATATCCACGCGCAACCCAAAAGCATGCCGCGGGCGGAGGGATCGGGAACGACGGCGGAGGCGACGATGAACCCTGCGGCGACGAGATACCACCACCAGCGCTGCCCCTTCAATAACAAACGAATTTCAGCGGAGAGAATTGTGAGGAAGCGGGAGTGGATTGCGGAGACCGGGAGCGGCGTAAGCGTATGCACGGGTAAAGCAGCGGGTACGGAAGATGCCGGGAGTGGCAGCGGCCGCATAGGGAAGAGGAGATGCGGCCGATGAACGATAGCCGCGGGCCGGATCGAAGCGATCGAAGAGAAGGGCAGCAAGCAGAGAAATTGCGAGGGCAACGCCAAGCCAGAGAATGCGAGCGAGAAGAATCTGGCAAGTCCAGGAGATACCATCCCAGCGGAACGTCGCCGAGGCCGTGCTGAATTGACCCGCATCGAGAGAAAAGGAGAATCCCGTGTTTTCACTGAGATGCGCCGCGGCGATGGTGCTGTCCTTCACGAGACCAATTCCGGCGAGATCGGAGGCAGGGAAGTGTGGGATGACGGACAAGCTGAGGGCAAAGGCCCATAAGAAAAAGTAGGCAACATTCCCGAAACCACCGCGAAGGAATGGGATGGTCTCGAAGAGCACAGCGACGGCAGCAACGACGGCCATTACGGGAACGGCGAGAAAGAGAAAAGGTGCTAGCAGTTTCCAGAGTTGGATGTGTGTGTCTTCGCCGCGAACCAATTGCATGACGATCGCGGAAAGCGCGAGGATGACAATCATCAGGGAGAGAACGGCAAAGTTGCTGAGAACTTTGCTGAGGATGTACAGGAGTTTGGAAAGTGGAGTACTGGCGAGAATTTCGCCGACGCGAGTTTCGCGGTCGCGCTGGATGGTGTTTTTGACGAAGTAAAAGCCGGCAAGGGAAATGAAGGTACTGCCAACGATGGTGAGCAACGCACCGACCCATGCAGAATTGTAAACGCCGCGCGTATCGTTCAGTCGCAGCATGATGCGGCCAACGGAGGCGAGATAGCCGAAATAGAGCGCCAATCCTAGTGTGAAAAGAAAGCTGTAGCGGCGGATGCGCTCGAGGAAATCCGCCCGAGCGGAAGCAAACACGACGCGAGGAATGTTCACGAAGCCACTCCCGCGGGAGCGGTGCGACTGCTGGCGATGGAAGCAAGATAGGCGTCTTCCAGGGTGGGCTCGAGCGGTTGTGCTTGCGGCATAGGCGGAGAGCTGGAGACAACGCGAACATGGACGCCGTCACTGCGGTGAGCGGTGCTGCTGATGAGGTGCTGCTGTTGGACGGCGGGAAGTGCGGCGCTGGGAACAATGATCTCCCAGACTTTTCCGGAGATGGCAGCGAGCAGCGATTCCGGTGAATCGTGAGCGAGAAGCAGGCCGTGATTCAAGATGGCGATGTCGGTAGCCACGGCTTCCACGTCAGAAACAATGTGCGTGGAGAGAATGACGATGCGTTCACCGGAAAGTTCCGAGAGCAGATTACGGAAGCGCACGCGCTCTTCGGGATCGAGCCCGGCGGTGGGTTCATCGACGATTAAAAGTTGCGGGTCGTTAAGCAGAGCCTGCGCAATGCCGACGCGCTGGCGCATGCCGCCGGAAAATCCACCGAGGGGACGATCGCGAACGTCGGTCAAATTGACCACGGAAAGAAGTTCGTCGATGCGGCGACGCGCCGAGGAAGGTTCGAGACCTTTGACGGCGGCGAGGTATTCCAAAAATTCGAAAGCGGTGAGATGCGGATAAATGCCAAAGTCCTGCGGCAAGTAACCCAGAACCATGCGCAGCGGATCCGGCGAAGACAAGACATTTGCGTCGTTCCAAAGTACACGGCCGCGCGTGGGTCGAGTGACAGTGGCGAGGATACGCATCAGCGTGGACTTTCCTGCGCCATTGGGACCGAGAAGACCCAGAACGCCGGGACGCAATTGCAGGCTGATGTTTTGCAGCCCCCAAACATTTCCACGATATTGTTTTCCAACCGAGTCGATGAGGAGATTCATACCTGCGGAGCCTCCGTGAGAAAAAACGCCGGACCTGTCTGAGCGAGACTACGAGCTGATGGAACAAAAGGTTTCAAAAAGAGCGAGTTAGACGATGGATAGAGTGTGTGCCGCGAGCCGGAAATAATCCAGTGAATGCGAGCAGCGCAAAATTGTTGGCGCGGAAGAGGAAGAAGAGAAAAGAGCGAGGAGGGTGGAGACAAAGGATAACCGTACTGTGGGACAGGGAGAGGATTTTGGAAAAAGCGCAAGTAATAGTGGTTCTGTCGGATGACAGACACAATATATAGAGAGAGCTGCCTACAATACCGGGTGAATTGCCTAAGATTCCCGGCATTCTTAGGACAACTGCGGGAGAGAAAGGCTTGACGGTCGGGTGAGCCGGATGACATAACGGGACCACGGGCTGCACCTGTGGAGAATTCTGACTCGGAGTGAAGGTGGGTGCGGCGACGCTCAGCAAGAAGGGCGTTTAGCAGACAGGGTGGCGTTCCTCGTGAGCGAATCTCGTGAAGTGATGAATGTACGGCAGGCTTCCCAGTATCTGGGAATCAGCCCGGACACGCTGTACCGCTACATCACAGAGGGCGAAATACCCGCATTCAAGCTGGGAAATCGTTGGAAACTAAGAAAGACGATCCTGGACCGATGGATGGAACGGAAGATGAGTCAAGCGGTAACCAAACGCCGATAGGAAACAGCTCTGGCTCATTAGGTTAGGGAAAGAGGGCGCGCTATGTGGTTACTCGGGGGCAAAAAAAACAAGCAATTGGTGGGACTGGATATCGGGTCCAGTTCGATCAAGGCCGTGGAACTGAAGTTGACCAAGGCGGGATATGAGCTGGTCAGCTACGGCATGGAGCCGCTTGCGCAGGACACCGTGGTAGACGGCGCCATCATGGACGCACCGCAGGTGGCGAACGCCATCACCAAGATCTTCGACATGGAAAAAGTGAAGACGAAGAATGTGGCGACATCGGTTTCGGGACACTCGGTGATCGTCAAGCGGGTGCCGCTGCCGTTGATGACGGAAGAAGAGTTGTACGACCGGATTCCTTCGGAGGCCAGCCAGCACATTCCGTTCGACATCGCCGACGTGAACCTGAGCTACCAGCTGCTGGAAGCGATGGATGCGCAGATGGACGTGTTGCTGGTGGCGGTAAAGAAAGACAAAATTCTGAATCACACGAACGTGCTGGCGCAGGCGGGAAAGACGCCGGTGGTGGTGGATATCGACGCGTTCGGTTTGCAGAACTGCTTTGAGATTAATTACGAGCCGGATGCCGGGCAGACTGTGGCGCTGCTGAACATCGGTGCGAGCGTCATGAATATCAACATCGTGCGCGGTGGAATTCCGCTGTTCACGCGCGACGTCAGCGTGGGCGGCAACCAATACACGGACGCGCTGCAGAAGGAACTGGACTTGAGCTTTGACGACGCAGAACGCTTGAAGAAGGGCGACACGCTGCCGAGCGTAACCGACGAGCAGAAATCGCAGATCCTGCGAAGCGTATCGGACATTCTCACCCTGGAAATTCAGAAGACCTTCGACTTTTTCCGCGCGACCGCCAGCGGCGAGAATATTCAGCGCATCATGGTGGCGGGCGGAACGGCGAGAGTACCGGGCCTGGTGGATCTGTTGCGCGAAGAATTTGCAATGCCGGTGGAAGAACTGAATCCGTTCCGCAAAGTGCTGATCAACCCGGCAAAGCACAGTGAAGATCAGATTCGGGATTTGGCACCGAAATTGGTTGTTGCCGTGGGACTGGCCCTGAGGAGCTTCGACTAGCCATGATCCGCATAAACCTGTTAGGACAAACGCGGCCAAAAGCCGCCCGACGCCCGGCGGACACCGGTGCGGCGCTGCCGGTGGTGTTCATCGGAGCGGGCGTGCTGCTTGGCGGATTGTTTCTTTTCTACTTCTACCATTCGTGGCAGGCGCAGTTGAATGATGAGACGAAACGCATCCAGACGTTGCAGTCGCAAAAGACAGAACTGGAGCAGGTGAAGCAGCAAGTGGAATTGTTCGAGAAGCAGAAGCAGGTGCTGCAACAGCGCGTGACCACCATCGAGCAACTGCAACACGACCGGACCGGTGGGCAGGAATTGCTCGACCAAGTGGCCAATACAGTTTCTCGCGCAGAAAATTTGTGGCTTACCTCCATGACCAAGAAAGGTTCGACGCTGACCGTCGAAGGCGCGTCGGCCTCGATTAATTCAGTAGCCAATTTCATCACGGCGCTGAAGAGGTCTGGATATTTCCAGAAGATCGAAATCAAGGAAGCCAAACAGGACGATAAGAACACCGCCGTCCAGACATTCCTTTTCACTATCAATGCGGAGATTACGCCATCGGGACCAGCGGCGGGAACTCCGCAGACCAAGCCGGCGAACGCGCCATCGCCAGCAACACCAAATCCAGCAGCACCGGCGAAGAAAGGATAAGGGGGAACCATGGCAAATCCTTTCCGAGACATGTCGGTGGTGATGCAAGCGCTGGTGGCGCTGGCGATCGCAGTGATCCTGGTGCTGGTGGGCTTGTACCTGCCGTTTTCACCGGTGGCACAGAAACGCGCCGAGTACGACCAGGCGGTACAAGCGCGCACGAAATTAAACCAGGAAGTCACGCAGCTACAGGTGTACAAGCAGCGTTATGGGGAACTGAAACAGCAGATGGATTCGTTGAACAAGCAACTGGACACCCTGAAGACGATCGTGCCGGACGAAAAGGAAGTGGATGAGTTCATCCGGCAGGTCCAGGGAGCGGCGAGCGCGGCAAACGTGCAGCTGCGCAAGCTGGCGGCGGGAAAAATCGACAGCAAGGAATATCACTACGAGATGCCGTTTGAAGCGCAGGCCGACGGGCCATACTTCAACGTGCTGGATTTCTTCCAACGGTTGAGCAGGCTTTCGCGAATCATCAATGTGGGAGACCTGCAGTTGGATGATCCCGGGACGGCCAGTTCCAAGGAAACGAAATATCCGGTTCGTCCGGGAACGACGGTTACCGGAATTTTCACGATCACAACCTACTTTACGAAACAGGCCGATACCACCCCGGCAGCCGCAGCTGCGACGAAGGCTCCCGGGGCCAATCAGCCGGTGAAAAGACCGTGAGCAGGAATGAGCGAGCCATGCGCCTAGGCAAAATACTGGTAGTTGCGAGTCTGCTGGCAGCCGCCGGAAGCGGTTTGTACGCGCAGACAAAAACAACGCCGACACCACCACCGGCAAAACCGGGAACGGCAAAAGCACCGGCCAAGACGAGCACCAAGAAGGCCGCGGCCGCGCCAAAAGCCACTCCCGGAACGCCGGCTGCGGCGCCTGCCGAGAGTGAGCAAAAGGTGGCGAGGCGGGATCCGTTCGAATCGTTGACGAGCCGGCAGGATGCGGCGGCGAAAAACGCGGCGAATTTGCCTCCGGGCAAGCCCGGGTTGCAGATTGGAACATTGCGGTTGGACGGCATCGTCAAAGCCCCCAACGGCATGATTGCAGTGGTTACCAATCCCCAGTCTCGTACTTACTTTTTGCGAGATGGAGATCAGCTGTACGACGGACGGGTGGAAAAGATTGGGATGGACAGCGTGTCGTTCCACGAAATTGGCAAGGACGCATTCGGAAAGCCAGTGGAGCGCCAGGTAAATAAGAGAATTTACTCCAGTGCAGGAGAACAGCAATGAAGACGAACCGGCCGGCCTTTCGAATTGGCTGCCTGATAGTAGCGAGCATGATGCTGGGAGGGATCCCGGCGACAGTTCGCGCCCAGGCGCCCGCTGGAGCCAGCACGAACGCAGCGGTGATCTCAAGCGTGGCGATTACGCAAGCGCCACAGCGAGCCGCAATCCGCGTGGAAGGAGCGGGAAAGCTGGACGTACACGCGGCACGTATGCAGAATCCGGAGCGATTGGTGCTGGATTTCGCCAGCGCGACGATGGGTGTGCAGAAGACGTCGATTCCCGGCGTGTCGGCACCGGTGCGGAGCGTACGGATGGGGCAGTTCCGTCCAGACATCGCGCGAGTGGTGATCGATCTGACCACCGCGGCTCCCTATCAGATTGCGCATGAGGGCGAGGCCGTGGTGATCTATTTCACCACCGAAGAGCAGCCGGTGGAGGCATCGCCGGTAAACTCGGCCGCGACGCAGAAGACGCGTCGAGATATTTCCTACGCCGCAGGCACGCCACGGAGCAAGGCAAGCAAGCCAGCCACTGTGGTTGCGCCGCGGTTCCCGCTGCCCAACGATTTGACGCAACCGACGATGGTGTTGGCCTCGCTGAAGGACAAAGCGGAGCCAGCGCGTCCGGAAGGTGCGCAGCAAGCGGCACAGCAGGCCGCACAACAGGCGAATAATGCGGCGAACACGCTGGCGGCTGCGCCGCAGAACGGCGCACAGATGAGCGCGCCGGCTGCGCCTGCAGGAAAGTATACAGGGGAGCCGATCTCGGTGAACCTGAAGGACGTGGACCTGAAGGACTTTTTCCGTTTGATTCACGAGATCAGCGGGTTGAATGTGGTGCTGGATCCGAACGTAAAGGGAACGCTGACGATCGTTCTGGATGAAGTGCCCTGGGACCAGGCGCTGGATATCGTGTTGCAGAACAATGGTTTGGACAAACAGCTGTCCGGCAATGTGCTGCGCGTAGCCACGCGCGACACGCTAAAGAAGGAAGCCGAGACCCTGCGAGACTTGGAAAAGGCGCAAGCGGAAGCTGTCGCTCCGGTGACAGTAACGCGTGTGTTGAGCTACGCAAAAGCCGCAACGATGAAGGACACGTTGAAAAAGTTCCTCTCGGCGCGCGGCGACATCCTTTCCGATGACCGTTCGAACCAGGTGATCATTCGCGACATTCCGTCGGTGATTCCGACGATCGATAACTTGATCCGCCAGTTGGACCGCAAGTCCCAGCAGGTGGAAATCGAGGCGCGCGTAATCTCGGCGTCGCGCTCCTTTGCACAGGACATCGGCGTACAGTGGGGTTTCGCGGGAACCACGACGAGCGGGCGATCGATTTATGGAGGCAACCCGGCCGTGGGAGTCAGTCCAATCGCCACAGGACCGGCACTACCGCAACCGCCCCTGGTGTCTACACCGATCGGAAGCAGCTCGGCGGACGCAGCAATCCCGGACTTCCGTTTAACGTGAACCTGGGGGCTGGGGTACCGACGAGCGGTTTCGGGTTCATCCAGCGTTCGCCGAACTTCGCGATCGACCTGTTCATTTCCGCGGCGGAGGCAAAGGGCGTAGGCAAACTGCTATCCAAGCCGAAGGTTATCACGCAGAACAATGAAAAGGCGATCGTCAAACAAGGTCAGAAGATCCCGATTCAGACGACCATCAACAACACCATTTCCGTGCAGTACATCGATGCGGTGCTGCAATTGGAAGTGACGCCGCAGATTACGGCGGAAGGCACCGTGTTCATGGACGTGCTGGTGGAGAACACGCAGATCGATAACGGTATTCCCCGCGTCCAAGGCATTCCTGCGTTGGACACGCAGTCAGCACAAACCAAGGTGCTGGTGGCCGACGGCGGAACGGTAGTGATCGGCGGAATCATCATCACCCAGCAACAGACACAGATTACCCAGGTGCCAGTGGTGGGAAGCCTGCCGCTGATTGGGCACCTGTTCAAGCGTACAAACATCAACATCAATTCATCGGAGCTTTTGTTCTTCCTGACGCCGCGAATCATCCCTGGCTGATAGCCTAGGGCTGAACAGCTCAGAAAACGGAAATCGGGTACACTAGAATCGAGGAGACACGGGTCTCCTCGATTTTTTTATGACCGTAGACTTCGCAAAGAGACGCAGAGCAGCTCTAAGGGAACTCCGGCGACGAAAGCTGGACTGCCTGGTGGTGACTCGCGCCGCGAATTGGTATTACCTGACGGGGTTTACCGGCGAATCCGGGGCGTTAGTGATTGGGGATGGGGGCACGACCCTTCTGACAGACGGGCGGTTTACAGTCCAGGCGCGCGAAGAGACGCGCGGGGTAAGAATCGAGAAGCAGCAAGGGCCCCTGTACAAAGCGCTGGGAGCTTATCTTAAGCAGACGAAGGCAGGGGCGACGGGTTACGACCCTGGATCACTGACAGTTGCTGACTGGAAAGCGCTGCGCAGGGCCGCAGGAGGGAAATGGCGGGGAGTTGAGGCTGGCGGCCTCGTGGAATGCCTGCGGATGCGGAAAGACGCGGGAGAACTGGCGGTAATGCGAAAGGCGGCAGTTCTGGCGGGGCAAGTATTCGAAAGCGTACTGAATCTGATCAAGCCGGGCGTGAGAGAAAACGAGATCAGCGCGGAGATTGAGTACCAGATGAGGAAGCGAGGAGCAAGCGGGCCCTCGTTCGAGACGATTGTGGCATCCGGACCACGAGCCGCGCTGCCGCACGCCAGACCCACGGGTAAGAGGCTGAGGAAAAATGAGTTGGTGGTGCTAGACCTGGGTGTTATACTCGGCCACTATTGCAGCGATATGACGCGAACGGTCCACGTGGGACGGGCGTCGCAACGAGTTCGGGGCTGGTACCGGGCAGTACAAGAAGCACAAGAAGCCGGGGTAGCGGCGGTGCAAGCTGGCGTTACCTGCGGGGATGTGGATGCCGCCGCGCGGGACGTCCTGAAGAAGCACGGGCTGGAAACGTGGTTCGTGCACAGTACGGGTCATGGTTTGGGCCTGGAAGTACACGAAGAACCCCGAGTAGCGCGAGACCAAGCAACTCGACTCGAACCAGGAAATGTGATTACGATAGAACCGGGCGTGTACGTCGAAGGTGTTGGGGGCATCCGGATCGAAGACGACGTGGCAGTACGCGCCGGTGGAAGTGAAGTCTTGACCCGCGTCAAGCGGGATCTCATTGAGATTTGAGAAGGCATGAAACGGAAAAAGCCGAAGAAGGCGAGTGGAAGTCCGTCGTCCGCGAACCCAGAACTGGGTCAGATAGAGGAATTGCTGCGCTTCATGAGCGAGCACAACCTTGAGGAATTCGAATATTCGCGCGGAGATTTGCGCATCCGGTTGAGGAAACCAGCGAGCAATACAGGGTTGTCCGTGCAACCGAGGCCTCCAGCCGAAATCATCGTGCCGAGCGCGGTGGAGGCATCGACAACGCAAAACGCTCCAGCGGCCTCTGAGGCGGAAGCGGAGTTGCGCGGGGGCGAGGACCTGTACCTGGTGAAATCGCCTATTGTGGGGACGTTTTACTCATCACCAAGCCCGGGTGCGGAGGAATTCGTGAAGGTGGGTCTGCACGTGGATGTAGGGCAGACCCTGTGTATCGTGGAAGCAATGAAGCTGATGAATGAGATCGAGTCGGAAGTGAGCGGCGAAGTGCTGCGAATTTTCGCGGAAAACGGACAGCCCGTCGAATACGGGCAACCGCTGTTTGGGATTCGCCCAAGCCGGAAAAGATAGCCGGCACCTCTAACTATGTTCCAGAAGATTCTCGTAGCCAATCGTGGGGAAATCGCCCTGCGAATCATCTGCGCGTGCAAGGAATTAGGGATTGCGACGGTAGCGGTGTATTCGGAAGCCGATCGCAATTCGTTGCACGTGCGCTTTGCGGACGAGGCGGTATGCATCGGTCCGCCACGAAGCAGTGAAAGTTACCTGAACATTCCGCACGTGATCAGCGCGGCGGAAATCACGAACGTCGATGCCATTCATCCGGGATACGGATTTCTGTCGGAAAACGCGAATTTTGCGAAGGTGTGCGAAGCATCGGAAATCACCTTCATCGGTCCGAAGCCGGAAGTGATCGAGATGATGGGGGAAAAGGACCGCGCGCGACGCGAGATGAAAACGGCGGGGCTGCCGACGATTCCCGGAAGTGACGGGGTGGTGGAAGGGGAAGAGCAACTTGCCAAGGAGGCGCATCGCATTGGCTACCCGTTAATCCTCAAGGCGGCGGCAGGCGGAGGCGGCCGGGGCATGCGGATGGTGAAGAGCGAGCAGGACCTGCTGGCGGCGTACCAGACGGCGCGGAGCGAGGCGCAGCAGGCCTTTGGCACTCCTGACGTGTATATCGAGAAGTTCCTGGAGCACCCGCGGCACATTGAAATCCAGGTTCTGGGAGATCAACACGGGAAAGTGATTCATCTGGGCGAGCGCGAGTGCACGATTCAGCGGCGTCATCAAAAGCTGGTGGAAGAGTCGCCGTCGCCGGTGCTGGACGCCAAGCGAAGGAAAGAACTCGGGGGAAAAGTGACCCGAGCGCTCGAGAAGATTGGTTACACCAACGCCGGGACAGTTGAATTCCTGATGGATGTGGATGGCGCGATTTACTTCATCGAGATGAACACGCGCATTCAGGTGGAGCATCCAGTGACCGAGTTCGTGACCGGTGTGGACCTGGTGAAAGCGCAGATCCGGGTAGCGGCGGGGGAGAAAATCGAGGACGCCGCGGGTGAGATCAGCTTCAGCGGGCATTCGATTGAGTGCCGGATTAATGCGGAGGATCCCGAGACGTTTGTGCCCTCGGCGGGACGCATCACTACGTTTCAGGCACCCGGGGGAACCGGCGTGCGGGTGGATTCCGCGGCGTACACCGGGGCGCTGATTCCGCCGTACTACGATTCACTGGTGGCAAAGCTGATCGTAAAGGGCCGGGATCGTGGGGAAGCCATCGGGAGAATGAAGCGGGCGCTGGAAATGTTCGTAATCGAGGGAATCAAGACATCGATTCCATTGCAGCGGCGAATCATGGCGGATGCGGATTTTGCGAGCGGCAAGTTTGATACCCATTTCATCGAAAAACTAGTGAATACCAACGGCAAATAAATCCTGATGCGCCTTGTGATGCCCAGACTCTATGTGATATTAGACGCGGGACTCATGACGGGTTCCATCGAAGACACAACCGAAAAACTGATTGACGCAGGGGTGCTTGCGCTGCAGTACCGTAACAAGAAAGGGAGCGCCGGTGAGATTCTGGGAGCTGCGCGCAGGCTGGCGGGAGTTGTGCGTTCCCGGGGCGTGCGTTTTTTCGTGAATGACCGGGCGGACATCGCGCAGCTTTCGGGTGCGAGCGGCGTGCACGTGGGACAGGAGGATTTGGGAGTTGAGCAGGCGCGCGCGGTGCTAGGAGCGGATGGCTGGATTGGAGTTTCGACGCACAACGAGATGCAATTCCGGGCGGCGGCGCAGACGTCGGCGGACTACATCGCGCTGGGGCCGATATTTGGGACGACAACAAAAGAGAACCCTGATCCGGTAGTTGGGACGGAATTAATCCGGAGCGTGCGAGCCCTGACGAAGAAGCCGATCGTCGCCATCGGAGGAATCACGCTGGAGCGTGCCGCGGAAGTGATCGAAGCCGGAGCGGATTCGGTTGCGGTGATCAGCGACATTTTGCGCGCGGAAGATCCCGCGCAGCGGGCCCGGCAGTTCATTCGACGACTGGAAGCCGTGAAGCCAACGGTGAGCCACTGAGGTGCGCGACGAATGGCAGAAGCGATAAGCAAAGTCCACGGCGAGATGGCTAAACCGGAGCACGGATTCGTAAAGGCCATCGGGTTGTTCGATGGAACGATGATCGTTGTCGGCTCGATGATCGGGTCGGGAATTTTCATTGTTGCAGCCGACATTTCGCGCCAGACCGGCTCCTCCGGCGGATTACTTCTCACCTGGATACTGACGGGCTTTCTCACCATAGCCGCCGCGTTATCGTACGGCGAGCTGGCGGCGCTGTTCCCTCACGCCGGTGGGCAATATGTTTACTTACGGGAAGCATATTCACCGCTGTGGGGATTTTTGTACGGGTGGACGCTGTTTCTTGTAATCCAGACGGGCACGAGTGCGGCGGTGGCGGTGGGCTTCGCACGCTATCTGGGAGTGATCTTCCCGGCGATTTCGCCGAACACGTGGATCATTCCGCCACTGAATTTTTCTTCCAGTTACGCCATCAGTCTTTCGGTGCAGCAACTGGTTGCCGTGCTGATGATCATTTTCCTGACGTTTCTGAACACTCGCGGAGTAAAGCTGGGCAAGTGGATTCAGAATGTGTTCACCTCGGCGAAGATGTTGTCGCTGCTAGGGCTGATTTTCCTGTGCGTGTTTGCGGCGCGGAACTCCGCGGCGATTGCCGACAATTTTTCCCATTTGTGGGCGATTCGAGGGGCGCAGCCGATCGAACCCGGCGCGAGTTTTCTGAAGAATTTCTTGCCAACAGTGACGGCGGCAAGCGGGTGGTTCGGGGTGCTGGTGGCTTTTGGTGTAGCGCAAGTCGGGTCGCTATTCTCTGCGGATGCCTGGAACAACATCGGGTTCACGGCGGCAGAGGTGAAAAATCCCAAGCGCGATGTGGCGTTGTCGATGGCCTTCGGGACGATCATCGTGATAACGCTGTACTGCCTGGCGAACCTGGCCTATCTCTGCGCCATGCCATTGACGCAGATCCAGAATGCGCCCGACGACCGAGTGGCCACGGCAGCGCTGTCTGCGATTTTCGGAGCCAAGGGCGCGTGGATGATGGCGATCGCCATCATCATTTCCACGTTCGGGTGCGACAACGGGCTAATTTTGGCGGGTTCACGCGTGGCTTACGCGATGGCGAAGGACGGGTTGTTTTTCCGGGCCACGGGCAGGCTGAACGATAAAGGGGTGCCTGGCACGGCGCTGGTGTACCAGGGAATCTGGATTGTCATCCTGATCATGCTGCGCACGCGCAAGCCCGATGGCACGTACGGAAACCTGTACAACGATTTGTTGGATTATGTGGTTTTTGCCGCACTGCTGTTTTATGCGCTGACAATTCTGGGCGTGTTTGTGTTGCGGAAGACGAGACCAAACGCGGACCGGCCGTACCGAGCATTTGGGTATCCGTGGCTGCCACTCTTGTATATAGTGGCCGCTGTCGGAATCATGGTGGTGCTGCTGCTGTACAAGACGCAGACAGCCGGTCGGGGAATGGTGATCGTGCTATTGGGGCTTCCGGTGTACTGGTTGTGGAGCCGGGAGAAGAGCGCGGCCAGCAAAGAACAGTAGTTTCTGCAAACCAGAAAAAGAAAAAGGAGGAGTTGCATGGGCAACCCCTTGTTCGCGAAGAAGACGCTGGACCAGTTGATCGCCGAAGCGAAAGAGACCGGCGAGCACAGTTTGAAGAAAACACTGGGTCCGTTTCAACTGACGGCGCTGGGAGTTGGGGCGGTGATTGGCGCCGGCATTTTCGTGTTTTCCGGTTTGGGTGCTCACTACGCCGGGCCTGGCTTGATGCTTTCCTTCGTTCTCTCTGGTTTGGGTTGCGCGTTTGCCGCGCTATGCTACGCGGAATTCGCAGCGATGATTCCCCTTGCGGGAAGCGCCTACACCTACGCGTACGCCACGCTGGGAGAATTGTTCGCCTGGATTATTGGCTGGGACCTGACGCTGGAGTACGCGATGGGAGCGAGCACGGTCTCTTCGGGATGGTCGAATCACTTCATCGAGCTACTGAACATCTTTCATATCAAAATGCCGCTTTGGTTGGCGTATGACCATTGGACCGGGCTCGGCGAAGCACAGAAAATCGTGGCGCGGCAAATGGCCAGGGCGGCTGACCCTTCACTGGTTCCGGGGACCCAGGCATTTCTCGATAAAGTGGATGCAATTCTCGGCGGCCACTCCGCGGAGCTCATGCAACGAGCGCACGACCTGGTTGGTGCGCCGCACATGTTTGGTGTCGATATTGGTTTCAACCTGCCAGCCTTCCTGGTTGCCTTGGTGATAACGGCGATTCTGACGATTGGGATCAAGGAGAGCGCGCGCTTTAACACCGCCATCGTGGTGATTAAGGTATCCGTAGTGCTATTCGTCATCGCTCTGGGCTCGCGTTACATCGACTTCGCAAACTGGGGACATGACTGGCACTCGTTCGCGCCCATGGGTTTTAGCGGAATTGGAGCTGGAGCCGCGTATATATTTTTCGCCTACATTGGGTTCGATGCCGTCTCGACGACTGCGCAAGAGGCCAAAAACCCGCAGCGGGACTTGCCCATTGGAATCATCGTATCGCTGCTTGTTTGTACCGTTCTTTACATTGCGGTGGCAGGCGTGCTGACCGGGATGGTCCACTGGCAGGACGTGAACATCGAAGCGCCGGTGGCGCGGGCATTTCTGGACCGCGGCCTGTCTACGGCCTCGCATATCATCACGCTGGGCGCGCTGGCGGGGTTGACGAGCGTCATGCTGGTGATGCTATTGGGACAGACGCGAGTGCTTTATTCGATGGCCAACGACGGCCTTCTGCCGCGCAAGTTCTTTGCCGCGGTACACACCGAAATTCCGGACACCCTACAAGAATACGATTTTAGTGGGGTTGCTTGCGGCGATCGTTGGGAGCGTTACGCCAATTGACGATATCGGGAAGATGGTGAACATCGGGACGCTGCTTGCGTTCGTCATTGTATGTATCGCAGTAATGGTGTTGAGGAAGACGAACCCGGGCCAGTCGCGACCATTCCGGACACCGCTCGTGCCGCTGGTCCCGATCCTGGGAATTTGCTTTAACGGCTATATGATGTACAAGCTCGGATGGGTCAACTGGGCGCGCCTCATCGTCTGGTTGATCATTGGCCTGGTCGTGTACTTTGGTTATGGCCGGCACCATAGCCGGGTCAGAAACCCACAGCTACGGGAACAATAAGGTCAAGACGACTGGCTGTCTGCCAAGGCAGATGAACGGCGGACTCGTGTCATTGGCGCGAATCGGGTAAGCTGTCCTTTCACCTGCTCCACCCATGGACGGAAAAGAGAAACCACAGAAAGCATTTTGGAAGAGCCTGTCGTTACTCGATTGGGTAGCGCTGGCGGTATGTGTGGCGGGACTGTGGCTAACGGGTATTGGGAGCACGGCGCGGGGAACGGGATTTTTGAAATACCTGGCGGTAATTGCCGCGGGTTACTTGTTGTATCGATTTTGGAGCCGGCTGCGTAGCGAGCTGCTGTGGAGCCTGCGGAACCGGCTGATTGTCGTGTATGTATTTATTGCGGTGGTTCCGATCATCCTGTTGCTGACACTCGGGATCCAGGCCGGACGCATCATTTATTCTCAGTTCGGCGCCTACCTGCTGTACCACGAAATCCATGACCGGATACAGGTGCTGGACGACTCGTCCGAAGATGTAGCTGCGGCCGAAGCGACATTGCCAGCGAACGAGAGCGAAGTGGCCGCCGAGAAGCGGCTGGAAAAGCAGATTCTGGAAGCGCGAGAGAAGGCATTGCCTGGTTTAACGGTGAATTTTCACGTAGATCCTGCGTATTTCAAGAAAATCAGGAATCCCCAAAGCCGTTCGTTTGCGGGGATGGTGCAAACCGGGAACGAGTTGCGCCTGGTGGGAATCCACGAAGCGGATACACCGAGGGGCGTGCGTGTGGTGGAATTAAGTGTGCCGGTGAAAGCGCCGCTTCTGGAGAAACTCCCGGCGAGCTTTGGGGAGGTTGATGTCACGCTGTGGCAGCGGGTGGAAAGCGACCGGGATAGCAAGGCTGTGCGAATCGGCAACAAGGATTATGTACCCGTGCCATTCGGTCGCGTGAAGACGCGAGATCGAGTGCTGCCAGAGGCTAGTAGCTGGATAGATCCGATGGTGGACGGATTCTCGCAAATGGAAGCGACGTACGTGAGGCCGGATGGCGGGGTGGAGCACGGACACCCGGTGTTTGCGTTTTTCAAGGCACGGAGTTCGCAGCTAAATCAATTAATTCTTGCTTCGCTGGGAGATTTGAGCTCGGCGCAGCAGTTCTCCCTGGAGATTGTGGCGATTGTCTTTCTGGTGATCGAGCTTGTGGCGCTGGTCATCGGAGTGGTACTGACGAGGGCGATTACGCACACGGTCTCGGACCTTTACCGCGCGACGCAATTCGTTCAGGAAGGCAATTTTGCGCACAAGGTGCAGGTGACACGGCGGGATCAACTGGGAGTGCTGGGGGATTCGTTCAACAGCATGACAAATTCGATCAGCCGCTTAATCGACGAACAGAAACAGTTGCAGCGCCTCGAGAATGAGATTTCCATCGCTAGCGAGGTACAAAACCAGCTTTTCCCGCGGAACTTGCCGCAGGTCGAAGGGGTGGAGGTCGAGGCGATTTGCCGGGCGGCGCGCACGGTGAGCGGAGATTATTACGATTTCATTCAGTTGAGCCCCACACACGTGGCCTTTGCGATTGCCGATATTTCGGGGAAGGGAATCTCGGCGGCATTGTTGATGGCCAGTTTGCAGGCGGCGTTGCGAAGCCAATTGCTGGTGCCTGGAAGCGAGCAGATGAGCACGGCGGAGCTGGTGGCACGGCTGAACAAACACCTGGTGATCAATACTGGCGACGACCGGTTCGCTACCTTCTTCGTGGCAATCTACGACACCGCTTCCCGAACGTTGCGGTATACGAATGCGGGGCATTTGCCGGGGTTTTGCTTATCCGAGGGACGAGCCATTTACCTTCATAAAGGGGGTATTGTGCTGGGTGTCGTGGAAGACTACGAGTTTGAGCAGGAGACGATCACTGTGCCCCACGACGCCGTGCTGATTACGTACAGCGACGGACTGATCGAACCGGAGAACGCCTACGGGGAACAGTTCGGGATCCCGCGGTTGGAAGCGGCGGCGCAGCGATTGCGGAATGCCGTGCCCAGAAAAATTGCGGAGTCGTTGATGGTCGCGACCGAAGAATGGTCCGGAAGTCCGGAACAGGCGGACGACATGACGATTGTTGTGGCGAAATTGAGGTAATGTAGGTGTGCAGACGGAGCCGGCTGCACGGTAACGTTTTGTTTGAATGAAGGGTCGAGGGGAAGAATGGCGCTACGGAATCGGGTCGCGTTAGTTACAGGTGGAAGCCGGGGAATCGGGCGAGGAATCGCAATGCGTCTGGCGCAAGATGGGGCGCGGATTGCGATCGGTTATCGGGCGAATAAAGGGGCGGCGCAGCTGGCGCTGCGGCAAATCCAAGGGCTAGGCGCGGACTGCGTGGCCGTAGAGACGGACATCATCCAGGCAGGGCGAGCGGATCAATTGGTGAAGGCGGTGGTCGACCGGTTTGGACGGCTCGACGTGCTGGTGAACAATGTGGGAGATTTCCGCTGGGGAACGCTGGCGGAATCTTCGGTTGAAGATTGGGAGAGCATCTTTAATTCGAATGTAATGACGGTATTTTACATGTGCCGCGCGTCACTGCCGCAGATGCGTAAAGGACGCTGGGGAAGAATCATCAATCTGGGAGCGGTAGGCGCGGAGAGGGCGTTTGGACAAGCGAAGATTTCCGCGTATGCCTCGGCGAAAGCAGCGGTGGTGGCGTTGTCGCGGTCGCTGGCATTGGAAGAGGCGAAAAACGGTATTACCGTGAACGTGGTGAACCCTTCGAGCATCGATGAAAAAGATCTGACGCTGGAAGAGGCGAGAAAGTTGCGCGATGCACGCTATCCGATTGGGCGTCCGCCAACGGTGGAAGATGTGGCCGCAGCGGTAGCCTTTTTCGCGTCCGAAGAAGCAGAGTACGTGACCGGGCAGGTCGTAAACGTAAGCGGCGGCTGGATGCTGTAAACGAACTGCGCTAACTGAAAAAATGAGCGGTCGACCACGCGTGTCACAAAGAGTGTGAAGGCGAAACTCGAAACGAGAGAAACCTGAGAGCGGACCGCCCCAGAAGGCGGCCCCTACAAAGGCAATCCTGAGATGAAAGCTCTGACAGCGACGGAAATGCAGGAAGTGGACCGTCTGACGACGGAGCGCTTCGGTATTCCGGGACTGCAATTGATGGAAGCCGCGGGGAAGAGCGTCGCGGAAGTTTTCCTTGAACAGTATGGAAGAAGGAATGCCACACCTCCGGGACGGGTGTGCGTGCTGTGCGGGAAAGGGAACAACGGAGGGGACGGATTTGTGGTCGCAAGGCATTTGAAGGAAGAGGCTGAGCAGGTAGAGGTGTACCTACTCGCCGCGCCGGAGGAGTTGAAAGGCGATGCGGCGAAGAACTACGAGAGATGGCGGGAGGCGGGCGGAAGCGTTCATGCAGTCGTGAGCGAAAAAGAGTGGGAGAAGGTCTGGCCTGCGGTAGCGTCGGCGGAAGTGATTGTGGATGCGCTGCTGGGAACGGGAATTCGCGGTGGTGCGAAGGGTCTTATGGCTCGGGCGATCGAGGATGTGAATCGTGTCTCGCGCAACGCCACGGCGGCACGGCCCGCCTGGATTGTGGCCGTGGACACGCCGTCGGGATTGCCGTCGGATGGCGAGCCGGCGAGTGGACCAGTATTGCGCGCGCATTTGACGGTGACGTTCACCGCGCCGAAAGTGGGGCAATTGATTGGAGTTGACTCGGCGTGCTGTGGGCAGTTGGTTGTGCGCGGGATTGGGTCGCCAGACGGCCCTGGTCGAAGAGGTGGGAAAAGGAGCGCTGCGCTGGGCGGGACCGGACGAGTTCGCCGGATTGCCGCTGCAAAGGGCGGCGGATGCCAATAAGGGTTCGTATGGCCACGTGCTGGTGGTGGCGGGATCGCTCGGGCAAGTCGGGCGCGGCAGTGATGGCAGGGAAGGCGGGGTTGCGTGCGGGCGCGGGACTTGTGACGGTGGCTACCGCGGAAGCCCGAGCAGCCGATTGTGGCGAGCGGCCCATGCGGAATATATGACGGAGGCGCTGCCGGCAAGTGCGGCGGGCGCGATCTCAATGGAAGCGATCCGCAGCGGTCGATTTGTCGCGGCGATGGAACGAAAGACGGTGCTGGCGCTAGGCCCGGGGCTGGGGACGCAAGAGGAAACGACAAAATTCGTGCACCATGTTGTGGCGAACGCGGAAGTGCCGGTTGTGTTGGATGCTGATGGGCTGAACGCCTTTGTGGGGAAGGGCGACATGCTGGCGCAAAGGAAGACTGCGCACCTGGTGGTGACGCCACATCCGGGAGAGATGGCGCGGTTGGTGGGCATGGCGACAGCAGACGTGCAGAAGGACCGAGTGTCGTGCGCCAAGAACGCCGCTCAGAAGTGGAACGCGTGGGTTGTACTCAAAGGATTCCACACCGTGCTGGCGTCGCCGAGCGGTGAAGTGTTCGTGAATACGACGGGGGATGCGGGTCTGGCCAAGGGCGGCTCGGGCGATGTGCTGACGGGATTGTTGGCGGCAATGATCGCGCAGTTTGGAACGAAGGATTTGTTGCGCGTTGTGGCACTGGGAACGTATTTGCACGGAGCTGCCGCCGAGCTGCTGAGCCTGCAAAGTGATCCATCGGGGATTCTGGCTGGCGAGGTGGCGGACGCGATTCCTTACGCCCGGCGAAAGCTGATGGAGGAGTTGCAGGCGCGTGCCTGAAGAGATCATCACGCACTCCGCGGAGGAGACGATTGCGTGGGGGCGGGAGCTGGCAAGAAAGTTGCAGCCACCCGTGCTGGTGCTGCTTTCGGGCGAATTGGGCAGCGGGAAAACCACACTGACGAAGGGAATCGTTGCAGGACTGAACGCCGCGACGGAGGACGAAGTGACGAGTCCCACGTTCACGCTGATTCACGAATATGGCGGCGGAAAACAAGGTTTTCCACGGCGACCTGTACCGCATCGAGAATTTCCATGATTTTGAGACGCTGGGATTAGAAGATGTTTTTGCGAAGCCTGCCATTGTGATCCTGGAGTGGTCGGAAAATTTCCCCCTGAAGACCCCCTGGCCGCAAATTCGATCTGCGCCTGCAGCACCTGGGCGGCGACGTCGCGCCAAATTACCACGCTCTAATCTGTTTGATTGCTTGGGTCGGCTTACTTTCTGGCTACCCCTGTACCCCGGTTTGCTTGCGAGACGCAAAGGGGCTTGTTAGGTTGAAAAGTGGCACGCTCAGGCGGCGTAATGGCGAATGCATTGACCAATACAGGGGTGATGGACCCGGGTCGCATTGAATTGAAGAGCTATCGAGTGACACTCCCGTTGGAGTCGCTCTCGATCGGCGTGGACAATATCCACCACGACGTTTTTCTGAGCCCCAAATTCGTGCAGGTGGCGCGCGACTACCTGTTTGATTTGATCCGGCAAAACACCAGCGGAACCTACCTTTCCGGGATCGAGTTCCGGAACACGAAACCGGTGGACTCGACGGCATTCCGCAAACTACTGACGCAGATCCTGCAAAGCTCCCTGACCAAAGCTAAACACCAGAAGAATATTGAGATCGATCTCCTGTTTCGCGTGGCGTTGCTGAAGTTTCTGACTGCAGAGCTTCTGAACCAGTTTGGCAACGTGATCCTGGAAGGCAAGGAATACATCCGGAAACGCGGAGAATATTTCGAGCGAAGCCAGCAGGCGCATGTGATCAAGGCGAAATTGTCGGAAATGCAGTCGGCGCGGCGAGACGTTTTGCGGCTGATTGGGCAGCTGGTGGCGCAGATTCTCACGGACATTGAAGACAATATCATCGCGAAAACCCGGCGAGCGCTGTTCGGCGATGATTTCGCTCCGTATTACGAAATTTTGAAGAATCGGCTGGTGTTCCTGGATGGTGGCAAGGACGATTTCTTCTTTCTGGAGCACTACGTATTATTGGGGAATTACGCGCGCGACCCCGACCGGTTTGAGGCCATGGACGCGCTGTTCCAGGAATTCCTGAAAGAAGCGGGACTCAGCGTCGATCAGCCGGAGTCTCCCGGACAAGTGGCGGAAAGTTACAAGTCGCTGTTTGCGGAAGCGGAGCACCTGAAGGCGGAGATAGTCGGGCTGGAAGAAGAACGCGAGGCGCTGCGAAAGAAACTGGAAAAGGGCGACGGCCTGTTCAACAAATTGCTGAACGCCGGGGATCCTGCGGAGACTCGAATAGCGTTGAATGACGTAGAAAAGCGACTGACCGTGTTGCTGCAGCGGCTGGATGAGTTCGCGCCCCAACTGGACATGGCGAAGCAGCAGGTGGATTTCATCAGCAAGGACTACCAGGGAAGACTGGGCGACTACCTGAACGAACCGGAAAATGCCAAGCGCCTGTTTGATCCATCGTGGGGACCGGAGGATGGTCGGCCGGGGAGAGCTCATCTGTTAGCGCAATTGACGGAGCGGTTGGAGCAACGCGAAGTGATGCCGCATATTCTGGCGAGCTACGAGATTCGTCCCATTGCCACGGATTTCTGCCCGCCCGTGCACCTGCAGCAATTGCGCAAAGCGCTGGTGACCAAGGAAGAAGCCAAGCGCGTGGAAGAGATGTTGAAGCAGGTGCCCGCGAGACGGCTGAGCATGAAGCCGTTGGAAGAGTTGTCGAAGAGGATACGGCGCTATTCGCGGGAAGAACTGCACATACTGGTGCTGCGCTTCGCCAACGATTTTCTTCGGCTGCGGCGGGACTTGCGCGACGCGGAACACCTGACGGCCTGCATGGAGAGAATCAATCTGATCACGGCTGAGAAGGTGCGCGAACTCTCGCGCATGAACAATAAGCTTTATGAATGCCTGCTGAGGGAAGAGGCCAGGCCGGAGCAAGACCAGGTGGTTTCGCACGTGATTATCAAGGCGGACGTGCGGGGTTCGACGAAGATGACCCAGGATTTGCTGTCGCGAGGCTTGAGCCCGGCATCGCATTTCAGCCTGAACTTGCACGAGCCTGTGAAGCGCTTGCTGGACCGCTATTCGGCGAAGAAAGTGTTTATCGAAGGCGATGCCATCGTGCTGGCGATCTTTGAGACGGAAGGCAGCCAATCCTATGCGCGAGCGGTAGCGAAGGCTTGCGTGCTTTCGCGGCAGATTCTGACGGTGTGCAATTCCTATAATGACCGTGCAGCGTCCAGCGAATTGCCGGCGCTGGAAATCGGGATCGGAGTGGCGTTTCAAGGATCGGCGCCGACCTATTGGACGGATGGGGAATCGAAAATCATGATTTCCAAGGCGCTGAACTTGTCAGACCGGCTTTCTGGGTGCGCAAAACTGGCCAAGCGCATGCTTTCCGGGCGGAAGACAAACTTTTCCGTGTTCCAGTTTCTGACCGCGATGGAAGGGGCTTCGGCGGAAGAGTTGGACGAGTTTCTGGTGCGCTACAACATGAACGGAATCGAATTGAATGAAGAAGGTTTTCAGAAATTGGCGGAAGAAATTTCACTGGACACATTCTCGACGCCGCTTGAGATGCCCTGGGGGAAAGAGGAAGTGACGTTGTATTACGGGGAAGTGCCGATGGGCGAGTCGGTGGAATTGCTCGTGGTGCGAAAGGGATTGGCGCGCCAACTGCTGCCGGACGGAAAAGTCGGGCGCTTGTCAGACCACAATTACTACGAGATCTGCACGAGTCCGGCGCTTTACGAACTGATTGCGGCGCTGAAAAGGACGCAATCAGTAGGAATTGAAGCCACGTAAGGCTGAGCTTCTGCTGGCGCTGAGGGAGTCGGCCCTTGGCTTTGGACCCAGGGCCGAAGAAGCGTCCCGGCCTGTCCATCTGCCCACAATGACATTGCCGTTTTTCAGGAGCGTCGCGGTGTGGCCGGGGCGTCCAAGGGTCATGCTGCTCGCAGACGCAAAAGCTGACGTGGCTCAGGTTCTTACCGGGAAGACGGAATCTGCGGGGCGAGCGTTAACGAGGATGCTAGCGAACAGGGGAATGCTACGGACGTCTCAATAGGCAATCTTGTCGGGCTTGGTGGCCCAAGCGCGAAATCCCGCTAGCGCTTCTTCGCGCATCATTTGAATCGTGGGGATGCGACGCATGGAATGGGGCTGTTTCAGTTCGCCGTAGATGAAGGAGTCGTCGAAACCGATTTTGGCGGCGTCCTCGGCGGTATTGGCGAAATAGATGCGCGAAAGACGGGCCCAGTAGATGGCGCCAAGGCACATGGGACAGGGTTCGCACGAAGTGTAGAGTTCGCAATCTTTCAATTCGAAGACGCCCAGTTTGTAGCAAGCGCGGCGAATGGCAACGATTTCGGCGTGGGCGGTTGGATCATTGGTTGAAGTGACCTGATTTGCGCCTTCGGCGACGATCTTGCCATCTCTCACGATCACGGCACCAAACGGGCCACCGCGGCCGGACTGAAGCGAGTCGATCGAGAGTTGAATGGCCCGTTTCATGAAGGGGTTGTCCATAGGTCGCTGCCACTCCTTCGTTGACGATCCGCTCCGCCGTGCAATCTGTTGGTTCTATTTCGAGTTGAAAAAAGAGTCCAGCAGATCGCACGCCGGGGAGCAAGTATATGCCCAGAAAACTGCGTAGTAGCACTTTTTTCGCGTCGAATTATCGATTTTGGTAAGTTGAAAAAGTATTGAGATCGGGCTACGCTCTTGCCTCAATCTCAGGAGACTTCGCAGCGAGAATCGCTCCTCTATGACCCTGCGCGCCTTCCTTTCCCGCCGAGTCGTGACACCGGAGGGGGTGCGTCCAGCCGCCGTGGTTGTGTATGGCGAACAGATCCGCGAGGTGATTGCTCCGGAGCGAGTGCCGGCGGGCGTGGCGGAAATCGAGGATTTTGGCGATGCGGCGATTCTTCCGGGGCTGGTCGATTCCCACGTTCACATCAACGACCCCGGCCGCGCCGACTGGGAAGGATTTGAGACTGCGACGAGAGCTGCGGCCGCAGGGGGAATCACCCTGTTGGTGGACATGCCGTTGAACTGCCTGCCGGCAACCACCACTGTTGCTGCGCTCGAGGCCAAGCGGGAAGCCGCCCAGGGGCAATGCCGGGTCGATTGGCTGGCTTGGGGAGGAGTTGTCGCGGATAACCAGCGCGAGATTGAACCGTTGGCGGAGGCGGGGGCGGCCGGATTCAAGTGTTTTCTCGTTCATCCCGGAATTGATGGTTTCACCATGGTTACCGAGCAGCAGTTACGAGCCGCGTTGCCGCATGTAGCGCGGACAGGCTTACCGCTGCTCGTGCATGCAGAACTTCCTGGGCCGATCGATGCAGCTGCTGCAAATTTGACGGACGCGGATTGGTCCCTTTACGAGACGTATCTGCAATCGCGGCCGGAAGAGGCAGAAGTGGTAGCGATTCGACTGTTGCTGGTGCTCTGCCGCGAATATAAGTTCCGATTACACATTGTGCATCTTTCGGCCAGCAAAGCGCTTCCCGAACTGCGCGCCGCGCGTTCGGAGGGTCTGCCCGTGAGTGTGGAGACCTGCCCTCACTATTTGCGTCTAACTGCTGAGATGATCCCGAAGGGAGCGACACTGTTTAAATGCGCGCCGCCGATTCGCGGGCCGGGAAAATTGCGAACGATTGTGGCAAGGTCTTCGCGACGGAACGATCGATTTTGTGGCGACAGATCACTCGCCGTGTCCACCGGAAATGAAGCGGCTCGCGGAAGGAAATTTTCGAAGCGCTTGGGGCGGCATTGCGAGCCTGTCCGTAGCCTTGCCGGTGATGCACACGGAAGCCAGCAAACGCGGATTTGCGCTGACCGATATTGCGCGCTGGATGGCGGAGGGACCGGCGAAATTGGCTGGGTGCGAAATGCGCAAAGGCCGAATCGCAGAAGGCTACGATGCTGACCTCGTGGTTTTCGATCCGGAGAGCGAGTTTGTCGTGAGCGCAGACCGATTGCATTACCATCACCCGGTCTCACCGTACCTGGGAGAGAAGTTGCGAGGCGTGGTGAGGGCCACGTATCTTCGAGGCAGGCTGGTGTTCAAGGGCGGCGAGTTTCCGGGAGAGCCCGCCGGCAGGGAGTGCCGCGCCAGGACGGGAAGGGTTCCACGATTCGTATGACGAAGGAGCGCATCGTCGGCACCTCTGTTCCGCGCCTTGAAGGACGCGACAAAGTCACCGGGCAGGCGCGGTACGTTGACGATATGGTTCTGCCGGGCATGATTTATGGCGCCACCGTTCGTAGCCACATTCCTCGAGGGAAGATCAAGAGAATTAGCTTCGGTCCGGGAATTGATTGGAGCGAGTTCGCGATCGTCACACCCAAGGATATTCCAGGGAAAAATTGCATCGCACTGATCGAAGATGACCAGCCTTGCCTGGCGGATGGAGTGGTGAATCAACCTGAAGAGGCGATTCTCTTACTGGCGCATCCGGACCGGCATCTGTTGCCGAAAGCCGTTGAGGCTGTATCGGTGGAATACGATCCGCTGCCCGCAATTTTCACGATGGAAGAGAGTGAGGAGCGTTCGCAAATCATCTGGGGTGCTGACAACGTTTTCAAGAGCTATCTGATCGAAAAAGGCGATGTCGATCCGGTATGGCAAGACGCGGACTATATCGTCGAAGGAGAATATCGGACCGGAGCGCAGGAGCAGTTGTACATCGAGACCAATGGAATGATTGCTTCCTTCGACGCGCAGCAAGGGTTGACAGTGTGGGGCTCGTTGCAGTGCCCGTATTATGTGCACAAAGCGCTGATGAAACTGTGTGACTTGTCTGCGGATCGAGTGCGCGTGGTGCAACTGGAAACGGGCGGCGCGTTTGGCGGCAAGGAAGAATATCCGTCGATGATCGCCGGCCATGCAGGCGCTGCTGGCAATGAAGTCGGGGAAGCCGGTGAAAATTATCTATGACCGCCTGGAAGACATGACGGCGACGACAAAGCGGCACCCATCGCGGACGCGGCACCGGACGGCGGTGAGCAAGGATGGCCGGATTCTTGGTGGAGAGATCGAATTCACAATTGATGGCGGCGCCTACGAGACCCTATCGCCCGTCGTTCTTTCGCGCGGGGCCATTCATTCGGGCGGTCCTTATTATTGGCCCAATGTTCGGATTCGCGCAAAGGCTGTGGCCACCAATGCACCGCCGCAAGGCGCGTTTCGTGGATTTGGCGCGCCACAATCTTTGTTCGCACTGGAGCGCCACATGGACCGGGTTGCGCAGGTCGTTGGGCTTTCGCCTGTCGAAATCCGGCGGCGGAATTTCCTGAAGCCTGGCGAGACCACAATTACCGGGCAAACGGTGCGCGAAGCGATCGATGTAGGCAAGCTTCTGGATCGCGCGCTGGAGCTTTCGGATTATGAGGCGAAGAAAGAAAAATTCGCACGGCACAATCCGCAGAGCGCCCGTAAAAGGGGAATTGGTCTTGCCGCGTTTTTGCACGGAGCGGGATTTACGGGGGCAGGCGAGCGCTATCTGAGCTCGGTGGTCGGAGTGGAAGCAGGCACCGACGGCAGCGTGCGGGTGCTGGTCTCCAGCACGGAATTCGGTCAGGGGACCAAGACGGTGTTGTGCCAGATCGCTGCCGAGGCGCTGGGCCTGCGGTATGAAGACGTGGAAATCGCGCAACCGGATACGCAGGAAGTGCCGAACAGCGGACCAACGGTGGCTTCGCGAACGATTATGGTGGTTGGGAAATTGGTGCAATCGGCGGCCATGGGGATCAAGCAAACCCTGATGGCCGGTGGAATGCTTGGCGAATCGTATTCACCTGAGGAGTTTCGAGCGGTCTGTCGCTCGTATGTCGCGCAACACGGCAAGTTCCGCAGCTTGGCGCGCTACGAGCAGCCGGACGACATGGTTTGGGATGAAGAAAAATATCGCGGATCGGCGTACGCGGCGTTTGCCTGGGCCGTTTATGTGGCGGAAGTCACAGTAGACCTGACTACATACAACGTGTCGGTGAATGACTTCGTAGCGCTACAAGAAGTGGGCAGGGTGCTGCACCCGGTTTTGGCGAAAGGACAAATCATTGGTGGAGTGGCGCAGGCGATCGGCTTTGCCTTGTATGAGAAAGTGGTTTGGGAAAAGGGGCGCATGCAGAACGGACAGATGACCAACTACATCATGCCGACTTCCGCCGACCTGCCTACGATCCGGGTTTATTTTGAGGAATTGGGAAATGTGCACGGCGCGTTCGGCGCGAAAGGCATCGGTGAACTGCCGATGGACGGACCGGCGCCCGCGATCGTCAACGCCATTGAAGATGCGCTGGGAGTGCCATTCAACTCGATACCGTTGCTTCCGGAAGACATCTTCGATGCACTGGATGAAAAGGTGGGCTCGGAAAGTAAATTTTCGTCAGCGCGGGGAGAGCGATGAACGAGTTTCAGCAGGAGCGCGAGAAATGCGAGATTATTCTCAGGGTCAACGGGAAATTCGTGGCTGTGCGTGCACACGGAATGGAACGGCTGCTAGATGTGCTGCGGCACGACCTTGGATTGACGGGAACGAAAGAAGGATGCGGAGAGGGCGAGTGCGGCGCATGTGCCATCTTGCTGGATGGACGTGTTGGTCAATAGCTGCTTGATTCCGGCGTTTCAGGCGAACGGCGCTGACATCGTGACGATTGAAGGCTTGGCGGCTGATGGCCGTTTGCAATTGCTGCAGCAGACTTTTCTGGAATGTGGTGGGGCGCAATGTGGCATCTGTACTCCGGGGATGATCATGGCGGCATTCCACCTGCTAAGCAAAAAGCCGCAGCCTACCCGGGAAGAAATTCGTGAAGGGCTATCCGGCAATCTTTGCCGCTGCACTGGCTACGCGCAAATCTTTGAAGCTGTGGCGGAGGCGGGACGGCGGGGAGGTACGACGTGAGAGCGAATCCCGCCGAATACGAATTCGCGGTCCCCGACAGCATGCGCGGGGTGTTATCGCTGCTGGCGCGAGATCCCGGCGAATGGCTTCCCATCGCGGGCGGCACGGATCTGATGGTGCAGTATTCGGCGGGAAATTTGCACGCCCGGAAACTGGTGAGCATTTGGAACCTGCCGGAGTTGCGACGGATTGAAGTGTCTGCTGAGGAAGTTCAGATCGGCGCGAGCTGCACGTATACGGACCTGCGGGCCCATGAGGTAGTCAACCGGGATTTCACGCTATTAGCCAGCGCAGCCAGTTGGACCGGTGGAATTGCCAATCAGAATCGCGGAACGATCGGCGGCAATATCGTGAATGCGTCCCCTGCGGCAGATTCCCTCCCCGCGCTGCTTGTTTACGGCGCCGAGTTGCTGGTGGTTTCCGTGCGCGGAGAACGCCGAGTGCCCTACAGGACTTTTCATATCGATTACCGGAAGACGCAGTTGGAACCGGATGAACTGATTCGGGCTGTCTGCCTGCCACGGCGATTTTCAGAGTACTATGCGCAGGCGCGAAAGGTGGGAGCCCGCAACGCGCAGGCGATTGCCAAAGTGTGTTTGGCGGCGCTGGGGCGGCTCGAGGATGGGATGGTGGCAGATCTTCGTCTAGCGATGGGAAGTGTGGCCCCTGTGCCACTTCGTCTAACCGAGACGGAGCACATCGTAAAAGGAAGACGTATCGAGCCAACGCTTGTGCGGTTGGCCAGAATGGCAGTAGCCTCGGAAATTCGACCAATTGACGATATGCGGTCCACGGCGCGATATCGAGCGGCGGTTGCGGCGAATCTGGTGGCGGAATTTCTGGAGCAGCTAGCCGCGGGCTGGAACGAAAACATGAGCGGCGTGCTGGCGCGGTGGAACGCGCTGCGATTGGCTGAAGCTGCGGAAGAGATCTTGCCTTGTTGCGGGTCGGAAGCCTGGGCGCACGCGATGGCGGGCCGGAGACCGATCCTGGATGAAGCAGCGCTGCTGGCGACCAGCGACGAAGTGTGGAAGAGTTTATCCGAGTTCGACTGGATGGAGGCGTTTCGCAGCCACCCGCGAATTGGTGAATCACATCCGCCGGCATCCAGTTCAGCGCGATCGGCGGCCTGGTCGGGAGAAGAACAACGGAGGGCTGGTACTGCGACCAAAGATGTGAAGAGTGCGTTAGCCGAAGCGAACCGGGTTTACGAGCAGCGCTTCGGCAGGATCTTCATTGTTTGTGCTAACGGCAAATCGGCGCCAGAAATCCTGGAGATTCTGCGAAGACGCTTGCAGAATGACGACACCACGGAACTACACGAAGGGACCGAACAGCAGCGGCAGATCACCTGCCTCCGGCTGAAGAAATGGCTCAATTCATGAAACGAATCTCAACGCACGTTCTGGACATCGCCCGCGGCCTCCCAGCAAAAGACGTAGCAGTGCGATTGGAGAGGCGCGAGTCGGCCGGCCAATGGGCGCTGCTGCATTCGTCGCGCACGGATGCCGACGGCCGGTGCGGTCAATTGCTGCCGGAGAGCGAAGTGCTTCGCGCGGGGCTTTACCGGATATCCTTTGATACGGCGAGCTATCAGAACGCCCACGAGACCGAGGGATTGTATCCGATTGTGGAAATTACGTTTCAGGTGCGCGAGGGCGAATCGCAGTTTCACGTTCCGTTGCTCCTGAGCCCGCATGGTTATACGACGTACCGAGGGAGCTGATCCGATGGGTATGCTGGCGGAAAACAGGTACGGCAAGTCGCGGATCCGCGTGGTCAAGGTGAAGCGGCATCCCGACCGGCACGATTTTCGCGAGTGGAGTGTGGAGATTCTGCTGGAGGGAGATTTCGAGTCGTGCTTTGTGGAAGGGGACAACGGCAAGATTCTTCCCACGGACACGATGAAGAACACGGTGTATTCGCTGGCGCGAAGTTCCTCTGCGGAGTGCATGGAGGAGTTTGGCAAGGAGCTGATCGCTTTTTTCCTGGAACGCAATCCCCAGGTTTCTGCGGCGCGGGTCTCGTTAGCCGAAAAAACTTGGGAGCGCGTGCAGACGGGCGGCAAGCCACATCCCACGACGTTTGTGCAGTCGAGCAGCGAGTGCCAAACGGCCGAGATTGCGGCAAGACAAAATGGCGTGCCGTCCTTACAATCCGGGCTGGAAAATCTGGTGATTCTGAAGACAGCGGGTTCGGAATTCGTCGGGTTCATTAAGGATTCGTTGACGACGTTGCCGGAAGCGACCGATCGATTGTTCGGCACGGCCGTCCGAGCGCGTTGGACTTACTCGTCGCCCACGGTTGCTTTCGCGACGTTGCGGCCCAAGATCCGCGAGATTTTGCTTAGCGTGTTTGCCCGGCACGCCAGCAAATCCGTGCAGCACACGCTGTATGCCATGGGCGAAGGCGTGCTTGGGAATGTTCCGGAAATTTCGGATATCGAATTGGCGATGCCGAACAAGCATTGTCTGCTGGTAGACCTTTCGCGGTTTGGGCAGGACAATCCAAACGAAATCTTTGCGCCCATCGATGAGCCGCATGGCACCATCGAGGCACGCCTCCGCCGGCAAGGTTGACGCTCAATGTTTTCACAGGCGAACAGCGAAATTCGCGCGCAAGAGGTTGTGGCTCGTTGTAAGCGACTGGCTTCTTTCTCGGAAGACCCGGGGAGTACGCGGCGGACCTTTCTTTCTGCGCCTATGCGTGAGTGCCATGAAGAGATTAGCAAGTGGCTGCGCGGCGCAGGGGCTGAGGTGGCTGTGGATGCGGCTGGAAATTTGCGCGGCTTCTATGCGGGTGCGCAATTCGGTGCGCCGAGGCTGCTGATTGGATCGCATCTGGACACAGTTCCGAATGCGGGAGCGTACGATGGCGTTCTGGGAGTGGTCATCGCGGTTGCTGTGCTCGAAGCTTTGGAGGGACGACGGCTCCCTTTCGGAATTGAGGTGATCGGATTTTCCGAAGAAGAAGGAGTCCGGTTCGGAACACCGTTTATTGGCAGCCACGCATTGGTTGGCAGGCTCGACGAGGAATTGCTCAATCGCCGGGACGCGAAGGGAATCTCGATTCGAACGGCGATCGAGGGATTTGGACTGAAACCGGGGGATCTGCCGCACGCGGAATTGAAGGACGACGCGCTGGCCTATTTGGAGTTTCACATCGAGCAGGGCCCAGTTCTGGAGTCGCTTGGACTGCCGCTTGGAGTGGTTGAGGCCATCGCCGCTCAGATGCGCATGGAGCTCGTGTTCGTGGGCCGCGCCAACCACGCGGGGACGACACCGATGCATCTTCGGCACGATGCCGTCGCCGCAGCAGCGGAGTGGATTGTTGCAGTAGAACGCACGGCGCAAAGCAACGCGGGCTTGGTAGCAACGGTGGGTCAGATCGAAGCAAAACCTGGAGCGACCAATGTGATTGCCGGGGAAGCTCGCGTGACGCTCGACGTTCGTCACCAGTCAGACGACGTTTGCGCCCGGGCGACCGAGTTGCTTATTCGGCAAGCTGAGGAAATTGCAGAGCGGCGCGGGTTGACGCTGCGGCGGAATGTCCTGCTCAAACAAATGGCAGTGGCGATGGATTCATTTCTTATCGACCACATCGCGAAAGCAATCCGCGAGACCGGCTGCGAAGCGCATGGCATGGTCAGCGGCGCCGGCCATGACGCGATGATTCTGGCTGAAAGAGTACCGGCGGCAATGATCTTTCTGCGCAGTCCCGGTGGAATCAGTCACGATCCGGCGGAATCCGTCGAGATCGACGATGTGGCCAAGGCGCTGGAATGCGGATTGCATTTGCTGGAGCAGTTGGCGAGTTCTTCTGAACTTCAAAAAAGGATGTGCCGTGCATAATCTTGGTCGAACGCGTAGTTCTCAAAAACACAACCATTTCCTGCTGACCCCGGACACTTTCGTTCGCACCACATTGCCGGGGATGAAAGGGTGTGCGGCCGTTGTACACGCAGGGCCGGCAATGGGCGCGCAGTTCACGCAGTACAGCGCGGAATTTGAATCGGGTGGCGAACTGGGAGAGAGTGCGGCGCAGCGTTTTATCTTTGTGATTGAGGGCCAGCTTAAATTGGAAGTTGACGGCCGCCAGAACGATGTTGCGGCGCGGGGCTACGCTTATCTCCCCGAAGGCTTGCCGCACAAGGTCGTTGCAACGAAGGCAAGCCGCGCCGCGGTAATCGAGAAGGCTTATCGGCCGCTGCCCTCGGTTCATGCGCCGCGCGTCATCGTTTCCAGTGAAGACACGGTTTCGTCGCATCCACTGGGTGATGATCCAAGTCTGCAGGTGAAATGTTTGCTGCCAGATACGATGAGTTTCGACTTCGCTGTGAACACGATGGAGTACCAGCCGGGAGCTGCCCTGAGCATGGTGGAAATGCATGTGATGGAGCACGGGCTGCTGATGCTGGAGGGCGGCGGGATTTATCGGCTGGGCGATTCGTGGTATCCGGTGACGGCCGGCGATTTTATCTGGATGGGGCCGTGGTGCCCGCAATGGTTCGGGGCGATCGGCAAAGTTCCGGCGAAATACCTGATCTACAAAGATTGGAACCGGCATCCGTTGGACGGCGCGGCTCGATGAGAATCGAGGTGAGTCGAGATCGGTTGTGCGCGGAGATTGAGGAGCTTGCGTCGATTTCCGACGCCCCGGCACCAGCGGTGACGCGGATTGTTTTTACGCCGACGGATTTGAAGGCGCGTGCCTGGCTTGTGTCGCGGTGCGAGATCGCCGGATTGAGGGTACGCCAGGACGCGATTGGAAATATTTTTGCGCGGTGGACCGGCTCCGAATCGAATGCTCCCGCCGTCGGCACCGGTTCTCATATCGACGCCATCCCGAACGCTGGGAAATACGACGGCGTGGTGGGCGTGCTTGGAGGCCTGGAGGCGATTCGGTCGCTGCAGGTTAGCGGTTTTCACCCGAAACATTCGATCGAGTTGCTGGTATTCACATCGGAAGAACCCACGCGGTTTGGGATTGGGTGCCTGGGCAGCCGATTGCTGTCGGGGACTTTGTCCGTTGATGCGGCGAGAAGGTTAGCGGACAAAGAGGGAAATTCGCTGGAAGACGTGCGGAGGAAGGCTGGATGCAACGGGCGATTCGAAGAAGTAAAACTGCCGAGCGGCTACTACAAAGCATTTGTCGAGTTGCACATCGAGCAAGGTCCGCTGCTGGAGCAGCAGAAACTCCCTCTCGGAATTGTCAGCAGCATCGCTGCCCCTGCCAGCCTGCGCATTTCCATTGAAGGCGCGGGAGGACATGCGGGCGGAGTGCTGATGTCCGGTCGCAGAGATGCCTTGTGCGCGGCGGCGGAATTGATCCTGGCGATCGAAAATGCGGCGCGCAGCAGCGGTGCGGTGGATACCGTGGCAACCGTAGGTATCTGTGAAGTATTTCCCGGCGCGGTCAACAGCATCCCCAGTCGCGTTCACCTGAGTGTGGATATACGAGACACAAATCTCGAGCGGCGCGATGCGGTGATGCGAATGATAGCGGGCGTGGGCGAAGCGATAGCAGGAAGGCGGCACGTTGAGATTCACGAAGAAGTGTTGAACTCGGACGCGCCGGCGCAGTGTGCTCCAGCGATTGTGGAAGCGCTTTCTGAGTCGTGTAAAAAGCACCGATTGGATTTCGTTCCAATGGTCAGCCGCGCGTATCATGACTCGCTGTTTATGTCGCGCGTTGCTCCTGTCGCGATGTTGTTTATTCCTTGCCGCAATGGATACAGCCACCGTCCGGATGAATACGCGTCGCCGGAAGACATCCGGCGTGGAGTTCTTGTCCTCGCGGAAACTCTGGCGAGTCTCGCAGCCTGATTCCAAGCAGAGCGGAGTAGGGTACTCGTCACTGATTCTCGGCATCACTTTGTTGCCAGAGAGTTGCGGACCTCCGCATAACCTGGCTTGATCACGGAGTAGATGAACTCGCAGCGCCGGTCGTAAGGCAAGAAGGCGCTTTTCATCGCGTTGATGGTGATTTTTTCGAAGTCGTCCATGGTTAGACCGAAAGTGTCGCGAGCCGCCTCGAATTCCTTGGTCATGGAGGTGTTGCTCATCAAACGGTTGTCGGTATTCAGCGTGACGCGAAATTTTTCCTGATAAAACAGCTTGAAGGGATGCTCGGCCAGGCTGCGCGCGGCACCGACGTGGACGTTGCTGAGCAGACAAATCTCCAAGGGAATGCGTTTGTCCAGGACGTATTGCGCGAGGTCGCCCAGTTTCACGACTTTGCCATCGGTGACGGCGATGTCGTCAACCAAACGTGTGCCGTGGCCAATGCGGTGCGCGCCGCAGTATTGAATGGCTTGCCAGATCGATTCCTGCCCAAATCCTTCGCCGGCGTGCACCGTGATATTGAAATTCTGGCGCTGGATATAGTGGAACGCGTCCACGTGTTTTTTGGGAGGGTAGCCGCCCTCTTCGCCTGCGAGGTCGAATCCCACAACTCCGCGCTGGCGAAAATCGACGGCGAGCTCCGCCATTTCGAGAGAGACATCCATGTTGCGCATCGCGCAGATGATTAGGCCCGAAGAAATTCCAAAGTCCTTGCGACCTCGTTCCAAGCCCTTGAGCACTGCGGAAACTACTTGCTGATGGGTCAGTCCTTTGCGCGTGTGAAACAGCGGCGCGAAGCGCGTCTCAAAATAAACCACGCCGTCGCGGCTTAGGTCTTCCGCTTGTTCATACGCGACGCGCTCCAGCGCCTCTTCGGTCTGCATCACCGCGATGGTGTGCGCGAAGCCCTCCAGGTATTTGGGTAAACTTCCCTGATTCGCACCCTGGTGGAACCAGCGCGCCAACTCTTCGGGATTTTGCGTAGGCAGTTGATCGTAATCGATGCTTTTTGCCAGCTCAATGATGGTTTGAGGCCTTAGCACGCCGTCCAGATGTTCGTGCAACAGCACTTTGGGGAGACTTTGCAAGGCTGCGCGGTCCAGCTTCATGGTAGCCTCTGGTTTTCCTGCTCCCCACGATTATCGCCGCCGAATGAAGCGCTGTCGAGGGATGCAATCCGCTGGAGCTGTGGTGTCGCGGGCGAATTCAGATTGGCGCTGAAATAGCAGCTTCTATCGCGGCGTGCTCGGAAAAATAGCGACATCATCTTTCAAGTTTGAGACCACGTTGTCGCAGACATGGGAGATTTGTTAGCGATGATATTCTGTGTGGGGGCGAACGGGGTCCGGTGACCTCCCCGGTCTTCAAAGCCGTACTTCGAGCTACGCATTCGCTCGCAAGAAAACGCATCACAACGCAAATCGCTCGCGATGCGTCACTCTCTCGGCTTCACGATGTCGGCTGCCGGAATTAGCCCCCAGACGATTGGCTCAAGCCCTCGGCCACCAATCGGCTCGAACGCCCTTGCAGTTCTACTCCTCCGTCTCAGACGAAGTCGCTGACCGCGCTCGCAAAGAAACCTTCCCGAAGTATTCTTGGCTCTAACCCGGTTTCAATTCCTTGACTCTCCCGGTTTCGGCTTGCCCGACAGCTTGTTTTCAGCTGCGTTCGGCACTTTTTTTTAACTTGTTGCGAATCCGATTGGGGTTTGAATGCTCAGTTCGCCAGCCTTCAACACCTTGGGTCAGGGCGTCTTGAGATAAATGTTGCCGATGTTGTGCTCGCGAAGCATGGCGTTGAACGCCGCCAGGTCTTTCCCTACCAACTGCTGAAAGTCTGCCGCCGCTTTGTCGCCGCGCTGCTTCAACTCTTCCTGCACGGCGGTCTGCTGGGTGGTGGGCGGAAAATCCGCATTGCTGTCGAGCTGGCTGAACAGGTAGTCGACCTTCTGCAGCAGCATCGGCGCCCAGCGGCAATCGTCCTGCCCACGGCCGGTGAGCTTGAGCTGCAGCAGAGTTCCCTCGATGCCCGCGAGCTTCTCGCCGAGATCGTCCGCGGCTTTGCGCAGGGGTTTCGAAGCGTCGTCGGTGCCCAGTTCCTTCCCCAGGGCAACGAGCTGCGCGCGCAGCGACTCGATCTGGTTCACGGTGGCGGACATGGCGTTCATCTCGTCGTACAGCGCGGTCTGCACGCGCGTCTGCGCCTGAACGTCGCTCTCCGAGCCGGCGGTATGCGGATCCTTCAGCACGGTCAGCTTCTGCGTGAATTTTTCTTCTCCCACGGTCAGCGTGACCGAGTAGGTTCCCGGCAGCGCCAGCACCGCCAGTCGCGCCATGGCCGGAGGCTTGCGCCAGCCTTCCGGTCCAAACGGAACATCCGGCGCGTAGAGCGGCGTGGTCCTCAGGTGAATTTGCGTGGTGCGCTCCGAGCGCAGGTCCCACCACACACGATTGATGCCCGCCTTGACTTCGCAAGGCGGAGGATCGGAATCGGGATATTCCTCTTCCTCGGTGTTTTTTTTGGCCTCAGAGGCGCCGGGTTTGGGCGCGCGGCATTCGATCTCCCTCACTTTCTTTCCGCCCGCGTCTGTGATGGTCAGTTTGGCCACTTCCTTTTCTCCCAGGTTGGTCTTGAGATAGAAATTGATGGGCGCTCCGTACGGCGGGTTTTTTCCCGTCGATGGGTCGTACTCGACGGCCGCCGGTTGCGCCACCTCCTTAAAGCGGTACGCGTCGCGCGGCGCAAACAGATGCGCCTTGGCCGCGCCGATCTCCGGCGTGAACTGCTCGAGCGCAGTAATGTCGTCCAAAATCCAGAAGCCGCGCCCGTAAGTGGCCACCGCGAGGTCGTGGAATCTCTCCTGAACGGTCAGCCAGTAGACTGGCGCGTGCGGAAGCCCGGACTGCAGCGGTTGCCAGTTCTTCCCGTCGTCAAAGGAAACGTAGAGCCCACCCTCCGTGCCCAGATAGAGGAGTCCCTTACGGACGGGATCTTCGCGCACGCAGTGAGCATAGCTCAGCATGTTGTGCGGAATCCCGGCAGTGATCAACGTCCAGGTTTTTCCATAGTCTGCGGTCTTGTAAACAAACGGGTCGCGAAAGTTCACCTGATGGCCGTCAACGGTCAGGTAGGCCGTGCCCGCGTCGTAGCGCGAGGCTTCGATGTTGTCCACCGTGCCCCACTCGGGGAAGTTGGGAAGATTTTTCGTGACATTGCTCCAGTTTTTTCCACCGTCACGCGTCACTTGCACCTGCCCGTCGTTGGTACCGGCCCAGATCAGACCCGCCTCTTTCGGCGACTCGGTCAGCGCAAAAATCACGCCGGCATATTCCACGCCGATATTGTCGGGAGTGAGCCCTCCGGAAATCTGCTGGCGGCTTTTATCATTGCGCGTCAGGTCCGGACTGATGATCTGCCAGCTATTGCCGCCATCCGTGGTGACATGCACAAACTGGCTGCCCACGTAGACCTTGTTGTGGTCGTGGGGAGAAATGGCGATGGGGAATTCCCAGTTGAAGCGGTACTTCACTTCCGCCGCGGGCGCGCCAGCCGACATAATCGGGCCAGACCTCGACTTCGCGGTCCTGGTGGGTGCGCTCATCGAAGCGTGTTACCGTGCCGCCGATGCTGCCCGATCCAGTGCCCGTGGACCAGATGATGTTGTTATCCACTGGATCCGGCATGGCGAAGCCGCTCTCGCCTCCGGCCACCGGGTGCCACGCGCCGCGCGGGATGCTGTTGCCGGCGAAGCCGCCGAACTGCAGGCTGTTGCTCGGGCCGCGCCACGAGGGGCCGTCCTGCCGGTTGCCGTAAACAAAGTAGGGAATCTGGTCGTCCACGGTGACGTGATACATCTGCGCGATGGGCAAGTTAATATGGTTCCAGGAATTCCCGCGATCCACGGAAATATTCACGCCGCCATCGTTGACCACCGCCATGCGATCCCCGTTGGTGGGATCGATCCACATCTCGTGATTGTCGCCGCCGGGATCAGCAGGCATCTTGGTGAGCGTGTGGCCGCCATCGAGCGTCCGCGAAAACGACGCCGAGAAAAAAAATACTTCGTTCTCGTTGTCCGGTGCAATCTCCGTGCGCGTGTAGTAATGCGTGCGCCCGCGCAGTTGCCGGTCGGAGTTGACCATCTCCCAATTCTCGCCGCCGTCGTCGGAACGCCACAGTTGCCCGAGCTGGCCGGGGCTGTTCGCCTGCGGCACTCCGTCGCCCGTTTCGATCTCCGCGTACACGCGGTTGGAATCTTTCTTGGCCACGCGCACGGCAATTCGGCCCACCGGAGAATGCGGCAGGCCATGACCCTCCAGGCGCTTCCAGGTGATGCCGCCGTCTGTCGATTTGAACAAGCCGCTTCCCGGCCCGCCGCTGGTGCGGCCCCAGGTGTGAATCTCGATCTGCCACATCCCGGCAAAAAGAATTCTGGAATTGTTGGGATCCATTCCCAGGTCCGAGCAACCGGTGTTCTCGTCCACGAAGAGCACTTTGTTCCAGGTCTTTCCGCCGTCGGTGGTGCGGAAGACGCCGCGCTCCGGCTGCGGCCCGTAGGCGTGGCCCAGCGCGCATGCCAGCACGATGTCTGGATTGCCCGGGTCGATCTCCACGCGGCCAATACGGCCGGTCTTCTCCAATCCCATCAAGGACCAGGTCTTGCCCCCGTCCAGGGACTTGTAAATCCCCTGCCCCACGGAGATGTGGCTGCGGATAAACGATTCGCCGGTTCCCGCCCACACGATGTTCGGATCGCTCGCCGCCACCGCCAGTGAGCCGATGGACGCCACTGGCTCCGAGTCGAAGATGGGATTCCAGTGGATGCCGCCATCCGTGCTCTTGAAGATGCCGCCCGACGCCGCGCCCACATACCAGATGTTCGGTTTTCCCGGTATTCCCGCGACAGATGTTGCGCGATTGCCCTCCGGGCCGATGTAGCGGTACTTGAGCTGCCCATACACGTCCGGATTGATTGGTGTTAGTTGCGCCTGCGACAGGCAAGGAGCAACCACCAGGACAGCAACTGCGATCGCTAAGACATATATCGCGACAAAGTATTTCGCACGCTTCAACATGGTGAGCCCCTCCGAAAGTAATGAACTTGGGATGCGCGGATGATACAGGCGGAGCAACAGCAGGTCAATGGTGGCGCGAATGGGACTTCCTCGCCGAGGCGACCAACATTTTGAATGAGAGTAGCAGGCGTCTTGACCAACTGTCGAAAACGCAGACCGTGATAGGCTCGATGCTATGCGGATCCTATTTGTCCTCCTCTGCTGCCATTTAGTTGCTGGTGCCAGCGTTGCCCGCGAGCCTGAACCGGACAACGTATCCCGTCCCGGCGTTTTCCTCATTACCATCGATACTCTTCGTGCCGACCACGTTCACTGCTATGGATACGACCAAATCCGAACTCCCGCACTGGATCTGCTAGCAGAGCAAGGAATCCGCTTCACGCAAGCATTCACACCAAGCCCCATCACTAATAGCTCGCACACGAGCATTATGACTGGGCTTTTGCCAAGCTCGCACGGAGTCAGCGACTTCGGCGTCCCTTTGGCAGCTAAATATCCCACCCTTGCAGAATTGCTCGCGAAGGGAGGCTACCAAACTGCGGCATTCATAGGCGCCGTGATCCTCGACAGCAAGAATCTCGCACCCGGTCTCGATCGTGGTTTCGAGTTCTACGATAACTTCCCAGAGATCACGAAAACAAAGTCCAGGTGGGGACACCTCGAGCGCCGAGGTATGGAAGTAGAGCAACGCGCAGAATCGTGGCTCAACACGCACCCAAACGGCACACACTTCGTTTGGGTGCACTTCTACGATCCGCACGATCCGTACGAGCCGCCTCCCCCGTATTCCGAAATTTACAAGGACCGGCTCTACGACGGAGAAATTGCCTACGCGGATTCGGCGTTGGGTCATTTCCTTGCTTACCTCAAGAAACAGGGATGGTATGAGGGGGCAATGATTGTTGTCGTGGGAGATCACGGAGAAGGACTGGGCGAACATCACGAAGACACTCACGGCATTTTTCTTTACGATTCAACTACCCACGTTCCATTGATTGTGAAGCTGCCGAATGAACGCGAAGCGGGCAGGACGGTTGAGGGGCAGGTCCGCACGACAGACATCATGCCCACGATTCTGAGCCTGCTTGGCATTGCTGCTCCGGCAAATCTGGATGGCGATTCTCTGGAGCCGTTCCTTACCGGCGTCGAGGCGGCTCCCCGCACGGTTTTCGGTGAAACCGAATACCCGCTGCGGTTTGGATGGGCCCCGCTGCGGTCGATTCGAAAGGAAGGCTTCAAGTTTATCGAAGCGCCGAAGCCGGAGCTCTACGATCTCCGCGCCGATCCCGGCGAATCGCACAACCATTACGAGCCTTGGGATGGCACGGTTCAAAAATTGCGTAAAGCGCTTGCGGAGTTGAGCGTCAAATCGCCGCCTGCGCTTGGAAAAACTTCACCTGCGGCGGTATCCGCGAGTACCATCGATGAACTACACGCGCTCGGGTATTTGGGCTCCGCCGACGCTCGAAGCGCTACGGATGTTCCCGAACCCTCATTGTTGCCCGATCCCAAGGACAAAATTGAGCAGCAGAATCTACTGCACACGGCGACGATGGCGTCTGAGGACGGAGAGAGGGAGAAGGCTCGAGCGGCTCTTGAGAAGGTACTGCAATTGGATGAAAGCTCCGCGCTCGCGCTGACGCAACTTGGCCGGATTGAAATGGCTTCAGGGAACTATGCCAAAGCCGCCGGCTATCTGCGACGGGCGCACGTCGCGCGCCCGAATGACGCGACGGATGCGTTCGAATATGGACGAGCGCTGGAGTTGAGCGGCGATCTGGCAGGCGCGCGGGACGTGCTGCTGGCGAGCTTAAAGTTGAACCCGGACCAATTTGAAGCGCGGCTCGCGCTCGGGCGGGTGTATCTCGGTTTGAACGATTCGAACGCGGCGGAAGACCAATTTGAGGCGGCGGTACTCTTGCAGCCCGGGAATTCAGAGGCACAGATCAATCTGGCAAAGACGTTGATCCATCGGAAAAAGTTTGCTGAAGCCGTGGAGTTGCTGGAAGCGGTTGCCGAACCTTCGAGCCGCAATCCTGAAATATTTGAGTTACTCTCGCAGGCTTACGCCGGCCTCGGGCGTCGGCAAGAGGCGCAGCGCGCTCAATTGCGGGCCAAGGCACTGCAAAACTCGAAGCGGCCGCAGTGAGCGGCCGGCCGATGAGATCAAGGCAAATCCCGGTGTCTGGCGGAAACTTTCAGACGAGTTATTGTTTCGCCGCTACTTTATTGTCGGCCTTCTCGAAAATCTCAGTCAGAACGCGCCCTCGCATCTGCTTTGGCTGCTCGATGCCGTAAATGTGCAAGATTGTCGGCGCCACGTCATACACGCTGACTCCCAGACCCATCAGCCGCAAATCATGCTTGATGCCGGGGCCCATGGCGAAGAATGAGCCGGGAACATCATCGCCATCGGCAAAATCGTGCTTGGCGATCACCGGCGTGGTTTTCTCATGGTCCATGTGCGCGTGCGGATCTTTCTCTTCGAACTCGCGCAGGGGCTTGATGCCGTGGTCGGAGAAAATAATCAAATACGTGTTCTCATCCACGTGCTTCAAGATCGAGCCAAGCACCTTGTCGAATGCCACGTACTGGTTCGGGAAGGCATCCTGCCGCACGTTATTGATGCTCGGATTGTAGCCAACATTGAACGGCGTGATGGGGTATAGCCAGTGCCCGGTGCGGTCTTCGCACGACTGTGCCAGGAAGGTGAACTCGGTGGGATGCGTGGTCAGCAAATAGTCGAACAGCTTGGTCTGCTGGTCGCGGATGACCTGCACCTTATCAAGCCAGTTGTTGATGAGTTCCGTTTCGTGGCCCTTTAGATCGCTCGCAGCCGGCATGCGCTCGCAGTCGATATAGAAGTCGCCGACATTCTTCAGTAGCTCGGGTTGCAAGCTCTTCGGATAGACGGCGTCGCCGCCCATCACTTCGCTGAGCTTGGGCGCGCAAAGCACGCCGTCTTCACAGTTCTTGCCGCGCGTCAGCATCCCGCTAATCATGTAACCGTTTACGGGCATAACGGGAAACGTAGCCGGGACGTTGGCCATGCCCACAGTAATCCCGCTTTTCGATAGCATCGACCAGACAGGCTCTTCCTTCAGCATGTTGGTGTTGGCAGTGATCCCGCCGACAATAAATCCTGTGACGCCATGCTCTTCCGGATTGGTGCTCGTGAACAGCGTGCTGTACACCCGGGGACAATTGGGCGCGGAGACCGTGCGCAGCTTTCCGTACGCGCCGTTCTCGATCACCCTCGACAAATTCGGCATCTGGCCCTTCAGCAGCAGCGGACGAATGATGTCCAGCTCCATGCCGTTGACGCCGAGGACGATGACCCGCGGTTTTGGTTTCGAAGGGTTTTGTTGTTGCGCAAAAACCGGAACGGCCAGCAAAGAAACGGATAGCAATAAAGAAAGTTTTCTTGGAACCATGGAACACCCCGGAGTTTAAAAAGTTGAGTATATAGTTGCGAATCGAGGCTGTCCAGCAAGAGGCCCGTTGGGACCGCTGGGACGGCGAGCAGGTCAGCGCGGCAGTGATTCGGACACCAACGGCAGGGCACTCCCCCCGATTTCGTAACGATATCAGCGGACTTTTTTGTTTAATCCTTCCGTTATCGACTGGAGGTCTTCAGTCGGGCGGCTTCGGCGCGCTCGCTCGCGGCATCCGCGGCACGGCCCAGCTTCTCGTATTCGTCCGCCAGGAAGGAATGCGCCTCGCTGGAATCCGTTTGTACCGCCGCAGCCTTTTCCAGGTAGGGCAGGGCCTCGGCAAAAGTGCCATTCAGAAACAGCATTCGCCCCAGAAGCAGGTTTGCGCGGTAATGGTCCGGCTCTTCCTGGAGGACGATGAGCAGGTTTTTGGCTGCTTCCTCAGGCCGTCCAGTACGGGCATAAATGGAGGCCAAAGAGTAGCGGGCGTCGCTCCAATCGGGCCGGTTTTCCACCAAGATTTCGAAATGCGCGGCAGCAGTATTCAGATCACCGGTTTCGTAGAGGCAGATGGCCAGCTCGTACTGCGCCATCAGCGCATCGGGCCGGAGCTCGACGGCTTTGCGCAGAGGAGGAATGGCTTTGGCATAGTTGCCTTTCCGCGAGTAAGCGATGCCCAGGTAATACTGCGCCGCCTGGACTTGCGGGTCTTTGGCGACCACGTGCAGCAGCAGAGGGATGACGGTGGCTTCCTTTCCCTCCTCGATGGCCAGGCTGGCATCGTGCATATCGTTGGCAACATCGATGCGGTCTTTGGGGTCAATGCGTGTGGGCGGGCCGGTCTTTCCAGAGGCCACGTAGCCCAGCGCGGAGAGCTTTTCCCTGCTCTTTTCGTCAAGTCCGTCCTGCAAGGCCTGAGGTGCCCCTGTGCTGATGCGCTTCACGAAATTATCCAACTGGATTGCGAGGCGCACCGCGGCGGCGCGGTTGGCCGGATAGAGGTTTAGTCTTCGCGCCGGGGTCTGAGGCTAGATCGTAAAGCTCGGGCAATGGCGCGCGCACGTAAAGCTGGTTGCCAATGCGCAGGGAAACAAGCGCGCTCCATCCGAACGAGCGTTCGGAGTGGTCGCCGGTGGCAAACGAAGGACGGTTTTCAGGGTGCGGGTTTCCAATCAGAGGGAGGAGCGAACGGCCCTGCATGGCCGGAGGCGGCGTTTGCCCCATCGACTTCGAGAAGGGTTGGCGCCAGATCCACCAGGCTCGCCGTGGCATTGACACGCTGGCCGGCAAAACGATTGCCGGGAAGTTTTAGGAGCAGGGGCACGTGGATCGTAGAGTCGTAAAGGAAAATACTGTGGGTCAATTCGCCGTGTTCGCCCAGGGATTCGCCGTGATCGGCGGCGACGGCAATCAGCGTGTTGTCATACAGCCCCTGGTTCCGCAAATAGTCAAGCAGCTTCCCTACAGTGGAATCCACGTAGGCGATAGCCGCCGTTGTAAGGGGCGTTCGGAAACCGGCTGCGGAACGGTTCGGGTGGATTGTAGGGGTCGTGCGCGTCCCATAGGTGAAACCAGAGGAAAAACGGGCTGCCCTTCCGCTGGCCGAGCCATTCGAGCACGTATCCCAGGGTCACCTCGCCGCGGCGCTGCATGGAGGCCTCGCGGCGCTCCCCGGTCTTCTGCCGGTGAAAGCCTGCGTTGTAGACATCGAAGCCGCGCTCGAATCCGGAGGCAAACCCGTTTTTCGGGTCGAGGATGATGCTGCCGACGAAGGCACCCGTGTGGTAGCCCTGGGCGTGGAGAATTTCGGGTAGAAAGGGGACGCTGGGAGGCAGACGATCGCCGAAGTTGCGGATGCCGTGGTACTGGGGATAAGTCCCGGTGAGTATGGTCGCGTGAGAGACTGGCGTAATGGGCGCTTGGGAGTATGCGTGCTCGAACACTACGCTCTGGCTCGCCAGCGCATCCAGTTGCGGGGTCAAACCAAGCTTTGAGCCGAGAAAGCCCATCCGGTCAGCCCGGACCGTATCCAACGTGATCAGGATAACGTTGGGTTGGTCTGTGGCTGCCGCGGCGAGAGCGGGCAACAGAACGAAGAGGGAAAGGATGCAAGCGCGCCGCATAAAAGAAAGAGGAGTCTGCATTGTAGCAGACTCCTTTTTCGGAACCAAAACCTGGAACCTCTTTCGGAACCAAAACCTAGAGCCGAAGATCGCCGAAGATCAGAAAATGACCTTCGCCCCTATCTGCGCAGCGCGCGCGCCGCCTTGAGCAAGGAACGGGTTGCCGGCGGCGATATCCGGCGTCTGCCCGTACGTGGAGAAGCTAGTGCTTGGGAAGTTGTCAATCCTGCTCTGAGAGATCGTCGCGCTACTCGGAATCGGATTGAAATTAGGATGGTTCAACAGGTTGGAGACCTCAAAGCGGAGCTGGAGGCTCACCCTTTCCGTGATCTTGGTGGTCTTGATGAGGTTAAAGTCCCACTGCGTGAATTCGGGTGAGCGGAAAGCGTTGCGGCCGCAGGTCCCGATGGTGTTGGGGGCCGGAATGGAAAACACCGCGGGCGTATTCGTAATGGTGGGGCTATTGGGGTCACTGAATTGGTAAACAGGTTTCACTCCCGTACAATCTGGCCGTTGGTAAACCAGGTCCTGGCCGGACTCGTCGGCGCCGCTGCTTAGCAACGCGGTCCAGGGACGCCCGGTCAGAGCTGTCACTACAGACCCGATCTGCCAACCCTCCCCAAAGCGTCCTGCGGCATGCCAGCGAGGAACGTCGTAGACCACGCCAGCATTGAAGTTCAGCCGGACATCCGTGTCGCACGGGCCCTGGTTACTTCTGGGATTGTAAGGATTCTCCTCGATCGGAACTGTCGACCCACCGCCGCGATTCACGGAATTGGTATCAATACAGTTCGACCAGGTGAAATTGACCGTGGTATTGAGCCCGTGCCAATCCCGCTGGCGGTAAGTCACCTGCAGGGCGTTGTAGCGGGAGTACCCATCGTTGGTCAATTGAATGATGTAATTGAAGTTGGGCACGCCATTCAACAGATACTGGGAATCAAACGGCCGCGCACAATTCCCGGTAGTCAGCTGCACATCATTGACCGTATCCCAGCAGCCAACGGGACGGTTATTAAGGCTGCGGTTTAGAAGACTATTTGTTCCGTGAGAGCCAAGGTAGGTCACGGTGATTGCGTTGTTTCTGAATAGCTCGTGTTGAATCGTCGCGTTGTAATACTGGATTCTTGGCGTCTTCAAATTCGGAACGGTTCCGAAAATGTTAAACGGCGGTGTGCCCGTGGGATTGGCGCCAAAGGTTTGGAACGGCGTGTTCGGGTTGGGGCTTCCCGCTTGCGGACCAATGCAGACGAAGTCCGGCGCAGTGGTATTGGTGGCCGGGTTGTAGCATGTATTCGGCCCGAACGCTTCGAACAAAACCGGCAAGCTCGCATCTCCTGGGCCTATTGCATTGACCGAGAAAACGCCCAGGTCGGAGTTTGTAAACGCCCCAGCTCGGGCACCCTGGAAAACATAAGGCGCGCTGATAGCCGAAAAATTTGCCACGTCGTAAGCCATGGCGTAACCAACTCGGAAAGAGGTCTTGCCATTGCCGAAGATGTCCCAAGCCAGTCCAGCGCGTGGGCCAAAGTCTTTAAGGTCCAGGTTATAGAGGCGAGGGAACCCCTGCTGCAGCTGAACCAGGCCGTTCGGAAACCCGCTCGGCGCGCAGACTGTTGGCTCAGGCGGAGCACAGGGGAAGAAATTGGAGCCATTCTTGTCGGCGTCACCCAACGCACCATTGATGTCCCAGCGCAAGCCGTAACTGACCGTCACGCGCGGGGTGACTTTCCACTCATCCTGGAAAAACAATCCCATCGAGGGCTGGTAGAGGTGGCGTGAAGTATCGCCAAAGGAGCGGCCAGCCTGGTCGAGGCGGCCAGTAAGCAACTGGTCAATGAGGGTCTCAAAATCAGTTTGGAAACTGGTTAGGCCGGTCCGCGCGCGATTCCGCAGACTGAACGTAGAGGCGTACTGATAGTTGCCACCAAACTTGAAGCTATGAGTGCCCTTGGTCCAGGTAAAATGGGTCGACACATCGTAAGTCTGCGTGGGGCGGGTGCTGAGTGGGTAGCCTTGTATACCACCAGGGTTCCCCGCGGTCACCGAGCTGGCATAGACCGGAGGCACTCCGAAATCGGCGGGGTTCAGGGGACCCGTGTCGATGCCCAGGCTCAGGGGATTAACGTTGTTATTTGGTGCCAGGATCTGTGAGTAGCGCGACCAGTTGAAGCGCACATCGAGAATTTTGTTGGCAGCGATGTTATAGGTCCAGGTGGCACCGAGCATTTGCACGCGTGTCGGAGCGATGGAGTTAAATGCGTCGGATTTGAGGCCGCTGCCAGGCGCCGGCGGAAGCGTATATCCGCCGAGTGGTGCGGATTGGGTGCTGTCAGCGAACATATACCGCCCCGAGAGGTTCATTTTGTCGTTCATCCTATGGTCAACCCGGATGATGAAGCTGCCCATCTTGTCGGTATTGGGGCTGGAAATGGTCTGCGTGAACCCGCCGGTGGCTACCGCGGCGTTAGCCGCGGCGGGCGTGCAGGAAACAATCCCGCCAGCGCCATCTGAACACGGGTAATACTTCAGCAGGTTCAAGCCTGCCGAATTCAGGGGCAGGTTATTCGGGTTGACAGCGGGATTGGCGAAGTCCGCCAGGGCCGCGGCCAGATCGCCTTGCGTGGGGATGGGCAGATCATAAGGCTCCAGGGACTTTGTTACGCTGCCCTTCCCACGCGAAAAAAAAGAACGTGCGGTCCTTGACGATCGGCCCACCTACATTGGCTCCGTAATTGTGATTGTGATAGGGGAGTGTGGTTGTGGAGAAGAAGTTCTTCGCGTTCAGCCAGTCGTAGTCTCCGAAATAGAAGGCCGTGCCGTGGAAATCGTTGGTGCCGCTCTTGAGCGTCACGTTGATTGCAGCACCCCCCTTGACCCCGTTCTCTGCCGTCGGAAGCTGCTGAACGGTGTACTCGGAGATGGAATCGTTGCCGAGCACGGAAGCCGGGATCCCCAGTACGCCGGGCTGCCCGACAACCTCGCTGCCGTAGAAGCGGTCGTTGTTGGGCATGCCATCGATCATGTAATTGTTGGTGGTGGTGCGCTGGCCGCTCACGCTAACGTCCAGAAAACCGCCACCCGGCGTGCGCTGCACGCCGGGGGTAAGGGCCAAGATGGACTTAAAATCACGGCCCTCCGTCGGTAGATCCAAGATAGCCTTCGCGTCTACCTCGTTATTTACGCCCGGGGAGAACTCCACCAGCGGGGTGGCTGCTTCCACCATGACGGTTTCCGTGCGCTGGCCTACCTCGAGCCGGAAATCCGACTTGGTCGCCTGGGCGACGGTAACCGTCACGTCGCGCACCGTCGTCTTGAACCCCTGAGCGGAAACCGAGACCTTATAGACGCAAATGGCCAAGTCGGACAGCCGGTATTCGCCGACGCTGCCAGACGTCACCTCGTGCGTCTGGTTTGTGTCCGGACAGACGGCCGAGATAGTTGCGCCCGCCACTGCGGCGCCGCTCTGATCCATCACCGTTCCAGTAATTTCACCGGTAGTGATTTGCGCAGGTAGAGAAAGCGCCCAGCCGAGAATCAGGATGAGTGCACAAGAAGACCGCAATGAATAAGACTTAAGCATTGGCCCCCCAGCAATTTGACAAACCGACGCTATAATTGGCTGAGATTCTATTCCGGGAGGGGTTTTTGTCAACTAGAATCCCGATGATTCTACAAATGGGACGTCGCTGCCTTGTGAATCCTTGACGGCGCCAATTCCGACCGCTCTCTAGTCTAGGCGGCGCCCCAGGAGCAGGAACTGCGCTTCGGTGATGGCGGTGATGGCCCGAGCCGGCTCGTGGATTGCCGCCGATACCTCCCCGTCGCTGCGCTCCAGCGAGACGGCCCCTGACCGGTCAGCGGAATGCCTGGGAATATCTGTTGGAGACTGAGAAAACCTGTTACAGTCAACACGGTCAAACTAGTGGAAGTATGAAAGTTCCAGGCAATACGGCGATCCCCGGTTTACCTCGGACACAGGGGCGCAGGGCTGCGCTGCTTCCGGCGGCATTCCGAACGATTCTCCCAATTTTGGCCCTGTTTTGTGGACTGTCTCCATTCACCCACGCGGACGATTTCTGGAAGCAGAAGCCTCCCGCGCAGTGGTCGCATGAAGAAGCCCTGAAGCTCGTACGACACTCCCCTTGGGCGAAGGTGGAAGTTGTGGTGTTCCTCCGGGGAGAGAATCAAGCGAGCTACAGCATTCGCACGGGCACGAAGCACTGCGACCCCGATGCCATCGATGCAAACGGGAACTGCTTGCAGAAATTGCGAATCGAAGCGCCTGTTGATTCTTCCCGGCAGCCGGATGGGGCGCCGAGGCTTTCGCCCTCCACCGCCTTTCTTGTGCGCTGGGAATCGGCCGTCCCGGTGAACCAGGCGTTTGTGCGGCTTGCGGAACTCGGCGAACGCGCGCTCGTCGCGTTTCAGGCGCGGGCGCCGCGGCTTCCGGCGGATCGCTACGTTATCACCGTGAAACTCGAGCAGCCCGGCTTCGTTGGGTTCGACCCCTTCGCGGTCACACCGGCGGGAAGCCCTGACCTGCGTGCGACGCTCAAGACCCGCCGTGGCACCGTTGCCCCGCTTGAAATCGAGTTCACCGGAACTGGCACGAGTTCCTCCGTCCATTTCTTCTTCCCGAGGACCCTCGATGGTGCTCCTCTGCTGGGCCCCGGGCTTGATACCGCGGAATTCGCCTTGCGGGGGGCCGGCTTCGCGGTGCACAGCAAGTTCAGACTTGACCCCGAGTTCCTCCACTAAATTGATTTACAACGGTCAGCAATGCGAGCCGTAGATCGAAACAGAGTGCTGAGCGAGACGCTCCCCCCGCATATTACGGATATTACGGCTGGGGAATGTCATCTCGTCAGCTGATACGCTACAATTCGCTGGCGGCAAAGTGTTTGCTCAGATGATTGGGTCTACCTATCAGTCCGCAGATTCCTTACTGAAGGAGATCGCATTGAAGACGCGCCCTGAATTTCATTCGTGCTTGATTTCTGTTTTGGTGTTGCTGTTCGTACCATTTGCGGTCTCTGCGCAAACCTCGCCGAAAGATTCGCAGGGTTTTCCCATTCTTGGATTTTCGCCGGCGAATGCCGCAGCCGAGCACAATCTAGAGGCAATATTTGAAGCGCTGCCTTCGCCCGAGAAGGCGCGCGAATGGCATCGCCTCTTCACGGCGGAACCACACCCGGCTGCGTCCGAGCAGAACAATAAGCTTGCCGAATTCCTAGCACTGGAATGGCGCAAGCAAGGCTGGGAGGACGTCACATTGCGGCGGTACGACGTGCTGCATTCCAGCCCGCGTAGCGTTTCTCTGGAAATGGTTGCGCCCATCTACTTCAAAGCTTCACTTCGGGAGGACCCCTATGCGATTGATCCGGACACGAAGAATCCCGCCATTTCGGGTTCCTACTTTGGCTATTCTACTTCCGGTGATGTCACGGCTGAGCTTGTCTATGCGCACAGTGGGAATCCCGAAGACTATGAACTACTGAGGAAGAATGGCATCAGCGTCAAAGGCAAAATTGTCATCGTTCGATATTCGAATCCGTACAGTTATCGAGGATTCAAAGCGCTGACTGCCGAGCGGGAAGGCGCTGCGGCCCTGTTGATTTATTCCGACCCCGCGGAAGATGGCTATGCACGGGGTAAAGTTTTTCCGGATGGTCCGTGGGGCCCAGAGAGCCACATTCAGCGTGGTGCGATTACCTACGACTATATCGTTCCCGGCGACCCCACCACGCCCGGCTGGGCTTCCGTTCCGGGCGCAAAGCGGATCGCGCCGGAGGAGGCGCGATCACTTCCCAAGATTTCCGCGTTGCCGCTCTCCTGGCGTGATGCGAAACCATTGCTGGAAAACATGAACGGTCCCGAAGTTCCGAAGGAATGGCGCGGGGCGCTGCCCATTACCTACCGGTTCACAGGAGCTGTAAAAGTCCACGTGAATGTGGACATGGACACGAGCGTGAAGCCCTACACCGTCGTCGAGGCACGCATACGCGGTGGCGATCTGCCGGATGAATGGGTGCTTGTTGGCAATCATCGAGACGCGTGGGTGTATGGCGGCGTGGACCCAGTGAGCGGCACAGCTTCGATGCTGGAACTGACGCGCTCATTAGGCGAACTCAAACAGCGGCGCATTCGTCTCCGGCGCACGATTATCGTCTGCAGCTGGGATGGCGAAGAATATGCGCTTACAGGTTCGACCGAATGGGGCGAGCAATTCGCGGAGGACTTGAAGAAGAAACTCGTTGCGTATCTGAATGTTGATGCGTCCGTTTCCGGTGCGGCCACTACAGCCGGACCGGAAGGACTGAGTTTCAAGCCAACAGCGGTTGCATCTCTCGCGCCCATGTTGGTCGAAGCCGCAAAGGACGTTCGCGCTCCATCAGGGAAGTCTTTATACGAAGCGTGGCGAGCTACCTCAATGCGCGATAAGAAACTAGCTGGACCCCCAGCTGATTCGGCGCTGGTCGAAACGCGCATCGGAAGTGGTTCTGATCACACCGTATTTTTAAATCATCTCGGCCGGCCCGTGATTAATTTGGGATTTACGGGGAACTACGGCGTCTATCATTCTGCCTATGACGATCATTTCTGGATGTCCCGGATTGGTGATCCCACGTTTGAATATCACACCGTCCTGACCCAAATCTGGGGGCTGACTGCGCTGCGTTTGGCCAATTCGGACATTTTGCCATTCGATTTTGCGGCCAATGCCGCGGCATTCCGGGAATTTCTAAGTGAACTCGAGAGCCTCAACAAGCTAACTCAACAGCAGGTACCAGTGAAAGGGCTCTACGAGCGCATTGTGGGTTTTGAGACGGCGGGCAGGCAACTGCGCGAGGTTACGATGCACGATCTCGCCTCCGGCAACGTCAACCCAGAAAAGATCCAACGCTTGAACGAACAGCTTCTTCAGGTTGAGTCGAACTGGCTCGATCCTGCCGGAATTCCCGGCCGACCCTGGTTCCAGCACCTTCTCTATTCGGCCCGGTACACATACGCTCATCTGGAATTCCCAGGCCTTGCGGAGGCAGTCGAAGGCGCGAATTGGAAATTGGCCGCCGAACAGGTCAATCTGCTGGATACCGCCCTTGTGAAAAACACGGAATTATTACGATCCGCGAAATCCACTTGGGAGAAGAAGGAATGAATGGGGTGGCGAGAACGTCGCGAGCTGATTGCTTCAATTTAGACACGAAGAAGCCTGATTAGGGCGGGAACCGGGCGTCTCTAAGAGTGTCGGCCCTGTCAAGGCTTTTGGCGAAGCACAGCCCGGTAAGGCCTATTATAATATTGGCTGCACTCGGTCAGTGCGTCATGGCATAGACGACGTAGTTGATGCCGATGCGAATGCCAAGAGCGGAGAAACGCTCGGGATAGGACGCGCGATCGGACCATTCCCATGAATCTCCGATATCGGAATTGTAAGAGATGGCGACCATGATGTGACCTTTATCATCGTAGATGGCGCGCCAGTGGGCTCCCTTTCCATCGTCCGGCCCCTGCGGATAGTCCGGCACTTTGTAGCCGCGGCGCAAATGTGCCCCACCTGGAACCTGATAGCGGTCGTCGAGATCGAACAAAGTGTGAAATATCGGGTCGTTATCAGGAATGTCGACGATCGGACGATCCGGAAAAACCATCCGCATTCGCTGGACAAACATCTGCCATTCGTAAGCGCCGTGAAAATCGTCGGCCATTAAGAATCCGCCCCGCAACAGATAGTCACGCAAGACATCTGCCTGGTGTTGGGTGATTCCCCATTCGCCCACCTGGACGGCGTAAAGCCACGGCCAATTGTAGACCTCGTCGCCATCTTCGAGATTCACGTCCTGCTCCACCGATCGCGCGTCGATGCGTGTGAGGCGGCGGACAGCAGCGGACAGCGCACGATCGGCCGGCGGCCCATCTTGTGTCCACAGTGACATGCCTTGCCGCCAATCGCCGTCGAAACGCCCGCGATAACCGTCATTGGGTCCGGGTGGGTACATGAGACGGGCGAAAGCCCATTCGCCAGGTCGCTGCCAGTCTGGGGGCAACGGCGTCGACTCGCCATATTCGACGGATGGGTATTGGTGGAAGGGGCGTTGGGCAAACATGGCAGCTACGAGGCCGAAGCTAAAGCAGAATCGAAAAAGAAGTTTGATGAGGCCTCGATGGGACTGTTTCATGGAAGCTCCCCCTTCGGCACGCGCGTCGCCTGTGGGTTCTTACTCAACCGTTTGTAGTACGCGGCGACGGATTCCTGATAACCCGACGGAACGGCATAGGACTTTCCTGTGCGGGCTTGGGTCGAGGCAGCATCGCGTTGCAACTGGAGTTCAAGCCTGTCGACGGAGCTGAGCACTTCGCGGTGCATTTGCTCCACCATCGCCGGATTGCCGGAAAAGCGGCTTGGATCGAGCAGCTGCATCTGGCGCGCCAGCTCCGCCACCTCTTTCGCAGCCTCCGGATCATTTCGGACCATCTGCCGGAGATGGTTCAGCGCTCGCATGCTCTGCCGATAAGTTCGTTTCGTATCGGCGGGGTTGTCCGAGGCGTCCGTGGGAGCAGACCGCTGTCCCGGTTGGCCGTAGCGATTGTTGCCGGCGTTGATGTTGCCCCACACGGTGCCATCTGAATTACGGTCGCCGCCGTAGCTGGCATCTCCGCTCTGGCCTGCGCGGTTCTGTCCCTGCTGTCCGCTCCGCTGACCGTCTCGAGACGACGCCACCGCTTCGAGCTGTTTACGCAGCCCTTCCACCTGATCGAGCGCCGTTGCTTCGCCGCCTTGGTCCATGCCGCGTTGTCCCGGTTCGCCCTGATCCACTTTTTTCTGTGCCTGTTGGAGTTGCTGGTTCAATTTCTCGAGACCCTGTGCGATCTCGCTTTCGGTGCCGTTTGAATTCGGATTGATTCCCCTCCGCAACCAGTCCGCTGTTCTTTGCACATGATTGTCAAGATCGGACTCATCCATCTCCGTCAGCGCGTCGCGCAACTTTTGGGCAACGCCCGGTTGGCTGGAAGCCATCGCGCGCGCAGCATCGCGGAGGTTTCTCTGCAAGTTCGACAGGTCGTTGGAGAGTTGCTGCCGCTCCTGCGCCAGCCGATCGCGCTCATGAAGGCGTGCCAACATAGCATCTAGATTCGTCGCGCTTGGGTCGGCCGGCTGCCCGGCGAACTTGTTGATCCGGTCAGCTTGGGCATGCTCCTCCTGCGTTAACCGGCCAGCCTCGCGTGCGAGAGACCCCACCCTACCCGAGGCGAGCTGCTGCTGCGTGCCGGCCAGTAGATTCGACGCCTGACGCAACTGGTCCGCGGCCTGCTGCCCGACCGCGCCCTGCTGCGCCTTGCTGTTTCGCTTCATCGCGTCGGTCGCTTGTTGCAGGCGTTTTAGTGCTTGTTCGATCCGCTGATCCCCGGATGCGCCTGCTGGTGAGCCGGAAGATTGGTTGCCGGCCTGCTGGCGCGATGATTGCGAACCGCTCTGCCCTTGGGTTGAACTCTGCTGCTGCGAATCCTGTTGAGATCCGTTGGAGCCCTGCTGGCCGTTCCGTGCCAGCTGCTCCATTTGGCGCTGCAGCTGTTCTGCTTCGCGCCGCAGCATCTCCTGCTGCCAGCGTTCCTGGAAACTCTGCTGCGGGTTGTGCTGCTGGTTGGCCAACTCCTCTTGGCGTCTGGCCAGCGCATCGAGCTTTTCGAGCGCGTCCTTCACATCCTTCTCGTGTTGCTCGGCAGGAGAGGCGGTCTGTGCCGTCTCGTACTGATTTTTTTCGGTGTCCAATTCCAGGTCGAAGAGACTAGCCAAGTCGCGACCTGCGTTGCCACCACCACCTCCACCACCCCCGCGCTGGCCGAAGGCAACCTCGATACTCCGGAAAGTTGCCTCCGCTCGCAGCAGCGCCTGCAGCGCTTTCTGCTCGAATGGAATGGCATCCTTCCACTTCATGCCCTTCAACTTTTTCGCCGAAGGCGCCATGGCCGCAGCGGCATCCTGCATGTCCTTATCGAAATCGGTGAACTCCTCATTCGCCTCAGAGATATCGCGGCTCTGCATGCGGATCGAAAGCGCCGCAACCTGATCGCGGAGCTTCTCCTGTGCGTCAGAGAGGAACTGCCCCGCTGCCGCCGCGTCTTTTGGAGTCGCCGTCTTATCGTTTTGCTGCTTCCAGGTCGCGGCAATCAGTTCTTTTTCGCGCTTCGAAATTTCCGTCTGGTTGTTATTTCCGCCGCCTCCGCCGGCACCGCCGCCGTTCTGTTGGGATTGCGAAAACTCTCGCTCAAAGGGTTCGACCTGAATGAACGCAATGTCTGTACGAGCCTCGCTGTGGCCGTCTCTAGCAGTCGCATAAAGGCTTACCAAATCGCCGGGCACCAGCTTGAAATCTTCCAGCGGAAGCGTATAGGAACCATTGGCGTTCTTTGCGCCAGGCGATTTGAGCAAGTCCACATTGCGGTTTGGTCCACCGTTCACGGAGTAGTGAAGATGCAGTTCATTCAGGCCGAACCGGTCAGCCGCCTTCACGCCCACCGTGACTTCTTCGATGGGGCTTGCCCGGTAGTCGCCGCCCGGGCGTTCGATCGAGATCTCCGGCGGCAATGCCTTGTCTGTCGCGATGAAATAGTCCTCCGAGAGCCGGACCTGCTGCCCTTCGTCAGTCTCAACCAAGTGGTACGCGCCGTCCTTCTCCAAATGAATCGAGCCCTTGTAGCTGTTGTCGGGGCCGCCCGTCAGAAGAATAACTTGGCCGTCGTCCAGCTTGAGCTGGCCATCCTTCAACGGACGGTCCATCTTTACTTCAATCGCGGCGTCCGTTCCTTCAATTGCGCGCAAATCACCGGAATTTTCTTCAGTCGCCGGCTTAATCCCAGTCCAGGCCGGATAGTGATAGGTAACGCTGATGTCCTTAACGGATGGCAAATCCACCACGCGCACTCTGAAGCGCGAAGAGACGAGCGGCCCGGCGGTTACGTAGTATTCGACGTTCTCCGGCAGGCCGGCGAAGACGAATTGGTAGGTTGCCCCTCCGCCGGAGTCCGGTTCGGTCTGCATTGTAGCGGGCTCCCAAACGTTGGAGCTCTGATACCGCGCGAAGAGTCGTGCCTTGCCCGGCCGCAAGCGGGTCACGTGCGCAGTGATCAACTGATCGCTGTTCCGCCGTACGGTGACGTTACCCGGAGTCACTGCGATGGTATAGAACGGAGCAGCGTGCCCGTTTGTCCAAAGCAGTGAAGCGCCATACCCCAGGTAACCCGGTCCGGCGGCGATCATCCACGCCAGCACGACAAGACAAGCAAGCCCTGCGCCACCGAGCGCAAACAGACGGTGGTCCGCAACCAGCGAAGATGGTTGTGCGCCTCGCGTGCGCGCCAGGGTATCGGCCGCCAACAGTTCCAAGAACGGATCGTCGTTCTTGCTTGCGCGCTCCTGGAAAGTCGTCAGCCGCTGTTCTAGGGCAGGATTTGCGGCTTCGGCGTTACGCACTGCCCACTCGCGGGTTGCGCGAATCAGCGGCACGGCAATGCCAAACACCGCAGCGACCGCAAGTGCGACGAAGATGGTCAATCGAGCTGCGGTGACGCCATGCGCCGGAAAAGCAAATCGGTTAAGCACGAGCACCATCGCGACGGTCACGGCAAGCGCCGTACCGGTAAAAATGGCTGCACCACGCAGCCACGCACCCAGTCTCAACCTTTGCTGCAGCTCCGCAAGGTAAGAATTGAGCTCGCTGTGGTTGCTCATACTTCCTCCCGCGGCGTGCCCATATGGCCGCTGGCGAAAACCATCTCCACCAAAGCGATCAGCAACGCAAGCAGCATAACGTACCACCATAGGCTTACGGACCGGTATGTCGATTCGATCGGCGCGGCGACTGCCGTCTGCGATGCCCCGCTTCTGGAACTTCCACTCCAAAGCAGTTGCACATCCTCCGCCAATGGTTCCAGATCCGATTCGCGCCGGTCAGGATTTACAGCGATGACCGCATCGCGTCCATTCGCAAATCGAATCTGATAGAATCCCGTGCGCTCCACGCGGAACGATTGCATCGTTCGCGCCTCGCTCAGCGACAACGGCCTTCGCCCCTCGGGATCCATCACTTCTATACTCGTCGCCGCACCGACCGGTTCAGTCGCCGAGCGCAGTTGTACAAACGAATCCACCAGACTCGATCCGCTCAGCCGTTCGCTGCCCGAAAGATACCGCGCCGTCCGGTCCACGAAAGCCACAAACACCGGATGCAGAGGAAGATCGTTGGTCAGGTTTTCAAGTCCCGAAGCGAGCAGCACCACGTGTCCTTCGCCCAATTGCTTGTCGAGCAGAAGAGGCGTGCCGTCCACAAGCCGTGCCGCCACGCGTGCCTGTCCCACATCCAACGCCGCGGCGTAAAAGACTTTCACGTCTGCCCACCCGCCGTTGTCGTGCCCCGGTTGCTCTTGCGCAAGCGCGGGATAGCTGAAGTCCACCTGCCCGACGGTCGCCGGATTGCCTGAGCGTGCATACTCATGGACATCCTTCAAGTCGCTGCCCCACAGTGGAATCCGCGCGCTGTGCGCCGCAGCGGTGCCCAGCGCGATCAGCACGCTGCCGCCTTTCGCCACGTACTGCGCAAGCGCGTGCTCGAGGATTGACGGCAGCACCACAGCATCTGACAGCACCGCGAAGGCGTACTTCGATGGATCCAGGTCAGTAGCCTGCTCCGCAGCCACGGATTGCACCACAAAAGACCCCGGCGCTGCCGCTTCCAACGCAGACGCAAAGTACAGAGCCGAGCGCGTCTCGCCCGCGGCGTGCACGAACAGAACTCGTTCCGGATCGGACCGCCGCACGGCGAACACGCTCGCATCATCCGCCGGGAAAGCGTCTCCGCCCTGGATCCGCACCTCGCACCGGTTGAACCCATAGCCCACATCGAGCGGCGCAAACTCAACTGTTGCGCGACCGCTCGCCGGCACATCTACCTTTCGCGCCGCAATGACTTTGCCATTTACCACGAGCGACACCGTCTTCGAAGTTGCCGGAGTGCCGAACCCTGCCACCACTGCCTTTACGCGAGACCGCTTGGGATCTTTCGGATCGGATAATACCGCCGGCGCGTCTACGCTCTCGACTGTCCAGTTCGGCGGTGCCGTGCCCTTCGCGACAGGTTGCAACACCAGAGTCGCGTTGTTTGGCAGAACCATGTCCGCAAAGTTTGCTGGCATCGCCGTCCGTTGCATGTCGCTGAACAGGTGAAGATCGATTGGTCCGTGCACCGTCTCGGACAGTTGCCGGATGGCGCGCCCCAGTTCGCCGAAATTCGCGCGCCCATCGCCCGGCTGTACGCTCTCCAGAGCCGCGTGCAGTTGCGCTTCGTCTGCGATCGCCTGGGTCAAGACGCCGAATTGGCCGCCGAGAGTCATGATCTGCGCTTTCTGCGCATGCGGTTTTGCCGCCAACGCTGCCAGGGCCTGCTGCTTCGCGTCCGCGAACCGCGTTCCGGCGCGCATGCTGAACGAGTTATCCAACACAATCAAAAGCAGCCGTCCTTTTACGTCCGTCGCGGCATGCCGCACAAACGGATTGGCAAATGCGAGCACCACCAGCAGCACCAACGCAGATCGCAACGCGAACAACACGAGATGCCTGAGCCGGCGGTACCGGGTCGAGCTCTGCGCACCTCGCTCGAAGAACATCAGCGAGCTTACAGGCCGCGGCATAGCTCGGTGCTGTCGCAGCAGGTGCAAAAAGATCGGCACCCCCAGCGCTGCCAGCCCACCCAGAAACCATGGCGCGAGAAATCCCATTAGTTACCCGCCTGCCGCAGCGAAAGATACTCGCGCAGCGCATTATCGAGCGGCTGATTGGTGACGAGCAACTGATAATCCATACCCGCCCCGCGTGCGCGCGAGCGAAGCTGTTCGATATGCGCATCTACCTTCGCGCGATAGGTAGTCTTCGTATATTCGGGAACGACTTCGATCTTTCGATTGGTTTCGAGATCAACAAGAATCGCCGATCCGTTGAGCACCGGCAGAACCTCTTGCGGATCGAGAATATGAAACAGCACCACGTCATTCCCGTGAAACCGCAGCTGCGCAATGGTGCGTACGATGGTTTCAGGCTCCTCATAAAAATCCGAGATCACAATCGCAATGCCACGACGGTGCCGATAGGTCTGAAGGTGTTTGAAAGGTTTAGTAAAATTTGTCAACGCGCGTGGCTCGGCTTGGTCGAGTCCCGCGAAGAGCCGCGCAAGCTGTCCCGGACGCGTGGAAGGTTTGATGTACTCCCGTACCTCGTTGTCAAAAACGATCAAACCCGCCGCATCGCGCTGATTGTGGATGGCGAGATAAAATAGCGACGCGGCGATGTAACGCGCATAGTCCATCTTCCTCGGCGGACCAGAGGTGTACTGCATCGAGTTGCTCGCGTCCAGCAGCACCGTGAGCTGGCTGTTGGTTTCTCCGCGATAGCGCTTCAGGTAACACCGTTCGGTCCGTGCAAACAGGTTCCAGTCCACATGGCGCAGGTCGTCTCCCGGCGTGTAGGCGCGATACTCTGCGAACTCCTGGCTGAAGCCGAAGTCTGGCGAGCGGTGCAGACCGGCCACAAAGCCGTCTACTACCGTCTTCGCCACCAGGTCTAGCGAGGCGATGCCCGCGAGAACATTGGGATCCAGGAACCGCTGCATCAACTCTCCTTTGGCCTGTGCACATGCGCGATGAGCTTCTTAAGGATCTCGTCCGCGTCGATCCGGTCGGATTCAGCGTGGAAGTTCAGGAGAATGCGGTGCCGCAGCACCGGCACCACCACCGAAGTGATGTCTGCGTAGGTCACGTGATAGCGCTTGTGGGACAGCGCCCGCGCCTTCGCTGCCAGCACCACAAATTGAGCTGCGCGGACACTGGCTCCGTAATTTACATATTTCTTCACGAATTCGGGCGCGTTTTCGCTTTTCGGCCGCGTGGCGCGCACCAGGCTCACGACGTACCGCGAAAGTGTTTCAGCAATGGGCACCATGCGCACGAGTTGCTGGAAGTCGAGCAAATCTTCGGCCGTAGCCACGGCTTCGATCTTTGTAACCCGCGTTGCCGTCGTCCGGTCGATCACCTTCAATTCGTCTTCCGCGCTCAGGTCCTCCAAGATCGCATTGAACAGGAAACGGTCTAATTGCGCTTCTGGTAGCGGATATGTTCCTTCCAATTCGATTGGGTTCTGGGTCGCCAGTACAAAGAATGGCGCCGGTAACCGATAGAGATGCCCGCGCACTGTGCAGGAGTGCTCCTGCATTGCCTCGAGAAGAGCGGACTGAGTCTTCGGAGGCGTGCGGTTAATCTCGTCGGCCAAAAGGATGTTGCCAAAGATCGGTCCTTCGACGAAGGTCCACTTGCGATGTCCGGTCGTTAGATCTTCCTCGATGATGTCGGTGCCGGTGATATCGGATGGCATCAGGTCTGGGGTGAACTGAATACGCCGGAACTGCAGTCCCAGCGCTTCGGCGATCGTCCGCACCATCAGCGTTTTTGCGGTGCCCGGCATGCCGGTCAAGAGGCAGTGTCCACCTATAAAGATGCCGATCAATATCTGGTCCAGCACTTCCTGCTGGCCTACGATCACCTCGCGAACCTGCTTCAGGATTTCCTCGCGCACCGCGTGGAATCGCTCGAGACGTTTCTGAAGAACAGCTGTGTCCTGATTCAATCCGGCAATGGAGACCATCGATTTCCTTCCTCTTCAGTTGGATTTTGCGGGCGGCCGTTGCAACTCCAGCAACAGCTTTTGTGCCGGCCGGTAGCCGGGAGCGGTTTCGAGCGCGGCCAGTGCACTTTCCTGCGCCTTGTCCCTCTGTCCAGCGGCAAAATACGCTTGTGCCAGATTGAACTCGGCGCCGGCCTTGTCCACAGGATTCGACGCGACACGAGCGTTGTATTCGCGGATTGTTCCTTCATACTGTTTTTCCGCAAACAGCAGATCGCCCAATCGCCGATGCAAGTCCTCGTCCTTGATCGGGTAAATGTAATTCACGCGCTCGAGTGTTGCTGCCGCTTCGACCGGTTGTCCAGCGGCCTCTTCCAACGTAGCCAGACGCTTCAGCACCGCCGGCATCTGGCCTCCCTCGTGTTCATATGCCGTGAGGATGGCTGCCTCAGACTTGTCGTCGCCTCGTGCTTTGTCCGCGTCGGCCATTAACACGTAGACGTTCGCTTCGTCTGTATATTCCGGATACATCGCCAGTATGGCCGGACCCTGCTCCAACACGATGTCGTACTGTTTCTGTTGCGCCGCGGCAACGAGCCCCTTCAGCTTTTTCCGCCACTCGTCGAAGTGTGCAGCCTCGGTCCCATATTTCTTGCCGATCCAAGCGAGATACTGCTTGTCGAACTCGTCCGGCGCAACTCCGAGATCCTGCTCGATCACCTGCGGAGTCGTCTGCAGCTTTGCATACGAGTGGACCATGTCGAGCAGTTTTTCTTCACCCCACTTCTCCTTCACAAAGTCGCAGATGCTGCCGGCCTGGAAGTAGGAGACGATCACCTGTGACGGGTACTCAGGAGAGACGAAGCCGCGATTGAGCGTGGCCACCGGCAACAGTTTCTTGTCGCGAATGGCGAGCAGCACCTCCGGAGTCACGCGGTCTTTCCACTCCGGCGAGCGCTCGCCTTCCTCGTGCACGGCCAGTCCTTCTGTGAACCAGCGCGGTACGCGATGATTCGTGGCCGTCAGAATGAACACGTGACTCATCTCATGCCAAAGCGTCGAGCCCCAATTGAAATCCCCAGGCTTGCGTGCTGAGGGGCTATCCATCGCCACCACTTCACCGAATGTAACCCCAAGGGCCCCCAGTCCCGGCATCCCCATAGTTCGCACCGCGAAATCCTCGTGGTTCGGATAAACCTCTACCTGCACGGGGCCAGGAAGCTTCATGCGGTATTTCTTTTCGTAGGTGGCAAGAATCGTATGCAGTTCCGCCTGCATGTACGGCAGCAGCAGCGCGGCTTCCGTTTTGTTCAGCTTCAGAATCGTTGCGTGGTCACGAAACGTATCGAAGGTCTGATAGCTGTCCAGCAGCCGTAAGCTATTCACCGTCGCGGCATCGCGATAACCGTTGTTGTAGCTCAGCTCAAGCTCCTTGAACGGCTCATCTTCTTTGCCCAAGCGCATCAGATCGATTCCCAGCGCCGAATGTGCCGACCACAACCGCGGATCAGACTCGATCGCTTTGCGGTAATACGTGACTGCGTCCTCGTAGCGGTAGTGCAGCTCGAACTGACGAGCCACGTGAGCGTATGCCTCGCCATAACCCGGATTGATCGCCCGAATCTTCGCAAACCAGGCATCGGGAGAGCGGTCAGCTATCAGCTCGATGGCCGCGTGAATCGCCATCGCATCGAGCGCATCGTTCTCTAGTACGATGGCCTTGTCGGCCTCCGCCGCGGCCGCAGCACGATCGTCGTTCGCGAGAGCAAGGTCGGCCATCAGTTCATGCGCTTTGGCCAGCTTCGGGTCGAGTTGGATGGCCTTCACCAAATATTCCGCGGCTTTGCCGTCGAATCCGTCCGCGGACACCGTCGCCAGTCCGACGTACGCTTCGGCATTCGATGGATCCCTCGCTAGCGCTTCACGAAAGAGGCCGGCCGCATCGGTATCATTGAAGCGCTCGTGCAACAACATCCCCCAGCGCACGTTACAGAGAGCTTTACTGTTCGCGGACTGCGTCGCGAGACGGAACTGTTCATTCGCCTGCCCCCAAGCTTCCAGGCCCCAGAAACCTTCGGCGCGGGAATATGCATCGTCGCTTCGTGTCAGCCTCTCGAAGCACACTTGCGCTTCCGCGTGATGTCCATCCTTGCGCAGTTTCCAACAGTCTGCGGGGACAGCCGCCTGCGCTGCCGCAACGAACGCGAGCAGGAACGCCGGAACGAGAGCGAGGACTCTCATTTGTCCAGCTCCTCCTGCACCTTAGCCAATTCCACCAGGGCGTCCATCAATTGTTTCTTGTAATCCTCGGGATCCATTGCCGCTTTCTGGTACTTCAGGGTGTCAATCTTTTGCTCCAGTTCGTCTTTCTTGTTGAGCAGCGCCCGCTTCGCCGGATCTTTGGCGGCCTGCAGGCTCGTGCCCAGGCGCAACAGCGTGAAGCTCGACATGAGCATTCCCTGCCCGTTTCCGGCTTCGCGCACCGGCTCACCCGTGCCCACATCGTTGAAAACCGCGTGCTCGGTCGCGAGCCGTTTCTGCGAATCGTAAAATGCCGCGGTCTTCTTCGCGGCATAAGTAAACGCCTCCATGGCACTGATGGAATCGCTCTTGTCGGCGTCCGCTGCCGGGTCTTCGAGTGCTTCAACCCAATACCGTGCAAACACGGTGGCGTTCTTTTCCGTTCCTGATTTGGTCGCGGCGATCACTGCGCGCCCTGGGCGTTCCAGAACCTGCACCGCGCCTCCGCTCGCGCTCGTTGTGTCCACCACAAGCTGACGCTTTGCCGCAATGCGATCGCACATCGTAGCGATCTCCGCCGCCGTTACATCTGGGCCCACGAGATTGAACTTGTACTCGACGCCGTCGAATGAACCATGGCCAATCAGGATCAGCGTAAAGTCGTCGTCCGCCTTGGCGTCTCGCGCCACCGCTCCCATGGTCTCCGTCAGCTGCGTGGCCGTGGCCTGCGGCCCGGTCAGCGTGTAGACGTGCGCTGTGGGGCTGAAAATTCTATCCAGTTCTTTTGCCGCTGCCATGAAGCGCTGCTCGTAATCCGGCTCACCACCCAATCCCGCCACGATGACGTAATACGTCGCGGCGCGCGCCTGGATCGCGACTGTACACGCCATCGCCAGCAGCAAAGCGCGTTTCATATCACGCCCCACTTCCGGCGCAGCAGCCACTCGCCTATCGGCAGCCCGAGCAACAGCACGAACACGATCGGCATATCCCACAGCTCCTTCGTGCTGCGAACTGAGATGCCCGCTTCAGAGTATGAGATATCCCGCGGAAGGTTCTTCAGGTCAGACGATTTCCAGTAACGGCCGCCGGTCTCCGATGCCAGTTGTTCCAGTAAATGCCGGTTCTGCTCGGTGTGGAAGTTCTCTGCGACTCCGTCTTCACGCTGAAACGTCACCACGTCGCGCCCGAGTTCCTGTGGCTGGCTGCCCGCAGATTCCGCTATGACTTCCGCGACATAAGTGCCCGGCTTCTCCGCGGTCCATTCGGTTTGATACAGTCCCGGCGTTTCCTCGGAGGGTGTCAGGTCAACCATTGCATTCACGTCTTCTGGTCCCAGAATGTGCGCCGTGACGTGTGCGTTTGCAGCCTTCTGAAACTGCCGGTCGCGGACTTGCGCCGTCAGCCGCGCCTGCCCTTCATCCATTAACACCCGCTCCGGCATCGACGCGACAACCGGACCCGGCGACTCCGCGATCAGCCAACGGAGAAGCTGCTGCCAGAAAAGATTGTGCGACAGATCGCCTAGTGCTTCGCTCATCTGCCACCGCCAAGTGCCGCCTGTTGCCATGATCGCCGTGCGGCCGTGGCCGTAGCTCTCGGTAATTAGCAGCGGCAATTTGCGCCGGCCCGCGTTCAGATCGGCAAGCACGGTGGCACCTGGTTTGGGCGCGCCGGCATCTTCATAGTCAGCCAGATACGTTAGCTTCTTCCAGCGCTGCGCGTTCTTCTCCGGATCATCCAGGATCTGTGTGATTGGCGAATCTACGCCTTCCGGTGTCAATTCGACAGTTGCGGCGTTGCGATGGAAATTATGATTTCCTGTCGGCAGAAAGGTCGGGAGCAAATCGTTCAAGCTCGATGCTCCCCAGCCTCCATCGCTCAGCGAATAGCGGCCGCCCAGGAACAGAATGCCACCGCCCCGGTGATCAACATACTCACGCAAGAGTTCCTGTTGCAGTGGCGTGAAATAATCGGCGTCAACCGAACCAATAATAATGCCCGCATAACTGAACAGATCCTCCGACCGCGCCGGAAAACCGTCCGCTAGCTCACTCGGATCTCGAATACCTTGCCGGTAGATCTTGTTTTCACTCGTGCGCAGCATCGAGACCAGCTGCACCGTCGGATCGTCTTCTTCCGCTCGCCGGATGAACTTGTATTCCCAGCGCGGTTCACCCTCGACATACAGAATCCTGCGCTTTGCGTCGCTCACGAGGATGGGTCGCGTCACCGTATTGTTCGCCAGGTTTTCTTCGCCAGGCAGCGGTTCCACGCTGAACGTCAGACTTTTCGCGCCCGCGGCGCCGCTGGGAAAGAAAAGTGGTTCCGACTGGATGCGTCCGTCCGTCAGCAAGGTGATTTCGCGTTCCGCGAGCGACTTTTCTCTGTCGCTCACTGTGAGCTTCGCCTTCTGTCCCGCGTAGCCGTGTTGTGTCAGGCTGATCGTCGCGGCGATACGCGCATTGGCCGTCGCGTTCCCCGCCACGCTGACGTCCTCAATCTCCACGTCGTGCGCGGACTCTTCCTTGCCGAAGCCCACCGTGTGTACGGGCAGCCGTCGGTTGCGCAGTGCCTGCAGAGCATCCAGACTGATTCCCGAACCGCCCGTCCCCGCAGTATTCTGGCTGCCGTCGCTGAGCAGCAGAATGCCTCCTACCGGCACATCCGCAGTCTCCGTAGCCAGCTGCTTCAACCCGTCGTCAATATGTGTAGCCGCCTCCACCGGTGCAATCCCCTGCGCCCCATCGACTCGTGTGAGTTCACGACCCAGTCGGTAGACTCGGGTCTGGAAACGTTTTTGAAGCCCAGCGAGAACACTATCGCTCAAGGCCGCAAGCGCCGCGGCTTCGCGTGTCTTCCCGTCACTGTCCGCGATGCGCATGCTGCGTGAATCGTCTACTACCACGGCAATGATGTTCTGCTGAGAGTTCAACTCGCTCACCATCATTGCCGGCTGCCAGAGCAGCAACAGCACAAGCGCTACCAGCGCCGACTGTAGTCCCCAAATCAGCCACCCGCGCCAGCTTCGCAGTTCAGGCGTTGCACGACGCAGCCTCCAGCGGATCAATAGTGCAAGTCCCCCAGCGGCCGCAACGATCAATACTGCCAGCGCCCATGCCGGCCAACCACCGAGCAGCACGAACCGTCCCTTCGTGAATACCGGAGCCGGGTACTTGAATAAAAACTGAAACATCCACCCTTCTAGTCCTACTGGTCCTAATCAACTTGCACTATCGTTTTCTACAATGATTCAATCTCTTGTCGGACCTGCCGCCGACACTAATGCGTCATGCCATAAAGGATGTAATCCAGACCCACGCGGAACGCCATCGACGCGAACGTCTCTGGGTAATTCGGGTCGTCGGCCCACTCCCATGCGTCACCCAGGTGCATGTTATGGCAGATGGCCACGATGATGCGGCCCTTGTCGTCGCGAATGGCGCGCCACTTCGGCTGATAGCCGTCCTTCTCATAGGTGCGGCCAGACCAAACATACTGCTCTCCGGGTATCTGCATCTTGTCGTCGATGTCATACAGGGTGTGGAAGATTTCGTCGCCGCTCTTCAAGTCCTCAACGGGCCGGTCGGGCAACACCTGCCGCATACCGTTCATGAAGTTTTCCCAATCCTCGGTGCCGTGGAAATCGTCCACCATCAGAAAACCGCCCTTCAGCAAGTACTCGCGTAATCGCTTGGCTTCAGAGTCGGTGAACGTCCAGTTCTGCACCTGGACAGCGTAAATCCACGGATAGTTGAATATGTCATCGTTATTGAGCGTAACCACCTGCTCCGTTGGCCGTCCGTCGATACGGGTCAGCCGGTGCATGGCGATCAGAAACTGCCGGTCCGCTTTAGGATAGTCGCGCGACCAGGAACCCCGCCATCCGTGTCGCCCGTAGCCACCGAAGCTTGCCATATTTGTGGAGTATGCCAACCGCGACCAGTAGAACTCCGCTTTGCCGTTCGTTGGCGCGTCGTCCTTGCCGAAGCCGAATTTGCCTGTCCGCTGGAAAGCCCAAAGCCCCGCGCAGCAGACAGTGGCACCTATACTCGCCAGTGCGGCGCGCGCAAGCTTCATAAAGGACCTCCGCGGAGAGCAATAGAGGGCGAGAATAGGTTAGACGACGGAACACCTGCCTTGGTTGCAGCTTTACCATATTCCACCCACGCTTGTCCCGCCACTTTCACCGTGAGACCATGCAAGAATGTCCAGCCGGTGCGAGAGCGACGATTGTGCAGAGGCGCAACTTCCTCCAACTCGGCGGCATGGTCTTGGCGCAGGCCGGAATGGCGCGACTGCCGTTTGCCGCTCAGGACGATCCATCGCACGGGTCGCCTTCCGACACCAAGGCCGATCATACACTTCGCATTGCGCCCGTTACTGTCGAACTCGACCGCTCCCACATTCTCTCGACCATCGGTTATAACAACTCCGCGCCCGGCCCCGTGCTGCGCATGCGGGAAGGAAAGCCTGTCACCGTCGACGTCATAAATGACACCGATACGCCTGAGTTCGTGCATTGGCATGGCATGCTCGTTCCGCCAGAAGTGGACGGCACGGAGGAAGAGGGTTCGCCGCTCGTACCGCCCAATGGCCGGCGCCGCTTCCAACTCAGCCCCCGTCCGGCGGGAAGCCGCTGGTACCACTCGCATGCCATGGCGATGGCTGACCTCCATAAGGGCGCATATACAGGCCAGTTTGGTTTTGTCTACGTCGAGGGCAGCAACAATCCCGGCCAATACGATCAGGAACTTTTCCTCGCGCTGCGCGATTGGGAACCGTTCTTCACCGGCACCATGGAGGACGAAGACGACGATACCCATGCTGGGCCGCTGCTCGAGAAGCCTGCGACGCTGAACACCGACCCCGACGGCCTCGAAGTCGGTTCCATGACCTACTCGATCAACGACAAGGCACTTGGATCCGGTGAGCCGATTCGCGTCCGCGAGGGCCAGCGTCTGTTGATTCATTTCCTCAACGCAAGTGCCATCGAAAACCGCCGCATCGCGCTGGCTGGCCATAGAATGAAGGTGATCGCGCTCGATGGAAACCCGGTGCCCTCTCCGAGAGGACTGGATGCGATTTTCCTGGGTGCGGGTGAGCGTGCCGATGTAGTGATCGAGATGAATAATCCAGGAATCTGGATTCTCGGTTCAACCGAGAAGATCATCCGCGAGTCCGGCCTCGGCGCCGTCGTGGAGTACGCCGGGCAGCATCGTCAACCGCAATGGATCGATCCGTCCAAGTTTGCATGGGACTATACGATCTTCGGAACGGCCAGCTCCACTTCGCCCCCTCCGCAGCAGACCATCGAACTGGTATTCGAGAAGATTCCCGGTGGAGCGGGCAAATTCAATTTATGGCTTGTCAACGGCAAGCCGTATCCCCACGAACACGAGTTCGTGCTCCAACAAGGAACGCGTTACCGGCTGGTCATGCGCAACCGTACCGATGACGCTCATCCCATGCATCTTCATCGACACAGTTTCGAACTGACTGAGATCAATGGCAAAAAGACTGCCGGTGTTATTAAGGATACGGTCGTGGTGCCTTACTACGGTCGCGCGATCGTCGATTTTACCGCCGATCAGCCTGGCCTATCCTTGTTTCACTGCCACATCCAGCAGCACATGGACTACGGTTTCAAAGCACTGTTTCGCTACGCCTGATGCGTACTTGGCAGGGTAGAATAGCCCGCTGAGATAATTACCTATCCTCCAATCAGCAGGCTTGGGCTCAGCGCGGGCTCGCGCGGTAGGGCTTTAGAAAGTGCAACGATCTTGGAAACGAGACCGAGAGAGGATCGTTCAGCCTCGGTGAACGCGGTGCCCTCGGAAACGTAATCAGCCTCCGACCATTCGGGCAGTCAGGCTCGTCATTTGTCGGGTTCGCATTTGTTGTGAAATTTTCCGGCTGGCACGTCGAAACTGCCGTGAATCCGGCACTCCATGGCGACAAGTGCGTCAGAAGCGAACCGCTTAGTGTTACTGTGGAGCGCGCCTTGTTCTCCTCTGAAGAACGGAACCAGTCGTTCGCATTTCGGACATCGTGCGTATGAGTTCCCGTCGAGGGCCACCACAGTAGTCATTTGAAGCCCCGCCACAGGTCGGAGTCCAGCCTACGTTTCCGGCTTGGTTAGGAAGGTCGAAGCGCCTCGGTGGTCGAAACTCCCCAACCTTCCGGTCACGTTCACAATTTGTCTTTTACCATCGAAAGCTGACGTGGTCTATTGGGGAAAAAATCTAGGTTCCGAGGTTAAGACTGGCGGGGCATGACCTGAGTTTGATAGGCCCGAAAACCGATGTGAGAATGCCCCGCGAGCAGGTTGGCGGTTGCAAGCCGCTGGGTCAAGGGGAGTTTAGAATTTTTAACTGTACGGGTCCAGTAATTTCGGATAGGTTATGGCCCAATTGGGAAGGGGAAATGAGGCTACGCGTTCGACACCGGGCATGTGGCATCTATGCTTTCTTCTGTTTGTAGTTGCGGCAGTCGCAGCCTGGAACCCTTTTTCACTCTGATGCGGGTAACGTAGTGAATAGTTTGCTGTGGCCACAGTCACATGGTTGCGTTCGGTATTTACTGGCCATGCCAGATGCTAACACGGGCGGCACGGGCGACCGTGGGTGGCCGGGCGAATTGCCTTTACCTTTTGGTTGTTTGAACATCCGCCAGAGGTCTAACGGTGCTAACCTTCAGCTTGCTGGAGGCAACGACATGAAGCCGCCTGACGACAAGATGCCGGACGAAATGCGCAAGCGGGTCATGGAACAAATGCCTTTGGTTGAAAAATCCGAATGATCTGGTTCCGACCGTTGATCCTGCCGATAGGCGGGGCAGATCAACTCTGATCAAGACGTGCCGTCTCCGTGCGGGAGACAATCTGCGCGACAACTTCCGTTTACCACACTGAATAGCAAATTTCCCTGATGAGCGTCACCCGAGGGCAAAGGAGAATGGGTCTTTCCGGCTCACGAGTGAGTCGTGGCGAGGCAAGATCGGAGATTGAAAATTTGCAGTCCCGGCGCCGGTTGCTTCGCTAACCACGAGATGGCCGGCGCTCTTTTTGCGTGTGAACAGTTAATGTCCGCACGGTGGTCATCATGACCCTCCAAATGCCGACCTGCCTTGGCGGGTTTCAGCGCTTTTCGTTTGGCTGCGGCTTACTCTACAGCGTGCCTTTTTGGCGTGATACCACCGGGAAGCGGCTGATTTGCTGCTGAAAGTTTGGCCAGCTCACTAGCAAATAGCGAGTTCTCCGGGAACTCCGCGACGAGCTCGGTAAGTTGCGCGCGAGCAACTTCTGGTGTTTTCTCACGCAGCGCAGTTAGCGCCAGCAAAATCTTTGCGAACGGTCGAAGGTAGTGGCCGTATTTGGCAGCGGTCTCGAGTTGCTCGATTCCTTTCTTCTTGTCCCCATGGATTCCAGCGAACCCGAGAAAAAGCTTCTTCGTTCCGGGCAGACTCCCGATGATGTAGTTCGCCGTGCCCAGGCCAAGGTACGCGTCGGCAGCTTCCGGGGCAACCTTCAGCAACCTCTGCGAGTAAGTATCTGCTTCGCGGATCTTTTTTAAGCTGTCGAGCTGATGCTTGTCGATGAGGCTGGCATAGTCGGCCAGCATACCCAGACTCAGAGACATAGCGAACAGGGCGTTCGGATCGTCTGGGTTTGTTTTCAATACAAGCTGCGCCAGGTCCTGCGCCCGTTTGTCCGAGGCGAAGAATGCTGCCCGTAGCTGAGGGTCCGGTTTGAGAGGGATCTCGCCGAGAAAACGCTTGTTGTCCAAGAAAAAATCGGAGGTCAGGACGCCTTGCCGATAGCACTCCTCGAACAGATAGCTAGCCGCTTCCGAGGCGTATCCGAGGGGATCTTGCGGATGGGACTTCTGCCATGCCTCGAACTGGGCACGGGCCTCCGAAAACTTGAGTTCGTAGAGAAGCCGAAAGCCGGTGTCGAGCTCTGGAATGTGCAAACCCTTGGTCGAAGCCTGCCCGGCCGCTACCCGCGCCACTGGAACACCAATCACCACAGCCGCGAGCGCCGTGCCTAGAACCAGACCAATAACCGAGCCTGTTAGAAAAAATTGCTTGTTCCGTTTCATACAATACGCAAGATAAGCCCTCTAAAGACTTGGATGACTTGACCTGCAAGAAGGGGTGTAGCCCCATAAGCGCTAAGATAACGATTGACCTTGATCTCTAGTTTTTATACCCTAAGGGCATGAATGCCCTTGATGAAGACTGGAAGATCCTCCTGGGGTTGTTCCCGCCGGACTGGGAAATCGATGCACGCCGAAGGGGTGCGGTAGCGCGTCTTCGCGGTTTCGACTCTGTGAACGAGGTCTTGCGCACTCTGTTGCTGCACGTCGGCTGTGGCTATTCGCTACGCGAGACAGCGGTGCGAGCGAAGGCCGCCGGCGTTGCCGAAGTGTCGGATGTGACGCTGTTGAACCGCTTGCGACAAGCGGAAGCGTGGCTGCAGCATCTCTGTCAGGAATTGCTGAAGGAAAGTGGGGTGCGATGGCCAGGGCCAGAACCACGACGGCATGTGCGGGCCGTAGACGCAACGGTAATCAAAGAACCGGGCAAGACCGGTTCCCAGTGGCGCCTACACTTCAGCCTCCGGCTACCGGAGTTGCTTTGTGATTTCTTTCAGATCACGCCCAGCGAGGGCCAGGAGACTGGTGAGCACTTGCGGCGCTTCCCCGCTACGGCGGGGGATATCATCTTAGCGGATCGCGGGTATGCCAACCCGCCTGGGGTGGCCGCAGTGTATCGTCAAGGGGCGGACGTCATTGTCCGACGGAACTCTTCCTCTCTACCGTTGTTCGGACCCACGGGGCAGCCTCTCGCTTTGTTGCCGAAGCTTCGGAAGATCCGGGCCGCCGGCACGGTTCGCGAATGGCCGGCGTGGGTGCACGAGCAGAATCGGCGCATTGCGGGACGCGTCTGTGCGGTGCGGAAAAGTGAGCAAGCCATCGCTTTGGCGCAACGGCGCATTACTCTCCAGGAGCAAAAAAAACAGCGCCAAAGCAGACCGGAAACGCGGGAATACGCCCGCTATGTGATCGTCTTCACCACCGTGGGCGAGTCCGAGATGGGTGGGGCCGAAGTGTTGGAATACTATCGTTTCCGGTGGCAAATTGAGCTGGTGTTTAAACGGCTCAAGTCCATCCTGGCAATGGGCCACTTGCCCAAGTACGACGATCAGAGTTCTCGGGCCTGGCTCTACGGAAAACTCCTGGTGGCGCTGCTGACGCAGAAGTTAGTGCAACTCGGTTCCGCTTTTTCCCCCTGGGGCTACGATCTCTGGCCACCCACGGGTACGCAGCCCCTGGCGTGAGTTCCAGTTCGCTCTGCACCAAATCCAGCAAACGATCGCTCCCAGATTGAGACTGCAGCAAGTCCTGACGCACTGGAATGAGATCGCCATGGCGCTGGCCGAGCGCAACCGTAAGAGGGTTCCCCAGCTCGACCGCCTTCTGTTATCTTAGCGCTTATGGGGTGTAGCCCCTCTTGATTCCGGAGCTCCCACGCTTTCGAGCCCTTTGCGTTTCATGGTAGGATGCGCGCGGAGGCCTCATGAACATTTTAGCCGCGCTCAAAAGGGAACAGGCACACCTCACGAAAAAGCTTGGGGGAGTTGTTGCTGCGATCGCAGCGTTGAGTGGGCGACGAACGAAAACTCGACGGATGAGCAAGGCTGCTCGCGCCAAGATCAGCGCGACGCAAAAGGCGAACTGGCGGAAAAAGAGGGCAGGGAAGTGAAGGTTGTGATGAGCGCCGATGAATTAGCCAAAGAGGACGAAAAGAAGCGCGTGAAGAGGGCCTATTATAATGCGGGTCGGAACGGCAGCATTTCAGCCACAGAATTGTGCCAAATTGTGCCGCGTCCCTTTTGTCCCCATATAGAATAAATAACATACGTGTTAACGATACGTGCTATGCGTTCGACTCTCAGTTTATGGTCCGTGATTCTTCCAATGTGAGTTTATAGGCGACGTAATATTTGTAGATATTGCTGACGTACTGGACGGTTTGTTCTCCGACGTCCTTTGCCACAATGAGTTCGACATTGCCGAACCATCGATTGGGATCCAGACCTTCACTCGCTGCTCTCTTCCGAAGACCAGCAATCCTGGTGGGCCCGGCATTGTAGGCGGCGAAGGCCATGAGAGTTTTATTCAAGGGGTCAAGCTTGGGGTCGTTAAAGTAGGTGTCCGCGATGTTGCGCATCATCTTTGCGCCGGCATGGATGTTGTTTTCTGCGATCTCCACGTTGGGAATACCGATGGGGGGAGCGGCCGCGTAGTGAGGAATCACTTGCATAATGCCCACCGCTCCACTCGGATTCCTGACACTTTGGTCCAAACCTGATTCCTCATATCCCTGCGCCACTAGCATCAGATAGTCAAAATCATATTCAGCACCATACTTTTGGAAATAGCGAACGTAAGCTTCAAACTTCTTCAGTTCCTCGTTTGAAGTGGCGTCTTTCACCCAGTGGGTATTTTGCAGGTAGCGCCTGAGCATGATGTTTCCGAACACAGTGCCTACCTCGCGGCCTTTGATGAACTCGTTGAGGAGTTGTCTCAACTGCGGACTATCCTTGCGCGTTGCCCAAGCGAGTTGCCCTTCCTCCTTCAGGACCATATTGGGATGAAGCGTCAAGCGAGGAAGCACCTTCGCCCAGAATTCGGCTCGGATGTTTATGGTAACGGTTGCAGGAAGCAGGCTAGCGTTGAGCATTTCAAGCAGATCTTCATCCGTCAGGTCGGGATCGGCAGATTTCAACAGGATCGGCGGCCTACCTGCTTTCTGAAGCGATTCGCTCAGATGCTGCAGGTTTTCGTAGTAGGCAGTCAGCGGATTGACGTAGACTTCTTTCCCACTCAAGTCTTCGAGACTCGTAATGGCGGGCGCCTTGGGTCCTGTCACGAGGACCTGTTTCACACGGGAATCGATCGGGGTGGTGAACAATACCTGTTTCTCTCGCTCCGGCGTGACAATCACGCCAAAGGCAATGACATCACCCACCCCTTGCAAGAGAGCTTGTTCCAGTTGCTCGGGTCTGACCGGAATGTACGTAACATTGATCTTCAAGGCGCCGGTTCTGAACCTCTGGTTCACGAAGCGCTGAAACTCATCCAATGCTTCGTAGTAAATTCCTTCCGGTTGACCTGCGTCGTAGAAAAAGCCGGAGCGACTGTACACGACGAGAGCGCGAATCTCGTGTCTCTTGACCATGCCATCCAGATCGCCGGTGTGCCGCTCAAAATTGAGAGGCAACGAGAGGGCAGCAGAAGGAGCTTGCTGCTGGCCGGGAGAAGGTTGCTGAGCCAATCCGGCGGGCGCCTGGGTTGAAGGTGCTGCTAAGTTCACGTCCGCAGAGGCGATTGGGGCGGAGGTTTTGTTCTGGCCACCGCAGTTTGCCATCAGCACGGCACACAAAGAAGCGCCTAGGAGGAGCGATCTTGCCAGTGATTTCATGTTGTCTGAATGCCAGCTGATCTTAAGCATTGTGCTTCTCTGCGCCTTGTCAGTTCGCTCCCGATTTCCCTCTCTTGGTTAGAGGTGCGGGATGATCAGTTCTTTCCACGCAAACGAACCTTTTCTCCCGGACCGAGATGCCAGTTAAAGATCGGGCTGAGTTCAAAACCGAAGATCCACCCGGGATTGGGCGTGTTGGGGGGTGTGGCAACAAATCCTCCAGCCTCAACCGATAGACTGACCGGCTGTTTGCCAATGCGCAGGACTTTGCCGAATTGGGCCCCCAGGGGAACTGTCTTAGCCCCACCGTTTTCCCAATTAAATGTCCAGTTGTAGTCGCTGAGGCCCACGAACCAACCATCTTCAAGGTTAAAGGTGAAGGTTGGAGTGATGAGCATGTTGTTTACATTCGGACGATTCGAAGAGCCGGCATAGGAAACGGGATTTTGCACGATCGCGCCCGCAGTCAGGTTTTTGATGCCGGTATAGATGAGTCCAACAGCGGGGCCCGCTTGCCATTTGCCTGCACCCAGCGCTGTGTCTGAAGCCGTAGGAAAAACCAGCGCCGGCCCGAAGCCCCAGCGGCCCCAGGATTGTTTGAAGGAAAAGAGATCGAAGACCTGCAAATCGCCGATGCCAGCCTGATTTATTGGGCCCGGTAGAACAGGAAATGGAATGGTCATCTTCACTAATTGAACCACCGGGAAGGCATGGAAGGGTCCGATGGGAAGTACAGGTTGCATCTGGAAGGCATGGCTAACACCGGCCGCTCCGGGAACATTGGGGAGCATGACGTCACGAAACTGGATAAGAGTAACTGGAGCCGCAGGGTTGTTTGCCTCATTAGCTATTTCCTGTGCGGTTTTGCCACCGGCAATTTCCTTCCTGGGTTTAGGAGTTGGAGCGGACGGTTTCTGCGCAGACTGTTTCTCCGTTGCGGAGGCCTGCGTGTCGCTCTGAGACTCGAGGGACTTCCGATCCGAAGCAGGTACCTGACCATGTAGAGCGAAAGCTCCCGACAATAAAGTCAGCAGCAAATATGAAGCCTGAGAGAGCACGAATAATGTCCTTGTACCTTTGAACCAATGGTTCATCCTTACGAGGCGGCGTGAAGGATGGCTGACGCCTCGATCGATGTGGCTCCATCGTTTCAGTAGCTTGATCAACTTCCGCGGTCCCCGACTACGGGGTTAGTTTACTTTCGATCTTGCGTTCCGACGTGTGCTCCCAAGTCGCTTGAGTTAGCTGCTCGCTTTTCAACCATCAATAAGTAGCAGTCGCCCGAATCAGCGTGAATATCCGGTAGCCTACATTCCTACCCGCACGCAGATCCCTCGCTGCTGCAGGTCTCGTCACGGCTTATTCTTTATCGGGCGGTTTGCGGAATCACTTTGCGCACCGCCAGTCCGAACATCAGCCGGGTTATCCCCGTCATCAGCAGGTTCACTCCCACCAGAATCCCGATGGCCCACACTGTGCTCGATGGCCACTGGAACCAGATCAGGCAACCCAGCAGGATCGTCACGATCCCATTGAACAGTACCCAGCCCGAGGCTCCCTCGCCCTTCATCCTGAAGTACGAGATAATCTCCAGCACTCCTTCCGCCAGGACTACCCCCGCCAGCAGCAGCGTCAGTGTGCTCACCCCCATGATCGGGTGCGTCAGGAAATAGATCCCGCCGATAAAATACACCACCGCGATCAACAGTTGAAAAATGACCTGTTTCGCCCCGCCACCCTTGAATGCCGCAATCAGGTGCGCGACGGCCCCAATGATCAGCAGCCACCCGACCAGCAACGTGACCCCCAAACTCGCTACACCGGGCTCAATAATTGCAAATATTCCCAGCACGATAAACAACACCGCTGCGCCGATATACCATCCCGTGATTTTCTTTGCCACTCCCAACGGGCCCTGCAAACCGGACACCGGATTCGCTGTCGCCATTCGACACCTCCATTAAGTCTTCGTATTTGGTTTCTGCCGCCTTGCAAGAGCACCTTGGCGGCCCAGGGGTCTCTCCTTGGGCGGGAATCACGCTCATTCTACTCTCGATTTCCCGCCCCCACTTTCTTTTCTTCAGAGGATCAAGTTCCGGCCCGGTTCGCTGTAACGCGGGGCTGGTACTGCCCTGCGGCTTTTCTCTCGGGTTCACTCTTTGCGATCTGGTGAAAGATGAGGTGCCGCCTCGACCGGAAGGCGCGGAGTGCCTGGTTAAAACGGACATGTAATTTCAAAATGTCCGATGACCCGACCCTCGGATCTCGGACGTGACCAAGAGCTGAGCTTCTATGGGGCGCGGAGTCGATGACAATATCCGATCGGGTGATGAGACCTGCGTTTCCCCGACGCTCTAACCGGCCGCTGACGATGCTGCGACGGCCGGTGGTTGCGGCTTTGCGCCGACTATCAAGAGCCACCGCATGATCGCGATCTCTCCGAGTTGGGCGGGAAAGGCGATGTTAGAAACCGCATCCTCGTACTGGGGTAACAGTAAGCCCGTAAAGCTCACTGCCAGATAGGCGAAGCCGTTGATGATCAGCCAGATGCCCAGGAAGCGGGGCAGGAAGCGCGACCTGTGCACAAAAATCGCTAAGGGAAAAGCCATAGACCCCAACCTTACACCGGCTCCGATCTATGTAGCGAACTTGCTCAACTAGCGCAAATCCAGGTTCGCCTTGGGAACGATTCAAATTCATGTCGATGGAACGTTTTTGAACTTCGCCAAGTCAACGTTGACGGCGCTTATGATCGGCACGACGATTAACCCGCTAGCCGGACAGTCATTAAATTCGGTGGTCGAGATCACAACACAGGGAGGCGAACCGTGTCGTTCAACCCCGTCCCGGTAATGCACTATTCTGTCCGTTGTCTCGGTTACGAGTTGTTTTGGCAGATCGCAAAGATAGAGGCCACCTCGTCAGATCAGGCTTACCCACACGTTTTTTGAAGGGCATTGGTAGTTGCTTAATGGCGAGAATTAGTCCCGCCCGGGAAGGTTAAAATACGCCAGAAAATCGGGCGGCTCGGAAGGGCGCCCTTGGTGTTAGCTCTGGCGCCTTATTGAGCCGTAGGAAGAGTTTTCGGCATGTTGTTGGGGTCGAGCGCTGGCACTGGGTTTTCTGGGTGCTGAAGGTTTGGTATCAAATCGTTCGACGCACCACCCGGGAAGCGCTTGATGCTGGGATATTTCATGATCGTCTTGTCGAAATCGGCGAGCACCAAGCTGAATAGTGCCGCCGTCCAACCGTTATCCTGTCCGGCATACTTTCCCGGAGAGTTCGTGAACGCCCGAGCAGGTGCCGCTCCATTGAATACCATGTCGTACTTCTCGTACGGGTCCATAGTCAGGTTGTAGACAGCCGGGATTGAGCCCGTATCTAGATTTGGTCCCAGCCAAGTATCTTTCGCCGTCCACACGAACTTCCAGGCAATGTTGACCCAAGGCTCTTGCGGATCGCCCCCCACATCAACCCGAATTGCATGGAGATACTCGCCGTTGATAAAGATCCAAGATTTGCGGGCAGAGTGCTCTGCCTTTCCAAGGATGTAGGCACTGTTATCTACGCTGTCGAAGTAGATTGGCTTGCCGTTGTTGTCCTTCATTTCGCCCGTCGGGGGAACTGGAATGCCTGCCATTGCCGACAATGTTGACCAGCAATCGATGTGTGACATCATTTCGCCGTATTGCACGCCTCCAGGAATGTGTCCGGGCCAAGTCATAATCGCCGGTACCCGCCAGCCGCCTTCAAACGCAGAGCCTTTCTCGCCACGGAACGGTGTTGTGCCCGCATCCGGATATGCGTCTAGCCAAGCACCGTTGTCGGCCGTCAGCATCACGATGGTGTTAGGCGCATCAGCACGGATTTCATCCAACACCTTTCCGATGTCGGCGTCCATTTCCATGAGCGAATCCGAATAGTCGCCCAGGTGTGATTTTCCTCTGAAGTCTGGCGCGGCATTCGTCGGGTTGTGCATCTTGATCCAGTTCACGTCCATAAAGAACGGTTTCCCGCTGTGCGCGTGTTGCTTGATGTACTCAACCGCGTAGTCGGCCTGCCGTTCGTCCATCGTCGCCATATAGTCGTATGTGATCGTCGCTACCTTCTTGGCGGGCTGACCGGCCACACCTTCCCACTCGCCCAGGTTTACGACCGAATCCCACATTTTTTCGAACTCCGGGTTGTACGACGGGAACCAAGGATGAAACCACTTTCTGTATCGGGATAAGAATAGACTCCGGCGTAGTAGGCGGCGAACTCCTTCATTTCATCGAAGCCATGCTCGATAGGGTAGGCTTCTGGCTTATCGCCCAAATGCCATTTTCCAGAAAAGTACGTCGTGTAACCATTCTTCTTGAAGTATTCGGCAATCGTTGGCGTTTCCTTGCGCAGAAAATTCTCGTCCCCCGGTGCAACCACGATTGAAAGTGCAGAGCGAATCGGGATTCGACCTGTGATGAACGAAGCTCGGCCTGCAGTGCAGCTCGCCTATCCGTACCAACTGGTAAAGGTGGCGCCTTCTTTGGCCATACGATCGATATTCGGTGTCGGATGGCCCAGGGTCTTGCCGCCTCCGCTATAAGTGCCAAAATCGTTCCAGCCGGTGTCGTCCGTCATCAACATCACGATGTTTGGTTTGTCCTGCGCGCTGGCCATGGGTATTGACGCCGCGCCAAACAGCGTCGCAACTCCCGCCAAAGCAATAGTGATTTGCCCACCAAATTTCATAAGCATCCTCCTCTTTCCATTCCAATTTCTTTTCCTAGAATTTTTTGCACTGTTCGAAGGCTTGACAGCGATACCACGAGAGACGTCCGCAGCAAGATCCAGCGTGTGTGGGATTAAGGCGGGAGGCGGCACACACCTTCACCAGCCTGAGGAGCTCTCTTCCCTCTACCCAATAGATGCAATTGTCAAAAGTACCAGTAGATACCGAACCACACCGAACTAGCTGCGGACAGTTGTTTCTTTCCACTCTCTCCACTGAGAGGCCAAGAATGCTAAGAGTCAGTCCTGGTAAACGTTAGAGCTGTCTGAATAACCGTAAATTCGACTTCCACACGCTCCCGCCAAATCTGAAAAACGCGAACAAAAAGGGGAAGCGCGGACCCACCCTTTGCAAGAAACAGAGGCGCAAACGGTAGGCCACCCGTCAACGTGGCGCCGCTTCACGTAGCTTCCTTCTCAGGCCAAGATTTCTTGAAGGATTGATGTTCTTGAGACAATAAGAAAGGTGGGCAGTTCAGACCCGCGCTAGTCCTCGATTATTCGAGATTCGTCCTTAACTAATCCCAATTCGCTGTGGAATCGATGCTTGGTGTCATCGACCTCGAGCCGATTCTTTAGGAGCAGTTTTGCTTCCTCGGCGGCAGCGCGCAATTCCGGATGCTTGACGATGTTGCTTGAAGCCAAAGCAGCATTGGCCAGACGCTGTAGGCAGTTCTCCAGTTCATTGATGCGCTTCACGACCTCGGGCGCAGACGTCTGCGCCTTAACGTAGGAATCCAGAGCAACCTCACCTTCAATCTTCTCGATGTATTCGGTGACGGCGGTTTCGCCGTCGATTCGTGGATGGATGACCTGCGGAACGACGCCTGCCAGTGGATTTTGGTTCGGCATGGATGGATTATAAACCGGAAATTCTTCAACTTGAAGACCTGTGAGAGCTTTGAAGGACGCGGTTGGCGTCAGCAACGATTGCCAAATGTGAGGCAATTCAACACTGGAACAGCGGCTGAAAATAGGTGTAACGCTTCATCCCTCACCTCACGTCTAAGTTTTAGAGCCACGCTCTCGCTCCCGTCTGGGTGTGAGTTGACGCCAGATCCCTGGTGCATTCCCCACGAAGGACGGAACTTAGGGAGATTTCTGCAGGAAGGTTTGAGTGAACATGTTGAGGCGACGAATCCGCCAGGCCTTTGGATGGGCAGGTTGTGCATATTTCCTGCTCGCTCTGTGTCCCGCGGTGATGCAGCCCACGGGCGCGCTGGCATCGGCGCAAACGGTAACCCCGGCCAAGAGCCCGCCCACGGTGGGAACGATTAAGAGCATCTCTGGCACAACTATTATTCTTGCGACCGACGCTGGAACTGAGCTAAAGATTTCGCTGCCTGCCGACGTGAAGTACCTTCGTGTGCCCCCCGGATCGAAGGATTTGAAGGAAGCGGTGCCCATTCAATTGAGCGATCTGCAGGAGGGCGACCGGGTTCTGGTGCGCAGCAAGCCCAGTGATGATGGGACGAGCTTGGTAGCATCCACCGTGATCGCCATGAAAAAGGCGGATATCAGCGCGAAACAAACGCACGAGCGCGAAGATTGGCAGCGCCGAGGGATAGGAGGACTTGTAAAGAGTACGGATCCCTCGGCAGGCACCGTCACGATTGGAACAACAACAGCGGCTGGAAGCAAAGACGTTGAAGTTCATGTTTCCAAGACCACGGTCCTACGACGGTACGCGCCGAACTCCGTGAAGTTTGATGATGCAAAGCCAAGTTCCCTGGCAGAAATCAAGGCCGGCGACCAACTACGAGCGCGCGGTACGAAGAGCGAAGACGGATCGAGTTTCACAGCAGAGGAAATTGTGACCGGCGCGTTTCGTAACATTGCGGGAACAATTGAGTCTGTCGATGCCGGCGCGGGCACGTTGACGGTCAAAGACCTGGCGAGCAACAAGCCGGTGCAGGTGAAAATCACCTCAGACTCGCAAGTTCGCAAGCTGCCTCAACCGATAGCGCAGCGGATTGCGATGCGACTGAAGGGAATTACCTCTGAAGCCGCCGGAGCAGCGAGTGGCGCCGCGAAGCCGGCAACGCCTCCAGCCGTGGGAGCGCAGGCAGGCGACGGTGCGCAAGGATCGCAAGGCGGAGCAGGCGGAGGAATGGGCGGTGCGCCACGCAATGGCGGCGGCGACATCCAGCAGATGCTGAGCCGGCTGCCTGCGAGCTCATTGGGAGATTTTCAAAAGGGCGATGCGGTAATGATAGTGGCAACAACGGCGCAGAGTGACTCCGCAGCAGTGGCAATCACAGTGCTTGGCGGAGTCGAGCCGCTTCTGCAAGCCTCCCCGCAAGGGCAGGCATCCATCCTGACGCCATGGAGTTTGAACTCCGGCGCTAGCGACGCGGGTACACAGTGAAGCGAATGAAGCGTCGAATCAAACGAAAAGGACGAGATTCCGGAATGAGATTCAGTTTAGCGCAACAATCCAACGCCTAACGTGTATTGCCACTCTAATTGTATTTCTTTTCGCGTGCAGTACGCTTGCGCAGGCGCCGACAGGAATTTTGCGCGGGCAGGTAACGGATCCATCCGGAGCAGCAGTCGTGGGCGCGACGCGTGCTTGTGACACCGGCATCGGGAGAAGCAAAAGGAGCAACGTCGGGCAAAGACGGCACATATGAAATCAAGGACTTGCCTCCCGGTAGCTACAAGTTGGAAACCAGCGCGCCAGGCTTTGCCCTTTTCAGCAAACCGGACGTGGTGATCACCGCGGGGCAAGTGACGCGGCTGAATATCCCGCTGACGATTGAGGTGCAGCAGGAAAAGGTGGTGGTAAACGACTCGACAACGCAGGTGGACGTGAACCCCGCGAATAACGCGAGCACGGTAGTGATTCAGGGGAAGGACCTGGAAGCGCTCTCGGACGATCCGGACGAATTGCAGTCGGAGCTTGAGGCGCTGGCGGGGCCCGCAGCTGGGCCTAATGGCGGGCAAATGTATATTGATGGGTTCACCGCTGGGCAGTTGCCTCCCAAAGCTTCGATTCGTGAAATCCGGCTGAACCAGAATCCGTTTTCCACGGAATACGACAAGCTGGGGTATGGACGCATCGAGATCTTCACAAAGCCGGGAACCGACAAGTTGCACGGGCAGTTCATGGTCAATGGCAACTCTTCCGCGTTCAACTCGCGCAACCCGTTTGAGATCCTTCCGGAGGGAACCACGCCCCCTGCCTATCACACGGTGCAATACAGCGGAAATATAGGGGGACCGTTGGGCAAGAAAGCTTCCTTTTTTTTCAATCTGGAGCAGCGAGACATTCAGAATTTGTCCATCGTCAGCGCGACAGTGCTGGATCCAGAATTCAACATCGTTCCGTACAGCGCGGCGATTGCGAACCCGCAGAATCGGACGAACCTGAGCCCGCGTCTGGATTATCAGATCACACCGAACAATACGCTGACGGCGCGTTACCAGTTTTTTCGTAGCACTGAGCAGAACGATGACGTTGGAGGATTCGGTCTGGCGCAGGTGGCAGTGAATGATTACGATACGGAGAACACCGTGCAGGTGAGCGACACGCAAATTGTGAACGCGCATATCGTGAATGAAACCCGGTTTCAGTACGTGAGAGCGCTGACGCAGACAGGCCCTGTAAATTCCGGCGTAAACGTGGATGTGCAAGGGGCTTTCAACGGTAACGGCAGCGGCGGCTTCAACGATTCCGACGTGCAGAATCGCTACGAGCTGCAAAACATCACCTACATGAACTACGGCAAGCATGCCTGGAAAGTCGGCGGGCGTTTGCGGATTACGGATGACGCGAACTCCGTGACAACGAATTTCAATGGATCGTTTACGTTCGGAGCGCGGCTCCAGCCGGGTTGTATTGTGACCGCGGCAACCAGTTGTGAAGTTACTCCGATTCAGGCGTACCAGATCACGGAGCAGGGACTTGCCAACGGCCTGACGATTCCCGAAATTCAGGCGCTGGGGGGCGGTGCCAGCTACTATTCGCAAACCGCGGGGATACCCGCACAGTCGGTAAATATGATCGATGCGGGGATATTCGCGCAGGACGATTGGAAGATTCGCCAGAACCTGACGTTGAGCTACGGACTGCGTTTCGAGACGCAAAATGATTTCAGTGACAAAGCGGATTTCGCGCCAAGGGTCGGCGTTGCCTGGGGCATCGGAGGAAGCGCGAAGAAGGCACCCAAGATGATTCTGCGGGCCGGGTTCGGCATCTTCTACGACCGGTTCACCTCTACCATGGAATTGCAACAGGAACGGTTGAACGGCATCAATCAGCTGAGTTATCAGGTGCGGAACCCGGAGTTTTTTCTCAGTGACATACCTCCAGTGAACCAGCTTCCGTCGTCCACCACCGCTCCTACGATTTATACGGTGAATAACACTCTGCATTCACCGTACACCATTCAGACCGGCGTAACGCTGGAGCGCCAGCTGACGAAGACGGCGAATATCGCCGTGACCTACCTGAATTCCCGTGGCGTTCATGTGTTCTACACCAACAACTTGAACCCCGCTAATCCCGTTACTGGAGAGCGGCCCAACGGCATTAACGAGAATATCTTTCAATACCAGTCCGAAGGCACATTCAAACAGAACCAGTTGATCATCAATGGCAGCCTGCGCATGGGTGCGCGCCTCTCGCTGTTTGGCTACTACACCTTGAATTATGCGAACAGCGACGTTTTTGGGACTGCGGCCTCGTCACCTCACCCTCGGCGTCTACGGTGTCATTGCCTCCGTTTCCTTCGAATCCCTACGATCTGCAACAGGACTATGGCCGCGCGAGTTTCGACATCCGCAATCGCGTATTCCTGGGTGGCACTGTTGGCTTGCCGCGCGGCTTTCGTCTGAGCCCGTTTATGGTCGCCAGTTCGGGGCCTCCGTTCAACATCACCACGGGCGCAGACCCCTACCAGGACTCGCTTTACAATACGCGACCCGCCTTCGGGACTTGCCCTCCGGACAAGCTGACCGCCTTCGGCTGCTTCAATTCTGTCCCGGGAATTGGCTACGTGCCGATCCCGCCTTTCTACGGGGAAGGGCCGTCACGTTTTGCTTTGAATTTACGGTTCAGCAAGACCTTTGGTTTCGGTCCGGTACTGGAAAATGCATCGAGCGCGGTGCAAGGCGGCGGGATGGGCGGCGGTACATTTGGCCGTGGACCAGGAGGGCCGGGACGTGGCGGACTTGTCGGAGGTCGCGGCATGGATGCGGGCTCAACGAACCGGAAGTATTCGCTAACGCTGGGTGTAAATGTGCGAAACGCATTCAACAACGTCAATCTGGGGACGCCGGTGGGAAATCTCAGCTCACCGAAATTTGGCGAGTCCAACTCACTGGCGGGCGGGCCCTACAATAACAGCACAGCAAATCGCAGGATAGACCTGCAACTTACCTTTTCGTTCTAGTGATTTGAGCTGAGACTGAGCAGACCGCAGATGGCTAATGGTTCAAATCATGAGGGACTTCGGCCGTCTTCACGTGAAGAGGCTCGCAAACTCTCTACCGTCTCCAGAACCAGCATCTTGATGCGCGGATCACGCGTGATGGAAAGATGGTTCGCGCGCTTTACCACCACGTTGGTAACAATCTTCGTATGGACCGGATCTTCCGCTCGCAGGTTCTTCGTGGTCATGAACATCAGAATATCCCGAGCGTGAAAAATTGCTCCGGACTTCACATTTCGCGGCACTGTGGCGTCGGTGATGCCGACGCTATCAATTTGGATCGTCAGTTCAACAGGAATGTTTCTGTCGCGCAAATCGCGGGCCACCGTGAGCATGGCCCAGCCGCCGGTGCTATGACCGACGAGAATGACGCTGGGTGCAGTGGCTAGTTCTTCCGGAGTCAGTGGGCCCGGATGGGACGGAAAGTGCTTCAGGATCCAATTGAGGCCGGAAGTCCAGTCAATCGGAATGAAGGACTCCGCACAGACGTCGGAGTACTCTGGGCCCCGTAGGGTGTCACGGATCTGAACAATCCCCGAATTCTTTGCGTCCTGCCGGCCTCCAAGGCGCCAACAAAGCCCGCATAGAGAATTTTGCATGCAGGCGTTGCCGTCCTCAACTCGCGCGGACTATTTGAAGAATGAGCTGCTGGTTCCGCTGCGAGATGGCTCGGGCGCGCTTGGCAAGGCACGCGGTCGCGCCTAATAGCAGAGAACTACCGTGATTCGCCAACCGTTGAAGCAACACTTCGAGCGGTTCGATAAAAGGATGACGGGACCCCTTTTTTCAGTGTGCGGACAGACGTCATGGTGCGAAAAAACTGCGGCAACTTGCCCTGATCACCGAGTCCAATGATAGCGCAAACCGCGGCTAATGCGTCTGTCGATAAGAGGGCGGACCGTTTCGAGGGCTTTGCTACGGCGCCCGGGTGGGCTAAGCTTTTTGAGCATTCCGTCTTTACCGCTACTGGCAGTTGGGCATGCGGGCTGCGGCCTTCATCGGGAGATTTCTTGCGTGGACCAGGACAAACGAGATCGCGAATTGGGAATGGATCGGCCCATCACGCGCCGCGATTTTCTAAATGGTGCGAGCATTGCCATCGGCGCGTCATTACTAAGCCCGGGGACATTTTGGACCGATGTATTTGCGGGAGATGCGGTTTACGCTCCAGAGAAGGAGCCTGGATACTATCCGCCGTCGAAAACCGGGATGAGAGGCAGCCACGACGGATCGTGGGAAGTGGCGCACGCCATGAGGGATGGAAAGACTTATGACCATCCCACGCGCGACGCGGATTCGTATGACTTGATCGTGGTCGGAGGCGGAATCAGTGGCTTGTCCGCAGCTTATTTCTATCGCCAGCAGGCAGGACCGAGCGCCCGGATCCTAGTCTTGGACAATCACGACGATTTTGGAGGGCACGCCAAGCGAAACGAGTTTCAGAGCGGGCAAGCGCTTGATTATCGGTTACGGCGGAACGCAGACCATCACCGGCCCGAACTTGTACAGCGCTCAAGCAAAGCAGCTTTTCAAAGATCTGGGAATTGAGGTGAAGAAGTTCGAAAAGTACTACGACCAGAAGTTCTATGAGTCGCGGGGAATGGGTCAGGGAATTTTCTTCGACAAGGAAACCTTCGGGGAAGATCGCTTGGTGGCCGGCGCGTATGAGACGCCGTGGCCGGAATTTCTGGCGAAGACACCACTCTCTCCTGCTGCGCAGAAGGATCTGGCGCGCTTGTACAGCGAAAAAGTGGACTACCTGGCCGGGATGAGCCCAACGGAGAAAAAGGCCTACCTGGCGAAAACCAGCTACCAGGATTATCTGCTGAAAAATGCGAAGATCACCCCGGATGCGATCCCGCTCCTGTTTACTTCGATGTATGGGCTGTACGGCGTGGGGATTGATGCGGTGCCGGCGGGAGATATGGCTGGCCTTGGCTACTTGCCCGGATTCGCGGGGATCGGGATTACGGACAAAGACGGGCCGGGGATGGGCCTTGAAGTCACGCGCCAGGATCACGAGCCGTACATCTACCATTTCCCCGACGGCATCGGGTCCGTGCCGCGACTGCTGGTGCGCGCCATGATTCCCGCCGTTGCGCCGGGCCACACGATGGAAGATGTGGTGATGGCGAAATTCGATTACGCAAAGCTAGACGATGATAGCTCGCCGGTGCGTGTGCGGCTGAATTCCACGGTGATCCATGCCGTGAACACCGGCGGCCCGGGCAATTCCAATGGTGTAGAAGTGACGTATGTGCGCGGAGGTCAAGCGCGGGTTGTACAGGGCAAAACGTGTATTCTGGCGTGTTGGAACATGGTGATTCCGTATATGTGCCCGGAGATGCCGGAAGCGCAGAAGGATGGACTTGCGTACAACGTGAAAGTGCCGCTGGTTTATACCAACGTGCAGCTGAGGAATTGGCAGGCGTTTCAGAAGCTGAAGGTGCACAGCATCCACTGTCCTGGGTCCTTTTTCTCCAGCGTAGATATGGATTTCCCCGTGAGCATTGGCGACTACCGCTTCACGCAGCAGCGCCGATGAATCCTGCCTGGTGCACCTGCAGTACGTTCCGGTGGGTACGGGCGTAACGGCGCGCGACAAACAACGCGGCGGGCGTGGCCGTTTGATGCGAACGAACTATTCTACATTTGAAAGGAATATCCGCGAGCAGTTGGCGCGAATGCTCAGCAGCGGCGGTTTTGACCCTGCGAGTGACGTCGAAGCGATCACCGTGAATCGCTGGCCCCATGGCTACGCCTACGAATACAATTCCTTATTTGATCCGGTCTGGCCGCCAGGACAGGCTCCGCACGAAATCGGGCGAAAGCCATTCGGTAACATTCACATCGCGAATTCCGATGCGGGCGCCTTCGCGTATACAAACGAGGCCATTGACCAGGGTTACCGCGCAGTGCAAGAGATCGCAGCAAAGAAGAGCTGAGATGAGCCGAGCGAGGAAAAAGAAACTGGACAAAGGAGTTGAGGCCAGAAGGCGGGCGCGGAAGGTCGGGCTTATTCCTGCAACGACGCGCGTTGTCCCCGACAAGCGAAAAAAGCCGGAGAAACACAAACGCGATCTGCTGCGCGAGGACGTGTAGGGCTTTACGTCGTCATTCAGAGCGAAGCGAGGAATCTCTCTTTGAGCGAGAACGAGAGGGATGATTCACTCCTCAGACTCCGTTCGAAATGACAAAGCGATACTCGTTGGTCGGCATTCAGGTTGATATGAGTTGTGTCGTTAGGTCCGACCGGACCTAGTTTTTCGAGCCTCATCCAGGTTTGTAGTCCGGTACGACTTCATTCTGGCGGAATAGCGGCGCCGGCGTTAGCGCGCGATGCTGCGCCAGTTCGGCCGCGATTTTCTCCAAGTCGCCTTTGCTGAAGCCCATGCACTGAACTTTGATGCTACCGTCCGGCGCAACCAGAAAAATAGTCGGCACATTTGTTAAGCCATAGGCGTTCGAAGCCGGATACCCGTGCTCGTCGATGAGCGTGGGAAATCTTATGCCGTATTCCTGATTGAATTCCTTTGTGCTGCGCGCATCGTCCTGAGAGATGCCCAGGAAAGAAACGCCGTCGCCGCCATAGCGTTCGAACAGGCGCTGAAGAAAAGGGAACGTGAATTGGCAAACCGGGCAGGAAATTTTGAAGAAAGCCAGAACAACCGGGCCTCGTTCCAGAAGTGACGTGAGCGAATACTCTTTGCCATCCAGGGCTTTCAATGAAAAGCCGGGAGCTGATTGACCCACTTCAATTGTTGTCAAAGGTGCCTCCGAATTGATCCAGCGCGCTAGCTTGTTCATTAAAGACATGGGCTTATTTTATCGCAGGAAGAGCCAACACGGCGCGTCAGTGAATGGTCTTGGTTTTGCGCTGCATATAATCCATCAACAGATATTGGCCCAGGGTGTAGGGCGTTGTGAAGTAGGCCTTGCCCTTGCACATCTGCGTGATCTTCTGGACGAATTGAACCAGGCTGTAGTCCGTCGCGAGCATGAAGGTGTTGATCATGATGCCGGCGCGCTTGCACTTGTTCACTTCCTCCAGCGTTTCACCGACTACGAAGGGGTCCAGGCCGAAGGCATTTTTGTAGATGCGACCGTCTTCGAGCGTCAAAGCAGAAGGTTTGCCATCGGTGATCATCACAATCTGGCGCATATCCTTGCGCTGGCGAAGAAGAATGCGTTGTGCCATGCGCAGGCCTTCGCGCGTGTTGGTGTAATAGGGACCGACCTGCACGCGCGCAAGCTGGTTCAGCGGGACTTCTTCCGCGGAATCATGGAATAGCACCAGGCTGAGAGTGTCGCCAGGGTACTGCGTGCGAATGAGATGCGAGAGAGCCATGGCCACGCGCTTCGCGGGAGTGAAGCGGTCTTCACCATACAAGAATCATGCTATGGCTGCAGTCGAGCAGAAGAACGGTGGCGCAGGAGCTCTGGTATTCACACTGGTGGACCATCAGGTCGCGATACTGCATGTCGATGGGCACCTTGGCTCCTTCGCGCCGAATGGCGTTGGAGAGCGTCTGGCTGATGTCGAGATTCAGCGTGTCGCCGAATTCGTACGGCCGCGAAACGCCGCCGGACTCGACGCCCGTGGAAAGATCGCGTGTATCGTGGCGGCCAAAGCTGCTGCGGCCGAGCGAACCCAACAGATCGCGAAGGGTCTTGAAACCGAGGAAGTCGATGGCCTTGTCGGTGATCTCAAAGCGCGCATCGGGACTGCGCTCTTGCGCATTACCCAACTGGCCTCCAGGCGTGGTTTGCGGCGGGGGAGTGATCTGCGGGGGCTGCTGCGGATTGATGAAGCCTTCCTGAGAGAGGCGTTCAACGAGTTTGTCGATCAGGTCGCGGACCTCGCGATTGTTCAGCGCGCCGGGATCCTGTAACATTTTCCGGAGTTCCTCGCTCATGGCGTCGTCGGGCATCAGGTCGCCTTCTTGCAGCGCGCGGAGAATGGCGTCGCGCAGGGCTTCCATCGATTGGCTGGAATCGAACTCGGACAGGCCGTAGTACTGCGACTCGAAGCCACTCTGCAGGAAAAAATCGCCCAGGCGCTTCATCAGTTCGTCGAGGTCGACAACGTCGGCGGGCTCGCCGGTGTATTTTCCGTATTTGACGACTTTCATGCGCGCCTCAATTGTAATTGCGCCGCGGCCTGTTGGGCGATTCGCGCGGTTCCGGCGCGCGCTGCGGTTTCTCCGCGTAGAAGCCGCGTTCCTCGCTGCGACCGATACGACGATGCGCCCACAAGCCTTCAAGAATCATTTCGGCAGCGGCAGCGGCCTGAGGCTCGTCTTTACGGCTATGCACGCCGAGTTTGCCCACATGGTCAAGCAAGCCCTGAATTCTGGCCAGTTGCTGGTGGCGCTGGGGCGTGGAGATGATGTCCGGGATCTTCAGTTCGCCGCCGAGTTCAAACCATTGCGTGACCGGCTGGAAATTGACGTCGCCAAAATGCTTGGTGAAGACACGGCCAACCGCCGCGCGAATGAGTTCGCGAGCGATGGTTTCAGCGCCTTTCAGTTCGCCCTCATATTCGAGTTCGAGCTTGCCGGTAATGGAAGGCAGGGCAGCGTAGAGATCGGCGACACGGGCGACGCCAAAAGATTCACCAGTGCGGGCGGCGCGTTGTTCGGCGCTGCTGACAAGATTTTCCAGCGTGGTGATGGGAAGACGCTGGCTGACGCCGGAGCGCTTGTCGACGCGCTTGTCTTCGCGGGCTTGAAATGCAATTTCCTCTACTACTTCGCGCAGATAATCAGGCACTTCGACTTTGACGGAGGAATCGCGCTGCGTCCAGGCTTCCTGCGTGGTGATGGTGATGCCTTCCTCAATGGAACTGGGATAGTGGGTGCGAATCTCCGCGCCGAGGCGATCCTTGAGCGGCGTGATGATCTTGCCGCGAGCGGTGTAATCCTCGGGGTTGGCGGTGAACACCAGCAAAACATCCAGGGGAAGGCGCAGCGGGTAACCTTTAATCTGAATGTCGCCTTCCTGCATGATGTTGAACAGGCCGACCTGAATTTTTCCGGCGAGGTCGGGGAGTTCGTTGACGGCGAAAATACCGCGATTGGCGCGCGGCAGCAGGCCGTAGTGAATGGTCAACTCATCGGAAAGGTCGCGCCCACCACGCGCGGCGCGAATCGGGTCAACGTCGCCGATAATGTCCGCGATCGTAACGTCGGGAGTGGCAAGTTTCTCCACGTAGCGCTGGTCGCGCGGAAGCCAGGCAATGGGCGTATTGTCGCCCTCGGCGGCCAGGCGTTCGCGGCAAGCGCGGCAAATGGGCCGCAGAGGATGGTCGTTGATCTCGCACCCGGCGATCACCGGGATTTCCGGGTCCAGAAGCTGCATCAAGCCGCGCAGAATGCGGCTTTTGGCCTGCCCGCGCAGCCCCAGGAGAATGAAATTGTGGCGCGACAGCAGGGCATTGACGATCTGAGGGATGACGCTGTCGTCGTATCCATGCACGCCGGGAAATAGCGGCTGATTCCGTTCGATGCTGCGCAGCAGGTTGCGGCGGATTTCATTTTTGACGGACAGCGCCGTGGTGCGGGCATCGAAATCCGGGATGCGTTTCCACTCGCCAAGCGTGCGCGGCTTGGGTTGTCCGGGGTGATGAAGAGAAGTGCTCGCTGTCATTGGGCCTCTATCCGCGAACCAATTGCCAAAGCTCGCCGAAACTTAGTTTAAACCTTGACCGTTGCCTCCGGCGCGATGTCGCAAGGTCTCTACTTTCTGTAGATGCGGCGCCCAGTCGCGAAGGTACGTCGAAAGCCGATGCTGGCGTTCAGACTCGGTGCGAAGTTCCAGGAGCTGCTGCTTCCACAAGAGGTCCAGGGGAAGAGCCGCAGCGATGGTGTAGGAGAGTTGGTCTGGAGGGACGAAGTCGAAATCCTTGGGAATGCCGCTGAAGAGCAACGTGTGGCAGGTCTCATAGAGTTCAACGAGTTGCTTGATCGATTGAGGCGCCGCGGCGGAGTCGGTGTCTTCCAGATAGTCGATGTGGCCCTCGAGAAGGGCATCGCCGGAGAACAGTTCGACCACGCGAAACGGGTCGCGGCCAACGGTGATGATATCCATGCGGCCGTCCTCGTAACGCTTAATCACTTCCAGAATTTCCGCCGTGCATCCCACGCGCACGATACCGTCGGGAAGCGCCAGAAGCATTCCGAAGGGAGATTTTGAATCCAGGCATTCGCGCACCATGCGGCGGTAGCGCGGTTCGAAAATGTGCAAGGGTAGCTGTTCGCCGGGGAAGAGCACGACGTTCAGAGGGAAGAGTGGAATACGATCTGGCCGCATGAGCCCCAAGCCGGATGATACCAAAGGCGCCGGTGGGAAGGGAGCAGTTCCGCCCTATTTCGCCATGCGATAGACGGTCTTGCCGGCAACCATGGTCCAGAGAATCTTGGCTTCACGTAACTGCTCCGGGGATGCCGTCAGGACGTCGCGGTCGATCGCGATCAGGTCCGCGCGTTTGCCCGGCGCGATGGAGCCGATGGTATCGAGCATATTCATAGCCCGAGCGGAATTGCGTGTATAGGCGTAGAACATGGCTTCCCGCGGCATATCCTGCGAAGTATCCAACACGCCCTTGGGACCTTTGCGGGTAATGGCCTGGTAGATCCCCCAGAAAACGTTGGCGCTGGAGACAGGCCAGTCACTGGCTCCGGAAATGACGCCACCGTTGTCGAGAATCGAGCGAGCGGGATATTGCCATTTGTAGATTTCCGGGTCCACGTAGGGCTTCACGATGTCGATAGTGTCCACGCTAGCTTCGGCCCACAGAAGCTGTAACGCGCTGATTACGCCCAGTTCACGAAAACGGGGGAAATCGGCCGGGTCGACGAACTGTTCGTGCGTAAGAGTGTCGGGCAGACCGGAGTTCCCGTTGGCTTTGCGCGCGGCCGCGATGCCATCGAGGGCGGCTTTTACCGCGCCGTCGCCAAGGGCGTGAACGTGAATGATCAAGCCTTGCTTGTCGGCGGCGACGCACAACTCGTCGAACTTTTTCTGCTCGAACAGCAACTCGCCGTTCCGCCCGGTGTTCTTGTACGGCTTGGTGAGATTGGCGGTCTGTGAAGGGTATTCCACAACGCCATCGGCAAAGATCTTGATGCCGGTGACATGCAGGTTCGCGATACCCTTGTACTGCTCGCGCGTTTTCTGGACGGCGGCGAGTTCCGCGGTGGGATCCTTCGCGAACACCTGAGGGAATGCGTCGACGATGGAGTTCAGTTCGCCGTGGTCTGCAAGGAGCTTGTAAGCCTTCAGGACTCCTTCGCCGGCAAGAGGGTCGAGCCACGCCGTGATGCCCAGGCTATAGTTGTACGCCAACGCCGCGCGCCCGGCAGCCAGCAGTTTCTCGTCACTCGGCTTGGGTAGAAGCGGCGTAAGTTTCTCCATGCCGGCATCGACGAGGAAACCGTTCGGTTCAAGATTCTTGCCGACGCCATAATAGCTGCGTTCTCGCTCGGAGAGTTTCTTGACATAGGCGCTGTCAATTCCGGCACGCTTCCGCATCGCGGAATTAGCCCAGCCAGTGTGGCCGTCCATGCCAAACAGCACAACCGGAACATTCGCGTAGGCACCGGCGCTGAAATTCGCGTTGAGTTGATCGGTGTGCGACCAGAATTCCAGTGGCAACCCAAAGATTTCCAGAATGTCGCCGTTCATGCCCTTGCCGGACTTCTTCGCGTTTGCCGTGAACGCCACGAGCTGGCTCATGGTTTTGACGTTCTCGCTGGCGTCTGCGGAGATGCGATTCGTGCCGCCATCGATGGAGTGGCTGTGTGAGTCGATGAAGCCGGGAAACAGCGATTTGCCCTGCAAGTCGATGCGCTCGGCATTGGCAGAAGCGGCTTTCGCGACTTCGAGCAGGTTCCCGACGGCAACGATCTTGTCACCATGAATGGCCACTGCCGTTGCGTAGGGATTCTGCGGCTCGCCGGTAAAGATCTTTGCGTTGAAGAAAATGCGGTCGGCGGCTTCCTGCGAAGAAGCGGGAGCAACATTCAGAACGAGAACGAAAGCAGTGATGAAGATGAACGAATAGCGGAAAGAAATTCGCGAAAAGGGGCTCAAACAAAGATCCTTTCTATGCAAAAGTAGGCTTCGGAGTGTCCCAATGTGCGGAAAGTATACCTCGAAATTCCAACGAAGAAAGTCCAAGCGCCAGGCACAGGTGAAAATGGGAATAGCTCGCGTTGCGCGATCGCTTGTTAATTCCATACTTTCAGCTTCGGCCAGGCCTGCGAGAGTGGCATCTTGAAATCGTGGCAGACGAGGATGTTGTAGAATTCCCAGCCCATGCCGTAATACGGCGCATTGCGAGGCCCCACATCGACGCTGCGGCACCAACGCTGCGCATCCTTGAGTTCCCACCCCAGCAAGATGATGCTCTCATCGGTATAGTCTCGCGGCCCCCAATAATAATAGTTTTGATGAGCGCTGATGGCTTTTGGCAGGCCGTACCGCGGGCCGAAGAAATCGATGGCCCCTGCCTCGCCATAATTTCCGGCGAGGATGGCGGTCTTGGCGCGCTGCTCGGGCGGAAGGGAAGTATAAACACCGGCGACGCTGGCAACCATTTCTTCCCAGCCAAATTGATCCGCAAAGTGCTGAGGCAGCATTCCTGTCATGGTGGTTTCCGTGCGCGTGTTGGCGATGCCTAGGGCGCGCATGTACGGCGCGATCTTGTCTGGCGGCAGAACGGGCAGGGCGAGAGGAACGGAAATAAGACAGATGGCAACGACCACGCACGGCAGCGCAACGCGTACCCAGCGTAGCCGTGACCGCGATTCGGTGAGTGTTTCCCAGAACACGCCGCCTGCAGCGAAAAGCATGGAATAGATGGGGGCGAGGTAGTAGTCCTTTCCGTGGAGCGCCATCATCACGCCAAGAAAAAAGAGGTAGGTGAAGCCAAGGAAGCGAAACGGCTTGGTGGAGCGATGGAAAAGAAGAAAAGCCAGCCCGGCGATCCAAACAAGGTCGGTGATGGGATTGAGCATCATGATCTGCTGCTTGATGAATGGCAGTGGTGGCAGTTCGATGTTCTTATGCGTGGCTTTGACGTTCCGAAGGTCTTCGAGGGTCGGAAAATGATGCGTGTATTGCCAAAGCACGTTCGGCAGGCAAATCACGAAGGCGATCGCCGTGGCGACCCAAAACCACTTGGTAGCGAAGAGTTTGCGCTGCGGTGTGAGGAGCAGTCCGGCGACAAGAGCGCCCAGGAAAAAGATTGTGGAGTGCTTATTCAACAAGCCAAAACCCAGCAGCACACCGCACCAGACCAGTAGCTTCCGTTGCTGACGATTGATGGTCAGCAGCAAAACGTAGACGCAGCCCATCCAGAAGCACGGCTCCAGCGGATTCATGGCCAGCCGCGTGCCGTTGCCAAGAACGACCGGAGCGAGCATCACCGTGACGCAAGCCATGCCAATGGCCCAGCGTTTTCCGCCAAGTTCCCTGGCGATGTAGCCGGTCAAAGTTACGTTGATGGCGAAACCCAAGACTGGCAGAAGGCGGATGGCGTGGAGAGAATCGCCGAATAGGTAGTGATTGGCGCGGGCCAGCCAGGGAGTAAGCGGAGCCATGTCGACATAGCCGAAGGCAAGATGGTTGCTGCACGCGATATAGTAAAGCTCGTCGCGAAAATAGCCGTATCGTCCGCTGAATGCCACCTGAAGCAGAAAGGCGAGCGCAGCGAACAGCCAAGCGATACGCATGGATACGTTTGTAGCTTGCGGCGTGCTGGGAAGGGCGGCTTCCGTCATTCGCATGGCTCCAGCTTGGGATCAGCCTAATTCCGATAGAAGGGCTTCCATTTCCGAACGGGCGTGTTGATTTCCTTGGCGAATTGCAGAGTCGATGCCCTTGGACAAAGCGATTTTGGCCTCGTCCGCGCGATTATTCTGCGCGAGCATTTGCGCAAACATCTGGTAACCCGGCACGTAGTCTGGATTTGTCTGCAGCAAGGTTCGGAAGTGGGATTCCGCGGCGGGCAAATCGCCTTCGCGGATGCATTCGAGCGCGATACCGTAGCGCGAAAAAGCATCGTTGGGATTGCTGGCAAGAAACTCCTCAAGTTTTTGACGCCGGGTTTTCTTTTGGTCGGTCATAGTGGTGTCCCGTATTATACGTGGAGGAGAGTAGCACCCAAAGAGGCGCGCAAGCCCCTCTGCAAGCAACACAAATGAATGTGAATGGAAAAGCGGACCGACGGAAAACGGCCCGCTTCGAAGAAGAGGACTGCGATGAATCGAAAAGGCAGCACAAGAACTGAGGCTACTCCAAAAGGGAAGCCAGTGAGCGCGTCGGCATCCGAAATGGCAGAGGTGGTGCTCCCTGCGCAAACCAACGCGCTGGGGAAATTGCTGGGCGGACACGTTATGCATTTGGTTGACATCGTGGCGGCGATGGCGGCCAGCCGTCACGCGAACAGCTATATGGTGACGGCGTCGGTGGATTACATCGATTTCCAGAATCCCGTGAATTTGGGCGAGATCGTGATCCTGAAGTCGCACGTGAACCGCGTGTTCCACACTTCACTGGAAATCGGGGTCGAAGTGTACTCCGAAGATATTCTGACAGGGGAACGCAAGCAAACCACGACCGCGTACGTAACGTTTGTCGCGATCGATGAACATACGCGATTGCCTAAGCAAGTGCCCGCCATTGATTGTGAAAACGGCGGAAGAGAAAAGACGCTGGAGAGAAGCGGCAAAGCGGAGAGAAATCCGGTTAGCGCACCGGCACAGAAAAACGCTGCTAGAGTTCAGTTGGCGAAACTGACGCGAATTTCATTGGCCACCTTCAGGGCGTGCTCGATGCACGTGCCGATGGCGGGGCCATTCAGAAAGTTCCCGACAATATAGAGTCCAGGGAAATTGCCGCGCAGTTTTTCGATGCTAGCCAGGCGGGTGGCATGGCCCAGATTGTACTGGGGAATCGCGCGCGGCCAGATGGTGACGTTGCGGAAGACGGGTTCCTTGCGTATCCCCAAAAGTGGCGTGAGTTCCTCGTGAACCTGGGCAACAAGTTCTTCGGGCGATTGCCTCTAGCGCGCCGGGATTGGTTGCGCCGCCGACAAAACTGGTGAGCAGCGCTTGTCCGTCGGGTGCGCGCCCCGGGAAAAGCGACGAGTTCCAGACCGTGCCGAGGATCGACAGTCCGGCAGAACGTGGCACCAGGAAGCCAAATCCATCTAGCGCGTGCGCAACGTCCTCTTTGCGATATCCGAGCGACACGACAGCAATGCCGGCATACTCAATGCCGCAAAACGCCGGTTCGAAGTCAGCATGCAGTGGCGCGACGAGTTTCCCTGCCACGTTGGTGGGCACGGCAAGAATCAACCGCTCCGCTTCGATCACTTCTTCGCCCTTCGGCGTGCGCAGCGTCGCGCGAAATCTGGGCGCGGTCGGTTCGGTGGCAGGATCGAGCGCCTGAATAGACCCTACTTCAACACTGCAGTAGAGAGCGTTGCCCAGCCGCTCCGCCAAAGCATCGATCAGCGATTCGTTGCCATCCTGGAAGGTTTGTAGCGTCGCCTTCTCGCGTGGAGCGTCGCCCGCCGCGGCTTTGCGCGCTTTCATGATTTTCAAGGCTCCGCGAATCACGCTGCCGAAATTCTTCTCCGCCTCATAAAGAATCGGGAAGGCGGCGCGGAGGCTTAGCTTTTCTGGATCGCCGGCGTAGATGCCAGAGACGAAGGGACCCACAAGACGGTCCAGCAACGTGGCCGAGAATTTTCGCCGCACAAACCCGGCGACGGACTCATCGGGTTCCGGCGGAGTGCTTTTGCCAAAAATGTCGCGGAGCAGCGCCAACCGCGTACCTCCCGACAGCAGTGGCGAGGCGAGGATGCCCGGGCCCATGGGAACGAGTTGCAGTCTACCGTTGATGAGGACGTACCGCGGGGCCTTGGGATCGGCAAGCAGACGCTCGCTGAGCAGGCCAAGATCCGATGAAACCGAAGTGATAGCGGAGTTGCCGCTGAAACTCTGCGGGCCGCATTCCAGAAGGTAGCCGTCACGCTTCTCGGAATGAATCACTCCACCCGGACGCGCGGCTGAATCCACGATGATCGTCAAGATTCCCGATTTCTGCAAGCCCAACGCCGTGGCCAGACCGGATATTCCGGCGCCAACGACGAGGGCTTGGACCTGGTTGGGCATCAGAATAGTCTCCGCTCACGCAGCGCGACGGCGAAACCGGGGCAGTTCGGCCCGGAGTATTTTACGGTTCGCGCCGCGCAGTTTAAAGCGTCTTCGAGAAGAGCGGCTTGGAATCCAGATGCTGCCTCTCGAGATAAGGATCAAACACCATGGCCAGGTTGCGGATAAAAATGCGGCCCAGCCATGCGGTGCGGATTTCCTTGTCGTTGATCACGACCAGGCCATCGGCCTCCGGTGTTTTCAAGCGCGCAAGTTCTGCAGCGAAGTACTCGTCGAAGTTGATATCGAACTGTCTGGAGATTTCATCCTTCACAATCACGGTGTGGCACAACAGGCGGCTGATCACCTCGCGACGGATGACGTCGTCCGGCGACAGGCGATAGCCGCGCATGGTGGCGATGCCGCGTTCGGTAACGGCTTTTTCCCACGAAGGGATGTCGCGAAAGTTCTGCGCATAGGTCTCTTGAATGCCGCTGATGGCGGTGATTCCCATGCCGTAGAGATCCGCGCCGGCTTTTGTCGTGTAGCCCTGAAAATTGCGATGCAGGGTGCGATTCCGTTGCGAGACGGCAAGCTCATCGTTCTCTTTAGCGAAGTGGTCCATGCCAATGTAAAGATAGCCGGCTTCCAGGAATTTCAGCAGGCCGCTGCGAAAAATGTCGAACTTCTGCATGCCTTCGGGCAGGTGCCCGACGAACGAACCTTGCTGCTTCTTCAGCCAGGGCACATGCGCATAGCTGAACATGGCGATGCGATCCGGCGACAGGCCCACGATCTGCTCTACCGTGTGCGCAAAGCTATCCGCGGTCTGATACGGCAGGCCATAAATCAGATCGACATTGATGCTGTCGAACCCCAACTCCCGCGCCGCCCGAATCAGATCGCGAGTCTGTTCATACGGCTGAACGCGATGCACGGCCTTCTGGACTTCTTCTTTAAAATCCTGGACGCCCATGCTCAAGCGGTTGAAGCCCATCCTGCGCACGGTCTCCAGGTGTTCGCGGGTCGTCACGCGCGGATCGACTTCAATCCCGATCTCCGCGTCGGGAGCAAACGTGAACCGCTCACGTGTGTAGCCGAAAAGATCTTCAATCTGCTCGGGCGAAAGATAAGTGGGTGTTCCCCCGCCCCAGTGAAATTGCGCCACCTGCCGATCGCGCGAAACGCCGCGAGCGATGTGAGCCGTTTCTTTTTTCAGAATGTCGAGGTAGGGCGGCGTGCCGCTCTTATCCTTGCGAATAATCACGTTGCATGCGCAAAACAGGCACAGGCTCTCACAGAAGGGCAGGTGCATGTACAGGGAAACTGGGGAGTGCTTCTGGTCGGCCAACGGCAATCGCGGTTTCGTACTCATTGGGGCCGAAGGAGTCGGTCCAGACCGGCGCTGTCGGATAGCTGGTGTAGCGAGGTCCGGGGCGGTTGTAGCGATTGACGAATTCCTCGTCGACGGAAAGCTCCTGGCGCATTTCTCGGAGCGTCGGGTTGATGATCGGCACGGCGCGAACCTCCTGCGCGCTCAACAGCGCGACTGTGCCACCTGGCTGGCATCGCTGAGCGCGGCTTGCTGGCCTGTGTGGATGAACAGCTGAGCGTTTTCCACGGATGTGTGTTGCAAGAATCCCGTGGCCGAGATTGAGGATGTGGCCAACGCCACCGAGTTCATCGACGATGTCGAGTGTGGCCTGGCGGATTTTTTCTTTGGGCCCGAGAAGGACGGCGGGATCCAGATTGCCCTGCAATGCCACGCGAGATCCGGCGAGCGTGCGAATCTCCTTCAGAGACACGCGCCAGTCCACGCTGAGTACATTGGCGCCAGCTTTCACAATCGAAGGCAGCAGGTGGTGCGAGGCCTTGGTGTAGTAAATCACCGGAACAACGCCGCCCAGTCCCGCGATAATCTCCTGCACCGCCGGCAGAACAAACTCGGTGTAGTCGGCGAGGTTCAACTCACCGCACCAGGTGTCAAACAGTTGCACTGCGCTGACTCCCGCTGCGATCTGGCCCTTCAAATAGAGGATGGTGGCCTTGGAAATTTTCTGGAGTAGATCGCGAAAGACTTTGGGCTCGCGATAGAGAAAGCTCTTTACGGTGGCGAAGCCTTCTTTGGTGCGGCCCTCCACCATGTAACAGGCTAGCGTCCAGGGCGACGCTGCAAAGCCCAGCACGGGCACTTCGGGTCCAGCGTGTTTAATGGTGCGGCGCAGCGCCTCCATCAGGAAGCCGGTTTCTCTTTCGGGATCAAAGATGCGCAGCTTCTTCACGTCCATCGCCGTGCGTACAGGATCCGGGCAGATTCGGGCCCGCATCGCCAAGTTCCAGCTGAAGGCCCATGGCTTCGGCTGGAATCAGGATGTCAGAGAAAATGATGATGGCATCGACGCCCAGGCGGCGAAATGGCTGTAGGGAAACTTCCACGGCGAGGTCGGGCGTCTTGCAGACCTCCAGGAACGAATGCTGCGCCCGGATTTCGCGGTACTCCGGAAGGTAGCGTCCGGCCTGACGCATCATCCAGACTGGCAGGCGGGGCACAGCTTCGCAGCGGCAAGTGCGCAGGAAGAGTTCTTTGCGTGTCAACGAAGGGGCCTGAGTGGTCATATTTCTGTCCCTGCAAGGATAGCAAATCTTCCGGAATCATGCCCCGTAAGGCGGGCTTGGGAAATAGGGGGTCAGTTTCCCCGATGAGCGTTTACCAAACATGTCATGTCAATGCGAAGGAATGGCGGTGCTCGCGTGGGCTCTCGGTGGCGCGGAACTTCCAGCAGTTCACGTAGAATGCCAGCCAATGGACATCACAAATGGAATGGGCTTCCGCGGCGAGTGGAGACCTCACTACACTCTCCGCAAATGCGCGAGTGGGGCGCAAATCGAGACTTGGGCTAATACTTATTTAACGCTGCACTGGTGCTTAAGAGAATTCTCGCTGAGGCCCATCACCATTGACTTTGTTGATTACGTGTCGAAATGCAAGTGGGCATCGCTCCATTTGGACCATCTTGAAATTCAGGACAAAGACCCGGCAATTGGCGGCGTGCGCCTCGACAAACTCGAACCACATGTATTTTGTCGGAGTCTTGGCATCACCCATGAACGCCATACCGCGTTCCATCGGTTGCTGGGATTCGAGCCTACCTAATCAGAAGTGACTGCCGATACTTGAGCCTGACGCCAACTGTCCGAGCAGTTCCGACCAGAGACGCCTGTCAATGTGATAGCCGACCCGACTACGCTATACTCAAATCATCAGGTGAAACGCGCAACTGGGGAAGGGTGCGCTCCCGCATTCCTCCAGAGCGGCGCGGACCAAGCCGATGACCCATACTCCATTCGTTTATCTCACCGTCTTAGCCTATCTGGCCAGCATGGGCCTGTATTTGCGCTTTTTGTACAAGGGCAAGGAACTGACCGGGCGCCTGGCTACATTATTGATGTTCCTGGCTTTAGCGATGCATTACGTGGCGCTGCTGATGCGCGCCCGTGGCACCCACACCGTCCCGTATCACGACCTGCAGGGAGCCATGTCGCTGTTCGGCTGGCTGCTGGCAGTGACCTATCTTTGCCTTGAGATTTATCACCGGCAGCGCACCGTAGGCGCTTTCGTCATCCCGATCATTCTGGCGTTTTTCTTCGCCGCGAACGCGACACCTAGCCATCCAGGCGCTCCCGCACCCGCGCATGGCGTTATTTTTGCCCTCCACGTGACGCTGAGCATTCTGGGCTATTCCGCGTTCGCGCTGGCCTGTGTGCTGAGCCTGATGTACCTGGGAGAAGAGCGGTTGCTGCGCATTCGGCGGCTGGGCGAGGCGGTGTGGCGCTTGCCTTCGCTGGAATTGCTGGAACGGATGAGTCATACGAGCGTGCTGGTTGGGCTCGCGGCCATTACCATTGGCACGGGTCTGGGTTTTCTGGCCGTAGACCGCCACATGGCGGACCATTCTTCCTATCTGGATCCCAAGTACTTCTTCACGCTGTTCGTGCTGCTGTTGTATGCCGTTTATTTCCGGTTAGCGCGGACGGCGGCGTGGCGCGGAGCGCGGGCTTCTCGATTGTGCGTGTTTAATTTTGTGCTCGTCATCTTGAATTTTGCGGTGGTGAATTTGTTTTTTTCGCAAAGCCACCGGTATTTTTAGGAGCGCGCGACTCACAGCATGGAAATTGTCCTCGTCGGCCTGAATTTTCGGACAGCACCGGTGGAGGTGCGGGAGAAAGTGTCTTTTTCCGCTGATCAGGCGCGCAAGGCCGGGGAAGAGCTTCGCACACAAGGCATCCTTGAGGAGACGCTGGTTCTTTCCACCTGCAATCGAACTGAAATTTACGGCGTTCATGCCGACGGCAAATCGCGAATCCGCAGGCGCTCTCTCCACTTACCTCAGCGGTTTCCACTCCCTGCGGCCCGACGTACTGAATCCCTCGCTCTATCACCACTACGATCACGACGCCGTGCGGCATCTATTCCGCGTCTCCGCGGGACTTGATTCCATGCTTCTCGGCGAAGCGGAGATATTGGGGCAGGTGCGGGAAGCGTATCTGCACGCGCATGAAAGCCACGTCACGGGACCGGTGCTGAACCGGCTATTTCAGGCGGCGCTGGAAATCGGAAAGCGAGTGCGCGCCGAGACGGAGCTTGGCACCCGGCCCATGGGGGTGGCTTCGGCGGGTATGAAGCTGGCCGAGCGTATTTTTGGCAAACTGAGTGACCGCAGTGCGCTGGTGCTTGGCGCAGGAACTATCAGCGAGCAGGTCGTTTCGCAATTGCGCGACCGAAAAATCAAGAATCTCTATCTTTCAGAATCGCTCGCGCGACAAGGCCGAGGAATTTGCCCGGCAATACGATGGCAAGGTGATGGACTGGGGCGCAGTGGGATAACGCGCTGAAGCTGCCGGACGTCATCGTGTCTGCCGTCGGCGTTCAGGACACATTGCTGACCAGAGCGATGATCGAGCGCGCCATGAGCGCTCGCGGCAATCGCGCACTGTTCCTGATGGACCTCGGCCTTCCGCGCAACATCGAGCCTGCCGCCGCTGACCTCTACAATGTGTACCTCTACACCATGGACGACCTGACGGAAATCGTGAACCAGAATCGCAGCGCGCGACAGACTGAGGTCCCTAAAGCGGAAGCGCTGGTGGAAGAACACGTCGGCAAATTTATTTCCTGGCAGGCCAGCGTGCAATTGATCGGCGTGCTGGAAACGCTGCGGGGGAGCCTGAAAGAGAGGCGCGCCGCGTTCCTGCATGAGAAGCTTTCAGGGAATGAACCACTTCAGCGCGGAAGACCGCGAGCACATCGGGAACATGATGGATGAGTTGATCGAGAAGTTGCTGATCGCTGCCGGCGGAGCGGTTGCGCTCTGAAAAAGAACATCGCAAGAAGATTCAGAACGTGGAAGCGACTTCGAGACTTGTATCTATCAGACCGGGAGAAACCGTGAGGCCCCTCCGCATTGGCAGTCGAGGCAGCATTCTGGCACGCTGGCAAGCGGAATTCGTGCGCAAGCAGTTGTTCCAGATTGCCGGAGTGGAAGCCGAAATTATCATTATCAAGACGTCGGGCGACAAGATGCAGCAGGCCCCGTTGACGCAAATCGGTGGTAAAGGAATCTTCATCAAAGAACTGGAGGAAGCGCTGTTGGCGGAAAGTGTGGACCTGGCCGTCCACAGCGTGAAAGATATTCCCACCGAGACACCCGGACGGCTGTTTTTCCCTGCCGTGTGCCGCCGCGATGATGTGCGCGATTGCCTGATTTCCCACCGCGGCGAAAACCTCTCGAATTTGAAGCAGGGCGCGCGGGTGGGCACCGGCAGCTTGCGCCGCCAGGCGCAGTTGCGGCACTTCCGGCCGGACCTGGATATTCGCGAGTTGCGCGGGAATGTCGATACACGTCTGCGCAAGGTGGAAGGCGGCGAGTACGACGCGATCGTGCTTTCCAAAGCAGGGCTGGACCGCTTGGGCTGGAGCCAGAAAATCACCGAACCGCTTTCCACCGACATTTCTCTTCCAGCTGTGGGGCAAGGCGCCATTGCTATTGAATCGCGCACGAAAGATACGGAAGCCGCGGAAGATTCTTAGGGAAGTTGGACGATGCGGAAACGCGCACAGCCATCATCGCGGAACGCGCGTTGCTCTCCACGCTGCAGGGTGGCTGCCAGGTCCCGCTGGGGGCTTGGGCGCGACTGGAGCGCGGTGAATTGGTGATGGAAGCGGTGGTCTGTTCGGTGGACGGCGTGCAATACATTCGCCAGCGCGCGACGGCTCCTCCGGAACAAGCGGCGCAACTGGGCGAGCGCATGGCGCAACTCCTCGCGGATGGCGGTGCTCGGAACATTCTGGAAGAGGTGCAGCGTTCCCGTGGTTGAAGCGGCTACCAAAGCGCTGGCGGGGAAGCGCGTCGTGGTGACGCGAGCGGCGGAGCAAAGCGAGTCGCTGCTTGCGGCATTGCGGGAACAGGGGGCAATCCCGATTGCGTTGCCGCTGGTGGCGTTTGCGCCGCCCGAAGATTTGAGACCGTTGGATGACACCATGCGGAACCTCGGACGATACGACTGGATGTTTCTGACCAGCCAGAATGCCGTGCGCGCCTTGCAGGAGAGAAGCGACTTCCTGGGATTGCCGTTGGCGAAAACGCTGGTTGATGTAAGCATTGCCGCCGTGGGTCCCGCAACGGCGGAATCCGCGCGGAACGCCGGACTCAAGGTCGCGTACGTTGCCACGAGGCACCAGGGTGTAGCGCTCGCGGAAGAATTAGCCGCGCAGGTCAAGGGAAAGAGAGTGCTGCTGCCGCGTAGCGACCGCGCTAGCCGCGATATTGTGGACACGCTGAATCAGCTTGGGCGCCTTTGTGTCCGAAGTGACCGCCTACACTACGGTGGCCACGTCGGAGCAGGAAATGCGTACACACGAAGCTGTGCTGCGTGAGGGAGCGGATGCGGTCCTGTTCTTCAGCCCATCAGCCGTACATCATTTCTTCGATCTTCTGGGCCACGCCCGGTTTTTGGCTTTCTCTCAGGAAGCTGCGTTTGCGGCAATCGGGCCGGTGACGAAGGGCGCCCTGCGCGAGGCGGGTGCGACGCGAATCGTTGTTGCTCGCGACACCACCGTCACTGCGATTGTCGCAGCGCTGGCAGAGTTTTTCACCAAGCCTCATCAGGGCTTGCCTGCAGGAGTGAAACCAGAATGAGTTTTCCTATCGATCGCCCCAGACGTCTGCGCCGCACCGAGGCTTTACGAGGGCTTGTGCGAGAGACGCGCCTCAGCGCCGCTGGGTTCATTTACCCCATGTTTGTCTGTCCGGGAAACAAAGTGCGCAAGGAAGTCAGTTCCATGCCCGGCATTTACCAGCAATCTGCCGATCAAATTGTGGAAGAGTGCAGGGAAGTGGAGGCGCTCGGCATCCCAGGCGTCATTCTGTTTGGGCTGCCAGAGAAGAAGGATGCCCGCGGCGCCAGTTCGCTTGCAGCGGACGGCGTGGTGCAAAAGGCGATCGAGGCCATCCGCAAGGCGAAGCTCAATCTGTTGGTGATAACGGACGTGTGCCTCTGCGAGTATACGGACCACGGGCACTGCGGTGTGATTGAAAACGGAGAAATCGTGAACGATCCGACGCTGGAGATTCTGGCGGAGCAGGCGCTTTCCCACGCGCGGGCTGGTGCGGATGTGGTCGCTCCTTCGGACATGATGGACGGGCGGGTAGGCGCCATCCGGGCGAAACTCGACGCCCACAAGTTTGAAAATATTCCCATTATTTCTTACGCTGCCAAATACTGTTCCGGCTTCTACGGACCGTTCCGCGAAGCGGCAGAATCGGCGCCGAAGTTTGGCGACCGCCGCAGTTACCAGATGGACCCCGCAAATTCGCGCGAAGCGATGAAGGAAGTAGAACTGGACTTGGAAGAAGGCGCGGACATGATTATGGTGAAACCGGCGCTGCCTTATCTGGATATTATTCGCGTCGTGCGCGATCGTTTTGATGTGCCGGTGGCGGCCTACAATGTCAGCGGCGAATATTCGATGGTGAAGGCCGCCGCGCAAAACGATTGGATCGAGGAAAAGCGAGTGGTGCTGGAAATTCTGACGGGAATTCAGCGGGCCGGGGCGCAGATCATCCTGACGTATCACGCCAAGGATGCGGCTCGCTGGCTAAAGTCCTGAACCAACAGGTGACGAAATGAGTGCGACACATCCGCAGGTCAAACCCGAACGACGCCGTTCGCGGGAGATTTTTGAAAAAGCAGAAAAAGTGCTCGTCGGCGGCGTCAACAGTCCGGTTCGCGCGTTTCGTTCGGTTGGCGGCGAACCGCTGATCATCGAAAAGGGAAGCGGCCAGAATCTTTACGATGCAGACGGCAACGTGTTGCTGGACTACGTCTGCTCCTGGGGAGCGATGCTGCTGGGCCACGCGCATCCAGCGGTCAGCGCCGCGATCGCCGATCAAGCGCAGCGGGGCACGAGCTTCGGCGTAACTACGGAACTGGAAGTCGAACTCGCCACGCTGATCACCAAGGCCATCCCTTTTTTGGAGAAAGTCCGCTTCGTTTCCAGCGGCACGGAAGCAACCATGAGCGCGGTGCGCCTGGCGCGCGGCGTGACCAAACGAGATTTCATCGTGAAGTTTGAGGGCTGCTACCACGGCCATGCAGACAGCTTTCTTTCGCAGGCGGGCTCGGGATTGGCCACGCTCGGAATTGCGGAGTGCCCTGGCGTTCCTGCGGCGTTGGCGGAACTGACTCTGAATGTTCCATACAACGACCTGGCGGCCGTCGAGCGGGTCTTTGCTGAACACAAGGGGCAGATTGCGTGCGTAATTGTCGAGCCGGTGGCGGCGAACATGGGCGTGGTTCTGCCGAAGGAAGGATTTCTGGAGGGTTTGCGGGAAATCACGCGCAAGAATTCGGCGCTGTTGATTATCGACGAGGTCATCACTGGATTTCGCCTTCGCAATGGCTCCGCGCAAGAATTGCTCGGTGTTCAGGGCGACCTGACCACCATGGGAAAGATCATTGGGGGCGGCCTGCCCGTCGCAGCCTACGGCGGAAGCGCCGAGCTGATGAATAATGTGGCGCCGCTTGGGCCGGTCTATCAAGCCGGCACGCTGGCGGGTAACCCCTTGGCCATGCGCGCCGGCATCGCCACGCTGAAGGAATTGAGCAAGCCTGGGCTTTATGAGGGCATCCACGAATTAGCTAACCGCCTGACGTGTGGGTTGGAAGAGGCCCTGCGGAGAGTTGGCGTTCCCGCGCAGGTAAACAAAATCGGCTCGCTCTCCACGATCTTTTTTGCGCCACAGCCGGTGGCAAATTACGGTGATGCCAAGCGGTCTGACACCAAACAATACGCGCGATTCTTCCGCGAGATGCTGCAACGGGGCATTCTTCTCGCACCGTCGCAGTTCGAAGCTGCTTTCGTCTCCGCCGCGCACACGCCCGGCGACATCGAGCGCACGATCAAGGCGGCCAGCGATGCGCTGCAAACAATTTCCATACAACCATCCGTCTAAAGTCGCGAAAGGGAGAACACTTGATGCATGAAGTGCTGGAAGGCCACGGAGGGCACGGCGGGCATGGAGAGCACGAGGAAGGCCCCTTCACCCTCCCCGTTACAGTGACACTGTCCATTCTCGCGGTGCTGGTTGCCATGGTCACGCTGCTCGGCCACCGCGCTCACACCGAAGAACTGCTCCTGCAAGCGAAGGCCAGCGACCAATGGGCGTATTTTCAGGCCAAGAATATTCGGCTTCGTGAAACGCAGAGTGTAGCGGACATTTTGGGCGCACTGGCACCCGCCGATAAAGAAAAGACTGCGGCGCTGCACGAGAAGTATTTGACGGAAGTAGAGCGCTACGAGAAGGAAAAAGATCAGATCAGCGAACAAGCCAAGGACTTTGAGAAGGAGAGGGACCTGGTGCAACGTCGCGCGGATCGCTACGATGCCGGAGAAGTTTTCCTGGAGATTGGTCTGATCATCTGCTCTTTCACACTGCTGACCAAAAAGAAAGGCTTCTGGTTTGCTGGAATCGTACTGGGTCTTGTGGGCGTGATTACCGCAGCCAGCGGCATTTTGCTGCACTGACCGTCAAACCGTTAAGAGCGAGCCTCAGGCGACACTGGGTGGCCTTGGGTTCCGCAGCAGCGCAATTTCCTCACTCAACTGGTCGATCCTATTCAGCAGTTCCCGATGCCGCCTTTCTTCCACGTCCGGCTTTTTGCCGATAAACGACAGCGTGCCACCGGGTTCCAGGATGCACTGGTCCACTTCCGACAGGGATCCGAAGCCCTGCTTGCGTGCCGCCGCTTCCAGTTGAGCCATGGTAATCAATTCGCGCTTCAAATTGTTCTTGCGGATTTTGCCGCCTTGAACCAGCACATCCGGGCTGCCCTCCACCAGTTGGTCGAGTTTCCGGTGATCGTAAAGGAAGCGGACGACCAGGTAGTTGGTGATCACAAGCGAGGTTGCGCCAATCATCCCGCCGGCCAGGGAATTGTCATCCCCAATAATTGCGTTCTGCACCGTGTTCGAAATGGTCAGCAGCACAACCAGGTCGAAGGGATTCAGTTGCACCAACTCACGCTTTCCCGACAGGCGAAACACCAGTACCAGGAAGAAGTAAACAATAATGGGCCGGACGATCTTTTCCAGAATTGGCAGAGACGGGACAAACAAATGGACCCAAATATCGTGCATGGCGCATTTTCCTCCGCAAAGCAGATGTGCAGCCGCGATCAGCAAGCGAGAGTAACACTACCATGTGACGCGCCACGAAAGAGCAGTAGGCGAGAGAGTACCCGCCCTTGAGGCCAGTTACAGATTGGAACACTTTGTGATGGCGAGCGTTTACGCAACCATTTGTTTTATCTAATGTAGATAAAAGCCGTAGTGTAGTGGTCGCAAGACGACTTGTACTCCAAGCCCTCCTCTGGAGGCATTCAAAATCTTCGCCGGCGGGAGACTCTCGGCCTTGCCGGCACGCGAAGCGACAAGTTCATGGCCCAGAGAATGGTGAGTGAGCCCGGGATTCAGCTGGGAACTCAACAACTTACGACTCTTCTCGACTCCACCCGCGAATTGATCGCGATCCTCGGGCAGGACGGCACCGTTCAGTTTGCTAATTCCACATTCCAGAGTGTGCTTGGCTATCGCACAGAGGAACTCCTTGGCCGAAGCCTGTTCGCGATCGTTCACGCGCTAGACGTAGAACAACTACGGGGACGCCTGAGCCAAGTTGCAGCACAAGAAAGCTCGTCTCCCACAGAGCGGTACCGTGTCCGCGCAAAAGATGGGTCGTGGCGCTGGCTCGACGTCACTTGTCGGGATCGCCTGAAAGAACCTGGTCTGGAAGGCATTCAACTGAACGCTCTGGAAGTGACGCACCTGAATCGCATGGAATCCGAGCGCCAGGTGATTGCGGAGATTGTGCATGCATTGAACGAGACATCGGACCTGGACCAGTTGCTTACGCGGATTCACGCGGCTTTGAAGCGAGTCGTTTCCGCCGAGAACTGCTTCGTAGCCTTGCACGAACCGGAAGAGGACACCTTCCAATTTCCGTTTTTCGTGGATGAGTACGATGCCGCGCCAGCTCCGCAAAAGGTCGGGCGAAGTTGCACCGCTTACGTGTTCCGCACGCGCCGCGCGAAACTGATTCCACAATCCGAATTTGACATTTTGGCGGAGGCCGGTGAAGTGGAACTGGTTGGTTCGCCCTCACCTGCCTGGCTGGGAGTGCCGCTGAAGACTCCCACCGCGACGATTGGCGTTCTGGTGGTGCAACATTATCGCAATGAAAATGCCTTCGACATGCGTGATCTGGAATTCCTTGACTCCGTCGGCGGGCACATCGCATTGGCTATCGAGCGCCGCCGCGGTGAAGTGGAACTCCGCCGCAGTGAATCGATACTTCGTCTGCTCTTCGAACACAACCCGCTGCCAACCTGGCTGTATGAGATCGACAGTCTGAAGTTTCTGCGCGTTAACGAGGTGGCCGCTCGTCTGTATGGATACTCGCAAGAAGAATTTGAGTCCATGACGATTCTGCAGATCCGGCCTTCCTCCGAGCAGGAAAAAGCGCGCAGTTTCATCAAGGAGCTAACATCCAACACCGAGGAGCACGGCATCTGGCTGCACCAGGCACGCGACGGACGGCAGTTTGAGGTCGAAATTATTTCCCACGAACTGCTCTATGCGGGCAAGCGCGTGCGCCTCGTCGTGGGCCAGGACATCAGCGAGCGAAGACAATTGGAAGGACAACTACGCCAAGCCACGAAAATGGAAGCTGTGGGTCGTCTGGCTGGCGGCGTAGCGCACGACTTCAACAATATGCTGATGGTCATTAAGGGGCACACCGAGTTGCTGTTGAACGTGCTCTCTCCGTCCGATCACATCACGCGAAAAATTCAGCAGATTGACCGCGCCGCCGATCGTGCTACGACGCTCACGCGGCAATTGCTGGCGTTCAGCCGCATGCAGGTGTTGCAGCCGCAAGTAATCAATCTGAATTCGGTAGTCGAAGAGATGGGCAAACTTCTGCCGCGGCTGATTGGCGAGGACGTTGAGTTGGTCATTCGCCCGCACACGAACCTGGGTTCAATCCGTGCCGATGCCGGCCAGATGGAACAGGTGATCATGAATTTGGCAGTGAACGCGCGAGATGCGATGCCTAATGGGGGCAAGCTACTGATCGAGACCTGCAACTGCGATCTGGATCAGTCTTACGCATTGACCCATCCGCTGATGCGGCCAGGGTCGTACGTGCAGCTTTCCGTGAGCGACAATGGCACTGGCATGGACGCGGAAACGCAGACGCACATCTTCGAACCATTTTTTACCACCAAGGAAAAAGGCAAAGGCACGGGCCTAGGCTTGGCTACGGTTTATGGCATCGTGAAGCAAAGCGGCGGATTCATCTGGGTTTACAGCGAATTGGGCAAGGGCACTACCTTCAAGATCTATTTGCCCTGCGTCGACCAGAAGGAAGAGGTGTCTCCAATGCCCAGACAGCCTGCGGAAGTGCCAAATGGCACCGAAACCGTGCTCCTTACCGAAGACGAACAAGATGTGCGCGAGATTGCCCGGCAATTCCTGGAATCCGGCGGCTATCGGGTGATCGAAGCGAAGGATGGCTCCGATGCCCTGCGGTTGGCCGCTGAGAATAACGGAAAGATCGATCTACTGGTCACCGATATGGTTATGCCCGGCCTGAGCGGGCCGGAACTCGCGGCGCGTTTGCAGAGAGAGCACCCGGGACTCTGCGTTCTGTTCATGTCGGGATATAGCGAGCATGCGGCCACGGAAATGGCGAATGCCGACCCTTCGGTGCGCCTATTGCCCAAGCCATTCAGCCGGGCCGCTATTCTCCGGGCAGTGCGAGAAATTCTGCAAAGCCAGGTTCGCGCCTGAGGCGATCCATTAGGACGCTTCCCAGTTAAACGATCTTCGGGTGCTTGCGATGCCAATCCGTGGCTTGCTGAAATGTCCGTCCTGCTTGCAGCACGGCGACGTCGTCCCCGGCACGCGCAACAAACTGAATTCCTACTGGTAGGTTCTTTTCCGTGAATCCGCAAGGCACGGAAAGAGCCGGAAGGCCGCAAAGGTTGCCGATTCCTCCCAGCGGGTCGGGAAACGAGAGACCTGTAAACAGATTCAGATCCAGAGGTGTAGCCGCGACGGGTTGCGAGGCAGTTACAAGAACATCGTAGGAGTCAAAGAGCGCGCTCATTTTCATTTGCAGAATCTCGCGAATACGCTGCGCGGTCGTATAGTCAGCCCCCGAAACCGTTTCGTAAACGTACCCGCCGATGCGGCCCAAAGGGTCGGCTAATTCACGTACGCGCCCGGATTGAATCAACGGTCGAAACGCGGACGACACTTCGGCTTTTACAGTCAGGCTTGCCGCCTGCTCCCACGGCCCATCGGGAAGAGCAGCGTCCTTCATCCCGGGAAAACGTCTTTGCAGCACTTTGTGAGCGACGTCAAGGGACCGCTGCATGCCGGGATCAACCTTCGTCCAGGCATTCGTCAGCCATCCCAGTTTGAGCGTGCGGCCTCGCAACTCCGCGGCGGGAGAATATGTGAAGGCCGCTTTGTCTATCCCCAGAGTGTCGCGATCCAGTGCGTCGTGCCCTGCAATCGCTGCGAAAATACGCGCACAGTCCTCCGTCGAGCGAGCCATCGGCCCGATCTTGTCCATCGAGTAGGCCAATGCCATTGCACCGTAGCGGCTGACTCGGCCAAACGTGGGACGTAAGCCGCTAACCCCACAAAAAGCGGAAGGGCAAATGATCGATCCCCAAGTCTCCGTGCCGATAGCGAAGCCTGCCAACCCAGCTGCTACGATGGCTCCAGAGCCGGAAGAAGAGCCGCACGTCCAGCAGGTGGTGTCCCACGGATTCTTCGCTTCGCCCTGCAATGACGCAGAAGCATACATGTAGTCCATGCCACCGGCCAATTCGATCATCGCTGCTTTACCCAGCAAGATTGCGCCGGAGTGGTTCAGGTGGTCGATCACGGTAGCGTTGTAATCGAAAACCTGGTCCGCGTAGGGTTTGGCTCCCCAGGTTGTGGGTATTCCTTTGACGGCGAGGAGATCCTTGGCAGCGTACGGGATGCCGTGCAAGGGGCCGCGATAGTGCCCTCGGTGAATTTCCTTTTCCGCGGCATGTGCCTGTTCCAGCGCCAGATCTGGAGTCAGCCGCGCATAAGCATTCAATTTCGGGCCGAGTTTCTCGCTGCGTGCAAGGTAGCTTTCCGTCAGTTCGACGGGAGACAGTTGCTTGGATTCGATGCGCTTGGCCAGCTCACTGACGGATTCGTAGAGAACCGATTCTCCCAGCATTTCATCGCTCCAATCAGGATTTGTTCGTGGAAGCCGCCGGGATCTTGGCGGCAGTGGGCTTGGCCTTATTGTCGCGGTCAATCAGGGGCCTCAGGAAAAGGGCGGGCACGTCTCCATTCTTGATTGGGTAGGCACGCACGTGCTCAAGCGTCGTTTGCAGGGAATAACAAAGAGCTTTTGTGCTCTGCTTCTCCTCTTCGCTCAAACGATTGCCGTACCGACTGAGAACGAGTTGGAAGCGAGCGTCGGCTTCCGCTTGGCTCTCCGCTGAAAGTTTCGGAAGGTCGGCCGATTGCGCGGAAGGGGAAGCGCCTGGAAACGCCTCTGGCGGCAACATGATTCCGGCGGGAACAATCGAAGCTGTGGCCGAGAGCAACGCGGCGCGACGAGCGAACTCACGCCGAGAGAGCTTATGGTCTTTGTTTTCCTTCATTCCGCACCTCTCGAATCACGATTCGAATCGCAGGCAGTGCAGGGTGAGGCTACTCAATTCGAATTGCAGCGTCAACTGGACGACGCTATAAATTCTGGAACTAGCCCGTGAAGGTTCAGACAATCACTCTACTTGAGTCAATGTGCGCACGTGAAGCTCAAGAGCTTGATTGTACTGCCGCTCAATTTGTAGCTCTGTCTGGAGCTTCTTGATCAGCAGTTCGAGGTGCGCAATTTCGGCGCGCAGCTTTTGCACATCGCTGACATGCGATGTCGGCCGCGAGCCAACGTTCGCCGCGTGCGGCTGGTGCGACGCAGCCGAACTCTGCTGAACAAATGCCTCTGCTAACGCGCGTGGCCACGCGGATGTCCGCAGATTTCTGGTCGGCGCGCATTCGCGAGTTGCGCCGGCGCAGACTGCACGGGTGTCGGCCGCGTTTGAGGAATGGTGGACTGCTGTGGCGCAAAAAGGCTGCTCAACGAAGGCGTGCCGGCGGGACGCTCTGCCCCCGCTTGTGCGGGCGCGACCGAGTGGCCCAGAAGATTCTTCACCCGGCCAATCAATTCCTGCGGCTGAAAGGGTTTTCTGACCAGTTCGTCGGCCTGCACCGCCACGGCGCGATCGGCAACATTCTTGTTCACCACACCGGACATGAGAATCACGGGTGTCTTCCCGTAAAGTGGGCTCTGCTTAATCTGGCTGCATACGGAATAGCCGTCCTGGTCCGGCATGATTACGTCGGTAATGACCATGTCGGGCGGATGCTCCTCAAACTGAGAAAGCGCGGACGAAGCATCGGCACAGGTGATCACGTGAATGTTTTCGCGGCGAAAAGCGATCTTGATGACTTCGCGCATTGTCGCGCTGTCATCAATGAAATAGACATTGGGTGTGTGCTTCGCTTCCGCTTCGCTGAGCGGCGGCATGGCGACGGTCTCGCTCACAGAGCCTCCTTGTCCGCTAGTTCATTGCCCGTGTCGTGAAGGTCTTCGTCGAATTCGCGCATCGCATCCAGCATCAGGTCGGTAGCGGACCGTAAAACAGTGCGCTGCGCGGAACTTGCTCCGTACACGAATTTGTACACGCCCGTAGACTGCACGCAACTTTTCAGGATATGCAGCACCGCCTCATCGCCAAACAGAGCGCCGCATTCCGCGTGGGTGATTTCGCCGGCATCGAAAAACAAAACCGCGTCCGTTTCTCCGGCGTTAATCGTTAACGCGCCGCTCTGGTGTGCGTGCCCGAGCATTTGCATCACGCCTGTCAGGTCATGGTGTGTCAAATTGCCGCTCAGGCTGGTATCTGCTTGTCCGAGCATCTGTGTCGGCTGAAAACCATCGACCTTGCTGATGATGATGTTTTTGATGTGCGAGGCTATCGTGGCCGGCGCAAGGTGGCGGTCGATGTAATCGTCGCACCCGGCTTGAAATGCTTCCATCAAGGCACGCTGGCTGCCGTCGCCCATGGCAATGATTGGCAAGGAAGCGTTTTTCGCGTCGGCGTGCACGATTTTCGCCATTTCCAGCGCGCCCATTTCACGCATCTTGGTGGCGCAGACGATCGCCGACGGAGGATCGTATTCCAGCGTAGTTAACGCAAATCCCGCTTGCGTAGTGATGGTGACCTCGAAGCCCTCGCGCTTCAGTGCGTCGCCCAGGCGCTTCGCGAATAGCACATTGCTGTCGATCAGAAGGATTTTCGCGGCTTTGCCCGGGACGATCATGCGCGCGCCTCCGGGACGGGCTCCCCGTTTGCTACTCCAGCCGCTGGATCAATCCCTGGCGTCAACGCGGCAAGATTCAGCACTTCTATCACTTCGCCATCATGGGAAAGCCATGCAGCAACATGCGGAGAGTCGCTAGGCCCCGCTGGAGTCAGGTCCGCATGGATCAGTTCGCACTCGCCGCTGACTGGCAAGGCCACAGTCTCTTTCACGGAGTCGTACAAGCGCATCGCAATCAGGTAAAACCGGCGTGACGTTAGTCTTTTCCCGGTGAGTTTTTCCGCCAGGTCGCAAACCGGCACGGTGCGCCCACGTCGCAGAATTACCCCATCGATTTCCGGAGTGCGATGAGGAAAACGGAAAATGCGGCTGGGCGCCACGAGTTCGGCAACCTGGTCCGCGGCCAGGGCGAAGCGTCGCTCGCCAAGCCGCAACAGCACGCAGGAGCGCGAATCTGCTTGCTCGTTCCAACTCATGGCGCGACTCTCATTTCCGAATCCATATTCACGTCGGTGTTGAACTGCGCTCCCGTGGTCGCATCAAGAAAAGTCAGTTCCTCGCTAGTCAGAAATCCTTCAGGGCTCACAACCGGCAACACGTTTTGCTCCAGCACTGTCAATCCGCGATACCAAGTCCGTTCCTCGTGGCAGAGCGAAGCCGGCAGCGCCTGCAATCGCGTCATGGTGGTCATTTTCTCTATGCCGTCGATCAGCAACGCTACTCGCGACTTCCGCAGCAAGAAGATCAGCGCGGGTGGCGAGGGCTTCAGCCCAAAATGAAGCGCCGTGTTCACAACGTAAATGCTGCGGTCGCCGCGCCGCAGCGCGTGGCGAACCTTGCTTATCGTGGACTCGTTCACCTCGCACGCAGCGCCCGCTAGGCTGTCTACACTGCGCACTTCTTGCACCGATGCGGAGGAGATGGCGAAGATCTGATTGCTGCAGCGGAACAGAATAATCTGCTCCGTCCGCACGGGATGACCTCGCCGCACTGGTGCGGAGCCGGGGGCCATTAGCGCACTCCCACAGGCAATGCTTTGCTCAGGCTTAGCACCCGCCTCTCAATGGCCGGATAAATATCATCGATGGCCAGTACCTGCTCCACGACGCCGGTTTTGATGACCTCGTCTGGCATCCCGAAAATCACCGAAGTGGCTTCGTCTTGTGCCAACACGAGGCCGCCGGCGGTTTTAATCGCGCGGGCGCCTCGTGCGCCATCGCAACCCATGCCAGTCAGTACCACACCAATGCTCATCGCGCCTGCAAACGCGGCCACCGATTCCATGGTCACATCGATATTCGGCAGGTATCCGTCGATGCGGCCAGTCGTCGCGTCCAGCTGAATTCGTCCGGTGGGCGCCACGCGAAGATGCTGGCCGCCCGGGCAGATGTAGAGCACGCCCGCCTGCACCGATTCGTTGTGCTCCGCCTCTTTTACTCGAATATTCGTGAATTCAGCCAATTGCAGCGCGTACTGGCTGGTGAAGGATGCCGGCATATGCTGCACCAGAAAAACCGCCGCTGGAAAATCGCGTGTGAATCCCGGCGCCATGCGCATCACCGTTGCTGGTCCGCCCGTGGACGCGGCGAGCACCACAACAGGAAAGCGCATATCGCTCGAAAAGTTGGTAGCAGGAGTTGTTGGCCGAGGCGTCGGGTTTGCTGGCAGTGGCTTGGTGGCCACAGACTGTACGGCGTTGACCATGCGCGATGCCGTGCGCACCACGCGAACTTTTGCGGCCATGCGTACTTTCCTCAGCAAGTCTTCCTTGACGCTCTGCATGTCCAGATCAATCCCGCCCGAGGGCTTCGTGACGAACTCGATGGCGCCCAGCTCCAGTGCTTTCAGCGTGCTCGCAGCGCCTTCGCGGGTCTCTGAACTCACAACCACAATAGGACGCGGGTTGCTGGTCATGATGTGCGCGGTGGCTTGCAGACCATCCAGGTGCGGCATATTCAAATCCATGGTGATGACGTCTGGCTTCAACGTTTCCGCGAGTGCAATTGCCTCGCGCCCGTCTCTGGCTTTGCCGACCACTTGCAGATGCTCGTCCGCGTTGAAAATGGTTTCCAGGACCTTGCACATGAACGCAGAATCGTCCACGACGAGCACGCGAAACTTTTTCTGTGGGCTGGTTGCCATGGCTCGTCTATCCTACCGGCACGTTCGGACGTGCCGCCTCCGTGCCCATCAATTGCTCGACCGCTGCCAATAGCTGATCTTCCTGCACCGGCTTGGTAAGGAACGCCGCCGCGCCTTCTTTCAGCGCCCGGTCGCGGTGCTTTGCTCCGGCGCGCGAGGTCACCACCATCACCGGTATGCGCCGCGTTGACGGACTCTGCCGCAATTGCGCCATCAATTCGTAACCGGTCATGCGCGGCATCTCAAGGTCCGTGATCACCAGGTGACAACCGTGTTGCGCCACCAATTCCGCGGCTTCCAGGCCGTCCGCAGCCAGCTTGATCGCGGTAGCCATTCTTCTCCAGCATGCGGCCAACGAATTTGCGCACGCTGATGGAGTCGTCCGCGATCACGATCACGCGTTCCTGCTCCACGCGATCGATTGCATCGGTGGGGATGGTACCGCGAGCCACCGCCGTCGATCCTGGCGCGAATACACGCGCGGCGCTAGCGCTCGCTTGAATCGCGCGGCGTTCGTTGGGTTCGCTGGCCACCATGCGGTTCAAATCGATCAGCAGAATCAAGCTGCCGTCAGGAGCGATCGTGGTACCAGGGAAAAGCTTCACGCGGCGCAGGTATTCGCCAAGGTTCTTGATAACGATTTCGTCTTTGCCCAGAACCTCTTCGACGACCAGGCCGATCTGACGGCTTCCCGCGTTCGCCACCACCATCCGGAAATAGCCATTGATGGGTTCCAGCGGCGGCAGGCCCAAATAAGAATCCAGGCGCACGACTTCGGTGACCACGTCGCGGACCTTGGTAAGCAGCTTTCCGCCGACATCTTCGATTTCATCGGCGCGGATGCGCCGGATTTCCTCCACCACCGCCAATGGCAGGGCAAAGTGCGTCGAACCGCAACGCACAAACAGGGCCGGCGAAATGATCAGCGTCAGAGGCACTTTTAGCGTGAACTTCGTGCCCTGTCCGCTGGTGCTCTGCACTTCAATTTCGCCGTTCAGCGCATTTAAATTGGAGCGCACCACATCGAGTCCGACGCCGCGGCCGGCAAGTTCTGTTTTCACGGAAGCCGTGGAGAAGCCTGGGTGAAAGAGCATTTCGCGTAGGTCGCGTTCGGTCAGCCGTCCGGCCGTTTCCTGAGAGACCAGCCCGGATTCAATGGCAGTCTGCTTTACGCGTTCGTAATCGATGCCGCGGCCGTCGTCCTCCACCTCAATGTAAATGTGATTGCCGCGGTGATAAGCGCGAAGAAGCACTTTGCCCTGCTCGGATTTGCCCGCCAGGCCGCGATCTTCCGCGCCGTTCGATTCCGTGCGCCACCGAGTTGCGCACCAGGTGGACAAGAGGATCCGAGATCTGCTGAATAATATTGTTGTCGAGTTCCGTCTCGCTGCCGGAGAAGATCCAGTTCGACTTGTTTCCTGGCCGATTGTGCGGCGTCGCGCACCGTGCGCGAAAGCAGGGAATACAGCGTTCCGATGGGCACCATTCGCGCCGCGGTGATTTCATCTTGCAGGTGGTGCGCCAGCTTCGTGAATTCGTCGATGTCGCCTTCTACGCGGCCGATAAAGCCTTCCAGTTGCGACAGTACTTCGTTCACGTCGGCGGAGATTTCCGTCATGGACCGCGACAGGATGTTGAAGTCGTCGTAACGGTCCATCTCGAGTTCGCCGAACTCTTCCCAAAGCGCGCCTTCACCCGCGGCCGCGTTGTTCAGCATCTGCTTGGTCTGCTTTGCGGCCCATGGCGTTCCCAGTTGCGTGTTGCGAATGCGGTTGAACTCGTACTTATCCTGAAATTCGCTGACTTTCCCTTGCAGCCGTTCCTTCGAAAAACTGAGCGTTTCAATCAGCTTTTCGAGTTCCGCGACGCGACCAACCATCTTGGTGCGGTTGATCACCAATTCGCCGACGGTGTTCATCATGCGGTCCAGCCGGGCTAGTGCGATGCGAACCGACTTTGCCACCGGCGCAGGTTTCTTTCCGGCCGGCTGCGGAGTCTTTGCGATGGCTTGTGTTGTCGCCGCCGCAGCCGCATCCTCTTCTGCTGTAAACTCCGGAGCCGCGACTTCGACCGATTCCTCTTCGGCGTTTTGCGGCGCGAATTCCGCGATTCGGCCGAGCAGGGAATCCACACCGGCGCGCATTTCGGCTTCGTCGGCCCACTCGCGGCGCAGCGTCTTCTTCAGAACATCGACGGAAGCCAGACACAAATCCACAACCGCGGGCGAAGGCTGAATTGCTCCATCGCGCAGCCGCCCAATCAAATCCTCCACGCGGTGTGCAATCGCACCCAGACGCTTCAGGCCAACCTGCGCTGCAGAGCCTTTCACGGTATGAATCGCGCGGAACAAGCGATTCATTTCTTCTGGATTGTTGTTGCCTTCCAGAGAGAGCAGGCAATCGCTCACAACTTGCAGATGTTCTTCCGCTTCCGGTTGGAAAAATTCCTGAATTTCGTCGGGGACTTCATCGTCAGCCGGCAGGGCATCGAAATAGGACCCGGTAAGCCCAGTCTGCGCTCCCGCGGGTTCTTCAATCGAGTCGTAGAGACCAGCGGGCCTGTCCTGCTCCGTGGCTTCCAGGTTAAGCGGCGGCGGATCCGGCGGGAACGCAAAGCGGTAGCGCTCCTTGAAAGTCGCCACGTCCTCGACATTTTCCTGCCGGTGTCGCTGATCTCGATCAGGCTGGTTTCGAGCAGGGAAATGCCATCGGAAAGGAATTCGGTCAGCGGCCCGTGAAGATCGTCGCCCAAAGGTGCATTCAGCGCGTATTGAAAGACGTGCGCAAGTTTGCCGGCCACCTCAGAAAATCGCGGAAAGCCGTAGCTCGCCGAAGTGCCCTTCAGCGTATGAGCAGCAATGTAACAGCCGCTCCATGTCCTCTTGCCGCGGAGTAACCTCTTGCAAGCACGCCGACGTACTCCCGCAAATACTGCAGGTGCTCGGAAGCTTCCTGGAGGAACAGCTCGACGGCTTCGCGATCCGGCGTACTCACGCGCGTCCCTCCGCTACCAGTTCCCCCTTGTGCAATTCCTCTGCCGTTGGTTTCCGGTACATGATGCAATCGCCCAGCACGATGGCCTGAAATTTCACGGGCATCTTGGAAATGGATTCGGAATGCCCCAGAAAGAGATATCCGCCAGGCTCCAGCGCCTCGTAAAAGCGCTGCACCAGGCTCTGGCGGCGTTCTTCCGTAGAAGTAGATCAGTACATTCATGCAGAAAATCAGGTCCATGCGGCCGAGATACACCGGCGACGCCAGATTCATCTGTGCAAACGAAATCATTTTCCGCAAGCGCGGTTTCACCTGGTATCCGCCGTCGACTGGCGCAAAGTGAGCGGCCAGTTGCTTCTCGCTTACGCTGCCGATGCTGCGACCCGAATATGTAGCGCGCTCGGCGTGACGCAGCGCCTGCCGGCCTACGTCCGTAGCGAGGATTTCGACGTTCCACGCGTCGGCAAAGGAAAGGGAATCCACGATCGTGATCGCGATGGAATACGGCTCTTCGCCGGTGGAACAGCCGGCGCTCCAAACGCGCAGCGTTCGCGGATTCTTCCAGAATTTCTTGGTATGCAGTTCGGGCAACACGCGTTTTTCAAATGCGTCGTACACCGCCGGATAGCGGAAGAACGATGTCTCCTGCGTCAGCAATCGCTCCAACAGCGCCTCATATTCCACATTCGATTTGCGAATGGTCCGCAGCAGGTCGCAGCCGCGCTGCTGCTCCTTCGCGTGCAGATGCTCACGCACTCGCGTGGAGAAGAATCTCTCTCGCGACTCGTCGAAATGAATCCCCGTCCGCTCTTCGATCAGCATGCGGATCTCGCTCAATTCGTGTTCGCTCAAACCGTGTCCCGCCCCGTGGCGTTCGCTCATGGCCGTCCCACTCTAGCTCCGGCGTATTCTCCGGAACTCGAACTCGTTGCTACCGCAAAGCACCCGCTGGGACGGGCTGGCGTGGCTCTTCCATCGCCGAAGCATTCGCTTTCGATTGAGCCCGGAATTGCGCCAGCGCTTCGTTCAATTGATCCGACAGTTTCACGAGCTGGCTGACCGTCGCCACCGTTCCGCGTGTTCCCTGGGAAGTCTGGCGAGTAATGTTGGAAATGATTTGCATCGCGTGCGCCACGCCTTCCGTGCCGCGCACCTGTTGTTTGGAAGCGAGTGAAATCTCCTGGACCAGCTCGGCGGACTGGCGCACCACGCTGGAAATTGCGTCCAGCGCCCGTCCCGCTTGATCGGCCAGCGTTGCACCCGATTCCACTTCCTTCGTGCCTTCTTCCATGACCACCACGGCTTCGTTCGTCTCGGCCTGAATCGCCTTGATGAGTGCCGCGATGTCTTTCGTCGCGCTGCGGGAGTGTTCGGCCAGTTTGCGAACTTCGTCGGCGACGACTGCGAAGCCTCGGCCCGCTTCTCCTGCGCGCGCCGCCTCGATTGCCGCGTTCAATGCCAGCAAGTTGGTCTGCTCCGTGATGTCGTTAATCACGTTGATGATTTCCGAAATTTCCAGCGAACGATCGCCCAGCGACTTGATTTTCTTGGCGGTTGCCTGCACCGAGGAACGGATTCGCTGCATGCCTTCCAGCGTGTCGCGCACCGCGCGGTTGCCTTGTTCGGCGGCGTCCAACGCGCGGCGAGCCGCTTCGGCGCTTGCTTCGGCGTTGTTGGATACTTGCTTCATCGATACGGTGAGTTCTTCCACCGCGCTTGAAGTGTTGGTGATTTCCTGGTCCTGTTGCGTGGCGCCCGCCTGCATCTCGTCGGCCGCCACAAGAATGTTGTTGGAGCACGCCGTGACTTCCATCGCGGCTTTGCGAACGCGCTCAAGCACCTTGGTGAAATTGTCGAGCATGTAGTTGATGGAATCGGAAACATTGCCGAGCGCGTCGTTCGTCACCTTGCCGCGCAGGGTCAAATCGCCGCGCGCCACCTGATTGATGACTGCCAGCAAGTCGGTGATGCTGCGCTGCAACGCTTCGCTGGCTTCCTGATTGCTCGAAGCCTTCGACACCTTGGCCACCGCGCGGTTCAGATTTTCCGCGATGAAACCGAACTCATCGCCCGAGTTGACATCCGCCCGCACCTTGGCGTCACCCGCGGCTAGTCGTTCCGAGAACGCCGCCAATTCGTTCACCGGCCCGAGAAAAGCGGCGCCGAGTCTCCAGGCCAGCACGATGCTCATGCCCAGGGCGATTACGCCGGCAAAGATGAGCCCGCTGCTTTCGAACATGGACGCGCCGTTCGATTGCCGCCCCGCGCTGAAGGCGAGGCCCAGCACAGCGAACAAGGCCAGGCCGTTGAAGATCGTCAGCATCCAGATGGTGCCACTGAGTCGCGATTTCATTACCTTCCTCCCAAACTCTTCCCCTGAACTCTTCAAATACTCGGACCCGGATACACTTCCAACAGCCGGTGCAGATCGATCACCAGCGCCAACCGGTCGTCGTGACGAAGCATGCCGATGCAGTGCGGCACGTTCTCCGGCGCCTGTTCCAATAAATCTTCCGCGTCGTTCACCGAATAAGTCCCGACAACTTCATCTGCCGCGATGCCAATCCTCAAATCCTCGTGATGCCCGCCGCCGCGCAGTGAAGCCACCACCACGTGCTTGGGCAGCAGTCCTGGCCGCCGCCCTTCCGTCATCGCAATATCGATCAGCGGCACAATCGCGCCACGCAGATTGAAAATGCCCAGCACGTACGCCGGGGCAAGTGGCAGCTTGTGTCACCAGCGGCCACTCCAGAACTTCTTCGACATCCAGCACCGGGAAGCAGAACCGTTCACGCCCGCTGCGGAATACGCAGTACTGCGATTCCGGCGGCCGCTCACCAAGCGGTCCCAGCGACTCGAGCAAATCGCCCATCTCCGCGTCAGCGGGAAGAGGCGCCAGATGGAAATCTTCATTCATTCGCTAAGCCCTCAGCTCCTATACAAAACGGCGAACCGCCCGCAGCAAATCTTCGCGCGTAAACGGCTTGGTGACGTAACCATCCGCACCTTGCTGTTCGCCCCAATACTTGTCACTGGGCGTGTCCTTCGAGGTCACCAGGATCACGGGAATGGCGTTAAACTCCGCGTTGCCCTTCAACTCGCGGCAAACCTGGAAGCCGTTGCGCTCTGGCATCACCACGTCCAGCAGAATCACGCTGGGCCGGTCGCTGGCCAGAAATTCTTCTACGCGTTTCGGATCGTTCAATCCGACCGGTGCGTAGCCTTCCGGCTCCAGAAGCCCCTGAATGAACTTCACTTGAGCCGGCGAATCATCGACGATGAGCACTTTTTTCTGCACAAGCTTCACTCCACATGGTTCTCCACAACGGAAAAATGCACGTCAGCGGCCAGCTTGGCGGTTCCGTGGTAAAAGTTGTCCAGTTTTCTTAACGCAATGAAAATGCAGGTGTTGCGCGCGGTCTGGGCGGCACTATCGGCGCGGAAATAGCGCGCGCCGATGCTTCTTCCGTCTCAGCTTGAGAAGACGTCTCAGCCTCTCGCATCTCGCTGGCAAGCGATGAGAATCTTTGCATGATTTCATTAATGCGTAGCGCCATGGTGTGAATGGTTTTCAATCTGCGCCAACGATTGTGCCGAAAGTTCGCCCGGCTCCAGCAGCAGCAATTCCGCATTTCCCAATAGCGAAGTCAGCGCGTTGTTCACGCTGTGCTTCATGTCCATCATGTAGCGGCCCAGCATGGCATGATTTGCATTTTGCGTTGCGCGATGCTCTGCCTGTTTCGCAAAGCGCTGCGCTTCGGTGCGGCGAAGCGATTCACCCGCCATCAGCAACACCACCTGGGTCCAATCCTCGCGCAGCGGGACATGCAGCAAACGCGGATAGCGTTTGCGCAGCAGTCCGAATTCCTGAGCTTCCGCCGGCGCACAGAGAATCACGGCCGTGTTCGGCTCGATCCCGCGCAGTACATCTGCCAGCTTGGTATCCTTCAGCGGTCCGACAACGAGCAAGTCCGCACTCAGGCTCTCGCCGTGCGAGCAAAAGTCGCCCGTCAAAACCGAAATCCCCGGCAGTTGGCGTTCGGTCTGCCAGCAGGCCGTCAACAACCGGGCGAATTCACTGTCATCGGTGAGAATCAATACGCTTGTATTTCGCAATGGAACCGTGCTCCCTAACTGTTTCTCTTACGCCTGCCGGACCCTCGAGCAGGGAATCAAAGTTTTTCGGCTTCATCCAACGCCGAAAGCAGGCGCTTTGTGCTGATGCCAAGATTCACTGCCGCCTCCGTGTCTTTTGCCTGTTTGGCAACTTCCACGCGTTCCTGCAAGCGCGAAACCTCAACACGTGCGATCGTCAGCGCGCTCTCCAGCCCAGAGTTATTGCCCGACTGCTTGGCCTGTTCCAGTGCTGCTGTCACCAGCGCTCGAGCAACGACTGCCCGGCGCAAATCTTCTGCCGCCGGCCCGTCTTCGCTCACGAATGCCGCCACCTCCCACGAGGACATCAGCAAGCGCGCCCCGCCCAAACGAACTGTGGTCATGGAGCGGCCGCGCGAGGGTGTTGCCGCAATCAACTGCTCCCAGATTTGTTCCATGCAGGTTTCGAAATCGAGCGCCGGAGCGTCGTCTTCCTTCTTCGAAGACTGCGAATCCGCTGTGCTTTCGCTTTTTCCCGTGCCAGCGGATGCGCCGGTTTGGCTCGCACGCGGGCGTTGCTGGGGCTGAAATTTTTGGCGCTTCCACCGGCTTGCCCAGCACTTTTTCCATGGTGCGCTCAACGTCTGCGCGCAAAGACAGCAGCTTGTCAAAAGCCTGATTTACCGAGCGTTCCGTGTATTCCTTCTGGAATGGCTGCTTCCATTCGTCCGCAAGTTGCCTCACTCTCGCGATAGGTTCCGCTGCGGTCAAGCCGAACGACTGGCAGTCCACCGTGCGCGTCCCCGCCGATTCCAGATGAGTCAAGCCCGAACGAACGAAAATCAAATCGGCATGCATCAATTCAATCAACGTGCGCCTCAGCAGGAAGTTAAAACGCACAAACGCCAGCATCGCCGAAGGATCGTAGAACATCCCCCCGGCACTTTCCTTCACCCGTGCGCCCTTGATCGATGAAATTGGTCTTCAGGATGTCGCGAAGGCTCTTAAAGCTTCGTAACGAGGCAATCATTTTCTCCAGGGGCTCGCACCACGGCAGCGGGGCAGTGTCCACCTCTCCCAGCACCGGTTTCATCACGTGCGCCACGTCACCCAGTTCAATTTGCTTGTGGTAGGTTTTGGCCGGCGCGCAAAGCGCAAAATACTGCACCAGCAGGAAGTCGATCTTGTCCCGGTCAGTAATGGTCTTGGAAGGTTTCTTCAGGTGCCGCATGATCAACGCGCGAAGGCCGCTTTCGCTCGCATTCAGCGTGGTCATTTGCAGCAGGTGGCGAAGCTGATGAACCAGGACACGCTGATCCATAGAGTCCAGCCACGTGTGCACTTGAGTGAAGAGATCGAGCTCTGCCTTTTCCGGCAGCACCCGCTTGTTCGGTGGAAAGGGAATCTCAATCTGCAGGTGTTTGGCTAGCGCAAGATAGATTGGGAAAACCGAGCGATTTTCCACCCATTGCGCTTGCCGCGAGTTGTCCATCTTTCGGCGGTGCCGGTATATTCAGCGTTGTCATCATTTTGTTCACGGCTGCATCCAGTCGCAGGGGCCTTGCAGAAATCTGACGGCCACTGCCTTACGTCCTTCGTGGTACTGCAGGGCGATCACTGCGGCTTCCGCCCCACGCCCATTACCATCCCGAATCACCCTGACACGTTCATCGAACTCCATCGGCAGCGTGGAAAGGAAAATGGCGTATTCCGACGCGCCAAATTCCACCACCGTCGACTCCTGCAATTTCGACTGGCCGGGCCGCAGCGATTGCACTCGCACAGGTATGCGTACTGCCGGGAGTGTTGGAAAAAATCGCGCGAGCTGTTCCGCACATCCCCGCTCATTCGCAAGCAATGCCATCTTCGCTTTACCCCGGCGCCTATGGTCTGTTCGAGCTACGAGCTTCGGCCGCAATGAATGTGCAAGCGCACACACGGCACGGCCGGGAACACAATGTCCCGAGGAGGGAATTGCACGCAGAGCGCCACACGTCACGACGGATACTGGATTTGGAAGTAACGGAAATGAAGGGGCTTATGAATTTCCCATTTCGGTTCAGTTAACGAATGTCTCAGGCTGAAACGCTACTGTCTCATTCCCACTTGCGACAAACGCGCCATTTCCTCGGCCGCTTGAGACGCTGTCAGCGTCCAACACCACGTGCCTGCTCTTGTTCTGTGGGACTATCTGGCGCCCCGCCGCGAAGCGGAATGTTATACCGTTTCAGCTTTCGGTACAGGGTGGCGCGACTGATCCCCAACATTTTTCCCGCCAGAGCTTTGTCCCCGTTGGCCTGCTCAAACACGCGCAAGATGGTCATTTTCTCCATCTCGGCTAGTGCCGTGGTGGAAAGACTGGCGGCGTCTTGAGGTGTCATCGCTTGGCCTGTTGGCTGCTCGGCGCGGATGGAGGGCGGCAGATCTTGCACGTCGATTACTGCCTGATCGCCCAGCGTCACGCCGCGGGCAATGCAGTTTTCCAGTTCGCGCACATTCCCCGGCCAGTCGTATTGCAGCAGACTCTTCATGGCGGCCGGCGTCACCTGAAGATGCGTCGTGGGTGCGTAACGGTTCAGGAAGTGGTGCACCAGCATAGGAATATCGGAGCGGCGTTCCCGCAGCGGAGGCAGATGAACGGTAACCACGTTCAAGCGGAAGTACAGGTCCTTACGGAATGTGCCTTCACGATACGCGGATTCCAGATCACGATTCGTTGCTGCGATCACTCGCACATCGACGTTTACCTTGTCGTTGCTGCCCACGGGCCGTACTTCCTTTTCCTGTAGCACCCGCAATAGCTTCGTCTGCATCTCCAGCGGCAATTCGCCAATTTCGTCCAGAAACAGCGTTCCGCCATTTGCCGCCTGGAAAAGGCCGGACTTCGATCGAGTCGCGCCAGTAAATGCGCCTTTTTCGTAGCCAAACAATTCGCTTTCCATCAGCGTTGGCACCAAGGCGCCGCAATCGACAGCGACGAAAGGCGCCTGCGCCAAGGCGCCGCGGAAATGAATCGCTCGCGCCACCAACTCCTTTCCGGTGCCGCTTTCTCCGAAAATCAAGACCGCCGTCCGCGTATCCTTCAGTCGCGAAATCATGCGCAGAACGTCCTGCATCCCCGCAGAAGTTCCAATGATTCCATCCAGGTTCTCTTCGGTGTTCACGCGTTCCCGCAGAAACGCATTTTCATTCACCAGGCGTACCTTTTCTGCCATGCGCTGCAGCAGAAGGCGCAATTTTTCTACGCGGAACGGCTTTTCAATGTAGTCGTACGCTCCCAATTTCATTGCATCGACCGCTGACTCAATCGATCCATGGCCGGTCATGATAGCGATTTCCGTGCGCGGCAATATATTGCGAACCTGCTTCAGCAGCTCTACCCCCGACTGGTTGGGCAGCTTCAGGTCGGTCAACACCAGGTCCGGCGGATCGGTTTCCAGCCGGGTGACCGCGGATTCCGCGCTTTCGGCTTCGTTGCACGTGAAGCCCAGGGAAGTGCCGATGGTCATGCACAATCGCCGGATGCTCTGCTCATCGTCCACTACCAACAGCTTGATTTTCAGATCTTCGCTCATGGTTTTCCGAATGTCGTCTCCACTATCGAAATCAGTTGTTGGACCCGAAAAGGCTTTTCAATGCACGGTGTCGCGCTGTCGCGCAGCAGCGTCTGCGTCTCGCTGTTGGCGGTATCCCCGCTGATCAGAATGATCCGTCCACCTAGGTCCGGCCGGTTTTTCTTGATCCAGTGGTGCACATCGGCCCCGTTGATGCTTCCCGGCATTCGAATATCGGAAATGACTCCGGCATATTCCCCCTCTGCGAGATGCTCCAGCCCTTCCGCGCCCGAAGAGGCTTGCACGACGATGTAGCCGCGACGCTCCAGTGCCGTGCGCACGAAGGCCCGCACCGAGGCTTCATCCTCGATCAGCAAGATTGGCGAGAACGCTTTTGTCGACGCCGCTGGATTCGCTCATCTACCCGCCTCTTTCGCCGCTGCGGCCGCAATCGCGTTCTCCGTGGCCTGCGGCAGGCGCACCACGAACGTGCTGCCTCGCTCTTCCGTTTCGGGATTGTTCCAGCAGAAAATCTCGCCGCCGTGGGCTCGCACAATGCCGTAGCAGATGCTCAGGCCCAGTCCGGTACCTTTTCCGGCTTGCTTGGTTGTGAAGAAGGGATCGAAAATGCGCTCGGGCTCAGCAACGCCGGTTCCGTTGTCGATGAACGCCACTTCGATGGAATCCTGCGTCCGGCGCGTGCGAATGCGGATTTTGCCGTGATTTCCGGACTCCTGGATGGCGTCGTAGGCATTGTTCAGAACGTTCAGGAATACCTGCTGCAATTGCTGCGAGTCGCCCAGTGTCGGGCCGATTCCCTCGTCGAACTCCTCCACCACTTCCACGCCATGGCTGGAAAAGTCGTAGCTCCTTAATTTAATGGTTTGGCGCAGGATCGTATTCACTTGAACCGGTTCACGCTGCGTGGGTTTCTGCCGGGCGAAACTCAGTAAGTCCTGCACAATTTCTTTCGTTCGCTGGGTTTCTTGCAGAATGATCTTCAAATCCTCGCGCGCCGATTCCGGGACATGCAGGATTTTCCAGCAAAAGGTCCGTGAAACCCAAAATGGCTGCCAACGGATTATTCACTTCATGGGCGACGCCGGAAACCAGGCGCCCGATCGTCGCCATTTTCTCCGAGTGCGCCAGTTTTGCCTGTAGCAATGCGGCGTCGGTGATGTCCGTCATGACCACCACAACATTGTTCACCTGCCGACTCTCATCCCGCATCGGGCTCAGGCTGATGGAAAAATGTCCCATCGAGCCATCACTGCGCCTCACTCGCAGCTCCAGATTCTCCACCTGCTGTCCTTGTGCCGTGGTCTGCAGCGCGGCTTCGAAGTCCTGCCGGTGCGACGCTTCCACCCACTCTTCCAGTCGATGACCGATCATTTCATCTTCTTGATAACCCGCCTCGTAGCAGCGCCGGTTCGCGTAGCTGATCAGCCCGGCGGTGTCCAGAACCAGGATCATGCTCTGCGTGGTGTTCAAAATCTTTTGGTTGAAGTCGCGCTCGCGTTGCAGTTGCGACTGGAACATCTTCTGCTCCGTCACGTCCAGCATCAGCCCGCGCGTCTGCACCACATGTCCTTGCGCGTCTCTTACCGCGCTGATGTTCTGCATGGTATGCAGCAAGCTGCCATCTTTCCGGCGTAGCGTCTCTTCATAGTTTCGCAACGTCCCACGTTCCGCGATGGCCTCCACAAACCGTTTCTTTGCGGCAACGGTGGGATACAGATGAGGACTGACATCGGCGCGTAGAAGTTCGTCGCGCGAATCATAGCCCAGCATGCGCACCATGGCGTCATTGACGTCAAGAAACTGTCCGTCGGGCGTGGCGAAGAATAAGCCTTCCTGAATGCTGTCAAAAAGCTCTCGATAACGGCGTTCGGCTTCCAGGCGGTCGGTAATGTCCTTCAGGACGTGAATCGTGCGAGCATCTTCTTCTGTTGTTCCCCGTGTGCGCGACGTTGACACCAGAAATGTGCGGCCCTCGGCCGTAGCGGTGTACTCCTCGCGCGCCTCGGTGGTATTCCGGCAGAATGGGCAGGGCAGCGCGCTGCCCGTCTCCGCAATGTGCCGCAAGCTGTTCACTAGTTCACCGACCAGCGCAACAGGCGAGACTCCCAGGTGAGTCGCCAAAGAGCGGTTCGTGCGCACGATCTTCCAGCTCTGATCGTGCACCACGATGTAGTCGCTGATCGCGTCGATATCCTCGACCCACTGCTTTTTTGAGCGCTCCAACTGCGAAAATCGCCGCACCTTCTCCATGGACAGCGCTGCGTGGCTGGCCAGCGCGGTCATCAGTTTTTCTTCCGCGGCAGAAAACTTGGCGTTCTCGCGAATCACGCATAGCGTGCCCATCAGTTCACGATCGCTGGCGTAAATCGGAAACATCCCGCAATAAGCCGCGCGCTCCGGCAAGCGTGCCACCTGCAAGCCGTTTCGCTTGGCTGCTATGTTCTCCAGCAGCCACTCCCAGTCTTCCTTGCCGCCCGGGAAGTCCTTCGCCGGGGAGTACAATTGCACGCGATTCCCCGAGATTTCCCCGACGCCGCCCCATTCCCCTCCCAACATCTCCGCTGCGCGCGAAGCAAAGGCCGGCCAGAAACGCAGGCAACTCGCGTGAATTGGCAGCCGCCACTGCCAAATCCATTAATTCTTCAGCATGATCGATTTTTGCGCGGTTCGGTAACTTGCGGCTGTTGGGAGCCGCACGGCGACGAGCGGAGATAGACTTTCGTCCACGCATGGAGGGTTAGGGGCTCTGCGTGCGTCTCAATTTAGGAACCACGCACTTCCAAGCTACTTAGCAATCTCATTCTGAGTCAATCCCCGTTCCCACCCGGAGTTCGCATGCGTTACCCTGGACCTAGCGTCAGACGGTGCCACCGTCTCAGCCTGAGATCAGAGCGTAGCTCTGCTCGGCCGTTTGAGACGTTTGGCGAAGCGCCTTCCGCATCACGCCGTTTTCATTCTATCTGTATCTGATTGCAGAGTAAGCGTTTGCCATAATTGTTTGGCTGGTTTTCTGTTTCTTCTCGGCGCCCTTCATCCTGGCATTGCACTTGCCTTCTCTCCGGTGGGGTAGTTTCCCGCCCGAGGAGGACGCAGTGTCCATTCACAGTGGATGGGGGAAGACGATTCTCGCGTTGGTCGCGGCCGGGGTCTTGGCCGGGTCCCTTGCGATCGCGCAGCAATCCAACGTCGAAGAAGGCAAGAGAAAGGTCAAGACCAGAGCCAATCCAACGTACCCGGACTTGGCACGGCGGCTTGGACATCGGAGGGAAGGTCAAGATCGAGGTCGTGATCGGTACGGACGGCAAGGTGAAGAATTCACGCCCCGTGGGCGGTCATCCGGTTCTTGTGCAGGCGGCCTCCGATTGTCTTCGGGAGTGGCGGTTTGAGCCGGCGCCCGAGGAAACGACACAGATCATCGAGTTCGAATTCAAGCAGCAGCAACAGTGAGCGTGGCAGCGCGCGTAGCGAGTTGGCCGAGGGGATAGCGCTTCAACTGGTTGTTAGGGGAGCGGAGGAAGTAACGCAATGACGATCAAAACGCAGCTGTATCGAGGTTTTGGAGGGATCGGGCTCATTCTGCTCATCCTGCTTCTGGTGGATATCGGCACGATTTGGAAAGCCAGCCGGGCCAGCAGCGAAGCATCTTCCACACTGGAGAATGTGCGAACCACGGAAGCCGTGCGTTACCAGATCATGCAGAATCGCTTGAATCTGAATAACTTTTTGCTCAGTGGCGACCCGCGCGACGAGGAAAAGGTCAATCGCGGTTTCACCGAACTTAGCGATATGGTCAAGCGCGGTCAGTCCGAAACCAAGAATGATTTGATGCGCACCGCGTTGATCCAGGTGGAGAGCACCGAAGCCAGCTGGGCCGATAATTTTGGCAAGCCGCTGCTTGCCAAGCGCCACCAAGTGGATTCCGGGGATGCCACCGTCTCGGATCTCCAGATCTTCTACTTGCAGAAAGATCCCACATCGTGGCTCAACAAGTCTTCCATCGTTCTCGATCAGGCCAATGCAGACATCAGCAGAGCGCTGGTGGATTCCCAGAAGACCGCGGACAAGGCGAGTATCCTCAGCTACGCCGCAATCTTGATTGGCTCGATTCTGGCCCTGCTCATGATCGGCTACACCGCCGTCAGGACCGCCCGCTCCATCACCGAACCCCTGCAGCACCTGATTACAGTCGCCCGCGAGATCGGCGATTCTGGCGACCTGGACCAGAACATTGACATCCACCGCAACGACGAAATTGGCGCACTCGCTACCACGTTCAACAATATGGTCGCCTACCTCAAGGAAATGGCCAGCGTCTCCATGGCCGTGGCCGAAGGCGATCTCACGGTTGAAGTAGCACCGCGCTCCAAGCGCGACACACTGGGCAATGCATTCGCCCGCATGGCGCACGGTTTGCAGGAAATCGTTCGCTCCACACGCGACGGTGCCTCGCAAGTTTCGGCTGGCTCCAATCAGGTTGCCGGCGCTGCCGACGAATCAGCCAAAGTTAGCGTGCAAGCCTCCTCCGCCATTGAAGAAGTCACCAGCACGATGCACGAAATGAGCATCAACGTGCAGAACGTGGTGAAGAACACGCAGGTACAAGCTTCGAGCGTTGCGGAAACCTCTGCATCCATCGATCAGATGGTCACCTCCATCCAGCGCGTCGCGGATACCGCCAAGGTCCTGCTGGATATTGCCAACCGCTCGCGCGAAGAAGTGGTTACCGGTATCGCCACGATGGAGAAGACCACGGATGGACTGAACCGCACCAATCGTGCCATCCAGTCTTCCGCGGAAATTATCAACATCCTCGGCCATCGCGCCGACGACATTGGCAAGATCATCGAAGTCATCGACGACCTTGCCGAACAGACCAACCTGCTGGCCTTGAACGCGGCCATCGAAGCAGCGCGCGCCGGTGAACACGGCCTCGGCTTCGCGGTGGTTGCCGACGAAGTCCGCAAGCTCGCGGAAAAATCCACGCAATCCACCAAGGAAATTGCCGACCTGATCCAGAGCATCCAGCGCGAGGCCCGCCAGGCCGTCGAAAACATGGAACGCAGCACGCGAATCGTCGAAGAAGGCCTGAGCCTCGGAAACGATCTTGGCACCGCGCTTCACAAGATTTCCGACGTCGTCACCGAAGTCTACAAGTTCTCCCAGGAAATCGGCGCCGCCACCAACGAACAGTCTGTCGGTTCCTCACAAATCGCTAAGGCTACCAATCGCCTGACCGAAATCACCCAGGAGATTAACTCTGCCGTCGAGGAGCAAGCTTCCGGCGCGCAGGCTGTCGTCCGGGCGATGGACAAAATGCGTGAACTGGTTCAGCAGTCCGCTTCCAGTTCCACCGAGCTTTCCGCTGCTGCCGAACAGATGCTCAAACTTTCCCGCAACCTGCTCGACAATATGGACCGCTTCGTGATCGACCGGGCCGGCCAAACTCGCCACCGCCGCGAGACCGTTCCGCCGCGCCGGCAGCCCAATTCCGAGTCCAATGAATACGAATTTGCCGAAGTCGGACGCAACTGACGCGGAGACCACCACATGGAGAAAGACTACCAAGTTGTTGGTTTTCGCATCGGCAATGAAACGTACGGCGTTCGCATCGGCTCCGTGCGCGAGATTGTTCGCGTCCCCGAGATTACTTCGGTACCCAACGCTCCGGATGCCATCGAAGGGGTCATCAACCTTCGCGGAAAAATCATTCCGGTGATGGATCTGCGCAAGCGCTTCGGCATCGAGGCAGTTCAGCCCGACAAGAAAAACCGCATTCTCGTCGTTGAACTGGAAAACAAGCTTCTCGGATTGATCGTCAGCTCCGCTTCCGAGGTGCTGAAAATTCCTCCCTCGGAAATCGCTGCGCCCGGCACGGTCTTTGCTGAGGGCGAATCCAGCTATGTCACTGGTGTCGGCAAGCTGAAAGGCCGGCTCATTATTCTCCTGGATATTGCCAGGCTCTTGCGTCAACCGGAATTCAAGAAACTTGAGGAGGCCGCGGAACCCGTCGCAGTCGCGCGTTAGTTGCTCTGCTGTGGGAGCCGCGGGCTGTACGAACGTTGCACGCACCCAGTATGGGAACCATTACTGCTCAGGTTCAGCTCACCGAAGCGGAACTCAAGCTCCTGCAGACGCTTGTATACCAGGAGTGCGGCATGTATTTTGATGAGCGCCGCGCTCATTTCCTGAAGGACCGCCTGCAGCGCCGGTTGAAGGCCTGCCAGCTCGATTCTTTCTACAGCTATTATCGCTTGCTTACCAGCCGCGAAGGCCGCGCGGAACTCGCCCTGCTTCTTGAAAACCTTACCGTCAACGAAACCAGTTTCTTTCGCAACCGGCCACAGCTCGATCTCCTGCAGAAATCCGTTCTTGAGGAAATTCTTCGTCACAAGCAGGAGCGCCGCGACTGGAATCTTCGCGTGTGGAGCGCCGGTTGTTCGGCGGGCCAGGAGCCCTATTCCGTCGCCATCCTGATCTGTGACGCTCTCGCGTACTACTATCTCCGCAATCCGCTCCCGTTTGAGATGCCTTCTCCCAAGCCGCTCATTCCTCCGCCATGGAAACTCGAAATCGTGGCTTCGGACATCAGTTACGCCAGTCTTCGCACTGGCCAGGAAGGCCTGTACACGGAAATTCAAATGGAGCCTGTCGACTACACCACACGACTCCGTTACTTCGAAAAAGCCAGCGACAAATATTCCGTCAAGCCGCAACTCAAAGAACTTGTTCAGTTCGACTTCCACAACCTGAAAACGGAATTTTTGCCTCGGCGCAATGACATCATCCTTTGCCGCAACGTCATGATCTATTTCGACGAGGCGGAGCAGAAGCGCCTGATTGAAAAGTTTTGGCATTGCTTGAATCCCGGAGGATATCTATTCGTTGGCCACGCGGAAAGCCTCTTTGGCCTTACCCAGAAATTCAAGATGGTTCATGAGAATAATGGCACCGCCTACAAGCGTCTTGAGGTGAATCCGTGAGTTTTATCCCCGAGGACCGCGGATCGGAGCTTCGCGCTGCTTTTCTTCGAAAGTGCCGCGGAACTTCTCCAGGTCATCAACGACGCCGGGCTCGAACTCGAAAAGCACCCTGCGGACGAGGATCTCATCCGCGGTGTGCGCCGCGCCGTGCATACTCTGAAGGGTGATTCAGCTGCCTGTGGCTTTCAGAAGTTGAGCGAGATCGCTCACGAACTGGAAGATGTGCTCTCTTGGCAGATCGGCCAGACGCACGGCACAAAGCTCGCCGAAGTTGTGCTCGCTGCCGTGGACACCTTTGAGAGCATGCTTAGCGCGTACCAAAGGCAAGCCGAGCCTCCTTCGACCGATCCTCTGCGCGCTCTCATTCAGCACCTGCTTCAATCGCCAGGTCCGGCCCACAGCCGCAGGTGAATCGCCTGCCGGACAGGTTCGGGCGTCCTTTGCCTGGAGCGAATATGAGCGCTTGATGATTTCCGAGGCGCTTCTGCGCGGCGACAATGTTTACAACGTTGCCCTGCGCATCGATCCCCATAGCGTCATGCGTGCGGCCGCCTTTCAGTTAATCCGCAACGTGCTGCACACTTGCGGCACGGTCATCGCTTTACGGCCCGAAGACAATCTTGCAGCCGCGGCGGTTGAACATCGTGGAAGCCGCCGTTGCCAGCCCTCATCCCATTGAGCATGTTTCTCATCGCTGCCAGATTCCTTCGGTGGTTTCGGATGTACGCGTCGAACCAGCCGACCACGCCGATTCCGCCGAGCATGAGCTTTTGGGCGACATTCTGGAAGCGCAAGCCGCTCAAATCGCCGCGAAGCCCCATGATTCCTCCGAATCGTCAGCTGCCAAAAATCCTGCTGGCTCCTCGGCGGTTGCCGCGGTTGCCGAAAGCACAGTCCGCGTTGACGCCGTCGCGCATCGATGCGGTGATGAATCTTGTCGGTGAATTGATCATCGGCAAGTCCATGCTGAACCGCACGCTGGCCGAATTTGATGCCCGCCATTCGCGCGATCCCATCCGGACGAAGCTTGCGGAGACCCTGGCGTTCCAATCCAGAGTTCTCGACGAACTGCATAAATGTGTTCTGAAGATTCGCATGGTTCCGGTCGAACAATTGTTTCGTCGCTTCCCACGCGTCGTCCGGGATATCGCGAAACTTTGCGGCAAGGACATCGCTCTCGAGGTGGCCGGCGAACACACCGATCTGGACAAAGGAATTCTCGACGCGCTTGCGGAGCCGCTCACGCACCTGGTGCGCAACGCGGTTGATCACGGCATCGAGCCCGCCAGCGAGCGACTCGGCGCAGGCAAGCAGGCACGAGGCACTGTTTCCTTGAACGCCTATCATCAGGGCGCGCAAGTAGTGATTGAAGTGCACGACGACGGTCGTGGCATCGATCTCGATCTGATTCGCGAACAGGCGGTTCGCAATGCGCTCATCAAGCAGGAAGACGCCGAGCGCCTGACGGAACCCGATCTTCTCAATCTCATCTTCGAGCCTGGCTTGAGCACGGCAAGTGAAGTTACCGAAGTTTCTGGACGCGGCGTCGGCATGGACGTCGTGCGTACCGTGCTCGACCGTTTAAAAGGCACGGTGAACGTCACCAGCGTCAAAGGCAAGGGCACCACCATTCTTCTTCGTGTGCCTCTCACTCTTGCCAGCATTCAGACGCTGCTATTCCGCGTTGGCGGGCGTCTCTTTGCCGTACCGCTCTCTTCAGTCGTGGAGATTACTCGCGTCTCTGACTCGGAAATTCAGCGTGTGGACAAACGCGAGGTCCTTCGCCTGCGCGAGCAGATCCTTACTCTTGTGCGGCTCTCCTCACTTAAAGGAATTCACGCCGTCGATTCGGGCGAACCGAAAAAGAAAAAAAGTTTCGTGATCGTCATCGGCGTGGCGGAAAAACGTTTCGGTCTGCTGGTGGACAGCATGGTGGGCGAAGAGGAGCTCGTTATCAAGGCCCTTCCCGGTGAAATTGTCTCCAGCGATCTGGTGAGCGGCGCGTCCATACTCGGGGATGGCACCGTTGTTCTGATCTTAAACGTGCCGGCAATTCTTTCGCGGCTGTCGCGGTCCTTGCCCCTGGGAGCTATCGCATGAACGGCCGCGTGAAAGTCCTGGTGGTCGATGACTCCGCGTTGATGCGCAAGCTCATTCCCATGATCCTTGAGCGCGATCCGGACATTGAAGTGGTTGGCACCGCCATGGACGGCGCGTTTGCCCTGCGCAAGATTGCCGAGTTGCATCCGGATGTCGTCACGCTCGACCTGGAGATGCCCCGCATGGACGGCATCGAGACCTTGCGCATGATTATGCGCAGCGCTCCGCTGCCCGTGATCGTCTTCAGCACCCATTCCAAAGAGGGTGCTTACTCCACGTTCAAGGCGCTCGCTCTTGGCGCCATCGATTTTGTCGCCAAGCCCAAAGATGCCGCGGCCGGTCATCTTGACCCAGTCGCTTATCAGCTCATCGAGAAAATCAAAGTTGCCAAACGCGCTGGCGGCCCCAAATCCGTGCCCAGGGTGGAAGCCGAACTCCCTCCGCCGGGTAAGAAGCGCGAACGTACTGCTCTTCCGCCCAATCGCGTCATCGCTATTGGTATTTCTACCGGCGGTCCCAATGCTCTGCAGTATCTTCTCTCGCAGATTCCGCCGGATTTTCCGGCCACATTTTTGGTCGTTCAGCACATGCCCGAGGGCTTTACGGACATGTTCGCGCACCGACTGGACGAATGCTGCGCCTTGGATGTGCAGGAAGCCAAATCCGGCGATCTGCTTGTTGCCGGTCGTGTTCTGATCTGTCCCGGCAATCGCCACATGATGGTCCGGCGCATGCCTCGCGGAGAAATGGTGGTTTTGTCGGACGGCCAGGCAATCAACGGCCACCGTCCGTCCGTTGACGTTCTGTTCCACTCCGTCGCGCAAGAGTTTGCGCTTACCGCGGTTGGCGTCCTGATGACCGGCATGGGTGAAGATGGAGCCGAGGGCTTGGGAGCCATCAAATCTGCTGGCGGTATGACCATCGCGCAAAGTGAAGACACCTGCGTGGTCAGCGGAATGCCCCGCGCCGCCATCTCTAAAGGTTACGCCATGAAGATTCTGCCGCTTGATACGCTCGGCGCGTTCTTGATAAGCCATTACGGCAACGAGCACCCCGGCAGCGAGAAATCCGACACCCAAGAGAAATCCGACAAAGGGCAAAAAACGGAACGATCCGAACGAACACCCGTTTCAACTCCGCGCGCCTGATCGCGCTCGGAGCTAAAGGAGAAGGTTATGCCACAGTTTGCGCCGCTACTTCGAAAGGACAGCCAGCCAGTCCGCTATCTGGTCGTGGACGACTCCGTCTTCGCCCGCAAGAACCTCATCAAGATGATTGAGCTGTTCGGCGGGGAAGTGGCCGGAGAAGCCGGTGACGGGCTTACGGCCATCGCAGAGTTCAACCGCTCAAAGCCGGACATCGTGCTCATGGATATCACCATGCCGCAAATGGAAGGCATTGAATCCGTCGAGCGCATCGTCCGCCAGCACCCTGACGCCCGAATTGTCATGGTCTCCTCTGTCGGCTATCAGGAAAACATTCTTGCCGCTCTGCAGAAGGGCGCCAAGCACTTCGTGCAAAAGCCTGTGAAGCCCGAAGTGCTGTACGAAATTCTTCGTTACGTTTTGGGAGACGATCCCAATGCCGCCGGCGTGCCCGTAGAGCTGGCGGGGGAGCAGCGCTCATGAGAATGGAACTCATTCAGCCGTTCATCAATGCGGCGGATGCGGTTTTTGCGGAGTCCCTGCAGGCTCCGACAAAGATTGTCGATCTGACGATGGACGAGAACACCTATCGCCGCAAGGGCATCGCCGCGCTCATTCTGATTAAGGGCGATATCGAAGGCCGCGTCATCCTCGATCTTGCCCCTGAAGTGGCCATCCGCGTTGCGGGACATCTCGCCGGCTCGCCTGTTCCTGAGAGCGAGCAGGTTATTCGCGAGACCGTGTGTGAGCTCGCCAATATGGTCATCGGCAATTCGGTCACGCTTCTCAATGATCAGGGCTTCCGCTTCAAGGTCTTTCCGCCGGAAATTCACATGAGCGAAGAGGGGCTTGCTGGCAACGCCGACACCGAAGCCATGGTCCTGTGCATCGAGACGCCGTGTGGCGAGATTTACATCAACATCGCCATGCACTATCTCCATCGCCGCCGTCGCGAGCAGACGCCCGTCTCCGCCCTCGACTAACCCTTGTCCATCGGCTAGCAATTCGCGTGGCATCGCCTTGCCTTTGTAGGGACCGCTTCTGAGGCGGTCCGCCAACACAAATACTTGTCTCGTTTGCCGGTCGGCTGCTTCGTCGCTCGTCGATTTCCTGATGTAGTACACTCACCTCGCTCTACATTTCATTCAACGTTATCTCGAGGTTCGCGCCGCATGCTTATTCGGTCTTTTGTGTGTTTATTCTTTTCTCTTGTCTGTTGCGCCGCGCTTCTGGCGCAATCGTCGATCGCTCCGGACGTTCCAGAACCTGGTTCGGTGGAGGAAATCTCCAAAGCAACGACTTCATCGCAGTTCCTTTCTCCCTGGGTTTCCTATCTTCCCGCGTCTTCCAGCGTTCCATCTCCGCGCGCTTTTTACGGGCGAATCATGGGAGCACCCGGCGAACTGGTGAATTCCGCAAAAGCCTACGCCTACTGTCGCGCGCTTGCTGCGGCTTCACCGCGTGTTCGTGTTTTCACGATTGGCCACTCGGAAGAGGGCCGCGAAATTATTCTTCTCGCCATCAGCGATGAAAAGGGAATTCAAGACCTCGAAAAATTGAAAGCTGCAACGGCTTCTCTCGCTGATCCCCGCAAAATCGATCCGTCGGCCGCCGAAAAGCTCATCGCCGATTCTCGTCCTATCTATTACTTCAATGCGGCGCTCCATTCCGACGAAACCGGCTCGACGGAATCTGTCCTGGAACTGGCCTATCGCCTTGCGGTTTCTGATCAGCCCATGATTCGCCGTATCCGCGAAAACCTGGTCGTGCTCATCAATCCCGTCTCCAATCCTGACGGCCGCGACAAGCAAGTTGAGTGGTTCTACCGCTTCCTGAAGGGAAAAACGGATCGCGACACGCTGCCTCGCGCAATCCCCGCCCTACTGGGGCAAATACGTTTTCGTCGACATCAACCGCGACACACACCAGCAAACTCAGGAAACCACCAAAGCCGTCCACCGCATGTTCCACGAGTGGCATCCCACCGTGGTCCACGATCTTCATGAAGCCGTTCCTCTCCTGATGTCCTGGAATGGCACCGGCCCCTACAATCCCAATATCGATCCTATTACCTACAGCGAATTCCTCGCACTGAGCTTCTAAGAAGTACAAACCATGACCGGCCTGGGCATGCCCGGCGTCTCCACTTGGAATTTTGGAGAAGGATTCGCGCATCTGTACCTCGATTCGGTTGCCATGAACCACAACGCCAGTCGGCCGAGGCTATGAAACTTTCGGCAACGGGACCGCCGAAACACTTTCTCTGTCGCTTGCTCCAGAGGAAACCTCGCGTGAGTGGTACCGCCTGGTGCCCCCTCCATCGGGAACGTTCTCCTGGTCTGCGCGCGACAATGTCAATTACAACGAGACGGCTGCCCTCGCCGCCCTGGACTATGCGGCCACGAATTCTCACGTCTTGCTTGCGAAATTTCTACCACAAGAGTCTCCACTCCTATCGTAAGGGTCTGGAAGAAGCGCCTTACGCCTTCCTGATTCCAGCGGATCAGGGCGATCCCGCAGCGCGTTGCGCAGCTGGTCAGCCGTCTGCATGGGCCAGCACATTGAGGTCAGCCGCGCGCAATCTGCCCTTACGTTGAAAGATGGGCACTTATCCCGCGGGCACCTTCGTCGTCCGTCTCGATCAACCCTATCGCAACTATGCGGTGGATCTGCTGACACCTCAGCACTATCCGAAAGATGGCAGCGAGCCATACGATGACGTTTCCTGGGAGCTTCCCGCTCACTATCATTTACAGGCAATTCCGACTTCCGATGCCGCGGTGCGTTCCGCGGATCTCGCGTTGCTCACGCAGTCTCCGCATCCGGTGGGCAAGATCGAGGGTTCAGGCACCGTCTATCTATTGAAGGATACAGGGCAGGAAGGTTTGCTCGAAGCACGCTACCGTCTTGCGGCCTTCCAACTCGATATCGCGGAACGCGCCTTCACTCTCGGCGGCGCTGAATATCCCGCCGGTTCCTGGATTCTTCCCGCGCAACCTGGTCTTGCCGATGCGCTTCGTGACAGCTTCCTCGCAACTTGGACTCGATTTCAACAGCGCTCCATCGGCACCTGACGTCCCTCACCATTCCGCAAAAGCCCCACGCCTTGGCGTGTGGGTTCCTTGGGCAGACACTGACACCATCGGATGGATGCGCTATTCGCTCGACCAGCGCAAGATTCCTTACATTTACGTTCGCGATGAAGATATTCGCGCTGGCAATCTTCACGACAAAATTCGATGTACTGCTATACGGCCACGTCGATCTGGAACTTGCGGAGCAGATTCAGGGTATCCCGAAAGCCTGGGGCCCAATGGCTTTCAAGAAGACTCCGCAGATTCCCAGTCTCGGCACGCCTGCGGAGTCTGACGACATCACGGGCGGCATTGGATGGGAGGGCCTGGCGCAGATTCAGCGATTTGTCGAACAGGGCGGCTTAATCGATAACCCTCGGCAGCGGCACTATGCTGGCGATCGAAGGCGGCATCATCCGCGGCGTCCGACGCGATTCTGGCGGCGTTCCGCGCAGCACGCAGGGCGGGGGCTGCGGATTCCTCCGCCGCCGCCCAGCAAGCCATGACGCGCACACCGGGTTCTCACGTGCGAGTCACCTTCGCGAAGCCCGAACATCCGATCGCTTATGGCTATCCCGCGCGAACCTACGTGTTCCGCCAGAATTTCCCACTTTATTCCATTCCGCGGCGATGGTTACGAATGGCTTACTGCACCACTTGCCTGGATGGACCCATCGATACGAGGAGCGTTGTGCTTGGAATGGGGCGCCCGCGAAGGCGCTCCGTTTGTGGTAAGTGGCCAGGCCTGGGGAGAGGCGAACTTGATCGGCCGTCCGGCAATTCTTAGATATGCCCGTCGGCAGCGGCCACGTCGTTACCTTCAATTTTAATCCGCTGCATCGCGATCTCAATCGCGGCGACCAGCGCATGCTCTGGAACACGATCATCAATTGGCAGGCTATCGTCTCGCCGCCAAAGTCGGCTAGCGTCATTCTGAAGTCGGTTATCGAACCGCTGCGAGAATTACGAACTAGTCCGGAGCCTTCAAATAAGCTGCTCCATGCCGGAAAACCCGACCTTCGTAATCGCCTGAGAAAACACGATTCGGATCGGCACGAAAATCGCTCCAGCTCCAGGAGTGTACGGAACCGCAACTTCCAGCCGCGTGCCTTCCGGATATTCGTTCCGGCTGCGAAAACTGATCCCGCCCTTCGACAAGTCCTCGCACACAGCCACTTCTTCCTCAAATCCTCGCCGGCGAATACACGCCAGCACGCGGGCCTTTACCCGCGTCCGATTCCTGCGCGGAATAACGCGCTCTTCGGGAACCGCGCGAGCGTCACTCCTCCTTATGCTTAGTGTCGGAATGTGCCTCGATCCAGATCGAGGGAGAATCGCAGTGCTTGCACAATCGCGCAATGCATCGCCGAATTTCGAACGATTTCAACTCCATCTCGTTCAGGTATACAACCTCCCGGCGTTGGCAAAAACTGCATTCCATCAGCATTCTCGCCAAGGCTTCCTCGGACTTATGCGCCGAGGGGAACTCGATTTCCCAGAAATCCACTCGCGGGTCGAGAATCGCCATCGCGTAGAGGAAGCCGTCTGCTTCTCGGTCGATCTCCGCCATGATTCGTGCTCGTGCAGACTTGGTCTGGTCGCCTTCCAATTCCCGGTGCAGGGTAATTTCCTGTCCCGGAAAAAGTTTCTCGGTCAGGCGAAGCACGCCGCCGTTGCGGCTCACCAATAGCGTTTCCGCGGCCTGTTTCACGGCTGTTCCGTCGTTCCCGAACCACGACGCATTCACGCTCAGCCGCAACGAGACCCGGTCGCTCTGGCGAGTTCCTTCAGCGCGGGAGATCATCCGTTCTTCCAGAGGTTGCATTCTCCGTCAGGCTAACATGTTCCCGCGTGCCTCATTCGGTACTCGCCAGCCCGATTGTCCTTCCCACTAATACCCCAAAGGGCCGAAAACAGGGCCTTTCTCGGGCGTTACCCTTTCGCGAACTCCCAGCCGTAACCGCATTCTCATTTCGCAACCTTTCCCACACACTACCTGTATACGGGTCGCCTAACCGCATGAGGTCGCCCAACGTTACGTCTCTCGAAGAGTTTTGTGTGAGCAAAATCGTGTCTATGCCTGATCGAAATGCAAACGCTCCCATCCGTGTGCCAGGTGTTCGAGACCGTCGCTACACCATCCGCTACCCTTTTGCCGCCGACGTTGAACTCATCGACCTCGAAACCGGCAGACAGGTCAGTGGCGTTACCTCGGACATCTCCCTCGGCGGTTGCTTTGTCTGCACCAGCAAGCCTCTTTCGATGAACGCACGCGCCCGCATGAAACTCACTCGTAAGGGTGAGGTGCTGGAAGCCCTGGTGGTCGTTCGCATCGTGAAACCCCGCGTGGGTATGGGCATTGAATTCTTTGACCTGGAAGCTTCCAATAGCGAACGCCTCGTCGCTTGGACGGACGCGCTTAGCCATTCCCGCTGATCCGCACTTTCCTTTCTTGGGTTCACGTGAGGCGTTATCATGCCGGGCATGGCCGCGTCTTCGAATGCGCTTGATGAGGTCTTGATCGAGTTGTGGCGCCAGGCGCTGGTGCACCGCTCCATCACCGTTAAGATTGCCGGGGAATCCTTTCCTGTTCGCAAGACCGCCAGCAAACGTCTTGTCGAGGTCGATTTCAAGTTTGATGGCCAGCCCTACCGCGGCATCCAGCAGAATCCCAACACCAAGTCCCGATGGGCTGAACTCGCTCGCAAGGGCGCCAAGGTTATGCAGTTTCTACAAGCCGGCAGGTACGTGGCCGTCGTTGTCGACGGCAAGGTGACCCACTACTCCAAAAGGAAGGCTTGAGTGATCACACGAAGAGAACGAGCCCTACCCCGCTTCCGTTACTTCACCGTGTCCAATGGGTGCTGGCTCTTTTCATAAAACTCGTTCTGCAGCTTCAAACTTTCGTCATCCGCTTTGATTGCCCGGATCGCCCGCACCACGGTATTGATCCAGCTCTGAATATCCGCTTCGCCTTGCTCTTTCGTCGCCGCCGATCCGTCTCCCGAGTAGTGATAAGGAAAGCGCGCGTACCACCAGATTCCGGTATACACGTTCTCCGGCAGTTTCACCCGCTTCTGATCGGCGCCGGACTCATTTTTCGCCCGGTCCATGTGCACGAGATTGGGATTGGTCACTGAGCATGTTGGACGTTTCGCTCTCCCCTGCATGATAGTCTGGGCCGCTCTTCTCTGCGCCAACCTTCTTCGTTGCTTCGTGGCCCCACTGCACGTACACCACGTAATCGTGCGGTTTGGCAAGTTGCGTCTGCGCGAAGTACGGAAGCAAGCTCTCGTTTCCGCCGTGCCCGTTCACAATCACCACCTTCTTGCAGCCATTCCGCGCCATTTCGTCGGTCGTTTCCTGCAGTAGCTTCAGCTGCATTTCAGGGCTGTAAGCTACGGTGCCAGGCTCGTGCTTCGCTTCGAAAATCTGTCCGAAATAGTAAGCCGGAAAAATCACGGCGTACTCTTGCTGCACCGCATGCTCGGTCACGTATCGCACATCCAGCAGGTCCGTTCCCAATGGCATGTGCGGACCGTGTTTCTCAATGATCCCGAACGGCAGCAGGCAGGTTCCTTGTGCCTTCGCAATCGCCTCTCGAAAATCCCCGGCGGTCAGTTCCTCCCATTTCGCGGACAAGTTTGTTTGCGCGTTCACCGCTCCGGCCATAGCCAACATCACAACTAGAACGACAATCCATGCACGGCGCATCGTTGATCTCCTTTGCCTTCGCGTCGCATTGTACCTCATTACCCAAAGTCCAAATTACGCGCAATGGCGTTTCCGTTTCGCGGCGAATCCGCGTTCGCGATTTCACCGTAAACCCAACGCTGCTTTTTTTGCGTGAGTGATTTGGTTATCGGCGCGATTCACTGCGCCCGTGCCGCATGAATAACGGCATCAAACGCCGGCTTGGGCCGACCGTTGCGATCGAAGAGCAGCGGATAGTTCGTTCGGCCCTTCACGGGCCAATTATTCAACCAGGAATCTCCGTCGGTCACGCCCCAAAAGGTAACGCGCGTAAGCGTGCCGCGGTGCTTCAGATACACGCCGAACAGCCCGGCGTAGCGCCGCGCCAGCGCTTGCTGCATCGAACGCGGCAAGCCCTTTGCGTAGGGATTCAACTTGGGCTGCAGTTCGGCGGAAAGCGAGACGTCCGCGCCGCATGTATTGGAAGGCGAGGGGCAGCACGTCCACATCCAGTTCCGTGATCATCACTTTCAGGCCGAGCTTACCGAATGCGGTGATGGCGGCATCCACCTGCTCGTTGGTAGGCGCGTCCATGTGGTAGTGGCCTTGAATCCCGACGCCCGAGATGGGGACACCTTGGGCCTGAAGTTTCCGCAGCAGCTCCACCGCGCCTTTGAGCTTGGCTTCGTTCTCCAGGTTGTAGTCGTTGTAGTAGAGTTCGGCCTGGGGATCAGCCTCGTGCGCGAATTGGAATGCTTTGGCGATGTAGTCTTCGCCGATGATCTTCAGCCAGGGAGTTTGGCGCAGCGTACCGTCTTCCTCGAGGGCCTCGTTGACGACGTCCCAGCCGTTGATGCGGCCTTGGTAGCGGCCCACGACGGTGTGGATGTGGTCGCTCATGCGCTTCAGTAATGCTTCGCGATCTGCGGGATTGCCATTCTCGTCCTGAAAGACCCATGCGGGGACCTGGTTGTGCCAGACGAGCGTATGGCCGACGATAAACATGTGGTTCTTCTCGCCAAATGAAACATAGCGATCGGGCAATTCAAAACTGTAGCTGTCCGGTTGCGGGTGAACTCGCTCCCATTTCAAAACGTTTTCCGGAGTGATCGCGTTGAACTGCGCTTTGACGAGCGTGGCGCCGCGAGCGTCTTCCTCCGTGAACTGGGCCGGATTGAGCGCGGCACCCACGAGGAAGGAGTCCTTGAAGGTGTCCTTGAGGGAAGGTGTTTCTGCGCTTGCGGTCGGACTTATCGTGAGCAGAATCGCCAGGCCCACAGATGCTGCACATGCCGTTGGCAATAACTTCGCTACAACATGACAGGCGATTTTCTTCACGATGCGTACCCTTTTCGCCGCTCGGTGAGATCGTTGGCGATCGACCTGGTCAGCTCACGAGACAGCGGATAGAAGAAGAGGCACACGGCGGCGGCAAGGAAGGCAATGCCTGCGTAGACGCTGGCGGTCAGAAGGATGCCCGATCGCGCGTGCGCAGTCTGTACCTCGGCCCCAGAGACGACCCCGTAACCGGAGAGGAGCCATCCGGCGATGGCACCGCCGAGCGCGAGGCCAGCCCACAGAGCGAAGACAACGGCCGCGGTAACGGTGCCGCTGGCGCGCCGGCCGGTTTTCCATTCACCGTAATCGGCGACATCGCCCATCATGGCCCAGAGGATCGGACCAGACAATCCGAACGAGAACTGACGCAGTACTTCCGTTCCGATAATCAGGGCCGTGGCCGCCGGGGACAGGACAAGCAGCAGTGTACTGAAGACGCCTGTCAGGATCATGCTTGCAATGAAGAGTTCGCGCTTGCCCACGCGGACGGAGACGGCTGTGGAGAAGGCAACACCCAAGAGCAGTGCCGCGAGTCCGAAACCGTTGAACCAGGCGTAGAGCTTCACATCGCCGACCACGTATCTGAAATACGACGGCATGACGTTGCCACGCACGAGGATGGCGGCGAAATAGAACAGCGTCACCAGGAACAGCACGACCCACGGACGATTCTGGAACAGATCCGAGAGCGACTGGGTGAGCGAGGACTTCTGCTGCGGGTCGGGTTGGATGCGTTCTTTCGTCACGAAGAAGGTGATGATGAAGAAAACGATGCTGACCAGCGACAGAAGGCCCATGGTCAGCTGGTAGCCGCGAGCATCGTTGCCATGCCCGAAAAACGCGACCATCGGGATGGCGAGACTGGCAATGATGAAACCTGCGGAGTTGGCGGCGATTTGACGGTAGGACGAGATGCTGGTCCGCTCGTCCGGATCTTGGGTCATGACGGCCGTCAACGAGGCATAGGGCACGTTGTTGACGATGTATACGACGCGGAGCAGGGTGTACGTGACCCAAGCGTAGATGAGTTTTGCACCCGGACTGATGTTCGGCGTTGTGAAGGTCAGGATGCCGATGATGCCGAACGGCACGGCTGTCCAGAGGAGCCAGGGGCGGAACTTGCCCCACCGTGTGGTGGTGCGGTCGGCGATCAAGCCCATGATCGGATTGATGGCAGCGGCACCCAGGCCAACCACCAAAAAGAGCGTCCCTGCCTGGGCCGGAGTAAGGCCGAAGGTGTGGGTGTAGAAGTCCAACTGAAGTGCAATCATGAACTGGAAGATGAAGTTTGCAGCCATGTCGCCAAGGCTGTAGCCCACCTTCTCTTTGAAAGAGAGTCTTGCAGCAGCGTCAGTCATGTAGGAGACCTCTTCTCTTAGGCGTTCATTTCCTGACCTGCAGAATCAGTTTCTGCAAATCGGCGTCGCGAGAGGAATTGCCGACAAGGATGGCAAATTCGCCTGGCTCGACGACGTAGTTCATGTCCACATCGTAAAACGCCAGAAGCTCCGGAGTGATGTCCAGCGCAACGGTCTTTGTTTCGCCCGGGCGCAAGGAAACTTTCTTGAAACCCTTCAGCTCCTTGATCGGCCGAGTCACGGAACTGACCAAATCGCGGATGTACATCTGCACGACTTCCATTCCTTCACGCTGGCCGGTGTTCGTGACATCTGCCAGGACCTGCGTGGATTCGTTGCGCCGGATGGCTTTCTTCCGCAGACGAACGTTCTGAATCGAAAATGTCGTGTAGCTCAGCCCGTAGCCGAACGCGAAGAGCGGCGACACATCGTCGAACAAATAGCCGCGGCGTGCCGATGGCTTGTAATTGTAGAAGACCGGCAGATGTCCCGCCGAGCGCGGGAAACTGATGGGCAGCTTTCCGCTGGGATTGCAGTCGCCGAACAGCACGTCCGCAACGGCGCGGCCTGTTTCTTGGCCGAGATACCAGCACTCGAAGATCGCCGGGACATTCTGGTTGACGTAGTTGATGGAAAGTGGCCTGCCGTTGAACAGAAAAACGACCACTGGCTTGCCCAGCGCCACCATAGCTTTGACAAGTTCGTCCTGCCGCCCGATCAGGTCGAGGTTGGTGCGATCGCCCATGTGGTTCAATCCCCACGCTTCGCGCGAAGTCTGCTCGTTGCCGCCAATCGCCATCACGATCACGTCGGCGCGTTTGGCCACCTCGACGGCTTCCGCGATCTGTTTGCGGTCTTCCTCGGGATTGCTCGGCACGACTTCGTCCTGGTTCCAGTTGCCGCCAATGGTGATCTTGCAGCCTTCGCTGTAAAGCACTTCGGCGCGGCTGCCGACCTTGGCCTTAATGCCGTCGAGCACGGAAACGTCGTGCTTGGGCACGCCGCTGTAGCCCCCAAGCAGACTCCTGTGGGCGTTCGGGCCAATGACAGCAATCGTCTTCAAGCCCTTCAGTTCCAGCGGCACGACATTTCCTTCGTTCCGCAGCAGGGTTATCGCCTCGCGAGCCGCTCGGAGAGCGAGCTCACGATTGACCTCGGAGCCCACCACGCGCCCGGCTTCGTCCGGGTTGACGTACGGATCGTCAAACAGCCCCATTTCGAATTTCCAAAAGAGCATGGGGGCGACGAGTTCGTCGAGTTGCGACTCCTTCAGCACGCGTTTGCGCACCAGTTCGACCAGGTGCAGATAGCAGTCTGGATCCGGCAATTCAATATTGACGCCCGCCTGCACGGCTAGCGCGCACGATTCCTTCTTGTCCTTCGCCACAAAGTGGCCGTGGGTATCGGGGCGGTAGCCCAATTCCCAAATCGCAAAGTAGTCTGAGACGATGAACCCTTTGAAGCCCCATTCCTTGCGTAGAACGTCCTGAAGGAGCCACTTGTTGGCGTGCGAGGGAACGCCATCGAGTTCGTTGTATGAAGCCATTACGCTGATGGCCCCGCCCTTCTTCAGCGCCTCTTTGAAGGTATAAAGGAACGTTTCCCGCAGCACACGCAGAGAGACATTCGCGGGAGCGCAGTTCATGCCCGACTCCGGCTGGCCATGCCCCGCAAGATGCTTAAGGGTGGCAATCAGGCGCTTCTTATCGCGGAACTTGCCATCACCTTGAAAGCCGCGGACCGCGGCGATGCCCATGCGCGAAACCAGGTAAGGATCTTCACCGTAAGTTTCTTCCACGCGGCCCCAGCGGGGTTCGCGGGCGACGTCAACCACCGGAGTGAGCGCTTGATGTGCTCCGCGCAGCCGCGCTTCTTCGGCGGTCATGGTGAAGAGTGATTCGACCAAATCGGGATCGAACGTGCCTCCCAGGGCGATGGGCTGCGGAAAGCTTGTGCCCCCAGGGGCCGCGTGTCCGTGCAAACACTCTTCGTGAAAAATCACGGGAATTCCCAGGCGGCTGTTCTCGATGAAAAACTTCTGAATGGCATTGGTGAGTTCCGCCATGCCGCGCGCGTCTTTGCCCTTTCCGGCATCGCTGGGGCGGCCCACCTGGCCAAGTCCGTGCCCTTTCTTGAAGGCCGCCTGGGCTTTCTGAAGGTCGAAATTGCCGTCGGCATCCACCAGCGTTTGGGCCTTCTGCATCCAGATGCAGAGCATCTGCGCTGCTTTTTCTTCGAGGGTCATGCGGGACAACAGATCTTTAACCCGCTTTGCGGAGGGCAGACCGGGGTTTTTGTAAGGTAACCTCGCTGCTTTTTTGCTTTCGCTTTTTCTGACGGCACTTCTCCCTGTCCTTTTCACGCGCGCCACTCCTTCTCACAAACTGGTGAAACAAAACTGAAAAAATGTCGTTTCGTACTTATTCGGTGACCGCCGAACTTTCGTAAGGCTCTTTACCGGCAAAATGTCTGCAGCACGGGAGCTCTGAGACTGAAGTGAGGCTGAGACGGCATCGAAAAAGTGCAGCCACTATATCACTGATGGTGATGTTTGGACTGTGACGACCGCACGGGGAACCTGAAGAATAACGATCTCCTTGTGGTCTGGGGCTAGATGGAGAGCAGACTTTGCCGGCTGGCGGTAGCCCCGCGGCAATCGGGGTCCGAATTGTCTAAAACTAATGGCGCGGACGAGGTGCGAAATTGGGACGGAGCGCAATTCGTTTTCGCGGGTCTTCCTACTGTGCAACTAAGTGGCACGTCGCGCGAATCAGGTCGACGGCTTCGTGAGGGCTCTCGGCCTCCCATCTGTCTCATCACACAAAGAAGATTTCCTCTTTTGTTGCGGTGCGGTTGGCTGGTTGGCTAGTCGAATAAGGAAGACGCCATGCCGATGAGCTTAGCCTCTATGTAACGTTCGGGGTTTTCCTGCTGGTGGCGGCGCGTAACCTGTCGGATCGCAGCGTGATTGCTTTCGCCGCATGGTCGAGTTTGCTCATGGCGCTGTTATGGCGGTCGTGGCAGTCCACCTTCCAAACGAACGTGGAGACTTGCTGGTCGCTGCGGCTGCGTTTGGTGTTATCGGTGCCGTGCTGACTGACCGTGCTTGCTCCGGCAAAGCAGGCAGCAGTGCTCGGATCCACCACCGGTCAGGCGATTGGCTTGTATTTCATCGGGAGTCGGGCGACGTCCATACGTTCGGTTGGGGCCCATGCAGCCATACGCCAAAACCACTGAACGGCTTGCTCAAGTAAACTTGCGGTGGCTTCTCCCACTACACTTGCCGATAACTAGATTCGGCGCAGACCTTGTAGATCATCTGCTCGGCGGAGCTCCGGGCGAGTCGCACCCGAATTTCCGGCTAGCTCAATATCAGAACCAGCATTGCCTGGATTGCCGCCAAACCGGGTTACTCCCACCGAAACACCTTCATCGAGAGCCCCGTACAAGCGACAAACACCGGAACAGTGCCACTATGTCGCTCATGTGCGCCGACCACGCCTCACCGTTCCAGATTCTCGGTTGCATACTCGCCGCCGAGTCTGCCCGAATATCCCAACAGGGGCCGATGATGTCGACGGTATCCGAGTGAAAACAGGTAGGACCACGGAGGCCGAGGCGTTTGACGGGTTGTGTGTCCGTCAGGGGGATTCGTCTGCTACTGCGCAACCAAGTGACCAGTCGCGCGAATCAGGTCGACGGCTTCGTGACGGCTCTCCGCCTCCATCTGCCTCATCACGCGCCGGATGTGATTCTTCACGGTAAATTCAGACAGGTTCAGGCTCGCGGCAATTTCTTTATTCGTGAGGCCCTGAGCGACCAGATGCATCAACTGGAGTTGCCGGTGCGTCAGGCTGTTCTTGTCCGTTCCTAGCCCGGCGCCATTTTTGGGTTTCAATCGATACTCGCTTGCGACATGTTGAATCAACGTCAAGCATAGCCGCGGGGGACATGAGGCTTCGCCACGAGCGACCGCCCGCACTGCCGCTATGATTTCCGCTGCGGACGCATCTTTCAGTACATACCCGCGGATCCCCAATTGCACCGCTTCGAGAAAAATATCCGGGTCTTCGTCCATTCCGAACAGCAAAATCTTGACGTCGGCATTGTGATTCAGGAGGTCTGACAGCAGGGAAGTGTGGCTTTCGGTGCTGAAGCAGTCCGTCAGCACTACTTCACAGTTCGACTCGGCAATTTCATTGGTGATTGCCTTGGTATCGCGGCTGATTCCAACGACGTTGATCTCACTTCGCTTTCGCAAGAGTCGCGCCAGCGTGTCTCGAAGCAAACGGTTTTCGGCCAGGAGAAATACACTGACCTCCGGGGATTCCGGGCAGTTCTGTATTTGTCCCATCGTGTTTCCTCGGAACTTTCTCTGTTTTGCGGCTAACTTGGTTGGAGTGCGTGACCGCAAAAAGTACAGAGACGGGGCCGAGTGACCAGAGTTTATATATAGTTAGGTCTAATGTCAACCAATACCAAGAACTATATCAAACCCATATTTTCATAGCAACTAGCAATAAGATCGCACGAACGATACATCATTTAGGCTAGCTGAGATAGCCGGGTTGATTTTAGCGGTTTTCGCCCTTTCTACCAACCGCAATTTCGCATTAGTCCTAGCACTATTTTGGTGCTATCCCGTCCTTGGTCCTACGTGAGTCCCTTTCTGTCCATTCCAGCCGCCCGGGTCCCCTTTCGCTTCAGGTTCTCTTTTGATTCACCTTTGAGCCTTCTCCTTTTGTGGCATTCCGAAATACAGTTCTCGCCAAAGGGGAGCGTCATGGTCAAGACATTCCGCGTCCTAGTGGCTAATAAGCCGAAACTTATGCGAGAGTTGCTGCTCGAAACACTCGCAGAACAATCCTGGATCGAAATCGTTGGTGAGGTGGCTGAAGAAGCAGACATACCTCACCACGTCCAGAAAACCTCTCCCGATCTCTTGGTCGTTACGGCCGAGGAGCCGGGAAAGAGGCCCTCGATTTGTGACTCTCTCCTTCATGACTATCCAGAATTGCGCATTATCGCGGTCGCTCCTCACGAAAACTATACAGTCTGCTATTGGGCATCGCTGGACATCCATTCCGGAGACATCGAGTCGTCCGAAGAAGGCCTGCTAACGGCAGTTCGAAATATGGCCGAAAACCAGCAGGGAGCGGCCTCCCAATGAAATTCGTCGCAACTCAGCATCTGGCGCGCCAGAGAAAGGAGGCATGCATGAAAGCTCGCGCAATCGGTTTGATGTTTGCCATCTCCGCTGCTCTCTTTTTCTCCACTGCCCTTCGCGCCCAGCAAGTGCGGCAATCACCCGGCCAGGATTCAGAACTTACAAAGGAAAATCTGGGTCGCGTGGGAGCATCAGCCCACCAGATTCAGGCGGTGCTCCGCCAGCAGCCAGGACTCCTGGTCGAACTGAAACGCTGGGTCGCGCAGGAAGCGGCGTCTAACGGACAGATCGTCAAGGATGCTGACCTGACCGACCAGAAGATCTTTGCCAGACTCGTCAGCGACACGCAATTCCGGTCCGTGGCAACCCGCTTGCTCGAACGTTACGGTTACCTTGTTCCCAAGCTCAACCCGGAGTCCGATGCGGCACAGGAGCGAAAACTGGTCCTTCAAGCCCGCGCAAACCAACTTGCTCAGGAACAGAATCAGCAGGTCGAAGCACAGTTGCCACAGGCGAACCGCCTGCCTGGCCAGCCTTATCAGCAGACCAGAGAGTGCCAGGAGAGCGACTCTCAGGAGACCCAAACGGAACAGAACTACGATCAGAGCCGCGGCGACCGTTCGCGAGACACGCAGGGCCTAAACCCGACGCCGATGCAAAACTGTCCCCCATCTGGACAGCAGCAACCCTCCGGGAATCAGAGTCGTAGCATCCTCACAACAGAGCAAACTCCGACGCGGCCATACTCGACCGGTGGCTCCAACCTGCCGGATCACGATGAAGACGATGGGCTTGTGCCGCCGGGCGTTCTTCCCACGCCAAATGGTCAAATTCTTACTGCATCCGGTGTATTTCCGTCGCAAGCTGACGCACTGTCCGACCCGACCAGCCCCTACCGGACGAATGGGGCGATGCCACAATTCCCACTATCGAACTATCTAGCTCCGCGAACGGGTCAGGAAAATGCGTACCCGGGCAACGATGGTTCTTCCAGAAACGCTGACGGGCAACTCGCGATGGGTGACACGGCCAACCGCAACAATTACGGCGTGAATCGGACTAGGCGGGACTACTATCCAGAAACCCTAAATCCCACCCTTGTTCGAACCCCGAGTCCCTATTCGGATATTCCTTCCCTTTATGACATGTACCAACAGGGCTACCCTCGCGATCCGCATCTGCAGCGCTTCGCGGTCGCGGTTTTCCGTGAAAACGCCCGTTCTAATCGAAATTCTGAATCGCTTCCGATGGATCTCCCCGTTGGGCCCGACTATGTGCTGGGCCCTGGAGACGGTGTAACCATCAATCTTTGGGGCAGCGCTTCCCGTCGCCTATTTCGGACAGTTGACAGCGAAGGGCGACTCACTTTGCCGGAGGCTGGGCCCATTCTGGTAAGCGGTCGCAGCCTTGGCCAAGTCCAGGATGATGTTCAGCACGTTCTTAGAACACAATTTCGGGATGTGTCGGCCGATGTCTCGCTCACCCGTTTGCGTACTGTTCGAGTCTATGTGGTTGGCGACGTCCAACATCCTGGTGCCTACGACATCAGCTCGCTCTCGACTCCCCTCAACGCTTTGTTTGCTGCCGGCGGTCCGACGCCAGTGGGTTCCAGCCGGTTGGCGCGTCATTTCCGGGGCAACAAACTCGTCGAGGAAGTGGATCTCTACGATTTGCTTATCCACGGGGTACGATCAGACATGTTGCGGCTGCAAAGTGGCGACACCTTGCTGGTGCCGCCGCTGGGTGGAGAAGTCACCATCGAAGGCATGGTTCGTCGCCCGGCTATCTATGAACTCAACGGCGAGAAGAATTTGGCCGAAGCGCTCCAGTTGGCCGGCGGAGTTCTACCAACCGCGACGTTGACTCATATTGAGGTGCAGCGTCTCGAAGCACACGAAAAGCATACGATGTTGAGCCTGGACATACCTGCTTCTGGTGGCCCTGCGGCAGAAACGGAAAAGAAGTTGGCGGAATTCGCGATCCAACCGGGCGACACCGTCCACGTTTTCCCGATCGCTCCGTTTAATAAGGATGCTGTCTATCTCGAAGGCCACGTTCTGCGGCCCGGCAAATTCTCTTATCACCCGGACATGAAGCTGACCGAGGTGATCGCTTCGTACGCGGATTTGTTGCCGGAGCCGGCTACAAGATATGCGGAAATCATTCGCCTCAATCCACCCGACTACCATCCGACCGTAGAAGGCTTTGACCTTGGCGCGGCGCTGGAAAACCCTGAGTCCGCTCCCAAGCTCCAACCGCTGGACACGATTCGTGTATTTGCACGGTTTGACTTCCAAGCAGTGCCCAAGGTTACCGTTCTCGGGGAAGTTCGCGCTCCGGGCACCTATCGCACCTCGGGACAGGTTCATCTGCGCGATGCGATTCAACTGGCCGGCGGTTTGGGACCCGACGCTCAGATGGACAACGCTCAGGTCTTTCAATATGTGACCGACAGCGAACTGAAAATTACCACCGTGAATCTTTCGTCGGCCTTCTCCGGGAATCCCATCGACAATATCGTGCTGGGACCCCGTGACCGCATCGTGGTTCATCGCAATCTTGCGAAAGCAGACATCGCCACGGTCATGATTGCCGGGCAAGTTGCACGACCCGGCCGCTATCCCTTGACCACAAATCTGCGTGTTGCCGACTTGGTTCGCCTGGCCGGTGGACTGAAGCGCAGCGCAGATCCGCAGGCTGTCGACCTAACCAGCTATTCCTCAAAGGGCGATCGTACCACCGGGCAACATCAAACGGTGAACGTCGCCGCCGCTTTGTCGGGCGAACCGTCTGCAGACCTCGCATTACGCGAGGGTGACGTTCTTACGGTCCCGGAAATCGCGGGATGGTCCGATCGTGGCGCATCGATTGAAGTTCTCGGCGAAGTGAATGGTCCCGGCACTTATGGAATCAAGCCGGGAGACCGCCTCAGCACTATCTTGAAACTCGCGGGTGGTTTCCAATCCGACGCGTATCCATACGGAGCCGTTTTGGAACGAGCTTCCGTGCGGGAAATTGAAGACAGATCCCGAGCCGAACTTGTCCAGCGCTTGCAGAACATCCAGTCGGAAATCAAAGCACAGGAAGAAACCGACCCGAAGAAAAAGCAGGCAAAGGAACTTGCCTATTCGCAATGGCAGACGGCCATCGACAATCTGACGGTTAATCCACCTGTCGGACGCCTCACGATTCGCATTTCGTCAGACATACAACACTGGGCCAACACTCCCAACGACATCGAAGTGCGCGACGGCGACGTTCTATTGATTCCGAAGAAACCCAACCAGGTTATGGTTACGGGCCAGGTTTACAACTCTTCCGCGATCGGCTATCGGCCCAACAAGAGTGCCAAATGGTATCTCTCGCAGGCGGGCGGACCGACGCAACTTGCGAACAAGGGAGCCGCATTCGTGATTCGCGCCGACGGTACCGTGATCAGTTCGAGTTCCAGCGGATTGTTCATCGGAAACGCCATGAACAGTGTTTTGCAGCCAGGGGACATGGTGGTTGTTCCGGAGAAGGCTATAGGAGGAGGCCCGAACTGGACGTTGATTATGCAGGCAGCGCAGGTTGCAGCAACTGCGGCCGTTGCCATCGGATATTTCCATCCGTGATCTGGCAATGCCCAACGCGCTTCAATCTCGGCCTGCGCAGCATCTCTGCGGCGACGTGAGAGCTTTCATGGAACTGCGGCGGGCCAGGTTGTTGCTATGGGTATTCACGGTATGCCTGCTTGGCCTTTGCTTGAGCAAAGAATGCCGGGCACAAGGTGGCGCTGCTTCTGCGGTTGAGAAGGGAGACGAAGACACGAAAGTGAATGTTCCGGGCACATCGACGAGCCACGCGCAGCCCCGCATCGGGCCTGTAGATCCGCCGTCCCGTTCGGCTGACCACGAGAACTCTCTCAATTTCGGCTTGCTGAAACGCATCGCGAAGGACCAGGAACAGATTTGGACATCTCCTCGTCATCTGAGCTGGGCGGATGGTGACATTCTAGTGCCATTCGGAATGACCGCTGGCGCGTTGCTCGCGACAGACTCCGATTACAGCAGGAGCCTCTCGAACTCGCCCTCCCGGTTGAACAATAGCGTGAAGTTTTCGAACTACGGGATCGGTGCCATGGCCGGAATTGGCGGTGGCATATGGGTCATGGGCAAATTCACCCACGACGATCACAAGAAAGAAACCGGCATCCTGGCTGGCGAAGCTGCCATCAACAGTTACCTCGTCACAACCGGTTTGAAATATGCTTTTGGTCGCACGAGACCGCTCGACCAACCCGTTTACTCGGGCCAATTCTGGAATGGCGGAAGTTCTATGCCCTCGGAACATGCCGCGGCAGCGTGGTCGATCGCCAGCGTAATTGCGCACGAGTATCCCGGACCGCTGACATCGATTCTTGTATATAGCCTCGCTTCCGCAATCAGCATGGCCCGCGTAACTGGGAAACAACATTTCAATTCCGACGTATTCATTGGCAGCGCGATAGGTTGGTATGTAGGCAAGCAGGCTTATCGCGCCCATCATGATCCCGAATTGGGCGGCACGGAGTGGCAAAGCTATGCCGAATCCAAAGACGGTGGCCCGGCACTCGCACAACCAGTCTCGGCACAACGTTCGTACCTCTCAATAGCTGGATCTATCCCGCACTGAAGCGATTGATTGCCCTGGGTTACATTCAATCGGAATTCATGGACATGCAGCCCTGGACTCGCCAGGAATGCGCAAGGATGGTCGAGGAAGCTGGCGAGCGAATCTCCGTCGCAACAAACACCAACTCGGAGATCAATGGCCTCTATTCCTCGTTGAGCAGGGAATTCGCGTGGGATTCCGAGCGGCTCGGTGGCGGCAGGCCAGACGAAATCTCCGCGCGGGTCGAATCCCTCTACGCCAGCGTAACTGGCATCAGCGGACCACCGCTGAACGACAGCTATCACTTCGGTCAGACCATCATCGACAATTTTGGACGCCCATACGCGGAAGGGGCCAATGCCGTCATGGGCGGCTCCGGTTGGGTCACCCAGGGACGATTCTCTCTCTACGTCAGCGGGGAATACGAATATGCCCCGTCGTCTCCTACATATTCGTCTGCCGTTAACAATGCCATTGCCGTCATGGACAGTAACCCAATCCAGTCCGGAACATTTCCTTCGACGAGTCGGTTCCGGCTCATGGACACCTATGTCGCTTCGAATCAGGCGAATTGGATTTTTTCTTTTGGCAAGCAAAGCTCGTGGTGGTCGCCGGACTACAGCAACGCGTTTCTTCTGAGCAACAACGCAGCGCCGATGTACATGTTTCGCGTCAGTCGGCAAGCGCCATTCGAGATTCCCGGCGTCTCCAGAGTTCTCGGACCGATGAAGCTTGAGTTTTTTATCGGAAAGTTGTCCGGGAATCAGTTTCCTGCTCGCCCCATACTCCATGGCGAGAAATTCAGCTTCAAGCCCTCGCCTAATCTCGAGTTCGGGTTTACCCGTACAGGCGAGATGGCAGGCGTCGGCCGTCCGATTACCCCCAAATCAGTTTGGCTAAGCTACACCAGTCTGACGAACAGCGTGTTCTTCGGAGCAATCAACCCGGGAAAGCGGACTTCCGGATTTGATTTTAATTATCGAATTCCGTATCTCCGGGACTGGCTGACAATCTATGCCGACTCTCTCACCACTGACAACATAACGGCCTTCGCGGACCTGTCTCGAGCCGCCTTCGCTCCAGGCATTTACCTGACACACTTCCCGAAATTGCCGAAGCTCGATCTGCGCCTCGAGGCTGCATACACAGATACTCCAAAAGTTTGGACTCCGCCCCGTCAGCCTCTCGGAGCGTTTGGCCAGTTCAATTACTGGGACAGCTTCTACCATGATCTGTACACGAATGAGGGCAACCTCATCGGGAGTCCGGTTGGCAGGGAAGGTCACAGCTATCAAGCCTGGACGACCTACCATGCCAGCGCGCGCAATTGGATCCAGTTCGGCTACCGCCACACGAGCGCGGCTACCGATTTCATTCCTCGCGGCGGCAACATCAACGACGCTTCCGTCAACGCCAACTGGTGGGTCCGCAACAATGTAAATGTCACTGCGCTTCTTCAGTACGAAAAGTGGAATTATCCGTTGCTTGCGTCAACGCCGCAGACGAATTGGACATCTTCCGTTCAGGTCCAGTTCTATCCGCAGACATGGAGGAAGTGACACTTTCGTATGGGGAGTAAATGAAGGCAGCGAACGAACAAACTCAGGAGTAATGCGGTAGTGGATAGCGACTTGATTTCTGGCGGCGAAACTGTGAACGACGTCTCGAAAATACCGGATGGCTTGGCACGACGCGATGAGAGTTTTTCGACGACGGTCAAAACCCAGTTTCAGACGCAAGGAATCTGACGTGCATTTTATGGGCAATTCGCCGGGAGACAGGTTATGAGTTCGACGGGTAGAGCCCCTGTTCGTCACCCTGCGCCCGAGCTGCCGGAAGACGCCTTCCGCAGTGCGGCTGAGCTTGAGGGAACGCCTCGAGGCGGCGAACATACAGTCGCATACATGCGACTTCTCTGGGAGCACCGCCGGCTGCTTGCCCGAGTTGCGCTGTACGGGTTCCTTTCTAGCGCGCTCCTCGCGTTTCTCATCCCGAATCGCTATCAATCTACGGCGCGTCTTATGCCTCCCGACAGCAATCAATCGGGGGGGCTCGCTATGGCAGCAGCCGCGCTCTCCAGCGGAGCCGGAGGCTTCGGAAGTATGGCCAGCCAGATGCTTGGTCTAAAGAGCAACAGTGACATCTTTGTTGGAATCCTTTCAAGTCGCACCGTCCAGGACAAACTGATCCAAGAATTCGACTTGAAAAAGCTTTATGGGGCTCGGCGCATGGAAGACGCGCGCCTGCAGTTAGCGGAACACACCGGCTTCGCTATAGACCGGAAGAGCCAGATTATTACGATTTCGGTGACCGACCATGATCCGAAACGGGCGGCCGCCATGGGCGAAGCCTACGTCGCCGAACTCAACCGGCTTGTCACGGAATTGAGCACCTCATCTGCAAGGCGCGAGCGCATCTTTTTGGAAGCGCGGCTGAAATCAGCGTGAGTCAGGATTTGGAATCGGCCGAGAAGGAACTCAGTCAGTTCTCCAGCAAGAACGCCACAATCGACATCAAGGAACAGGGCAAAGCCATGGTGGAAGCAGCCGCCCTCCTACAGGGACAGTACATTGCGGCTCAATCGGAACTCGAAGGGCTCAAGCAGATTTACACCGACAACAACGTGCGCGTGCGAGCCGTGCAGGCCCGCATTGACGAGTTGAGGCACCAGCTCGAAAAGATGGGCGGCAAAGGCGAGAGCGTGACGGAAGTCTCCGGTCAGCCGAGCGACTCCCTCTATCCTTCTCTCCGGAAACTCCCGCTGCTTGGCTGTCACGTATGCCGATCTGTACCGCCGCGCAAAAATTCAGGAAGTGGTTCTCGAAACCCTCACCAAAGAGTACGAAATGGCGAAGGTTCAGGAAGCGAAAGAGATCCCGACCGTTAAGGTACTCGATGCGGCCAACACTCCGGACAAGAAATCGTTTCCACCGAGAACTGCTGATCATTTTTATTTGCACAACATGTGCCTTTGTCGCAGCAGCGTGCTGGATATTTGCAAAAACTGCTTGGAATGACACGAATCCGAACGATGCAAGGAAGGTATTTGCGCAGGAAGTGTTTACTACGATGCTGGCGCGGCTGCCCCAGTTCGAGCGGAACGGATCGGGAAATCACACCGGGGCGCGAAGCTTTTTGCGGGTTTCGGGGTCGGCGTTCAGAGCACGACGAATCGCCGAAATAGCCTTTTTGTCGCTGTAGATATAGGATTTTAAACGGGTTAGGTCACATGTGCCCCTGTGAGTGACGGGGCGAAGCTGTATGCGAACAATTGGGGTGTCAGCGATCGTGGCTATTTCACAAATCCCGTCGATCCATTCTCCATCGGAGAGCGCTCTTGTCGGCCGATTGCCTCGAGTCGCGGTGGTATGCCGCGTACACTTGCGCGAATCACGAGAAGCGGGTTCGTGAACAGCTCGAGCAAAGGTCCGTCGAGTCATTTCTTCCCGTTTATGAAACGGTCCGCCGATGGAAGGACCGGCGGATGCGATTGCAATTCCCTCTTTTCCCAGGATACCTATTTGTTCGGATGGCGGTTGTCGATCGCCTGCGTGTGCTGCAAGTCCCCGGTGTCGTCCGCCTCGTGGGGTTCAACGGACAACTTGCAGCGTTGCCTGACGACGAGATCGAGGGATTGAAGAAATGGTTTGGCTGGCGGGGTTCGCGCTGAACCGCATCCTTACTTGACCGTCGGCCGCCGCGTGCGCGTGAAGAGAGGCCCCTTCGAGGGCAGGCGAAGGAATCCTGCTTCGAAGAAAAGGAAAGCTACGTCTGGTTTTATCCATCGAGCTCATCATGCGCTCTGTAGTAATCGACGTCGACATTGACGACGTAGAGCCGGAAGATATGCGGCAAGACGGCGCGAGCCGAGTGTGGAACGAGTTGACTATTAAAGGCACGGAATGAGCGGCCCGCGCATATTCGCTCAACCGGCGGCAGGTATTTGATGGCGAGCATCGAGACCACATCGTTGTCGGACGATAAGGCGACCGTCCGTGGTCTGCCGGTCGATGGCGTGAAGCTTGCGAAAAATACAGCATTCAATTTAGCCGGCCAGATTTTTCCAATCCTAGCGGGAATCGTGTTGATTCCGTATATCGTTAGGGGCCTTGGACCGGACCGCTTCGGGATGCTGGGGATCATTTGGGTGATATTCGGGTATTTCAGTTTGATGGACTTGGGACTGGGGCGGGCCACGACAAAATTCCTGGCGGAATTGCTGGCCAAGGGAGAGACAACGCAAATCGCGGAGATGGTGTGGAACTCCATGATCCTTCAGGTGCTCCTGGGATTCGTTGGGGGCGGGATCATCGCCATTCTCACGCCCGTTCTGGTTGATAGGGTTCTCAAAACGCCAACTGCTCTCGAGGCTGAAGGGCGTTTGGCCTTTTACATTCTTGCGGCCGCACTTCCCGCAATTCTCGCGGGAAATGGCTTGCGCGCGGTTCTGGAGGGTTGCCAGCGCTTTGATGTTACAAACCTTCTACGGATACCTTCAAGCATCCTCGCCTTCGTCATTCCGGCCGTGGCCATTACGGCGGGCCTCCGACTGCCGGGAGTCGTGCTATGGATGGGGATCTCCCGTGTCGCCTTCACTTTTGCGCATGGTTTCTATTGTGTCCGGGTGTTGCCGTATTTGAAAAACCGTCCGGAGCTTCGCTCCGGTGCTATTCTTCCCCTTTTGTCATTCGGCGGGTGGGTAACGGCATCGAATGCGATCAATCCTATCCTGTTGTCTATGGACCGTTTTTTGATCGGGTCGTTACTGTCGGTGGCCATGGTTGGCTACTACACTGCTCCCTTTGAGGCAGTCACCAAACTATGGATGATTCCAGCGAGCTTAATGACTACGGTGTATCCGGCCTCCAGCGCCCTCGGCTTGGGTAGAATGCGAGATCTCCAGACTCTGTACTCGCGTTTGATGAAATACATTTTTTGCGCTCTCGCGCCGGCCACTCTGTTTCTTGTTCTTTTCGCCCGTCCGATCATCGGTGCGTGGCTGGGTCCCAGCTTCGTTGATAAGAGCGGTGTGCCACTTCAGTTTCTTGCGGTAGGCGTGTTTATTAACTGCTTTGCGCACGTTCCATATTGCTTTCTGCAAGCACTGGGAAGACCGGATACAGCCGCTAAACTTTTTTTGTGCGAACTCATCCCTTATGGACTGTTGTTGTGGTGGATTATTCCACACTACGGAATCGCGGGCGCCGCCGCTGGATGGTCGATCCGGGTTACATTTGAAGTGATCCTGCTTCTATGGATCGCCTGGCGCGTATCCTCGCTTTCCGCGGTACATGTCGTAGATCGCAGGATGTGGATAGCTGTAGGAGCCCTTTGCTCACTTGCGACTGTCGCATATGCAACACACTATTTTCTGCGTGGAGCGATTGTCGCGGATATCAGTTTGTGTGCCGTTTGGATGGCGGGATTTGCCCTAGCCGTGTGGAAATTCGTATTGGACAGCGCTGATCGGGCTTCCGTCCTCGGGGCCATGGGGCCGCTCCGCAGTTTGTTCGGGAAGTCCCTTGGAAGTGTGGCAGCAGATTGACAGGGAACAATCTGATAGCGGAATGAAGGGCGAAAGCGAGATGGGGGCAATAAGTAATGCAACAAGTCTACGGGAGAAGATCTATGTCTACGGTCGCGACTTCCTGCGCCAGCCAATGTTCTTACTAGCCGTTGCCCGCACAAGGTGAGAAAAGCATGATTGCGCAGCTAGTGCGATTTGCGAACGACTGCTATCACGTGGTCAAAGCCCCAACCGGCTCGAAGACGGCAATCTTGCGTGACCTTATATTGCCCGGAAGCACCAGGATGGGATTTGGAATCGCCCATTTCGACCGGCCAACTTTGAACCACTTGTATCGAGAAATCTTCGCGCGCCAGGAGTATTACTTCCGCGCAGAATGTGAGGCTCCTCTAATCCTAGACTGTGGGGCCAATATCGGGATGGCTTCGCTCTACTTCAAGTGGCTGTATCCGAAGGCTCGGGTACAAGCTTTCGAGCCCGATCCCGCAACGTTCGATTTGCTTGAGCAAAACATTGCCCGGAACAGACTAGATGTTCAGCCGCATAACTGCGCATTGTGGGATCAAGACGGCGTAGTGGACTTTTTCGTGGATCCGGAAAACCCCGGCACGCTGGTGATGAGTACGGATATCTCTAGATTGAAGGGAAATCCCATTCAGGTCCCCGCTCGGAGACTTTCGAATTTCATCGACGGAACGGTAGACTTCGTCAAACTTGACGTGGAGGGAGCCGAACACCGAGTCTTGTGCGATTTGGTACAAACCGGGAAGATTGTCGCCATTCGACAGATGGTCATTGAATACCACCATAGGATAGGTATGCAAAAGTCACATCTTGCTGAATTCCTTTCCATGTTGGAGCGATCTGGTTTTGAGTACCAGATTCATGCCGCGGTTTACCCTATAAATTCTCGGGCTGTCTTTCAGGACATGCTCATTGGCGCATACAGATGAAGGAGTCAACCAGTACCGCAGGTCCACCCGTGGCGGGGAGCTTTCCCCGAATTGCGGAGGTTGTGCCGGACCTGGAATACACGGGGGAACGCCTTGTTCCCGGGAAAGGGGGGGAAGCGTTATTCCGGGAACACGAGGCGCGCTACATTTTCGCGGGTAAATTTGTGAGGGGTATGAGAGTCTTGGATGTTGCGTGCGGCAGCGGGATTGGCACACAGTATCTTCTCCAGGCGGGTGCCCACAGCTGCATCGGCCTCGACATTGATCGCGCAGCAACGGACTACGCGACAGCGAAATATAAGGACTGCATTTTCATCCGGTGCGATGCCACATCTCTATGCGTCGCCAAAGCCAGCGTCGACGTCATAGTTTCTTTTGAAACAATTGAACATGTGAAGGAACAAAAAGCATTCTTGCTGGAGTGCAGGCGCGTGCTAAGGCCAGGCGGTACACTCGTTTGTTCGACACCCAATCGAGCGCTATCCCGTTGGGGAGACGCAAACCCGTTTCATCTTTCAAGAGTTCAGTATAGTGGAGTTCAGCGGTTTACTTGGGCAAATTTTTGCGGACGTTCAACTATACGCACAACGCAACGCGCTCTATCTACCGTACGTGAGTCGAAAGGTGCTTCTGAGGTTGCTTGAAAGATTGCAGTTAACGGAGCCAATCACACGGTTGCTCCGACGAAAACCAGTGACGATGACGTCTAGGACGGAATTCGGTCGGGGCTTCGACCAATTGGAGAGCGAAATACTACCGCATCGAGCATCCCTGATGTACCAGCCGATGTTTGTTATTGCGGTTGCTCGCAAGGCGCTCGGCTAGCATTTCCAGATTCTCCCTGAGGCGCCGCGAACTGGACTCCGCGGAATGGTTGGACCGTACTAAATCTATGTCGGATATAGCATTAACTTCCTGGTGGAGGTCTAAGCTGCAGTGGCGACTAGAGGCTGTCGCGACTGTTGCAGTGATCGTGTTCTTGTGCCGGATAGCGCTCGAAGAGGACCTTGCTTGGATCGGCTGGGTGATGGTCGGCGCATTCGTTGTTCTCCTGACTGTAACCCGGTGGCCTTATGGGGCTCTCCTCGTGCTAATCGGAATGAGTGCGATGCCAGTCTTTTTTGTTGGGGTATTTGGCTGGAAGGCTAGACCAGAACACTTCGCCGCAGGAATAGTTTCCTTGGCAGTTGGAGTTTGGCTATTGTTCCACAAACGCGGAGTGCGCTTGGAGAAGTTAGACTATTGGATTCTAGCGTACCTCGCGATTAACTACGCTAGTTCTGCTTTCGGATCTCCCGTACCATCCGCTACGTTGCGTTGGGCGCTGCAGAGCAGTCTTGCGGTTGTGCCCTATTTTATGATTCGTATACTGGTTCGAGATTCGGAAACGCTTCAAAAAGCGTTTAGGATTTTGCTTGGCGTAGGAATTGTCGAGTCGGTCTACGGAATACTTTGCTATGCATCGAATCATGCTTTCGGAACGAGCGTCGGGATGTCCGTCGGACAGTATCTCGACGACGTGGCCGTACCCTTCGGCTCATTGTACGAGCCTAACCTGTTTGGAGCGTACGCCGCGTGTAGTGCGGTCCTATTTCTTACTCTCTATTTGACTGGGGGGTGTCGACTTCGCTGTCTGCTTTGCTTTCTTGTTACGTCGATGGCTACGGTCCTCAGTTTCTCGCGTGCCGCCCTTGTTGCGCTAGTGGTGGCTAGCGGTTGGGTGTTTTGGCGGGCCCGCCGCTCGAGGAATAGAAAACGTAGCAGGACTACCACTCTCGTCCTGGCGGTTGGACTGATTTTGGTAGTCGCCATGTCCGCGATTGGAAGTGTGCTGGGGGAGCGGTTCACTGGTCTTTTCGATCAAGGCTTGGCAGAAGAAACGACGATAACGCGTCTTATTGTCATTCAGGAGGCTCTGCAGGAGATCCCCAATCATCCTCTTCTCGGCAGCGGTACGGCTAGCTTTCAATTGTCCTTTGACTTTGGCACGTATGTCCCGGAATGGACGGGCAATCCTACGTGGGTAGGAAATGTAATTGTCCGAATTCTCCACGATACGGGAGTTGCTGGCCTAACCGCAATCCTAGGCTTTCTAATCTCTGTTTGGTGGAAAATTCGACGGGAATTGCATGGACGGCATACCAAGAGTTCCATGCTGCTCGGCCTCTCGGCGGGAGCCTTACTTTACAGCATCTCATTCCAGTCGACCGATGGCAGCACCTTGGCTTTCACTTGGGTTCATCTGGGATTCCTGGCCTCCGCGGCCATCGTGTTAAACGGCTCGGGCGAGAGTGCGAGCAACATGGGCGGCGCAGTACATAGGTCAATTTAAAAGTTCCTGTTCGCTAGAGTTAGGTCGCTCTTGACCCAGGCCGTGCAATTCGGAATGCAGCCTTGAATCGCGTACAAAATCAGCGGCAGAATCAGAAAAGACCCTACGACATCGCGGTCGCCTATCGGATCTACCCCAAGGTAGCCGAGGCTGCTTTGGCGTTTCCGTCCGGCGATGATAAGTATCGACTTCTGAGATCTGCCTAAGGTCTTTCAAAGACTCCCTCGGCGGACTGCGAGCAAGGATTTGGGTTCTTTTGGATGGCTGCCCTCCAGAATATACGGACCTCGTTACTAAATACTTCGACCCAAATGACCTCACCGTGCTCGAGCTAGGTGGTATTGGCAATCAGGCGACATTTCGTCGGCAGATCGAGATTCTTCTGGAGCAGCAAGATTCCGATGTGGTCTATTTCGCGGAGGACGACTACGTTTACCGGCCTGGGGAGTTTCGTGGCATGATTGACTTCCTGCTAGAGCAAAAAGATGTCGATTTCGTCTCTCCTTATGACCATCTCGATTGCTACACGATGGATCTGCACCGGCAGCCTAAGTGGCTGAAGGTGCATGGCGGCAAACACTGGAGGACCGCCGCCTCCACTTGTCTAACTTTTCTTACGACGCTTGAGACGCTGAGGAGAACACAGACCGTTTTTCGCAGGTATAGCCGACGAAGTTTTGACTGCAGCCTGTGGCTTAGCTTGACCAAGCGCCGGGTGTTCAATCCCGTCTTTTTCTTTCGGCACGTTGTTCAAGGGCCTCATTTCTGCAGGATCATAGCCAAGTCTTGGGTTTATTGTTGGCGGCAAATTCTCTTTGGAAGGAAATGGCGGCTCTGGATTCCCATTCCTGGCATTGCCACTCATCTCGACAGCAATGCTCTCTCGCCCAATGTGGATTGGCGCGCGCTCATGGAGGCGGAAAGACACACACCTGGGGAAGTTTCAGCTGAGAAATGCAGCTGAATCAAACATGGCAGTCCTTTTCGGGGGACGAATATGAAACCTGCGGTCAAAATTCTCTTACTGCTGCTGTTGTCGCCACTCCTCCCGGTTACTAGTGAAGCGCAGTGCACCAGTGGGGCAAACGCCTGCGCTCAGGCCGTGCCTCATCTCGTGAAGTTTAATGGAGTACTGAAACATACTGCGGGCGTATCCCACACCGGTATTGTCGCAATCAGATTCGTCATATACGGTGAATCAACGAACGGAACACCTTTGTGGCAGGAAGTGCAAAATGCGCAAGTCGATCAACAGGGGCACTATGAAGTGATGCTCGGGGTCACCGGGAGCGAGGGAATTCCGATGGAGTTGTTTACATCCGGAGAGCAACGCTGGTTAGGAGTGCAGGCGCTGTTGCCAGGAGAAGAGGAACAACCCAGGGTGCTGCTGGTGAGTGTGCCATATGCTCTGGAGGCGGCGGACGCGCAGACGCTGGGTGGATTGCCGGCGTCTGCGTTTGTGAGGGCCGGTTCCACTTCCGCTGCCCTAAATGCGCCCATCCCCGACATCACCACTGCTAGTTCAGCGGCACAGGCTGTTGCCGGGCAGGGTGCGACTGCGGAAACTCCTCACAGTCTTGCGACCGTTCCGGTTGTTACGACGCCCGGGGGAGCGGTGAATACGCTCCCGAAGTTTTCGGCTAGCACGTCGATCGTGAACTCTCAGATAACGGACCTCAACGGGGCAGTGAGCATGGAGAATTTGGCAAACATTCTGTTTGCCGACCGGTTTGCGGGTGGCGTACCCGCAGCTGTGGACGCATGCCCCAAGAGCGGATGCATTATTTACGCTCTTTCGCCAAACGTTAATCTGAATCTGGGAAGTATCGATCCCGGATTCAAGGCAATTACGATCTACCTCGGTCCATACACATATACAGTGAAACAGATCACTTTGCGTAAATCATTGAAAATTATCGGCATGGGTGCGACAGGAGGTATCAACGGAACAACACTAACCTGTAGCCCGGCCGCGCCTTGCAGTGGAACAGCGCTGCAGTCCATCAACGGGAACAATCCAGTCTTTGTGCTTCCACAAGGTAACAACGTGCCCTCAACGAACGTGCTGCTTTCCGGCTTTCGCCTTTACGGGTCGGTCGGGAACACCAGCGAGGATGGCTTCTTTTTGGATAGCAGTTCAGTTACTAACGCCGGTCTTTGGTTTCCAACGTTAGACGACATTTATTTAGAAGGCTTTGCGGGGGTCTCTATGCATATACGAGGTCGGAACGACAATTTTTCATCCGGAACTCAGTGGTTGTTGTTCCGTAACGTATGGCGTGGCGAACTCCAGGCGGAGGTAATGCCTTGAGACTAGAGGGTTCGGTTTTTGAATTGCGTTTTACGAATTGTGAATTCGATGGGCAAAGAAACGGCGAGGGACCAACCTCTATATAGGCGGCCTAGCCGGTGGCACGGGAGGTTATCCCACTAGCATTGTGTTTGAAGGATTGGTATCTCAGCAGGCAGCACTCGCGGTTCAGATCGACGGCGCCGCAAATATCACGTTCTATGCCTCTCACCATGAGGAACTGTCCGCAGGCTATCAAGTGACCAACAATTCGAACATCGCTAACCGAGGGCTGACCATCACCGACTCCTATTTTGCGGGGAATGTGGGGAGCAACGGCGGCGCTGGTTTCGACCTAAGCGTTGTGACGACGGCTGCATCGGGAATCTTCTTTGTCCACAACCAAGTGCATGGAAATCCGGACAAAGTCGTGAATGCGGTAAATTTCTCCAGCGTGATCTATACAGACAACCTCTACATGGGATCAGCCACCGTGCCGCCTACGACCGGAATCACGACCCAAGTTGCTCCAGCAAGCTCCATTAACATTCAGGGTGTCCACTCGATCGGTCTAAATTCGTCCACGACACCCATAACTACGATTCAGAGCTCATTGGGTCCTGGAGAAATGGTTACGTTCTTTACCTTTGTCGGGCCGGTGACTTTCGGTTCTGGCGGGAATATCAATCTGATGGGCTTCAACACATTGACTGTTAACGGATCCATTACCTTTGTCAGGAATGATTTGTTGGGCGGCTTGCAGTGGATACCTGTGGCGCAATGGAGTCCCAATTCAAGCCCGACAATGTAAAGCGGCAAGCACGGAGCGTATCATGCCCCCTCGCACAGCTTTTATCATTCTGAATTGGAACAGCCGCAGGATGACTACATGCTGTTCCGTAAGGAGGATGTGGCAATGGTGGTGAACCTTGTGAACGGGTTTCACTGCTTGATACCGCGAATGTTCGGGAAGCCGGTGGCGAGCGAGCCGAGGGCACGGCTTTGCGCAGCAACCAGTGCGGGAGCTAGATCAGGGCTCGCGTTATCCCAGCGTTGACGATTAAGAGGATACAGGGCTGTGCAGCTTACAGTGCTTGCAAAACGGGCGTTTCCGAGATTTTGTGACAGCCGTTGGGTTGCCAGAGGATTTCGTTAGGTACCTCTTTGAGGAGTCGGGATTGGCTATAAACGAGATATATTACGGGTGTTGGTGTGGCAAAAACAGTCGAATTTTTATCAGGACATTGTACTGTCTGTCCGCAAATGAATTCAAAACCGACAAGGAAGATAACTGTCATCGTATTGAACTGGAACAGTCATCAGATGACTGCGGAATGTATTCGCAGTCTACGAGAGACGGAGGGCCCGGACTTTGAGTCCTCGTCGTGGATAACAGCTCGACCGACGGGTCTGTGGAGATCTTGCCGCAGGAATTTCCTCAGATTACCGTTCTTCCGCAGGGTCGGAATCTGGGATTTGCGGCGGGATGCAATGTCGGTATGCGGCACGCTCTGGCCAACGATGCGGAGTATGTACTTCTCCTCAATAATGACACTTACGCCGCTCCCGAGTTCATTCGTGAAATGATAGCGGCAATTGAGAGCGATTCCAGCATTGGAGCTGTTTCCCAAAAATCTATTTTGCCGACGCGCCGGAAATGATTTGGTATGCCGGTGCAGACTTTAGTTTGTGGACAGGCAGGGCAAAGCACCGCGGTTGGAAGAAAGTCGATCGTGGACAATTCGACCGTCACGAGGAAATAACGCAAGCAACTGGCTGCGCGATGCTTGTGCGGTGTAGCGCGTTGTGCGATGTGGGACTTCTAGACGAGCAATTCTGGGCGTACGTTGAGGACCTGGATTGGTCCCTGCGCTTTCTCAAGCGAGGGTATCGTACGCGTTTGCTCCCAAAGCGCGCCTGTGGCATTGTGACGGAGCGACCGCCGTGAAGTCGATGGGTGCGGGCAGCCAGGCGATACGACAATTCTTCAGCACTCGTAACATGGTGTTGGTGGCCCGCAAGCATTTGCGGTGGTGGCAAATTCCAAGCTATTTGTTCGGCTTTGGAATTAGTCATATTCTACTGTATACCGCACTTCGCCTGTGGCGGGGCGACTTTCCTGCACTTCTAGCGATTTATCAGGGCCTAGTGCAAGGTTTGCGCGCACCCAAAGTCCAAACAGTCCGATAAGTAAAGGCAAGATTGCTATTATGCGTTGCACAAGAAATCAAAGAACGCGTCGCTCTTAGATGAAATTGGTGTTAAGCGCCTCCGAGTACATTTTCCAGGTGGCAAGTCTGACTTTGGCGTGTCTATAAAGGGGTGGAAGGCTGATTTCCTTCGGGTAGTGCGGAGTGCAGCCGACGCGCAGCATATGGCCGCAGAGCTCGTAGGGCGTTATCGAGCGGAGCAACAGGCTCTTGCTACCGTCGCGTCGGATACCGACCGACTGATCTGCTCTGACGGCGACCGGTAACCACTACGGATTCAAAGAGATCTTCCACGGCAGATTGAAGCCATCGCTAGAGTCTGGGGACGTGGTGTTGGCGAGTTCCACCAGCATAAACTCGATCAACGTACTGTTAGCGCTGGAATCCGCGAGGAAGTTGGGTCTGGCTACGATAGGCCTTTCGGGAAAGAGCGGAGGTGAAATGGTCTTTCACATTCTCAGCGGAATCGTAGAAAACGCATTTGTACCAGGGTTATTTGCTTGCAGCACTTACGGATTGTGATCTATCAGACTCTGATTAGTGATGACGGACTCCTTGAACCATCTGTACGCTTTTGATCGTTGCCGGATCGCGGTAATCGGCGATTTAATGCTCGACAAATATCTTTGGGGGCACATCGAGCGTATTTCGCCTGAAGCTCCGGTCCCGATTTTGAATGTCATAAGGCACGAATCAATGCTGGGTGGGGCGGGAAACGTCCTTTGAGAATCTTTGTTCTCTGGGAGTAAAGGTGACCGCATTTGGGCCTCGTCGGTCATGACGGCGTTGGCGAAAAGGTGCGGGATCTCCTCAAAACACGCGACGCTGATCTGAGCGGAGTTATCTCTGACTCAAATCGCCGGTCCACACGGAAAGTTCGCTTGATGTCACTGGAACACGGTCAGCAAGTCTTTCGGCTAGATGAGGAATCGATTCAGCCAGTTTTCGGTGACGTCGAGGATCAACTGGTCAACCTGATTCGGACGGGGACGATCGGAGCTCAAGCCATCGTCTGCTCCGACTACTTGAAGGGTGTGCTTACCGAGCGGGTCCTCAGTGCGGCGTTTGCGACCGCCCGGGCCAACTCGACATTCCCTGTATCGTGGGCCCGAAGGACTCGAACTCACGGAAGTATCCAGGGGGCCAGTATACTCATGCCGAATGCGCGCGGACTGGCCCAATTGGTGGGCACGCGCGTCGATGGCGATGAATGGCTGAACGACTCGGCGTATCGCTTGCTTGAAAGTCTCGGCTTGGAAGCGCTAATCGTTACGCGCGGTAGTGAAGGCATGTCTCTGTTCGAGAACCAGGAGAACACGTTGCGCAGGGTTGATATTCCGACAATAGCGTACGTAGCGTGTATGACGTTACCGGCGCAGGAGATACTGCGATCGCGACGTTCGCTGCCGCAATGGCGTCGGGATCTGGTTGCGAAAATGCCGTGCGGCTGGCGAATCTTGCCGCAGGCGTAAAGGTGGGCAAACGAGGCACCGCCTGCGTCAGCTTGAACGAACTCAAAGCGTCCCTTGCGGAGCGCACAAGCAGCGAAGAGCCTGAGCCCCACGCTGCGGAGCCTGTTCGCGGGCAGGGATCGCCGTGCAACGAGCAAGGGTCTCCTAGTTTCGGCGGCGATTCCTCAAAGTTCGCAAGGGATTGCATTTGAATCGAACTGAGCAAGCAATTACGTCCGCCAGCTTGGCTTCGAGGGATGCTGACGAAGCAGCCCTTCGGATTGCTGGTGAAGTTGAGTGCGCGGAAGCGCCGGCTGATCCGAGTGATTGACGCAATCGCTCGACCCATGGTGCGCCTCCTGATGAAATTGGGGTATTGTCCGGCGAGGGTTGCGACAGAAGTCCGTAGCATCTTACTCCTCGAATACTGGAATTTGGGCGATATTGTGATGGAATCGCCGTTCATCCAAAACGTGAGGACTAACTACCCCAACGCTCGCATCGTCTGCCTCCTGACCAGCCCCAAGGCCGCTCCACTCATCGAAGGCCAGGGATTGGTGAACGAGGTGATTACCGTACGGGTTCCTTGGGCGCAGCACTATTCGCGCTGGCGCAAGTCCCGGACATCCTTTCTCACTGCTGTGGATCGAATTGTTCCGGACGCTAAAATTCTTACATGCTCAGCATTTCGATCTTGCCTTCAGCGCGCGAGCGGACATCCGGGAGAATTGCATTCTGTGGCTTGCGGAGATCCGCAGACCTGTAGGTTTCGCGTTTGGTGGCGGCGGCTATTTCCTTACAGATATTGTGACACCTGATCTAGAGCATCCTCACTTCGCAGACCGATGGCTGCGGCTTCTCGAGCATCTTGGTAGGCCGATCCTTGGCGACAGCCCTCCTTGAGCGTCAGTCGGAAAAGAAGAGAGGGTCGTAGATCAGTACTTGGCGGAGCACGGAGTCCAGGGTCAGGATTTCCTTGTCGGCATCCATCCGGGAGCACGGAGCGTGACACGGCAGTGGGGCGAAGAGAACTTCGCGGTGGTGGCACAGCGTTTACGCGCGCAATATCCCGTAAAGATTCTAGGGTCCCAGGATTCGTCCCAGGCGCGATCCCCTGTTGGCACGGATGGCTTCATTCCGTTATCGTTGCCGCTGCGTCAATTTATTGCCGCGCTCAAACGCTGCCGACTCTTTATTTGTAATGACAGCGGTCCTATGCATATGTCCACTGCTCTTGGCGTTCCTGTGGTTGCGGTATTTGGCCCGACGGAGCCCAAGTGGTTTGGACCAAGTCGGCCGGGCAAACAATCGTCATCCAGTCTGGTTTCTGGTGTCGCCCTTGCTTCGATTATTGTCTCTTCGACCAGCCCTATTGCCTCCGCACGATAAGCGTTGAGTCGGTCCTTAACACTGCTACCGAGGTACTGAATGCGATGCTTCCCCAAGAACACAATGTGCAATCAAAGAGGAACCAGCGCGTCGTCAGGTAAAGGAAGCCGAGAAAACGGGAATTCGAGCGCCTAACATTCTTTTTTGGCTTTCAAGGATCGTACCCAGGTTGGGAACCTATAAATTGTCTTATTTACTAACAAGCTTTAGGTCGCAACGTGCAAACAAAGCTCAAAATCGCGATGATCGGGATTAAAGCGATTCCAGCCCGCTTTGGGGGATTCTAAACGGCGGTCGATGGGATCTACCGCGGGATGGTGAGATTGGGAAATGTGGTAGGGGTCTACAACCGTTCTGGGATGAGCTTGCATCGCGGGACTGACTACGAGGGTGTGAAGTTGGTCAGTTTACGTACATTTAGGTCGAAGAATCTGAACACGATCGTGCACGCGCTGCTAGCCACGATGCACGTCACCTTTAACCGGGTGGATGTAGTTCACTATTTCACAACCGGGACGACACTGTTCGCGCCTGTCCTCGACTGTTGGGAATGAAGGTGGTGTGTTCGGTCGATGGAACCGACTGGCAACGGGGGAAATGGGGAAAGTTTGCTCGATGGTACCTGAGAACATCAGAACGACGGTTACATGGTTCTGCAATGGATTAATCGCCAACTCGCAGGCAGTGCTGCGTTATTACCTCGAGACCCATCGAGCAAATTCTTTTCTTGTGACTTATGGGATGCGCGAATCCAAATGCGAAGGAATTGAGTGGTTAGAGCGCTTCGGATTGAAGAGCAGGGAATACGTGCTCTTTGTTGGGCGGTTGGTTCCGGAGAACAATATCCATCACTTCATCAGCGCTTTTGAGAGGACAAAAACAGACAAGAAACTATCATCGTCGGAGATGATCCTTGGGAGAAGAAATATGTAGGGCTGCTGAAAGCAACCAAAGATCCGCGAGTGGTGTTTACTGGAGGCGTCTACGGGGATGGTTACGAGCATGCAGAGAAACGCCTATTTATTTGCTCTGCCCGACGAAGTCGGCGGAACTCACCAGCTCTGGTCGAGGCGATGGGGTTTGGCAATTGCGTTTTGGTGAATGATACAGAATCAAACCTGGAAGTCATCGGCCATGCGGGGTTTAGTTATCGAGGTGCGGAAGATGACATTGATTTACAGCGGCAGCTTCAGTTTTTGCTGGACAGCCCGGAACTAGCGGAGAAGTATCGCGCCGCTTCGAAAGAGAGCGCGCTCAATTACAGCTCGAAGACTTACTCGGGAGCATGCGGCTGTTTACCATAGAGTTGTCAATGACAGCCGGATAGATACACTGGCCGTCAGTGTAGACGACTCTTGGAACTCGGAAATTGATGGATACTCAAATGAATTGAATAGACCAGATCTCTCGCCACATTGGCACAATCCCTTTCTGGTGGCTTGCAAGAGGATCTTGGATGTCTCCATCTCCGGTATGCTCCTAATTCTTCTCCTGCCTTTGTTTTTGGTGTTAGCTGCGGCGGTCAAGTTATCATCACGCGGGCCGGTGTTATATCGATGGCGGGTTGTCGGCAAAGGGGGCAGGCGCTTCACGGGATTTAAGTTTCGGTCGATGTATTCGAATGCCGAGACTGAAGAAACAACTGAATCGTTGAACGAAATGTCTGGACCAGTCTTTAAGGTGACGAACGATCCTCGAGTAACCAGAGTCGGTATATTCCTTCGTCGTTATAGTCTGGATAATTGCCGCAACTTTACAGCGTACTCAAGGGTAACATGAGCTTGGTCGGACCTAGGCCTCCATTATTCAGCGAGTACCTTAGATTTACCGAATATCAAAAGCAGAAGCTTGCGGTGAAACCGGGAATGACCTGCTTGTGGCAAGTGAATGGCAGGAATAACGTAAAAGATTTTGACGATTGGGTGAGCCTCGACCTCGATTATATCCGGCGGTGGAGTTTGAAACTGGATTTCTGGATTCTGATGAAGACGGCCGGAGAAGTATTCGCTGGGTCGGTAAAAAATCGTCACGTCTAGTTCATTGCGTCTCAGTCAGCTATTCGTTTGTTGGAGGGTGGCGCAGATGCGAGTGTTGGTTACTGGCGGTGCGGGTTTTATCGGCTCTCATCTCGTAAATCGATTTCTTTCTGAAGGATTCCCGGTCCACGTTTTGGATTCTCTCGACCCCAAGATTCAGCCCGAGGGATTTCCGACGGACATTCCTCAGGGGGTTGATTTATTAAAGGAGACGTAACGAATCGCGAAGTGCTGCTGGCAGCTTTGCAGATGTATAATTGTACGGGTCAAGCTGCCTATCAAGATTACATGCCTGATTTCTCCAGATTCTTGCACGTAAACGCTGTTGGAACCGCATTGGTTTATGAACTGATCGTTCAGCAAAAGCTAAAAATAAAAAAGTTATCGTGGCTTCTTCGCAGGCTGTATATGGAGAAGGTCAGTATGTCTGCTCCGGGCACGGAATTTTCCAGCCAATGCCGAGAAGCCAACAGCAGCTTTCTCGAGGGCAGTGGGAAGTCAGTGCCAGACTGTGATCAACGGGCCGAACCGCGCTTACTGAGCGAAGAAAACGTGAATCCATACAATCAATATGCTGTCTCGAACTGGCAGAAGAAAGGGTCGCCCTTGGCCTTGGCTGGCTTCACGGAATTTCAAGCGTTGCCCTTCGCTATTCGATCACGCAGGGTCCCCGGCAATCTCTCTTTAATGAGTACTCCGGGATCTGCCGGATCTCCGTGGGTCGAGCTCTTCAAGGAAATCCGCTAGTTGTGTACGAAGATGGGCATCAGACTCGGGACTTCGTTCACATCAAAGACGTAGTGGATGCCAATATGCGAGTTTTGGAAAGTGACGATGCGAATTTCAGGCCTATAATGTTGGGAGTGGCAAGCCAACAACGGTTCTCGAGGATGCGAATCTGGTCGCCAGAAAACTTTCGTCGGAGGTTCAAATCAACGTTTCCGGCGAGTATCGGCGAGGGGATAACAGGAATAGTGTCTCCAAAATCGATAAACTTAAGATGCTCGGCTGGAATCCGAAGTTTGATCTTTCCTCAATCTTAGAAGATTTTCTGTCGTGGATCGAAAGCATCTCGGGATCCCACTCAAAATCCAAGATGCGTATGGAGATATGCGAAGAGCGGGTGTCGTGCTGAAGGCAGCGTCGGATCTCTATGTATAAGTCGCTGACGCCAATTTGAAAATCTGGTCCAGCCTTTGGTTGCTACACCGAGTGAGTCCATCCAACTCGTAGCGCGCACTTCGTGGGAATCGGAACAAGCCTTGTGCGCTCGGTTGGATCGGTTAGTGCTTTGAAGATCTTGGCTAGTGTGGCGCTTTGACCTCCGGAGGACAGCGAATGAACAACGGGAACGAGGTTTTGCACGCAAAGCAGTATTTTGATGAGTTACAGGGCGTTGTTGCTGACCTGCCGCACGATTCCATCAACCAAATAGCTGACGCTCTGTTAATGGCTTACGAGTCCGAAAAAAGTCTTTACCTATTCGGCAACGGTGGCAGTGCCTCGCTCGCGTCTCATTTCGCCTGTGATCTCGGGAAGGGTACAGCTTACTGCAATGGCGGAAAGAGATTTCGGGTACTGTCGCTGACCGATAATCTGCCAACTTTAACTGCTTGGGCAAACGATTCCGGTTTCGAGGATGTCTATTCAGAGCAACTCAAAAATTTTGTCCAACCCCATGATGTTGCGTTTGCGATAAGCGCTAGTGGGAATTCCAGGAATGTCTTAAACGCTCTCCGAATCGGTCGTGAGGCTGGGGCCAAAACCGTTGGCCTCTCAGGCTTCGATGGCGGGAAAATGAAATCAATGTGCGACATGTGCATCGTCGTGCCCTCCAACAATATGCAAATTATCGAAGACCTACATCTCGCAATGGCGCACTCGATTTACCGCATCGTTCACAGCCGGATTACGCGCCGCACGTTAGCGGCTTGTCAAGGTTAGAATCCCGCGCCAAAGGTTTTCCGGTAAAACTGCGAAGCTAAGGGGCGGTAAATTTGTATTTCACGCGCGCACTAACTCATATGCCGCAGTTAGTCTCAGCTAGAAGGTCTGCTCCCAAGCAACTATGAATCAGACAATACGCAAATCCATTTTGGTTCTGGACTTGTTCTGGATCTGCATAGCCTTTTCATTTGCTTACGCATTCCGTTACAAGGGCTTATTCGGTGTGGAATCGTGGACGTCATTCCGCGATTTCCTTCCCGTGTTGGCCTCCGCGCTTTTGATTTGGACGGCTCTCTATCTCAGCAAAAACCTGGATGGCTTCAGAGGTGGCTGGCACATACCGACTGTTTTCTCACAGATCTTGGTGGGTGTATTTTACCTCATGGCGTTTCTCTTAGCGCTCGCTTTTCTACAAAGACATTACTATTCGCGTTTGGTATTGCTTTATTTGGCATCGTTGTTACCTATCGGTCTGGTTGCAATTCGATGTGTTGTGCGATGGGCAATTTCTTCGAGGCTATGGCCAGGCGTAGCTCGCAGGGCTGTGATCTTGGGGAGCGGCCACCTTGCCCACGAGCTGTCTTACAAGATTTCTTGCCATCCTGAACTGCTTCTTGAGGTGGTTGGCTTGCTATATCCTGCCGCCAGTGATTCTTCGAATGGCTTGTCAACTCGCCACCAAGACCCGACTTCCCTTCAATCACTAAACGTTCATAGCTTCCTGAAGCAGAAAAATGTGACGGAGTTGATTGTAGTGATGCCACAGCCACAAGGAGCTGAAGTTGAGAAAGTGATTTCAAAATGTCGTGAATCGGGAATGCTCGTGCGTTTGGTGCCTCAATGGTACGAGCTGTACGTCTCCGAGGCTCAAATGATTGAAGTCGATGGTGACCGATAATCTCGCTCGAAGAGCGAAATATCTCGGCTGTTGCACTGGCCCTTAAGAGGGTTGTTGATCTGGTCGGTGGACTCTTCCTCCTCACTCTCGCTTTGCCGGTCCTGCTTATCGCTGCTGTCAGTTTGAGGCGTCGAACCGGATGCTCAATTCGCAAGGAGCTTCGCTGCGGGAGATCGAGTGGCTCGTTCGGCATGTTTCGGTTGAACATCGCCCGTGAGAGCCATTCTTTGAATGCGTTCGAAAAACTCCTTGTGGGCTTGAGCCTGACTGAGCTGCCGCAACTCTTGAATGTGCTTCGAGGAGAAATGAGCCTCGTTGGGCCCCGACCGGAATCGCCCGAGCGCGTGAGACATTATTCCGATTGGCAACGCCAGAGATTGAGTGTCACACCGGGTTTGACAGGGTTAGCTCAGGTTCACGGACTCCGAGATGAGCACTCTTCAGAGGAAAAGACACGCTTCGATCTGGAGTATATTTATCACTGGTCGCTTTTTTTGGACTTCTCTCTCATTTTACAAACGGCTTGGACACTTGCAATTCGCCTTCTGAAGCCCCAAGTTCGATCCACAACTAGCGCGAATGTGCACAGGCCGGTTCATCTACCTATTGGCGAGGTTCTGCATGCTGATCGTACGCAGTCCAGTGCGGATTAGCTTTGGCGGCGGAGGTACGGACCTCCCCTCTTACTTTGAGAAATATGGCGGAGCTGTCCTAAGTACAAGAATTAATAAGTATTTTTATACAATTTTGTAAGAAAAGAACGGACGGCAAAATCCAAGTAATCTCCTCGGATTTACGGGTCGCTGAAACATGGCACGACATTGCTCGTATGTCTCTGAGAGGAAGCCAGCTCGAGATTCCTCTTTCGGTAATTAAGGAGTTGGAGTGCAGTGTCTCCATCGACCTTTTTTTAGCGTCGGAAATTCAGCCGGGCACGGGCCTCGGATCATCTGCAAGTGTCTGCGTTGGGGTACTCAAAACCCTGGCCACCTATCTTGATCTGCACCTATCTAAGTACCAGTTGGCCGAGCGGGCGTTTCACATTGCTCATAATGTTCTGGGAAAGCCTGTGGGCAAACAAGACGAGTACGCAGCGGCATTCGGGGGCTTAAACTATATTTCGTTTCAATCGGATGGTAAGGTCCATGTGGAGCCTCTTAGCTAGACCCCACCTTGTTCGGGAGCTTCAGAGTAGCCTCATGCTTTTCTTTACAGGCGCTGCCCACAACTCTTGGCACATTCTGGAAGAACAGAAAAGTTTGGCCTCGCATACTAACGGAGCTGCGCTCGAATCCATGCATCAAATCCGCCGCGCATCTGACCAAATGCGAGAAGCACTATCGAAGGGCGATTTTCGAGCGTTTGGCGGCCTACTTCATCATAGTTGGGAGGCCAAGAAACGAGTTTCCGACAAGATCTCGAACTCTTTGATCGACGAGGCCTATTCCGTTGCCCGCCAGTCCGGAGCACTGGGCGGAAAGATAACGGGCGCGGGTGGTGGAGGGTTTCTTTTGCTGTTTTGCGAGGAGCCCCACCAGAGAACGTCCGCAAATCCCTGGCGAGGCTCAACATTCGAGAAATGAGATTCGAGTTCGATCTTCAAGGGGCTCAAGTAGTCACAAATGACCCCTTCATAGACGGGGACGAACGTTGCGGAACACGGTGGACATTCGTTCCCGTCTCCGCTTTCTAGTGTGGGAAGCCCGCGTAATACGGCAAGCCGTTTCAATCGTCAAACTGAATTTATCCATAGCGATGAAAGCCTTCTTGCTCGCCGCAGGTCATGGAACACGCATGCGGCCTCTTACCGACTCGATTCCAAAGTGTTTATTGCCGATCCAAGGAGTGCCAATCCTACAGATTTGGTTGGATCTGTGCCGACGTCACGGAATCGACGAAATTCTCATAAACGTCCATGCACACGCTAAGGCGGTAAGAGAATTTCTCGAGAGGAACAGTTATGGTATTGAGGTCTGTGTTCCGAGGAGCCGCTTCTGCTGGGTAGCGCAGGAACCCTCTTGACGAACCGCGCGTGGCTCGGTTCGGACTGTCCTTTTTGGGTTTTCTACTCAGATGTCCTTACGAATGCCAATTTAGTCGCAATGCTCGAACATCACAAGAATTGCTCTCAGGTTGCAACACTGGGTGTCTCTGGAGTTTCAGAGCCTAGACGTTGTGGTATTGTCGCCGTTGACGAAGACGACGTCGTACGTGAGTTCGTCGAAAAACCTCAGAAACCTTCGAGCAACCTGGCTTTTTCGGGAATTATTGTATGCGAACCTTCTTTGCTCGATTTCATCCCAAATCAGATTCCGGCCGACATTGGATTCCATGTTCTACCCAAGCTCGTTGGGCGAATGGCTGCGTATCGAATCTCCGATTACCTGCTGGATATAGGAACACCAGAAAACTATAAGGCCGCACAGCTTAATTGGCCTGGTATTGCGGACGCGAGAACCACCGGCGGGGAACAATTCTGAGGGCGCAATTACTGAAGCGGTGCCTGGTGGGTAGTATGCGAACTTCTACTTTACGGTGATCGATTCTTTGGGGGAATAGTGCCACGGTGAGCGCTGAGACGGATTTCGTAGCTCATGATCTTGCAGAGGAGTT
>CAWBVH010000064.1:0-49614 GCA_963792145.1 Candidatus Acidiferrales bacterium
CTCAGGCTTTGGCGCACCGCGAGGTCTCAAGTACACTAGTAGGGTTGCCTCCTACTCCGGGGTGGTGCAATTGGTAGCACATGGGCCTTTGGAGCCTAGAATCCTGGTTCGAGTCCAGGCCCCGGAGCCATTCCCTGCAATGGCGTAATCAATCCGCAGGTTGCTGCTTCGCCGTGATGAGCGCGCTGGTCGTAGCCACGCATTGCCACATGCCATCAAACTTCACCCAAGTGTCGACGAAACGCTCGCGTCGCACATAGGGCTTCCCTTTTTCCGTTCCTTTGATCCGAAAAATGCCGACCACAACCGCCGCATTGCCATAGACTTGGACATTGCTTTGCTCGGTGACGGCCTGGCTCGGTTGATAATCCGGCGCTTTGATGCTGGCCAGAAAATCGCTCTTGTTGGAAACACTTCCATCGATGTCCACGGACACCATGGAGTTAGCGAGGAGCATGTCCAAGGCCTTCGCATCTTTGTTCTCAAGCGCGTGGTTCCAAGCCGTTTCGAGCGCCAGGACGCGGCCCCCTTCATCGCTGACATTGTTTTGTTGCCCCAGTGAAATGCCGACAGCCAGCAACAAAAGGCCTCCGGCAATGATGGTACGTTTCATGGCCACAACCTCCCGACTTCAAGCAGCGATTTTCTTCCGAAAGGATACGCATTTAGAGTAGAGCAAGAATTCTCCATGCGCCGAAATTCGACGCGCGCAGTTTCTCGTGATGCAACCAGCGGCGGATGCTTTCTCTGACTTAGCTATTGGTTCTGGGCGAATATTTCGCCGACGGCGCGGTAGGCCTGATCGATGGCGACATCGGTATACGCGCTGACGCCGGCATCGGAATTGGCAATGGTGATGCGGCCAAACGGTTTGCGGCCAACAATCCACGGCTGCTCACCCTCTTTCCAGTCGGGCTCAAAGAGCGAGTTGGGCGTGTAGGCGTAGCCGTGTGCCCAGCGATTGACGGTAATGCCGACAATATCGTTTGGCGCGTCGAATCCCGTGCTGGCGAGCATTCGTTCCAGTTGATCGCGGATGTTGCGCTCAAACTTGGCGTAGGGAGTCTGCAATAGTTCCGCGCGGCCTGCGCGATTCTGATCGCGCATGGGCAAACCCGGATGGCATGGTGTGCGCAGCATGAAGAGCACGGCTGGCTCCTCCGGCTTGCTGGGAAATTTGTACGCGCCCAGGCTCACGGGGAAATCTAGCGCCGTATAAGTGAAGTAAGAACCGGGAGAAACAATTTGGTGAATGCCAAGCTTGCTGAAATACGTCCAGTTGCGAATTGCCACGTGCGCATAGACCAGGGGCGCCTTTACCAGATACGAGAGCGCCTCTTTCTGCTGATCCGGCAATTCCGGGCAGAGATACGGGATCATCATGTTGTAGCAGGCCAGAACACAGTAATTCCCTTTCGCGACGAACTGCTTTCCCTCGCGAATGTAGGAAACCTGCACGTGTTTTGCGCTCGCATTTGCACTAGAGTGCTGAACATTTACGACTGTGCTGTTCAACCTCAGACGTACCGCGTTCTCCGCGCGGTCCAACCGGCCGTAGTCTGCTTTGGCGGTGACGACATCTTCCATCGTGCTTCCGGGAATCGTGCCGGGAATCAACGAACGCACCAGCAAGCGCGCGATCGACGCATTTCCATCCGGAAAATGAAAAATGTAAGGTTCCGCCTTTTCGTGCGGAGGCAGGCCCAGTCCATCAAAACCTGCGTAGATAAATGAATGATAGTCGTCGCCGGCTTCGTAGCAGGCCATGGCGGGCACCGCTTCAATTCCCACCGTGAACAGGTCGTGGGTAAACGTCTGGAAGAACGGCAACGCCTCCGGCGTCATCCTGCAATCTTTCGTCAGGAAATCGGAATAACTGGTTTTTCTCAGGTAGGCGATCTTTTCCTTTTGTGAACGCCCCTTCAGATAATCGACTTTCTCCGTGTACACACGAATGATGTCTTTGCGCGCGGCATCGCTCAGCGGCGCTTTCGCCAGAAACTCCGGCCATGGCGTGGTATTCATTCCGGCCAGCAGGCGATCTTCGCCAAAAGTCTCCTTGTTGAAAAACGCGGCGGTTCCGAGCTTCGAATAGAGTTTCTGATCGTAGGCTTGATAGAAAACGCTCGTGTCGATGCCCAGCTCTTTCAGAAGGCCCTTCGCTTCCGCGCTGTATTCGCCGGGGCTTTCGATGGATTGCGTTCCTCCGTTGCTCAACAGCAGGCGACCGGCAACCGTGGAACTCATTGCGCCGGGCGTGGCCGCCGAAGTCATCGTGATTGTCGAGCAGGAGAATCTTGACGTTGTTGCCCGACTTTTGCCGAAAACGATAAGCTGCCGCCAGTCCGCTAATTCCAGCACCGACGACGATCAGGTCGTAGGATTCTCCCGTGTCGACGGGCTCGCCCATGGCGTTGGGGCTCTCTCCATCCCGCAGTTTGTGGGCGTAGGTGTAGGAGCCGTCGTTGTCCCCACGCAATCCCATCTTTGCGGGCGGGTAGTACTCTTCTGCCTGCTCGCCAGCTGGCTCGTCGAGAATTGCCGCCGCCAGCAGGCGCTCTGCGCTGAAGCCCGCACCCAGCACGCTGGCACCGGCGCCCACGGCCACTCCGTTCAGGAAATCGCGTCGGGTGATTTCGCGCGCCATTCCCAGCTCGCGATCTTTTCTTTCGTCGTTCATGCGTCGCCCTCGAAGCCTTGCAAGGCGCGTAGTATAGCGCGGGAACGCGATCTTTACACAATTCTAGTAGGCTTGCGCCGCTGACTCACGCGCACCTCATGCGAACCAGCCAATTCGGCACCTGTGCCGGCGTGCGTCGTGTGGGATACTGCTGAAACGAGCGATAAGAGGATGATTCGTGGCTGCTGACAGCTACCATCGTGACCAAGCAAGCCGCTGCCGAAAGCCGCGTGGCCGCCTATTTGGCGCTCGTCGCCGGCATCGTGTGTATCGCGTGGTCGGCGATCTTCGTTCGCTGGACAGACATTCCCGGCCCGGCTTCAGCGTTCTACCGCATGTTGATTCCCGCCATGGTTTTGCTCCCAACGTTTGCGACCGATCGCAAGCGTGAACGCGTCACGGGCCGCACCTGGCTGATTATTGGCTTGGGTGGCTTGTTCTTCGCGCTCGATCTGGCTTTATACAATACCGCAATTTTGCGCACCTCTGCCGCTAACGCAACCTTGCTTGGGAATAACACGCCCATCGTCGTGGGCCTGCTGACGTGGATGGTGTTCCGCCGCAGGCCGCAGCCCGCGTTCTGGCTGGGTCTGATCCTGGCCATTGGCGGGTCCGTGGTAATTCTGTGGGCCGATCTGGCACGACATGCGCCGTTCGGCGTTGGCGACGTGATGGCGCTCGGAGCCGCGGCGTGCTTCGCCGTGTATCTTTTGGCCACGGAAAAAGTGCGCACCACGACGAGCACGCTCACATTTCTTCGCTTGTCCATGATCGCCACCACGCTCGTACTGCTGCTCCTGAATTTCGCGATGGGCATTTCTTTGCGCGTGCCTCACCGTCACACCTGGTGGGCCTTGCTCGGCTTGGGGCTGGTTTCTCAACTCGGCGGCTACCTGGCCCTGACTTACGCCTTGGGACATTTGCCCGCAACCATCACCTCCATCAGTTTGCTTACACAGGGACCGCTGACCGCGGCGATGGCGGCAGTCCTGCTCGGTGAACCGCTCACGCTGCCGCAAATTGTGGGTGGAGCACTCGTGCTGTTTGGCGTTGCGCTCGCCCACCGACAGCGGCATCCTGAAGAAGAAGCCAACCTTTAGCGAGTTTTCCTGAAGCTTGATGCGCACTCTGACCGAGCAAAATGACGAGATTTTTCTCCGGCGTAAAGTCTCGCGCTGAGATTAGCAGCTTGCTCGTCGACCGCAGGTGCGGGAAACTGTTCGTGTTTTTGCCCACCGCCCGCAACTATTTCCAAGGGGAAAACCGATATGCGGCTATGCTCCTCCATTTTGTCTTTGGCGGCAATGCTCCTGCTGTACAATTCAGGCCACGCGCAAGAAAAGCCCGTCGAACCCGCGCCAGCGCAGTCCGAAACAAAACCAGCAGCGAACACTCGCCTGAAGATTGGTGTGGCCCTGGAAGGTGGCGGCGCACTGGGCATCGCGCATCTGGGCGTCTTGAAATGGTTTGAGGAACATCACATCCCCGTTGACTACGTTGCTGGCACCAGCATGGGCGGACTGGTGGGTGGACTCTACGCCACCGGAAAGAGCGCGGATGAGCTGAAGCAGATCGTGGACCACGCAAACTGGCCACAGTTGCTGGGCGGAGAGATTTCCTACCAGGATCTTGCATTTCGCCGCAAGGAAGACGCCCGCGACGTTCCGAATAACATCAAAATCGGCCTGAAAAATGGACCCCGATTGCCTCCCGGACTGAGCACCGGCGAGCACATCAGCTTGCTGATTGACAGGGAAACACTGAACTATTCCACGCTTCCATCCTTCAACGACCTCCCCATTCCTTTCCGTTGCGTTTCCACGGAACTGATTTCCGGCAAGCCCTACGTTTTTGACCACGGCTCTCTTTCGGAGGCGATGCGCGCCACGATGTCCATTCCGGGCGTCTTCGATCCCGTGCGGCAAGGAGACAAGGTTTTCGTCGATGGCGGACTGGTGGACAATTTGCCTACCGACGTGGTGCGCAACATGGGCGCGGACGTGGTGATCGCTATCCACCTGCAGATTTCCAAAACGTCCGCAAAAGACATTCAATCCGCGTTTGAAGTGCTGGGCCGCTCCGTGGAACTCATAATTGCCGAGACCGAACTTCGCGGCATGGCCGGGGCCGACGTGATCGTCACCGCGAAGGTCGAAGACTTCAGCAGCATGGATTACGCGAAGGCGAAGGACCTCCTTCAGAAAGGCTACGAAGCTGCCGCCGAAAAAGCGCAGATTCTGCAAGCCTACTCCCTCGACGATGCAGCCTGGGCCGCATATCTGGCCTGGAAGCAATCCCGCAAACGAACCAACATCGGCGTCCCTCAGTTTGTAAAGGTCGAAGGAGTAGAATCTCGAATCGGCTCGCGACATTCAGAAATTTCTGCGCCCCCTGATCGGCAAGCCCGTCAAGCCCTGACGACATCGACCGCCATCTCACGCGGCTCGCCGGCATTGGCCGGTAGGACAGCGCCACTTACAGCATGATTCACGAGGACGGCCGCGATGGACTGCTCGTCCAGATTCGCGAGAAATATTATGCTCCTCCATTGCTGCAGCCGTCCTTTTTCATCGACGGCTCGGAACCAGAGGACGTCACCTTCACATTAGGCGGCAGAATCACCGCTATGGACGTCTGGGGAGAGCGGTCCGAACTGCGCACGCGATTTTCAGTTTGGTGAAACCTATGGCCTGCAGGCTCAGTTATACAAACCGTTCTACACGCAAAGCCACTGGTTCTTTGAGCCGTTCGCCGGCGGAAGCCAGACCACATTCAACATTTATGACAAAAACAATCCTCGCGCCGACTATCGCATCGATCGCGTTCTGGGCGGCGTCAATGTCGGCTACACCTTTAACCGCTTCAATCAGCTCTATGTCGGCTATGGAATCGGCTTCGAGCAGGCAACCCTGCGCTTGGGCCAGCCGGAATTCTCTTCTTATAGCGGGCGCGTTGGCGGCGCGCAAATGAGTTACGTTCGTGACCACACCAACGAGCCGGTAATCCCTACGAACGGATACTACCTGCAATCGAAATTCTTCTGGTACGACACGAGCCCGGGAGCGACAGAGAAGTTCCCTTCTTTGGATCTTTACGCCGCATTCTTCCGTCCGATCTTCCTCAAAGACTCGGTCTTTCTGATTGCCCGTGGCGGCTCGACGTTCGGTTCCAACGGCACCGGCACACCGCAGTTTTTCCTTGGCGGGCCCGGTCACCTCAGCGCCTACGGCCTCAACGAACTCTTCGGCAACCAGTATTTCCTCGGCCGCGTCGGCTATCTTCACGAGGTCTTCACCTTGCCCACCTTCGTGGGAAAACAGGTGTACATCTACGCCGCCGGCGAAATTGGCAAAATGTATGGCGATCCCACCGCCCCGCGCCTCTCGGGTGACGGTGCTTTGGGACTTCTCGCCGAGACCAGGTTTGGTCCTGTCCTGATTGGCGGCAGCGTCGGCGACACCGGCCATCACAAATGGTTCTTCCAATTGGGACGCGTTTTTTGATCGATTCATCGACCCTTAACAATTCGAACGTATAAGGGTGGCTCGCTCAGCCATCTGAAGGGACGTTCGGGCCTATGCTTGTTTGGGTTTGGTCATCTTGACGAGCGGGACGACGCCAATCAGCAGCGAGATCGCGGGAAGGATTGCCCAGGGAAAAACCACGCAAAGAATGCGGGATGCTTCCAGAGGAACGGGTTTCGTTCCACAAAGAATCCCGTGAACGTTATGAAGATCAGCAAGCCCAACAAGGCAATGGAAGGAAATATTCCTGCGGCAAGCCGCGCTATGAGAGTTCCTCCTTGCGGCGAGACAAATACGCGCCCGCCGCACCGAAGACAGGCTGCGTGATGAGCCACATCAGATACGCCATCAGCGGTGGGCTTTCGTGAAACCAACTGCTTCCAAGATTCCAATTTACTCGCTGAAGCATCATGAGCCAGACCATCGACGCCGTCAGCGTCACCAAGCCCGGCAACCAAAGCTGTTTTGACCGGTCATTCATTCCAGCCTCCTCGTTTTTGATATCGGAGATCTCGCGTCCCGGCTCCTGCCAGTCAGTCGCCTGGCTCAAAGCAATCTCGACAGCCTGCGATTCGCTGGCGCCACGGGCCCGACACGCCTGGTAGAGTTCCTCCAGATGGGTGGCAAGCTCCGCAACGACCTCGTCTCGCACGGCCCCTGACAGCGCTAATACGCCCATTCGTTCCGAAATCAGACGGCTCCAATCAGGCATGGCTGACCTTCGCTACGCGGCGCATTGCACGAAAAAGGTCGGCCCATTCCTCGCGCATCGGCTGAAGCATTTTGCGTCCACGTGGCATCAGGCGGTAGCACCTGCGTCGGCGGCCATTTGCGGCCGTTTCCCAAGTCCCATTCAGCCAGCCGCGATTCTCCATGCGGTAGAGCATTGGGTAGAGCGCCGCGAGGGTGAATTGCAGCGCGCCCTTGGACTGCTCCTCGATCTGGCGGGCAATTTCATAGCCGTGCAGCGGCTCGTTTTCCAGGACGCTGAGGATCGCCAGCTCCGCGGTCCCTCGCTTCAACTCCGTGCGAATCATAGTCACCGCCCTATATATAAGAGTCTTATATATAAGACCTGCGGTGTCAATAGTACGCGGCGACCACTGTTTCGGAAATGGACACTGCCCTCTTGTGGGAACTCAGGCCGTGGCTGTGTGAAAGCTTCGTCCGCTCTTCGTGATTTGCCGCATGGTCGAGGCGACCTCCCGACGGCAGCGCATCGCAGGATGCATCGCCTTGGCCATGGCCGCAATTCCTGTCACCAGCCGCAAGCTTGGCCGGGAAACATAGCTATTCGCATCCAGCGCATAAACACGCCCCGCGCGCACCGCCGGTATGTTGCGCCATTCGTCCGGCAGGCTCAGGGACAAATACTCCGCCGCCGCCTGGTCCTTTCGATAGCCGCAAGGAGCAATCAGCAATACGTCGGGCGCCGCTTCGACTATCTCTTCCATGGTGACGCGTCGCGAAGGAGTAGCCGGCTTTCCCAGCACATCCACTCCGCCCGAGAACTGGATCATCTCCGGTACCCAGTGGCCTGCCACGTAAAATGGCTGCAGCCATTCCAGCAGCACCACGCGGGGCCGTTCCGATTGACCATCCAGATCTTTTTGGATTTCGCCGAGCCGCGTGCCGACTTTCTCCAGGAGTTCCTGTGCCCGCGGAAAACGAAGCGTCTCTTCTCCCATCCTAAGCACATCACGCCAGACATCTCCGAGGTCCTGCGGATTCAAACATAGTACTTCGGGGCGCTTGCGAAAGCGCGCAAGGGTACTGGCTAGATCGTCCGGTGAGGCGGCGCAAACGTGGCACAAATCCTGCGTAACAATCAAATCGGGCGTCAGCGCTTCGAGTACATCGCTATCCACGGCGTAAAGACTTTCGCCGCGCGCGACGTAATCGCGCACCAGGCGATCAATCTCTGCGGGGCTGGCATCGTGCGGCAAGCGCGAATGAATGACGGCCGTCTTCGTCTTTGCGCGCGGAGGGAAATCGCATTCGTGGCTGACACCTACAATCTCTCGATCGAACCCCAGCGCAAACAGCACTTCCGTGGCCGACGGTAGAAGAGAGACAATGCGCATTCCCGGACTCTACCACAAAATGCCCTCAATTCATGGATTGGAGCCAACGCCGGCGAGGTCTGCTAGGGCTACTGGGCCGGCAGGCAACTCTACTGGTACAGGAAATATTTTCGGCGCATCTGATCGTAGGCGGCCAAGTCCTTTGCCCACCCGGCAATGATCTGCGCCGGTGGGGTTCCCGCTTGAAGCTGACTGACCGTTTCGTCATTGCCGAGGAGCAGCACCATTTTTGCCGTCTCGAAATTTGCCGGATATTTCTTCTGCAGAATCTCGGCAATTTCCAGCCCCATGCGCATCGACCGCAACGCAACGCGATCGGTCACCTTGATACCCACACCTCCGCAACGCTTGCCTGCGTACAATCCACTCACCGGAATGAATCGCTGGTTCGCGAAGCGCAAGCCCGGCAAATTCTTCGCATTCAACTCCGCGGCAACCTCCTCGCCGTCAATCCACGGAGCCCCGAACTCTTCGAATGGCGCTTCGGTGCCGCGACCCACGGAAACGCCGGCGTTCTGCAAAATCTCCAGCCCCGGGTAAAGAATCGATCCCTTCAGCGTGCGCAGATTCGGCGAGGGTGGAATCCAACGAAGCCCAGTGCTCTCGAAAAAGTAGTTGCGTTGCCAGCCCTTCATGGGAATCACGTGCAGTTCTACGTTAATGTGATTTTCCGTATTGAAGAGCTGCGCGAGTTCTCCGACGCTCAGGCCATAGCGCACCGGCAGTGGAAAGTAAGCTACGAATGCCGTTTTGTCCGCGTCCAACATGGGCCCTTCGACGATATCGCCCGCGATCGGATTGGGCCGGTCCAGCACGTAAAACGTGATTCCCTTTTTTGCCGCCTCCTCCATGCAGTAGCCCATCGTAGTCGTGTAGGTGTAGAAACGCACGCCGGCGTCTTGCACATCAAAGACCAGCGCATCGATGCCGCCCAACATTTCGTCGGTCGGCCGCTTGTGGTCACCATACAGGCTGTAGACCGGCAATCCGGTAGAAGCGTCCTTCGAACTGGACACATTGTCGTCGGCATGTCCCGCGATGCCGTGTTCCGGGCTGAACAGCGCGACCAGTTGCACTCCGGGCGCGTGCGCGAGAACTTGCACCGTCGAGCGCTCCTGGGTATCGACGCCGGTGTGATTCGTGATCAGCCCGATACGCTTCCCGCGAAGGGGCGCAAACTTCTGCGCTTCCAAAACGTCCAGGCCCGTCTGCACGCGCGCCACGTGGCCTTTCGGCGGCCTCCCGTGCTTCTGCGCTGCGGGCCCCTCACCGGGCGCTGCCGCCGCAATCATCGGCACCAGAATCAGGCATACGCCAGCGTTGCGAAACACCACAGCCAACCTTTGCGAGGATTTCATACCCCCCAATGATATTCTGGAACTCGCCGATTGCACTTGGATTGTGAGCGCACAGTGCGCGTGCTATATACAGTCAAAGCACCGGGCGCAACGGCCGGGGGACTTTCTAAACATGCGATGGCGGTACGCCGGACCAGTTGTTCTGCCTATTTTGCTTATGTTCTCGATAACACTGAAAGCTCGAAAGCACAGCCGCAGCGCAGAACCTGCGGGAACTTCCGCAGAGAGTAACGGCATTCGCGCGGATCAGGAGTCTGCCACGGTGAAGTTTACGCCGGAACAAGCCCAGTGGGTGGAAAATACGCTTCGCCAGATGAGCGTCGAGGAAAAAGTGGGCCAGGTGCTGTTCGCCACTTACCACGGCAGCTTCACCTCCACCGATTCTCCCGCGTACGCGCAGATGCTCCACAGCATTAACGAGTTGCACGTCGGCGGATTCATCACCATCACGCATGGCTCGCCGCTCGGCATTGTGAAGAGCCAGGCTTATCCCACCGCGGTGCTCACGAATCAACTGCAATCCAAATCGAAGCTGCCGCTTTTGTTCGGCGCGGATTTCGAGCGTGGTGCGGCCATGCGTCTCGATGAAGGCACCTCGTTCCCCACAGCGATGGCTCTGGCGGCCGCCGGAAATCCCAAGGACGCCTACACCATGGGGAAAATCACGGCGCTGGAAGCACGCGCTGCGGGCATCCAATGGATTTACGCGCCGGTGGCCGACGTGAACAACAACCCGGGGAATCCCATCATCAACACGCGCTCGTTTGGCGAGAATCCCGACTCGGTTTCCGAATATGTCGCCGAGTTTGTTCGCGGAGTGCAGGAAAATGGCGGCCTCGCCACCGCCAAACATTTTCCAGGGCATGGCGACACGGCCGCCGATTCACACATCGATCTTCCTATCATCAGAGCGAACCGCGATCGCCTGGAGCATCTCGAACTTGTCCCGTTCCGCGCGGCCATAGCGGCTGGTGTCGGCAGCATCATGACCGGACACCTGAATGTGCCCGCGTTCGAGCCGGATCCCAACACTCCCGCGACTCTTTCTTCCGCTATCCTCACCGATCTCCTGCGGAAGCACCTCGGTTTTGAGGGGCTTGTCGTCACCGACGCGATGGACATGGGTGGAATCACCGTTCGCTTTGCCCCAGGGGATGCCGCTGTCCGCGCGTTTCTTGCGGGCGCGGATGCGTTGCTGATGCCGCCGGTTCCCGATGCCGCCTATGATGCGCTACTGGCCGCGGCAAAATCCGGCGAAATTTCCCAGGAGCGCTTGGACGCCTCTGTGCGGCGAATTCTGGAAGCCAAGGCGCGCCTTGGCTTGAACGCCAATCGCCTGGTGGATCTAAGCGCGTTAAATGCGAAGTTCGGCAGCGTTGCCTGGCAGGCCGAATCGCAGGATATTTCCGATCGCGGCATTACGCTGCTTCGTGATACGCCGCACCGCTTGCCACTCGACGGAACGAAGCCGGCTCGCGCGCTGCTGGTTTCTCTATACGCTGACCCGGAGCCCTATCCCGGCGAGGACCTGGAGCGCGAACTCAAATCGCGTTTTGACTCGCTCACCACGCTTCGCGCCGACACGAAATTTGTGAAAGCCGACATGCTGAAGCTTCCCGTGCCCGACACTTACGATGTCGCGATCCTGGCTTTGTTCGTGCGCGTCAGCGACCGCAAAGGTGACGTCGACGTCCCCGCCGATCAATTGCCGCTCATCGATCAGATTTACAATTCTGGCAAGCCCGTCATCACCGTCAGCATGGGCAGCCCTTACCTGATTGAGCGTTTTCCCCAGGCGCAGACCTGGCTTGCGGCGTTTGGCATCAGCGACGTCGCGCAGATCTCCGTCGCCCGCGCCCTGTTCGGGCAGATTCCCATTCGCGGTCATCTTCCGGTCACGATTCCTGGCCTCGACCTGAAGGCCGGCTACGGCATAGAAGTTCCTGCCAATCCCATGACGTTGCAGCCGATGGACGTGCGCGGCGAAGCGCAACTGGAGCCTGCATTCGCCGAGGTCGAAACGGCTATCGCGGGCAAGGCGTTTCCCGGCGCGACCATCGCCATCGGCTATCGCGGCAAGGTTTCCTATCACTCGTTCGGAAAACTGAGTTACGAAGCGGGTGCTCCGGCGACCAAGGTCGACACCATGTATGACCTCGCGTCGCTCACGAAAGTTGTGGTTACCACTACACTGGTCGAAAAACTTGTTGAAGGCGACTTCCCTTCGTCGCTTGATCTCGACGCGCCCATCGAGCGCTACCTTCCGGAATGGATTGACGGGCCGCCAGCCGAAAGTCGGCATAAAGCTACGGTGAAAAGCCCGCAGGAACTCCACGATTGGGGCACACGGCGGCAAGTTGCATGGCGTCACAAGGTCACCGTGCGCTATCTGATGACACACACGTCAGGCTTGCCTCCCTTCAAGGAATATTGGCGCACGTCGAAGGGCAAAGCCGATACGCTGCAGGATATTTTCGCGGAACCGTTGGAGTACGAGCCCGGCACCAAAGTGGTTTATTCCGACCTCGGCATTATTTTGATGGCGGAAATTATTCAGCGCTTGACCGGAAAGCCGCTAGATGTACTGGCCAACGAATACATCTTCAATCCCATTGGCATGAAAAACACGATGTATAACCCTGCCAAGACGCTATGGCCGGAGACTGCGCCGACGGAAATCGATAACCAGATGCGCCACCGGCTGGTGCAGGGTGAGGTGCACGACGAAAACGCCTATGCGATTGGCGGTGTTTCCGGGCACGCAGGCGTGTTCAGCACTTCCCCGGACTTGGCTGCATTTTGCCAGATGCTGCTGAACGGCGGCGTCTACGCGCACAACCGTGTCCTGAGGCGCGCGACGATTGCGGAATTCACCGTGCCTCAGCCCTTGGCACAGAATACGCGCACCTTGGGCTGGGTTGTGCCCACTGAAGGCAGCTCCAGCGGTCACTACTTCTCCTCACATAGTTATGGCCACACGGGCTTCACTGGCACAACCATTTGGATCGACCCGGACCGCCAACTCTTCGTGGTGTTACTAACGAATCGCGTGAACCCCACCCGCGACAATCACAAAATCGCCGAAGTGCGCCCCGCGGTTCACGACGCCGTCATGAAGGCCATGGGCCTAGCCACCGACGCGTCCCACTGAGCGGCATGTGGAGTGCGGCCGCTCGCCGCCACTTTCGCATTCCCACCCACCAGCCGGACTAACAGCAAGGACCTAAGTCTTCGCTGTTCTCTCACCTGTAGCTCACCCCTTTCCGGGGTGAGGCCTTTTCCTCTTTTCTTCAATGTAGCGCTGGCTTTTATGCCCGCCTCTCGGGCTTCGAGGCGGGCGCTACGAAAACAGCCTCTGTTTGTAGTCCTCGGCCGCCTGTTGAACCTGCTCCAGTTTGCCCACATCGCGCCAGTAATATTCATCTGCCGGAAAGCCCAGAATGCTTTCCCCTCGCGCGGCAAGTCGCAAATAGGAATCAATGATGGAGAAAACCCCATCTTCCTGCATCATCCGAAGAAACCTCGGCGAAATCACGTGGACACCGCAGAAAGCCAGTGGCCGCAGATTCGCCGAAGGACAGACAATTTCAGGTTCCAGATCCCGCCCAGCGCGCCGGCCGCAGAGCCGACGATTCTCGTCAAAAAGCAGTAGCCGCGAACTGTCCCGTTGTTGCACAGCCAGTGTCGCCAAGGCTTTTTTCTCGTGGTGCACTCTCATCATGCACCGGAGATCGATGGTGCTGAGTACGTCCACGTTGTGCAGAATGAATGACTCATCCGCTGCGGAATGCTCAAGGAAAAACCAGCTGGCCTTCTTCAGCCCTCCGCCGGTGTCGAGCAACATATCTTCACGAGACATCTCGATGCGCATGCCGAAATTCTTATGCGCCCTCAGGTAGTCGACGATCTTGTCCGCGAAGTGGTGCACGTTAATAATCACGTCGCGGATGCCGAAGGCGCTTAAACGACTAAGCGTGATTTCAAGCAGCGTCCGCCCAGCCACTTCCACAAGCGCTTTCGGGCGATCGTCGGTCAGCGGTCGCAGGCGCGTGCCCAATCCGGCCACCAGGATCATGGCCTTCATTTGCCCATCTTTTCCAGTTCAAGGTGGCACACGACTACATCCAGTCCGTTCCGCTCGCGCATGCGTTTCGCCAGTTGCTGCGCCAGAAAAACTGAGCGGTGCTGGCCGCCGGTGCACCCAAACGAAACCATCAGGTTCTTGAATCCGCGCTGCTGGTAATTGCTCACGCTGGCATCCACCAGTGAAAACACCGACGCGAGAAACTGGTGCACGCCTTCGTGCTGGTTCAGATAGTCAATCACCGGCGCGTCTTTTCCCGTCAACTGCTTGAAGCGCTCCTCACGTCCGGGATTGGGCAAATTGCGCCCGTCGAACACGAAACCGCCGCCATTTCCGGTATCGTCCTCGGGCGCGCCGCTGTGGAACGAAAAGCTGAAAATCCGCAGCACCAGGTTTTGCGCTTCGGAAGCCAGGCCCAGTAGTTTTTCGGAAGCCAGCATGCTGGTGAATGCCGCCATCAACGTTGGCAGATCGATGGGCAACTTCACATTGTGCAACAGCCAGCGCACATTCTTCAGCGCATACGGCACGCTCTGCAGGAAATGTGTTTTGCGTTCATAGAAACCGCGAAACCCGTATGCGCCCAACGCCTGCATGATTCGCACGTAAACAAAGCCGTAGTAATAATGCAGGAACGCTTCGCGATCGAGGTCCAGAAAACCGCTCAGGCAATCCAGATAATCCTCCAACAGTTGCTGGCGAATGTCCGGCGGCAGGTCGGCCTTGGCGTCGAACAGCAGCGAAGCGATGTCATATTGCAACGCGCCTTTGCGCCCGCCCTGGTAATCGACGAAGTACGGCTCGCCACTGCGCAACAAGACGTTGCGGGATTGAAAGTCGCGGTACAAAAAATAATCCCGTGGCGCGCTCAGCAAGAAATCGGTCAGTCGCCTGAAATCATTCTCCAGGGCTTGCTCGCTGAATGGAATCGCGGCCAAACGCAAAAAGTAATACTTGAAGTAGTTCAAATCCCACGCAATGGATTGGCCGTCGAAGCTGCCACAGGGATAACAAACCGAATAGTCCAGATCGCGCCCGGCCTGCACCTGAAACCGCGGCAGAACCGCCACCGTTTTGCGGTAGGCGTCCACCACTTCGGGTGCAATATTCGCACCGCTGCGATTCTTTGACAAAAATTCAAATAGCGTCGTGTCACCCAGGTCTTCCTCGAGATACGCGCCTTCATCCAGGTCCGCGGCATAAATTTTCGGCACGGGCAGGCCATGACGGCGAAAATGCTGGGAGAATTCCAGGAAGGCGATGTTCTCTTCGCGGACTCCATAGAGAATGCCGACGGCACTCTGGGTGTCGCTGGCAAGACGGATGATCTTGCGGCCTGACCCCCCCAATTCTCCTTGCAGAGGCTGCACGCGCGTCGGCGGCGCATGAAAATGTTGCTCAAACAGTTTTCGAAGAATGTCCATAAATCGCTTGCCAGAATCCTCGCTGCTAAATTCCCCAGAGCCGTACTTCCCATCATAGATGTATTCCGGCCAGCCTGCATGTAGGTGACGCCGGCTTGATGTCGTTCGGGTCAATTCGCCATCCTGGACAGGCCACGCCTCCGCAGCAAAGTACGAGCCTCGACCCGTTAACGCTCTCGCGTCAGCAGGCGCATTGTTCGCCCGGCACATCATTACGAGTGCTCCGTCCCCGACTATAATTAAACAATGGCCTCTTTGAATGAACGGCGCACCCAAATGGAACGCCGGCTGACGGAACTGCGAAATCCAGCGTCAAGAAACCTCGACCGAATGACCGCGCTGCAAATCGTGCGGTTAATGAACCGCGAAGATCGCAAGGTGGCGGCAGCCGTGGGGCGCGAGTTGCCCGGGATTGCCCGGGCTGTTGACGAAATTGTCGCCAGGATGCAAGTGGGCGGCAGACTGATTTACGTAGGGGCGGGATCCAGCGGGCGCATCGCAGTCGTGGATGCCTCGGAATGTCCGCCCACGTTTGGAACTTCGCCGGGTCTCGTGCGAGCACTGATCGCCGGCGGCAAGAAAGCAATGACCAAGCCTGTGGAAGGCGCAGAAGACAGCCGACCGAACGCCATCCGCGATCTGAAACGCCTCAAACTAACAGCAGCTGACACCGTCGTGGGTATCGCCGCGAGCGGCTCCACTCCGTACGTTGTGGCGGCCGTAGCCTTCGCCAAAAAGCGCAAAGCCCTGACAATTGGGATTTCCTCGAATCGCAATTCCCTGCTGGGGAAAACCGCGGCGATTGCTATCACTCCACAAGTCGGGCCAGAAGTATTGACGGGTTCCACGCGCCTGAAAGCCGGCACTGCGCAAAAGCTGGTCCTGAACATGCTCTCTACTGCAGCGATGGTGCGGCTCGGTCACGGATACGACAACCTGATGATCGATCTCGCGCTGACAAACCAGAAACTTCGCAATCGCGTGAAGCGGATTCTGATGGAGAGTAGTGGGAAAGATGTGTCTGCCGTGGAACACGCTTTGCGTCAGACCGAACACAATTTGCGCCTGGCGTTGATCATGCTCAAACGCGGACTGACGGCGCAGAAAGCCAAGCGCCAACTGGCCGCGGCAAAGGGCGATCTGCGGCGCGCATTGGGCGAGTGAACAGGAAATAGACGAATGGACAAGTTTCGAATTCGAGGCGGGAGGCCACTGCATGGCACGGTAACGATCAGCGGCGCAAAAAATTCAGCGCTGCCCGCAATGGCGGCCGCGCTGCTTACCGCCGAACCCGTGACGCTGCAAAATGTTCCCATGGTTCGCGACATCATCACCATGGGCAAATTGCTGGCTTTCATGTCCGCCAAAGTTTCCACCGCGGAACTGCCCTCCACCGCCTACACCATCGAGTCGCACACGTTGAATGATGCCGTGGCCCCGTACGAATTGGTGAAAACCATGCGCGCGTCGATCCTTACGCTGGGCCCAGCCATCGCGCGATCCGGCGTTGCCCACGTTTCCCTGCCCGGCGGATGCGCCATCGGGGCCCGGCCTGTCGACCTGCATCTCACCGCACTGGAAAAAATGGGCGCGGCAATCACCACGGAACACGGCTACATCGGCGCAAAAGTCAAAAATGGCGGTCGCTTGAAAGGCGCGCACATCGTCTTTGAAAAAATCACTGTCACCGGAACGGAAAACATCCTGATGGCTGCCACTCTGGCCGACGGCGAAACTATCCTGGAAAATTGTGCTCGCGAACCCGAAGTCACCGACCTGATTCACCTACTGCGCAAGATGGGCGCCGACATCCGTGGCGACGAGACACCCACTTTGCGCATCCGCGGCGTTCAAGAACTATACGGCGCGGAGCATTCCATCATTCCCGATCGCATCGAAGCGGGGACCTACCTCATCGCCGGTGCCATCACTAACGGCGACTTGCAGGTTACGAACTGCGATCCGTCCCATTTGGGCGCCGTCCTGGCAAAACTTCAACAGGCCGGCGTTCCGGTCGAATGCGTTGACAGCGCCACACTGCGTGTCCGCGGCGTCTCCGAGCCGGTCGCTTCCGATGTCACAACCGAGCAATATCCCGGCTTCGCCACCGACATGCAGGCGCAATATATGGCATTGGCGACGCAAACCGAAGGCACCTCCGTCATCACCGAGACCATCTTTGAGAATCGCTTTCTGCACGCTAGCGAAATGATCCGCATGGGTGCGAATATATCCATCGATGCCCGTCGCGCCGTCGTTCGCGGACCTGCGCAACTTTCCGGCACTACCGTGCAGGCCTCCGACCTCCGGGCCAGTGCCGGCTTGGTTCTGGCTGGCTTGGTAGCTTCGGGCGAAACCATCATTGACCGTGTCTACCACATCGACCGCGGCTACGAACGCATCGTCGAAAAGCTAAGCGCCCTAGGCGCCGACATCGAGCGCCTCCACGCCACAGCGCAGTGACACTTTCACATGTTTAATCGGCCGAAAACGCGAATCCTAATGGCGGGGATTCTCCTTGCTCTCTGGGTGCGTCAGGTTGGCGCGCAAAATCCCAAACCTGGCCTATGGGCTTCCCGGAGCATTCCCGCGCCACATCCCCAAACAGAGACTATGCGTTAGTCAACGTCGATCGCGAAACCGAGCCGTATCCCACGGTACTTCTTGAAAATCGCAAGCTCAAGACTCGACGCGAGCTCTTCATGGCGGAGGCATCGACGTCTTTGGAACCAGACAGCCAATCCTTCGCACTGACCGACCATGCAGGAAGCGATTACTCGCTTTGCAGCATTGTATATGTCGATAAAAAGTGCCTGCGACCGACGTTTAGACCGATCTTCGGAAACGCGTCGCGCCGAGGGAACGAAGACTCATGGAAAGCAATCATCACGTCTACATTGAGGCGATAAACTGGGACGGGCGGGAGGAAAACCCTGAAGGTCAAGATTTGGGGATACGGGGAACTGAGCCCGCAGGTAATGGCTTTACGCGCTTCTATTCCTACTCAATTGGTGGCGGCATTCGGCGGGAGAAACCATGGGAAACATACGTTGGACAGGTGACTGGTCCGCAACGGGCAGGTCCATTTAGCCACGTAATCCTGCACGGCAAACTTCCTCGCGTTCTGGTACACTCCTCCAATCGATTTTGCGACCTGAGGGAGGACCCATGCGGAACACCGAACTGCTCGACAAGATTGATGCCGCCATTGCGGCAAAAAATCTCTTAAAGCATCCCTTTTACCAAGACTGGCAGGCCGGCAAGCTCACGCGCGAATCGCTCCAACTCTACGCTGCCCAGTATTACCGTCACGTCGAAGCGTTCCCCAAGCATCTGCGAGTGCTTGCGGCGCGCACTGAAGGACCTCTACGCGATATTGTCCTGGAAAATCTCGCGGAAGAGGAAGACCCTGCCAACGCTCACCCAAAACTCTGGCGCGACTTTGCCGCCGCGCTGGGCGTCAACGAGGAAGACATCACCTGCTGCCCGGCGCTGCCCGGAACCCAAGCGGTCGTCGAGACATTCCGTGAAATCGTGGGTGATCGTCCGGTAGCCGAATCCGTCGCGGCACTTTACGCCTACGAAGCGCAAGTGCCCGAAATCGCCAGCACCAAGATTGACGGCTTGAAGAAGTATTACTCCATCAATTCGCCCAAGAGCCTCGCCTACTTCGCCGTTCACGAGGAAGTTGACAAGGCCCACCGTGCCGCTTGGCGTAACTGGCTCGTAGACCACGCCTCCGGCAGCGACGACGAAATTCTCGCCACCACAAACGAAGCACTGGATGCCCTCTGGGGAGCCCTCGACGCGGTCCACTGCGCCCACGCCTGACAGGAATTTCCACTAGAATACCCGTTGCTCTAAGAGGCCCCAGTGATGGGGCCTCTTGCTTTTGTGCCGGAAGTGGGCGCCAAGCCGCAAACTGACGCATACGAACCCGCGCCGCGGAACGTTATTCTTTTCCGGTTTCAATATGTCTGATCAGTTAGCAAAGTACCATTGTTTTCCAGCAGCACATAAGAAGTTCATCGTCGCAATACAAAAAAGCCCCCGAAATTCAGGGGCTTTTTCGCTCGATTGTGTAGCGCAGCCTTCTGCGCCTTCTCTCAATTTTGCCCTGTAGCGCGGGCTTTTATGCCAGCCCACCTAGCTCCGCTGAACTGTCAGTCGCCTTCGGTAGCCGCGGGCGCCGGAGTTCCGCCGGAAGGCGTCTCCTGCTTTTTCGCCTGCTTCTCGCGTGCTTCCTTGATGAGCGCCTTGCGCGAAAGCCGGATCTTGTTGCCCTCAATTGCCAGCACCTTCACCAGAACCTGGTCGCCCAGTTTCAGTTCATCGCGAACGTCGCGAATGCGGTGCTCGGAAATTTCGCTGATGTGCAGAAGGCCGTCGGTGCCCGGGAAAAGTTCCACGAAGGCGCCGAATTCCGCAAGCCGCACAACTTTGCCGAGATAGGTTTTGCCAATCTCCGCGCTCGCGGTAACATCGCGGACCATTTGCAAAGCCTGGTCGCCGCCAGCCCCGCTGGTGGAGAAGATGTGCACGGTGCCGTCTTCGAGGACGTCGATCTTCACTCCGGTCTGCTCGATAATCGACTTGATCTTCTTGCCGCCCGGGCCGATCAGGTCGCGGATCTTGTCGGTGGGGATGCTCAGCTTGTAGAGGCGCGGAGCGTACAGCGAGATGTTCTCGCGGTGCGCGCTCAGCGTCTCTTCCATGATGTCGAGAATCTGCAAGCGTGCTTTCTTTGCTTGCGCCAGCGCTTCGCGCATCATCGGAATGCTGATGCTGGTCACCTTGATATCCATCTGGAGCGCGGTGATACCTTCCCGCGTGCCCGCTACCTTGAAGTCCATGTCGCCATAGTGATCTTCGGCGCCGGCAATGTCTGTCAGAATCGAGTACGTGCCGCCGTCTCCAACCACCAGGCCCATGGCGATACCGGCGCACGGCGCCTTCATCGGTACGCCCGCATCCATCAGCGCCAGCGAGCCGCCGCACACCGTCGCCATCGACGATGAACCATTCGACTCCAAAATGTCGCTGACCACGCGCATGGCATACGGGAACTCCACCTCGGCCGGCAACAGGTTGGCCAGAGCGCGTTCCGCCAGGGCTCCATGTCCAATTTCGCGGCGTCCTGCTCCACGCAGCATTTTCACTTCGCCCACGCTAAATGGCGGGAAATTGTAGTGCAGCATGAAGCGCTTGAAGGTGTCCTGCTCAAACAGCAGGTCTAGCCGCTGCATGTCTTCCTTGGTTCCCAGCGTCAGAGTTGCCAGCGCCTGGGTTTCCCCGCGGGTAAACAACGCGGAGCCATGCACGCGCGGCAGCAAGCCCGCTTCGCACGTAATCTGGCGAATCTGGTCAAATGCGCGGCCATCGGGACGCCGCTTGGCCTTCAGTACTTCGGAGCGGAAGAAATCTTCGCGCAGTCGTTCGAAAGCGCGCTTGGTCAACGCTAACTTCTCTTCGTCGTCCTCCGGAATTGGCTTCACGATTTCTTCCAGGAGGTCGTCTACCAAGTGATAGCTTTCCTTCTTCGGGTGTTTCTGGGTGTTCAGCGCATCCAGCAGCTTGGCGCCATAGGTCTTCTTCATGCTGTCATAAATGCTCTGGTCGAACGGCAGCGGCTCGACAACCACCTTCTTCGGCTTCAACTGGTTGTGGAGCTCCTTGATCGCGCCAACAATTCTCTTCACCTGGTCGTGCCCGAATTCCAGCGCTTCGACCACTTTCTCTTCCGAAACCTCAAAGGCGCCCGATTCCACCATCACGATGCCCTTTTCGGTGCCCGCCACAACGATGTTCAGCTTGCTGACCTTCTGCTCCGCCACGGTCGGATTGGCGACCAGCTTTCCGTCGAGCAAGCCTATGCGCACCGCCGCAATCGGGTCGGTAAACGGCAGGTCGGAGCAATAGGCCGCCGCAGAGGCCGCGGTCACCGCGATAACGTCGGGGTCGTTGGAACTGTCCGCGGACAGCACCATGGCAATAATCTGGGTTTCATTCCTCCAGGAATCCGGGAATAGCGGGCGCATCGGGCGGTCGATCAGGCGGGATACCAGAATTTCCTTCTCGGTGGGACGTCCCTCTCGCTTAAAGAAGCCGCCGGGAATTTTGCCCGCGGAGTAGGTATTCTCCCGGTAGTCCACGGTAAGCGGCAGAAAGTCTCGGTCGTTGGCTTTGGAGGCCATGCAGGCCGTTACCAAGACGACGGTGTCCCCATAACGCGCCGTAATGGCACCATTGGCCTGTTTGGCGATCTTTCCAGTTTCCAGAATTAGATTGCGGCCACCGACTTCGAGCGAGACCTGATGTGGAGCGGGTACGTGATTGTTTTCTGACATGTGTTTCTTCCTTTGTCTCCCTGAGAGGAGCGCGCCTGCAGGGTCCTGCTTGCGGCTAAATGAAAGAAAAGAGAAGAGTTGTTGTCACGGAAGGATTCTTCCGAAACTGGCTACACCAACAGAAATGCCGCGGCCCGTGTTTGCATACCCACAACGCGTTCACGTCCAACCCCACGGTTGGCGGACAGACCCCTATAGGAATTTGTTCGTTCGTGAATTTGCAAGTATTGCCGCTTTAGGCGGGATAACTGCTTACTTGCGCAGGCTAAGGCGTTCCACAATCTGGTGATACCGATCCGGGTCTCGCCGGTTGAGATAGTCCAGCAGGCGCCGTCGCTTGTTCACCATCATGATCAGCCCGCGGCGTGATGCGTGGTCTTTCACATGCGACTTCAGGTGCGTCGTCAAATAGTTGATGCGCTCGCTCAGCAGTGCTATCTGCACTTCTGGCGATCCCGTATCTTTTACATGTGTCCGGAATTGCTCAATCAACATTACTTTGCCGTCGCTCAAGTGCCCCTCACCGTCGTCCCTTAAAATTTCCTCTTTTCTTCGACCTTTCAAAGGTAGCACAGTACCATTCTGACTGTAAAGCGCTCGTAATATAGCGCAATATAGCGCCAGTCCAGTCCCCATTTGATGATTGGCATTTCCGCACCGCTTAACGCATTACACATCGGTAGGGGATTTGGTGGGTTCCAACCAGCCTGGCTGACTTCCTACGGGTGGAAGTCGAACTCCAGCGCCGTCGTTGTTTCGCTGCCGGCTGGTGCCTACTTCCAAACCTTCAGCGTCTCTTTGACGGAATCGACGAGCACCGGATGACCGCCAATGTCTCGCACCGATTTGATGTGACCGTCGGTGGCGATCACCACTTGTACCTTCACAATGCCAGTAAGGCGAAACTTTTTCGCCACTTCGGGATAAGGCGGTGCAGGATTTGTAATCGCTTTGCGAGCGACTTGCGCCGGCAGATTCGCCGTTGACAGCATCAGGGCTATCGCCAAAAAACTGCGCGCCGCTATTTTTGCTAGCTTGGACCTATTGATCCTCGGGCATCTCTTTGTGCTGGGAGCAGCGTTCACTGAAGCGGAAACCCCAGAAACACTTGTGCCGTGCGTCATGCTTATAGTGTCAACGCTAATCTAGCGTGAATCGCTCGTTCGAGCAGCGTTACAGGCTTATAGGTGTGTTTTGCGAAACACTGTCCATTGGGATAGGTGCTTCAAAGGGTTGTACTGTCGCCTCAACGGAAGCAAGTCCCTCTTCGCTCTGCCACTCCCTGGGGCCCACGAAAGGTAGTCACCCGCTGGCGGGCAGGACTTACTACGTTGGTAGCGATCTCACACGCTTCCGCCCAGCTTCAACGCGCAGTCGTTTGGATTATCGTCTCTGTACTTGCATCCTGTCCGCAAATCCGGTTCAATGCCTACGGTAAGCTTTCCGCTGTTTGGCAGCTTCCCGGAAGATCATTAACTGTAATCGAACTGAGGAGAATACTGATGCGCAAGGTTTCTGTAACGTTCGTCACGCTGTTTCTTGGCCTTGCCCTGTTTGCCGCGGGCACCCATGCCCAGCAGGACAAATCGAAGCGCCCCAGCCCACCAGCCAAAGCCAGTGTTGACCTTGGAGGCGGAAAATCCGTTACCGTGGATTATTCCAGCCCGCGTGCCAAGGGCCGCAAGATTTATGGTGAGCTCGTTCCCTATGGCAAAGTATGGCGTGCCGGCGCAAATGAGGCCACCAGCTTTGTGACCACCGGCGACATCGTTGTTGGCGGCAAACCAGTGCCCGCCGGCAGTTACACCATCTTCACCATTCCCGACAAGGACAAGTGGACGCTGGTCATCAGCAAAGCCACCGGCGAGTGGGGCACCGACTATCCCGGTCCCGATAAGGATCTCGCGCGGGTCGACATGAAAATCTCCACTCTTCCTTCTCCCGCGGAGAATTTCACCATTTCCTTCGACAAGACCGGCGCTGGCGCAAACATGAATATGGATTGGGATACCACGCGCGCCTCGGTTCCCATCACCGCGAAGTAACGACGGCTTGGCGAAATTTTTCGCCATTCGCAAATTAATTTTCACCATCTAGCCTTGGCGACAGATTGTCATCTTGAGGGGCGCGTTGCTTGCGCCCCGAAAGACCTCAACTCCACTCCGCTACAACCCACCGGTTGTTTGGCGTAACCGATCCCCCGTAGCCGCGCGATTCGGCCGCAGCCCCGCGCCCATCGCATACACCACGGACTCGGTAACTCCATCCACTCCCAGCGCCTGCTCGATCTTCGTGTCCGCAAGAGCCATGGTGCAAAACGGCGCCAGCCCCAACCACGTTGCCGTCAGGCAAAACGTCTGGCAGACGTGCCCCGCTTCGGCCAGCACCACGCGATACGCGCGCGGATGCTCATACTTCCATTGACACCGCTGGAATGCGGCCGTTAGAAAAACAACAAAGGCGGAATCGCAAAACCAGTCCTGGTCCGCCAGGAGCTTTTGGATTTCCGCCCTACTGCAGCCAGCTCGCAACAACTCCAGGCTGTGTCCTTCGTCGTCATAGTGGTAGATTCCCGGCGCGATTCCGCTGACGTTGCGAATCAACGCATACGCCTCCAGTGGATGCAAAGCTCCGCCAGATGGTGACGTCTTCAACGGCAGCCGGCCCACGCCTGGGATTCTCGCCCACCCTTGTACGCCGAAGGCGAGCCAGAGCAGCGTCTCCAATTGGCGAAGGTCCAGCGGTTTTCTCGAGAACTCGCGCCACGTCCGGCGCTCCTGCAAGACGCGGCTAAATTCGTCAGTCCTATCCGGTATCGAAAGCTTCACACGCTTTACGCCAGAATATTGCTTGCGTCGCGGTGGAAGGGGCTTCCGTTTTACCAGTTCACGAAGACTGGAAAAATCCTCCGCGTCGTTTCGTTCGTACTTCACATCTTTTGTCCCGAAGTGAAAGTGGCTGGCGCTGGGACTCCACTTCTCCCAGCCGTGCATTGCATCGCTTGTGTCTCGGCGTTTGCCTGCGTAAGCCTGCAGCAGCGAGTACTTCTGCAGTCGCCGGATGCCATCCAGAATTGCGCTTGGGTTCTCTCGGGGGAACCTCGAGCAGATTTCCGCAAAGCCGCGAGGCTCGTCACACAATGCTAGGAGATCGCAGAAAAACGAGTCTCCAGCCACTCTCTGATGCGTAAGGTAGTTTTCAAAAATAAGAACTGGCCCGAGCCAGTAACTGATCACAAAAGGAGAACGGCGATAACGCGGCGAGCCTCCGGCTTGCTTCTCGCGCGCTTGTCTTCGCCGCCGATTCGTCATTTCCAATCTGGACCGCGCCTGCGCGGAATCCAGAGCCTTATCCCACGTTGTATTTCCTGCAAGAAGGTGGCACCTGGGCAATCAGCGCTTTGATCTTGCAGATTTCATCGACAATCAACGGTTTCTTCTTGTCGGACGCGCTCGTGATCTCCTTCTCGAGCTGCTTTACGATGCTCTTTAAGGCCGCTTCCACCGGTTTCAGCGAGAGCTGTTTCTTCGCCATGTCATCCTCCCCAACGCTGCCTTGACGATTTCACTCCGAACATTCGAGACCTCGACTGCATGTGCTCGCGGAGTCTAACCAAGGGGGGAGAGGGCCGTCAAGCTTCCTGATGCTTATGTACCTGCTCGAATCTATTTCTTCGGGGAACCCGCAACTACAGCCTCATTCTGCAAAACATTCAACAATCCCATCTCCGACAGCAGCTTCCGAAATCTCGGATCTTCCCTCAGAAACGCGAACTGCGGATGCACGGCCAGATTCGGCATCCTCCCGTTCCTCTCCTGGTACGCTCTTTCCAGTGCGCCCATGGTCTTCTCTTTGTCGCGAAATCCCGCGTACAGAATGGCCCAGTCGTAGTTGGAGATGTACTTCTTCCCGGCAGCATTCTCGAATTCGCGCAAGATCTGCTCGGCTTCATCCTTCTTCCCGGAAATCGCATAGGCGTAACCCAGCTCCGCCTCGCGTGAGGCATCCCCTGGCGCCAGCGAAACGAACGTTCGAAATTCATTCACGGCATCTTCGTACTGCTTCTTCTCCAGATACGATTGGCCCAAATACCCGTGGGCAATGGCAAAGCTCGGATCCATCTGCAAAGTCACCTTCTCCGCCTCGATGGCATGGTCGTAGTCTCCTGCGAGGTAGTGGCACCAGCCAACATTTGCATTGATGATCAGCGATCGGGGATCAATTTCGCGCGCCAACTTTATTTCCCGGATGGACTCCTCCCGGCGTCCCTTCGCGGCCATGAACAACGCGTACCAGTGCAGCGCGGTGGAGTAGCCCGGATTCAGCGAAATGGCCTTTTGAAACTCGCCCTCAATATCGCCATCTTCCAGGTGATAAAAACGGATGGCCGCCATCGACGTGTATGCCTCTCCCAGCCGGTCGTCCAACTCGAGTGCCTTCTGCGCGGCTTGCTTAGCCTTTGGCATCATCACGCCGGCGGGCTGCAACTGGTAATTGCTGATGTTCATGTAGGCATTTGCCAATCCCGCCCACGCCAGCGCAAAGGAATCGTCTTTCTGCGTCGCTTTTTGATAAAACTCCGCCGCAGCCAGAAATCCTTCCGGCGTGCGCTTTTCTGCTTCGTATTTTCCTCGCAGATAAACTTCATAAGCCTCCGGCACCACGGAACGGCTTCGCGCCAGTTCGTATTGTTCCGTTCCCGAAAGTTGCACTTGGATTTCTCTGGCAATGGCCGTGGCCACGTCGCTCTGCAACGCCAGCACCTGGGTGTAATCGCGATCGAACTTGTCGGCCCACAGCGCGCCCTCAATGTTGGTCTGGAACAGCTTCGCCGAGATGCGCACACGCCCCTTGTCCTGCACTACGGAGCCCTCCACCACGGCATCCACGTGGAGCTCCTGCGCAATCTGCTGTAGTGGCTTTTTCGCGTGCTTGTACTGCATCACGGTGGTGCGAGAGATTACCCTCAGTTTCTTGATCTGCGATAACTCCGTGATCAGCGCGTCCGTCATTCCGTCCGCAAAATATTCCTGCGAGGGATCGCCCGACAGGTTCTCCAGCGGCAGCACCGCAATCGATTGGATGGCGCCCGCCACCGCCACCGGCGGCTTCACTGTCTTCTTGGTTTTCAGCCAATACCCGGCACCCAGCGCTAGCGCCGCCACCGCAACCACTAGCAGAATGTTCTGCCAGGTCCAGATGCGCGCCGGACCGGCGGGCGTCACGCCTCCTGTCAAAAACTGGTTCGTACGAGAGACTGTGCTCGCCGTCTCCAGCGCCGCGTGCACTTCGCCCGCGCTTTGGTAGCGCTGTCCCGGATCTTTGTCCAGGCATTTGTCGATCACCCCTTGCAGCGCCGGGGGCAACGGCGGCGTGATTGCCGGCGCGCGTTCCCTGCAGAATCGCCGCGCTCAACTCATACGCCGTATTTCCCCGGAACGGCCGGCGTCCCGCCGCCATCTCATATAGGAGCACGCCCAGCGACCAGATGTCGCTGCGTTCATCTGCCTCTACTCCCTTTAGAACTTCTGGCGCGATGTACGGCAGTGTTCCCGTGAAGGTGTGTTGCGAGTCCCACGATTTGTCGAATCGCGTGGTTTCATCGCCGCCCCCGGGTGCGATTCGCCGGGAAATGCCAAAATCTAGCACCTTCAGGCGCCCCGACGGCGTCACAATCACATTCGCGGCTTTCAAATCACGATGGATCACGCCCCGGCTATGGGCATGCGATAGCGCGTCGGCCAACTGCATCCCGTACCGCTCCACCTGGTCCAAAGACATCCCGGTGGAGAGTATTTCCCCGCTAAGCGGCCGCCCCTCCACAAACTCCATCGCAATGTATGGCTTTGCGTCGGCCTCGCCAACTTCATACACCGTGCAGATGTTCGGGTGGTTCAGCGCGGAAATGGCCCGCGCTTCCTCCAGGACTTTCTCGTGGGTTACCGCACTGCCCGATGGCAAAATTCCCAGAAATTTCAGCGCAATATCGCGGCGCAACTTCTCGTCACGCGCACGATATACCACGCCCATTCCACCTTCGCCGAGCTTCTCTTCAATGAGGTAGTGGCCAATTCGCTGACCGATCATGATGGTTGCTTAACGGAGAGTGGACCACATTAGTAGATTCAGAGCAAGTAAAACTCGATTGATTTCTATTGTTTGCGGGCACACCTGGCCTACAAGCCGTGCAGCCTGTTGGTTCCTCGGTCCACCAGCACCACGGCACAGACCACCATTGCGGCGGCCACTCCTACTCGCACGGTCAGCGCTTCTCCGCCAAACAGCCAGCCCAGCGTCACCGCCACTACCGGGTTCACATACGTGTGCGTTGCCACCAGAGTCGGCGAAAAATGTTCCAGCAGCCAGTTGTACGCCGTGAATGCCACTACCGATCCGAACAGACTCAGGTAGGCCAGCGCCACCCACGACTTGGGTCTAACCTGCGCGAAAGAAAAACCCTTTGCCTCTCCCGCCAACAATCCCGTGACCAGCAACATCGCCGAACCCGAAAGCAACGAAAGCGCCGAGAGCAGCAGAGGGCTGCCCGACAAATGCGAGCGCCGCGAATAAATGATTCCCACCGACCAAGAAAATGCGCCAACAAGGATGGCAACACACGCGAGCGTCGTCCCTTTCCCAGCCTCCAATGCCGTTCCCCCGACCAGCACGCCTACCCCTGCCAGCCCCATCAGGATTCCCGCCAACAGCATTCCATTCAATCGCCATACCCGCGCCGCAGCAGAGGAAAGCAGGAAAACGAAGATCGGTTCAATGGCAATCAACAGAGCTGCCAGTCCGCTGGGCACCACTTGTTCTGCCCAGTGTAGTGATCCGTGACCGACCAGGAAGAAGAAAAAGCCAATCACCGCGCTCGACCGCATTTGCGCCCACGTTGGCCGCGCGCCCTTCCACAAAGCCCACGCCAGCAGGATTGTCCCGGCGGTCAGATGGCGGATTCCCGCGGTAAATAGTGGAGGAATGCTTTCGATGGCGAAACGAATGACGAGATACGTCGAACCCCAAATGACGTAGATGGCAAAGAAACAGAAAATGACCAGCAGCCGGTTTCCAGGGGCTTTTGCGGATGCGACGGCGACGACTTGGGTTGTGGAAGCGCTAGCCATGCAGAAGCATAATCCGCCCTCAACATTTCATCCAGCGCCAATATGGATGCCGCGGGGAATAATTCAGGTGCGGCCAGCACGTTTTAGGCTAACCCGGCTTGCGAAACACCACGCAATAACCGTCCTCGGGCCAATCGTCAAAGATCTTGTCGACCCTAAACCCCGCGGTTGTTAATTCCTCAATCAGAATATTTTTCGGAATCCCATGTCCGCCGCGATTGGCGGGTACGCCTTTCACTGGATCACTCTCGCTCAGCCATTTCCTCGGTGCAAAGTCGATCACCGCCAGTTCACCGCCCGGTTTTAGCGATCGCAGCAGGCTCGCATCCATCTCCATCGGCGCGGTCAAATGATGATAGACGCGCCGCAGCACAATCCCATCGCAACACTCGTTCGGCAAGTTGGTCTGCTTCTCCGCCGCCTGCAGCACCACGATATTCGCAAGTCCACGGCTCTTAACTTCAGTCTCGAGCGCCTTTCGCTTTTCCTCGTCCAGTTCAGTCAAGTAAACACGGCCCGTTTTTCCGACCACCGACGCCGCCTCAATCCCAATTTCTCCCTTGCCCGCGCCAACATCGCCAATGGTCTGTCCCGCTTTCCATCCCATCACCTGCCCAAGCCGCCGAACTTCATCATTCGATGCCTGCGCACCTAAGAACAGAAAGAGGGACAGTGCAGCGATAACAATGGAAAGTATCTGGCGTTTTCTCACGCGTGCCTCGTCTCGATGCGAGTGGTGTTGCCCAACTCAGGAAGCTGTCGCGATCAGCCCGATGCCTTAGGTCTTATTGGAGCGCACTAGCGACAGGAACTCATCGCGCGTCTGTTTGTTGTGCCGGAACGATCCCAGCATCGCGCTCGTCACCGCCTGCCCGTGCTGCTTCTCCACTCCGCGCATCTGCATGCACAGGTGCCGCGCCTCAATGATCACTCCCACGCCTTCGGGACTTATCTTTTCCTGGATGGCTTCCGCAATCTGGCTGGTCATGCGTTCCTGTATTTGCAGCCGCCGCCCGTACATGTTCACCAGCCGCGCAATCTTGCTCAGCCCCAGCACACGCTTGTTCGGCAGATACGCCACGTGCGCTTTCCCGAAAAATGGCAACAGGTGATGCTCGCACAGGCTGAAGAACTCAATGTCCTTCACCACCACCATCTCGTCGTAGTGCACGCTGAACGTCGCCCCATTCAGCAAACTCTCCATGTTCTGCTGGTACCCGCTGGTCAGATACTTCAATGCCTTCTCGAACCGCTCCGGCGTCTTGCGCAATCCTTCGCGGTTCGGATCCTCGCCCAGCAACACAATCACCTTGCGCATCAATTCCGCAATCGTCTCTTTCGGCGCTTCTACTTTGGCGTCGTGCAGCAGTATCTCTGTCGGCTTGGTCATGGTCCTTTCCCTTGTGTCAGATCGCTAGGCGATCTTCGATTCTTCCCCGGCGTACTCAAACGAATTGTTCGCGGTCTCTTCGATGCGAACTCGTTCCAGCTTCGCCTTGGGGAAGTGTTTCAGGCGTTCGTAAATCTCGATGCAAACGTTCTCCGTGGTCGGCACTTTCTCACGGAACGCCGCCACCTCTTCGTTCAGCGAGCGGTGGTCGAACGCCTCAATTACTTCCCGCTCGACAAATCCATCCAACTCCGTCAGGTTCGCAATCATCCCCGTAGCCGGATCCACCGGCCCCGACACGCTTATCTCCACCACATAGTTATGCCCGTGCCCGTACGGGTTGTTGCATTTCCCATAGACGCGGGAATTCTCTTCCGCGCTCAGCTTCTCGCTGTGCAAGCGGTGCGACGCAGCAAAGCGATACCGCCTGCACAGCTCGATCTTCACGCCATCGCTCATGCCCGGGCCGCTCCGTTGCGGATACAGTCCGCGAACAAATCCGGAGTTTCGTACAGCCTCACCTTATGTAGACGGCCCTGCGTGATCTTCGGCTCCAGCAAATTCCAGATCACCCGCGCGATGTTTTCGCACGTGGGAATCTGCCCCTTCAACTCCGCCACCTCATAGTTCAGAAAGCGGTGGTCCATCCGTTGCGTAATCTCCCGCTCCAGAATTTCTTTCAGCTCCTTCAAGTCCAAAACCATCCCGGTCACGGGATCTGGTTCGCCCGCCACAGTCACTTCCAGCGTGTAGTTATGCCCGTGGCCATGCGGGTTATTGCACTTGCCAAAAATCCGCCGGTTTTCCTCCGCACTCAATTCCGGATTGTGATACAGGTGCGAGGCAGAAAACTCGATCTTTCGCGTCAAATAGACCATGCGTGTCGCTATCCCTTCGATGCTCCAGGGGTACCCACTGGATACGTCCTTCCCTTCCATTCCAGCTTACCGCGAACATGGCTGCGGTACGATGCCAGCAATACCCCGGCATAGAGCAGCCTTCCGCGAATTCCGTACCACACCAGGGGCGCCGGGAATCCGTTATGCTTCAGCTCTCCGTCATAAGCCACATAAATAATCATGATGCCAACGGCCAGCGTGGCCAAGCCGCGAATCGCGGATTCCGTGAATCCCCACACCGTGGTCGTCGCGACGAGCACCGCAATCACCGGCGCCAACGCGGCCACCATTTCCTGAGCCACTGCTTCACTGCTTCCGCCCATCAACTGGTACAGATTCTTTTTCCAGCCTCCCCACATCGCTCGAAACGACCGGTACATCCGCACGCGCACGATTCCCTTCCCGCTCCCGAACCAGATCCGGTAACCGGCGCCCTTCACTTTTTTCGCCAGCGCCACATCCTCCAGCACTTCCCCAGCGATGCCGGCGTGTCCGCCAACCGCGTCGTACGCGTCACGCCGAATCAGCAGGAACTGGCCGTTCGCCGCCGCTGCCGTCTTTTGCGGATCATTCACCTGCTCATACGAAAATTTCTTCGCCAGGCGGCAGTAGACATACGGAATCAGGGCCTTCTCATACCACCTCTCCATGATCTGCTCGGGCGAAAACGAAACCAGCGCGGCTGCCCGCTCCCGAGCAATTTCTACCGCCCTCGCTGCCGCGTGTTTTTCGTGCACCGCATCCGCATCGGTGAATAACAGCCACTCGCCCTTCGCCTCTCGCGCGCCAAGCCACACTGCGTAATTCTTCCCCACCCAACCCGCTGGCAATTCCGCTACTTCAATCATCTTTACCCGGGAATACTTCGTCGCGAGCCCGCGCACAATTTCCGCGGTCCTATCTGTCGACTGGTCGTTCACCACCACGAGTTCCGCGATTTCTTCCTGCTGAACCAGAGATCCCACGCACCCGGCGATTACCTGCTCTTCGTTGCGCGCCGGTACAACGACAGAAATGCTCGGAAGGTTTTGTCGGAGGGGAGTCATCGCGGATGGATGCGCGTGCAGACTTCTCGCTGTCGCTTGTGTGCGCTATTATAGCTTCATATGAATCCCTTCCTCCGCAAATTCTTCGCCTGGGGCAGCATGGGTTTTGCCTTTGCGATCCTCGCGTTTTTCTCCCTCCCGCATTATCGCCAGGGCGAATCCTCCATCGCCGGGAAGTCCGCGGAGGACTTCGCTATGCAGCTCGATGGCAGGCCCGCGCACCTCACCGACTTTCGTGGCAAAGTAGTCGTTTTGAATTTTTGGGGAAGCTGGTGTGGCCCCTGCGTAGCCGAAGTCCCCAGTCTCATCGCACTGCAGCAGCGCATTACCTCTCGTAACGGTGTGGTTCTCGGTATCGCCGCCGACGACGATCCGGCGAAGTACGAAAGCTTTCTGAAAGATCATGGGGTGAATTTCCCGACGTACCGCGATCCAGGCACAAATGAAGATCATCGCTCGCCCATCGCTCTAAGCTACGGTTCATCGATGTACCCGGAAACCTACGTGATTGATCGCAAAGGAAAGATTGTCCGCAAGATCATCGGCCCCCAGGACTGGGATTCCCCCGAAATGACCGCCTATTTCGACGCTCTTCTAGCCCAGAACTAAGCGAGGCGCTCTTGGGTTTGGTAACACAGACTTCAGTCTGTGTTCTGGGGTTGCCTTGCCTTCGCTTGTGTAGCGGCCGCCCGGTTCTGAGGCGGTCGGCCTCCGCAACGCAACGCAACCCGGGCCAAAACGTCCGCTAGCTCTCGTGATAATCCATCAAAATAAATCCCACCATGATGAAACACACCGGCCACAGCCATGCCAAATACTTCTTCGCATTGCTCTCCGGTGGCAGCCGCAATTCCAGCCATCGCGACCACCCGGCCATGATCCCAAACACCGCCAGCGGCGTGTGACTCATCTCCGCCAGCAACTCTTCCTTGATGTTTCCCAGCGAGTGCGAGTGCGTCAGCAACACCATGCCGCCAACGATGCAAACAATCGGAAAGACCAGCGCGGCCCCTTGCGATTTCAGTTTTTTCGTCTCGACTAAATACTGAAACGCGGCAAACGCGATCAGCAACAACACCGCCAGCCGGTGCTGCAATACTTCCGCCTCGCCAAAACTCGCCCAAAACCCATTCGGACCCAGCGGCCAGTTCTCCGGATCCGCCCGCAAGAAGAGGAAAACAGCCAGCCCCAAGAACGCAAGCGGCCAGATTTTCGCCCATGCAAAATATCGGCTGCGCGACAATAACGCCAGTATCCCCATCAGAAACACGATCAGTCCGGCCCAGTTGTGGTTGTACTCCGACCACGCTCGGTCCGCGGGGCCGTTTGTGCCCGCCGCGAATTGTCCCGGAACGAACGACACCGGGACACTTTGCCCAGCGGCCGCGGCCTTCTTCAAGGTCTCCTGCGTGGACTCTGACAGCTCTTTCCACTCCGGGCTGGAAAGCCTTGGCGCACGTGGAGAGTAGCGCTCCGCAATTTCCTGCCACGACACGCGATCTTGCGTCAGGTCCACGCCGGGCGGCTGCGACGTCAGCGAAGTTGCCGTCAGAATCACCGCCAGCCCAATCCCCACCTCCGCTTCGCCAAATCTCACCAAACTTCGCGCGCCCTCGCCATTCCCTTCGCCAATTCCCTTCACGATGAAGTAGTTCGCCGCGCCCAGCAGCAGCAAGCATCCGAACAGCACCACTTTCGTGCTCACCATGATCCCGTAAGCCGTGCCGTAAACCGCGTTCCAGGAGCCTACGTACACCCAGCTCATCGCCAGGCCTGCCGCAAACAACACCACCACGCTGATCTGCGCCATCCGCGAAAAATTCTGGCTGATCCGCGCCTTCTTCTCCACATCCGAAACTCGTTTCATCGCCAGCAGCAGAAACGGCAAGCCACCAATCCAGCTGGCCGTGGTCAGGTAATGCAGCGTCGTGAGGCTGACGAGCAGCGCTCGCCCTTCCATCCGCGACGCGGAGTGGCTGGTCATCACTGTCGCTGCCAGCATCATCGCCGCCGGCAGCAGCACCACCGGATTCATGTTCCGCCGCATCGCCGCAGGCCAATAAGCAATCGCTATTCCAGCGACAACCCCCAGAAGCCCCGCGAACACGTAGTTCGCTCCCAGCACTTCTCTCAGCGAAATATCCACGGAATACGTCAGCACCATCGAGTTGCTCACCACGAACAGCACCTGCGCGATGGCCATCCCCAGCCCGCTCCAGCGAATCAGCCTCCAGGCCGATCGCGAAAACTCTTCCGTTCGCGATTCCTCGCTTCGCGTTACCAGCAGCAGAAACAGAATCCCGCCGACCGCCAGGCTCTGAAAGCACAGCGTCGCCGCGCGTAACAACACCACCAAATAACTGAATATGCCGATCAGTTGAACCATTATTTCTCTCTACGATCCCGCAACTTTGAAGGGCACCAACCCGCGAGTAATGTGTCCGTCGGGCGCGAGCACCTGCCATGCAATCTTGTATTCTCCCGCCTTCAATCCGGTGGCCTTGGTGTTCAGCGTGTCCGGTGAATTCTGCTTTTCCACGCTCAAATCCACCATCTGGTTATCCGGCGTCATCAATTGCAATTTCGAGCGCGTCGCATCGATTCGCACATTGAACTTCAACATGATCGGCACATCGGGCCCATTCACCGTGCTACCCGCCGCCGGCGACGTTTCCTTCAAAATGGCGTGCCCTTCCGCCAAGTACCCTGCCAACAATAGTGCGACTATCGCTGCGCTCCACATCGCCGCGCGAATTACACTGCCTCGATTCATCGTTCTCTCCAACTCTCCCATTCTCTAGTTCGTGTGCCACAGCTACCACAACAACTATAGCAGGCCGGCCCGCTCGCACGGCAGGAAGCGTAGACCATCGAATGTGACGCTGATTTGCTTGTAGGTTCGATTTGTCCGGTGAACGAGCCCGCGCCGCCGTTCTTCTACGCGGCTTGCGGCTCTAGTTTCTCGGGTGCAGGCTGCGAGCCCGCATCCCGAGCGAAGCGAGGGATCGCTCTTGTATGTGTCCACGCTGGCTCAGTGCAAATGACGACCTATTCGTAGCGCAACGCTTCCACAGGATCCAGCTTGGCCGCTTGCATTGCTGGGATCCAGCCGCTGATCACTCCCACAACCACCAGAATCAGCGTGGAAAGCACCATGGTCATCAGTGACAAGTTCAGGTGGATGTCCACTTTTCCTGAGTCGTCTTCATACGCCGGACCCAAAAACGGCAGCGTCCCGATCGACGCTGTCAAAATCCACGAAAACAGCATTCCGATCGCGCCGGCAGCCAGCGTCAGCACCAGCGCCTCCAGCAAGAATTGCCACCGGATGTGCTTTTTCCGCGCACCCAGCGCCCGCCGCAATCCGATTTCGCGCACCCGCTCATCCACCGACACCAGCATGATGTTCATCACGCCAACGCCGCCGATTCCCAGGGTCATCGCGCCAATCAGGAACAGCAGCCCTTCGATTCCCAGTGTAATGCCGTCATAAATCGGTTTGAACTCTTGCCGTCCGAACATCGTGATGGCACGCTTGTCATTCGCTGAAAAACGCTGGCGGTTCGCCACCGCCGTTCGAAACTGCTGCATGGCCTGCGCTTCAAATTCCGGCGCCACCGGCTCGAAGATCATCACGCTGGCATAGTGCGCATCCCAGATGTCCGCGGCCGCACTGTAGGGAATGAACGCGGACTCATCGTCGCAGTTGAAGTAGCAACTGTCGGAGAATTTCATGTCCATGGTGCCGATCACCGTGAACCGCACGCCGTTAATTCGCACGGTCTCGCCCACCGCTGGAGTTCCGCTGAACAGTTTCTTCTTCAGCCGCGCTCCCAGGAACACCACACGCCGCCGTTCGGCAATGTCCTCCGCCGAAATCCACCGCCCCTCGGACGGGACTTCATTGCGCATCTCGCCGTATTCCGCGTATACACCGCGGGTCGCCGAATCCGACAGCCGCTCCTCGTGCGAAATGCCCTTCCACTTCACGGTCTCCAACGTTACGCGCTTGATCAGCGGCGATTGCGCTTTCACCCAGTCCGCATCTTCTTGCTCGAAGCGCACAGCCTTACCGGCTCGTTCTCCGCCCGCTTGTTCGCTGGTAGTTCCCGGCCAGCAGATGACTGCCCCTTTGCCGAACACTTCGAATGTGTACAGCAGCACGCTACGGAATCCGGAACCGTAACTCAGCAACAGCGTTACCGCCACAATTCCCCACGAGATTCCCGTCATCGTAAGCAGACTGCGCACTCGGTTCCGCCCCAACGCCGCCCAAGCCTCTTTGAACACTTCAGTGAACATAGCCGCTCCGCCGCAGTTTACAGTTATCAGTATTAAGCTCCAAGTAAATGCAGTACACTTCCTCGCAAGAAGGTCTTTCGTGCAGGATTTCACCACGTTGCTCGCCTGGCGGAAAGGTCACGCTCTGACGTTGAGCTCGTATTCGATTACCGGCCTCTTTCCAAAACAGGAACTGTTCGGATTGACCAGCCAAATCCGGCGTGGTGCAGCTTCCATCCCTGCAAACATCGCCGAAGGTCGTGGCCGGGCGGCCAATTCTGAACTTCGGCAATTTCTCTTCATCTCTCTTGGGTCTGCCAGCGAATTGCAATACCACGTTCTTCTTGCTCGAGACTTGAACCTGCTTTCCGACAAGCAATTCGCAGTTCTGGATCCCCGGATCGCCGAGATCAAACGGATGCTGTTTGGCTTGATCGAAAGGATTAAGAAATCGTGAAAGCGACTTGCTCAGCGGATCAGTATGGTTCGTGCCCACTGCGCAATAAAGTGCGGGGCGCATATTTGCTTCAACCGAAAACTGAAAACTGATCACTGAAAACTCCCTTTAGCCACCAGCCTCGAAACGTAAGCGCTTCAATCGGATCAACGGACGCCGCACGATTCGCCGGATATAGCGCGGAAAGTGCTGCGATGATTCCCAGCAAGCTGATCGTCAGCGCCGCCAGTTTCCAACTCGCATCCAGCCCGTCAAAAAATGGAAGCTTCGGCAACAGGTTCACCAGCGCGCAAAATCCATACGAGATAATCAGCCCCGCTCCTCCGCTGATGAACACCAAGATCACCGTCTCCAGAAAAAACTGCCGCAGGATCGATTGCCGCGTCGCTCCCAGTGCTTTGCGCACTCCGATTTCTCGTGTTCGTTCCCGCACGCTCACCAGCATCACGTTCATCACTCCCAGGCCACCAAGAAAAATCGTCGCTACGCCTACCGCGCCCATGAACACTTCCATGCCCACAAAAATCATCCGGTTGGCCTGCGCGTTCTTCACCGTGTCCCAGATGCTCGCTGCTACTTCATCCCGCGGGTCGAAATTGTGCAAGCGCCCCAGCGCCCGCCGAATCTGACGCACGCAAGCCGGATGCGTTTCCAGCGACCACGGCGCAACCAGCAACCGGTCCACGCTGTGTTCCACGGCAGGAGGCTTGTTCGGAAAATCCCGCTTCATGGAATTAAACGGAATAAAAATCTTTCGGATGTCCACTCCGTCATAGCTGGAGTTCTGATCCTTCGTCTTCATCACTCCGATAACCGTATACGGGATGCCATTCAACTCGATGACCTGCCCCATGGCTTCGCGCTCCGCAAACAGTTGCTTCTTCGTATCGCTCCCAATGAACGCCACGCGCCGGCCTTCTTCGTTGTCTTCTTCGTTGTAGAAACGTCCCTGCGCCACGGTAATGCTGCGGATAATCGTAAACGGCGGTAGCGAGCCGACGGTATCCAGGTCTCCGCTGTTGTACGCGCTGTGCACTTTCACGTTGTTGCCCAGCTCCGGCATCACGTACTTGCACGCAGGCGCTTCCTTGGCCACTTCTTTGTAATCGTCCTCCATCCAGTGCACCACTCGCCCAGACCGCGTGCCGCCCGCCTGCATGCTGGTGCGCCCCGCAAAAACGATCATCACGTCCTTGCCGAAGTTTTCCTGTTGCTTTTGAATCCCACGCCCCAGGCCTTCTCCCGCCGCCACCATCAGCGTGATCGAGATGATTCCCCAGGCGATCCCGAACATCGTCAGCAATGTCCGGCGCTTGTGGCCCCAAAGCGTCGCGAACGTGTCCCGCAAGAGGTCACGAAAGGTCATGCGCGTCCCTCGCTATTGGAGAACGACCTGCTGTTTTTCGGTCAGTCCGGAAATGATTTCCGTTTTCACGCCGTTGGAGATTCCCAGCTTCACGTCAACTTTTTTGCGGCCATTCGCAGCCTTCGGATCGGGCAATTCCACGGAAGCTTTGCGGTCCTTGTCGTAAATCAGCGAAGCTTCCGGCACCATCAGCACGTTTTTCTTTTCTTCCAGCACCACTTCCGCGTTCGCGCTCATGTTGGCCTTCAACTCGCCCGTGGGATTGGAAATCGAAACGCGCACTTCAAACGTGGTGACGTTATCCTTTTCCTTGCCCAACGGCGAAATCTTCGTCACCTTCCCCGTGTATTTTTTGTCCTTGAACGACTCCACCACGATGCGCGCCGGCTGGTCGAAAAATACCTTGCCGATGTCCGCTTCATCGACTTTTCCCTGCACGTAAACCTCGCTGATGTCTCCCAGCGTGAAAATCAGCGTGGCCTGCGAACCCAGCACCAGGATGGAGCTGACCGCGTCGCCCACGTTCACGTCGCGCGACAGCACCAGCCCATCGATCGGGCTGACGATCGTCGAGTTCCTCAAATCCTCTTCCGCGTTTTCCAGCGCCGCCTTCGCCTGTGCCACTTGCGCTTCCGCCTTGGCGATCTCCGCGCGCGACACAACCAGGGTCCTCAGCGCGCTCACTTGCTTGTTCAGCGCCAGTTGATAATTCTTTTCCGCGTCTTCCACCAGGCTCTTGGACATTACCCCGTCCTTGAACATCTGCTGCGCGCGTTCCATGTTCAATTTCAGGTACGGAACATCCGGCCCCTCGGCGTCAACTTTGTTGCGTTCCAGCGTGGCGGTGGCGGAATCTCTGGCCGCTTGCGCCGCCTGGTAATTTGCCTGCGAAGCCCGCACGCTCGCTTCCAGTTGTACCTTGTCGAGTTCGGCCAGCACCTGCCCCTGCTTCACTTTGTCGCCATAGTCCACAAACAACTGCTTCACGATGCCACTCGCCTTCGACTTCACTTCCACCTTCGACAACGGCTGAATCTTTCCCGTCGCGACCACCACTTTGGCCAGGTCGCCGCGTTCCACCGACGCGATCTTCGACGGATCAATTTCGTGCGTGGGGCGCAAAGCCGCGTACACGCCGTAGCCTCCGCCAATCAGGATGAGCAGCAACGACCGAACCGATGATGATTCTGCGGCGGCGCTTCTTGCCGTTTTTGCCATTCTTGCCGTTGGTTAAACCATTGCCATTGCTTGCCATAGCCGACCCTCGCACCCGGGATTGTGGGCACCCACTCGTAGATACGCACACGCACTAGGAATGTTCCCCGCCTGCTGCTATAGACGAAACAATAGGCCGGTTGGTCAGGTGGATCCTAGCGGGCAAGGTCACAGAGGGGCGCGCCGCAGCCGCAGGGCGTTGGTGATGACGGACACAGAACTGAAGCTCATCGCCGCGCTGGCAATCATGGGGCTCAGCAACCATCCAAACACAGGGTAAAAAACTCCGGCAGCGATCGGGATTCCCAGGGCGTTGTACAGAAAAGCAAAGCCGAGGTTTTGCTTGATGTTGCGCAACGTGGCGCGCGACAGCAGCCGGGCCCTCACAATCCCTCGCAGGTCTCCCTTGACCAATGTGATTCCCGCGCTCTCGATAGCCACGTCGGTTCCGGTACCCATGGCAATCCCGACGTGCGCCGCGGCCAGCGCCGGGGCATCATTTATCCCATCTCCGGCCATGGCCACGATTCGGCCCTCCGCCTTCAACTTCTCGATGACCTCCGTCTTTTGCTCCGGTAGGACTTCTGCTTCAAACTCCTCGATTCTCAGTTGGGCCGCGACGTTTTTCGCTGCTTCGCGCCGGTCGCCAGTCAGCATTACCACACGCAGGCCTTGCTCCCGCAATGCGCGAATCGCCTCTGGCGTCGACGCCTTAATTTCGTCCGAAAGGGAGAGCACGCCTAGCAATCGCCCATCCACCGCCACGTTGATTGCTGTCGAGGCAGATCCCGGAACGTCAGAATCGCCTCCGGCGTCCAGAACAATCCCCTGTTGGCCAAGAAATCGCGCCGTCCCCGCCAGCACCTGCTTACCAAGGACCCGCCCCTGCACTCCGCCTCCGGGACTGGCCTGAAACTCCGTTACCGGCGCAAGCGGCAGCTTCCTTTCTTCCGCGGCTCGCACGATCGCACGAGCGAGTGGATGCTCGCTGGCTCGTTCAACGCTCGCCGCCAGCGACAATAGCGCGTTCTCCGCTAACTTCGTTCCCTCGACAACACGGATGCTGGTCAGGTGCGGCTTGCCTTCCGTCAACGTCCCCGTTTTGTCGATCACCAGCGTGTCCACGCCCGCCAAGGTTTCCAGCGCTTCAGCGTTGCGCACCAGCACGCCCACCGACGCTCCGCGGCCCACTGCCACCATGATGGACATCGGCGTCGCCAAGCCCAGCGCGCACGGACAAGCGATGATCAGCACCGCCACGGCCGCTAGCAGCGCGTGCGCCATGCGCGGCTCCGGCCCGCAAATCGCCCAGCCCAGAAAAGCCAGAATCGCCGCCGCCACTACGCCCGGCACAAAATATCCCGCCACTTTGTCGGCGAGCCTTTGCATCGGTGCGCGGCTTCGTTGCGCTTCGCTCACCAACTTCACAATCCGCGCCAACAGCGTGTCGCTTCCCACGCGCTCCGCCACCATCAAGAAGCTCCCGCTGGCATTCAACGTCCCTCCGGTGACTTTGTCTCCGGCCGATTTTTCCACCGGCAGCGGCTCGCCCGTCACCATCGATTCATCCACCGCGCTTGCCCCTTCGCGCACTGCACCGTCCACTGGAACGCGTTCGCCCGGCCGCACCCGCAGTGCATCACCCGGCTTTACCTGCTCCAGCGGGACGTCTCGCTCTGTTCCGCCGGAAACCAGGTGCGCAATCGGTGGCGCCAGGTGCAGCAACTCGCGAATCGCGCCGCTGGTACGCTGTCTGGCTCGCAATTCCAGCACTTGCCCCAGAAGCACCAGCGTAATGATCACCGCCGCCGCTTCGAAATAAACCGTCACACCGCCCTGCCTGTCGCGGAACGATGCCGGAAAAAACTGCGGAAGAAGTGTCGCCGCCACGCTGTAAAGATACGCCGCGCCCGTGCCCAAGCCGATCAGCGTAAACATATTCGGACTGCGATTCACCAGCGAAGCCCAGAATCGCTGGAAGAACGGCCAACCGCACCACAGCACTACCGGCGTGGCCAGCAACAATTCAATCGCGTTTTTTGTGCCCGGCTGCAGGCGCAGCGCTAGCATTTCTCCAAACATCGACAGCACTAGCAGCGGCAACGAAAAGCGCCACGCTCACCCAAAACCGCTTCCGCATCGACTCGTATTCCGGGTCCGCTTGTTCCTCGGCGAGCGATGTCCATCGGCTCCAACGCCATGCCGCATTTCGGGCACGTTCCCGGGCCAATCTGCACAATTTCCGGATGCATCGGGCAGGTGTACCGGACATTCTTGGCCACAGCTGGCACTGCAGCCGGCGCGGCTTTGTGTTCCATTCCTGCTGTCCCCGGAGCGGCCAGAAATTTTTCCGGCTCATTCCGAAACCGCTCCACGCATCGCGCCGAACAAAAGTAGTACGTTTTTCCGTCGTGCTCGACTTTTCCCGCCGCTTTCTCCGGGTCCACCATCATTCCGCACACCGGATCCTTCTCTCGCGGCGCAGCTAGCAAAATCGGCAATCCCGGCACCGTTGGTGTCGACATTCGCAATCCTTGGTACGTGTGAGCCTATCTTATTTTAGATGCTACACCGTTATATTTGCCTACCTCTCTCCGAAGGCAGCTCATCGCTGCTATAATCCCCCACATGACGCTTCTCGAAATTACCTATAACCTGCACTCCCCCCTGAGCCACGAGCAGTTGGAGCGGCTTGGCGAATTTGCGAACACTTATGGCCTGCGCAGCGTGCACGTGGACGAACAGAAAAATCAGATCTCTTTTGAATACGATGCCTCCCGCCTCCGCGAAACACAGATTGCCCACGTCTTGGGACAAGCGGGAATCGCCGTCACGCGCCAGGAGAGCTGATTCGGTGGCGCACTGAGGAGCGTCCATGAAATATCTTGTCCTGCTGCTTCTCTTCTTCGTTCCGACGCTGACTACCGCGCAATGCAAAGATGCGGTTTGCACCAAAGAGATGCAAGACTGCATGGAACCTGAGTGGAAAAAGTCCAACGCGGAACTCAACCGTGTTTACCCGGAGTCTCTGAAGAAGCTCAAGCCAGAGCAATCCGCCCTGCTCAAGAAAGCGCAACGCGCTTGGCGCATCTATCGCGACGCCCAGTGCGAAGCCGACTACAAAATGTTCGCGGGTGGCACCGCCGCTCCCCTAGCCCTCACTCAGTGCCGCGTCACCCTGAATCAAGAGCGCACCAAGACCCTGAAGTACACCTACCTAAACTTGAATCCCGAGCCCAACATGTTTCTGCAAGGTGGTGTAGCTACCCCTCGGACGCAAAAGATAACTTGGTTGCCGAGAACCAGGGAAATGAGCTGGGACGCTGGCGATCCGCTCTGAGTAGGACTTTTTTCTGCCTGGGAATCGGGATGGAGTGGCGAATGGTAATGCTTTGCGTATCGACCAGAATTTCTTTAACCAGTAACCGCAGAATTTGTTGACGTTCACGAACATCCAACGTCTCGCGCACACCTGCAGTTTTTCCCTAAAGGCGCTTAGATTTCTAGCAAGCTGCAAGTATTTCACTTCGTCCATTGCTTCCAACTATAAGAATCACGGATCCTCGTCGGAGTTTGTCTGCTCGGACATGTGGCAGCCTTACCTGGATGTGATCCGCCAGAAGTGTTCCCAGGCGCTGCACATCCTCGACCGCTTCCACGTCGTTGCCAAGATGAATAAGGCGTTGGATGATGTCCGCGCCGCTGAGTCGCGCAAGATGGCCCAGGACGGCTACCCGTCGGTACTGAAGAAGACGCGCTGGGGTGGGCTCAAGCGCAAAGAGAATCTCACCTCGCAGCAAAAGTTCCGTCTGCGAGATCTACTCCACCACAACCTCCACACCGTCCGTACCTATCTGCTCAAAGAAGATTTTCAGCAGTACTGGAAATACCACACCTGTGCCGGCATGTTCCTGGATTCCTGGTGCCGTCAAACGGTGCGATCCCGCATCGAGCCGATGAAGAAGATCGCCCGAACGTTGCGCTCTCATCGCGAGCTGCTGCTCAACCATTTCAAAGCCAGAAAACAGATTTCCAGCGGTGTGCTTGAGGGACTGAACAACAAAGCAAAAGTGACCATGAGAAGATCGTGTGGCTTTCGTACATTTCGCATCCTGGAACTCGCGCTCTCACTTACTTGGCAAACGACCTGAGCCGAAGCTACCCATGAATTCATCTGACGATTGAAAAAAAATGGGCCCCCGCTTGGGACCGGAAGCCCCGGAAGGCGCGTCTCAGATGCCGGTGTCGTTTTCACCAGCGCGGGGGGGCATCCATCCCCGCTTCCCTCTCCGACGCAGGTGGTCAACGATCCCCTCAAATCGCAAGCAAACCTCTTGCCCTCGCCTGCAATCCAGGGCAGTTCGTCTAGTGTTACGTGCCCACTCATCCCTTTAAGGCACGGTGAACACCAGCCTCCCAATCTTTATAAAGCGCTCATTTTCCATCACATAGTCCATCAAGAATGCCGCAGCCCGGTCCAAAAATAACCTCTTTGCAGAATCGGAACGCCGCAGTCAACTTCTACGTTCCAGTACGCTCATAACCCGGGTAATGCCGCTTTTTGGGAGCAACGAGCTATCGGTTTTTTTCTGTTTCAGACTGAAACTCAGCTCCATGAAGCCCTCCTTTACTCGCCGCCTCTCTCGCCTGGCTCTTTGGCTCTTCGTCGAATTCCTCGTGCTCATCGCGGCGGTCTCTGTTTCCGTGCTCGCCGACACTTCCGGACGTCTCCGTCAAATCACTCCGGCAGGTTGTTACTGTGGCTGTGCCCAGTCGAAAACGTCGGCTGGCTGCACCAAAATGTGCGAACTGCCCAAGTACGCCTCGCGTTGGTGGGCAGTCACCTGCGCAAAGCCGCACATGACCACTCCCACCGAGAAGTCCGGCGCCGGGCCAAGGTTGCCGCATCCAGGCCGCGCCGAACGCGCCTCGAACAAGTAGTCCGCAGTCCAGGCATTTCCTTACTTCGTTGTCTCATTGCTTCATTACTTCGTCTGTTCCCCTCAACCGCACACTTACGCACCAGCAGATTTTGGTTCCTGATCCCTAATCACTGATCCCTGGTATCTGTCTGCTTCAAGCAACCGTGCCAAGATCTCCGGTATCTCAAACACCGCTCGATTCTCCAGCCTCGCCACGTTCCGCCGAAATTCCTTCAGCGTCGCCGGTTCGCTCAGTTGCTTCACGCCCTCCGCGATCTCCGTGAAATGATGAAGCACAATCCCCACGCGCTTTTCCTTCACCCATGCGGTGTTGTAGCGCTCCTGCGGAAGCGTCCACGCATTGCACTCCACAATCACCGGCAGTCGCCGCACCATGGCTTCGGCGATGCTTCCCGGCCCAGGCTTCCCGATCAGGAAATCTGCGGCCCGCATCAGGCGGTGTATCTCCTTGGTGAATCCCACGACGTGCAAGGGCAGGTTCCAGCCTCGCGCGCGAAATTTCTTCGCAAGCTTTTCGTTGCGTCCGCAAATCACGATCAGCTGCACGGGCAAGCGCGCTTCCTCCAGCTGTTCAGCGATCTGGTACATCACCCCGGAGCCGAACCCTCCAAACAGCAGCATTCCCGTCAGCCGGTCGGGTTGCAATCCCAGTTCACGCCGTAGCGCAACCGGGTCCGTGTTGTCCGGAACATAGAAATCCGGCCGCAGGATCATGCCCGACGTGGCGAAAACGTGCCCGGCGTCTTTTCCCATTGCACGCGCCTGCTGCACCGCGCGTTCCGTGCCGCAAATTACATGCTGCTCCTTCATCGGCTCAATCCAGAAATGCGGCGGATAATCCGCAAAATCCGTAATGATGGTCATGAATGGACGCCCCGGATACACCTTCGTCCACGCCTCGCCAATTTCCCGATTGAAATGCGGAATCACCGATACCAGCAGGTCCGCGGGATTTTCCCGAAAATAGTCGCCCAGCAATTTCACCAGCGGCTTGTGGAACACCCGAATAGTGGTCTGCAATACGCGAAGAAGTTGTTTGGATCCCAGCGTCCAGCCATGCCGCAGCAGCGAGTTGTACTGCTCCTCGATCCGAATCCCGGTTAGTTTGCGAAAGACGTCAAGCTTGTCGGTGAGCTGCTGGAATTGCACCGACCCCACATTCCACGGCCGATTCTGCTCGCAATCACTGCCTGTAGCGCGACAGCTGCATTCCTGTGACCACCTCCTGCATCGTGGAAGAGGAGATGAATTTTCTTCATTTTGCGCATTGTCGCACAGCTTTAGGCAATCCGTGCAAGAGCACCGGCCATGCCATGTGGAAAATTCAAAAAGTCATTTGTGTTCAATGAGTTCCGTCCGAGCTTTCATGCACATTTCGCCCACTCTTCATGCGCTGTTCATATCTCGTATCCAACATATAACTCATGCGATGCGACCTCCACCTCCACTCCACCGCTTCTGGCATGTGCGATACGCCGGGCTTACTCGGGTCTGCAAGGAGTCTTACAATCAGCCCGTCGCCGTCTATGACTGTTGTAAGCAGCGCGGCATGTCCATCGTCACCCTGACGGACCACAACTCCATCGAAGGCGCGGAAGCCCTCCGCAAGCATCCCGATTTCTTCCTCAGCGAAGAAGTCACCGTCAGCATGCCGAGCGGCACAGAGGCACACCTCGGCGTCTATGGCATAACGGAAAGGGATCACGCCGAAATTCAGCGCCGCCGCAGCGATTTTGTTGCGCTCCTGATGTACCTGACCGAGCGCAAGCTTTTCTTCAGCGTGAATCACGTATTTTCCGGACTTACCGGCCACCGCGACGAGGAAGATTTCACTTGGTTCGCCTCCTACGTCCCCGGGCTGGAAGTGCGCAACGGCCTGATGTGGGTGAAGCAAATCGCGCAGCGGAGCGCCTGGCCCGGGATCTCCGCAAAATCCCCATCGCCGGCAGCGATTCCCATACCCTCGCCGGTGCCGGACTCACCTATACGCAAATTCCCGGAGCCCGCACCGTGGAAGAGTATCTGACCGGATTGCGTGCCGGGCGCGGCATAGTTCACGGCGAGCATGGCCGCTACTCCAAACTCACCGCCGACATTTTCTCCTTCGCCGGTGCGCTCTTGAAGGAAAAGCCGTGGTGCGCTCCGCTCCTGCTGGCAGCTGCCCTGATTCCTGCGGTTACCGCAGCGCACTGGTTCAACGAAATCCGATTCTGCAAGCATTGGATGGCACGACTGGAACGCGCCGAGACAAAGCCTCGCATGATCTGGGACATCGACACGGCATTTAAAGCGAACTGGGCTAATTGAAGGAACTCCATGACCAGGGCGAAAACCCTCTGGGGATTCATCGAGAATCGCGACCACCGCGTCATGCGTCGCATGAACCGGTGGAAAGCCCCGCGCTGGATTCGCTTCTGGATGCTGGCCGCCACGCGCATGGGAGACGGCTGGATCTGGTACAGCCTGGCGGGCATTCTGTTGCTGGGTGGCGGCGCCAACCGCTACGCGGCCGTCGGTGCGGCCGGTTCCGCGGCCATCGTCGGGGTTTTCTTGTTCAAGGCACTGAAGCGCATCAGCCATCGCCAGCGGCCTTGCCAGTTCGAACCTCATTGCTGGGCAAGATACTCCCCCGGACCAGTTTTCCTTTCCTTCGGGTCACACCATGACGGCATTCGCCATCTCGCTCGTGGTCAGTTATTTCTATCCTTCCCTGGAAGCGCCGCTGTATTTTCTTGCCATCAGCATCGGCGTTTCTCGCATCGTTCTGGGCATGCACTTCCTTAGCGACGTCCTTGCCGGCGCCGTTCTTGGCTCGGCACTCGGTGTTGCTTCCATCGTCGTCTTTGCCTCGTACGGCCTTCTCTGAGCCGCGACTTCGCCCAGACCATCCCACTGCCGCCGTCGCACATCAGGACTGCCCAGTCCTGTGAAGCCATGCGTTGCATTTTAACATCTACCCCGAGAACATGTTCCATATCTCGGTGATATGTCTACCCAGGACAGCACAGCCGTCGGAAAGCTCCTTTCGCTTGCAGTCGCGCAGCTTCTTCGACGTGAAAGAGACATAGAAGCTGTGTTCGACGCAAGCGCAAGGTACACGTGTTCACCTACGAAGATCGCAGCCACTCCAGCTCAAGATCGACCGCTTGCGGGAGCTTGAGCTCCAGTGAAGAGGAGGCCGCGCAACCACACATCACTCGTCGGCAACCTCCTGCATGCCGGAAGAAACGTGTACGGATCCAGCCACTGGCTCGCGTGGGATCGCTTCTGGCAAGACGTTCGTACGGGCTGCGCATGTTGCGCAGATCCCCGGCTTCGCCGCTGTCGCTATTTTGACGATCGCTTTGGGGATCGGAGCCACGACTGCGATTTTCAGCATCGTTGATACCGGCTGCCGCACCCCCTACGGTACCCACGCCGGAGCGACTCAGGGATCCAAGATGATCTTCCCGGCATCGGCGCGCGGGACGTAGGAATCTCTGTGCCCGAGTGGCAGGATCTTAAAATTCCGGAATTTTTGGACCCGTATCGCCGGGCATGGTGCGACGAATGATCTCACTGGTTCATCTCAACCGGTCGAGTTCGCTTTCTTAACGTCGCGCCGATTATTTCTCGCTGCTCGGTCTGACCCGAGGTAGGCAGAACATTTAATCCTGAGGACCAGTCGCCCGGTTTTACGCTGGAAGTGCTCATCAGCGACGGGCTCTGGAAGAGGGCGTTCGGAGGCGACCGCAATTTTGGGCCGGAGTTTCGGCTGGACACGACTTGTATCGGATCGTCGGCGTAATGCCACGGATCACGCGCCGGCTGAGCCATGGAGGAAAGAAATATCGAAATCTCGGCGGCGACCGGATTTACGGCCCGGCCTGTGTCTGATCACCCGCCGCGGCGCGGAGGAAACTCTCGCGACAGCAGTCGCCCGACTGAAGCCTGGGATGACGATTGCGGCGGCGCAAAGCCGGGTGGACGCGTTTGTCGCCGCTTTGCAAAAGGAATTGCCGAAGGAGTACCCAACGCAGGCTCGTGGACTCTGCGATAATACGCTAAAGGAGACGATCGTCGGCGATCTTCGGCAGTCGTTAATCTGTTGCTTCGCGCCGTGGGATTGGACTTGCTGATCGGTCCGTGAACGTCGCGAACTACTGCTCGCGCGCGCGAGTGCGAGAGGCCGCGAAATGGCGATTCGACAGACGCTCGGGGCCGCGCGAATCGCTGATGTCGCAACTGCTGACCGAGTGCATGGCTCTTCTCCCTGTTCTCAGCGGAATCGCTAAAATAGCAATTCTTTTGTCACAAGGATTCTCTGCAGGCTGGTGCCGGGAAGGCTCCACGAGCTCGATGAACTCGATGACCGCCAGTTCTGCTTTTCGTTCTCAGCACCCTCATTGTCACTCTCGCGTTTTTCGCTTTGATTTCCACTTTAGTGCCGACGATTCCAGCTCGATCTGACTCATATGCTTCAGACAACAAGGCGCCGGCTGGACCAGTTCCAGAGCGGACGCGAGCTCGCCCCAGCGTCTCGTCGTAGTCGGATTTACGCTCTTCGTCCGTGCTGATCGTTGCTGCAGCTCTACTGTTGGCCGGTTTACGGGTTTTGGGTGCGGAGTGTGCGGCTCGGATTCACTCCGCGAAATGTCATGGCTGGGTCAAAACGGCCAATCTACCCTATGCCAATGATTTGAATCGCAACAACTCTCCGGAGGCCCCTGCGCAGCAGGTCCCGTTCTTTTCGTCGATTGCTTGGCCGAAGTAGAGCGCTGCCAAGAGTCAAAGAAGCAGCCATCGGAGATACCGCGTCTATTCCGTTGGACGAAAGTCTGCGGGATCTAAAACTGATATCCGAGGGCCAGTTCTTATTCACAGTCGAGGGAAGCGACATACAGCGCGACGAGCCTGCCGTCGCGGAACGGTCAAGCGTTACGCCAGAGTATTTTGATTTACTGAAAATGTCCTTGCTGCGCGGTCGCTTGTTCGACGAATCGGACAGCGATAAAGCCCCGCAAGTCGCGGTTATCAATGAAGCCTTCGCGCGGATGTACTGGCCAAGCCAAAATCCTATCGGCAAGCGTTTCAGGAAAGCCAGAGCCGATTCGCCATTGATTACCGTGGTCGGCCTCATCGCCAACGCAAGGACAGAATCGCTGGCGGAAGCCGGCGTTCCCAAAATCTATCTAGACTTGTACCAGACTGGGGCGAAACACTTGGCGATATTCGTGCGCGGAGATTTGGACGCCGCTGCGATTCCAGACGAACTGCGCCAGCAGGTGCAATCCGTCGATCCAGCGCTCCCCGTTTTTGGCGCCCAAATGCTCAACGAAACAGTGTCCGCCTCTCTCTCCGAGAGACGATTCTCGATGGAGATAGTTGCGCTGTTCGCGCTCACCGCTTTACT
>CAWBVH010000065.1:0-44934 GCA_963792145.1 Candidatus Acidiferrales bacterium
TCAAATTTACTGGCTTGGCTGCATTTGCGCAAAAGCCGTTTATTGTTCCGATTCCCGGTACACGCAACATCAATCATCTAAACGAGAACATAGGAGCCATCAATATTCAGCTCATGCCTGCTGATCTTCGTGATTCGACACGGCTGTCTCTAAAATCAAGGTGCACGGTGGCCGGATGAATGAACAACAAATGAAGGTGGTTGACCAAACGGCGTGACCAATGGTCTGGAAAGTGGTGGATGTATTTGGATTCCGATGGTTCTGGCATTTGCTGTCATTCGGACACATATCTTGTTTTGAAAGGTGATCAGCGTGACCATCGAAACGAACAAGCGCATCATGCACCGTTTCACGGAGTTCATCAACACCGCCAGTGAGAAATTAGCCGCGGAGCTTATTTCGCCAAACGCGGTATTCCATGCGTCCCGGGACGACCTGAGCCCCTGCAGGGTCCGACTGGGTATCTCGAAATCATTGGATTGATGCGACGGGGGTTCCCGGACATCCAATGGACCCTGGAAGACATGATTGCCGAAGGTGAGAAGGTCGCTGCACGCTTCACAATGCGTGGCACGCACCAAGGCACCTTCTTTGGAGTTCCGGCAACAGGTAAGAAGATCGCCGTATCGGCGATGAATTTCTATCGGCTGTCTGGTGGGCAATTCGTTGAGGAGCGTGGGCAACCTGATCTGCTTGGCCTATTACAACAAATGGTGCTGTACCGATGTAAAAAACGACTTTGCACTGAATGGTTCAAGATGTGGCTCAAACCTCTTTTGGACTGTCATAGGTCCCGAAAAGTCTTAGGGTTGTATCGGAAGCGCGAAGGGGCAAGGCGCATACCCGAGCACGGTGTGTTCGCGCGCTTTCGATACAACGACTTGAAGGAAGCCGGCCGTGATTGCGGCGGACGCGGTCGTTATGCAAATTCAATCGTGGGAAGGAGCGGCGTGGAGTTGTGCCGAGGCTGTGCAGGAGGGCGCGACACCTGGCCGTAGGCGTCCCGAAGCAGGCTGTTGCGAAAAAGGATCGTGAAGAGCGCCGTTGAAGAAGCTGGAAAAGGAGATCCATTTTGCTGCAAGGCACAGAGGTACGGAGCGGGTCGAAACGCGCGAAGAATTCGAATTGGATAGAGTTGCTTCATGCAGCAGCGGTGACCACCGGTGGAGAACGAAGTTGGATTTCAGCAGCGGTGAGTCTTTCGACGACCATCATCCGCCCGCCACACTTGGGGCAAGCCCAGAGATCGTTGGGACCAGTGGTGGAGAGCTGTTGCTCGGTTTGCGGTGCCGAGCCGAGCAGTTGGAAACAAAGTGGCAAGGTGGTGGCACGTTTGCGGTTGGCCAGGAAGCCGAAGTTCCGGATGCGCACGAAACCTTCGGGGAGCAGATGCAACAGGAAGCGGCGCAAGAACTCATCGACAGCTAGAGTCAGCAATTTCTGTTCGTTGTTGTGGGCGGAATCGCGCCAACGAAACGTGACCTTTCCGTCAGCAAACGAGACCAGGCGGTGATTGGAGATGGCCACGCGATGGGTGTAACGACCCAGATAACGGAGCACATGCTCGGGGCCTCCGAATGGACGTTTCGAGTAGACCACCCAGTCCTTTCGGAACAGTGGTCTCAGCCACGCAGCAAAGGTTTTCGGTTGAGCGAGGAGGTTCAAGTCTCCATGAAAGTTGAGCTTGCCGTCATGAAAGGCGAGCTTGAGCGCTTCGTGGAACTTGCCGCGAAAGACAGCGCCGAGCACCTTGACGGGAAGAAAGAAGTCGTAGCGTGGCTTGATCCAGCGCGTGCCATCGGCGGATAGCCCACCGGCTGGCACCACGCAGTGTACGTGCGGGTGAAATTCGAGTTTTTGAGTCCAACTGTGCAGCACGCTGAAGAAACCGATTTCTGCACCGAGATGCTGGGGATCGCGCGCGACTTCCAGAAGGGTTTCCGCACTGGTGCGAAACAGGAGATCGTAGATGACGTTCTTGTTCTGCAAAACCAACGGGGCCAAATGACGAGGAAGCGTGAAGACCACATGGACATAGCGCGTCGGGAGAAGCTCCTGGCGACGTGCTGCGAGCCAGCGGTCGCGAGCCCCTGCCTGACACTTTGGGCAATGCCGATTTCTGCACGAGTTGTAGGAGATGGCGCGATGTCCGCAGCGGGTGCATTCATCGACATGGCCGCCGAGTGCGGCGGTGCGACACCGCGCAATGGCCAGTAGCACTTTGACGTGCTTCCAGGTGATCCACTTACGGCTTCGTTCGATGAATGCGTCTCCCGCGGCGCGGACCAGATCGGCCACCTCGAGGAGTGGCCGGTCCATCTACTCGTCCTGTGGTGGCCGGTCTTTCAGCTCCAGCGAGTCCAGAGGACTCGCGGTCGCATTCAGGTGACGTTCAGAGAGATGGAGGTAGATGGTGGTTTCTTCCAGATCGCGATGCCCTAGCAACATCTGGATGGTTCGTAGATCCGCGCCTGCTTCAAGTAGATGCGTGGCAAAGCAGTGCCTCAGAGTATGGGGGTGCACATCTTTCTGGAGGCCCGCTCGCTGGGCGGCTTCCTTGCAAGCGTCCCAGACCACCTTCGTAGTGATCGGCCTATCACCGGTATGCCAGCGGTTGCCTGGAAACAGCCATGCGCTTGGCTTGTCGCCGTAATCCGCGCCAGTGCTCACGCAGTGCCTCGAGCAGCTTTGGGCTGAGCATCACGTCGCGGTCTTTGCGCCCCTTGCCGCCCTGGACGTGAAGCACCATGCGTTTGCTATCGATGTCGCTGATTTTCAGGTGTGTCAATTCAGCGCGTCGTACTCCGGTGGCGTAGAGGGTCATCAGCAGAGTGCGATGAAAAGGAGTCAGAGCTGCGTTGATGAGTCGCGCGACTTCTTCCCGGCTGAGGATCGAAGGAAGGTGAAATGCTCTTTTCGGATAGGGCGTGTCGGCGATGCTCCAGGCTTTCTTGAGAGTCTTGATGTAGAAGAATCGCAGAGCTGCCAATCGTTGCGTCACCGTGCCTGGCGACAACTTGCGCTTCTTGAACAGCTCGGCCTGATATTCACGAATGTGTTCCGGGCCCAAACAATCTGGAGAACAATTGAATCGTCTTGAGAAATCTTCGACTGTGCGGATGTAACAGCGTATGGTAGCCTCAGAATAATTACGACGCTCGAGTTCTTCCAGCATCATTTTGCGAAGTCGGGTCATAGGGACCTCCTATGACCCGACAATTTATCTCAACCAACAGGCAACCACTGCTCCGTTCACCTCACGCGTAGCGTCCGCCGCCGGCCGGCTTCGTTCAAGTCGGCTTGTAGACAGTAATCTCCGCGCTTGGTATCGACTCTGGACGGATTATGCGTACCAGGACGGGAGGAGACTTTAGTCTCGGTTGTGCAGGCCCGATTTGAACCAACGGGTTCAAGGTTACTGCCGCCGCAAAGCAGCGTTCAACCACACATTCGAACTCATCCACCTATGCAGATGGATCACTCCGTTAGCATATTCCCCTGTTTCAGTCGTGCAGGAAGGGGGAAGCGATATGCAGGACGGAAGTGTGACAGTTGAGCGGCGCAAGCGAGGGCCGGATGTTTGGTGCTTCAGGTGGCGAGAGGGCGGGCCAGACGGCCGAAGAATACACCGCCGGATCGTTCTTGGAACTGCTGACGACCTGAAAGGTATCGCGTCAGCGCGCAAGGCGGTTGTTGGACTGAGACGCGAAATCAACGTCAACGACATTCGGGTCAGAAGGGAATCGATCACGTTGGCCGATTTATCGAGACATTTTCAGCAACGAGAGCTTGTGCGAGACAATACCCGCATTGCCTATTCAACGAGGAAAGCCTACGAAGGCTATCTTAAGAAATGGATCGAGCCGCGGTGGGGTGAGTATCGGCTGTTGGAAATTCGGGCTGTGGAAGTCGAATCATGGCTGAAGTCTTTGAACCGGGCGCCAGGAACGCGCTGCAAGATACGGAATGTAATGAGCCTGTTGTTCAATCACGGTCGCCGTCACGACCTCTGCGATCGCAACCCCATTCAGTGGGTTCGGCAAGGCGCCAAACGCCGCACGCCGCCAGATATCCTGACCCGCGATGAAGTCCAGGGATTGCTCGCAAATTTGCGCTTTAGAGAACGGACTCTGGTCCTGTTGGCCGTGACCACCGGCTTGCGGAGGAGCGAGTTGTTCGCGTTGAAGTGGAGAGACGTGGACTTCCAAGCCAAACAGATTCATGTAACGCGTTCGATCGTGCAGAACGTTATTGGCGCTTGCAAGACCGAAACCTCGCAGAAACCTGTTCCAGCTCACGATGATCTGGTCAAGGCTCTGCGCGAATGGCATCGGCAAACGCCGTATCAATCGTCAGAGAGCTGGGTATTCGCGAGTCCGGTCAACCAGGGTCGCTGGCCTTTCTTGGCCCAGCAGATCATGCGGCGCCATATCATTCCGGTTGCGCGAAAACTGGGCATCACAAAGCGAATCGGCTGGCATACTTTTCGTCACACCTATTCGACGCTGCTTCGATCTACCGGTGCAGAGCTGAAGATCATGCAAGAGCTGCTGCGCCATTCGACAATTCGCGTGACTCTCGACACATACACGCAGGCAGTCACAACGGAAAAGCGAAATGCGCAGGAGGCAGTTGTCGCGCTCTTGTTCCGAGAAAAAACGCAGGAGACGTAAGCTCTGCTTGGAAACACTCTATTTCCTGTACCTATTTTGTGCCTTTTTGTGCCCACGCGAAAACGGAGCACTTTCGGTAAGTTCTTTAGAAGAATGGCGGGGACGACGAGACTCGAACTCGCGACCTCTGCCGTGACAGTCTAGCGTTTTTAGGTTTTACAACAACTTATAAGACACGCGGGGACTGCCAAACTACGCGTAAGTCGTACAAGACATCGCATTTTGTGGGTTGGTTTGTGGGTTGGAAAAAGAGCTTCAATGTTGATTTTGAGCGGTAGCTTTCCCCAGCCGCATTTATAGTGTCTGCGCATATCAGAGCTCTGCCAGCCCGCATGGCCTGCGTACGGAGAAGCCTACCCTGGTTCGCCAAAAGTTCAGCCGGGACCAAAAACAGGGTGGTTCTTGATAAAAGAAGGAAATGAAGATCGATGAAAGACACTGGGGAGCACGAACCTGAGTGCGCGTGGAGAGCGCCTATATACTATTGTATATAAAGGACCGGTGGAAAGTAAGGTCCGGACTAGGCTGTCTCTGGCGAATTGTCATTGCGCCCATTGTTCCTCGGAATTCCCTGGCATTCGCCAAACTGCAACAGCCCAAATCAACCGCGTAACAAGTTACATGGACTCCGTGTATCTCATTGATTTCAAACGCTCAAGAAGAATTGGCGAGGTACAAGCCTCTGTGGGTATGCGTTCAGCAGCTTTCAGCAACGAGGAACGAACACGTTTTTCAGAGTATCTGTGCAGAACACTCAGCCGTTTGTTCTCACTGAGATAGTAGGGCTCAATTCTAGGTTAACCTGCTGCTGCCGCGTCGCCTTTCGCGAGTACGCGTAATTCGCTTTCGGGGACGGCAAACTCCGCATTCCTCGCAATTGAGGCTAAACTCAATGGAAAGTCTTCCTTGGAGATAACCACACAATCGTGTCTACCCGAAAAACCTCGTAGCCTTTGATTTCTAACAATTTAGAAACGTTGTGATGCCTGCCCGCCTCCGGCTATCTTGGGGCATGAAAACACTGAAACTCTTCCTTCTGCCGGTGCTCGAATCTTTCGAATTCGCCTGGCAGGTCAGCCGTTATGCCCTAATCTTTGTCTCGGCCTTCTTCCGGCAACGAACCTCATTGGCATGTGAGATGGTAGCCATTCGAAGTCAGCTCACCTTCTACGAAGAAAATATCCGCCAGAAGAGACAGCCCCGCCCTCGGTTTCACCCGGCGTTTCGCCTCTTGTGGGTGTTGCTGTCAAGCACGGGCCGCCGCTGGGCGGCGGTTATGTGAGGCTGAAACTCAAGCTGGAGCCTACCCAGATCAGACTTGCCGAATTTAGAATCTCCAATACAACCTGGCTCGGCAGCTAAGGCCGTTTTCACCTTGGAGCGTTTCTGCCCGATGTCAGCATGGCTCCGGTACTGGCGATTATGTAGATGGTGGCGGGCGTTGTCCTGAAAAGGAGAACGGCCCGACCCCGCTGAGGAGATTGAGTAGTTTTCGCTAACCGGGCCGGGCCAAGTTGAATTCGTCAATAGGAGGCTTAGCATGAAATCCAAGCCAGAGGAGAAAAACAAAAGGCAACCAACCATCCAACGCAGCATCCTTGGCACGAGATGAACCGTAAGCAACGGCGCGAGATGATGCGGAAGATCCAGAGCGAAGACCTCAGCCTGGAAGTGGTCCATCCCGACGCCGCGGGCATCGATATCGGCAACGAATCCCACTATGCGGCGGTACCGCCGAGCCGGGACAGCCAACCGGTACGACGCTTCGGATGCACCACGGCCGAACTGAAGGCGATGGCCGCTTGGCTCGAGCAATGCAGGATTCGAACGGTCGCCATGCAATCCACGGGCGTCTATTGGATCGCGGTATACGACATTTTGGAACAAGCTGGTTTTGAAGTGTACTTGGTCAATGCGCGGGACACGAAGAATCTGCCAGGGCGCAAAAGCGACGTGCAGGAGAGCCAATGGTTGATGAAGCTGTCCTATTAGGGCCATGCGGCCCGCGAAACCTTATGAAAATCACTCAGAGGTAAGATCGCAACGGCTCGGAGCGGCGAGGTCGACGTCTACATTGGAGAAGTCGAGGCCGTGACATCTGTCTGATCCGGAGCGTGCGTGTTTGAGCGAATTAACTGGCCAATCTTTCTTCATTTTTCTTCTGTGTGGATCCTTTGCAGTTGTAAAGCAACAGTAAAGAGGCGCTTGTCGAGACGCTGCAATGTACGGCGGGTTTTCTCATTGTTTAGCTGGCGGCGGTACATCTCCAGAAGATGACGTGTTGCCTCCAGTGCCTGACAGATCGCGGGGAGACCGGCGCTGGGGATATCTTTGGGGAGCACGAGCGTGGGCAGACGATGCGAATGGGCGACATTCTGGCGAGCCTGGTGGAATTCGCGCTGCAAGTCCTGCTGAGTGACCAGCACATACCGCAAGGTCATGCGGATGTCTTTGTGGCCGAGTAGCTGCATCAGGGCCGGAAGGCTAACCCCGAGCCGGAGCATTTCTGTCGCGAAACTGTGCCTCAAACGGTGAGGGGTCACATGGGCAGCGCAACTGGCACGCTTCGCAGCCTGGGCTAGCGCCGAGCGAAGAGTTTTCGACAAGGTGTGACGGCCACCGCGTGGTAGCAGCAGGCCTTGCGACTTCGCCAAGTGGGAGGGCGGAGCCGAAGCACGCAAGGCGAGGATTCGTTCCACGACCTGCCGGAGTTCGGGATCGGCGGGAACCAAGCGCTCGGTGTGCAGCTTGCCCAAGGGGACGTGCAGTGCCCACCGGTCTGACTCTAGCTGCCGCAGGCAGTCCAGAGACAGATCGAGGCATTCGCCGATGCGAATTCCAGTGGCGCGAATGAGTAGTAGTGCATTCGCCGCCGGATCATCAGTTCGCCGCAATTCCTGCTGCAAGAGTTGGTCCTCCTGGAGGGGAAGCGGTCTGGGAAGATAGCGAGGTTGCGGTGGGAAGTCTTCGCGGCGGATGAAGTCGTGTTGGATGGAATGGCTGTTGGCCGTCAGATCATGCAGCAATCTCCGGAGGCGAATGAGATAGTTGAAACGGGTTGCGTTGCCCAGCGGCGGTTGTTGTTCGCTCAGCCAACGGAACCAACTGAGAAGATGGGGATCGCGGCGCAGTTGAGAGAGGCGGCCAACCTGTGGGAAGGCAGTGCGGAGATAGGCCAAGAAGCGGCGCCCCGTAGATCGATATTCCTCCACTGTGTTGGGCCGCAAAGTGAGGGCGAGCGTTTGCATATGTGTTTCGAAGATCTGTTCGAGGCTGGGCCGGGACGGTTTCATGAGATCTGAGAGGAACCCAAGCGCGTCCGCTTCTCGATAGCGCGAGCGTATTCGCGCCAGACATCCTGCGGGGCGAGTTGGATGTAGAGCATCGTGGTTCCGATTTGCGAATGGCCCATCAGGTGTTGCAGGGCGGGCAGCGACATCCCTGCTCGCGCCATGTCCGATCCAAAGGTGTGACGAAATCGATGGGGGTTGGCCTGGCGCACTTGGCTCAACACCCGATGATGACGAAACAGCGAGCGGAGACCGGCCGAGGTCATGGCTTGACCGCGGTGCCGGCCTTTCAAGGAGACGAACAATGCTGGCGAGTTGGTCAGCGACCTTTCCAGACGCAAATAGTGTCCGAGCACTTCGAGGATTTCCGGGGGTAGCGGCACGACGCGCTTCTTGTTTCCTTTGCCCAGCGCACGCAGCTGGCCCTCGGCGAGTTGCAAGTCTTCCAGGTGAAGAGCCAAGACCTCGCAGGAGCGCAGACCATCGAGGAGCATCAAGCCCACGAGAGCCAAATCGCGATAAGTACGGAAACTTTGCCAGAACTTCGCGACTTCTTCAGAAGAGAGCGGCACGATGACCCGCCGATCTTGTTTGAGGCGGAGGCCCTGGGCTAGGGCGGGGCGGGGCCGGCCATAGCCGAGCGGGGACCGTTGGGTATAGCGGCGCTGGAAATGCACTTTGCCAGCGGGAATTCCTTGCCCCGTGTGGAAGCGATAGCAGCAGCGCACTGTGCCCAGGCGATGATTCACGGTCTGCGGTGTGGGTTTGGGCTGCTGCTCAAGTTGATGACGAACATAGTCCACCAGCGTGGTCTCGGTGATTTCCGCAAGCGGCCGATGTTGCAGTTCGAACCAGCGGGCGAAGTCGAGAAGGTCGTAGGCGTAGATGCGAAGCGACCAGGGGGAGAGTTGCCGGATGCGCTGACCATCGAGGAAGGCGTTGGCCCAGCCCAACTCTTGCCCTTTTTCGTCGCGCACACGATACGGGGAAGTACTGGCGGGCACGGTAGGCTGATAAACCACGGAGAGTTTCATAGGCGTGTGGCTCCTTCCAGGCGAGCGAAATCAGACGCGCGAGCGGCGTAGCGGTACATCTTCAGGTACCGGGTGTGGCCTACGATGCAAGCTTCGAAATCCATACGGTCTTCCGGACTCAACCTTTAGATCCCCAGCCCCAGCGTTCCAGCAACTGCTTGACACTCTCCAAATCCGAAGCCGCCTCCCGCAATGCGTTTTTGCGCACCGGCGGGAGAAGAGAGGAGCTCGAGCGCAAAGTGTGATTGGGCCGCGCTGGCGAAGCGTCGCGCGCTTTCTTGGGAGAGCAGGAGACGGGCAGATCCAACACTTGGTAAATCCCGTCTTCATAGGCAATCAGATCCCGGGCCACCAGTTCGTTGCGGGCTGCTTCCAGTTCGTGAGGAAAACGGATGTCCAATAACTCTGCCAGACGCGCGTCGGAGTAAAAGCTGACGCCATCATGATTGGAGACCGCCACGAGCACGAAGTAGAGCAACTTCTCCAAGCGAGTTAGGCCTTGATCGAATCCTTCGCGCAGGAAGCGATGATCGATCCAGCTGAAGGAACCGCGAATGGATCGTCGGCAATCGGGTCGGGGCGGTTGAGGTCTGGCCTTCAGCATTTTCATTCCTCTGCGGGTTCAAAGTAGGGGAACAGGATGGGGAAAAGCCATCGAATCTTGTGGGACTTACCGCGATACTTTCCGGCAACCCTAGGAAGGATCAAGGGTTACGAAGATATCGCGGCTTGTGTGACTTACCTGGCTAATGCGGATGGAAGTCTTTGTGGAGCTAAGGGTTAGGTGCAGATCAGGGCTTGTGGGACTTACAGGCGCCGATCTCAGCCGCTGGCGCCATTTTCGAACAAAGGCCGCGTTGCGCTGCACGTAGTCAGGATGCTGCTGACGATAGCGGCGCTTGTAGTCGGAGCGCGTTCCGTACGTTTCCTTTTGGAGCGCATAGGAGCCATGAAAGTAATCCGGGTGCGCGGTGCGCCATTGGTGATCAGACTTTCGCTTCTGCTTGCGGCGACAATCCGTTCGACCACAGGTCTTTTGCCGCTGCTTGAGCCGCGGATGGGGATGAAACCAACGACGACAGAAAGGACACCTCCGCCTCGGGAGCATATCTTCCCTCCAGTGAACCTCTGAGGAGAAACAAACAGGAGGCGGGGAAGAAAAAAAGCAAAAGGGAAAGGCTATTGAAACTGAACCGACCAAGAAGGAAAGAAAATCAAAAGGCTGAAGAACAACCCATAACTGAAGGCACCTTTATCCGAATATTGGCCGGTTAAGAGCGAATAATTGGGCGTCGTTGTCTTCCCCTGGAAAGCGGCGATAGCCCGTGACCCTGGATAAAGTAACCGCAGCACGCTCTCCGCTCCCGGCCAGGAGGAACGTTATGCCTTACAGGATAGCGGGAATCGATGTTCATAAAAAGATGCTGGCCGTAGTTGTGTCCGACGTTGAAGTCGAAAGCGAGTTCCAGTTTGAGCGGCGGATGTTTGGTAGCAACCCCGAACAACTGCGGTCATTGGCCGCATGGCTGCTCGAGCAAGAAGTCGAGGAAGTGGTCATGGAATCAACGGCCCAATATTGGAAACCAGTGTGGGGAGCGCTAGAGAGGTATTGGAAGCCGATACGCGAGAAGCGAGAAGGCGCAAGCCGCAGGTCTGGAACGTTGCATTTGGCACAGGCGCTATCCAATCGCGGGCGGCGGGGGCGGAAAAAGGATTTCCGCGATGCCGAACGCCTGGTGAAACGGCTAGTGGCACGGGAATTAACTCTGAGCTTTGTGCCCGATGTCGAACAACGTCTGTGGCGAACGGTGACGCGGAGAAAGTATCAGTTGACGCGTGACCGGGCGCGATTGCAGAACCAAGTGGAGGCTCTTCTGGAAGAGGCACATATCAAGTTGTCCAGCTTGGTCTCGGATCTGCTAGGCGCCAGCGCCCGGCGCATGCTGAAGGCGCTGGCTGAGGGCGAAACCAACCCCGCCGCTCTGGCTACTTTGGCCGATCAGAACTTACGTGCTACGCCAGAACAGTTGTGCGATGCACTGGGTGCGTGTACGGAGCTCAACCCCGTCTATCGCCGGCTGCTGAAGATGGCGCTGGAGCAGTTGCAATTCCTTGAGGAGCGGATCGACCAACTGGACCAAGAGATGGCCAATCTGCTCAGTCAGCACCAGGATGCCGTCCAGCGGCTAGCAGAGGTGCCGGGACTGGGAGTGGATTCAGCACAGCAGATCATTGCCGAAGTCGGTCCCACGGCAGCGACCTTTCCTGCCGAGAAATGTCTCTCCTCCTGGGTGGGCGCCTGCCCCGGTGAAGAAGAGAGCGCGGGCGTGAACTACAGCCATCGGTCCCCGCAGGGCAACCGCCACATGCGGCGCCTACTCAATCAGGCTGCGAACGCCGCTATAAAGGTCAAAGGAAGTATCTTCGAGATCGTCTATCGCCGCACGGTCCCGCGCCTGGGACATAACCAAACCATCGGGGCCATTGCCCATCGACAGTGTCGGTTGATCTGGTTGATCCTGCACCAGAGAGTTCGATACGAGGAACGGGGCCCAGCCGTCACCAAACAATCGAGGCAAGCGCGCACTGCGAGAATGATCCGCCAACTCCGCAAGCTCGGCTACCGGGTAGAACCAGCGAATTCGCAACCCACTAACTCCCAGGGAAGGTGATTTTCGACCCTGCACACCTACGGTCTGTTGCGCAATTCGTTCCGGCCCACGCAGGAGATCCGCACGATGCGGACATACTGGCGGCAACGCAATGACCTGGTGCAGGCGGCGGCGAGGCACATCCAGCGGATGCAGAAGGTGCTCACGCAGATGAATGTGCAGTTGGCGAATGTGTTGAGTGATATCAGCGGAGTGACCGGGCAGGCGATCATCAAAGCCATTCTGGCGGGTGAACGCGATCCGCATAAGCTCGCTGCGTTTCGGGATGTTCGGGTGAAAGCGAGCGAGGAACAGATCGCGCAGTATCTGGAGGGCCACTGGCAGGAAGACTTGCTTTTTGTGCTGCAGCAGGAGAAGGAGGGTTTCGATTTTTGCCAGAAGCAGATGGCTGCGTGCGACGAGCAGCTCAAGCAGTATCTCCAGCAGCAAGAGGACCGCAACCAAGGTGCTCCCTTGCCGGAAGAGAAGCGGAAGTCGAGGCTCAAAAAGAAGAAAGGGAACATGCCGCAGTTCGAACTGCGTGCGGAGTTGTTTCGCATGAACGGTACGGATCTGACCCAGATTGATGGCATTGATGTGTTGACGGCAGCGACCGTTCTCAGCGAAGCGGGATCGGATATGAGCAAATGGGCGGACGAGGCCCATTTCGTTTCCTGGCTGCGGTTGTGTCCGGGCAACCGCATCAGCGGGGAGAGGATCATCGGCAAACGCCGACTGCCAACCAACAATCGGATCAACATCGCTCTAAAGATGGCGGCCAGCAGCTTACGGACAAGCAACACCTATCTCGGGGCGCAATTCCGTCGACTCAGAACCAGGCTCGGTGCCCCGATTGCCATCAAAGCCATGGCGGCCAAGCTGGCCCGCCTGGTCTACCGCATGCTGCGCTACGGGATGAAATACGTGGACCAAGGAGCGGCCTTCTACGAGCTTAAACACCGCGAACTCCAAGTTCAGCACCTCAAGTCGAAAGCCGCCAAGCTGGGGTACAAAGTGACCCCAATACCGGCGGCAGCCTAAAGAGGAGTTTCTGCGGAGAAATCCGATCACTGAGGCCACCGGATACTTCGGAGGAATCGCGATACACATGTGCACATGGTCCGGCAGCAGGTGTCCCTCAATGATCTGGCACTCCTTCTGCCGCGCCAAGGCGTGGAATACTTCTCCCAATTTGCGCCGTGCCTGGCCAAACAGCACCTTGCGCCGTCGCTTGGGCACAAACACCATACTTACAGTCCCAGCTGGAATGCGCTAACCTTTGATACATTTCCGACATAACATCCTCCTTCTTTCTGGCTCTCACCAAGCCACGGCGGATGTTATGCCCAAACGGAACGGTCAAACCTTTTCTGGTCTCACTGGTCGAACCAGTGGCTTACCTAAAATCTGAGTTAGCGCTCGTCATCGCTTCAGCGGGTTGGGCACGAGCCTTTCTGGGGAACACCCAGATATTTCAATCAGGTTCTCAAACGGTTTCCGCACGAGGTCGAATCCGGGCGTGCCGGGCACAAAAATAACGAGGTGGAGTGAATGACAAATAACGGAGAGCAAAGAATCCCCATGGCCGCTTCCTACCTATGAGCAGCAGAGACCATTTGTGCAGAAAACAATGACAGCACCATCATCTGTCACGCAAGCCGCAGCCCAGGCGATGAACGAATACATTGCCGCGTATGCGCACGTTGAACCGTTGTTGAAAGACTACGATCAGAAGTTGCAGCGGTACAGCGAACTATGCAACACGGCTCAACAAAGAGACGAGAAAAGGGGACCTATCAATATCAAGCGTCTGCACAGCCGATACAACACAAAGGTGTGGCGGAACAATTCGGAACTCATCGAGCTCGTGCGCCAGGTGAATGAAGTCACAAAGAAAGAGGCGTCGGTAATTCACGACATGGCTTCACTCCCCGCGGAGGAACAAGTCCAGCTCTGGCATGACGAATTCATGCCGCTTGCGGAGCAGGAACACGCTCTACGCGAGCGCCTGTTGTTAGTTGGGCAGAGGGTATCTCCCCAGCGGGCAACGCAGTGAAACGGGAGCTGATGTACTGCTCAACCCCAGACTCCCAACTGGCAGGCTTGGTGGCAGTGTTCCCTCTTCCGCTTGTGTCGCGGGATGTACCCAGGATTCACGACAATGCAACGACGAGAAACGAAACTGCCCAAGTCTCTGCGATCATTTTTGGGAAATTGACATAACCTTTGTTATAGGTATAACATCAGATCGAAATGGATGCACGAAGACGACCGGGGATCGATTGGCTCCTGCTGACGTTTACGCTGCCCACGAAGCGGGCCAGTCAGCGGGTGGAGGTATGGAGAAAATTGCAACGCTACGGAACGGTGCCGCTAGGGAACTCCGGGTACCTCCTGCCCGGCAATGCAGTCAATGAAGAGCGCTTTCAGTGGTTGGCCACGGCCATTCGTAAGTACGGGGGCGATGCTTCCATCGTTCACGTGGAGGGGATCGACAACATCTCTACCCCGCAACTGATTGGGCGCTTCGCGGAAGCGCGCGCGCGGGAATACCAGGAGTTGATTCGGGAACTGGAAAAGTTTTCGTCGCTGCCCGCGCAGAAGCGCGCCGTTGGCCGCCTAAGCCGCTTGCGGAGCCGATTCCAGGAGATTGCGGAGATCGATTTCTTCGACAGCCCCTTGCAGAAACGTGTGGGGGAACTCCTCGCGCGGGCGGATGAAGCGCGCGTGGCCAGGCGCATGCCCGAGACCGCGAAGATCGATCCGAAGGAGTACAAGAACCGAGTCTGGGTGACGAGGCCGAGACCCGGGGTAGACCGTTGCGCATGCGCGTGGCTAATTCGGCGCTTCCTCGATCCGAAGGCGCGATTCACGTTTGCGCCGGAAGAGCATGTCCCGCGCGAAGCGGTGCCATTTGACATGTTCCATGACGGCTTCAGACACAGAGGTGACAATTGCACGTTCGAGACCCTGCAAACTGACTTCAGGATCCGCGACCGGAGGGTGCGGGTCATGTCCGAGATCATCCATGACGCGGACCTGGCCGATGAGAAGTTCGGCCGCAAAGAGGGGTATGGGATCGATGAGGTACTGAAGGGTTGGGCCCGGCAAGGAATCCCAGACCAGGAGCTTCTCGACCGCGGCATGCGGGTCATGGAGGGACTCTATCACTCGCTCACATGAGTGAAGGTTCGTCTGCCAGAGTTTTTGAAAGAGGAGAGCAGATCGTGTTCACGAATTGTCGGACCTATCTCCGATGCATAACGTTCGTTCTGGTCCTGTGTGTTCCCACCGCGCGCACGGTCCTGGCGCAATCGGCGGGAGCGGCGAGTAAGGTGCTCACGCTCGAAGAAGCGGTGGATTTCGCTCTGAAGAATTATCCGGCGGTGCGCGCTTCGCTCGAGCGGGTGAACGCGGCTCAGGCGGGAATCGGACTGGCGCGCACAAATTATCTTCCTCGGGCAGACATGCTATGGCAGACGAATCGTGCGACCGATAACAACGTGACGGGTCTGCTTCTTCCGCAATCCATCATCGCTCCGATTTCCGGGCCTGTTTCGGCGTCGGCCTCGAATCAAAGTGCCTGGGGAAGTGCGGCGGGACTGCTGTTCTCCTGGGAACCGGTCGATTTCGGATACCGGGGAGCCAAGGTAGACGCGGCGCGCGCCGCTCGTGCTCAAGCCACCGCGGAAGCCTCTCTGACTCGCCTCGACGTGGCCTTCGCTACGGTGAACGTGTATCTCACGGTGCTGGCGGCCCAGCGAACCGTGCACGCCGCCGAGGAAGATGTCCAACGGCGGGAGACGTTCGACAAATCGGTCCATGTGCTCGTCGATAACCAGCTTCGCGCGGGAGCGGATGCTTCCCGTGCGGATGCGGAATTGGCCCGCGCCCGAGTCAACTTGGCCCGCGCAAGGCAACAAGAGAAAATCAGCCGGGCCGCCTTGGCCGATATCCTGGGATTGCCGGATACCTCGGTGGAAGTTCGAGAGAGCTCTCTTCTGGGGACACCTCCCGATGGATCTCCACAGACCACCCCGCTTACCAACAATCCGGTTGCGGAAGTGCAGCACGCGCGAGTAGCGGAAGCCCAGGCGCAAGTCCATATCCTGGACCGTTCCTACTATCCGAAGTTCTATCTGCAATCGTCGGTGTACGGACGCGGCAGCGGCTTGGACCCTGCGGGCAAATTCGAGGGAGGAACGGCAGGCCTTGGTCCGGACCGCGCCAACTGGGCCGTTGGTTTGTCGGTGACCTTTCCGGTATTCGACATCTTCGCGATCCGTTCGCGAAAGGCCATCGAATCGGCCAATGAACGCGCCGAAGCCGCCCGCTACGATCAAACCCTGCAGGACCTGACGGGGCAATTGCGAAAGGCGGAAGCTTCGCTCGAAGGCGCTCGCAACGTTGCCGAGAACACGCCGCAAGAATTGGACGCGGCGCGCACCACGGAGACACAGGTACGCGCCCGTTACGAGTCGGGACTCGCGACACTCGTCGATGTGGCGGACGCACAGAGCCTGCTGGTGCAGTCAGAAACCGACGACGCTCTGGCGCGGCTCGCGGTCTGGCAGAATCTGGCGGCGGTCGCCGCGTCGCAAGGCGACCTGCAACCGTTCCTGCAGTTTCTCCACGATAAAACGCAGGGAGGCCCGTAGGGTATGTGGCTGCTTCGCACCGCGCTTCGCCGGCCATTCACGGTCATCGTGGCCGTCATCGGCATCGCCCTTTGCTCGATCCTCGCGCTAGTGCGCATGCCGATCGACATCTTCCCCGATCTAAACCTGCCGGTTGTGTATGTGGCGCAGCCGTATGGTGGTATGTCCCCCGCGCAGATGGAAGGCTATCTCGTCTACTACTACGAATATCACTTCCTCTACATCACCGGCATTGAATCGGTCGAGTCCAAGTCCATTCAGAACGTCGGTCTCGTGAAACTCACGTTTCATCCGGGTACGGACATGAGCCAGGCCTTGGCGCAGACCGTCGGCTATGTGGACCGCGCCCGCGCGTTCATGCCGCCGGGAACGGTTGCGCCGTTTGTCATGCGTTTCGACGCGGGAAGCGTGCCGGTCGGTTACTTGGTGTTTTCAAGCGCGACGCGGAGTGTCGCGGAAATCCAGGATCTTGCGCTGAACCGTGTACGGCCCCTGTTTGCCACACTGCCCGGCGTGTCCGCTCCCCCACCGTTTGGTGGCGCCGCGCGAACGATTGTCGTCAGTGTTAATCCGGACCGGCTCCGCGCCTACCGGATGGCGCCTGACGAAGTCATTCAAGCGCTGAACACGGGAAATGCCGTCGTGCCCGCGGGGAACGTCCGCACCGGTGATTTGCTGCGGCTCGCGCCGATCAATTCCGTTGTTTCCAACATCAAGGACCTGCAGAATCTCCCGATTCGCACGGGCTCGGGCCCCACCGTCTTTCTTCGGGACGTAGGCACAGTCGAGGACTCGAGCGATATCATTACCGGTTATGCGGAAGTGAATGGACGGCGGACCGTCTACATTCCGGTGACCAAACGCGCGGATGCCTCAACGCTGAGTGTCGTGAACGAGGTCAAGGCGAATCTCGCGCAGTTCCAAGCCGCCGTTCCGCCGGAAATCAAGATCGATTACGAATTTGACCAGTCTTCCTATGTCCGGAATTCCTTGTTGTCGGTCGTACGAGAAGGCTTGCTCGGTGCGTTGCTGACCGGCCTCATGGTCCTGCTGTTCCTGCGGGACTGGCGCAGCGCGCTCATCGTCGTGACCACCATTCCCTTTGCACTACTCACCGCGGTTGTGGCCCTTTGGGGCGCGGGACAAACCATCAACATCATGACCTTGGGTGGATTGGCTCTGGCGGTCGGGATTCTGGTGGATGAATCCACGGTGGTGATGGAAAACATCCACAGCCACATGGGTCAGGGACGAGGGCGGGCCGTCGCCGTTCTGGAGGCCAGCAAGGAAGTTCAGATTCCGCGGTTGCTCGCCATGCTGTGCGTGCTTGCCGTATTCGTGCCGTCCTTCTTCATGGTCGGCGTCTCTCGGGCTCTCTTTGTTCCGCTCTCTCTGGCGGTGGGATTCGCGATGGCCGCTTCCTACGTGCTGTCGAGTTCGCTGGTGCCGGTTCTCTCGGCGTGGATCCTTCGCGCCCACGCCCCGAAGGACGAAAAAAGCGCTCCGTCGCTCCTCGTCCGGCTGCGCGAAAGACTCGGAAGGGTTTTGGAGAAGTTGACGAGAAATCGCCGCATCGTTGTTTCGCTGTATGTAGTGGTTGCGGTCGTGGTCATCGTTCTCGTGGGACCATATCTCGGAAGAGAAATCTTTCCGAGGGTTTCTTCCGGGCAGCTCTTGTTGCGATTTCGGGCCCCCATCGGTAGCCGCGTGGAAGCGACTGAACGGCTGTCTCTCGATGTGCTGCGCTCCATCGAAAAAGCCGCCGGGCCGGGGAATGTGACGATCACCCTGGGCTATGTGGGCGCCCCTCCGCCGAGCTACCCCATCAACACGATTTATCTGTGGACCAGCGGTCAACACGAAGCCGTCTTGCGCGTGGCGTTGAATCCAGACGCGCACATCCGTGTGGACGAATTCGAAGATCAATTGCGAAAGTCGCTACCGCCGCAATTTCCGGGATGCCAGTTTTCGTTTGAAGCCGCGGACATCGTCACCCAGATCATGAATTTCGGTGCGCCCACTCCGGTGGAAGTCAACGTCAGCGGACCGGACCTTGGATCGGACCGGGCGTTCGCGGAAAAGGTTCGTGGCGAGGTCGCGCAGGTGCGGGCACTCCGCGACCTCCAGTACGACGAGCCGTTGGACTACCCGAGCGTGAACGTTGATATCGACCGGGAACGCGCGGGACAACTGGGCGTGACGGCGGCAAGCGTGGGCCGCTCTTTCCTGGCGGCGACCTCGTCGAGCCGGTTCGTCATTCCGAATTACTGGGCCGACCCGAAATCCGGCGTTGCTTATCAAGTCCAGGTGCAAGTTCCGCAGTCGGAGGTGACCTCGATCCAGGACGTGGAGCACATCCCGGTGACACTAGGCAGCGCGTCCCATCCTCTGTTGGGCGACGTCGCTCAGGTGAACTACGGAAATGTCGTCGGCGAGTATCACCGCCTGAATGGTCAAAGGATGGTGACGCTGACTGCGAACGTGTTCGGCCAGGACCTTGGCCGCGTCTCAAAACAGTTGGACGCAGCGATCAAACACGCGGGAGCACCGCCGCGTGGTGTGAAGGTTACAGTGCGAGGGCAGATCGGCCCGATGACGCAAACCTTGTCGAGCCTGGCAACGGGACTTCTGCTCGCGGTCCTGGTCATCTTCCTTTTGCTTTCGGCGAATTTCCAGTCGATGCGGCTGGCCTTCGTTGTACTGTCCACCATTCCCGCCGTCGTCTGTGGCGTGATTTTCATGCTGTTGATTACGGGAACCACGTTGAACGTGCAGTCCTTCATGGGCGCCATCATGGCCATCGGCGTCGCCGTCGCGAACGCCATTCTGCTGATCATTTTCGCCGAGGAGCACCGCCGCGCGGGCAACGCCTCCACGGTCGCCGCAATCCACGGCGCGCAAACTCGCATGCGGCCCATTTTGATGACCAGCATGGCGATGATCGCCGGGATGATCCCCATGGCTCTGGGACTTGGCGAAGGCGCTCAACAAACCGCGCCGCTCGGACGTGCCGTCATCGGCGGGTTGTTGTTTGCGACGGCCGCAACTCTGATAATCCTGCCGTTGGTGTTTTCTATAGTCCAGGAACGCGCCGGAGTCAAATCGCCGTCGCTCGATCCAGACGATCCGCAGAGCGATTTCGCTGGCAAGCAGAAGCGGAATTCGAATCCTTTGCAGGGAGAAGCTCTATGAGTCGAATCGGGATTCTATCCAGCCTGGTCCTCACAGGCAGCGTTTGTTTCTGCAGTTCGTGTGGTTCGAAGCCGGGCTCCTCCGCCAGCACAGCAAACCCGCAAGGACCTTCTTCGCCGACTCCCTCGGTGGAAGTTACGAAGGTCGTCTCCCGGAAGCTTGCCATAACCGTGCGATTGCCGGGAGAACTGCAGCCCTATGAAGTTGTGGCCATCTATCCGAAAGTCACGGCGTTCGTGGATGCGATCAGCGTGGATCGCGGATCGCAAGTGAAAACGGGACAGCTCATGGCGCGGCTTGTGGCTCCGGAAATTGCCGCGCAGCGTGCCGAAGCGCAATCGAAACTGCAGGGAGCGGAAGCGCAACGCGGAGAAGCCGAAGCCAGACTCGCCTCGGACGAAAGTACCTATCAAAGACTAAAGGCGGCATCAGCAACTCCGGGCGTTGTCTCTGGAAATGACTTGGAGGTTGCACAGAAGGCGGTCGAAGCAGACCGTGCAAGGCTCGAATCGTTGCGGGAAGGTGCCCAAGCGGCGCGCTCGGCGCTGAAATCCGTCAGTGAAATCGAAGACTACCTACAGGTTAAAGCGCCGTTCGATGGGGTGGTGACGGAGAGAAACGTTCATCCGGGGGCGCTTGTGGGACCGGCCAGCGGTTCGGGTGTGGGAGTTCCCATCGTGCGGGTGGAAAAGACTTCTCGTCTGCGACTCGTGGTGCCTGTCCCTGAGAAGTATGTGGCTGGTATGACAGAAGGAACGGTTGTTTCATTCAGTGTCCCGGCATTTCCGAATCAAGCGTTCTCTGGAAAAGTCGCGCGGATCGCCCACTCGGTGGACGTAAAAACGCGAACGATGCCCGTCGAGCTAGATGTAACGAATACGGACGGACGTCTGGCTTCGGGCATGTTTCCGGAGGTCCTCTGGGCAGTCAGCCGAGCGCAGCCCACTCTCTTCGTTCCGACATCAGCTGTGGCACGCACGACAGAGGCAATCTTCGTCGTTCGCATCCGGGATGGAAACGTGGAATGGGTCAACGTCCAAACGGGTGAACCGGACGGCAAGTTGATCGAAGTCTTCGGCGACGTGCACGCGGGAGACACGGTGGCAACGCGGGGAACGGACGAGTTGCGTTCGGGGACGCGTGTCACGGCAAAGGAGACTGCGCCAACCGCGCAAGGACCCTCGAAATGAGGGGCATGGGAAAGTGTCATCAAAGGCAAGAAAGAAAGAAAGAAGGAACAACATCCATAGGAGGACTGTTATGCGTTCCATTCGAAATGTACTGGTTCCGGGTTTGCTGCTGGTGCTGCCCGTCATTGTGGCCGCGCAGGGGATCGACACAACCAAAGTCGACCAAGCGTTGGGTCGGTCGGGCCAAAAGACGGGTGACGTCTATAAGGTTGGGTTTCCGCGGACCGACCTGCATGTTTCCATCCACGGATTGGCGATCAAGCCGGGACTGGCACTTGGTTCCTGGGCTGCCTTCATGGGGACGGACGATCAGGCAATGGTCATGGGCGACTTGGTTCTGCTGGAGGACGAACTGAACCCGGTCATGGAAAAACTGCGTTCCGCAGGCTTTGAGATTTCCGCGGTGCACAACCATCTCATCGAAGAAACGCCCCACGTGGTCTACATGCACTACATGGGTCATGGGCCCGCAGCGCAATTGGCTACTTCCTTGAATGCCGCGCTGGCGGTTTCCAAAACGCCGCTCGACAAACCGGCCGCTGCCGCCGAGGAAGCAACTCCACCCGCGTGGGTGAAGGCGGTAGAGGACAGCGTCGGACGAAAAGGAACCTTAAAGGGCGGAGTGCTCTCCTACGGCGTGCCGCGCGGAGAACCAGTGACGATGGACGGGATGACCGTAGCACCCGCGGCCGGCGTCGCGGAGGCCATCAATTTTCAAGCAGCCGACGCGGGAAACGTCGCGACTACGGGCGACTTCGTGCTCACCGCCGAAGAAGTGAATCCGGTGATCGCGGAGCTGCAAACCCATCATATTTTGGTGACGGCGCTCCACAGTCACATGCTGACGGAACAACCACGCCTGTTCTTCATGCACTTCTGGGCGGTCGGCAGTCCGGAGTCGGTGGGCGGCGGAATCGGGGCCGCGTTGAAACGCGTTTCGACCAAGTAGTTCTTTCGAAGCTTCGGGGAGGATCTATGCGAACGATTCTTTTGTTGTTTGCCGGTTTCATTGGCTTGGGGCCGGCAACACGGATGAATGCGCAAACGAACGGCCCAACACTCAAGAAAGTTGCGGAATTCGATCTGCCGGGGCCGGGCGGTAAACGGTTCGACTATCTGGCCATCGACACCGAAGACCATTATTTATTTTCGGCGCATCTGGCGGCAGGACAGACCTACGTCATCGATCTGCGCACGAATCAAGTGGTCGCGACGGTGGTGGATACCCCCGGCGTCGAAGGCATCGAGTACGTTGCTGAACTGAAGAAGTTTTATACCTCGAATGCAGGGGATAACACCATCGGTGTGGTCGATCTCCGCCAGATGAAGGTCATCAAGAAACTGCACACGGAGAAGAAACCGGACGGCAGCGCCTACGCCGCGCCTTTTCACAAACTCTATGTTTCCGATGAGCGCGGCAAGGCAGAAGCCATTGTCGACGTGACCAAGGATGAAATCGCGAAAACCCTGCATTTCGACAGTGAGACCGGTATGCCGCAGTACGATCCGGTGGCGCGCAAGGTGTACGTCAATCTTCAGGACCAAAACGTCTTCGCGGTTATCGATCCCGCGAGCGACGAGGTTGTTGGCCGGTATCCGGTCGGCCGCTGCAAGGGAAATCACGGCATGACACTGGACCCCGAGCATCACCGTGCTTTCCTTTCTTGCGAGGGAAACAACCTGATGACGGTCTTCGATCTTGATAAGCACGAGCCCATCGCGTTTCTGCCGATGGCGGACGGGCCGGATGTCATCAAGTTCGACCCGGGTTTAGGCCGGATTTATGCCGCCTGCTACAGCGGAGCCATCTCGGTTTTTCATCAGGATGATCCGAATCACTACCGCAAGATCGAGGACTTCAAGGTGCCACACGCGGTCCACACCCTGGCCGTGGACCCGGAGACGCACCGCGTGTACACGCCGGAACAGGAAGCGGACGGCAAACCCGTGGCGCGCATGGTGGTGTATGACGCAGTGACCAAGCCATAGGGTTCGCCTCGACCCTGCAACAAATGACGACGAAACTGATTCCGATGGCACTCAAGGCTCTGACCCGTGACGGGTGGCTTCTGTTCCTCACTCGATTTGCGCGTTTGTTCGCGTACGGGTCGCTCTCGGTCATTCTGGTGTTCTACTTGGTGGGACTCGGGCTGACGGAAGCGCAGAGCGGTCTGGTCCTCACGCTGACGCTGGCGGGCGACGTGGTGGTCTCCCTCGTGCTAACGACGCAGGCGGACAGAATCGGGCGCCGGCGCATGTTGGTGATCGGCGCCATTCTCATGGCCGCCGCGGGTTTGGCCTTTGCGTCCACACGAAATCTATTCCTCTTGATCGTAGCGGGCACGATCGGGGTCATCAGCCCGAGCGGAAATGAAGTCGGGCCTTTTCTCTCCATCGAGCAGGCATCCCTTTCGCACATCGTCCCGGCCCCAGACCGGACGGAAGTTTTCGCCTGGTACACGCTGGCCGGTTCCCTGGCCACGGCGCTTGGTGCGCTGTGCGGCGGTTTCCTCACGCAGGCGCTGCAACAGACTTCCCTGACTCCCGTTGCGAGCTATCGTGCGGTGGTGTTTCTGTATGCCGCTCTGGGGCTGTTGCTGGCATTTCTATTCACGCGGTTGTCCGCATTGGTGGAGGTGGGTGCGGTTCCCAGTCGCTCGGCCGCGTCAACAGGGATGGCACATGTTTTCGGAATAACTCGTTCACGGAATGTCGTCCTGAAGCTGTCGAGTCTGTTCGCCCTCGATTCGTTTGCGGGCGGGTTCGTGGTGCAAAGCTTTGCCGCGTATTGGTTCTATCTGCGCTTCGGCGTGGAACCCGCGACCCTGGGGGCCATTTTCTTCTGGGCGAATGTCTTTGCCGGAATTTCTGCGCTGGTGGCCTCCCGTCTTGCGGGGCGGATTGGTCTGGTCCGGACGATGGTCTTCACACACCTGCCTTCGAACATTCTTCTCATTCTTGTGCCGTTGATGCCCAATCTCACGCTCGCTGTCCTGGTCCTTCTTCTGCGTTTCAGCATCAGCCAGATGGACGTCCCGGCGAGGCAGTCCTATACCATGGCGGTGGTTCCCGCGGACGAACGCTCCGCCGCTGGCGGTTTCACAGGAGTCGCACGGACAACCGGGGCGGCGATTAGTCCTCTGTTCGCAGGATTTCTCTTTGCGAGGCCCTCGCTCATCAGTGTTCCGTTCTTCATCGCCGGTACCCTGAAAATTGTGTACGACCTGATGCTATACCAGGGATTTGCAACGGTACGACCGCCCGAAGAGCACGTCGTTCCGCGATAGCCATGGCGGGCGGTTGCGGAAAACACGCTGGCGATCCGGGAGTCTCTGATCGCGAAACTTGTTCCCGCTCCGTGGTAGTCCTTACCGTTTCTTCGCAAAACTTCAGTAGCTTTGCGAAGCCGGCCGGTGTATCAGATTACGGAACTACTTGCATATCTTCAGGGCCATAGTGAACAAGGATTCCTTTAACTCGCCTCGGCTGGGGTGGTGCGCCCTCGGTGTGTTTCTCGGCTTGCTTCAGCCAGTCATTGGCAAATGCGGGCATGCATCCGCCCAAAACGCAAAGACTCTAGCCGCGGGACAAAGTGCAGAAGCAGTGCGCGTCGATCGTGCTCCGAAACTTGACGGAACGTTGGATGACCCGCTTTGGGAATCGGCCAAACCAATCACAGATTTTCGGCAACGTGAGCCGCAAGAAGGTGAACCCGCGACCGAGAAAACAGAAGTGCGCATTCTGTATACCCGACACGCGGTGTATTTCGGGATTCACTGTTTTGATTCCGAACCCTCGCGCATTATCGCGACCGAGCTGCGTCGCGATGTGAGCCAGGACCTCGACGACCACTTCGAGATCCTGATCAATTCCAATCATGATCGTCGCAGTGGCTATATCTTCGAAATCAACCCGTTGGGAACACAAAGCGATGGACTGGTTGAAGAGCAGAGTGCATCGCAGGATACGGATTTCGATCCCGGGTGGGACGGTGTGTGGACTTCGGAGGCGCGCATCACCCAGGATGGCTGGACTGCCACGATCGAAATTCCTTTCTCCACCCTGAATTTTACACAGTCGATGGACGTCACCTGGGGCCTAAATTTGAAGCGATTCATTCGCAGAAAGAACGAAGAGGACATTTGGGCAGGGTTCCATCGAACCTTCGGAATCACAAAAGTCTCTGAAGCTGGCGAGCTCACCGGCATCACCGACATCGGAAGTGGGAGGCTCTTCATCATAAAGCCCTACGGACTGCTGCAGTACGACAAGCAGACGGGACAGAATCCAGCATTTCCGCTCACCGGCGGCTTGGATATCAAGTATGGAATTCGCTCGAACATTGTTTTGAACCTCACGGGGAATACCGATTTCTCCGCCACGGATGTCGACCAGGAGCAGTTCAATCTGACTCCTTTTCCCATTTTTATTCCGGAGAAGCGGCAATTTTTCCTGGAAAATGCCGGAATTTTCAATTTCGATATGGGTGATCAGGACCTGTTGTTCTTCAGCCGCCAGATCGGCATCGATTCGGTGACGGGGAACCAGGTACCCATAAATGGTGGCGCCAAGCTGACCGGTACCCTGGGACGATTGCAGTTCGGGGTCATGGATGTCAACACGCGGTCCAGTGGCCCCAATCCCTATGCAAATTACGCCGTAGTCCGGCTAAAGGAAACGTTGTGGGGCGGTTCGTATGTTGGCGTGATGGGCATCGATAAACAGTCCGGCAATGTGCAAGACAGCTTCAATCAAACCGGAGGGGTCGACACGCGCCTCGTCTTCCTCAAGGACTGGTTCGTGGATGCGCACATGGCTGGAACGCAATCGCCAGGCTATCCGAGTGGCAATAGCGACCTCGGTGCATCTCTGTCCTACAAATCGAACTGGCTCGATGGAATTGTCGAGCGCAGAAAAATCGGACCAAATTTCAATCCAGAAGTGGGATTTATCGAGCGCAGCGACGCCAACGAATTCTACGGTGATCTTACGTTCAAAGTGCGGCCAAAGGTCTGGGACATTCGAGAGATGCAGTTTGAAGGGTTCATTCTCCACGCGCCGACTACGCAGAATGTTGTGGAGACCCAGGAGTGGCAGAACACTTTTCGTGCCGATTTCAACAACGGCGCATACACGGACGATGATATCGTCGACGTGTTTACGCAGCGAATTACGACACCACTTCACATCTACAAAGACGTTTTCATTCCGAATGGCCTCTACCACTTCACGCGTCATCAGCTTACCTATGGATCGCCGCAGGACAAGCGGTTTACCTATAACTTCTACGAGCGGTTCGGTGGGTATTACGGGGGAACCTTAAATGAATTCCGGGTACGGGTGAACTACCGCCCCACAGCGAAGTTCTCCATTTCCGCATCTGAGACCTGGGATCGATTCCGACTGCCGCTGCCCAACGGCAATTTCTCCGTCGTTCTCGCGAGCCTGCAGGGAAACTATTCGTTCAGTCGCTTCTTGACCTTCACCAGTCTCATACAGGTGGACACGTCGAATACCCAGGCCGTCAGCGCCAATGTGCGCCTGAGATATAACTACCGCCCCGACAGCGACCTCTACATCATCTATAACGTGGGAACGCAATTCGCCAGCATTGCCCCGGCGAATCCCCCGCAGGTCCGAGAGACGCGTTTCGCCGTGAAGTGGACGTATTCTTTTGCGCCGTAGATCTGCGCAAATGGCGGCAGCGCGGTTCGCGCAGGATCCTGTGCCTCTCGAAAACCTTGAAATATCTGAGCCGATGAGGATTATATTCTCCTGGATTGTTCTCCTCTGATGCCCATTTCTCTCACGACACTCCTTGCAACTCTGTCCTCGATATTCTGCTCGCGTGCTTCCTACTGCTGGGAGAACTTGCCTCTCGTAGCTCGATTCGAGGTCAGCGATCGCCTTGCAGAGCTTATAGGCAAGTCGTTGCGCGAAATATGCGGCGGCTTGACCGCCAGCGAGGGAAAGCTTCGTCATGCAAATTTGAAGCTCACCCTGCAAGATGTTCTGAAGTGAGTCCTGCCAGCATGGGCAGAGACTGCGGGCAGTTCAACCAGCCAAATGGCTCCTAACCCGCAAGGATAGGAGCCACTTTTTCTTGAGAAGTTGACGCTGCTAATCGAGGGAACTTTTCTTCGAACTTCGGGGAATACCTATACCAAGACCACTATGCACTACAGATTAGCCACCCTCCGTCAGGCTAATCAAATTCCTCGAAAGAGGAATAGGGGGAGGCGGGAAGACCTGCCTGCCTCCCCCGACCATTTGAAGCCTGTCTCAGAATAGGCTTACGCAACGAGTGACGGGCGAATTGGTGCCATGCATTTGTAGCCCGATTCGCCCAACTCAAATCCCAACCCAGCGGTTTCACACCATTCGCGACGATAAGCCACGTCGTACTGTAATTGCGCAGCGTAGAGGTCCATCAAGTTCTGCGAATGGCCCAGCCACTGTTTAATCAGGTTGTCCGGCACCCCTGCCCTGCGAAGCACCGAAAAACAAAAGCGCCGGAAGGCGTGGAATCCCCCTCGATTCCCTGCTCCGTGCAGCGCTTTTAGTGAATTGCGTGGATCAAGAACTCGTCCGGCTCTCGTCGTGAAGAGGTAGCCATCCATTCCTTCCGTGTATCCGCGTAGAACTTGTGCCACTACCTCCGGGATATCGACGAGTCGAATCGCGTTCGCAGTTTTCGGTGCTTGTTCACGTCTGTGCCAGACGCTTCTCCGTACATGCAGAACATGGCAATCTGGATCAAAGTCCACAATGCGCACTGCGAGGGCCTCACCGATTCGCAGCCCTGTCCCTGCCACCAGAGCCACTAAAACAGCGAAGCGCCCCTTCACGCTGTTTAGTAGCGCGGATATTTCTGCCCCATCGATCGTGGGACGATTCTGCTTTTCCTTGATAACCAAAGGAAGTTGAATGAAGTCGTGGTTCTAAATGCGGGGATGGATCTGGTTGCACATTGAGCTATTGCGGATTCCGAATTGCCAATAGGTCATCTACTCAACACTTAGAACGGATACAATTATTCCCATGATGGCCATTCACTCTATCGCGGTGTTCGATCTCGGTGGCGTGCTGATCGACTGGAACCCACGTTACATGTATTGCAAGCTTTTCGATGGAGACGACAGTGCGATGGAGCATTTTCTGGCGACCGTCTGTACGCCTTCCTGGAACGAGCAGCAGGATGCCGGACGTACTTTTGCTGATGCCTGCGCTTCACTAAAGTTAGTTCATCCGCGTAAAGCGGAGTTGATCGACGCCTGGGTCCAACGATATGACGAGATGCTCGCAGGGCCGATTTCTGGTACCGTTGACGTTCTCACGGAGTTGCATTCTCGCGGGGTTCCCTTGTACGCCCTCAGTAACTGGTCCGCCGAAACTTTCCCAGTAGCTCTAAAGCGGTTCGAGTTTTTGAAGTGGTTCCGAGGAGTTATGCTTTCTGGCGAAGTGAGACTGCTGAAACCTGATCCGCGCATTTTCGAACTTTTCCTTGAGACTTTTGCAATTGATCCTGCTTGCTCCATTTACATAGATGACCGTAGGCCGAATGTGGACGCAGCGACGGCGTTTGGCATGCATGGCATCCTATTTGGCGATCCTCCCACGCTTCGCAGTGAACTTGTGAGGCTTGGCCTGATTCTGGGATAACACGAACCCGCGGTCCGTATTGGAGCCTGTACGTGGTCGGTTTCGACGTGCCCGGAACCCAAGCACTGGGTTGTAAAGAGTCGAGTGAAAGCCATGCGCGTGGCAACATCGGTATCGGATTCTAGTGTCGCCATTACGCGTACAAGCTTAGTCAATAGTGAATATGACAGACACCTTTAAAGAGGAATTGATGCCACCAGGTGCATGGCAGATTGTGCAGCGCTTAGCGCAACAATTTGCTGAATTACCTCAGGTCGTGGCGGTTGTGCTGGCTGGCTCGCGCGGCGTGGGCGCGAGTGACCAGGAATCAGATTTCGACCTCTATGTTTATACATTGCGTGATGTACCCGTGGAATTCCGGCGATCGCTCCTGGGTGAGGGCGCGGAAATTGACAATCGTTTCTGGGAACCCGGAGATGAGTGGTGCGAGCCATCGACTCACACACGACTCGACATTATGTATCGATCTCCTGGATGGATTGAAGATCAACTCGACCGCGTTTTGGTGCGGCACGAAGCTGCGATCGGGTATTCAACTTGTTTTTGGTACAACATTATCCATTCTGAAGCACTTCTTGATCCGCGAGGTTGGTATCACCAACTGCAGAACCGTGCCCACGTTTCCTATCCTGAGGGGCTAAGACGCGCCGTGGTGAAGAAGAACTGGCCGATTCTACGTCGTAACCATTCATCTTATCGGCGGCAAATTGAACTTGCTCTGAACCGCGAGGATGCGGTGAGCGTTCAGCATCGGCTAACAGCCTTGCTGGCGAGCTTCTTCGATGTGTGGTTCGCCATAGAGACCCAGGCCCATCCAGGCGAGAAGCGCCTTCTGACTTGTTTGCCTAAGCCGTGGGCATCACTCGTACGTGCTGTGCTAGGCGCGCAGCCAGATGCATTGCTCAGAGAGATAGATGCGCTGCTCGATCCTCTTGATACGCGACTTATTGAGGAAGGGCTTTTGGATCCGGTTGCGCAAATCGAGCATGCTGCGGCATGGGCGTCCGATCTTGAGCGAGCACGTGACTTCTACGAACGCTGGTTCAAGGCCACTGCAGGGGTGAGATACTCTAGTTCGAAACGGGACTTCACCTCCTATTTCCTCACGCTAGGCTCTGGGGCGCGCCTTGAAGTGATGTCATCGCCGGGTGAAGCTCCAAGAATGGCGCATCTGGCTATCTCGGTGGGCTCGCGCGCTGCGGTTGATCGTCTGGTGAAGGCAATGGAGGCGGCGGGAGTTCGAATAGTAAGCGGTCCGAGGCTCACTGGAGACGGATATTACGAAGCCTTAGTGACTGACACGGAAGGCAATCTTCTAGAGATCACCCCATAACTCGCCAAGGACCGAACCTGTCTACAACTCAGATGCGGCAACCCTGATGTTGCCGCGCCAACCACTGAAAATGCCAAGCCATTCCCGCTAGTAAGTCTGATTCAGCGAACTTGGGGTGTCGTCCGCTCGACACTTGACGGATCATTGCCGAGTGACGTCTCGAAAGAAATGCTGCCGCTTGATCTCGCTTGGCAGTTGGCTGCCAATTCTGTGACGCGGGCCAGAAGTCCCATTCGAGCAAGCGAGCTTTCATCGAAGATCGCTTGAGTTCTCATCTCCTCGAACGCCGTTTCTGGCTAGTTTCCGAGTACGCGACGAGTTGTTTACGGTCACGCGTCCAGGAAAAGCTGAAGAGGCGTCCCGAAGTGAAGTTGATTTCAGTTTGAAGGGAGTTCTCTCCGTCCTGGATAGAGCGACCGAATCGCCCCGCCTGCCATTCGCGCTGCCGCGCGCATTTTGTCTCCAAGCGTGAAGGATTGCGCGGCGCCGTTCGCGCGTACAATCAGCAGTGTGACGTCGTCGTTCGACAGATTCTCCGGGTATCTCTCGGCGATTTCGCCAAGCAGCGCGTCAATCAGTTTCTCCGGCTTGACGTCGCCCAGCAATTTCAGAATCCGCAACACGCCTTCCTCACCCAGCATTTCCCCATCGGCGTCGCTCGATTCGATCAGCGCGTCGGTATACGTCAGCACGCAATCGCCCGGCTCAAGCTCAACGTCGAAATGTTCATACTCCGTGATGCTCATGAGTCCGAGTGGCAAATTCAACGGCCCGGGCAAGTGGGGCGGATCCTCATGCCCCATCAGGCTCCATTCTTTTTGGGAAACCCGGTAGAGAATCGGGCGGGGATGTCCCGCATTGCAAAGTACCAGCCTTCGGGTGGAAGCGAAAAACGTGCTGACGATCGCCGAGGCGTAAGTTCCCTTCGTAGACAGCGCCGAGAATTGCTCATTCAACAACCGCACGAACTCTTTCTGATCCCAACGATTGACAAATCGCCTCATCAGCAAGCGGAGATCGGCGGCGATGGCCGCAACCGAGGTTCCGTGCCCGGAGACGTCGGCCAGCAACAAGCGGCTGATTCGGCCTGCCGCACAGCTCGAGGCATAGTAAACATCACCCCCGCGCTGGGCCTTGCCATGGGGTTTGCTGTAGACCCAAGCGTCCAGCCCGCCGAAGACGACGCCCCGGGCCGTCAGCTGACTTCCGCCCCATACTTCCATGCACGGCATATGTGGTGTGGGCAAATCGCTCATGAGGAACGATTATAGGAGCTTTCAAGTCTAGGGCGCAATCCGCGGAGCGAGCAGTTTCGTTTCTCGCGTCGTGATCTTTATGGCGGAACCCTGCAAGGGTGGCAGACGCTCTATCCAACTGAGCTACGGGCGCGTCGTTCGAGTGCATTGGCGTTGTAATAAAAGGTGACATCAGCGTAACGCAAGATTCCAGCGGGCGCTGAAATTCGAAATTCACTCAAAAGGAGATTACTTATGGCATTGCGAATCAATGACATGGCGCCCGATTTCGATGCGGAAACCACTCAAGGCCGCATCCGCTTCCACGAATTCATTGGCGATTCCTGGTGCGTGCTGTTCTCGCATCCGAAGGACTTCACGCCGGTCTGCACTACCGAACTCGGCTACATGGCCGGACTGCAATCGGAGTTCGAGAAGCGTAACTGCAAAATCATCGGCCTTAGCGTGGATCCCGTAGCCGACCACGGAAAATGGGCGGCCGATATCGAGAAATCGCAAGGCAACAAGGTGAACTATCCCATGATCGGCGATTCCGAGCTGAAGATCGCCAGAGTTTACGGGATGCTGCCGGCCGATGTTGGCGAGACGTGCGCCGGCCGGACCGCCGCCAACAACGCTACCGTTCGCACGGTGTTCGTGATCGGTCCGGACAAGAAGATCAAACTGATGCTGGTTTATCCGATGACCACCGGCCGCAACTTCGACGAAGTGCTGCGTGTACTCGATTCCATGCAGCTCACAGCCAAACACCAGGTAGCGACCCCGGTGAACTGGAAGCCCGGCAACGACGTGATCATTGTGCCTGCCGTGTCCAATGAAGAGGCAGCGAAGAAATACCCTGCCGGTTGGAATACCGTCCTACCCTATCTGCGTGTTGTGGCGCAGCCGCAGTAGATGGAGCGACAAAAGACGACGATCTGTTCAGGAGAAACACGCATGGAACCGGTACAAGTGGAACGATTCTATCTGGGCTGCCTAGCCCATGCCTCTTACATGATTGCGTCGGAAGGCGTCGCAGTCGTCATCGATCCCCAACGCGATGTGGATATCTACCTCGATGCGGCAGCTAGTAAGAATTGGAGAATCGAATACATCATCGAGACTCACCTCCATGCCGACTTCGTGTCGGGACATCGGGAACTGGCGGAACGCACCGGAGCGCAGATCTATCTCGGCGCGGGATCCAGCGCCGAGTTCACTCACGTCGCCGTCAAGGACGGAGACGAGATTCAGTTCGGTCAGTGCCGCCTCCGGCTCCTGCACACTCCTGGACACACACTCGAGAGCATTTGCATTCTGATGATTGATCGCGGCGATCCGGCTCGGCCCGCCGCGGTCTTCACCGGAGACACTCTATTCGTGGGCGATGTAGGTCGGCCGGACCTTTCGCCGACCCATACGTCACAGCAGCTTGCCGCCCTCATGCACAGGAGCATTCACAAGAAGCTCCTGTCCCTTCCCGACGACACCGAGATTTTTCCGGCCCATGGGGCCGGTTCGCTCTGCGGCCGTCAAATGAGTTCGGAAAGCTCCTCCACCATCGGCAAGCAGCGGCAGTCGAATTACGCCTTGCTTGCGCGGACGACTGAGGAATTCGTTCACCTTCTGACTGACAATCTTCCTGCTCGTCCCGAGTATTTCGCGCGGGACGCGGACCTCAACCGGCGCGGCGCGGCGCCCTTATCCGACTTGCTAGCGTTGCTCGCGCTGACCGCGCCGGAAGTTCGACAGCTGCAGAACGAGGGTGCGATCGTAGTGGACACGCGCCCGGCGATGCAGTTCGCCGTCGCGCACGTGCCGGGGTCGGTGCACATCGCACTCACGGGGCAATATGCTTCGTGGGCGGCGCGGATTCTTGGATTGGACACGCCCCTCATCATTGCCGGAGAGGATCCCGAACACGTACGCGAGTCGCAGATGCGTCTCGCACGCGTGGGAATCGAGAATGTGGCCGGATACCTGGCGGATGGCGTTGCAGGTTGGATTGAGAATGGCTTCGAGCTTGACTACATCCCCCAAATCACCGTTCAGCATTTTGTCGAGCTGCGGAATCAGGAACCAGACCGAATCGCCGTGTTAGACGTACGCGAGCCCGGAGAAGTAGCGAGTGGAGTAATCGAGAACTCATTGGCCATTCCGCTCGGAAAGCTGGGATCGAGGTTGGCCGAACTGGATCGCAAGAAACTTCTGGTGGTGCACTGTAAAGGCGGCTATCGAAGCTCAATCGCCACCAGTATTTTGCAGCGTGCCGGTTTCCGTGACATCGCGAACCTGATCGGCGGGTTTGACGCGTGGAAAGCGGCCGGTCTTGCTTACGTCCTCCCTCAAACCTAGACTCGAACAGGAGCTTTTACGGCTCTCTTTATTGTCCGTCACCAGCATGAGCCGGAACGTTGCCCTGCCACCGACCAGCTGCCTCATGTGTAAGTCGTCTCACAGCCGCTAACTAAGCGCACATTGATTGTCGAGGGCGCCAGGTTCTTTTGCTCCCAAAGAGTAGGGCACCGAAGGTCTGGCGAGATCGAATCCGTGATTGTTGACGGATGACGGCAAACCGGAAGTTATTCCGGGCCACAAGTCCGTTGTGGGAAGTCTCACCAGATGGGTAACGAGAAACGCGCTTGCCATCACTGAAGTATCGAGGTGAATAGCAAACACAAGCCGACTTCAGAGGACTCATCCCGTCGTGGAAGCCGGATAGCTTCCGGTTAGCCGACATTACCGGCCAACCGCTGCCCGTTCTCATGGCGGCTAGGATGATGGACGTCTTGTGGAGTGAACTGCACATTTCGCACCAGAACAGATCTTCAAAGAGCGGCGATTCTTTTTATCGAACTTTCCGCACCGCCTTGAACTCACAAGATCTGAGCCGGAAGCGGAGATCCTTCCTCATGAAACAAAAATCCGACTGGAAAAGGATAACACTTCTCAGAAAAACCTCTTTTGAAAAGAGATTAAAAATATTGGCCGGTAATAAACGACAAACCGGGAGTTGATCGGATTGGTCAACAGCAGCGCGTTTACGAGGATCTATACTGTTGTCCCAGCGCAAAACATCCTCAATGAGCGCGTTGTCCTGATGGCAACAATGGAGAGCGAAAAATGGAGCCGATGGCTACGCTGTAGCTGACACAGCGCCACCTATTCGCCTGTACCCCCAGCAGCGGCAAGACCGTTGTCAGGCAGTCCCACAAAGAGGATTAGTGAGAAAAAGCCTTTGTTTCATCACTCTTTACTTTTACGCACTTTCGCTCGAGTACCCGCAGGCGCTTTGCTCTTCAATTTCATCTGATTGTAATCAACGGTGGCACGGACGAGATTTTTTGCCGATGAGATCTGATGACACCTCCCAGATGCTAATACCACGCCGTAGTGTTGACGGATGCGCACTTCGACTGGGAGCGAAACCTGCCTCTCAAACATCCCGCCTCAGACACGGTCATCGGGAATGTATCCGCTCGATCTGATGCCGCGTTCGAGCAAATCAGCTACGAGATCACCACTTCCTGCGGAGAACGCCATCGTCAACGGATTTTTGCACTTGATCGAACAACGATGAAACGCGATCAGTGCGTCAGTTCTTCGGCTTTTCCTTGATACTGTCGAGGAATTCATACCGAGCGCGCTGCTTGTCGGGCACCGCATGGGCTTCCGCGCTGAGATGCATCACCTGGTAGGCGTCTTGTTTGTATCCCGGCCAGTGCGGCAAGCCTTCACCGTTGGGATCCCCGGTTTTGGCGAAGTTGGTCCAATACGAACTCATTAAGTCTGATACTTTGTAATCTTCCGGGCGCCAGGGAAGGTCTTTGGAAGGCAGCACCTCGAACACATATTCAATCTCACCGGCGTGGGGAGCTCTTGGCTCCTTATCTTCCACTCCCTTATCTTCTGACTCTTCATCGTCATCGGACTTGTTGACGTGTGTCGACAAGGGAAGAGTCTGGTCGAAGCGATAGCGGAACACCCGAGCGTGTCCGGTTTTCAGCTGCAACTCCATCCACTTCCACGTCCCGAACGCAATGAAACGGTCACCCGCAAGGTCAGCAGCCGCGCGTTTGACCTCCGCCGCGGTTGTTGCCGGATAGAGCTTCAAAATCGCAGCGGCATTGGCACCGTAGAGAGAACGCACTTTCTTGGCGAAATTTTCCGGCGTCGGCTGCTCCTCTTCCAAAATGGATTCATAGCCGCCTTCATCGGCATTCCACCCCGCCAGCAATGTCACGTCATTTTGCTTTCCGGCAGCAAAAATGGCTTCTAGGCTGTCGGGCAGAAAATAGCCATCCACATTTGCGAAAAATCCCGGCGCCCCCTCTCTTGATGCGGCTTCCAGAATTTCGATCGTCGGCTTGGCGCGCAACGCTTCCAGGGAATCCGTTCCCAGGGCTTTCTTAGCGAATTCGGCATCGGTCTTTTCGGTTTCGGTGTGCGTCTTTGCATGACGCGTCGCGCTGAAAAAGGCTCCGCTCTCGCCAATGGCGCTCTGAAACAATCCTTTTGCAAGCGGCGATGCCATCAGCGCACTAACCGAAAATGAGCCGGCCGATTCGCCGAAGATGGTTACGTTGTTCGGATCGCCACCGAATGCCGCGATATTCTGTTTTACCCACTTGAGTGCCGCGAGTTGGTCCATCAACCCATAATTGCCGGAAGCGTTGTGGCCCGATTCGCGCGCCAGTTCTGGGTTCGAGAAGAATCCGAAAATGCCGAGCCGGTAGTTCATGCTTACGACCAGCACGCCTTTTTTGCTCAGATTTGCTGCGTCTTGCCGCGGTTCCGAACTTGCCCCGGCGTGAAAACCTCCGCCATAAATCCATACCATCACCGGAAGAGGCGCTGGCGAATGCACTTCCGGCATCCACAAATTCAGGTACAGGCAATCCTCGCTCGGGCCTGGATCCGGAAAAACCATGTCGTCATAGACGTGCGTCTGAATGCAGCGCGCCCCGTACTCGGTCGCCTTTCTCACTCCGCTCCACGGCGTCGCCGGTTGCGGAGGCTTCCAGCGCAGCGGGCCTACAGGTGGTGCAGCGTAAGGGATTCCTTTGAACGTGCGAACCTTGCCGTCAGTGCTGACCACGCCTTCCAGAACTCCATTGGCCGTTTGCTGCTGCACGTAGCGCAATTGCGCCCGCGGCAGTTGGGGCGTTAGAAGCGCGCTGGCCGACAACAAAAAAATCGAGCAGGGGTGAACTTTGAAGAGAATTGATTTGCTATGACGATTTCCTGAAAATTTTGCCGGCATGGTGACTTCAATTTACCACACGTCACGATTCGTAACTCGCGGAACTCTTCCGTACAAATCATCAGCAACTCGCCGGAACATTCGATGCTAAGATGCGCTCAGGAAAAATCATGAAATCGGCCATCCTGATGTTCTCCCTTTTTGCAACCTTCTCCCTTCTCAACGCCCAGGAATACACGCGCGGCGTTGGCAATTATCCCGGCGACAAGCACCATCGAACCGATTTTCCCAATCATTGATTGACCTCCCCATCGAATCAGTTGCAGTAGGACTTATCCCACTGTCTAGCAATTCACCAGGTCTTCGACGGCGGTCGGCAAACTATGGATGATTCGGGCAGGTAAATTGACGCGTTGGGATAAATTGGGACAAGCGCTAAAAGAGCGGCTGTGAACTCCTGGTTGGAATCCAGGAGGTCAGTGGTTGAAAACCACTCGCCCCGACCAGTCCTTCTCTCTTATCCTCAATCATTTACGCTGCTTTTGCCGATGCCGATTTTTGGACCATTTTCGGTACATTCGGTACAACTGGGGGCAACTCGAACCCAAATCCGCACCGTTCTGCCCACTTTCTGCGGAACCCCACGTCATCTTTGACCTTGTCGTAGAGGTCACTCATGTCGCGCCCCGCGTGACCCATCCAGTACTTGTATAGGCCTTCGGGGCACTCCGTGTAGTTCCGCAGGTACGTGTTCCGAAAACGACGGAACGCATGGTTTCCAGCTTTGTGGGTTCCGGTGTGTGGATTCATGTAGTTCAGTTCCTTCAGCGCCACATGCAGATGGCGCCGAACGATGTTGGTCGGCGAAAGCGGCTTCCCGGTTCGAGTGCAGAACAGGAGTCCAACCTTGCGGCGGCCAACGAACTGTTTGAGCCGGGTGGCAATCGCCGGGTGAAGATCGACTTGACGGACGGCATTGGCGGTCTTGAGCCGTTCTTCGATCTTTCCGCGACGAACTTGCTGCTGGATGTAAAGGGTCAAGAAATCCGGAGAGATGTGTTTATCGATTTCGATGCCAAGCACCTCTCCGATTCTTAGACCCGTCGCACCACACAGAATGAAGATCATACGTTCTCGCGGTTTCTTCCACCGGGCCAAGCTCGTCATCACCTCGGCGGAAAACGAGGGCGTGTTCTGCTTATCTTTCTGCGGTACGGGCAAATCGATGAAGTCGTGGTTCCATTTCCGGGGATAGATTTGCTCGCCCTGCTCATCGACGGCAGACGCAACGACCATCTTTACGACGGGAACATAGTTGCCGGTTATGGTCTTCGGGGACAAACCACCGTCCGACATCTTGGCGACAAGTGCTTTGAGCGCGCTATTGTTGACTTCGGACAATGGCAGATCTCCGATGTTTGGGTTGATCCATTTTTCGAGGCAGCCCTTCCACAATTCCAATGTTGCTGGTGCAATTGGTTTGCGCTTGCGACGTTGGATGTGGTCGAGCCACCATTTTGTTTGTTCGCGGAATGTGACACCCTGGGCTTGCCTGACTACTTTGTCGAACTGCTCCACGGTGTCCGCGCCACTCTCCGCGACGATTTCACGGGCGCGGCGTTCTCTTTGAGATTTGGACAGATGACCAGGGCCGGAGATCGGGCATACCTTGGCTCGCATATGCTTTCTCGCTTCCTGTCCTGCCACATCCATCCACCAACGAACGACCCACCATTTACCACTTGCTTCGATATGGCCGTCCTGACCAGTTCGGCGGGACATGCACTTTCCTCTCCGCTTCACCGGTGTCGCGTGAACGACATTAATATCGCTTGTTGAGAATTGCAACGGACGTGTTTGTAGCACGTTTACTAACGCCGGAACTTCTCGCGTCGACACTTTTTCATGCATACATGTAACCGATCGGGGGACTAGCGAAATCAAGATTTTTCGCGGCTCGGACTACGCACACATTGGCAGCGTGAAGCTCTTGGAGGATGCCGATTCGATCGGCTACGATCCGTACAAAACACCTTTACGTCACCAACGGCGGTGGCGGGGCGCGCCTCGAGTACGCCACCCCAATTTCCTTTTTAGTGTTCTTACCAAGGTGGGCGAAACAGGGCCTTCCAATCCCTAAAAGCAACTATCAGCAAACAGAACCACTTCAGTTCCATCCAGGCCCCATTTGCACTAGTTGCGCCATGCCCCGTTCACCGTAAGAACGTGGGAAGTTATGATAGTGCTGTGACCTGGATCCTGGTCCCTTTTTCTGGGGAAGCGTCTCGACGGAGTGCTTCAGGTCTGGCATCACGTTCGGCAGGTTCTGCATCATGTTGCGCAACGGCATTGCACAATTCGTTGGTTCCTGGGTTTCTCAGTTCGGGTATCGCTTGCGCGTCGAGAAAGTGCGCAGGGACCGGGCAGTCGTAGACTTCCTTGATCCCCGAGGTGCTCCCATCGTGCGCCCCTATATGGGAGGGGCCCCGTCGATGAAGATGATCGCGCACTACGACGACTACAACGAGGACTTCCGAGTAGATCTGTGGGAGGAGAGCAAGGGGTTCATTCTACATTTGGATCACGAGTACGGTTACGTTCTGGACCCCGAGCAGCGAGAAGCGCTTGTGCCAGCGATCAGCCGATATGAGCGGGACCGTTTTCTGGATGCGTATTACTCATTGTTTGGCCCTCTGGATCACTTTGTTCGAACGACGGCACGGAAGAAGAGGTTGTAGGTGCAAAAGGGCACAGATTTGCACGCTTCTGTGCTCCTGTCGCTGGCTGCCAACACTTCCCTCCTCTCCGGAACGTCACACGTGATTTTCCTGCTCCGCTCAAGAGAACACCAGCGACAAGACCGCTGCTTGCGCCGCATGCTTCGCCGGCGTCATTTTCTTTGGTGTGCTACGGCTTGATCCCAACCTGTAGTAGAAAGATGCGATCTTCGTCGGCAAGTTCTCACTTCGTTCGAACAACGGCATGGAAGAAGAGGTTGGAGCTGCGGTGAAATTGCAACGGAGGTTCAAGGGTTAAGAGATTCTGACCGACGAGCAGGGGTTCTTCGCGAACGCAGGGAGGGTGGATTCAGCAACAGATGATTGGGGAGAAGACGAAGAAGGCAGGGTGCGGCTTTTGAAGTAGATGCTGCGCCCGACGAGCTCAAAAAAAAGAGGGAGGCAGGCCAGGTCGTCCCGCCTCCCGTTTATTCCCCTTTCGGGGAAAACGATTAGCCTGACGGAGGGTGGCCAATCGGTCGTACCCAATGAAACTCCAGAAACACGGCAAAAGCTACAAAAAACGATTTAGGTAAGGGACTAGATGGCGGAGAAGTGACTGTTTGTGATTCCGAGATTACAGGACGGAATAGCGGCAGCGAAATTCACTTGACCTCCGTTAGACCTAGCAGCAGAGTACGTATGGCACGTCTTCCTGCTCAAGTCTAACTTGCGCATTCAATTTCTTCATCGTGCTTTAACTGCCACCAACTTCCTCGCTACGGCCAGTATTGTAGGTCCACGGAAAAATCAACGCACGATATCGCACGCAGGCCCGCACGATGAATCGGGGGCCCATTGCGTATGGTAATATCCAAAAGCTTCGCGGAAGGCATATATTAGAACATCGCTCTCGACCGTTATGGCGCTTGTTCTTGTTCCGGGCCGGAGCAGCAGTGATCTACGATGTCGTTTTCTGAAGACAGCACAATGCAAATACGTGCGGAAGACCCTCTGCACCTTGGCGGGGAGCGAATCCGCCTGGTACTCGATTCGGCAATGGAAGCGATCTGCGGCTGCGATTCAGAAGGTACCTGTCTTTTCTCGAATCCTTCGGCCGCGCGTATCCTCGGATATGGCGATCCCGCGGAATTACTCGGGAAAAATATGCATGCCCTGGAGCACCACACCCGAAGAGATGGCACGCCGTATCCAATCGAAGAATGCCCTATTTATTTGGGTTTTCAAAAAGGCGAGGGTGTACACAGAGACGATGAGATTTTTTGGAGAAAAGATGGCACAAGCTTTCCCGTCGAGTATTGGTCTCATCCTGTTGTGCGGGAAGGTAAAACCCTAGGCGCGGTGATAACGTTCATCGATATCACGCAGCGGAAACGGGCGGAAGCGGCGCTCCATAAGAGCGAAGAACGGAGCCGCAGATTAATTCAGATCAACAATGCCATTATTACGAATCTGACCCAGGAAGCCCTCCTGCGCGCCATTTCCGAGGCCTTGCATCGTTTCATCTCCTTCGACCGGTGCGCGATCACTCTCTATCAGCCTGAGACAGATACTTTCCGCTTCCTCGCCGTAGAGGGCGACCTGCGCTCAGACTACTTCCGAGCGGGTCTGGAGGCCAATCGCAACGAGACGTGCCTCGACTGGGTGTTCGAGCATCAGCGCCCTATTCTCCGCTGCGATCTCAAGAAAGAGCAGAAGTATGCGAATGAGCGCCGCCTCGCCGCAGAAGGTATCCAGTCGATGTGCGCCCTACCCCTGGTTTTTCAGGGGAAGTGTATCGGCGCGCTCAGTTTGGTAAGCCGGGAACTGGATCGGTATTCGGATGAAGACGCGCTGTTCTTGCAGGAGGTGGCGAACCAGATCGCATTGGCGATTCTGAACATGAAGTCTTACCAAGAAATCGACAGCCTGAAGGCAAGGTTGGAGAAGGAAAACGTTTATCTCCGGGAGGAACTTCACACGGAGCACAACTTCGAGGAGATCGTGGGCAATAGTCCCGCACTGCTCAGGGCCCTGCACGCTGTCGAACAGGTCGCTTCCACGGATGCGACCGTGCTAATTTACGGCGAAACGGGGACTGGGAAGGAACTTGTGGCACGCGCGATCCACAGTCGCAGCGCCCGCAGTGGTTGTGTCCTGGTGAATGTGAACTGTAGCGCCATATCGGCTGGTCTTGTGGAGAGCGAACTTTTTGGCCATATGAAGGGAGCTTTCACGGGGGCGCTTGAGCGGCGCATCGGCCGTTTTGAGCTTGCCCACGGCGGCACGATCTTTCTGGACGAAATCGGAGAGCTGTCTGTGGAAACGCAAGTGAAGCTGCTCCGGGTCCTGCAAGAACACGAGTTTGAGCCGGTAGGGAGCAGCCACCCTTTGCATGTGGACGTGCGCGTGATTGCCGCCACGAATCGCAACCTCCGCGAAGCTGTCGAGGCCGGCCGCTTCCGCTCAGACCTTTTCTACCGCCTCAACGTATTTCCTATCGAGCTTCCCGCGTTGCGAGAACGCCGCTCCGATGTTCCCAAGCTAGTGGCCTTTTGCATATCTCGTTTCTCAAAGCGGTACCGGAAGAAGATCGACGGCATTTCACGCGAATCGATGGAGAACTTGTTGAATTATCCATGGCCCGGAAACATTCGTGAGCTGCAAAACGTCATTGAGCGTGCTGTTGTCTTATCGGCGAGTCCGATCCTCAGACTGGACCGAAACCTTATCCCGATTGCCGCGTCTGCGATAAGCATAGAGCCTCCTGAGATGGTTTCCCCAGAGATTCGACAGACTGACCTCAAGGCTGAAACGTCACTACAAACGCTGGATGAGGTAGACCGAGACCATATCCGTGCCGTTCTGCAACATGCCGGTGGAGTGGTTGATGGCCCCAAGGGCGCGGCGAGGATACTAAACGTTCATCCAAACACTCTTCGTCATCGGATGGAAAAGCTCGGTATCAAGGGATTTCGTCACCGCCCATAGTAGCTCGTCGTTCACCGACTCGCCTGCGATTACCAAATGTGGTGGATCCGTCCCTCAGTCCAATATTTCGAAAAGACAGGCACGTCCTTTGTAACTTATTGATTCCAGATAAATATTGGCCGGGTATCTTGGTGTGTGTCCCGGAAGGTCGCATCCGACCTAGCCGGTTTTGTGAAGGGCCTGTCGATTGCATTATCAGGTACCGAGGAAGATCAGGTGAGCTGCGATGGTCAAGATCACGATTGTCGAATCATCAAGGAGTGTTGTATCCCTTCGGGTAGAAGGTCGGATAATAGGTTCGTCGGTTGAGGAACTCCGAAGAGCATGCGATGTGCATACTTCTCTTAGTGAGGTTCAGTTGTCGCTTAATCTTGCGGACGTCTCATTCGCCGATGCCGCGGGGATCGTACTCCTCAAGGAACTGCGAAGTCGTGGTGTTGGTCTTGTGGACGCCAACCTGTTTATGACTGAACAGCTCAAAGATGGAGCATCATCGGACCAGACGTAGATTCTCAACGGTGCACGCTGATGCTGGGCCGGAAATGGCCCTTCCTTTCTGAACTTCGGCCGTACAGATGGAAGGGGGTCTCTATGTTGTACCAAGCTGATTCCAAGCGGTTATTCCCGGCCGGGTATTTTGGGAGTATGCGACGACGCCCCTCAATTCCGGCGCCGCTTTCCGGCGTGTGCAGTCTGGTTGCCTTGATTTCCCACGATCTTCGGCAACCTTTGACCGCCATTCTGGCAAATGCGGAATTTCTCACCCGGACAGATATCAGCGAGGTGCAAAGAGGCGATTTTTACCAGGAAATCCATTGGGCCATCGACAGGATGGATGAGCTGGTATCGTCATTGTTGGAGATGTCCAAAGGGCGTGACACCCTGCGGCCCGCTGCCGGAAACATCGTTGACGCAATCGGCCACGTGGTCCGCATGATAAGTGTGAGACCGGAGTTCCGCGGCATCACCATCGAGCATCATCATAATGGCTTGTCCGCGGGCTGGTTCGATTCCAACCGTATCGAACGGGCGATCGCCAACCTCGTACTGAATGCTTGCGAGGCAGTTCCTCTGGACTCGGGGCAGATCGTCATAACCACCACCGGGAATCGGACCTGCTTGGAAATCGGCGTTTGGGATAACGGGCCTGGCATCCCCCCGTCGATTCGGGATTCCATCTTTCAACCATTTGTGAGTTACGGAAAAGTCGAGGGCACCGGACTGGGACTTGTTATAGCGAAGAAGATTGTCGAGGATCATGGCGGGGAGATCTACCTGGATGCGAGAAGTGAGACTGGAACTCTATTCAGGATCACGATTCCTTTTGCTATTCCCAAGCGAGCAAGTCCGGAGGCGGGCAGTTCAATAAAATCTTCGACCGGTACTCTGAAAAGGGGACCGGCAACCGCAGTTTCATTCAAGGGACGGCGGCCAACCTTTTCATCGAAGTAATTACTGATGTTTCACTTATAGGGCGCGCGTCAGGCGATAGACCCGCGCCCGGAGATTCTGGAGGGAGATCATGAAGCTCGCCGTCCGTTCGACCGGCGCTCATCCTTGGCTGCGCGCGCACATCCTGCTGGCCGTCGCGGCGACCGTCTTTGCCACGACGGCCCTGCCCGCGCCGGTGGTGTTTCATGTGAGCTTGGGCCAAGCCTCGGCGACCTCGGTCTCCGGCCGGCTGCTGGTCTTCGCCAAACCGCTCGGACCCGCCGACAAGAGGCCCGTCGAGACGGTCAACATGGACCAGATCGATACCCACGCGACCGCCATCGCCGCTCAGGAGGTGGCGCACCTCGAGCCCGGCGCCACGGTCGTGCTCGACGCGGACGTCACGGCCTTCCCTACACCTTTCTCGCAGCTCAAGCCCGGCCGCTACGCCGTGCAGGCGGTGCTCGATCGCGACCATAGCTACAATTACACGGGACGCGGCCCTGGCGATCTCGTGAGCGGCGTCGTGGAGATGGACCTGCCCGGCGACGCAGCCCAGCTCCTGACGCTTGCGACCGCCATCCCTGAAGCCGATCCCCTCCAGCCCTTGTTCAACGTGCCGGAGGCGCTGAAGCAGGTCTATGCGGCGGCCAAGGCCGACATCCACCCGATCGACTTCAACAGCCCGGCGCTCAGCCGCTTCTGGGGCCGGCCCGTCGCCCTGCACGGCTGGGTCGTGACACCGCCGGACTATGCGGCCCATCCCGGCCAGCGCTATCCGACGGTCTACTACACCCAGGGCTTCGGCGGCTCGTTGCGCTCCCTCCACGACACCGCCGTCGCCCGGTGGGATGAGATGAAATCTGGCAAGGCGCCGCCGATGATCTGGGTGGGAATCGACCAGTCGAGCCCCACCGGCACGAGTGAGTTCGTCAACAGCGTCAACAATGGGCCGTGGGCCCAGGCGCTGACGGCCGAACTGATCCCCCACCTGGAACGTCAATACCGCATGGACGCCAAGCCCTCCGGCCGCCTGCTGACCGGACACTCTTCCGGCGGTTGGGCCGTGCTGTGGCTGCAAGTGACCTATCCTAAACTGTTCGGCGGCGCTTGGCCCACCTCGCCCGACCCCAGCGATTTCCACTACTTCTTGGGCATCAACCTCTACGCCCCCAATGCCAACGTCTATCGCAAACCCGATGGCACGCCTTGGCCGCTGGCGCGCGACAAGGGCGAAATGCTGGTCGCCGTCGAGGACTACACGCGCCGCGAAGTCGTGGTCGGGGAGTATGGCGGCCAGATGGCCTCTTGGGAGTGGGACTTCTCCCCACGCGGCGCCTGCGGGCTCCCGGTCCCTATGTTCGACCGCACGACAGGCGCGGTGGACTCGGCCGTGATTGCCTATTGGAAGGAGCACTACGACGTGGTCGAGCGCCTCCGCCGCCACTGGCCGGAGCTCAAGCGTGATCTCGACGGCAAGATCCACTTGACCGTCGGCTCGGCCGACACCTTCTATCTCGACGGTTCGGCGCACCTGCTGGAAGCGACCATGAAGGGGCTCGGGGCCAGGACCGACTTCCGCTACGTCGAAGGGCGCGGCCATTTCGACCTCTACACCGTGGGCGACGACCGCTGGGGCCTGTACAAGGCCATCGCCTGGGAGATGTACGCGCT